>NZ_JAOWKY010000001.1:790000-1813536 GCF_025751435.1 Albidovulum marisflavi | reverse complement strand
GTCGTCAAAGCCGCCGCAATAATTGGCTGATTGAAACCAGTCGCTTGAGGCAACTTCAGCCCACTCTTGTTCCGTCTTGTTGTTCCGCATTATCTCGTCAAGATGACCTTTCAGTTCTTCATCGACTATAAGTATCATAGTGCGCTCATCTTAACCAAGATTGCCGGAAACCCTAAAGCGCAGATGCGCATTCAGCAACGGCAGCTTCGTCCGCATAGCGGGCCAACACGGTTTGCGGACACCCCCAAGGTTTATGATGACGCGAAAAAGGGAGTCGGCCATGAACATCGGCGACGTCGCGCAGCGCACCGGACTGCCCATCAAGACGATACGGTATTACGAGGACATCGGCCTTGTGAAACCCTCGCGCGCTGCAAACGGTTATCGCGACTTCAGCGGACGCGATATGGATCGGCTTCATCTGGTCGCACAGGGGCGCCAGATGGGGTTCACGCTTGCGGAATGTCAGAAACTCGTGTGCCTGAACGAGGATGAGCATCGCGCCAGTCGCGATGTCCGTGCGCTGGCGGTTGAGAACCTGACTGCTGTTCGCTCAAAGATCGCATCCTTGCGGGCGCTCGAGTCCCGGCTGCAGACGCTGATCGCACAATGCCATGGCGATGACGGCCCGGAATGCGCGATCCTTGAGGAAATGGGCGCGCACCAGTCCGCCAGGTGAACCCGAACGCGGCGCCGTCGATGATCGCGACATGTCAGCCGCCCAGAAGCTTCTTGCGAGCCGCATAGTCCTCCGGGTCGATGTCCCCCTTGGCCAGACGCATGTCGAGTTCGGACAGCGCATCGGGTTTGCCACCCGCCTTGAAGCCGGAGTCGTGTTGCCGGAAGACCCAGACAACACCCACAACGACAAGCCCAAGGACGATGATCCAGATTACCGGTCCGAACATCATCCCGAAGCCGTAGCCGTATCCCCAATCCATCATGTGCCCATACTCGCCCGGGTCGGCGAAGGCGGGCATCGCAAGCAATGCCGACAACAGGGCTAACCTAAACATCGGAACCTCCGTAGTTCGTTTTGGGCTGGTCAAAGCTTAGCCCCCCGACGCTCCGACTGCCTTGACGCGGATCAACCTCGCCCCTCCGGATGCATGGCGCATGCTTCACGATATTCGTCTCATGCGCACGGGCTGGAATCCAGCCGCGCCCTTATCGAAGCGGCCACAAGTTCCTGAAGCCGCCAAAGATGTGGATCGCGGATACCATGGTCCAAAAGCGCGGCGACAGTCTTGTAAAGGTACTCGGCGCCTGATCCGGCAGTGCCGCAAGCCAGAGAAAGGATCGCCGCCACCTCTTCATCGGAGCGCTCCGGCGTTCCCGCGACATCTTGAGGCTCTGCGTAGAAACAGAGCGCGCGGATTTGATCCCAGTCCGAGGAGAGCGGGATGAGTCGCAGCGAAGACAGCCCGATTGGCCCGCCGATTTCCCGCTTGAGAAGATCAGCCATCAGTCGATGGCGGTCCCGTGCATCGAACCGCTGCGCCACGCCCGTACAAAGCCCGCCGCGGCGGAGCGCCATCATAAGGCCTGGCCGTTCCACGGTCCCGCGCCAGTTTCGCATCTCGATGCAGAAGGAGCGGTGCCAGCCCCTTGCTGTGCTGACGCGACGCTCTGAGGGCTCGGCCGCAGGGTTCCACAGCAGCGATCCATACGCGAAAACCCAGATCGGATCTCCTTCAAGCACGGCCAGAAGCTCTTGGGCGGCCCTGTCATAATCGGCGTCACTGAAGGCGACATGGTCAGGGTCGTCGTCCGTCGGCGGGACTTGTCGATCGCACAGCGCCACCAATTCCGGCGTCAGCGCCATATCGCGGTACGGAAACTCATGCCTGGTCATTCGCGGCACCTGCATACGTAGTCAAGATACTGGCGCGCCCCTTCGCTATGGAAGCACGCCAGAAGGGCCTGCTCCATCTTGCAGTCGATGCCAAGGCAGGGGTCCGGGTCGTCGTCGTAAGGGCTTCCGCTGTCCGATGCTTCAAACGAGGGAAGGAAGAGTGACCGCCCAAGGTATGTGAAGAGCGTTTTCATGGGGCACCTCCGCTGGCAATTTTCGTTTGCTTGGCCTCAGCTTGGGTGGCCTCCGTCAAATAATCCGTGCGACCTCCGTCAATTCATGCTGAAAAAAACAGTTGCGAAGGTCGTGGATCGTGAAATGACTGTTAAATCGCCCTGCCGTGCGCACCACCGGAGTCTGTGACATGCGGCGCTTTCGGCTTGATCTTCTAGGAGGCTTCCGCCTCAGCACATCCGAGGGAGAGGCACTTTCCCTGCCCACGAAGAAAGACCGCCAATTGCTGGCGTTCCTTTCACTTCAGGGCGGGCGGGCGCAGTCGCGCGAAAGGCTTGCGTCGCTTCTGTGGGCCGATCGGGCCGACGCCCAGGCGCGCGGCAGCCTGCGCCAGTCGCTGGCCGTCCTGCGCAGCGTCTTCCGTGCGGCCGGGCTGGATCCCTTGTCGGGCGACAAGGAAAGCGTCGTGCTGGACACGTCCGGAATTGCCATCGATGCCGTCGAGTTTGCCGAGGGCTGCGCTTCAGCCGTCCTGACAGCCGAAATTTCCGAGCTTTATTGCGGGCCTCTGCTGGACGGGTTCGACTTTTCCACACCCGAATTCGAACGCTGGGTCACGGAAGAGCGCGCCCGGCTGGACGGTCTGGCCGAGCGCCTTGTGACGGCGGCTTCGATCTCGGTTCTGCCCGAGGCAGACCTGGAAGCCGCCATGGGGCTGGGCCGAAAGCTTCTAAGCCAGGACCGCGCGCTTGAACCTGTCTACCGAGCAATGATGAGGATCAGCAGCGCGCGGGGCGAGCGTTCATCCTCCCTGAAGCTTTACGCCCGTTGCCGGGCTGCACTGCGCGAAGAACTTGATGTCGATCCGGACCGCGAGACCGAGGACCTGTATCGCGACATCCTTACGGGACCAGGCGAGTCACACACGCCCCATCCCGGACAAGATGCAATCGCGACCCACGACATCGCGGATCGGCCCTCGATCGCAATCCTTCCCTTCCGCAACCTTAGCGGAAACGAGCGGCTGAGTTTTCTTTGCGAAGGTCTGGCAGAGGAGATCGCGACCGGCTTGGGCAGGTTCCGATCCGTCTTCGTGATCGACCAATACTCCTCTGCCGCCGTGGCAAGCGAGTCAAGCGACACGACCGAGATCGCGCGGCGGCTTGGCGTCATGCTGCTGATGCAGGGCAGCATCCAGGCCAACGCATCGCGAATGCGTATCACAGTTCGACTTGTCGAGGGCGCCAGCCGCGCGCAGACTTGGAGTGACGTCTTCGAATGCGAGGCCGGCGAAGCGCTGGCCATTCCAGACCAGATCGCCAGAGCGATCATCACGACCATTCACAACCGGATGGAAGACACCATCGTCGAACAAAGCCGCCGCAACCCGTCCCCGGCGGCCTGCGAATGCGTCCTTCGCGGCATCAAGCATCTGCGCGGCTACGCCCCGGATGACAACGAAAAGGCAGCCGCGCTATTTCGCGAAGCGTTGCGGCTTGATCCGAACCATGCGCTGGCGCAGGCATACCTGGCATTTGCAGAGGTCGTGATCAGCGGTTACGACGCCGCGCCGAGATCGCTTCTTGTCGATTGCAAGACGCGTATCGAGCATGCCCTTTCGCTTGATCCGGACGACGGCAAGATCCGATGGTTGTTGGCAAGCCTGCACAGCTACCTGCGCGAGTTCGAAGATGAGCGGCGCCATATCGAACGCGCGCTTGAAATCAATCCGAACGACGCAAACGCAAGGATGACCTACGGGGCGATACTTTCGGACTCGGGTCGGCCAGATGAAGGCATCGCGATGATCCGCGAGGCGATGCGGCTGAACCCGTTTCATCCCGAATGGTATTGGTTGCTTTTGGGCGACGCCTTCCTGTCGGCACGGCGCTATGAGGACGCGATAGAGGCATACAAACGTCGGACGAACCTGAAGGTCTGGGCACTCAGCCGCCTGGCCAGTTGTTACGCGCACCTTGGTCGAGACTCGGAGACGCAAGAGACCAGGCGAAGGATCCTGGAGCAGGATCCGGACTTCCGGATCTCTTCGCTTCGCCGCGGTTACTGGTCGGAGGCGGTCATCGAGGACTGGATAGAGGGATTGCGGATGGCCGGGCTTCCGGAATAGCGGCAATCGGATCTACCCAAGCCAAAGCGGCTAATGGCTTGGACATTCGCGACGCGGAAGCAAGGAGTGGTGGCGCGGCCATGGGTCGGGGAACGTCGGAACCGAGAGGCGCAAGCGTCCTTTAGCTTCCTCTCGCCGGACACGTGGCGCAAATTCGCCTCCGCAGCATGAACACGCCTTAACAAATAGTATCAGGTATTTGTTTTATTTATATTTATTCTTGTGATCAGCTCGGATCAACCAGACTGATCGGAAGCACGATTTCGGCCATCAGGCCACCCAGCCTGTCGCTTTGACCCAGGCGAAGCTGCCCGCCGTGGCCCCTTGCGATGTCGGCGGTGATCGCCAGACCAAGCCCAGCCCCGGATCCGCGATCCTGGTTGCGCGCCGCGTCGAGGCGCGTGAAGGGCCTCAGCGCCTCTTCCCGGCGCGATTCCGGGATGCCCGGCCCGTCATCCTCGACGCGCAAGACAATCCGCCCTCCCTGCCGCAGGACCGAGACTTCGGCCCGGCGCCCGTAGCGCACCGCATTGCCGATCAGGTTTTCCAATGCACGGCGGATCGCATGGGGCCGCAGAGGCATGCGCAGCTTTCCGACCTTGTCCCCAAGCGTCACGTTCGCACCGGTCCGACGAAAATCGGCGACGGTAGCCTCGGCTATTTCGGAGGGGTCGCAAGGTTCTGCGGTCTCGTCCGCGGACACCCCGCGCACGAAGGCAAGAAAGGCATCGGTCAGGACCTGCATGTCATCTACGTCGCGCAACATCGCAGCCGTATCATTGTCCTCGGGAAGCATCGACAGGCCTAGCTTGAGACGCGTCAATGGTGTCCTCAGGTCGTGGCTGACACCGCTCAGCATCAGCGTGCGCTGCTCTCTCTGCCGTTCGATCCGTTCGCGCATATGCAGGAACGCATGTCCCGCCGCGCGCACCTCGGTCGCACCGGAAGGGTTGTACGGCAGCACCCTGCCCTGTCCGAAGGCTTCCGCGGCGATGGCAAGCCTGCGGATCGGGCGCAACTGGTTGCGCAGGAACACGAAGGCGATCATCGTCATCAGCAAGCCGGTCGCCACCATCAAGACCAGAAGCTGGTGCGGATTCGAGGCCGACACACGGCGCCGATCGAACGCGACCTCTGCAGTCCCCGCGGAGGTCGCAAGCCCCAGGCGTACCCGCCCCAGGTCGGAAAGATCGACGAAACCGACTTCGGGAAGGTTTTCGCGCAAGGTCGCGATCACGACCCTTCCCGAAAAATCATAGAACACCCGCAGGTCCCTGTCCGGCACCCGCCCCCACTCAAGATCCAGCGCAAGCGGCCCCGCCAATTCCTCTGCGGCGGAGCGGCCTGCCGGTCCGGCAGCTTCCATCGTGTCGATCAGCAGGCGGATCTCCAGCACGATATTGCGCGTCATCTGCAGCGTGACACCCTCGAAATGGCGCTGAAGGAACGCGACGGACACCACCAGTTGCACGACAAGAACGGGCAGGATGAGGATCAGTGCCGCGCGGCCATAAAGCCCGCGGGGCAGGATCCGTTTCACGCTTGCAGAGATCGGCTTATTGGGCATGGTCGGACCCTAGCGGCGCGGCAGCAAGAGAGGAAGCGGAAGATGCAGGATCGGATCGGCGGACCGGTACAACTGGAGCCTGGTCTGCGGCTTCTGAGGGCTCCGAACCCTTCACCGATGACCCACACCGGGACCAACACCTACATTCTTGGCGCAGGCCGTGTCGCGGTCATCGACCCCGGACCGGACATGGCACTGCATCTGGCAGCGATCCTTGCCACGCTCGCCAAGGGTGAGACCGTCAGCCATATCTTCGTCACGCACAGTCATCTGGATCACTCGCCGCTTGCCCGAGGCCTGGCGGAAGCGACCGGCGCCCCGGTTCTGGCCTTCGGGGACGCGCGGGCGGGGCGAAGCGCCCGCATGTCTGCCCTGGCGCTTGAAGAAACGGTTGGCGGTGGCGAGGGCATCGACCACGACTTTCGCCCGGACGAAGAACTGCCGGATGGAACACTTGTCGAAGGCCAAGGATGGTCCCTGCGCGCGATCCACACGCCGGGACACTTGGGAAATCACCTGTGCTTTGCCTGGGGGGATCGGGTGTTCTCGGGCGATCACGTGATGGGCTGGGCCAGTTCTCTGGTCTCTCCGCCGGACGGAGACATGGGAGCCTACATGGAAAGCCTTGACAAGTTGGCCCGACACGGGGCGACGCGGCTCTATCCCGGCCATGGAGAGCCCGTGGAGAATCCCGCTGGCCGCATTGCGTTCCTTGCCTCCCACCGCCGCGAACGCGAAGCGCAGATCCTCGCCGCGCTGAGCGAAGGCCAGGCGGACGCCGCCGCCATCGCCCGCCTCATCTACACCGATATCCCGCCCGCGCTCCTGGGTGCGGCCGCCCGCAACGTCCTGGCCCATCTTGTTGATCTTGAAGAAAGAAGCCTGGTTGCACCCCATGAAAGACCGGGCGAAACACCCGTTTTCAGGCGGATTTGAGAGATTGCATATTTTGTGACAAAAGCCTCTGGACGCCCCCAGCAACGCTTGCTATATCGCCCCCCGTGTTCCGGCGTAGCTCAGCGGTAGAGCAGTTGACTGTTAATCAATTGGTCGTAGGTTCGATCCCTACCGCCGGAGCCAAACTTCCCAAGTCCTTGTGATCGTATGGCAATCGCCCGTTTTCGGGTGAATCGCACGTTCCTGTCATACATGTGACCGGAATTGCCAGCTTGGCCTCGTAGGCGCCTTCAGATGGAGGCGCCTATGGGACTGCAATCGAACACCTTCCGGCGCGGCGCGACCTATGCCTGGCGCAGGCGCCTGCCCGCGGCGCTTGGTAGCCGGATAATGCAGATCAGCCTGTGCACGAATGACCCCTTGATTGCGCGGCGTCTCGGCCCGATTGTCACCACAAAAAGCTATTCCCATTTCGATACGATGATGACCCAAGGCCTTTCCCGCGACGATGCCCGCAGATCCTGAAGGACGCCGAGGCCCTTCCCGATCAGGACCGCGGCCTGTCGGTCACGACGATCAACCGCAACCTCGACTATCTCGGCCAGGTTCTGAACAAGGCCCGGGCCGAGGGCTTCGACAACACCCTGCGGATCGACCTCGGCTGGCTGCGCCTGCGCAAGTCCGGCCGCGAGCGCGATGAACGCCCGGCCCTCACCGCAGAGGACGTGCAGGCGATCTTCGGCCATCCTGTCTGGCATGGGCGCGGGCTGCGCCAGGCCTGGCAGAAACCCGGCCCCGAGATCATCCACGACGGGCTCTACTGGGTGCCGCTGATCGCCGCGCTGTCGGGCGCGCGGCGGGCGGAAATCGCCGGGCTTCTGACCGAGGAGGTTCTGACCGAGGACAGGATCCTGTTCTTCCGGATCCGAAAGAACATCAACCGCGGCCTCAAGAACGCCGCCTCTCGCCGCGACCTTCCGGTTCACCCGCAGATTCTGGAACTGGGCTTTATCGAATATCTCGAGGCCCGGCGCGCGGCGGGCGACGCCGACCTCTTCCCGGACATGCGGCCTACGCAAGGCGCGAGATGGGGCGACAAGATCGACTTCCGGTTCCGGAAAATCCTGAAGAAGGAGCTTTCAGGGAACCCGGAGAGCAAGGTGCTTCACTCCTTCCGCCACTACGTCGCCACCGCCCTTGGCCCGGCGGGTGTCCGGGACAACGTTCGCAAGGACATTCTGGGGCATACCGGACAGGGTCTGACCGCGGAGCGCCTTACCGAAACCGCGACCCTCCGGGACAAGCTGGACGGGCTCACCCAGCTCCCCCGGCTGCCCCTCTCCCGCGCGCCCACCGGCGCCCTTGCAGGGGTCGGGCGAGCCTGAATGGCGAGTGCGCATCTCCACGCGACTCTCTCATAACGGCGGCGGGCGGCTGTGCCGTGGCTGCCGATGGGCGTGCTGAACAGGCATTGATAGCGGATCGGCGAGGCTACGCCAGCTCGCTTTCAACCGAAGACCATTTGAGTTGCAGCAGATCAGTTCCGGGGCTTTGGGGATCGCTGGCCTCGGGCTGGAAGTTGCGGTTCGGCAGCACACTACGAATAGTTGAAACGTCCGCTTTCCTGATCTCCGACGCCTCTCCCATTCAGCACGCTTCGAAAGGCGGCTTCGGCGGGCCGCGCCGCAGCATCGGTAATCCGTTCTGGATGGCAGCCAAGGGCCGGCCTTGCATAGAAGCGCAGTCAGGTGGCATCCTGGACCGCGTCACTGTCGCGAACGGCCGGCCTGAACCCGAAGCAACGCCTCGCAGCCGGCACCGAACCTGGCCCGGATCGCGAGTACAGACGCCGCTCTGTTGAACTTCCCGGTCTAGCGGGCGTCTAAGCCCAACCAAGCTGTTTCAGAGAATGGCCGTCGTTCCAGATCTTGGTCATTCGAGCAATTTTGTCTCCCTCGAACTCCATGACATAGGCATACTCCGCAGCAACGGATTTGCCTGTCGGGGGAACCGGACCGCCTTCTCCGGTCTGTGTCCCTCGGAATACCGACGTGGCGACCACGATGTTTCGTTGGTGATCGGTCGAGAACGACTTGAGATCGTAATGACCATCTGGGATGGGCGTCAAAAGCCCAGCCGTCCAGCCCGTATATGCCTCAACTGTCGATACATCCCCCAGCGCATCAGCTTGGCACGAAAAGGCGGCGCCCTCATGGCAAAAGGCCTTGCACGCATCCCAGCCCTTGCCGGTTTCGCAGGCGTCGAAGAAGGCCATTGCGGATTCGGAAATCGTCATGGTGGTTCTCCCCTGTTTGTCGATCCAGCCCAGTGCCATGGTCAGCCCGGCTGATAGAGGGATATTAAATCAACTGTTTTAAAATAACTACTTTAAAATTGGTCCGTACGCGCCGCTAGTGCTTGAGTGCGCCGATAATCATATCATAAAATACTGAAATTTCGTCCTTTTTACTGTCATGACGCCCGTAGAGAACCGCTCCGTGAACGCAGAACACGATGAAGCTGGCAAGCTCTTTGGCGTCCTTGTCGGGCGCGATATCCCCATCCGACTGGGCGTTCCGAAGTGCGGTTTCAACCAATGATTCGATCTCGGCGCAGAATGCCTCGACCTGCTCGGCTGCTTCCGGGCTGATCGCGTGTTTCTGCGCCAGATGGTTCATCATCAGGCAGCCTTTGTACTCGGTCTTGGCGGCCCCGGTCAGAACATTCTTCAAGAAGGTCTCGACACCGGCCAAGTTGGGATTGTCACGCAGGATCTGGTAGCGAGGGCCGATGACATGACCGCGATAGTAACCCAACGCTTCCCGGAAAAGCCCGTCCTTGTCACCGAACTCCTTGTACATGCTGGCTGTATTCAGCCCGGTCTCGCGGACGACATCGCTTACGGACGTTGCCACGTAGCCGTTCTGCCAAAACGCACCCATGGCCCTTTCGAGCACAACATCCCGGGAGTATGTTCTTGGTCTACCCATATCACGATACTAAAATGATCACTTCAAAACCTCAAGTTGGTCGGTAGGTGCTCCTCACCCTCTGGCCTTTACGATCAGGCACCACCCCTTGGGGATTTCCGACTCGCAACCACTCATGTCCGCAAAGTCCCGCGACCCGGGCTTTGGCCGGTCGAAAATGCTGCGGGAGGGAGCGAATGGCAGCTTGGGGGAAGCTGCATCGCGGCACGTGGAACCTCGACCAACGGCAGAAGAGGGCCGTCGGCGCGAACGCGCCGGTCGGGACGGTGTCTACAGGTCGATCCCCTCCGAGAGGGACAACGCGTCTTCGATGTCTACATCGAGGTAGCGCACCGTGCTGTCCATCTTCGTGTGCCCCAGCAGCAGCTGGACGGCGCGCAGGTTGCCGGTCTTCTTGTAGATCTGCGCGACCTTGGTCCGTCGCATGGAATGCGAGCCGTAGGCGCTCGGCTCAAGGCCCAGCGACATCACCCAACCCCGGACGATCCGTGCATCCTATCGCGTCGACAGATGAGGGCTGCCATGGATCCGGCTCGGCCACAGAAACTCGAGGCCGGCCATCTCCGGGTCACGCATCCAGCGCTCCGGCGACAACCGAGTGGTCTCGGCAATCTCGAACCGGACCGGCTTGCTCGTCTTGCTCTGGATCATCGAGGCGCGTTCCTTGACGCGCCCGGCGGCAAAGACATCGCGGACCCGCAGCGCCACGAGGTCGCAACCTCGCAGCTTGCTGTCTACTGCCATGTTGAACAGCGCGAGGTCGCGCGGGTTGCCAGCCATCTCGAGCTGGACCCGGATGGACCAGACGTGCCGGGGTAGCAGCGGGCGCTTCGGGCCGATGATGCGGCCCTTGTTCCAAGGGACTCGGGCAGGCCGGAGGGCGGGAAGAAGATCGGCGGACATGGAGCTACCTTCTGTCCACCGGGCCCGCCCTTCTTCGGTCATGCCGACAACGACAGGATACCATGTTTCGGGCTGCGAGTGGGGGCGTCGGGCGGAAAGCGGACGTTCTTTGGGGGACGTGCCAACGTCCGTTCTGAGGACGAAGTGCACTAGGCACATCGGTCGCAAGGAGAGGCGTCGGTTCGCTCAGGTCGCTCCGGGTAGAGGATGGCAGTGATGGCATCCCGTGCTTGCCGCTCCATACCGACCCGTATGCCCCTTGTATTAGTCGCCGTTCCTGACCGGTTCGATCACGCCGATGCGTTCGACGCGATGTGTGGCGTCGATGACGAGGTCGTCAAGACAGGACATCAAGATCGTACGGAACCACTGGCTTCCGGGATCGGCTGTCAGGCGGGTGTTCCAGACCCATCGGAATGTGAATTCCGGCAGGTCGATCGGCGGGCGGAGGATACGGAGGTCGAAGCGGTCGATGTCGTTGCCCAGCATTACGGCCATTTGGTTCGTTAGCATGTTGGTCTCTGCCAACAGCGGACCAATGTGTGCGTAGTCAGTCACACGCGCACCAACCCGGCGCTCGACGCCCAGTTTGGCAATGCGCTCGGCAACGGTTTCCGGCGTGCCGTGAGTAGATCCAAAGATGATGTGCGGCCAGTCGATCCACGCCTGCTGCGTCCAGTTCTTCACTGCGGGATGGCCGGAACGGGCAAACGTGAAGCGCGGAATCGTTGGCAGAACCTGGCAGGAGAGGCCCTCGGGCAGCGGGGTGTCTGCACTGTGCAGCACAAGGTCGATGCTCTCGGAGACAACATCTGCATACGTGCGCTCACCGAATTGCAGCCAGTCGATCCCGACATCTGGCGCAAGTTCCTGAAGCCGCGCGGTCGCTCGCGTCACCAGCTCTGGCACGACCGGCATAGCCACGCAAAACACTCGGTGGCTGGCCATCGGGTCGAAGGCAAGGTTGCGTTGCATCGCGCGACGGACCGACTGCAGGATTGGCCGCACGTCTTCGATAAGCCGGAACGCATAGGGGCTGGGCTCCATCCGGCCGGCAACCATGACCATCAATGGGTCGCCGGTCTGCTCGCGTAGGCGCGACAGTGCATGGCTGATAGCAGAGGGCGTCTTGAACAACCTGCGCGCAGCCAGAGAGACACTGCGCTCGTCCATCAGCACCTCGAACACGACAAGCAGGTTCAGGTCGATGCGGTGCAACTGAATTTCATTCATTTGGCATGAAAAGCCTTCGTTTGCCCGGGCGAGCTTTGCCCTTCATCCTGCGCTCACGGACAATCATACCCAAGTGTTTGGCAGAAAGGACCCCAAGATATGGGACTGAAGGTTATTGGCTCCGGTTTCGGCCGGACGGGAACGATGTCGGCGAAACTGGCGCTGGAGCAGCTTGGCTTCGGCCCCTGTCACCACATGACGGAGGTGATGGGCAACCCGGCCCAGCCATCTCACTGGGCAGCACTCGCGCGAGGCGAGAATGTCGACTGGGCCGAAGTCTTTGCAGGCTATGGCGCGCAGGTCGATTTCCCCGGCGCGGCGGTCTGGCACGAGTTGTCCATCGCGTTCCCCGAGGCGAAGGTATTGCATACCGAGCGACCGGAGGAGGACTGGTGGGCCAGTTATTCAAGCACCATAGGCAAGTTCTTCCGCCTGCGCCGTGATCTGCCCCTGCCGCCGCCGCTTGTGCCCATCTTCGAGACGATGGATCGGCTCGTAGCCCAGGGCGTGCTTGGTGGTCACGACAAGAAGAATGCAATCGCCGCCTATCGGCAGAACAACGAAAAGGTGCGCGACATGATTCCGGCGGAACGGCTTCTCGTCTTCTCGCCCTCCGATGGCTGGGAGCCGCTGTGCCGGTTCCTGCGGGTGGCTGTGCCGGATGTACCGTTCCCGCGGACTCATGCGAGGGACGAGTTCTGGGCGCACTTCGGCGGTGAGCCGGCGGTGTCCTGAGACTGTGCCGTGCGGCGCGGGCCGCCTTCTCGAAGCTGGCGATTGATGCGTTTCTGCTTGTCGAGCTCTCTGGACAAGGAAGGAACGCTGTCTGAGCGTCGGAAACTCGGAGTGACAACGTCCGCGACGGTTCCGACGGCCGACATGGCTAAGGCTGCCTGCACAGAGCTCGATATCCAGCGGAGTTAGACAATCGTGGCTTCGGTCGCCGCGATCAGTTCCTCGCGCGTCACACCGTCGGCGCATTCGACGATGTGCAGACCCTTGTGGGTCACGTCCAGCACGCCGAGATTGGTGATGATACGGTCGACCACGCCCTTGCCGGTCAGCGGCAACGTGCAGTCCCGCAGCACCTTCGACTCGCCGTGCTTGTTGGTGTGGTCCATCACCACGATCACCCGGCCGACACCGGCGACGAGGTCCATCGCGCCGCCCATGCCCTTGACCAGCTTGCCGGGGATCATCCAGTTTGCAAGATCGCCCCGTTCCGACACCTCCATCGCGCCCAGCACCGCCACCGCGATCTTGCCGCCGCGGATCATGCCGAAGGAGGTCGCGCTGTCGAAATAGCTCGTCCGCGCCAGCTCGGTGATGGTCTGCTTGCCGGCATTGATCAGGTCGGGGTCCTCTTCGCCCTCGAAGGGGAAGGGCCTCATGCCCAGCATCCCGTTTTCCGATTGCAGTGTGATGTCCTTGTCGCCCACGTAGTTGGCCACCAGCGTCGGAATGCCGATGCCGAGGTTCACGTACATGCCGTCTTCAAGTTCCTGTGCCGCACGCGCGGCCATCTGGTTGCGATCCCAGCCCTTGATTTCACCGGCCATCAGGCTTCCTCCCGCTTGCGCACAGTGCGCTGTTCGATGCGTTTCTCGTGTTGCCCCTGGATCAGACGGTGCACGTAGATTCCCGGCAAATGGATGTGGTCCGGGTCGATTGAGCCGCGCGGCACAATCTCCTCGACCTCCGCCACGCAGACCTTGCCGCACATGGCTGCGGGCGGATTGAAGTTGCGCGCGGTCTTGCGGAAGATCAGATTGCCGGTGTCGTCGGCTTTCCAGGCCTTCACGATCGACAGATCGGCAAAGATGCCCTCTTCGAGGATGTATTCCTTGCCATTGAAGATCTTAACTTCCTTGCCTTCAGCAATCTGGGTGCCCACGCCAGTCTGGGTATAGAACCCGGGGATGCCGCTCCCGCCGGCGCGCATGCGTTCGGCCAGGGTGCCCTGCGGGTTAAACTCCAGCTCCAGTTCGCCCGACAGGTACTGGCGCATGAACTCGGCGTTTTCGCCGACGTAGGACGACATCATCTTGCTGATCTGACGGGTCGCCAGAAGCTTGCCCAGGCCGAAATCGTCGACGCCGGCATTGTTCGAAGCGACCGTAAGATCCTTCACCCCGCTTGCGACCAGCGCGTCGATCAGAAGCTCGGGGATGCCGCAAAGTCCAAAGCCCCCGGCGGCGATCAGCATGCCGTCATGCAGGAGCCCATCTAGCGCCTCGGAGGCTGTCGCGAAAACCTTCTTCATGCTGCTTGTCCTTTGCGGGAGCCCCCGGTCAGGCGCAGGCCGAGAATGCGGCGCGCCTCTTGCCAACTCGCCACCGGGCGATTGTTCCTGTCGCAGATCTCCACGGCCCGGCGCACCAATGCGGCGTTGCTGGGGGCCAGAGTGTCGCGGTCGAGGCGGACATTGTCCTCCAACCCGGTGCGGGCATGACCCCCCGCGGCGATGGCCCATTCGTTCAGCGTCAGTTGGTTGGACCCGATGCCGGCGGCGCACCAAGGCGCATCCGGGCCGAAGAGGCGGCGCACGGTGTGGATGTAGTAGTCGAACACATCGCGATCGACCGGCATCGCGTTCTTCACGCCCATCACGAACTGGATGTAGGGCGTGCCCGCCAGCTGTCCCTTGTCGGCCATGTCCCTGGCTTTCAGGATATGGCTCAGGTCGAAGGCTTCGATTTCCGGCTTGACGTCGTATTTCAGCATCTCGCCGGCCAGCCAATCGACCAGGTCGGGAGGGTTCTCGTAAACGCGGGTCGGAAAGTTGTTCGATCCCACCGACAGCGACGCCATGTCAGGGCCCAGCGGCAGCATCCCGCCGCGCGTCTGGCCAGCGCCCGACCGGCCGCCGGTCGAGAACTGGATGATCATGCCGGGGCAGTGTTTCGCGATCCCCTCCTTCAGGGTGGCGAATTTCTCAGGGTCAGAGGAGGGCGTCTGGTCATCGTTGCGCACATGGGCGTGAACGATGGTGGCGCCGGCCTCGAAAGCTTCGTGGGTCGACTCAATCTGTTCCGAAACGGTGATCGGAACAGCGGGGTTGTGCGGCCCTTGATCCCAGCCATGCGCCGCAGGGCGAAAAGACCCCCTGGCCCGAAAAGATCAAGACGCTTGCCGGCGTCTGGCCTTTCCTTCTGCTCTTCGGACTGATCATTGGCGGGCTTTACGCCAAGCTTTTCACCCCGACCGAAGCCGCGGGCATGGGTGCCGGCCTGGCGATCCTCATCGCCACCTTCCACGGCAAACTGAACTGGTCCGTCCTGCGCACCATTGTCATCGACACTGCCTATACGTCGGTGTCTCTCTACACCGTGCTGTTCGGCGCCTTGATGCTGTCGAAACTGCTGACGTTGTCGGGTCTGGCGGGGGGCGTGTTGGCGCTGGTTCAGTCCACCGGCCTGGAGGGGACGGCCCTGATCCTGGCGATCATGTGCGTCTTCCTTGTCCTTGGGTGCGTCATGGACTCGATGGCGATCATCCTGATCTTCGTGCCGCTCTTCGCTCCCATCGTCGTCGCACAGGGGTTCGACCTGGTCTGGTTCGGCATCATCGTGATCGTCGTGACCGAAATCGCGCTGATCACGCCGCCGGTCGGCATGAACGTCTTCGTCCTCAAGGCCGTTCTTCCGGATGTGCCGGTCGTTCGGATCTTCAAGGGACTGATCCCCTTCATCGGGGTCGATATCGTCCGGTTAGCCATCCTCATCGCGTTTCCTGCGATAACGCTTTGGCTCGGAAGCACTGTGGGTTGAAGCGGGCCGTCGCACGCGGAGCGCTGACGGGCTCCGCGTGCGACCTGACCTAGAAAGCTGTTGCTGGGTCGTTACCGCTGTTCCGACCCCACGTTGATCAATCGACGCGCTTGCCTTTCGGCTTCCAACGTTTGGCGAGTTTGAGACCTTCACGTCGGACTTGGTCGCTAGCGGGGGGGGGGGAGCGCCGGTTCGCTTGACTGATCTGGACCTAGCCCATGAAGCGCGGATCGCCCGTCGCCCAGGCAACGCCGTCTCCGCGATCCATGTTCTCGATCAAAGCCATGTCCGCGGCATCGAGCGCGAAACTAAAGAGGTCGATGTTCTGGCGCATCCGTGCGGGGTTCATACTTTTCGGCAGGACGCCGAAGCCCTTCTGGACGCCCCAACGAAGAAGGACCTGCGCTTCCGTCACGCCGTACTTTGCTGCCATCGCCTTGAAAGGAGAGTCCGCGTCGGCGCCGGCGGCCCGCATCTCGGACGTCTTTGCACTATTCTGTCCGGGTTCAGCGCGCCAGGTCGAGAGAGGAACGAGGGAACTGTAGGCGATCGGTGCGATTCCGTTCTGTGCCATGAATTCGAGGAGGTCTGGCTTCTGAGACCAGGGGTGAAGCTCGATCTGGTTGTATTCGGGCAGGGGGAGACCGGCCTTCCGGATTTCCTCGATATGCTCTTCGGTGTAGTTGCTAACCCCGATCGCCCGCGCCTTGCCCTGCGCTTTCAGTTCGACAAGCGCCCGCCACTCGTTCACGCGCTCCGATCCGCCTGAAGGAGCATGAATCAGATAGAGGTCGACATAGTCCAGCCCCAGCGCCGCGAGGGATACCTCGAACGCTGAAATGGTTTCCTCGTAGCCTTTCGGCGCCTCACCCCAGGCGGAATTTCCAGGCCAAAGCTTGGTGGTCACGAAGAGGTCGGCGCGGGCGAGGCCGCAGGCGGAAAGGCCGCGACGGATACCCTCGCCGACGCCCTTCTCGTTGTGGTAACCGGCCGCTGTGTCGATGTGACGATACCCCACCTCGATAGCCGCGGCGACGGCATCCGGAGCGGCGTCGTTGGCAATAAGATAGGTGCCGAACCCAACGAAGGGCAATCCGGCCGCTGTTGTGGGGGTGCCGTCGACCTGGGTGTTCATCTTTCGCCTCCTGCTGGCCGCGTGCTCTGCTGCGGACTTGATCGATTGGAGTATAGATAAGGAAGAATTCGACGTTATAATTGCCAATTACTGCGCACTAATTGCCTATTCCTCCAGAGTTTCAGAGCATCGTTAAATTCTGCGTCAGCTGTGGTATTGGTTTTTCGAGCAGAACCGGTGGAGGTCCGATGCAATCAGAATCGATAAGGGCGCGGGACCTTGCCTTGGTCGATATCCGGGATGGTGTGACCCAGCTTGGGCTGGGCGAGGCTGTCCTGCTCCGGCGGAGCCTCCCATCGGACATCGAGGGAACGATCTATCGACCGCTGCTTTGCCTGATTCTGCAGGGGGCGAAGGAAGTGTCTGCAGGCACCATGTCCGTTCATTGCCCGGCGGGAAATGCCATCATTGTCAGCCACGATCTGCCGGTTCTGTCGCGCATTACCGAGGCGTCGCCGGATGCGCCTTATACGGCATTCGTGCTGCCCATCGATCTCGGCCTTTTGCGTCGTTTTTTCGACCTCGTCCCCGACTTTCCGGATGACGACGAAGACCTAGGGGCGCTTACCTCGCAACCTGCAGAGCCGGAGTTGATTGACGCAGTTGCGCGACTCATCGCGCTTTCGCGGGATGATGCCGCCGCGCCGCTGCTAGGTCCGATCGTCTTGCGGGAGATCCACGCGCGGCTCCTGCTTTCGGCCCAGGGGGCTATCCTGAGGCGATTTTTGCGCCGGGAGGATCCGTCAAAGCATGTCGCCCGAGCCACCGCGTCCATTCGTGCGTCCATCGATGAGCCGCTGTCGGTTTCCGCGCTGGCCGAACACGCGGGTATGAGCAAGTCTTCGTTCCACGCACATTTCAAGGCGGTCACCGGTCTGACCCCGGGTCAGTATCAGAAGGATATTCGCCTTTTAGAGGCTCGCCGTCTCATCATTGAAGGGAAGGACACCATTTCCGCCGTTGCTTTTGATGTCGGATACGAAAGCCCAGCACACTTCAGTCGGGACTACGCACGAAAGTTCGGGCGTTCCCCGCGTGAAGACCGCACTGGCGGGCGGCAGACCGTCGCGGTTGCGGAAACCGCTTGATGCCATCGTTGAGCGCGGTCTCGAGCGTCACTCGCTGAATCCCAAAGCGATTGGGGTCCACCGGCGCCTTCAGGCAAAAGCAACTGCGATCAACTGGCACGGTCTCAGATCCGTCCAGAAGTTGCCACACCCGATGGACCAGACGCCGGTCGTGCACTAACAATCATATCGGATCACTCAGGTGGGGCTGATCAAGACCAATCGCCCTCGGGTGACGTCCTATGGCAGCCGTCGCGCATCGCAGGGCGGCCAAGTCGGGCAGCCGAGGCATCAGAGGAGTGTGGCATATTGCGGATCTGTGTCGTGGGGCTTGGGTATGTCGGCCTCTCGAACGCCGTTATACTGGCGCAGCACAACGACGTCGTGGCGGTCGACACTGATCCCGGACGTGTGGCAAGCGTCAGCCAGCGCGAAAGCCCGCTCGGCGATCCAGAGTTGGCCTGGTTCCTGGCAAACGAAGACCTTCGGCTGACAGCCACGATGGACCTTGCCGCCGCCGCGCAAGGCGCGCACTACATCCTGATCGCCACGCCGACGGACTATGATCCGGCCAGCAACTGCTTCGACACATCGTCGGTCGAGCACGTGATCTGTTCGGCGCGCGCGATGAACCCCGACGCGGCGATCGTCATCCGTTCGACAATACCTGTGGGCTTCGTCGAACATATCCGGGCGCAGCTGAATACGCAGCAAGTCCTGTTCAGCCCGGAATTCCTGCGCGAAAGTCACGCCCTCAAGGATTCGCTGCACCCGTCGCGGATCGTAGTCGGCGAGCGATCATCCAGGGCTCGGACCTTTGCCAATCTGCTGTGCGAGGGCGCGCGATCCACAAACATTCCCGTTCTGCTGACGAACCCTCGGGAGGCCGAGGCGATCAAGCTATTCTCCAACGCCTATCTTGCGATGCGCGTCGCTTTCTTCAACGAACTGGACAGCTTCGCGTTGGCGCGCGGCATGAACTCTCGCCAGATCATCGAGGGCGTGGGGCACGATCCCCGGATCGGCGATCACTACAACAATCCGTCCTTCGGCTACGGAGGTTACTGTCTTCCGAAGGACACGCGGCAGCTACTGGCCAGCTATTCCGAGGTTCCGCAAAACATGATCCGCGCGATCGTGGAGGCCAACCGCACCCGGATGGATTTCCTCGCCGACCGGATTTCCGCCCTGGCGCCAGGCACCGTCGGCATCCACCGGCTGGTCATGAAGGCGGGCAGCGACAATTATCGCCATTCACCGGTTCTGGACATCATGAGCCGGCTTCGGGACCGTGGGATCGAAATGCTGGTCCACGAGCCGCTATTGAGCGAGGACAGGTTCATGGGCGCCCGCGTGATCGAAGATTTCGCGGCATTCAAGGAACTCTCTGATGTCATTATCGCCAACCGCGTGACCGCCGCTCTTGCCGATGTCGCGGACAAGGTCTTTACCCGGGACATTTTCGGAGAAGACTGAAAGTCAGGCTTTGCGGGTGACAGCCCATAGCTCTTGGGTCAGTATTGCGCTCTGTGGTCATGTCGAAGTCCGGTGCGTTTCTCAGGTGGTGAAGGCGCATGTTCCAAAGGTTTTACAGCTACGCCGAGGTGCGCAACCTGCACCTTGAGCCAAGCGCGAAATGCCAGGCCGCCTGCCCGATGTGTGGCCGGAACATCGCCGGCGGCCGCACGCGCGCGAACCTTCCCCTGAAGGAAATCGCGCTTGCCGAGTTCGTCGAGTGGTTCTCCCCAACCTTCCTGAGGCAGCTGTCCACGCTGACGTTCTGTGGAAACTTCGGCGACCCGATCATCGCGCAAGACTGCCTGCCGATGCTGGAGCACGCGCGACGGATGAATCGCCGGCTGCACCTGAACCTGATCACCAACGGAAGCGCACGTGCGAAAAGCTTCTGGTCGGACCTCGGCGCGCTTGGCGCGCACGTTCATTTCGCACTGGATGGCGCCACCGCGGAAACGCACCGCCGTTACCGACGCCACACACGATTCGAAACGATCCTGGAGAACGCCTCAACCTTCGTGGATGCCGGAGGCCGGGCAACCTGGGACATGCTGGTCTTTGCCCATAATCAGCACGAGGTAGAGACCGCCCGCGCGATGGCACGCAAGATGGGTTTCGAACGCTTCGTTCTGAAGTCCACGACCCGTTTCAACGGTCCGGAACACAGAGTTCTCGACGACGACGGGCAAGAGGTCGACCGCCTGCACCCCAGCGATCGCTTTCCCGCACCCGCACTTGCCGCGCGGCCCGACCGCGAGGCTTTGGCGACCTGCCCGATCCAGTGCAAGGTGATCCCCCAGGGTTCGGTCTATGTCGCGGCGACGGGACATGTCTTTCCCTGTTGCTGGCTGGGTGCGATCCTGCACGACAAGCCGGGGCTGCCCGACAGCCGGAAGTCATCCGCCGCCCACAAGTCCTATCACGACCTTGTCGCCAGGATCGGCGAGCACCGCCTGAACCTACGAGAAACGCCTCTGCCGGTCATCATCGAGCGATACTTGCCACACTTTACGCGCGCATGGGGGCCGGGTCGGGAACGGCTTGTGAAATGCGCGCAGATCTGTGGGCAGACGGGCATTGACGCGTTCAACTCAACCTATGTGTCTACGGATGAATTCGGTCCATCCACAAGCTCGGCCGCCTAACGACGGATCATCGCCAGTTCCGAGATGTAGCTCGCGGCAGCGTCGGCGCCGTTCAACGGATCAAGAGCCGCGCAGGAGCGCGACAGGCTTTCGCGAACGGCGGGATCCATCATCGCCTCGATCTTCGGCGCCAGATCATAGGGATCAAGGATGCGCGCCGACATCGCCAATCCCCCCATTTCGGCATAGCGGGCGCGCAGCCACTGTTCGTCCTGTTCGGGGTTCTCGTTCGGAACAAAGATGGTTGGCAGCCCTGCGAAGAGGTTTTCGTGATAGGTATTGTAGCCCGCCGTGGATATCGCGAAGTCGAAGGCTGCCAGGTACCGAGCTATGGGAAACTGGCGCAGCACTGCAACGCCAGGAGGAACCTCGGTCGTCCCATTTCGGATCAGCCACTCGGCATTGACCACGGCCGTCCCCGGATAGCGATTCAGCGCGGCGATCGCGGCGTTGCGAACGGACGACAGGTCAAAGTTGTTTTCCGAACCAAGCTGCAGCAGAACCGCCGTCGCGTCCGGATCCAGGCCCAGTTGCTTGCGTGCGGCTTGGCGATCCAGTCCTTCTCCGTGACGCAGGTAGCGGACGGGCGGTACGGTGATGGTTCGCGTCCGGCTGCCGCGCGTCAGTCCGCGGTCCATGACGCTGGCCAATTCTCCCGGCTCTATGACCGCGTCAAAGGCGGGTTCCTGCTCCAGGTGGTGCGCGCCAGCGCCCGGCGCCCACATCGCTCGCCTTTCCCAGACCTTCCACAGCTCTTGCCGCCCGCTCAGCGCCGCCACCAGCCCCGGATAGGGCACGTTGCCGTCGAAAACGAAGACCTGAGGCCGATGGAAGCCAAGGATGTCGTCCATTTCGCGCGCAAGAAATCC
Source organism: Albidovulum marisflavi (assembly GCF_025751435.1). Classification (GTDB taxonomy): domain Bacteria; phylum Pseudomonadota; class Alphaproteobacteria; order Rhodobacterales; family Rhodobacteraceae; genus Albidovulum; species Albidovulum marisflavi. Next base: position 1,792,288 of record NZ_JAOWKY010000001.1, on the reverse strand, counting down.
TTGCCAGCGCTCGTAATCCATGCCGACCGATTTGTGGTAGGGCAGATACTCGGACTCAATACCTTCCGCCTCGCATACGCCGAAGGCCTTGGATAGCGTCACGACCACGGGACGAACACTCGGGGGCAAACGCCGCGCGACAGCGAGCGCACGTGTGAGATGCCCCATACCGACACCGTTCGAGGTCAGGAACAAGGCCTTCGCCGCCTTTGCTGCCCGCGCCGGCAAGGCGGTCATCGGCGCCGGCGCTCCTATGATCCGGCGCACCCGCGCCACAGCCGTTTCCGGGCCATAGGACTCACGAATGATCGCGAGCGCACGGGAGGATTGCCGGGCGTAGACAGCGGGATCGCGGTGCAGCGCCAGCACGGTCTCGGCCACCCCCTTGGCGGGACAATAGACAGCCGCTTCGCCGAAGACGTCCCGGAAATGCTCGGGCAAGACCGCAACGGCGCCCGATGCGATCGCCTCAAGTATGGCGCGTCCGAAAGCCTCGATCCAATCGCGGCCATGGAAGTGAACGTAGTAGTCGATGCTGCCAAGGAAACGCCGCACCGGTTCGGCGTTGAAAGGCAGAACCTCCCAGTTCCCAGGGCGTTTGCCCACGACCGCGTCCTGCTCCGGCCCATAACCCATGAGCCTGACACGGATGTCCCGGTGAGCCGGATAGGCTGCCAGGAAACCCGATCTGTCGTCGGGCCATTTCTGTGGATCGGGCCGTCCATGCCGGCCGACGACAGGGACAGCGGGCAAGAACCCCGCGCGCGCCAGCTGAAAATCCGCGGTGTCCAGAACGTTGACCCAGTCTTCCGAGGTCAGGTCAGGTCCTTCAGAAAGCCCTTGGAAAGCCGCGCGCACCTTGGGCCCCACCGGTGCCCAACGCATGGGGCCGAACAGAAGCCGCAGATTTCGATCGATCGCCTGCCAATCGTAATTCGGCACGCCGTGCGCGTCGACCGGCGGATGATGCACGACCATGCGAAATTCGTCTGCGACAATCCGAACCGGCTCGGCGGGAAGCTCGACGTAAAGCTGTGGGTGGTGCAGGATGCATAGACTTGCGCGAGGCACGACACCCGGATGGACCAGCGCGATCCGATCGTGCCCCAGCACCGCTTGCAAGGCCGGATTGACCGGATGCGGAAAGTTCAGGACGCCGCCTTTGACCGGCAGGATGCCGACTGAGTAGCCCGCCCCTGCCAAGGCACGAACCTCTGAGGCCATGGCCGTCGCGGTACCGCCGGGAAACCGGATATCGCCCAGGATCAGGACGTCAAATTGCACGACATTCCAGCGCGATAGACTTGAACATGCGAGTAGAGTGACCCAAGGTGCGTAAGATGTCCACGACAGTCTGCTGGGAATACGCACATGGCCCTGCTCAGTCGTTTCCGTGAGGCAATGGAGGCCGGCCGACAAGCCGTCGCCACCAGCGATTTGCGCAGAACGCCCGAAGGTGTCCCGCCCATACCGGACGCCACGGCCGCCCTCGCACTGGGTTTCGACTGCGAGACGGCGCAGGTTCATGCGGCGCTGCGTCAGTTGGGAAAGATTACGCTTCTGATCACCGCGTCGCGCGATCTTGCGCTGTATCAGACGCCCGGCATCAGAACCGAGTTCCTGCCGTTCACCGACAGTTCGAGTGCCCCCGAACCCGACTCGGCCCGTGTCCTTTACGCGGCAAGACGCCTGGGGACCATCTGCGAGAAATGGCACATCAGCGCGCTTTGTCCGCTCGGATCCGCAAGTGAGGCGGGGCTTTTGGCAATGCGCGCGTCGATTGCCCGGCTTCCGCCAACCGAAAAGAAGACCCGCCTACGTTAACAAGTTGTTTATCTCGCGAAAATCCGGCACCCTGTCATCGCAGCGAGGGGAATGAAAATGGCAGCCGTTTCGCGTTGGATCATTTTTTGGCGCGCCTTCTTGGTGACCCTTCTTTTTGGCAGTTCGGTTTCGCCCACCGGAGCACAGACGAACCAGACCGACGAGGCCGACTGGCTACTGGCGCAAAAATCCTGTTCAGCGGAAGGATTTCGCTGGTATCTGCGCCGCAATCCTGCCGGCCAGCATCTTGCAGAGGCGGTGACGATGCTGACGACTCTGGGCGTGCGCGGCGCGGCTTCGGCCGCGGTAGAATGTGAACCTGTAACGGTGCCTGCCGCGCCATCTGCCGTTCTTTCGGCAGGATCTGGGGGCAGTCTGTACTGATATCGGGCGGGAAAGGGTCATTCATGTTGCTTCGGGTCATACCTGCGTCACGCGCCGCCATCTTGGGCATGACCCTTCTGGCAGCCGCCTGCACGATGCCTGATCCCAAGGACCCCTCAAGCTTCCAGCAAATCCCCACCACTCTGCGGTACGAAGCGCCGGTATCCCAAGGCGAAGACGGATCCTATTTCCGCGTTGCCGGAGCCAACGGCGAAGAGGCCGTTACCGGAATCGCCCAGAGATTGACGGACGCCGGATACGCGAAACTGAGCGTTGATGTCAGGGCAGGAAAGGTCAGCGGCACCACGACCTCGTCCGACGTCCTTGATTGCGGTACGTTCGAAGTGGCGACAGGCGGCCATCGCGCCCGGCTTGGCGGCACGACCGCCGACTCCGCACTGCCGGCCGGTTCCGATGGCGACGGCGCACTGGACCGACGGCAGTTTTCTTCCCGCTCCAGATTTACCGTGCATGTGGCGCAACTTTCCGACGGCTCTGGGTTTGCCGCGCGCGTCACCGAGCGCCACAGGGTGCAGGTTGTACGGACCTCGATCGCGGGCGATCACCCCCCCAAGAAAATCCGGGCAGAGTTCACCGGAAAGGAAGCGGGCTCTCTCGGGCCGCAGGAGACGTGCCGGTCGTCTGGATCAATCCGGCGGGTACTGACCCAGCCATAGCCAATCGCCGGCGGCGCGCAGTATCCGGGCATTCCGGTCGCCCTCTTTCGTGCCATCCTCGGCAAGCTTGGCTGCCCTGCCATAGATCTGCGCCGGAGGCATCTGGAAGCAGAGATCGCGGATGATCCTGCATTCGCCCGGCGTGAGAACGCGAACTTCAAAGTCCGTTTCCAGGCGGACGCGGCGGGCGGAATCCGCCGCCGCAAGACGCGCCGCTTCGGCGTCTTCAATCCATGCCGCGCTCTGTTCGGAAAGGCCAAGAAGTGCGGCGCAGGCGCCAGCGATCCACGCATAGCCGTGCGGGGCGTCGGCACCGAGCGAGGCACTTATTTCCAGTTCGCGCCTTGCCTGCGCGTCGCCGGGCATCGCCAGGCGGGCCGAGATCGAAGCATGTGCATTGCGGAAGGTGGTCTCTCCGGTCGCATTGACGTACCACTGCGCCATCGCCTGCGGGACAAGGGACACATCCGGCGCGGCGCCCCATTGGGAAGCCTTTCTCAGAAGCAGGTCACACGGCCAAAGCTCTGGCCCATGCTCGGCGTCAAACTCACCCGTCACGGAGTTCCGCGACAGGAAACGCACCGGCCTGCGCTTTGCAATGTGAAGGTGATCCGGACGCGCGCCAGGCAAGGTCGAGTAGGGCAGAAGGTCGGGTCCCATCACGAACACCCAATCGGCCGCGCACCCCTCCAGCGCCCGAACCAGCGCGTCCGTGTCCGCAGCATCCATGAGGCGCGCATCAGGGAAATAGCTGTCCATCCTGAGAGCAACGGCCCGGGGCGCCGGATCAGGCGAAAACCAGAAACATGGATATGGCGCCTGCCCTGTCATGCCGGTTGTTGCCCAGCCGCATCGGGGTCGAAGCCCCGCGCGCGCGACAGATCCTTGAGCATGGCGATCTGCGAAGGGTCTCTGCCAGGCTCGCGCTCTGAAAGGAAGTTCGCCAGATGCCATGGCGCAAAGCGATCTTCGAGCTCTACCGCGCGCTCGTAGTGATAGAGGGCCTTGGCCGTGTCCGGCACGGCACTCCGCTCAAGATGGTGCATGCGCGCCAAATTGTTGTGCGAGGACGCCAGATTGTAGGCGACACCGATCTCGAAATGCTCCTCCGCGCGCGCGGGATCGCGTTTCAAGTCCCGCCCCTTGTCGAAAAGGACGCCGACTATATCCATCATGCTTGGAGAGCGATTCTCGTAAATATGCCCAACGATGAACCGGCTTGCGTCGGCCTCGACCTCTGGCACAGTGAAGGCAAGTTCCTCTTGGAGCCGCCGCGCAAGGCCCCGCGCTTCGTCTTCGACGCGCCCGACATCCCAGCGGAAGCCCGTCATCGGGCAAACTGCCGAAACACCCGCGAAACGGGGGGCCACCATGTCCTCCCACAGCGCACCGAACCAGCGATAGTCGTTGATCAGGGTCACGTCCCAATCACCGAGCTGCGCCATGAGCACGCCAAGGCGCGCGCCGTAGAGTACCCAGATGCCGTTCGGAGCGTGCCGGCCGAGGCTGCCCCAGACCGTCACTCGCTGACGGTGCCAGGATGGCAGCCTTTCTGAGAAGCCCTTTCCGACGCGCAGAACATCTCCACCCGAAGCCAGTCTGGCGCCTTCACGGAATCCGCATCGGAACGCATGAAAGGGCGTCTGCGCCGGATGGGTCGTTGAATACATCCCGGGCAACAGAATGCGTTGTCCCGTGGCCCCCTGGGCTCGAGCCTTGCCAATGTCATGATCGATTGATCTTTGGCCGGAAGGTGCGGCTTCGTGGGTGCGCATCCGCTCGACCAGTCGCGCCGGCCAGCACTTCACGGATCCGTTGCCGTAGCTCAGGCCGTTGACCCCGTTGCGGCTGGACCATTCGATGCGGCAAGTGTCGGTCAGGAATTCCTCGGGGATCTCGACCTCGGCGAACTCCGGTTGAACCAGGGTGTCGCAATCAACCGTCACGAACCAGCGCGTTCCCGCGGCCTTCGCCGCCGCCTTGTGGCAGGCATCCAGCCCCAGAACGCCTTGCACGCGCAGCGCCTTGGGGAAATTGCGGCGCAGGTCCGCGAAGTAGGAATCCGCCCATGGCTCATCCAACGACAGGAAAACGATGGGAAGGTCACCGGCTTTCACACGGACCCTCCTTGGCGGACTGGCCGGCCCCGCTCACTCGTTCACCAGGTTGAAATCCAACAGCCCGTACTGAGCGATCCAATTGGCCGCGATCCTTTCGGCCTTGGCAACATCTTCGGCGCTCATGTTCCTGGCCAGCGCGTCCCGTTTCTCGGTCGCTTCCTTCAGGTTTTCATCCGACGCGATCGTATCGCGCAACTTCGCCGCCTCGATTGCGATCGTATAGTTCGCATATGCCTCATGCACATCCTTTTCGGTCCCCTCGCCAGCCGCCAGCATGTCGCCGATCTGGGTATAGGCACCCAGGAAGTTTCGCTGCGCGGAAAGACGGAAGTAGGCAAGGGCCTGGCTTGGATCCGCCTGGACGCCCCAGCCTTTTCGAAATGCGCGGCCCAGGTGATAAGCCGCATAGGGGTTGCCCAGTTCCGAGGCCTGGGTCAGCCACTGAATGCCTTGGTTGGTGTCCTCGGGTATGCCGTCGCCGCGCATGTAGGCCATGCCGAGATTGTTCATCGCGTCCGTCTTCCCGTTCGCGGCGGCTGCCCTGTAGTACTTCATGGCCCGCGCTGGATCCGGCGGAACGCCTTCGCCCCTGCGATAGATGTCTCCAAGAGCGGTCAGCGCGCCGGGATAGCCGGAATAGGACGCGATCTCGAGCCAGCGGCGCGCTTCGGAAAACGACTGGGGAACGCCCCAGCCCTGCTTGTAGTAGCCCGCAAGAACAAGCCTCAGCGGCGCGTTGCCCATCATCGCTCCCTTGCGAGCGTAGTCGGCGGCCTTGGTCAGATCCTTCGGCACACCCAGTCCGAAGCGGTACAGTTCCACAAGCCCGGCGTACGCGGTCGAACTGCCCAGGGACACCGCCTTGTCGTAGAAGATCTTGGCTTCCTCGTAGCGCCCCTCCAGCCGCAAGACGCGGCCGAGAAGCGCGTTGAGCCGTGGGTTTTCAGGATCGTCGGATACAGCGGAGATACAGGCCCGCAGCGCTGCCCGGGTGTTGACCAGATCGTGCGGAACCGGTTCGACCAGACCGTACACGTCGCCGATCCCCGTCGCCAGGACATCGCATCCGCTGATGACTGTCCCAAGGCCGCCGGGCACATCCGGATTCGGATCGGGCACGCCCAGGTCCATCGGCGGCAAATCCGGCAGGCCAGATCCGCGCAAGAGCGACACCTGCCTCAAGGCCACGGGCGCCAGTTCGCTATCGGAAAAATCCTGTGCGAATTGCTCGAAGTCGTTGACGTCCGAACTGTTTGAAATCGTTTGCCAGGCCGTGGAGGCAAGCGTGATCGGCCCGGCAAGGGCGCTCTGTTCCTCTTCCGACAGCGCGATCGCCGCGCGTGGCTGGATGAACAGCGCGGATTTCGTGTTGTCGATGAACCAGGGCGTCTGGGCCCCATCCGTCGCAAAGCGAACCTTGGCGCGAACCAGACGCAGGATGTCGCGGATGTCCTGTCCGGGGCCATCCAGGATCGAGGCCAGAGCCGCCGTGAACGGACTGTTCTTGCCTGCCCCGTCCAGCGCCACGGCTCCGGGCGCGGTCGAATAGGCGATGATCGTGTCTTCCGGCGCGTCGACCAGCGCCAGCCCTGTACCGAAAGCCTGGTCCTCGCCGAACGGCGAATTGCGGCAGGAATCGAGAATGACCACAAGTTGACCGATCCCGGTCGCCTTGAGGTCGCGCAAGAGATTGTTCAGCGCAACCGTCTGCGTCTGAAGAAAGTCCGCGGCCCTCGGGCTCATATCCGCGGGCAGGATGTAGTTGACGCCCGCTTGCTGAAGACCGTGGCCGGCAAAGAAGAACAGCCCCAGTTTCGCCCCGGCCTGCTCGGCCGCGATCTGTGCGACTACTTCACCAAGGTCCTGTTTCTTCGCATTTTCCAGCAGGTATACGCGAAATCCCATGTCATTCAGCGAGGCCGCCATGGTGCGTGCGTCATTGAGGGTATTGGCAAGGCTGGGAACCGCGGGATCGTCGTAGACCGCGTTCCCCACCACAAGCGCCCAACGCTCCGCCGCGCGGGCACCGCCGGATACGGCCACCGCCCATGCCAGCATGAACAGAACTGCAATTCCCAACCTTGCCGACTGGATGATCAAGACGTTCTCCTTGGTCCCGTTCCTCGCGCTCCACCATTCGTGCCTGACTGGCACCCTACCGACCGGCACGACATCAGACTCAGCGTCTCAAACCCCGTAATCGAACGCAAGAATGTCCTCGCCGAATTCGTGCAGCAAGTAGTCCATGTCGTCGTTCCGCAGATCTCGCCGCTCAAGCGCCAGGAAAGGCGCAGCATTATGATGGCCAATTTCCAGCGGGATGCCCAGCTTTCTGCTCAGATCGCTGACGCGAAGTGGAAGATCCTCGAGCCGGACGCAGTCGCGCACCCTCACACGCCCGTCCAGGCTACGGACCATGTCAACCTGCGGCAGAAACGATCGGTCAGAGCGCGTTTCGGGTGCGCGTATGAAGTCGCCGAAGCGTTCGTGTTCAAGAAACGCCGCAGTGATGGGCCAGCCCAGGAACGGATCGCGCTCGACCGCAACGGCAAACTCCTCACTGTGATCACGACGGTCCAGGACAAACTTTGCAAGTTTCGCGCGGCTGAAATCCCTGCGGCGCGCGGCGAAGCGGCAAAGCGACGCTAGAAAATTGTACATCGACACCGCCCGGTCGAGCGGGTGGCGGACCAACGCGAAACTGTAATAGCTTTCGAACAGGTCCGAGCCACAAACAAAGGCAATTTCCTCAGCCGACGCATGATCGAACAAGCCATGCGCGTCCCGGAACGCCTGGTTGGCGGCCCGACCAAGAGGAGTGCTGCCGAGGATGACATCGTTCCAGCGCAAGTGGGGCGCTATAGCCAGCTCCATGCTGCTTCCACCGGTCTTGTGGATGTGAACGAAAATGAACCTTCTGCTGTTTGCGACAATCATTCGCTGCCCGCACTCCAAACCTTCGGATCTGCGGCCTGCGCGAGCGATGGAGGAGGCCCGCGCCGGCAATCCAATGTAGTGATAGTATCTGCCGCCTCCGACGGTTCCTAGTGCAGTTCAGCCAACTCTATGGAAGCCGATCACATGGAGGACTGCAAACGCCATTCCCCAAGAGCTCTCATTTCCATCTCGGGCGCATCCCTTCATTGCTCTGATCCCCAACCTTGGACCGCCAGAAGGCAGAGTTTTCCGGGGATCAGATCAATCGCTCGGCTAGCGCGGGTCATGTGCCGCCAGCCGGTTCATGAGCTCTTTCGGGGGATGTTTCCGATCGAGCTCTGTGGGCGAACCACCGGCGCCTCTAGCGACGTATGCTTCCGAGCAAGACCAGCTCTGCAACTACTGCCAGGACCATTCGGCAAACTCGGTTTCCGCAGGCGAGGTGACGACGCGATATCAGGTAGGCATGGGAAATCCCGCCCCCCCCCCGGATTGCCGCTCGGCCAGGAACCGTCGAACTGATGCGATCGTAGGAAGGCAATGGGCGCCTTCGTGATGCGGCCTGTGTACCTTCGGCGGTGATGGACCGCTTTGCTATCGAGCCACAGAGTTTTCTGATAGATTCCATTCTGCGATGGCTCTATCGCCTTTCCATCTCCCAAACGTTATGCTGCGCTGCAGAATGCATTTTGGAGGCTTGGCGTATGGGCGGTCAAATCATCTGTGTGGCGCAGCAGAAGGGGGGCGCGGGCAAGACAACGCTCTTGACTAACTTGGCAATCGCTTTCCTGGCGGAAGGAAAGACCGTTGCCCTACTCGACACGGATCCCCAGGGAAGCCTTGGCAAATGGCTGGATATTCGCGAAGAGACCCTGGGGGAAAATGCGAACCTCCAGTTCGCGACCGCGACCGCCTACGGGATTTCGCGCGCGATCCGAGGGCTCGGTGGCGTGGCGGATGTCATTCTGATCGATACGCCACCCAAGGCCGACAGCGATGTTCGTTGGGTTTTGCGCGAGGCGGACCTGGTGCTTGTACCGGTCTCTGCCAGTCAGGCTGATGTCTGGGCGACCCATGATCTGCTGGACCTGGCAAACCAGGCCAAGAAACCAACGTACATTGTCATGAACCGCACCCGTGCAGGAACGCGCGTCGGCGAAGATGTAGCCAAGTCCGTGGCGGAGCTTGACGCAATACAGTTGCAGTCATCGCTGACAAACAGAGTGATCTATGCAGAAGCGCTAGGCAGCGGCCTTGGTGTGATTGAGGTAAAGAGGACTGCTTCCGCCTCGGACGAAGTGCGTGCGCTCGCCCGCGAGGTGTGTGCCATTCTGGAATCGTAGATCAGCGCTGCGCAGGCGCCGGGGTTCCCCATCCAGGGCGTTCCCGATACCGGGGTGGAGCCACAATCAGGTTCTCGCACTCAGTTCGGAAGACTTTCAGGGGTAAGGACCAGCCAGATATTAGGTGCGCTGTCGACTGGACTTTGCGCCTGCAAACGTGGGCATCCCGAAGATTGATCACTGCCCTTGAAGCAACCGGCAAGTGACTGTTCAGCTCAGGTGCTGGCCGTGACGACATTAGACACATGTGGGAAACGCAGTGCAGGTCCATCCAGATACCCACCAAGGCCCGCCAGGAACGCCTTGACGGCGCGTTCCACGCCGCGATCGGAAACGCCAGAAAGCTTGTCGCCGGTATGCATTCCCCCCATTGCGCCTTCCGCGAACGCCTTGGCGTCGGGGTGGCACAGGGTCAGGGTTACCGAATTGACCTCGACATTCTGAAATCCTGCATCCTCGAACAGGATCCGAAGGTCATCTGCGTCCGGCAGGCTGCAAATCGCACGGACGGCAGCCCCCGCTTCCTCTCCGACATGCGCGTCGAGCGCAGCCGCCTGCGCCCGGAGCATGGGATTGACGTCAAGCTCTCTCTGCACGCAGAACGCGACGCGGCCACCGGGCTTCAAGACCCGTTGCAACTCACGCAGCGCTGCTGGTCGATCGGGGAAGAACTGCAGTGCCTGCTGGCAGAAGGCCAGATCGAAGCAATCGTCTTCGAAAGGCAGCTCGGCTGCGTCGCATTCAACCCAGGTGGCATCAAGACCTGCCTGAATCGCGACCGTTCTAGCGACCTCCAACATTTCGGCGCTGTGATCGGCCCCGGTAAGACTTCCGAACCTGGGCGCCAGTTTTGCCACTTGCCTCGTGACGACGCCCGTACCGCATGCAAGGTCCAGAATGTCTTCCCCTGCCTTGGGATCGGCGCGCCGGATCAGTTCCCGGGCCCAGGGCTCAAAGATGATCGGAACCAGCACGGACTGATAGCGATCGGCAAACGTGGGTGACTTTTCCATCGCCGCTTCCTTCAGTTTTTTGTTCGCTCGATGACTACCTTGTGCCGCGAACTGCCCAAGCCCGAGCCGCGAGCAGGATCCTGCCATCGGGATCCGTTGGCAGGATTTGGGCAAGGCGGGTCCTGAGAGCCTCGCGCCGGTCGTCATCAAGCGATACGCAGTAGCCGGGCGCGGGACCCACACCCGACAGGAATGGCCGCCAGTAGTCCTCGAAATCCTCGAACGGCGTTACGATGTCGATAGCAGTTGTCGAAACGTTGCGAAGACCCGAGGATGAAAAGAGGGATTCCAGCGCCTGTGGACGGCAGACTGGAAACCGGACGCCCTCATCCATTTCCCTTGCGTGTTGATCAAGGGCAACGGCCGCGTTCCAGAAGTACCGCATGAACTGAACATGACCGGCATAGTCCCACACATAGGCCGCGACTTTTCCGCCATCTGCGACGCATCGAATTATTTCGGCCATTGCGCTCTGCTTGTCCGAAATGAAATTCAACACCAAACCGGAGACAGCGTAGTCGACGGCCCCGTCTTCGAGCGGAATTTCTTCCCCGGAACCTTGCAGGAACCGTGCCCGCGGGTCGTCGGTTGTATCGCGTGCGAGCGCGACAAAGCCCTCTGACGGTTCGACGCCGATGACGGACTTCGGATCGCAGGTCTGAAGGATCTGGGATGTGAGAGCGCCAGTGCCGCACCCGAGATCCAGCCAATTCCGTCCGGGTGGCGGGTTCAGCCATGACAGGAAACCAAGGCCCACCCTACGGCTCCACCTGCCGACATACATCTCGTAGCCGTCGCCGTCGATCCACTTGTCCTGCATGGTCTTCCTCGTCTGTCACGCGAAGCCCGAAAACAGACTAGCACAGACACCTCATGAAGTCGCGCTCGCACCCCAGACAGCTACGCCGCGCGCTGCGCACCTCCAGGTCACGCACCGCCAATTTCGGGCGCAAGCATTGGCAAAGTCGCATAGGCCCCTTGCCGCGGCTCAAGCCGGATGCCGGTATCGCGATGCAACTCCCTACGGCGGACGTCGCGCGAAATATCGGCTCCTTGCTTGGCTTCCCCACTGGCCAAGGTCAGGTCGCGAGGCCATGAAACACCATGGACTTCGTGCCCGATGGCCTCATACTTCTCGGATCGCTTCAAGCATCAGATGGGTTGCTCGATATGCGCCCCCGTCATTGATGCGGACAAGGTCGATACGGCGCGTGCGCCGAAGCGTCAGCTGTCTTTCGACCGATACCGGCACCTTTCCAGTTTCGACGAGGACGCAGGACGTGTCATGGAAGCATCCGCTCGCCATGCCGAACTACGCCACGGATCGCAGGGTCATCGATTTGCCCGCCGATAAGATGCTTTTGGCTTATCGGAAGATCGCCCAGGGTTGGGGCGGGTCTGACGCTCGATCGCGATATGCCGCGCCTTGATGGTTCTCCGGTATCTCTACCTGCCAAAACCCGCGGAAAGAACAGACATCCCGCTCCAGGCTTGCATGTGCAGCCCGCTCAGGCCGGCAGGCCGGCGCGTTCCAGCGCCTTCCTCCATTTGCGGATGTTCGTTTCACCGCGGATCGGAAAGAACGTCAGCAGGTTTGATGAGCGGAGCGACGGGTCGCGACGCGTGATCTCGGCCATTGCACTTCTTGCACCTTCGATGTCGCCGCTACCAGCGCGACTGGCGGCAAGCGCGCACCAGGCAATCAGGACTTGGGGGTTGCCCACGACGGCGGCCTCTGCCCAGTCCACGGCCTCGACTGTCCGACCTGCCGTAAACAAGGCGCAGGCGGTGCCGGCCTGCATCATCATGAACTGCGGATCATGAGGGCTGAGGCGCATCGCGCGCGCGAAATGCTCTATCGCCGTCTCGCTCAGCCCGAGCCAGACGTGCATCCATCCCGAGAACACCCAGCCCCAGGCAAGGTTCGGGTTCAAGGCCAGCGCGCGCTCCGTCAGTCGAACGCCCTGCTCGGGCTGCCCCGCGACATACCCCAACCCCAGCCCGGCCACGGCCAAAACCAGCGCGTCGTCAGGCGCGATGTTGGCGGCGAGCCGGGCGAGCCTGAGGGCGTCCGCCGTTTCCGCCGCGACGTCGATCATCCAGCCGGAAGCCTTTCGCTGGGAATAGCACCGAACCTTCATCACATGCGCCGCAGCGAATCCGGGATCGAGTTCGGTGGCGGTGCTGAAGTGGTGGATCGCGCGATCACAAGACTCTTTCGACCAGCGATGCATCTCAGGCAGGCCGCGCAGGTAGTGGTCATACGCATCAAGGCTCGTGGTCGGCTTGCGCGACGACCGCGCGACTTCCGCCGCCTCCAGTCTTGGCAGAAGGGTCCCTGCAACGCGCGCCGCGATGCGGTCCTGGAGTGCGAAGATGTCGGTCATCGTTTCGTTGAATGTCTCGGACCACAAGACCGTGCCGGCACTGGCATCGGTCAGCTTGACGTTTATCCGCACTGCCCTGTCGTCGCGCTGCGTGCTGCCCTGGACCAGGTAGCGCGCTCCAAGCGCCTGTCGGGCCTCGGCGGGCGCCCGGTCCGCACCGAGCGTGAAGCTGGAACTTCGGGCGATCAGGTCTATGCCCCGCACCCGGCTCAGCGCGGTAATGATCTCCTCGGCAATGCCCTCGGCAAACCATGTCTCCCCACCCAAAAGCGTTCGAAACGGCAGTACGGCGACCGTGGGACGCGTCGATCCCTCTGCCGGGTCATTCACAAAGGGCAAGCCTGCTCCTCGTGCGTGGATCTCTTGAAACAGGCGCGTCGTCTCCGCGTCTGGCGCCACGTCGAGCGCTGCCATCAGCCGTTTCGCGAAGTCGTGGTAGGCAGTCATCGCCTGGGCCCTATCCCCCGCCGCCTCGAGCCCGCGCATCAATAGCCTGCAGGCGCGCTCGCTCTGCGGATCAAGGCGCAGCGCACGCCTGGCGGCGGCGACGGCCTTTTCAGGATCATGGCTCTCGGCCACCAAGGTCAGGTATCGAGCGCTGGCATCATCAAGGGATTGCCGCAGACGCGCGGCCAATCCCGCACGCCAATCCTCGAAACCCGGTTCGTCGACCGTCAACCCCTCCAACAGGTCGCCGCCCCAAAGGCCAAGCGCACGATCCAGTGCCGCTTCCTCGTCTGATGCGGACAGCGTCTCGAACTCTGCGATATCCAGCCAGTAAGCCGCGGAACCTGCGCACACCGCCTCACGCCCCGCCTCCAGCATCTCCGCGCCCGACCCAAGCGCATGCCGAAGACGTCCGAGCGCGTGCTTCAGGCTGTCACGCGCACGTGCCTCGGCGCTTTCCCCCCAAAGCAGCCCGGCCAGCCACTCGCGCTGGTGGGGTTTGTCTGGCTCGGCAGCAAGGAAAGCGAGCAGCGCGCGATCCTTCTGGCCCGCAAGGTCAACCGACAGACCCGCGACATTCAAGGCGAAACCGCCGAGCAGCCTGATCTCCACCATGGCCATGCATGCGCTCCCTCTTGCACCAAGAGTAGACCGCGGAGGGTCGATGAAGAAGCGTCTTGCTCGATTCCCGCTGAATTCCCGTCGCCGGTCCCGCTTCGCTCCCGCAGCGCCATGCACTCTTGATCATCGCAAGAAAGGAGATAGCCCCATGCCACGCCATACCCCGCGCTTGACCTCAGGCCTGCTGCCCCACCAGATCGCCGCGTTCGGCGCACAAGTCCCTGGCGAAGAAAAGGCGTTCCGCGCCGCGAATGCCACCTACCGCGCAATCCGTTTTCTGGAGCTCGCGCTGAGCCTGCGCTGGCTCGGTCCGCTCAGGTCGCGGCGCGGCTCTTCGCGCACGCTTGGCGCGATGAAGAAAAACGTCCTGTGATTCCCGCATCTCGCTGTTTTCGGCATTGTCACCACGGTTGCGCCGCCACCCCTTCCCGCCAAGGCCCAGGTAGGGGTGACTGGCGCCGGGACCCACGCGAAAGATGCCGCGATCAAGGATCGCGTTCCCGTGCTGCAAGCCTGGATCGACCGTTTCGGAGCCTGTCCGCGCGCGGCAAACGCGCGGCAGCGAAACGTCCTGATCCGCGAAGGAGCAACGAAGCCAGCCGGCTTGCCCGCCGCGCATTCGATGCACGCGATCGCCGTTGTCAGAAGTGACATGCGCTTCGGCCGCGAGATCAAGATCCAATCGAACCGATACAATTCAGACAAATGGCGGACAGATGACCCAGGCTTCGCTATCATCGAACCTGGATCTGAATCGAGTGCCAAGGTCATCGATGTCCAAGCAACCAAGCCCTCTCGCAACCACATCATGGCTTGCCAGTCATCTGGATGATGCAGACCTCTGCATCATCGACGCCTGCTGGAAATTCCGCGATGAGCAAGGCCAGGCAGTCGCCTATGACGACGATGAGGACTTCATCCGCGAACATATTCCTGGCGCCGTTTACGTTGGCATGGTTTCCGACCTGTCCGACCCGGACAATCCCGTGCCCGACATGATCGCGAAACCCGAGGCTTTCGCGAAGATCATGAGCCGCTTGGGCGTAACAAATGACTCGCACGTCATCGTCTACGACGGATCCGGGCTTCCGCTGGCCGCTGCAAGACTCTGGTGGGCTCTGTCCTACTATGGTCACGACAGGGTGCAGGTCCTTGACGGCGGACTGCAGCAGTGGAAGCTCGAAAACCGTCCTCTGGCGAGCGGCTACACTCAGCCGAAATTCACAGACTTCCAAGTTAACGTGCGTCCGGAATGGATCGCCCAGAAGTCCGATGTGATTGCTTCGCTGGACGACCCTGCAGTCGATCTGGTCGACTGTTTACCCACCAACCTGTTTCGAGGCGATGGCAAGCATACCTGGGGCGGTCGTTCCGGTCATATCCCAGGTGCGATCAACATTCCCGCTATCTCGAACATGGATCCCGCGCTTGCTCTGACATCTTACGAGGAACGCGCGAGGAGACTGTCGGAACGAGGCTCGTTTCGTTTTGCCGATCAGCATGTTCTCCTGGCCCACTATCTGAGCAAGGGACTGTCGACGGACAGAGAGGTCATTGCCTATTGTGGGCGCGGCCTGGCGGCATCTTGCGGTCTTCTTGCCCTTCGCTCGCTGGGTTTCAACAACTGCCGGCTTTACGATGGTTCTTGGGCCGAGTGGAGCGAAGATGAAGAGTTGCCCATCGAAACATCTTGAACATTAGGCCTGTGCTTGATCCTGCCAAGCGCCGCATGGCGTCGGTCACCTAAGCGGACGCCAGGATTTAGCGTCAACTCGAGCTTCGGAATGCGCGTGTCATTGCAGGCGGCATCGCCGCCTCGCACAAGGCGGTCTGAAGGCCTGGCAAAGCAGCGGAATGGCTCGGCGATCACCTTGACCGTGAACTGGGACCGTGAACTGGCAGGTCACGCCTTTCAACATGGTCGCGCTCGGCGACCTGGGTCCCGCGTTCTGCTTGGCGGACCTCATCGCGCCCAAGGATGCACGGCAACAAATCGCGCGCCCGAGGTTGCGAAGGCAGTGATCCTTTCTGGCCTGCATGGTCGGCCTTCGGACAATAAACCATGCTCCGCCCCGCGATGCGTGCGGCGCTTACATATTGATCACCTTTGATGCGGATGGCCTTTTTCTTGGGCGCAGGGCGTTTGCCTCCCTCAGACACTTTAGTGCCGCGTGATGTTCGTACTTCCATCTGCCAAGAAGAACGCAGTCAGCCGCATGGGAGTTCGATATCAACGCGTTGTCAGACATTTCCGCTCGGCGGATCGGCACCATTCAGCCCAGGGCCGTTGGCGAGGTGCGCCTTTCCATCGAGCGGCACGAAGACGGGCTGGTGCGTCTCGGAACCCTGCGGCAGTCCGGTTCGCTGAAGGTGCTGCTTCCGCATCCAAGGGCAAGCGGCATTGACGCAGTGCTTCTGAACACGGCTGGCGGCATCACCGGCGGCGACCGGTTCACGATCAGCGCGTGGGCGGGGGCTGGAACGGAGCTGACGCTGACGACGCAGGCGGCCGAGCGCGCCTATCGCGCGCAGCCCGACGAGATTGCCGAGGTGGAAACGCGCCTTTGTGTCGAAAGCGGCGCCCGCCTGAACTGGCTGCCGCAGGAAACCATCCTTTTCGACCGCTGCGCGCTGCGGCGCTTGTTGCGGATCAACCTTGCAAGCGATGCGCGCCTGCTGATGGTGGAACCCCTGATCTTCGGGCGCGCCGCGATGGGCGAGATCCTGACGGCGGTTCGTTTCCAGGACCGGATACAGATTTGGCGCGCCACCAAGCCGCTTTTCCTTGATGGCATCGATCTGTGCGGAGACGTTGCCGAGCTGATGGCGCGCACGGCAATTGGCGCGGGTTCGGGCGCGATGGCGGTGGTCGTCTACCTCGGTCCGGACGCGTCCGGCCATCTGGCTGCGGTCAGAAACGAACTGCCGGTGACCGGCGGCGCATCCCTCAAGGCCGATGACCTTCTGGTCCTGCGCGTCCTTGCGCCCGACGGCTTTCTGCTGCGGCGCGCCCTTTTGCCCATTCTCGACCGCCTGACCAAGGGCGGCCTGCCGACCGTTTGGAGCCTTTGAGCCATGCACCTGACCCCGCGCGAAAAAGACAAACTCCTTGTCGCCATGGCTGCCGAAGTCGCCCGCAAGCGCCTGGCGCGCGGCGTGAAGCTGAACCACCCCGAAGCCATCGCATTGATCACCGACGCCGTGGTCGAGGGCGCCCGCGACGGCAGGTCTGTCGCGGACATGATGGAGGCGGGTGCGGCCGTCGTCACCCGCGCGCAGTGCATGGAGGGCGTGCCGGAGATGATCCGAGAGATTCAGGTCGAGGCGACCTTTCCCGACGGAACCAAGCTTGTCACGGTCCACGATCCGATCCGCTAAAAACATAAGGAGCCACACAATGAGAAGAGCCGCGCTGACGCTCATTTCCGTTCTGCCAGCCAGCGAGGCGCTGGCAGATCCCGGTGGTCACGTGCATCCGCATGGGAGCGAGATCTGGTTCGCGGTTTTGGGCGCTGCGGCCGCACTTGGCGCCGTGGGGCTGATCCGCGTGGCCTCAGCAGCCTTGGCCAGGGCCAAGGCCGGAAAATGATCCCGGGCGAAATCATACCGGGCGCCGGCACCTTGATGCTGAATGCCGGGTGCACGCCGATCACGCTGATCGTCGCCAATACCGGGGATCGTCCCGTTCAGGTCGGCAGCCACTACCATTTCGCAGAAACCAACCCCGCGCTCGACTTCGACCGAAAGGCAGCGCGCGGAATGCGGCTGGATATTCCTGCCGGGACGGCGGTGCGGTTCGAGCCCGGCCAGCGCCGCGAGGTGCAGTTGATCCAGATCGCCGGCGCGCGCCGCATCTTCGGCTTCAACCAGAACGTCATGGGGGAGCTCTGACATGCCTCGCGAGATTGGCCGCGCCGCATACGCCGCGATGTACGGACCCACTGTCGGCGATCGCGTAAGGCTTGCCGATACCGAGCTTTTCATCGAGGTCGAACACGACCTTACGACATATGGCGAAGAGGTGAAGTTCGGTGGTGGCAAGGTCATCCGCGACGGTATGGGCCAAAGCCAGGCGTCCAGATCAGAGGGCGCCGTCGACACGGTGATCACGAATGCACTCATCGTTGACCACAGCGGCATCTACAAGGCCGACGTCGGGCTGAGGAACGGGCGCATCCACAAGATTGGCAAGGCGGGCAACCCCGACACCCAGCCCGGCGTCGACATCGTTGTCGGGCCCGGCACCGAGGTCATCGCGGGAGAGGGCCGGATCCTGACGGCAGGCGGGTTTGACAGCCACATCCACTTCATTTGCCCGCAACAGGTCGAGGATGCGCTCCACTCGGGCATCACGACGATGCTCGGCGGCGGCACGGGCCCGGCCCACGGAACCCTTGCCACGACCTGCACTCCGGGGCCGTGGCATATCGGGCGGATGCTTCAGGCGGTCGACGGGCTGGCCATGAACATCGGAATCTCGGGCAAGGGCAACGCTTCGCTTCCCGGCGCGCTGGTTGAGATGGTGGCGGCCGGCGCCTGCGCGATGAAGCTGCACGAAGACTGGGGCACGACACCCGCGGCCATCGACTGCTGCCTGTCGGTCGCCGACGACATGGACGTTCAGGTGATGATCCACACCGACACGCTCAATGAGTCGGGCTTCGTCGAGAACACGGTCGCCGCGATCAAGGGCCGCACGATCCACGCCTTTCACACCGAGGGCGCGGGCGGAGGTCACGCGCCCGACATCATCAAGATCTGCGGCGACGCCAATGTGCTGCCGTCGTCGACCAATCCCACGCGCCCCTTCACCGTCAACACGATCGAAGAGCATCTCGACATGCTCATGGTCTGCCACCATCTCGACAAGTCGATACCCGAGGACGTGGCCTTTGCCGAAAGCCGCATCCGGCGTGAGACCATCGCGGCCGAGGATATCCTGCACGACATGGGCGCATTCTCGATCATCGCTTCGGACAGCCAGGCGATGGGGCGCGTGGGCGAGGTGATCATCCGTACATGGCAAACGGCGGACAAGATGAAGAAGCAGCGTGGCAGGCTGCCGGAAGAGACGGGTCAGAACGACAATTTCCGCGTCCGGCGTTATATCGCGAAGTACACGATCAACCCCGCCGTCGCACACGGAGTGTCGCGCGAAATCGGGTCGGTTCAGGAGGGAAAACGCGCGGACCTCGTGCTGTGGGCTCCCGCCTTCTTCGGCGTCAAGCCAGAGATGGTGCTGATGTCTGGCACCATCGTCTGTGCCCAGATGGGCGACCCCAATGCCTCGATCCCGACGCCGCAGCCGGTCTATTCCCGGCCGATGTGGGGCGCCTTTGGCCGCTCGGTCGAGCGGACCGCCGTTACCTTCGTCTCGGCGGCGGCAGAGGCAGCGGGGATCAGACAGGAACTCGGCCTTGCAAAGGATGTGGTCGCAGTCCGAAACACGCGCTCGATCGGGAAGGCCAACATGCTTTTGAACAGCGCGCTTCCAAAGATGGAGGTCGATGCCGAAACCTATGAAGTGCGTGCCGACGGCGAACTTCTAACGTGTCAGCCGGCCGAAGTCCTGCCCATGGCGCAACGCTATTTCCTGTTCTGAGGTCAAGACATGCTAGAGATTCCCGTTGCCCAAACCGTCGATCGCCAGTGCAAGCATGGCGGGCTGGCGCTGACCTGCACTCTCGACTACGCGGCGCGTTTCCTCAGGCGCAAGCGTCTCCTGACCGATTGCGGTCTGGCTTTCCTGGTTGATCTGCCGCAGACCACATCGCTGGATGGCGGTGATGCGCTTGTGCTGTCCGATGGGCGGCATGTCGCAATTCTTGCGGCCAACGAGGACCTGCTTGAGGTTTGCGGCAACCTTCCCCGGCTCGCCTGGCACATCGGAAACCGCCACACGCCCTGCCAGGTGGAAAGCGACCGGCTGCTCATCCAGCACGATCCGGTGATCGCCCACATGCTCGAACACCTGGGCGCGACGGTTCGCCCCACGCGCGCGGCCTTCACGCCTGAGGGCGGCGCCTATGGTCACGGCCGCACCCACGCGCATGAGCACGGCCATACCGCCCATGCGCACTGAGGACGCGCTCATCCTCGCGCAATGGTTGTCACCCGCATTTCCGGTGGGCGCGTTCGCCTATTCCCACGGTTTGGAAACCGCTGTGCAGGACGGCGTCGTGTGGAACGGCGGGACGCTTCAAGCCTGGTTGGAGGATGTTCTGTGGCATGGGACCGGGGCCAACGACGCGATTCTGGTCGCGGCGGCCTACACTGCCCGGAACGAAGATGAACTGGACCTTGCCGATGCTTCCGCCCGCGCCTTCGCCGCATCGGCAGAGCGGTTGCGGGAGGGCCTGTTGATGGGGAGCGCCTTCACCGCGACGGTCCTGGCAAGCCACGGGATCACCTTGCCGGACCTTGTCTATCCCGTCGCACTCGGCCGCGCGGCGCGGCTCGCGAAACTGCCGCTGGAACCGGTTCAGGCGATGTATCTGCAGGCCTTCGTCTCGAACATCGTATCCGCCGCCGTGCGCCTGATCCCTCTTGGACAGACCGAAGGGCAGGCGGTTCTCGGGCGCCTCGCACCACAATGTGGAAAGGTTGCGGCCAAGGTGCGCGGCCGCGGATTGGACGACCTTGGCGGCACGGCGTTCCTGTCCGATGTCGCGGCCATGCGGCACGAAACCCTGAACATAAGGCTTTTCCGATCATGACCACACTCAACGGCCCCTTGCGGATTGGGATCGGCGGACCAGTCGGCGCCGGCAAGACGACACTGACAGCGTCGCTCGCGCGCAGGCTCTACCCGGCGCTTTCGATCGGCGTCATTACCAACGACATCTATACCCAAGAGGACGCCGAGGCGCTGACACGAATGCAGGTGCTGCCCGCGGACCGCATTATCGGAGTCGAGACCGGCGGCTGCCCGCATACCGCGATCCGCGAGGATGCCTCGATCAACCTCGCCGCCATCGCAGAGATGCGGACCAGACACCCGGAGGTCGAGATCGTTCTGATTGAAAGCGGCGGCGACAACCTGTCGGCCACCTTCAGCCCGGAACTCGCGGACGTCACCATCTACGTCATAGACGTCGCCGCGGGCGAGGAGATCCCGCGGAAGGGCGGTCCGGCGATCACGAAATCAGACCTTCTTGTCATCAACAAAACCGATCTCGCCCCTCATGTCGGCGCTTCGCTCGAGGTGATGGAACGGGACGCGACGCGAATGCGCAACGGTCGCCCCCACGTGTTTGCGTCCCTTCGCTCCGGCAAGGGGATTGAAGAGATCGCCGCGCACCTTGGCAGAGTTGGCGGATTCCAACTTCCAGCGGCCGGGGTCTTGGCTGAATAGGCCGCAACCATTCATGGCAGACTTCGTTCCAGGCGCGCGGCCAGGACGCGCGGAGAATGAACGCACTGTGCACTTCATGCAATCACCGCGAACGGCAAGGAGCCGACGTTCAATCAGCGGCACTTCCCCCTCGGCACCGGGAGCTATCGGTCACAGCGATCGATCGTCATTTCGACCATTTGGGTCAGCTTCTGAACAAGGCGCCGGCGGAGCGTTTGGGGGATGCACTGCGGGCTTGGAGGATGCACTGCGGATCCCGAAGAAGGAACTTTCCGGGAAACTGGCGGGCAAGGTGTTTCATTCCTGCCGCCACTGCGTCGCCAGAACCCTCGGGCGGGCGCCCAGGACAACGTCTGGAACAACTCCTTGCCCGGCTGAACAGATTTCCGCCTATGTCACCAAGCACTTCGCGCCATTTCCTGCGCAAAGTTTTCAAATTTCACCCCTTCCATTGATAGGCATCTGCGCCGATCACATGTTATCATGGATTGGTCTGCCGATGGCCCGGTTGGCCTGAGTGGATTGGCCACCCTTGTCCTTTGCGCGTGTGAAAGCGCAAAAAAGGTCGCGACAAGGAATTCCTACGGCTTGAGGCACGTCGCTCTGCGTCGTGCGCAACTTGGGTCGATCCAAAGGCTAATAGATGGCCACGGATCTTGCGCGAACGAGGGAGAAACCGGACCCAACCAAAGGAGCAGTTAAATGAGGAAAGGGTTTCAATTCACTATTCTCGCAACGTGTTTGTTGGTTGCCGCTTGCGGCGACACAACGAGCGAGCAGGCACTCTATGGCGCTGGCGCAGGCGCAGCCGGGGCCGCGATTCTGGACGGCAACGTATTGACAGGCGCGGCGGTCGGTGCGGCAGCCAACGTCATTTATTGTCAAGAGCATCCTTACAAGTGCTGATGCTGATCCGGAAATTGCGTGCGATCAACTTCGCCCCCTGAACTGCCCACAAAGAAGCCTGAGACCGAGCGGGCAATCGTCGAGGCCAACCAACACCTTTCGTCGTGCCCGCCGAGGGTCAGATCGTCGCCCAAGGCGAGCTGGATCGCAACATGAACTCCACGCACGCCGAAAACACGCAGTTTCCCCCTGACGGTACTGCAGAGGCCAAGCAATGACAGGGGATCGCGACTCCTGACGCAGATCGGAGACCGAGAATATTCCTCCCTGCGACAGGGTCGCGGACCCGACCCTGCCCGCGCTTGCGCATTCAGGGTCGGTCGCACCGTCACTCGATCCTGGATACGAGGTGATCTGCGAAGGCGGCGATCATGGCGTCATAGTATTCCTGGCTGTCGGTGGTTATCGCCGTGAAATCCGTTCCGGGCAGGAAGAAGGGTCCGGCCTGTTCGAACGTGACCGTGAGTTCGTAGCTGTCAAAGGCGGTGTTGTCGCTTTCATGGCTGACATTGACCGTCCCGGCCAGCTTGGAGTCAGCCGCGCCAACTGCAGAGTCCCAGCTGCTGGCAAGCGAGACTTCGTCGATGTCGACGGCGATCTTCGCGCCTTCCTCGTTTTCCCCGACAAGCCTGTCGGTCAGGCGTGCGACGATGGCGTTTTCCAGATCGGACGCGATTTCGCTCCAGTGTGCGGCCGCCTTTGCGTTCTCGACGGCATCGAGATCGACGTCGACCTCGACTTCCTTGACCATTGTCTGGGCGATGGCCGGGCCGCCAAGGCTTGCCGCCGCAGCGATGCATACGGTGATGAGAAACTTACGGTACATGAGAGGTACCTCCTCTTGATCTGTGGACATGTTTTCGAAAATGGACGGCGCGGTCGCATGATCCGGGGGCGAGATCCGCGCCGCGCCGTCCCTGCCGGCAACCGGGTTCGGGTGCCCCGGCGGGCGGGGCTTCCGACGCTGTTCCGCTCATGCGTGGCGGAGATCAATTGCCGACAGAGCCTGTGGCCGGCTCCGTCGTTGCGGCACCGTCCTCAAGTTTCTGCTGAATTTGCTCGGTCTCAGCCTCATATTGCTGTTCCGCCGCAGTCTTGAATTCCGGCGCGGCTTCCAGCTCTTCGCGCGTTGCGCCGAGCGTCAGTCGGATGGTGCCAAACTCGGGATCGGTCGTAAGGCTGAGCGCATCCATCTTGACCGCCACATCCTTCTCGCCAAGGCCGAGGAAGCCACCAACGCCGATCACCACGCCCTCGACGCTTCCATCGAGCTTGATGATCAGGTCGTTGATGTCGCCGACCGGCGCGGCAGGCGCCTCGGCCGACTCTGTCGAGGGTTCGACCATTGCCGCTGCCGGATCCTGTGCCATTGTGGGATCCTGCGCCGTTGTCGTCGCCGACTGGTCGGCGGTCTGCGCGGCGATCGTGTTGGGAAGGGCCGCGAGAAGACCGACCAGAATGAACTGTTTCGTATGAGCCAACATGGGTCATCTCCTGCGCTAGGTTCTGGGTGACCGCCCCCTTGTCGAAGGGGCGCGGTCTGCCTGAAAACGCCCCTCGGTTCAGCCGGTTCCCCGCCCCATCGCCGATCGGCCATAGTTTGCCCATGCTGGTGACAAGCTGCCGACCCGACCCGCCTCAGTCCCCCTTCTTGCCGAGCTCAACGAGAGGTGAGAACCCGCCCATGATCAGGCGCTTGCCGTCGAACGGCATCGGGTTCTTTTGTGGGTCCATCCGAGGATCGGCCTTTTCCGGGTTCTGCATCCACTCGGACATCTTCGCGTGGGCGGCATCCCGAGTGGCCTTGTCCGGCCATTCGATCCAGGAGAAGACGACCGTTTCATCTTCCGTCGCCTGCACGGCCTTGCGGAAGTCGGTCATCTTGCCATCGGGGACATCGTCACCCCAGCACTCGACAACGCGTACGGCACCAAGGTCTATGAACACGCTGTCGCCTTTCGTGGCGTGCTCGCTGAACCTGGTCTTGTTTCCACTGGGAACTGCGATGACGAAACCATCGATATAGCTCATGTCGGATCTCCTTCACTTGGTTTTTGCAACAGCCTCGAGCGTGGCGATGTCGATCTTCGTCATCTGCATCATCGCCTCGAACGCGCGTTTCGCCTTGGCTGGGTCGGTGTCCGTCGTCAGATCGAGAAGCAGTTTTGGCGTGATCTGCCAGGAAAAGCCCCACCGATCCTTGCACCAGCCGCAGGCACTTTCGACGCCGCCGTTGCCCACGATGGCGTTCCAGTAGCGATCAATCTCATCCTGGCTATCGGTGACGACCATAAAGCTCACGGCTTCGTTGGGCTTGAAGTTCGGCCCGCCGTTCAATCCGACAAAGCGGCGGCCGAGAACGGTGAACTCCACCGTCAATTCGGTACCCGCCTGCCCTCCGGGGAAGTCCGCCGGGGCGGCGTTTACCCGACCGACCTGGCTGTCGGGAAAGGTCCTCGCGTAGAACTCCGCCGCTTTCCTGGATTCGCCGTGGTCGAACCACAGGCACGTCACAAGGTCGCTCATGTTCGGTCACCTCGCTTTGCACGTGCAGCGCCGAAGCTCGTCCAAACGGCCCTCGGCGCCGCGTCAACACCTGCACTTGATGTGATGATCACAAGCGTCAAACACAACTTGGTCAGCGGAAATCCGCAACGATCAACGCCCTTTCGGGGTCCGCCGCGCCGCCCGGCCGGGTGACGGGCGACAACTGCACATCCTGCGTTGAGTTCTTCGGGCGTCCAGCGTCCCACCTGCGTCCTCATCTGCCTGGAATAGGGTCAGTTTTCGAGTGACGCCTTGGTTCGACCGACGACGCCGACAAGGTTCGGGACGGGATGTTGCCCCGTGCCGAACCCGCCACGCGGCTCAGCGGGATGCCTTTCGCTTCGCCCACACACGGAGGTCGATCACGACCTTCGCCGTCGCGATCAAAACCGATGCGCAGAGCACCCCCTTTGAGATCGTTTCCATCGTCCCTTCGACCAGCATGGCATGGACCGCACTTCCCACGACGATCACCACCGCGAGGGTTGTGTGGCCGACACGCCACAAACGCAGCCGCCGATGAAACCGCCTACGAAGCGCTACCAATAGCGCCGTGGCAAAGAGTGCCGACATTGCGGCAACGCCCCAGGAGGAGAACGGCGTCGGAGATGCAAAGAGAAGTGCGTCGATCACGTCCGGTGGGCTCGTGATAAAAAGGCCGGCGACGTGAAGCACCACCATCAACACAAGCATGCCGCCGGTCCAGCGATGCACGCGCCGTCCCCGATAAGCCCGCAGCCCCGGGAGGTACCCGCCTGCCAGCAAGGGCTGAAGCAGCATCAGCGCCATCGCAGCAACACCGGCAAACCCGGCGCCTATGTAGATCGGATCACGCCATGCGAGCAGCCGGCTGGTCGATGCCGCGTAGATCGGCAGACCAACGACCGTCACGATGGTTGCCCAGACCAGGATCGCGCGAACCAAGGACATGTCCTTCGCCACGGCCCGGTCAGATCGGTTGAAGGACGAAATGCGCCTCCAGGCTGGTGTCTTCAGCGCTCCGCATCACGGGACGGAGGAAGACGGTTTCAAACTCGCCGCTGTCATAGGCGAGATGGCCGTGCGGTTGTCCGAAGGCGGGCACGATCTGTGGCATCTCAAGGCGGAAGTCGCCATTCGCGTCGGTCAGAGTGGCACCATGGCTGTGTGGCTCACGCTCGTGCCCCTCGGTGGTATGCGCCCAGATCTGGATCCGCTGACCCGCAAGCGGGGCACCGTCACCCGCGCGCCGCACTGTGCCATACATCCAAAAGCCGCCGCCGCCGATCCGATCTACTATCGGCGCGCCGGGAAGGTAGTTGTTGGATCCACCTCGCATGGTGCGCGTCGGTGCAAGTCCTCCCGCACGGACGGGCGCGGGAAGGCCCGACCGACCCGCAGCCACGACAAGACCGCCAGCGACGAGAAGCGTGCGGCGGCTGAGTAGGACGGAACTCATGGCGATCTCCCATCGTGCGTGCGCTTGCTCGTCCGAAGTTGGGGACCACAAGCCTTGCAACGAATTATAGGACTTTTGCGGCCAAAGCCCAAGAAAGGCGGGAAAACGAACGATGAATCGCGGCCACAATTTCGTGATGGCGGTCTCCGGATCTCACAGCCTTTCCCGGCCCATTGTCGCCACAGCCCACAGTCCATGGTGGCTCTGACCCGGGATTTCGAAGGCGTCATTTGCTGCGCGAAACACAGCAAACGACTTTCAGCGCAGGCGAAAGCCGCTGTTCGCCGTTGGTTTCATCGCCAGCAGTCGCCCACACTTCGCAAATCGGAACTCCGATGTGGATCGCCTGCATACCAGATGATCTGGCTCGCCCCCAAGCTCATCCCGTTCTGAATTGCGAACCCAATCGCGAACATCCACGCGTTAGGACAGGTCCGGATCCGGTATCAGATCGGCCGCGATGGGGCCGACGATGCAGTTCCACCCTGGCGTGGGCGAAGGAAAGCGCGCCCTTCCAGAAACCATCAAATCGGTGCACGGCCTGGATGGGTCAAGTCGGCTTCGCCCGATCGGCCATGGTGGACACCGGGTGGCGCGGTGGCTGGGCAAAAACTTCGCGCACGAAAGCGGCAAAGGCGGCGCGGCGCGCCTCGCGGCGGGCGCGGATCACCTCGCGCTCATGGGCGGTCGCCGCGGTGTGGGCGGCAGAGGGGTATTTCATCAGATCGGTGTTGAATGGGACCATCATGGCTTATCTCCCTAGCTGATGATCCAAGCTTGCGCTGCACAGCATCCTTTCGCTCGAGGGGAAGCATTGGAAAACCCTGTGATCCGCTTGGGATTTTGCTGGGGACGCAGGGCGAAACTTTGGTAGCATCCAAGGCATGGAACACCGTTTCGCCGATTGCGTCCTGGACGATGCGCGCCTGACATTGATGCGGGACGGCGCGCCGGTCGCGGTAGAGCCCAAGGTGTTTGACCTCATCCATCTTCTCGTGCGCAATGCAGGCGACCTGGTCACGCGCGACCAAATGATCGAAGAGGTCTGGCAGGGCCGCATCATATCGGAAAGCGCGATTTCCGCCTGCATCGCCGCCGCGCGGCGGGCACTGGGCGACGACGGCAAGACGCAGGCGGTCATACGCACCGTGGCTCGGCGCGGCCTTATGCTGGTGGCCGATGTGTCTGCGCCATCGCTTGAGGCCCCTGCAAACGAACCTTCGAGCGCCATCGTCCAGCGCGTGCGATACATCAAGGGAACGGAAGGCGAAAGCATCGCTTACGCGGTCAACGGGAACGGGCCTCCGCTGTTGCGTGTCGACGCACCGGCCTGGGACATCGAGACGGAGTGGAATTCCCGCTACTGGCGCGATGCAACGCAAGCGCTGGCGCAGTCCTATCGCCTTGCCCGCTTTACCAGGCGCGATTTCAAGAAAGCGGGCACCGGTGCGCCATGCATCGACCACGATGCAATGGCTGAGGAAATCGGCCTGGTGGCGGATGCCGTGGGGTTCGACCGCTTCGCCCTGTTTTCGCAATCGGGCGGCGTCCACGCGGCCCTGCGCTTCGCGGTTCGCCATCCGACACGCGTCAGCCGGCTTGTGATCGCAGGCGGCTACGTCGAGGGCCGATCCAGACGCAGTGGAACGGATGTGTCCAGCGACGCCTTTCGCCGCCTCATAACCGAAGGATGGCGCGCAGAAGCGGACGGCATCGGCGCTGCATTCATGCTGGCCTATCTGCCCGAAGGACCGCTGGACGCCATCATGGCCGCGGCACGGAATTTTCAGGGTTCGGTCTCGAAGGAAACCGAACTGGCCCTGCGCGATGCCATCAACACGGTGGACAATACCGCGCTTTTGCCACTTGTACGCTGCCCGACCCTCATCGTTCACGCGCGCCACGATGCGGTTCATCCCCTGTCAGAAGCCCGCAAGATGGCTGCCGCCATCCCCGATGCCGAACTGGTCGTGCTTGAGACGGCCAATCACCTTCCGTTGCCCGGCAATCCGGCATGGGATGTCTTCCTTGCGACCTTTCATGATTTCATGGGTGCCGAGCGATAGTCCCAAGCGCTGCAAGATCGCGGGGGCAAAAGCCCCGGCTGGATCAGCGACTCCTATA
This sequence comes from Albidovulum marisflavi, assembly GCF_025751435.1. Lineage (GTDB taxonomy): Bacteria > Pseudomonadota > Alphaproteobacteria > Rhodobacterales > Rhodobacteraceae > Albidovulum > Albidovulum marisflavi. The sequence continues at coordinate 1,764,166 of NZ_JAOWKY010000001.1, read as the reverse complement.
CCGCGGTTGCCCAGAACAGGTGCGCCGTCTGCGGCATGATCAGGTCGTCTCCTCTCTGGAAGCGGGAGAGATGTTCCAGAATGGCCTCAACGACTTCGGTGATCGCAACTTCCCCGGCTTGCCTTAGTGCAGGTTCATTTGGCGAAGCCAGAAGTTCATTTCGCACGGCCCTTGCTGAGAACGGCATTTTCCGGTCCACACGCAGCTGCGTCGGCGCCGGACATTCAAAACCAGCCTGTTCGACCAACGCGCGTATCAGCACCCCGTCGTTCCACATGAACGGCTCCACGGCCTTTCTTGCGGCCGTGTCATCGAGATGGCGGCCCAGAACATCGGAAACGATCTGGAAAAATTGCGGAACTGCCGCCCAGCACGTCACGCACAGGTTCGCGCCATTCCTCGATACACGCCGGATTTCCGCCAGAGCGGTCGCTTGATCGGGGAAGAACTGCAATCCCTGTTGGCAGAAAGCGACGTCGAAGGCGGCGTCCTTGAACGGCATGTCGTCGACCGAGGCCACGACGAATTCGCATGAACGACTGCCGGCCGGCATGTTCCGGCGCGCGACCTCGATCATCGCTGGATTGATATCCACGCTGACAATGTGGCTTGGACCGACAAGCCGATGCGCGATCTCACGCGTGATGATGCCGGTGCCACACGCAACGTCAAGCACATGGCCGGATCAGGGCAACTGGAGGGAGTCCAAGGTCGCTCGGGCCAGCGGAGCGAAAATGGCGGGCACTTTTTGTTCTTCGTAGGTTTCGGCCGCGCGCGACGAAAGCTGATAGGTGTTTTCTTTCGCCATCCCGTTTTCCTCTCAGACCTCAGACTAGCATTGATCCGACAATCAGCCCAAGAACCCTTTGCTCCGGGGCAGGCCGTTGCAGATGTCGCACCCCCCGGCCTCGCCCTGCAGGATCACCACCTTCTGACGCTATCTGTTCCTGGTCTCCAGCCAGTGCAGCGCCGCGGCCGTGAAAAGCGGGCCGATCAGTTCGAAAACGACCGTCGAGGCGATGGTCAGGGCCATCACGACCGACGCCCACTGGGGAAACTCCTCGGCCGCGACCAGCGCCATGCCGACCGCCACTCCGGCTTGCGGCAGCAGCGCCGGACCGTAGGCGTGGCGCTGCGGACCCGAAACCCCGCCCAACGCCGCGCCCACCTCGCCGCCGATCAGCCGCGACAAGATGCGCAGCACGATGTAGGCAAAGCTGATCCAGCCGATCATCGCCAGTTCGCCGATGTCCAGCGACGCACCGGCAAGAAGGAAGAACAACAGCATGAACGGCCATTCGATATGTTCGATCTCGTTGAACGCATAGTCGTGGTGGCGGGCCAGATTGGCGATCAGCGCGCCGGTCAGGATGCCAGCGACCAGGAAGGAAACCTCGAGCCATAGCGCAAGCCCGGCAGTCAGAAGGACGATTCCGATAGCCTCCGCCTGCAGCGGTTCGCCGGGCTTCAAGCGCCCCGTCAGGAAGGCGCCCGGCACGCCGATGGCCAAGCTCAACAGAACGGCGCCGCCTAGTTCGGCCCCCGCCCCGCCAAGAACGCTTTCCAGACCGCCGCCCTGCCCCACAAGTGCAAGGCAGGCGCTGAAAGCAACGATGCCCCACACATCGTCGATGGCGACGATTCCGGTGATTGTCTCGGTAAATCCGCTGCGCGCGCCGGCCTGACGGATCCCATCTGCAATGGCGGCGGGATCCGTGGCGGTCGCAATGGCCCCAAGCAGCAGCGCCAAGCCGGGATCAAGACCGATCGCGCTCAGCCCGGCCCAGACCACCAGGAGTGTCGCGACGGTGATGGCGAGTGATATGGTCAGGATCGGCTTGCCGTGCCGCATCAGATTTTCGCGCGTCAGCTCGCCACCAAGAAGGAAGGCGACCATGGTCAACGCGACGACCGAGACAAGCTCAAACCAGCCCGACGCATCGTCGGGCAACAGGTTCAGACCCGACGGCCCGGCGAGGATGCCAAGTAGCAAAAGCATGGTGACCCGCGGCAAGCGCGTGAGCCGGCCGATCTGGTCTGCGACGAGCCCTGCCAGAAAGAGCACGCCAAGGGTGATCAGAAGCAGTTCGTGGTCCACACCCGGGCCTGCCTTTATCGTTGGCTACCTCAGAAGATTCAGCCGTTCCATGTCTACGCCAAGTGGTCCGGCAAGGTCGGCGATGGCGTCGTAAAGCAGTTCCAGCGCATAGGGCGGATTGTGCGCGAAGTTCCCCGGATCTGCGGTGACGAGCTTCCAGTTGTAAGCCGCGCGCAGCATTCGCGGTGTCCACGCGTTGTAGACGACGGGACGGCCCTCGGCCTGATCGGCCATCGCGTCGCCATTCGCGTCAGCGAAGAAATAAGGGTGGCGGTTGCCGTCATAGACAAGCGGCACGCCCGCGATGTCTGCGGCGTATTCGCGGACCATGTCCAGCAACAGCGCCGCATTGTTGTCGATGTCCCGCTTGATCCCGACCGACGTATCGCCCGAGCCGTCGTAGCTTTGCCGCGAGATGCGGATATCTGAGGGTTCGGTGCCTTGGTGGCAGGTCAGGCAGGTTTCGAATTCCACCTTGAGGGAATGCGGGTCATGGCACGAATTGCAGGTCGATACCGGTCGCGCGTGGAAGAACCGCCCGGAGTAGGTTTGGCCCTCGTAGTGGAAGCCGGCCGCCGCGTAGCCGCCAAGCCAGGTCGCCGCCGCAGTGGCGTAGTGGGGATTGATGAAGCTCAGCTCCGGATCAGGCTGATCGTCGTTCTTGCCCGCGACCGCGTTCGCCACAGACACGCCTGCCGTGCGGCCCTGATGGCAGGTAAGGCAGGCGGCCTCGACCCCTTCGACCGGGTGCATCAGGCCGCTGGGGAAGGCGATTTCGTTCACCTTGGACAGGCCCGCGTTGTGGCAGGTGCCGCAGTCGACCACACCGCCGGTCGGGATTGGCTTGTCCGGAATGCCCGGCGCGCTTCCGTCCAGCCCGTGGAAGGCGCGAAAGCCCTCGCCTGAATGGCAGACGGCGCAGACAGGGCGGATCTCTTCGTCCGCGTCCCAATGCCGGAAAGCCTCGGCCGCCTGGTCGGCATGAGCGGACCGATACCAGTCTGTGATCGCCTGGCTGTTTTCAATCGCGATGTCCTCGGGATTGAAGGGGCCGGACTGGGGCAGGACATATGGCACCCCTGCATCAGGGGCGCCGCCTTCCTGCGAGATGCTGGGCGTGCTGGCGGCAAGGATGCCCCCCGCGACGATCGCGCCAACACCGATGACATGGACCGATAAGCGAACTTGCATTGCAATGGTACTCCGCGTTCAATTTTCCGCCTCTTCCAATCAAATGCAAGCATGTTACGGTTCGAAGGCGAATGTGCCGGACCGGCAACGTTGGTATTCGGGAGAGAAGATGCCAAACCTCGCCCTTGGCTCAGGGCTGTCGCCGCCATTCCCGTCCGCACCGCGCGCCGACGCGGAGATACGCCTCGAAATCACCGAGGAAGCGGGCGTCGTCGGGCCGCCGGGAGAACCGCTGCGCGTGGTGTCCCTGGCCGATGAGGGTGCCGTCGTCGCGCAAGGCGCGCCGGTCGCCAGGCTTCGGGACCACGCGGGGACCGCACTGGTTGCGCCGATGCCCGCACGGGTGGCACACGTCCGCATGCTGCCCGGACACCGACTGTCCGAAATCGTTCTGTTTCACGAAGCCGGCGGCGACCGTGTGGCGCACAAGCTTGCCGACGGCGGGTCGGTGCGGGGCTTGATGCAAGGTGCCGGGTTCTGGCCGCTGCTGGGCCGGCGGCCCTTCGGGGGAATGCCCGCCCCGGACGAGATCCCCAAGGCGATCGTGGTCATGGCCGCCGACACGCGCCCGCTGGCCGTCGATCCGAGGCTGGCGCTGGAGAACCGGCAGGAGTCATTTGCAAAAGGACTGGACGCGCTGGCGGGCCTGACCGAGGGGCCGGTCTTCGTCTGCCAGTCCCCGGGGCCGAAGCTGTTCGACGGTCGGCCCGGCGGTGACCGCTTGCGGGTCGTGAACTGCGGTCCGCGCCACCCGCAGGGGCTGCCGGGATTGCGCATCCACGATCTGTTCCCGGCCGGGATCGCCACCCCCGTCTGGGACATCCATGCCGAGGACGTGGCGGCCTTGGGCGAACTGCTGGACACCCAAATGGCGCCGGAAACGCGACTGGTTCACGTCGCCGGTCCGGCGCTGCGTGAAAGTCGCCTGCTGCGCACCCAGCCCGGCGCGGACCTGAGGGGGCTGACCTATCGCCTGGCCCTGCCCGGCGCGCACGACTTGCTGTCGGGTTCGCCGCTTGACGGCCGGCAGGCGCATTGGCTGGGCGCGCGCGATCGACAGGTCAGCGTGATGCCGCGCGAGAATGCGCCAGCGCGTCGGCACTGGCTTTGGGCCGCGATGGCCCGCTCCGCGCGGCCCGCGCCGGTCATACCCACGGCGGCCCTGACGCAAGCCTTCGGCGCAGCACTTCCCGCAACTGCGCTGGTGCGCGCGCTGACATCGGGTGACGATGAGGCCGCGATGGCGCTTGGCGTCCTGTCACTTCTGGAAGAGGACCTGGCGCTGGCCGACTATATCCTGGGTGGCCAGGCGCGACTTGCCGATCTGCTGCGGGGAATGCTTGACCGGATCGAAAAGGAGTTCGCGGCATGAGGCGCGGACTTTGGGACAGAGAGACGGTCGCCATCCTGCTTGTCGCGGCCTATCTTCCCCTCGCCCTGATCTGGATCTGGTTCGAAGGCGGCGACGCGGCGCTGTCCCTGCTGTTGATCCTGCTGATCCTGGCGATCTGGCAGCTTGTCTTTCTGCTGCTGCGCGCGCAGGCGCCGTCGCTTTCGGCGGTGGCGACCGCGCTTGCCATCGCGATGCTGGCGCCAAGGGAGCTTGGGCCGTTGCCCCTTATCCTTGGCGTCAGCTTCGGCGCAGTAATGGGCGAACTGGTGTTCGGCGGCTGGGGCCGGAATGTGGTGAACCCCTCAAGCGTCGCCCTGGCGTTCCTGGGCTTCGGCTTTCCCGGCTTTGACTGGCCAGAAATCCTGCTTCCCGTGGCCTGGGCGGCAATCCCCGCGGCCCTGATCGGCATTACCCTGGGCGTGATGCCGGGCCCCGTGATCCTTGGCGCCGCACTGGCGGGCGCCGGGGGGCTGGCCCTGGGACTTGACCTGGGCGAGGTTCTACCCGCCGCCTCGGTTGTGCTGGTGCTGCTGGTCGGCGATCCCGTGACCAGCGCCGCAACCGCGCTTGGCCGCTGGCTGAACGGGGTGGTCTACGCGCTGCTGGTGACGCTCTTCGCGACCGGCTGGTCCGGCGCGGCCCCGGTGCAAATCGCGGTGTCGGCGGCGCTGCTTGCGTCCCTTGCCGCGCCCTTGCTGGACGAGGCTGCCATCGCGCTCTGGCGGGCACAAAGAAGGAGGCGTCATGGCAGGCCCTGACCGCAACCCCTGGCGCCGATTTCTTGCCCTTCCGAACGAGAGCCGGACAAAGACGCTGATCGTCGCCTTCTTGGTCTCCGCGATCTGCGCGGCGCTGGTCAGCGGGGCGACCGTGATCCTGCGCCCGATCCAGGCCGCGAACCGCGCAGCCGAACAGCAGGCGCGGATCGAATCGCTCGTGCGCGGCATCCCCGGCATGTCGGCGCTTTTGGAACAATCCGGCGGAACGCTGTCGACCGTCGTCGTGAACCTTGAAACGGGCCGCGCGGCACGCGATGTGACGCCCGAAAGTCTTGCGGCCGCGCTGGACGATCCGGGGAACTGGTCGGCGCTCGACTCCGGCGGTGACATCGCCGGCCTGGGTCACCGCCCGGACTTCGCGCAGGTCTTCCTGCTGCGCGAGGGGGACCAGGTCTCGCTCGTGCTGCTGCCGATCGCGGGACAGGGCTACAACGGCCGGATCGAGGCGATCCTGGCGCTGCGCGGCGACATGAACACGGTCGCCGGCATCGCGGTGACACGCCATTCCGAAACGCCGGGCCTGGGCGGACGGATCGACGAGGCCTCCTGGCAGTCAAGCTGGCCGGGAACAGAAGTCCGGGACAGCGAAGGCACGATCCGCTTTTCCGTCGCCCGCGGGCCGGCCTCCACCAGTTACGAGGTCGACGGCATCACCGGCGCGACCCGCACCAGCAACGCGGTGACCCGCATGGTCCGGTTCTGGCTTGGGCCCGAGGGCTACGGCCCCCTGATTGAAGCCATCCGGCGGGGCGAGTTCTGACGATGGCGGGGCGCTTCGACTTCTGGTCCATACTGACCGACCCGCTGGTGCGGCAGAACCCCGTGACGCTTCAGATCCTGGGGCTTTGCTCTGCGCTGGCGGTGACGACCTCGCTGCCCACGGCGCTGACCATGTCGGCCGCCCTGACTGTCGTGATGACGCTTTCCGCCGGCGCGGTCAGCCTGATCCGGCGGCATATTCCGGACACGATCCGCCTGATCGTGCAGATCGTCATCATCGCTTCGCTGGTGATCGTCATCGACCAGCTCCTGCGGGCCTATCTTGCGGAAATCAGCCGGGCACTGTCGGTCTACGTGGCGCTCATCACCACCAACTGCCTCGTCCTTGGCCGGACCGAGGCTTTCGCACGCCACAATCCGCCCGTCCCGGCGATGGTTGACGCCTTCGGCAACGGGCTGGGCTATTCGCTGGTGCTGACTGTCATCGGCGCGGCGCGCGAACTGTTCGGCAAGGGCGAGTTGATGGGATATCAGGTGTTCGCGCTTTCGGACCAGGGCGGCTGGTTCACGCCGCTGCCGCTGATGCTGCTTGCGCCCTCGGCCTTCTTTCTTTTGGGTCTGCTGGTCTGGGCGATCCGGTCCGCCCTGCCCGAGCAGGCCGAAGCGCCCGAGCACGAGCCGCCCCCGACCGGGGAGCCGGCGGAATGACCGATCTCTGGACCCTTTTCCTGTCGGCTGCGTTCGTGGACAACATGCCGCTGGCGCTGTTCCTTGGGTTGTGCACCTTCGTCGCACTTTCGAAACGGCCGGAAAGCGCGATCGGTCTGGGCGTCGCGATCACCGGCGTGATGGGCATCACCGTGCCTCTGAACATGCTGATATACCAGGGTCTTCTGGCACCCGGCGCCTGGAGCTGGGCGGGTCTGCCGGACCTGGACCTGTCCTACCTGTCGCTGATCGCCTTCATCGGCGTGATCGCGGCCGTGGTGCAGTTCCTGGAAATGCTGCTGGACCGTTACTTCCCTGCAATCCACGCCGCCTTTGGTGTTTTCCTGCCGCTTTTGACGGTACAATGCGCGATCCTTGCCGGCAGCCTGTTCATGGTCGAGCGCGACTACACCTTCGCGCAATCCACCGTCTTCGGGCTGGGCAGCGGCGCGGGCTTCGGCGTGGCGGTGGTCATGCTCGGCGCGATCAGGTCCAGGCTGGCCTATGCCGAGCTGCCGGCGGGTCTTCGGGGCCTGGGTATCACCTTCGTCCTTGCCGGGCTGATGTCGCTTGGCTTTTCGTCCTTCGCGCAGATGGCGGCGTCGCAATGACCGAAATCGCGATTGGTAGCGTCACCATCGTCTTGCTGGTTTTTGGCCTGGCGCTTGGCCTGTTGGCGGCGCGCCGGCGACTGATCCCCGAGGGCGGTGTAGACGTCACCGTCAACGGCATCACACACCTGTCCGCGGATCGCGGGACCAAGCTGCTTCCGGTGCTGCTGGACGCGGGGATCGCGATACCGTCGCCGTGCGGCGGCAAGGGAAGTTGCGGCCTTTGCCGCGTCGTCGTCGAAGGTGCCGGAGCCGGAGCGCCGCAGGCGACCGAACGCGGGGTGCTTTCGGCAGCCGAGCGGCGGGCGCATGTGCGGCTGGCCTGCCAGACCAGCCTGCGCGGCGACTGCGCGGTGCGGGTGCCCGACAGCGTCCTCAGCGCGGGCGGCGGCTTCACCTGCAGCGTCGCCGCGACGCGCATGCTCGCTCCGCTGATCCGAGAGATCGTGCTGGACCTGCCTCCCGGTCGCGACCACGGCTTCCGCGCGGGGGACTTCATGCAACTGACCGCGCCCGCCTACGCTTTGGACTTCTCGACCCTGGAGGTGCCGGACGCGTTCCGCGAGGCGTGGAAAATCGCGGGCTGGACGCGCCTTTCGGTCGCCTCGGACGCACCCGTCACACGGGCCTATTCCTTGGCATCCCGCCCGCAGGACGCCAGTCAGGCAGTGTTCAACATCCGCCTTGCCGTTCCTCCGGCGGGACGGGAGCGTGAGGTGCCGCCGGGGATCGTATCTTCCTGGCTCTTTTCGCTCAGGCCGGGCGACAAGGTCGATGCGTCGGGCCCGTTCGGCGACTTCCACGTCCAGCCCACTTCGCGCGACATGGTCTTCGTCGGCGGCGGGGTCGGCATGGCGCCCCTGCGCGCGATGATCCACCAGGAACTTGCCGGTGGCACGTCGCGCGTCATCCGGTACTTTTACGGCGCGCGCAGCGCCGCAGACCTGTTCTACGCCGACGAGTTCGATGCGCTGGCCAAGCACCACGCCAATTTCACCTGGACGCCCGCCCTGTCGGACCCGGCGCCCGGCGACCGCTGGACCGGGCGGACAGGGTTCATACACAATACGCTGTGGGACGCGATGCGACAGCACCCTGCACCCGAGGACTGCGAGTATTACCTTTGCGGACCGCCGGTGATGATCTCGGCGGTGCTTGCCACGCTCAAGAGGTTGGGTGTCGAGCCAAGTTCGATCTACAATGACGATTTCGGAGTCTGAGCCATGCGAAGGACGATGATCCAACCCACGCGACGGCAGACGCTAGGTCTTGTCGGGGCTGCGCTTCTGTGGCCCACGGCGGGTCGCGCCGAGGCGGTCCACACGTTCCATGGCTCTGCTTTCGGCACAAGTTGGCGGATCACCGGTCCCGCCGGCAGCGGGTTTGAGCGGCTGCGCCCGGCGATCGAGCGGGCATTCTCCGAGGTCGACCGCCAGATGTCGCCATGGCGGAAGGACAGCGAGATCAGCCGTTTCAACACCGCGCCCGCCGGATCAAGCAGGGTCGGCCGCGACACCGCGCGGGTGATCGCCGCCGCGCTGGCACTTGCCGCAGAAAGCGGCGGCGCCTTCGATCCGACCGTCGGGCCGCTGGTCGCGCAGTGGGGCTTCGGCCCCATCACCGGTGGCGCGCCGAACTGGCGGGGCGTCAGCATCGGGGAAGAGGCCGTCGCCAAGGACGACAGCGGCCTGACACTCGACCTATGCGGAATAGCCAAGGGCTGGGCCCTGGACCGGGCGATCGCGATTGCAAGAGCGGCGGACCAGGCTTGCTTGATCATGGATCTGGGAGGAGAACTTGCGGTGCTTGGCAGCCACCCGTCCGGACGCCCCTGGCGCGTGGCGGTCGAGCATCCGACGGCGGACGCCCCGCCGACCGCCGTGCTGGAACTGCCCTCTGGCCGGGCCGTGGCCACGTCAAGCCTCAAGGCGCAAAGCTACGGTGTCGGCGACACGATCAGCGGGCACATCATCGACCCGGCACGGCGACGGCCCGCGTCAGGGCAGCTCAGGTCGGTCACGGTCACCGCCGACGACGCCACGACCGCCGATGGCTGGGCCACGGCGTTGTTCGCCGCCGGGGCCGAGGCAGGGCCAGCGCTGGCACGGGCGCGGGGCGTTTCGGCGCTTTTCCTTATCGGCGACGACCCTGTCCCGCGCCAAGTCCGGACCGGAGACATCGCAAAGCTGCTGCTATGATCGAAACCCTCTTGTCCATCGCGATCTTCGCTGCATCCGCCCTCGGCATCGGGCTGGGTCTTGTGCTTGGGCGCGGACCGGCGAAGACCAGCTGCGGCGCCGCGTCCTGCCTGCCCAGCGGCCGCTGCGCGAACTGCCCGATAGCCCGGAGGCGCGAACCTCAGGAGGACGGAGCGTGAGCGAATACCTTGTCCGGTCGATCGTTCGCACCAACTGCCCGACGGTGTCCCGGGACCTGCCGATCCGCAATGCCATCGCGATGATGGTCGAGCAAGCGGCTGAGGTCCTGCCGGTCCTGAGGGACGACGGCAGCCTGGAAGGAATCCTGACGCAAAAGGACTGCTTCCGCCCGGCACTTCACGCGAGCTACTATCAGGAATGGAAGGGCCAGGTGGCCGATTACATGTCGGCGAAGGTGATCACTGTGGATGCGGACGACGACCTGGTGCGGGCCGCCGAGATGTTCCTGTCCCATCCGCACCGGATATTGCCGGTTCTGGAAAAGGGACGGCTGCTGGGTGTGCTGAACCGCTCTGAGGTGCTGGCCCTGCTTTCCCGGATCGGTTGACCGATGATCCGCGCGGCGGCGCCCCTGCCCCGCGGAAACCCGGCGACATGGCGCGGTGGACAGGCAAGGCTGCCGAGGGCGAGATGCTACAATTCGCCTCGCCGCAAAGTGGAACAGAAGTGGCATCATGTGCAGGTCTTCAGGAACGACACGGGACGACTGCAGGATGGAACCGGCGCAAGCACAGTATCACATCGTGGGCGGCGGCATCGCGGGCCTGGCAGCCGCAGTCTTTCTGGTGCGCGATGCCGGAGTCGATGGACGGGCCATCCACATCCACGAACAAAGGCAGGTCGCGGGCGGCTCTCTGGACGGCACCGGAGACGCCGAAACCGGCTATCTGGTTCGTGGCGGCCGGATGTTCGAGGAACATTTCGCCTGCACCTTCGACCTCTTGCGTTCCATTCCTTCGCCGGACAATCCCAAGGTGTCGGCAGCGGATGATATCCTTGCATTCAATCGAATGGTGCCCGGTTCTGCCAATTGCCGGATCGTACGCAACGGCAGGCCCGCCAGTGACCGCCATGACCTGACGCTTGCGGCGCGGGACATCGTGGACATCAACCGTCTGATCCTGCACACGGAACGGTCGATTGGGGCACGATCCATCGAGGACTGGTTCAAACCAGGCTTTCTTGACAGCAACTTCTGGCTGATGTGGTCAACGATGTTTTCGTTTCAGCCTTGGCATTCGGCGGTCGAGATGCGCCGCTACCTTCGCCGCTTCATTCATCTTTTTCCAGGCTTCACCCGCATCTCCGGTGTGCTGCGCACGCGTTACAACCAGTACGATTCCATGATCGCGCCGATTTTGGGCTGGTTGCGGGAACGCGGCGTGCGCGTCCGCACCGGCGCGCAGGTGACCGACGCAAAGATCGAAGGAACGCGTCACGATCGCCGTGTCACCGCCCTGGTTCTCGCAAGCGGCGATACGGTGGCGATCGGTGAAGGCGACCAAGTCTATCTTACCCTTGGGTCGATGACCGATGCCTCAGTGACAGGATCGAACGACCGCGCGCCCAGCCTTGACGACCAGTTGGGTGGCGCCTGGTCGCTGTGGCGGAAACTGGCGGCCGGGCACGAGGGCTTTGGTCGCCCCGAGGTATTTTGCGGCGATCCCGACAAGACCGCGTGGCATTCCTTCACCGTAACGCTGAACGGTCCCGATTTCTTCGAGTTCATGGAGGATTTCACCAACAACCGGACGGGCACCGGGGGATTGGTGACGTTCGCGGATTCGGACTGGACACTGTCCATCGTCCTTTTTCACCAACCCCATTTTCGCGGGCAGAAACACGGCACTTATGTTTTCTGGGGATACGGCCTGCGCGGCGAACGACCGGGCAATTTCACGAAGAAACCGATGTGGGAGGCGAATGGGAGTGAGATCCTGACCGAACTCTTCGGCCATCTCAGGCTGACACCCGAGCAGCAGGCCTGGTTCGCGGACGCGCGCGTTGTTCCATGCCGGATGCCTTTCATCACCAGTGAGTTCATGCCCCGCCGTCCAGGCGACCGCCCCGACGTGCGCCCGGACGGCGCGCGCAACTTTGCCGTCATCGGCCAGTTCTGCGAGTTGCCGCGCGACTGCGTCTTCACGGTTGAGTATTCGGTCCGCTCCGCCCGCACGGCCGTCGCGAGCTTGACCGGCAGGGTCGAACCGCCCCCGCCCGTCGCGCGAACGGACCGGGACCCCAAGGTCCTGCTCGGTGCCGCGCGTGTCCTGATAGGTGTGTAGCCCGCCAGCGTTGCGATCGCCCGCCGGGAACGGCCTTACTTGACCGTCAGCACCGGGCACTTCGCCAGAAGTTCGACGCGGTGGGAAACGCCCCCGCGCAGTGTCGCCTCGATGTTCCCAAGACCACGTGAGCCGATGACGATGATGCTCGCCTCGCTCTTCTTGGCGACCTCGACGATGGTACGGGCAACCGGTCCGGTCTCGACCGATTTCGTGATGTTCCTGGCGCCATTCTTCCGCGCGATGTCTTCTGCCTCTGACAAAAGCTCGCGCGAAAGCAGCTTCACCGCCTCGTACTCGGCACCTGCGATCTGTTCCAGTTGGGCGTACTTGCGCAGTTCCTCCGAAACCTTCGGAGCCTGGCGTGGCCTCATGACCGTGAGGATGAGCAGCGTGGCATCGCAGGCGGCAGCGATTTCCGCCGCGTATTCGACCGCCTTGAGAGAGTGGCCGGATCCGTCGACCGCAACCAGAAGCTTCTCAATCATCCTCATGTCTCCCTTCGCATATTTGAACGTCCGGGGCGCTGCCCTGATGTCGTGGATGTGCCGGGCCAGGGTGGCCAAGCCGCCGCTCGTTTCAAACCTATAGCAGTTCGTTTGAGCAGGTAAACTTCGTTCGGCCGATCGTGCCGCGCCAAGCGGGGGCGTAGGCAGCGGACGGGGCCACTTCACGGTGACATGGCGCGCCTGATCGGCGTCCCGGTGCGTTTTGCGAAAGCCCGCGAAAGCGCGGACGCGCTGGAAAATCCGCAACGTAGCGCGATTTCCTCAAGCCCGAGGTCGGTATGCGTTGCAAGATCGCGCGCGCGTGCCAGCCTCAGGAACTGAAGATAGCGCGCGGGTGATTGGCCAAGCTCCCGGTGAAACAGCCGGTTCAGGCTGCGTTCGGACAGGTTCGCACCGCGCGCGAGCTCGGACAGGGTTGGCGGCGCCTCGATCGTGGCGGACATCCGCGCGACGACCCTTCGAAGCTTCTCCGAGCTTCGCCCGCGCAAGCCGGGGCCGAAGCGCGGATCGGTGGCCTGACGGGCACTGTCATGCAGGAACATCGCTTCGGCCTCGAAGGCGGCGGTCGATCCGAACCTGTCGCGAATGAAGGCAAGTATCAGATCCAGTCCGGTGGCCGCGCTGCCGCAGGTCCAGAGGTTCCCGTCACGCACATGCCGGTCGCTGCTGACCGAAACGCCGGGAAATGTCTCGGCGAACTCGTCGACAAGATGCCAGTGCAGCGTCGCGCATCGCCCTTCCAGAAGTCCCGCCGCCGCCATGAGCCAGGCACCGGTGTCCGCGGCGATGACGAAGGCAGAGCGTCTGATCGGCCGAAGGTTTCGCCGCAGGTCCGGATCCACGGCAGCCTCGCGAAAGCGATCCCCACCGACAAGCAGGCACAGATCGAACGCGCCTGCGGCGGCAAGCGTCGTGTCAGGGGCGACGCGCAGACCGCTGGAACTGCCGACACTGCGGTCGCCTGCCGTAAGAACCACGAAGGCCAGATCCACCCCGGATTGGTCGCGCACCACGCGCAGCGGCTCCATCAAGCAGGACAGAACCATGTTCGAAAAATCTTCGAACAGCAGGACGGCAACGCGAAACGGCATCGTTGAATTGTCCATATCAGTCACATTACTGGCAGCTTTGGTCAATCTCGGCGCGCGGCGCAAGCATAGTGTTGCTGTGGGCGCGCTGTGCGCCGGAACCTGAAAGGTCTGCCAAGAATGACGTCCCGCCCCCTGTCCCATCTGCGCGTGCTTGACTTCGGACACTTCCTTGCCGGGCCGATGGTGGGGATGATCCTTGCCGACATGGGGGCCGAGGTGATCCGGATCGACCCGCCCGGCGGGCCCAGGTGGAAGGACCCGGCCTTTGACATGCTGTCGCGTGGAAAGCGCTCTGTGGTGCTGGACCTCAAGACGGCCGACGGGCGGCAAAAGGCGCTGGACCTCGCTGCACGATCCGACGTTGTGATCGAGAATTTCCGCCCCGGCGTGATGGAGCGGTTGGGACTTGGCCCCGCTGCCTTGCGGCAGGCGAACCCTGCGATCGTGTCGCTTTCGCTTCCGGGTTTCGCATCCGCCGACCCCGAATTCGCGGACCTTCCGGCGTGGGAGGCGGTGATCGCCGCGCGGACCGGGCAGTTCACCGACATGGGTCTGAACCGCAGGCTCATGGGGATCAACCCGTCGTTCACGCCGCTTGGCCTTGCGTCCGCCTACGGCGCCGCGTTCGGGGCGATGTCGGTCCTGTTCGCGCTTGGCGCGCGGGACCGGAATGGCGGGGACCATATCGAGGTCCCGCTGGCCTCGGCGCTGTTCGAGGGACTGGTCTACAATTCGGAGCAGGTCGAAGCCTACCCTGACCGCTACAAGTCCCCGCGAGAGCTTGAACTAGACCGGCGCGCGGCGGCAGGCTTGCCGCTGGATCTGGCCTTCGCGGACCTTTGGTCGCTGCTCGATCCTTTCTACCGTACCTACATGTGTGCCGATGGGCGCGGCTTCTACGTCGTGTCGTGCTCGATCAAGGGCCATCAGCGCCGCGCGCTTGAGGTTCTCGGCTTGCACGCGTTGGCCGAAAGCCTGCCGGATTTCGACGCCTACCTCGACCGGTCGGAATGGCCTGCGGACTGGGCTTTGCGGAACTTCCCCGTTGGTCCCGCCGATCGCGCGCGCGTGGCCGATGCCATGCAAGCGGCGTTCCTGACCCGTCCCTCGACGGAATGGGAGGCGCTGTTTGGCGCGGCCAAGGCCCCCGGAACGGCGCAGCGGACCTCTGCCGAATGGCTGGCCGACCCGCACGCGCTGGCTGCGGGCCTGGTGCTGGAGGTCGATGATCCGCGCCACGGCCGGATGCGGCAGATGGGCAATGTCGCCTGGCTGGCGGATGATGCCGCCGCGACGGACAAGCGGCCGGGTCCGGTGCCGGATGACCTGCGCCCGAAGCTTGACGCAATTCTTGCCGAGGCTCCACGCGGGCCAGCGGATGGGTCCGGCGCGCAAACGGGATGGCTTGACGGCGTGAAGGTCGTGGACCTGACGAACGTCATCGCCGGGCCGACGATCGGCGCGACGCTCGCGCGGTTCGGGGCAAAAGTCACGCATGTCCAGCCTGTCGATCCGTCGGTCGATCCGTGGAACGCCGTCGTCTTCGGCCTGCAGGCACAGCGCGGCAAGGAAAGTGTATTGCTTGACCTGTCATGCCAGGATGGTCGCCGCGTGCTGGACAAGCTGATCGCCGGGGCCGATGTCGTGACGATGAACGGCACCGACGCGCAGCGTGACGCACTGGGCCTGTCTCCGGATCGGCTGGCCGCGATCAATCCGGCGCTGATCCTTGTCCAGCTCGATGCGTTCGGCGGGCCGCGCCGGGGGCCGAAGTCGGATCATCTTGGCTACGATGACCTTGCACAGGCCGCGACGGGCGTGATGCTGCGTTTCGGCGGCGGCATGGAAACACCCGAGGAACACGCGCACTTCGGAACGATCGACGTCCTGACGGGCTTTTGCGCCTGTGTCTCGCTGGGTGCGGCGTTGGAACGGCGTCGCATGACGGGACGCGGCGGCCTGGCCCGCGCGGCCCTTGCCGCGGCGGGCGAGATGATCCAGGCGCAGTTCATGTACGATTTCGCAGGTCGCGGTCCCTGGAACGAACCCTCCGGCCGGGAGGCCCTGGGTTGGGATGCTTTCTACCGCTGCTACCGCGCCGCCGACGGCTGGATGTTCTTCGCGGCGCCGACCGAACGCGCGGCGGCGCTGGCGCGGATTCCTGCGCTGGCCGACCTTGCCACGATGTCGGGCGACGCCGAACTGGCGGCGGCGCTGGCCGAGCGTCTGGCCACCCGCCCCATCGCCGACTGGGTCGCGGACTTTGCGGGCGGATCGGTGGGCATCGTTCCGCTCGGCTCGCTCCACGCGACCCGGGATGCGTCGCTGGTGCTGGAAAGCGATGGGCCACCCGACATCCGCAAGGCCACCTTTCGCGCCGTACGTCATGACCGACATCCCATGGGCCGCTGGGTCGACCTTGTGGCGCCAAACGCGGTGCGACCGGAACGCGCGGCGATCATCGTGCCGGGCCACGCCCCAAAGTACGGCGCCGATACGCGCGAGGTCCTGCAACGGGCGGGCTGTGACAGCGACCAGATGGACGCCATGATACAGGCGGGTTCGGCGTCCGAAGGCTGGTCGTCGCGCTATCTGCCGGAGTAGTTCGAATGACAATCGATCCCGCCACCGAAGGGCCCGGCCCCGCGATCACCCCGCGCACCCGGGCCCGCGCGCGCCATATCCTGGACCATTACTACATCGGCCCCGCACGCAACGCCGAAGTGCTTGAAATCTGGGGATACTCCGACCGCATGACCTATATGCCGGGCGACCGTGTCGCACTGCACGTTTCAACCACGGCCGAGACCTGGGACCTCGAAATCGGCCGCGACGGCGTAACCTATGAACCTCTGTACCAGATCGACGGCCTGCCGGGACGGCATCACGCGACACCCGCCGATTGCTCGGTGACGGGCTGCGGCTGGCCGGTCGAGCATAGCCTGACGATCCCCGCGGACTGGCGCCCCGGAGGATATCTGATCACCTTTCGCGCCCGCAGTGGCGATGACATGGTCGAGGAACATCACCTGATCCTTGTGCGCCGCGCGTCCCACCTTGCGGCGGCGCCTTACCTGATGGTCTGCGCCACCGGCACCTGGGTCGCCTACAATTGCTGGGGTGGATCGAACGCTTATGAAGGCATAGCGGGACCGGAGGGCAATGCGTACTCACCCGTCCTGTCGCTTGATCGACCATGGACTCGCGGGTTCTGCAAGCTGCCGGACGGCGCGCCCAGGGCCCTGCCCGACCGGCCGCCGCGACCGGGCGACATGGTTCGTTATCCCTACATGGAATGGGCCTATGCCTACGGTTATTCCAAGAAATTCGCCTCGGCGGGTTGGGCAAGCTACGAACGGCACTTCGCACGCTGGGCCGAGTCAGAGGGCTACGACGTCGAGATGGCGACATTGCACGACCTGCACCGGGACCCGTCGCTGATTGACCGCTACCGCTGCCTGATCTTCGTCGGTCACGACGAATACTGGAGCGCAGAGATGCGCGACGCGGTCGACGGTTACGTCGATGCCGGCGGCAGGGTGGCGCGCTTTGCGGGTAACTTCCTGTGGCAGGTGCGGATCGAGGGCGAGGGCCGGCAACAGGTTTGCTACAAGTACGCCGCTCTCGACCAGGATCCCCTTGCGGGCACTTCGCAGGCGGCCCGCGTCACCGGCGCATGGGAAGCGGCACCGGTCAGCCGCCCAGGCTGCCAGACCTTCGGCGCTAATGCGCTGCGCGGCGTCTACGCCGGTCTTGGCAACTGCGCGGGCCGGGGCGCGGGCTACTCGGTCTATCGTCCCGAACACTGGGCCTTTGCCGGCACGGGATTGGGATATGGCGACACCCTGGGGACCGGGTCACGCGTCTTCGGCTACGAGGTGGACGGGCTTGACCTCGTATTCAGGGACGGGCTCCCCTTTGCCACCGGGGCGGATGGGGCAGATCCGGCGATCCAGGTGCTTGCCGTCGGACTGGCCGCCAACGTGGAGTCCGATCACGGCACATGGGGCGAAACGCGCTACATCGGCTGGGATGACGCGGCGTTCCGCGCCAAGGTGATCGACGGCGCCGACACGCCCGAGACGCGGGCCAGGGCCGCCCGAGGCAATGGCGTCATGATCCACTGGAAACGGGGACAGGGAGAGGTGTTCAACGCAGCCACCTGCGAATGGGTCGCCGGTCTTCTACGACGCGACCCGCAGGTCACGCGAATATCGAAGAACGTGCTGGATCGCTTCGGGGCGGAGTGATCGAATCCATGCGGCCAGCGGTGCCGTCTGGGATGAACCAACCGCCGCGACTCTTCCTATTTCTCGCGGAAGCTCCTCCAAAGCGACTCGCTCAGCGGTCGCGCGAGGTATTCGAAAAGCGTGCGGTCGCCGGTCAGTATCATCACGTCGGCGGGCATCCCCGGATTCAGTTTGACGTCGGGCAACACCGAGAGTTCATCGGGGTCGACGACGACCTTCGCCAGGAAATAGGCTTCACCGGTGCGGGGCTCGGTGATGCGGTCGGCCGAGACCGAGCGCAACTGACCATGGATCTGCGGCAGGCTGCGCTGGCGGTACGCGGTCAGCAGGACCCGCGCGTGCATTCCGGGCCGGACGCTGTCTATGTCCACCGGTCGAAGCTTGGCATCGATGACAAGGTCTGTGTCGGCAGGAACGATGTCGAGGATGGGCTGACCCGGCTCCAGCACGCCGGATTCGGTCGTCACGCGCACGTTCATCACGGTTCCCGCGATCTGCGAGCGGATGACGGTGCGTTCAAGCACATCACGGCGCGACGGCAGCTCGCTGCGGACCTCTCCAAGGGCGCGCCGAACCTCGGTCAACTGTTCGCTGGCCTGCTCGGTTTCCTGTTCCTTCAGGGTCAGGATCTGGATCCTTGTCTCACCGATCTTTTCCATGTTTCCGGCGATCTGGGCGCGATTGGCCGCGCGCTCGGCGCGGATTTCCTCACGCGCGCGCTGCAGCGCAAGAAGCTTGGTCTGCGTGGAAAGCCCCCCTTTCAAGAGCTGTTCGGTGGCGGTGATTTCCTGCACGATGAAGTCAAGCTGCGCGTCGCGCGCAGCGATCATCTCGCGCAGGCCGTTGTTCTGTTCCTCAAGCTGCCTGACGCGTTGGGCCAGGATATCGTTGCGCCCCGCGCGCGCCGAAAGACGGCTTGCCAGAAGGTCGCGCTGCCCCGTCATGGCGCCCTGCGCCTTGGCGTCCGACGCAGTGATCAGCGCCTCGGGGAACACGATTTCGGATTTGCCAAGCTGTTCGGCGACAAGCCGCGCCTCGGTCGCAAGCAGGTAATAGTAACGTTCCAGCAGTTCATCGTGCCGGGCCCTCGCCTGAATGTTTTCCAGCGTCACAAGCGCCTGCCCAGGTTCGACGTCATCGCCTTCCCGAACGTGGATCTGGTGAATGATCCCGCCTTCCAGATGCTGGATCGTCTTGCGGCTTCCATCGGGACTGACCACGCCATGCGCGACGGCAGCGCTGGCCAGCGGCGCCACCGCGGCCCAGCCGCCGATGCCAAGCGCAAGAAGCAAAGCCGCGGCATACCCGATCCAGCGTGGGCCGCGCGTCAAACGCCCGAGGCCCGCACGACCCGCAAAGCTTCGCGGCACACGCCGCTGCCACAGCCAGATGGCGAGCGCGAAAAGCGCCAGCGCGGCAAGCCCGATCGCACCCGCCAGCGCAATTTCGAACTGCTTCGGATCAAGCCGCGCGCTCCATTCGGTGCGCGACTGAAGGTCGGCTGCCAGGTCATGCCAACGCGCCTCAAGCGCGAGGCTGTTCCAGCGTTCACTCAGATACTCCAACATGTCGATGTCACTCCGCTGGTCTCAGTTTGCCGACCCTCTTGCCTCCGGGCTTCGGCTGCTCTCCGCGGCCGATCCGCAAGATCTGGTCGCGGTCGTCGAAGGCAGCGACCTTGCCCTCCCTTAGCGCCAGGATCTTGTCCGTGGCGCGCAGAACAGCGGCGTTGTGGGTCACCATGACGATGGTCGTGCCGCGCGCCTTCAGATGGCCGATCGCCGCCATGAGCGCCTGTTCGCCATTGCTGTCGAGGTTTGAGTTCGGCTCATCCAGAACGACAAGCGCGGGATCCCCGAACAGCGCGCGGGCAAGGCCCAGCCGCTGGCGCTGGCCGCCCGACAGGCGACCACCGTGCAGCCCGACGTCTGTGTCGTAGCCCGAAGGCAGGCGCAGGATCATCTCGTGCACCCCGGCAAGCCGGGCTGCCATGATCACGGTTTCGCTGTCGACATCGCGCATCCGGGCGATGTTCTGGGCGACGGTGGCGGGGAAAAGTTCCACCTCCTGCGGCAGATAGCCCAGGTAGGGGCCCAGTTCCTCGGGGTTCCAGGCGCTGACATCGGCGCCGTCCAGGCGAACGTGGCCGCGCACCGGCCGCCATGCCCCGACCAGCAACCGGCAAAGGCTGGTCTTGCCCGACCCCGAAGGGCCGACCACGCCGCAGACCTGGCCGGGCTCGATCGCAAAGTTGATGTCCTCAAGGATCAACGAGCTCGATTGAGGGGCAAGGCAAAAGACGTTCTCGACCGAAAGCCTGCCGGCCGGCCGCGGCAGCGTCAGCGAACCTTCGGGCACGTCGTTTCGGGCGAAGGCGGCCTTGAGGTTCCGATAGGCGGCACGCGCCGCCACGAAGCCCCGCCACGCCCCGATCGAACGTTCGATCGGCGCGAGCGCGCGGCTCAGGATGATCGCCGCTGCGACCATTCCGCCAGCGGTCAACTGCCCGGCCAGAACCTGGTAGGCACCAGCACCCAGGATCATCACCTGCAAAGCCAATCTGACAGAGCGCGAACCGCTGAGGATCGCGAAGGTCCGCTCGCCAAGCCGCGTCTGGACTGAGCGGGCGGCCTCGTACCGGTTCTGCCAATGCGATAGCAGAGTTTCCGCCATGCCAAGCGGGCTGACCGTCTCGGCGCCGTCGACATATTGCTGCGCGGTTGCATGGCTGCGCCGAAGCTCGGCGCCCACCTGTTGTTGCGGCTTGCGCGTGACGAAATCGTTGATCACCGCAAGCACGAACAGCACCACGGCACCACCGACGGCGATCATCCCAAGCACGGGATGCACCAACCAGATGAAGGCAAGAAAGATCGGCGACCAGGGGGCATCCAGAAAGGCCAGCATCGCATCGCCGCCGACGAAGGACCGCAGGTCGGCAACGTCGGTGACGCTGGCCTTCGGGCCCTCGCCCGCGAGCCGCCCGGCCAATGCGCGGCGGATCACCGGGGCGCTGAGTTCGATCTCAAGCCAGTAGGCCGCCCGGCCAAGGATGACCTTGCGCGCATATTCAAGCACGCCGTAGATCACCAGCGCCGCAAGCGCCCCGACTGTGAGCCAGGCCAACGTATCAAGAGAGCCGCTGGACAACACCCGGTCGTAGACCTGAAGCATGTAGAGCGCGCTGACCAAAAGCAGAAGGTTGACAAGGAAACTGAGAACGACAAGGGCCGGGAACAGTCGTCTGACCGCCCCCATCGTCTTGTCCAGGCGGGCATCCTTCGATGTCTCGGGCATGTGCACATCCTACCAATAACGCGATACGCAAGAAACAAAGGCGGACCCGCCCCAGAAAGGGCGGGCCCGGCAAGGCGGTCAGGCGACGGCCTCGTCGATCTGGATCGAGAACGCGTCCGAGCTGCTGTCATTGTCGCCGTTGTCGTCATCAACCAGCGTCGCCGTGAAGTTCAGATCCAGCGATTGCGGATCGAATTCGTTCTCGACCTCGAACTCGATCACCGGGATCTTCATGCTCCCGACGCCCACAGTCAGCTGGATCGCGTCGATCTTGTTGTCGCCGGGGGCCTCGACATAGAACGTGTCGTCGGCCGGGTTTTTCACATCATTGTAGTTCAGGCCATCCACCAGCATCGGACCCGATGTCGACCCGTCCGCGTAATAGACGGTGATGTAAAGATCCTCGTCATCCATGTCGTATCCGCCAACCGTGTTGGAGACATGGACCGTGACCTTGTCGACCAGGATCTCCGGGTTCACGACAAAGCTTTGGTCACCCGATGTGATCGTCGTTCCGGCGAAGGCGCCTGTTCCTTCCCCTTCGTCCGCGCCGTTGACGTTGTTGGACGCGAACCCGATCCCCGACGAGGACACATTCAGCGTCGTCCCCGCGTTGATCAGGGCCGGAACATTCAGACCTTCCAGCTCGGCCTCATCCCGGTCCGGCGCTCCAAGTTCCACGAGATCCAGGATGCTGTTGATGGCCGCATCGCCATTCGCGATCGTTGCGGTCGGCACGACGGCGAAGAACACGATGTCGTCATTCCCCGCGCCCAGGTCTCCGCCGAAGAAAAGCGAACGGACGGGATCCGGTCCACCGGCGTCCAGCGTCCCCTGGGTCGTGTCGAAGGTCGTGACCGTTCCCGGCGGCTTCGTCAGGTCGAACTCGTAAGTGCCGTCATCCTCGAAGGTCAGCGAGAAGTTCACCGTCTGGAGATTGGCGACGCCGTCGTCGGTGAAGTCGGCCATCAGCGAGCCGTTGTAGACGAAGTCGGTCCCGCTGTTCGGTGCCGTCAGCGTGCCCAGGGACGAATCCACGTCGACGGCTGAGCCACCGCCGATCGAATAGCTGTCGAAGTTGATCGACAGGGACGTGAACCCGTCAGCACCGGCACTGTGGGCCCAGACGCCATCCACGGGGAAGGTGTCGTCAAAGTCGATCCCAGTGATGTCGTTCACCGTGATCGCCGGCCCGTCATCCCCGACACCGAAGTAGCCACCAAGGTCGAAGCTATCGGAATCCGTGGCGGTGTCGCCTTCACTGTCGGTCGCAGTCACCGACTTCTGCACGCTGAGCTGTCCGTCCGACAGCGTCAGCAGATCCGTGGTGTAGGGCTGACCGGTATCCGCCTCGTTGTGGTCGAAGGTCTCGGACTGGGTGAAGGTCACGTTGCCGCTGCCGTCCACGCTGATCCGGAACACCTCGACCGCGCCGGCAAGGCCGATGAAGTCGCCGCTGCCGCCATCATCATCCCACACGACATTGACGCCGTTGCTGGTCAGGCCGATGTCCGAGGATCCATCATTGAATTCGACCTGCGTACCCAACAGGCCGGCCCCAAGCACCAGCGCATAGCTTGGCGTCACGGATCCATTCCCGTCTGCGCCAGTCGTGCCGGATCCGCCGAAAGCGCCGCTGAAGCTGGTGGTCACAGCGTTCGGTGACGGCGAGCCGTCAGCAGCCTGGTCGCCTGTCGGCAGCCCGCTTCCGTTATTGCCCTGGTAGTTTCCGCCGGTCAGATCACCGTCGAACGTGTACTTCGTCGCCGGATCAAAGGCGACAACCGTCACGTCCGCCGTCGGCCCGTCGTCGCCGACGCCGAAGTTGCCGCCAAGATCAACGCTTTCGTTGTCCGAAGCGGTGTCACCCTCGCTGTCGGTCGCGGTCACGGACTTCTGCACGCTGATCTGGTTGTCGGAGAGTGTCAGCAGATCGGTACTGAACGGCCCTGAATCGTTGGTGCCGTGGTCGAAGACCAGCGTTTCGGTGAAGGTGACGTTGCCGCTGCCATCGACACTGATCCGGAACACCTCGTCGCCGGCATCCGGGCCACTAGCAAGAATGCCGATATAGTCGCCGCTGCCACCGTCATCGTCCCAGACCACGTTTATGCCGCCGCTGGTCAGGCCGATATCCGACGACCCGTCATTGAACTGAACCTGGGTGCCCGTCGCGACATCCAGAATCAGCGAATAGCTCGGCGTGATCGAACCGTTGCCATCCGCGCCGGTCGTAGCCGTGCCACCGAAGGCGGTGCTGAAGTCGGAGCTGACCGAATTGGGAGATGGCGAGCCATCACTGGCTTCATCGTCTGTCGGCACACCAGTTCCGTTGTTCCCCTGGAAGTTGCCGCCGCTCAGATCGCCATCAAAGACATATTTCACCGCCGGCTCAGAGCCCGACAGCGTCACGTCCGCCGTCGGCCCGTCGTCGCCAACCCCGAAGTTGCCGCCAAGATCAACGTCGGCGTAATCCGATGCCTCGTCCAGATCACCGTCCGTGACCGTCGTCGTCTGCCGCACCGCGATCTGGTTGTCGTCCAGCAGAAGTATGTCTGTGCTGAACGGGCCAGAGTCGTTGGTGCCGTGGTCGAAGACCATCGACTGGCTGAAGGTCACGACACCTGTGGTCGTGTTCACCGAAAGGCTGAAGACCTCGGTCGAGGTGCCGTCAAGCACGCCGCGGTATGCGACGCCTGCCGTCACCTCTTCCCACACCACATCGGTGCCGCCGCTTTGCAGGTCAGCGCCGCCGAACTGCACGGTTGAGCCGGTCGCCGCGCTCAGCACAAGAGAGAAGGCCGTTGAGGTCGAAGCGCCCTCGTCGTCTTCACCCGTTGAAGTCGTGGCGCTGAACGCGCCGCTGAAATCGACGTCTACGGATGTCGGCGAACCGTCTCGCGGGTCGTCGCCCGTCGGCAAGCCGGTTCCGTTATCCCCTTCGAAGTTACCGCTGGCCTGGTTGCCGTCGAACAGGTAGGCGGCTCCGGGTTCGGTGCCGTCAGCAGCGACATCAGCCTGCGGGCCGTCATCTTCGAAGAACATCTTCGAGCCGACTTCCTCGGTATCACTGGCAACCTGCGTCAGGTTGAATCCGCCAAGGTCGAAGGAAATGTTGGACCCCTTGCCCGAGGTCGGCTGCGCGTTCTCGATCAGGACGCGGGTGTGGTCGCCCGCCGTCGTGTACTGGACCATGTCGCCATCGACCACGCCTTCGACGATCACGCCCAGGGCGTGGTTCCCGGCGTCAACATAGCTCCAGGTGGCGGCGGCGCCGTTGATGGTGACATCCGTGATCACGATGGGCGTGTCATCGTGGAGTTCGTCGACGAAGTTCACCCCGGCCTCGTCAAGCGGATCCGCCTCGTCCGAGAGGAAAGCGGTGATCTGGATCATGACGCTGGTCGACGAGTTGCCCGGATTTACCTGTGAGATCAGGAACTCCGCCGAGGTCGCCGCCAGGAAGCCGGTGAAGTCGATGTTGGCCTCGACGTCAGCCTCGGTCTGTGACAGGGGCGCACCATCCGGTCCAGGGGCGGGGCCGGCGACATAATCCGGGTTCATGCCCGTGACAAAGGTCACAAACATGCCTTCGCCCGCCTTGAACTGCTGGCCATTGGTCCCAAGGCTGACGCTGGTCTGGCCGCTGGTGTTCGCAGTGTCGCCAGAGGAGATGTTTTCCCCCTCGGACTCGTTCGCAGGATCGCGCCCGGTCACGACGATCGTCTGTGCGCCGCCGTTGTTCGAGAACGCCATGAACAGGTTGTCGCCCGGAGGCGCGTTGTCGAAACTGAAATCGACCTCGTCAAAGGCCGAAACGTAGATCTTGTTCGTCAGATCAACGGCTTCGTCAAAACTGTTCGGATTGGTCGGCTGGGTAAGGCTGTCGTAAAGCGCCAGCCAGACATTCGCGCCTGAAGCCGTCTCTTCAAGATAGACCACGAAGACAAGCAACCCGGTCACATCGTCGACGCCGTAGGCGATGTTGTCATTCGTTGTGTCGGTAAAAAGGTGGATCGCATGGCCGTCCGTCGTGGTCAGGCCGCTATCCACGTCGTTCAGCAGCGCGCCACCGGAATCCGTGAGTGCAAGATTGTCGTAGCTTTGGCCGACATTGACGGTGATGACTTCATTGTCGCTGACCGCCGCTTCGATCAGGTTGGCGGTGCTTGAGTTCGCGTAGGTTCCCGTGATGGCGTTCAGACGCGCCGCAAGCGTCGCCGGTATGGATCCCACCGCAACGTCGTTGTCGTCGTTGTCCTCGCCCGGCGGCGGCGAAAGGTCGGAACCGTCCTGCAGTCCCATCGTCTCGTCTATATGCACTTCCTCGCTTGAAACACTGATAAGATGATCACTCATGTCCTAGCTCCGATCTGGAAAGGCGTTCGAACATCCGGCCAGGCAAACCCCGACCGCGACGCCGACGCGCGCCACCGCACCTGCCCCCGTCGGCGGTGCGCCAATGATTCCGAGCCAGTCGAACAAAGAATCCGGTATCTAAGAGAAGAGAGCCCTCAATCGCGCTGAAAGCCCGGCGCCATGAACCCCGGCCTTTGAATCGTACGCGACAGCCGCGCCTGGACAGGCGACCGACGTTTCGGACATAGTGTCTTCCCCCTGGTAGTCTGGCTCAGGAACGCGTAGCCCTGCTCGATTTGAGGCGTTCGCTCAATCAGCCTGAATTACCCTGCGGGAGAGTCTGCTCGGCCTGCATGCATGGAGGAATGCATGTCACCGGTGACAAGGAAGAAAGGCAAGAACGACCGAATGGCTCCAACAACCATGTTGTTATCACCAGTCCATTGGCGCTTGACCCACGCCGGAACGCACTCGGCGCAGCTATGCTGCGGTTGATGCCAGCCCCCTTGCAACAACAGATTTCCCAAACCGAAAGGTAGTACGAATCACCAGAATCATCAACAGCCAATGCCTGCGCCAGGCCCTTGAGAGCGGCGAACTGTCCGGCGGCGGAACAACGCGAAAAGATACTTTGCCTATCTTTTGCGGCAAGAGCGGGCGTAAACCGCCCTCCACGAGATTTCTGGAAAACTCATCACGCGCAGGACCCAGGTGGCAAATCCCTAGCCCAAGAAGGGCGTCTGGCACCCACGAGCCACAGTTGTAGCGCTTCATATCTGACATATCGTGCGGCGGCCCTGGTGGGCTGAACCGGGTTCACGATGATCACGGTCAGCGGAGCCACGTCGAGACTGGTCAACATGCCGCGCAGGAAGTCGCCGCCGCCGATGCGGGTGTGGATGAATGTGGAAAGGACGCGGACCGCAGTCCCCGCTGTCAGCAACTTTAGCCAATAAAATTGATCCAGGCCCAAGTTGCTGCGTAATGATACGTGTGTGGGAAGTCGGATCGACGATGAATAGACAGGATGACAGCGCCAATCTGCATTCGGTCCAGACGCTGGATGAGGCGCTTCTGCGCAAGCTCAGCGAGATCGAACAGGAACAGATACCTGAAAGGCTGTTGGAACTTGCGCGCGAACTGCAGGATGCATTGCGGGCGAGAAACGGCAAAGGCCTGCCCTGATCGGTTGTCCGGCGGAACGGACGAAGACGTTTGAACGCTGGCGGAAGGCATCCGATCGCCAGTCGTTGCAGGCGCGGCAGGCCCTTTACCTGGGAAACCATCAAGCCCAGCGGGCTTCCATCACTCGAAGCCGGGGCTTTGGAACATTGACCCGCCGCATGTGTTGAGCCGGTGAAGAGCTACCGGAGAAACATCATGAATGGACGTCATCGGCGTGATGAGCGCGAAAATCAGGAAAACTTCTATCGCGAGCGGGATCCAGGTCAGCGCCGGGATCGGGCTCGTGGCTACTATGGTCAGGACCGGGACGACCGCCGGGGTGGCGATTACGCGGAGGATTACTCAGACCCCGACCGCGACCCCTATGGCCGGCGCGGATGGCGCGGCAGATGGGAAGGCGATGATGCCTACGGACGTCGCGGCGCGGACCCGGAGTTGTGGGACGAGCGATTCCGTGCAGGCGGCTATCGCGGCATCCCCGGCGGATATCTGGCCGGGGGCTGGTATGGCACCCGGCCCGCTGCCGACTGGGCCTTCCCCGGCGCCGACCTTGGCTACCGCGAACGCTACCGCCACCGTGGGCCGCGGGATGAAGAACGCGGCTTCTTCGAGCGCGCGGCAGATGAGGTGTCGTCGTGGTTCGGCGACGAAGAGGCGGAACGTCGCCGCGAGATGGATCACAGGGGCCGCGGGCCGAAGAATTACACGCGATCCGACGAACGGATTTTCGAGGACGTCAATGATCGGCTGACCGACGATGAATCCCTTGATGCGACGGACATATCCGTCGAGGTCAAGGACAGGGAGGTGACGCTGGACGGTACCGTTCAGTCCCGCTACGCCAAGCGGCGGGCCGAAGACTGCGCGGATATGGTCAGCGGCGTGCAGCATGTTCAGAACAACCTGCGCGTCAAGCAGCCCGACCTTCCCGCGCAATCCTAGTGCGCGCAATCCTGGGGGCTTGAACGCGGGGCTGCGACCAGTCCCGCCAAGGGCCGCTGACAGACTTCGCAGAAGGGCTTCGCGCACGCCGTGCCCCGCACATTGTCAGCGGCCCTGGGGCAACGTCCCAAGGGCGGCGCTGTCCCGTCTTGCCAGATCGGCGGGCGTTCACGCAGCCCTGATCGCGTCTGCGAACCTGCCGATCTCGGCTTCGGTATTGAAGTAGTGGACCGACGCGCGCGTTAGGGATGGAAGATTGCGCCGCTCAAGATCCAAGCGGGCATATGGCAACGCCGAAACCGACACATTGATCGCCTTCCGCCTGAGCAAATCCGCAAGAGCCGCCGGTTCTATCCGGTCCTTCCTGAAGGTCACGATCCCGCATTTTACTTGCCCAAGATCATGCAATTCGACGCCCGGAACCAAGCTCAACGCGTCTCGAAGATCCTGCGCGAGGCCGAACACGCGCCGTTCGATGTTTTCAAGCCCGATGCCACGCGCGTAGCGGACCGCAGTCATCAGGCCGACACGCCCGGCCACATAGCTTTCCCAGTTTTCGAACCGCCTGGCGCCATCGGCGTACCGGAAGCCGTCGGACTCCGTCCAGGTCGCCGAGCGCAAATCCACGAACGGCGGGTCAATCCTGTCGATCACGCTTGTGCGGACATAAAGAAATCCGGTTCCTCGCGGGCCGCGCAAGAACTTGCGACCGGTTCCCGACAGGACATCGCAACCAATGACCTCGACGTCTAACCCGATCTGTCCGACAGACTGGCAGGCATCGAGCATATAGAGCACGCCGTGTCTTCGCGCGATCCGACCCACGTCGGCCGCCGGGTTCACCAGCCCGCCCTGCGTCGGGACATGGGTGATGGCGATCAGCCGGGTATCAACGCCGATCATGCGCTCAAGCGCATCAACATCTATCTGTCCAAAGGCATCCGACGGCGCCAGATCAATCTGGAAGCCCAGACGGCGCGACTGCTGAAGCAGTGCCAGATAGTTCGACGCATACTCGGACTCATGCGTGATGACCCGGTCGCCGGGCCCGAGCCTTAAGCCATAAAAGGCCATGTCCCAGGCGCGTGTCGCATTCTCCACATACGCGATCTCGTCCGGCCTGGCGTTCAGCAGGCCCGCGAATTCATCATAGAATGCCACGATGTCGTCCTGCGCGCGCCGCTCGGCCTCGTAGCCGCCAACCTCGTATTCATCGCGCAGGACCCGCTGAACCGCGTCAAAGACCGGGGCCGGCATCAACGATGAGCCCGCGTTGTTGAAGTGCAGCACAGAGTCACAGCCGGGGGTGTCGGATCTGACCTTTTCGATGTCTATCATTCGGCTGCCTTTCACCCGCAATACTTCTTGGACCTGCATCGCCATTGACCAGCCCCCGGTCTTCCCTCGTCGATATCGAGAGTCCTTGGGTTTGATAGTGGTCGGTTTCGGGTCGGGCAAGCATGCCGGGCGCGGAGCCCTCAGGGAGCCCTCAGGGAGCCCTCAGATTGCTCAAGCGATCGGCGCGCTTCTGCTGGCATCTTGTTGCCCAGCGAGGAATGTGGCCGGACGTTGTTGTAGTCGTATCGCCAGAGGGTCAGCGTGCGGCGCCGCCTTTTCGCTTACCATTGATGCTGTGCACCGCGGCGGCGATCCGCCGGTGCGTCGCGAAGGCGGCCGACGCGCATCCAAACGCCAGCCACCGATGCGCGAAACGCAGTGACGCCGCCTGAG
The DNA here is from genome assembly GCF_025751435.1 of Albidovulum marisflavi. GTDB lineage: Bacteria > Pseudomonadota > Alphaproteobacteria > Rhodobacterales > Rhodobacteraceae > Albidovulum > Albidovulum marisflavi. Next base: position 1,734,798 of record NZ_JAOWKY010000001.1, on the reverse strand, counting down.
CCCTGGTTCCGTCAAAACGCGGTCAGCGGCACGCGCTTGAGCAATGCCTGTTATTGGGCGCAAACAGGACCGGGGCGAAGGTCAGCGGCGGCTGCGGCCCGTTACGACCGGGCCAGAATGTCGACGATTTCCTCCAGATCCAACCGCACGGGATTGCCTTTGGTCGAGCTTGCCGTCATCGCGGCGCGGGCGATATCGCCTTCTTCGCCCGCATCGCAGCCAAGCGCCCGAAGCGATGGCAGGCCATGGGCATCGGCGAACTGTCGCAGGCAGTCTGAGCCGCGGCCCACCTCCCCGCCAAGTCCCTGGGCCAGCCACTCATCCACTTGCACGAACCGATCGGTAGGCAAACCAGCCTTTCTCGCCGCGCGTTCGTTCACCGCCAGCGCCGCGGGCAGCAACCGCCCGCAGATCGCGCCATGTGAACCGCCGCGCCCGCCGATGACGGACGCCAGCCCGTGCACGATGCCCAGACCCGCATTCGCCAGCGCGAGGCCGCTCAGATGGCTCGCCCTTGCCATGGCATCGCGCGCCAGGGGGTCCTCGCCCTTCATCAAGCGGCCAAGGGCGGCAATGCCCTTCGGGGCCGCGTCGCGGCACAGCGCGTCGGTCACGATGTTGGCGCGAATGCTCAGGTAGGCCTCGATCAACTGGGTCAGGGCGTCCAGGCCAGTGGCCAGGGTCAAGGCCCGCGGCGCATCGTCCGTCAGCGCCGGATCCACGATGGCAAGGCGCGGGATCATGCGCGTGTCGCGAAGGCTGATCTTCAGCCCGCGATCCGGTACGCCAAGAACGGCGTTCCTTGTCGCTTCCGCTCCGGTCCCGGCGGTGGTCGGGATCGCCACAAGCGGCAGAGGATCGGGATCCAGGGTCAGCCCCTTGCCCACCCCCTCAAGATAATCCAGGGGATCGCCGCCCGCGGGCAGAAGCGCCGCAAGAGCCTTGGCAAGGTCGACAACAGAACCGCCGCCGATTGCGACGACGCAATCGGGGCCGAAGCTGCGGCAGGTTTCAAGCGCCGCACGCACCTGGCCGACCGTCGGCTCGCCTTGAGCCAGGGTTTCGACCACGCGCAGCCCGGCCGCCTCCAGCCCCGAGCGCAGGTCCCCTGCCCAGGCGACCGAGCGGCCGCGAACAAGCAGCACCTTCCTGCCCAGCATGGCGATATGAGCGGCAGCCTCGGTCCGGCACCCACGGCCGAAAAGCGTGAGGCGCGGACTGGCAAAGCCATACGGTTCCATCAGCAGACCACTCCTTCACGATTGGCACCCGAAAACCCGGCATCTTGACAGGCGATCATACACCCCTTGCACCCGCGCGCGCCGTAAAGGGCCGGATACGCCGCCGACACCTTCGCGCTTCAGATCATCTGCGTTGCTGCGACGGCGCGCTTCCAACGATCGTAGCGCTTGTCGCGGGCCGCTTCGGGCATGGTCGGCGAGAAGGTCCTCTCCAACGCCCAACCCGCCGCGAAGCCATCCTGATCGGGATAGACGCCGGCCTGCATCCCTGCAAGCCAGGCGGCGCCAAGGGCGGTGGTTTCGCGGATCTGGGGCCGGTCGACGGGCGCGCCGATGATGTCGGACAGGAACTGCATCGCCCAATCGGATGCCGACATGCCGCCATCGACGCGCAGGGTCGACTGTCCGGCCGCGTCGGTCCAGTCGGCGCGCATGGCCTCCAGAAGGTCGCGGGTCTGGAAACCGACGCTTTCCAACGCCGCACGGGCGAACTCTGCCGGGCCGGAATTCCGCGTCAGGCCAAAGACCGCCCCGCGGCATTCGGCGTTCCAGTAGGGCGCTCCAAGGCCCGTGAAGGCCGGCACCAGGATCACGTCCTGTTGCGCGTCGGCCTGCTGGGCCAGGGGCTGGGTTTCCGCGGCCGAGCGGATGATCTTCAGCCCGTCCCGAAGCCACTGGACGACCGCACCGGCGATGAAGATCGACCCTTCCAGCGCGTAGGTCGGCTTGCCGTTCAGCTGATAGGCGATCGTCGTCAGAAGCCGGTTCTGCGACCGCACCGGCGTGTCGCCGGTGTTCAGAAGCGCAAAGCAGCCGGTTCCGTATGTGGATTTCATCATGCCGGGCGCGAAACACGCCTGACCGACGGTCGCGGCCTGCTGATCGCCCGCCACACCCAGGATCGGCACCTCGCGACCGAACAGGTCGGCGCGCGTCACGCCGTAGTCGGCGGCGCTGTCCCGAACCTCGGGCAGCATCTGCATCGGGATCCCGAAACGCGCGCAGATCGTGCTGCTCCAGCGGCCCTTGTGAATATCGTAGAGCATCGTGCGCGCGGCATTGGTCGCGTCCGTTGCATGGACGGCGCCGTCGGTCAGCTTCCAGATCAGGTAGCTGTCAACCGTACCGAACTTGAGCTCTCCGCGCGCCGCACGCGCGCTTGCACCTTCGACGTTGTCCAGGATCCACTTGAGCTTCGTGCCCGAGAAATACGGGTCCGCCAGCAGTCCTGTCCGCTCGGTGATCATTTCCGCATCGCCGCTTTCGCGCAGCGACTTGCAGAATTCGGACGTGCGCCGGTCCTGCCAGACGATGGCGTTGTGGACGGGCTGCCCGGTCCTGGCATCCCAGACGATCGTCGTTTCACGCTGGTTGGTGATGCCGATGGCGGCGATGTCGGCAGGGCGAAGCCCCGCCCGCTCAATCGCGGCACGGCATGTTCCGGCGGTCGTCGACCAGAGGTCCGACGGATCGTGTTCGACCCAGCCGCTGTCCGGGAAGTGCTGCTTGAACTCCTCTTGCGCGGTAGCGACGATCCGCATCGCGCCGTCGAAGACGATGGCGCGGCTGGACGTTGTGCCCTGATCGATGGCAAGGACATGGGTCATTGGTTCGCCCTGTCAGTGTGAAACCCGGATATTCATGAAATAACGGGCGAAGGACGCGCCCGTAAGGTGGCCGGGGCCAAAAAGGCCCCGGCCGTCAGGACTTATTTCCACGACGCGATCAGCTCGTCATAGCTGATCGTTTCCGGGGTCGGGTCCTCGTTCTCAAGCTTGGCCTTGGGCGAGCCCGGCTCGTCCAGCCATTCCTGCGGGTCCTTCGGCTCGTTCAGCATCGGACCGATGTCGCCCTGCACGCCAGCCCGCTCAAGCCGTTCAAGCACGCTTTCCTGATCGGCGCAGAGCGAGTCCAGCGCCTCCTGCGGCGTCTTGGCGCCGGACATCGCGTCGCCGATGTTCTGCCACCACAGCTGTGCCAGCTTCGGGTAGTCGGGCACGTTCGTGCCGGTCGGCGACCACTGGACGCGGGCCGGCGAACGATAGAACTCGATCAGGCCGCCAAGCTGCGGTGCGCGCTCGGTGAAGCTGTCGTGCTGGATGGTGGACTCGCGGATGAAGGTAAGGCCCACATGGGACTTCTTCACGTCGACGGTCTTCGAGGTGACGAACTGGGCGTAGAGCCAGGCCGCCTTGGCGCGATCGACCGGCGTCGACTTCATCAGCGTCCAGGAACCGGCGTCCTGGTAGCCGATCTTCGTCCCCTCGGTCCAGTAGGCGCCATGCGGCGAAGGTGCCATGCGCCACTTGGGCGTGCCGTCCTCGTTCATGACCGGCAGGCCTTCCTTGACCATGTCGGCAGTGAAGGCGGTGTACCAGAACATCTGCTGGGCGATTTCGCCCTGCGCGGGGATCGGACCGGCTTCCGAGAAGGTCATGCCGGCGGCCGCGGGCGGCGAATATTTCTCCAGCCACTCGATCGCCTTGGTGACCGCATAGACCGCTGCCGGCGAGTTGGTGGCACCGCCCCGCGCGACGCAGGAACCAACCGGCTGCGAATTCTCATTCACCCGGATGCCCCATTCGTCGACCGGCAGGCCGTTCGGCTCGCCTTCAGAACCCATGCCGGCCATCGACATCCACGCATCCGTGTAGCGCCAGCCAAGCGACGGGTCCTTCTTGCCGTAGTCCATATTGCCATAGACGCTGGTTGGGCCGCCCATGTAGGACATGTCGCGTCCGGTGAAGAACTCGGCGATGTCCTCATAGGCCGACCAGTTGACCGGAACGCCAAGGTCATAGCCATACTTTTCCTTGAAATCCGCCTTGGTCTTTTCGTCGTTGAACCAGTCGTAGCGGAACCAGTAAAGGTTGGCGAACTGCTGGTCGGGAAGCTGGTAGAGCTTGCCGTCCGGGGCCGTCGTGAAGGACTTGCCGATGAAGTCATCGACATCAAGGTTCGGGTTGGTGACGTCAGCGCCCTCGCCCGCCATCCAGTCGTCCAGGATCCGCGCCTGCTGGTAGCGCCAGTGGGTGCCGATCAGGTCGGAATCGTTGATGTAGGCGTCATAGATGTTTTCGCCCGACTGCATCTGGGTCTGCAGTTTCTCGACGACGTCGCCCTCGCCGATCAGGTCGTGGGTGACCTGGATGCCGGTGATCGCGGTGAAGGCAGGGGCAAGCACCTTGGATTCGTATTCGTGGGTCGTGATGGTTTCCGACACCACCTTGATGTCCATGCCGGCGAAGGGCGCCGCCGCATCGACGAACCACTGCATCTCGGCTTCCTGATCGGCGCGCGACAGTGTCGACAGATCGCCGATCTCGGCATCGAGGAACGCCTTCGCCTCATCCATTCCGGCGAAGGCCGGTCCGGACAGAAGCGCAAGCGCCATGCCCATGGCTGTTGTTGACTTGAATGGCAATTTCATAACTCCCTCCCTAAGGAAACTACGGTTATACGGCGACTCCGGCTTGCCAACCGGAGGATCGCCTCCTTGAAGCGCCCTCTCAGACCCAGCGGAACACTGCTGCGGCGTAGATCAGGCAGAGGATCAGCGCCCCCCACTGCGGCGCGCTGACGAGACCGAGCCAGGCCAGATTGATGAAGGCCGAACCCAGAAGCGTGATGAACAGTCGGTCACCACGGGTCGTTTCGATCCGGAGAACGCCGACGCGCGGCGTCTCGGGAAATCTGATCGCAAGGATCGTGAAGGTGATGAGAAGGCAGGCGATGACGGCGAAAAAGATCGCCGTCGGTCCGGTCCAGGCCATCCAGTCCATGGGGTTTCCTCCCTTTCTCTGGGTCACACACGGCCCAGGGCAAAGCCCTTGGCGATGTAGTTGCGGACGAAGTAGATCACGAGCGCGCCGGGAACGATGGTCAGGACGCCGGCGGCGGCCAGCACGCCCCAGTCCAGCCCCGAGGCGGAAACCGTGCGGGTCATCGTCGCCGCGATCGGCTTGGCGTTCACCGAGGTCAGCGTGCGGCTGAGCAGCAGTTCCACCCATGAGAACATGAAGCAGAAGAAGGCCGCGACCCCGATCCCGCTTGCGATGAGCGGCGTGAAAATGCGGATGAAGAAGCGTCCGAAGCTGTAGCCGTCGATATAGGCGGTCTCATCGATCTCCTTCGGGACGCCGCGCATGAAGCCCTCAAGGATCCAGACGGCAAGCGGCACGTTGAACAGGCAGTGCGCCAGCGCCACGGCGATATGGGTGTCGAACAGCCCCACCGAGGAATAGAACTGGAAGAACGGCAGCGCGAAGACGGCCGGGGGCGCCATCCGGTTGGTGAGCAGCCAGAAGAACAGGTGCTTGTCGCCCAGGAACGAATAGCGGCTGAAGGCATAGGCTGCCGGCAGGGCGACCGAGATCGAGATGACGGTGTTCAGAACCACGTAGATCAGGCTGTTGATGTAGCCCATGTACCAGCTCGAATCCGTCAGGATCGTCGCGTAGTTGGCAAAGGTGATGTCACGCGGCCAAAGCGAGAACACGTTCAGGATCTCGGTGTTGGTCTTCAGGCTCATGTTCACAAGCCAGTAGATCGGCAGCAGAAGGAACACGAGGTACAGCGTCATCACCACGGCGCTGGTCTTGATGCCGGGCAGGCTCAGGCCGCGGGAAGCAGGCTGGTTCAGGATCGCGTCGGCCATTCACTTGCCCTCCCTTTTGTCGAGGTTGGTCATCACGGTGTAGAACACCCAGGAGATCAGCAGGATCACGAGGAAATACATGATCGAGAAGGCGGCCGCGGGACCCAGGTCGAACTGGCCAAGCGCCATCTTGACGAGGTCGATCGACAGGAACGTGGTCGAGTTGCCAGGACCGCCGCCGGTGACCACGAAGGGTTCGGTGTAGATCATGAAGCTGTCCATGAAGCGCAGGAGGATCGCGATCATCAGGACGCCCTGCATCTTCGGCAGTTCGATGTAGCGAAACACCTTCCACCGGCTTGCCTGGTCGATCTTGGCGGCCTGGTAATAGGCGTCGGGGATCGACTGAAGACCCGCATAGGCCAGAAGCGCCACCAGCGAGGTCCAGTGCCACACATCCATGACGATGACCGTGGCCCAGGCCGCGAAGAAGTCCTGCGTGTAGTTGTAGTCGATGCCAAGCCGGTCAAGTGTGTGGCCCAGCAGGCCGATGTCGACGCGCCCGAAGATCTGCCAGATCGTCCCCACGACGTTCCACGGGATCAGCAGCGGCAGCGCCATCAGGACAAGGCAGACCGAGGCCCAGAAACCCTTCTTGGGCATGTTCAACGCGACGAAGATCCCCAAGGGCACCTCGATCGCGAGGATGATGCCCGAGAACACCATCTGCCGTCCAAGTGCGGCCCACATCCGGTCGCTTTCCAGCATGTTGGAGAACCACTCAAGCCCGGCCCAGAAGAACACGTTGTTGCCGAACGTGTCCTGGACCGAATAGTTCACCACCGTCATCAGCGGAATGACCGCCGAGAACGCGACCAGCGCCAGCACCGGCAGAACCAGGAACCATGCCTTCTGGTTGACTGTCTTTTCCATCAGGCGGCCTCCCCCTCAACGCGCCAGTCATTGGCGTAGACGTTCACATGCGCGGGGTCGAAGACGACGCGGTTCATGTCCGGCCCGATTGTCGCGTCCTCGCCCGCTATGATGTTTATGTCGGTCCCGAAGAACTCGGTCCGAATGATCTTGTGACGGCCCACGTCCTCGACGCGGCGCACCTTTACGGGCAGCCCGTCATTTGCCGACAGCCGCGCGAACTCGGGGCGCACGCCGATCTCGACCTTGCCGTCCAGCTTGCCGTAGCCACGGCCCAACTGGACGCGGGATCCGTTGACGGTCGCGATGTTTCCCTCGACCATCGCGGGGATCACGTTCATGCCCGGCGATCCGATGAAGTAGCCCACGAAGGTGTGCGCGGGTGTCTCGAACAGTTCCTGCGGCGTACCGATCTGCACCACGCGGCCATCGTACATCACCACGACCTTGTCCGCGAAGGTCAGCGCCTCGGTCTGGTCGTGGGTCACGTAGATCATCGTGTGCCCGAACTCGTGGTGAAGCGACTTGAGCTGGGTGCGCAGTTCCCACTTCATGTGCGGGTCGATCACCGTCAGCGGCTCGTCGAAAAGCAGCGCGTTCACGTCCTTGCGGACCATGCCGCGCCCCAGGGAAATCTTCTGCTTGGCATCCGCCGTCAGCCCGCGCGCCTTGCGGTCAAGCTCTGCCTCCATGCCGATCATGCGGGCGATTTCCTGCACGCGCTCGGCGACGTATCTTTCGTCACGGCCGCGATTGCGCAGCGGAAAGGCAAGGTTGTCGCGCACCGTCATCGTGTCGTAGACGACCGGGAACTGGAACACCTGGGCAATGTTGCGCTCGGCCGTCGCCGCGTTGGTCACGTCCTGATCGTTGAACAGGATGCGCCCCTGAGAGGGCTTCAGAAGCCCCGAGATGATGTTCAAAAGCGTGGACTTGCCGCAGCCAGACGACCCGAGAAGCGCATAGGCCTCGCCGTCGTTCCAGACATGGTTCAGTTCCTTCAGCGCGTAGTCATCCTCCGACTTCGGGTTCGGAAAATAGGAATGCGCGAGGTTGTCGAGCGTGATCTTGGCCATTTTCCCCTCCCTCAGGCGGCAAGCGCGTAAGCGGCAGGCGCGACCAGCGCGCCATCCTCGCCGAAGATGTAGACATGGGCCGAGTCGATATAGACCTTGACGTCCTTGCCCAGCTCCAGGTTGCGGACACCGTGCACAAGACCGACCCAACGCTCGCCGTGGTGATCGAGATGGACGAAGGTTTCCGACCCGGTGATCTCGGTCACGTTTAGTTTCGCGGTAAAGGCCATGGCATCGGCAGTGTGCCGTTCAAGTTCGACGTGGTTCGGGCGGAAACCCGCGACATAGCGGCCGTCCGCAAGGTCCCGAAGCTTGCCCGAAAGTGCTGTCCACTGCCCGTCGCCGAACATGAGCTTGCCGCCGGTTTTCGACACCTGCATGAAGTTCATCGGCGGGTCGGAAAAGACGCGCGCCGTCGTCGCATCGACCGGCTTGCGATACACCTCGGGCGTCGGTCCGAACTGCGTCACCCGTCCTTCCCAAAGCGTCGCGGTGTTGCCGCCCAGCAGCAGCGCCTCTTCCGGCTCTGTCGTCGCGTAGACGAAGATCGAACCGGATTCCTCAAAGATCTTGGGGATCTCGACGCGAAGCTCCTCGCGAAGCTTGTAGTCCAGGTTGGCAAGCGGTTCGTCCAGAAGAACAAGACCCGCGTTCTTGACCAGCGCCCGCGCCAGCGCACACCGCTGTTGCTGTCCGCCCGAAAGCTCAAGCGGCTTGCGGTCAAGCATCGGCGTCAGCTTCATCAGGTCGGCCGACTTGCGAACCGCCCGGTCGATTTCGTCCTTCGACTTGCCAAGCAACCGCATCGGGCTTGCGATGTTGTCGTAAACCGTCATCGACGGATAGTTGATGAACTGCTGGTAAACCATCGCTACCTTGCGGTCCTGCACGCGCATTCCCGTGACGTCCTCGCCGTTCCACAGGATGCGACCGGAGTTCGGGACGTCCAGCCCGGCCATCAGGCGCATGAGCGATGTCTTTCCAGACAGCGTCGGGCCCAGAAGCACGTTCATCGTTCCATTCTGAAGGGTCAGATCCGTCGTATGAATGTGGGGCTGGCCGTTCACGACCTTGGAGACCCCTTCAAGCGTCAGCGTCATTGCTCTCTCCTAACCCCTATTCAGCCGCGTGGAACGTGTGGTTGCTGCGGGCCTTCTTCATCCATGCCTCAAGGTCGGCGATCTGTTTCGCGGTCAGCCGCAGACCAAGCTTCGATCGGCGCCAGACCACATCCTCCGCCGTTCGCGCGTATTCCTTTTCCATCAGCCAGACGACTTCGCGCTCGGTAAGGGTCGCGCCGAAATCGGTGCCAAGCTCGTCCGCTTGCCGAGCGTCCCCCAGGATCAGCCCAGCCTCGGTTCCGTAGGCCCGGATCAACCGGCCCGCCCAGAAACTCGTGAGGAAAGGGTAACGTGCCGCCAGTTCCTCGGTCAGTCGCGTCACGTCCGATACGGGGAAGTCCCCGCCGGGAAGGGGAACGCCGGCGGTCCAATTGCCCTTCGAGACTTCCAGCACCGTCGCGATCTTGCTCATGGCGCTTTCGGCAAGGCGGCGATAGGTCGTGATCTTTCCGCCGAAGACGTTGAGGACGGGCGCGCCGACCGAAGTGTCGACCTTGAGCGTATAGTCGCGCGTCGCAGCCGTGGCCGAGCTTGCCCCATCGTCATAAAGCGGGCGCACGCCCGAGTAGGTCCAGACGATGTCGGCATGCGTGACCGGCCGCTTGAAGTACTTGGTCGCGAAGGCGCACAGATAGTCCTGTTCTTCCTCGGTGCAGACCGGCTTCTTCGACGCGTCTTCATGCTCGGCGTCGGTGGTGCCGATCAGCGTGAAATCGGTCTCGTAGGGGATCGCAAAGATGATCCGCCCATCCTCGCCCTGAAAGAAATAGCACTTGTCGTGATCGTAAAGCCGCTTGGTCACGATATGGCTTCCGCGCACCAGCCGGATGCCTTCGCTCGAGTTCAGATGAAGCTTCTCGTGGATGATGTTGCCGACCCACGGTCCGCCCGCGTTCACAAGCATCCGTGCGCGTATGGTTTCCGTGCCGCCGTCATTCCGGACGGTCACCTCCCATTGGCCGCCGGACTGGCGCGCCGATACGACCTTGGTCCGCGTCAGGATCTTCGCCCCGCGCGCCTCGGCATCGCGGGCGTTCAGCACGACAAGCCGGGAATCGTCGACCCAGCAGTCGGAATACTCGAAAGCCTTGCGGAACTTGTCCCTGAGAGGGGCCCCTACCGGATCGCTCGCCAGATCGACCGAACTGGTGGGCGGCAAGATCGCGCGACCGCCCAGGTGATCGTAAAGGAACAGGCCCAGGCGGATCAGCCAGGCCGGGCGGCGGCCCTTCATCCACGGCATGACAAGATTGAGGGCGCGCGAAGTTGGCGTCATGCCCTCGAACCGCATGTCCTTGTGGTAGGGCAGCACGAAGCGCATGGGCCAGCTTATGTGCGGCATGGCGCGCAGCAGGGTTTCGCGCTCGATCAGGGCCTCGCGCACAAGGCGGAATTCGAAATACTCCAGATACCGCAACCCGCCGTGGAACAGCTTGGTGGATGCTGACGACGTCGCCGAGGCGAGATCGGTCATTTCAGCCAGGCAGACAGTCAGGCCGCGACCGCTCGCGTCACGCGCGATCCCGCACCCATTGATGCCCCCCCCGATGACGAACAGGTCGTATGTCTCGGTTTTGGCTGCCACGGACACCACGTTGCTCCCCCTCGACGCTCGTGTGTGCTCGATTAATACAGTTATGCAACACAAATGAAAACACTTATGTTCGTTTTTATTCGTTTTCCGGCTCCAATCTGACAACCTCCTGTTAACAAGACCAAAAAACGTCACTTTCGCGCAGGGAACGCTTTCATGGTGGTCAAGAATGTCAGTTTTTCTGTCAGCTCATCGCAGCAAAAGCGATATCTGGTGTTCGTTTTTGATCGTTTGGCGTAGGGTGACACAGAAAACAGATTCTGTCGAATCTCCGTGGCGCATCCGGCGCCACACCAGGAGGGACATATGTCGCAATCCATCAGGCACCCGGAAATCCTTGAGATCGCCCGTCGCGAAGGCAAGGTGACCGTCGAGAGGCTGGCCGAGTACTTCGGCGTCACGCACCAGACCGTGCGCCGCGATCTGACGGAGCTTGCCGATGCGGGCCGGCTGGAACGGGTGCACGGAGGCGCGATCCTTCCTTCGGGCACGACGAACATCGGGTATGAGGACCGACGTTCGCTGAACGCCGACGTGAAGCACGCCATCGCCGTCGCCTGCGCGCGCGTGATCCCCGAAAGCATCTCGGTCTTCATCAACATCGGCACCAGCACCGAAGCCGTGGCAAGGGAACTGCTGAGGCATCGCGATCTTCTGGTGGTCACGAACAACATGAATGTCGCGAACATCCTCGCGCAGAACGAACATTGCCAGGTCATCGTCGCTGGCGGCACGCTGCGCCGTTCCGACGGCGGGCTTGTCGGCAACCTGACCACGCAGACCATCTGCCAGTTCAAGTTCGACCTGGCCGTGATCGGCTGCTCGGCGCTCGATCAGGACGGGGATCTGCTTGATTTCGATGTCCACGAAGTCGGTGTAAGCCAGACCATCATCCGACAATCGCGCCGCACCTTTCTGGTCGCGGACAATTCGAAGTTCCGGCGCAGCGCGCCCGCCCGGATCACGTCGCTTTCGGAAATCGACACCTTCTTCACCGACAAGCCGCTTGATTACCAATTGCAGGCGCGCTGCGACGAGTGGAACACCAAGGTCGTCGTCGCCTAGCTCCGACCACTTGGGAACGGCGCCTTGCGGCGGGCGCCGCAAGGCGCCCGACCACATGCAATCAGCGCGCTTCGGTCATCAGCCCCTTCAGGATGGCCCAGCACATCAGCAGCAGAACCGCCGTGAAGGGCAGACCGGTCGAGATCACCATCGCCTGAAGCGCGCCCAATCCACCGCCGACCAGCAGCACGATCGCCACAGCACCTTCGAAGGTGCACCAGAAGACCCGCTGCGGAAGCGGCGCGTCAACCTTGCCACCGGCCGTGATCGTATCGATCACGAGCGATCCGGAGTCCGACGACGTCACGAAGAACACGATGACCAGAACGATCCCTATGACGGAAGTGATCGTGGCCAGGGGCAACCCTTCGAGCATCGCGAAGAGCGACAGTTCCGGCACATAGCTGTCGATGACGTACGCCTTGACCGCGCTGTCGGTCGGGCTGTTCAGCACCTGGTCGATGGCGACGCCACCGAAAACGGCCATCCACAACACGCATACCAGCGACGGTATCAACAGCACGCAGATGATGAACTCCCTGACCGTGCGGCCGCGCGATACGCGGGCAATGAACATGCCGACGAAGGGCGACCAGCTGATCCACCAGGCCCAGTAGAATGCCGTCCAGCCCTGCATGTAGCCGGTATCCTCGCGCCCGAACGGATTGGACAGCGGCGCGATCTCGGTCGCGTAGGCGCCAAGTCCGCTGACGAAATCGGCAAGGATCGTCGCGGTCGGCCCTGCCAGAAGCACGAAGACAAGAAGCAGGGCCGCAATCGCCATGTTGATCTCGGACAGCACCTTGACGCCACCGTCAAGACCGCGAAGGACCGACCCCAGCGCCACGGCCGTGATCACGGTGATCAGCAGCACCTGAACCGTGATGTTGTTGGGTATGCCGAACACATGCTCAAGCCCGGCGTTCGCCTGCTGCGCGCCGAAGCCAAGCGAGGTCGCAAGGCCGAACAGCGTCGCGAACACGGCAAGGATATCGATCACATGGCCGACCCAGCCCCAGATCGCCTCTCCGAACACGGGGTAAAAGGCCGAGCGGATCGTCAGCGGCAGCCCCTTGTTGAAGGTGAAAAGCGCAAGCGCAAGCGCCACGATGGCGTAGATCGCCCACGGGTGCAGTCCCCAGTGATAGATCGTGGCGGCAAGGCCCATGTTCTTGGCCGCCTCGACATTTTCGGGGATGATCGTTCCGTCCTCGGCGATGGGCGACGGTACACCCAAGGGTTCTGAGATCGCCATGTGATAGACAGGCTCCAGCACCCCGAAGAACATAAGCCCGATGCCCATGCCGGCCGCGAAGAGCATCGCGAACCACCCGATGTAACTATAGTCGGGCGTCGCTTCCTTGCCGCCAAGGCGCACCGAACCCCAAGGGCTGACGATAAGGAACAGGCAGAAGACGACGAATATGTTCGCGGCCCCCAGGAAGAACCAGTCAAAGGTCGAGGTCAGCCATGGCCGAAGCCAGCCGAAGACGTCGCTCGCCTGTTCGGGAAGCGCCAGCGCATAGAACACGAACGCCACGATCGTCAGCCCCGAAACGAGGAAGACCGGGTTGTGGACGTCGAAGCCGAAGGGCCCAACCTGGCCCTCAATGTTGTCCTGGCCGATCATGTAATCGGTGTCGATGATATCCGCTGCGCCTTCCGGGATCGGGATGCCTTGTGTGCTGTCCTGTTCGTTCATGTGGCCGTCTCCTGTCGCAGTCTTCAGTTTGTCGTCCGTTCTCGGGTCTTCAGCCACGCACAAGCATGACCGAGACAGGCGAATGCAGCGCCAGCGTGCCGCCGTGCGACGCCCATATGTAATCGGTCACGTTGGGGATATGCGTGGCCATCACCACGAGATCAGCGCCGACTTCCTCAACGGCGTCGTTCAGCGCCTTGTCCAGCTCCGTGGTAGGGTCATGGTTGATGACCAGATGGGACGCGCCCTGATGGCCATGCTTCGCGGCTTCCGCCTTTGCGAAACCCGAAAGACGCGCCGCAACCTCTTCGGGACGGTGACCCAGGTCGCTTGGCTCTGCGCTGCTGACGCCCACGTAACACACGCGCGCCGAATAAAGCCGCGCCAGATCGGCAGCGGCCTGCAGCGACTTGGACATTCTTTCAAGATGCCGCAGGTCAACCGGAACCATGATGTTGCTGAACACTTCGCCCTCCTCATTCGCCGCACCTCTGGCACCCAAACTCAAGCGCCCACATCAAGCGATCGTCGCAGGGCGTGTCGATCAAGGCGATCAAGCCCGGCTTTGGTTACGGCCAACAGAACGAGTGGAGGGTCCTGAACCGGCCGATTGGCATGTCCGAAAGGGTCGACAGCGGACATGCCGGCGTTCGGGCCAGTTGCGGTATTTGGCCCCTGTGGCGACATCGCACATTGTTACTAAAGCACATTTTCCGCCATTCACCAAGTTTTGAGGGCGAACCACCTGGATACGAAACGGAAAGGCGCTTAGTCGCGGCACCAATCATGGACCCGGATTGCAGCGCGCCGGATCCTTGGCGGCGGTCGCGGCCTGTGGTGAGCATCCTGGCCGACTGACGATCTGGTGAAGTCATCACCCCTCCGGGACCGCGAGGATCCGACACGCAAGGCAGCTACAACCACTCCAGTTAATGTTGCAGGGATGCAATTATCCCGATGAAATTTTGTTGCACAAACATGAACATGTCGAACGCCACTTTCTTGCCGTAATCACCAAGAAAGAATCACTTCCGCGCACAACTTCCGGATGAATGGCAGCGCTTCGGATCGAATTGCTTGGTAGATACGCAAATTGTTTCGCTGCCGAGACCACCAAAATACCTTATGATCAAATGGTCTCGCCCTCCTCACCCCAACGTGAATTGGCAGGGCATGCGCAACAATGACCGAAACGAGAGCAGCAAAAACCTAACGAAAGGTTAAGAACTTTGCTTCTTTTGTTTCGGCGGCATCGGCACAAGGCGCGGCTGTCGCACCGTGGGGTTACCGCCAACAGCATGAAAATGGGCATCTTTGAGAAAAAACGCCTTAACCCCGCCAAGGATTTCGTGTTCCCTTTAGGTATGGCGGATCCGGAAAGCTCCACCTCCGGCGATGCCAGGTAACAAGTGATGTAGTACCAGTGCTGTTTCGTAACGAGTATTGCCGACCGGGGTCGGCTCGTTGATTACCACGGTGAGGTGTGCCGGGGCCGAAGTCTGCTCCGCCCCGGCATGCCTCGTGGGTAACGGCACTGCAGCAAGATCGGATGATCGATGCAGGGCCATGGCGAATACCTTCAGACAGACCTGACACAAGGTGTTCCGCGCGCGAACTGGCCGCGGCCGCGAACGGACTGGAACCTGCCCGGCATTTGCTGGAATGCGCGCGTTTCCACGTCCTTCGGCGAAATGCCCGTTCAGGGCCTGCGCGCCAATGACCCCGTGCGCATGGACACGGGCGCCTTCATCAAGGTGGCTGCAACCGACAAGATCCATCTGGATGAGGACTTTCTCGCGCGCTGCCCGGACGCAGCGCCGATCAAGATCCCCGCCAACTTCTTTGGTCCGGGCCGTCCACGCTCGGACCTGCTGGTGTCGCCTCACCAACCGGTGGCGACGACCGCAAATCCCGCCGCGCCAGAGTTTCGCAGGGCCCGCGACCTGTTGAACCGACCGGGCGCGATGCGCCAGCCAAGCTTCGGCCTGACCTACTTCCTCTTCCACTGCGGTAAACCTGCGGCGATCAACGTCGATGGCGTCCTGATCTCGACCGCACCCTGACCGCTAGGCTTCCGGCGTGTCGTCTTCGTCACGCTGGGCGCCCGAGCCGTCGCGCCCCCTGAACCCGGTGGCCACGACGAACTTTTCCGAGCTGTCCGCGCGGCTTGCGGGGGGTTTCACGTTTGCGACCTTGGTGAAGGACCGCTTGAGCATGGCCTGAAGCTCGCTTTCCGCGCCCCCGGCCAGAACCTTCGCGACAAAGGTCCCACCCTCGACCAGCACGTCGAAGGCCAGGTCGACGGCGGCCTCGCACAGCGCGATGATGCGAAGGTGGTCGGTGCCCTTATGCCCCGAGGCTGACGCGGCCATATCGCTCATCACCACGTCAGCCGGTCCGCCCAGCCATTCCTTGACCTTGTCGTCCGCCCCCTCCGACAGGAAATCCAGCTGATGAATTTCCGCACCGGCGATCGGTTCGACCTCTTGCAGGTCGACGCCAATCACGCGCCCGACCTTCTTTCCAGACTTTTCCCCCAACGCATTCACGCGCTGAACGGCCACCTGGCACCAGCCGCCCGGAGCGCAGCCAAGATCGACAACCCGCGCCCCGGGCACCAGAAAGCGGTACTTTTCGTCCAGCTCGAGGATCTTGTAGGCGGCGCGGCCCCGATATCCTTCCTTCTTGGCACGCAGAACGTAGGGGTCGTTCAGCTGCCGCTCCAACCAGAGGGTGGAGGACAGCTTGCGCCCCTTGGCGGTCTTCACGCGCACGCGCAGCTCGCGCTGCCCGCGGCCCGAAGTCTTGCCCGATGGTGTCTTCGCCATTTTCTAAGCCTGCCCTTTCGTTCCGCCCCAGATAGCCGGATGCGCGCGATCCCGCAACCAAGGCCGGGATCAGTAGGGCCCGTCCTCAAGCACGCCGTCCGCCGACATCTGGGCGTAGAGCAACCCTTCGCGCAGTCCCCGATCCGCAACCGAAAGCCGGTCCGTCGGCCAGATCCGCATCAACGCCTGAAGGATCGCCGCACCGGACATGATCAGCGTGTGCCGGTCGCGGCCGATCCTGGGATCGGTCCGCCGCCCTTCCGGCCCCAAAGTCAGGTATTCCCGGATCACGCGGTCGATCTGGTCCGAGGTCATCCGAAGCCCGTCCACCTTGGTCCTGTCGTAGCGCTTCAGTCCCAGATGGCTGGCAGCGACCGTGGTGACAGTGCCCGAGGTTCCGATGATCTGGAAACCTTCGCGCGGTTGGCTGGAGTTGTAAGGCGAAAAATCCGCCAGCTTCTCCTCAAAGAACCAGCTCATCAGCGCGAAGCGCGCCGCATCGTCCTCGACGTCGTTGAACTGGTCATTCAGTGTCGCGACGCCGAGAGGAACCGAGATCCAGTCGACGACCTTTGCCGCCGGGAAGACACTGTCGGGCGGATGGAAGCCCGCGTGCAGGCGCATGATGGCACGCGGACGGTCGACACGCGGCACCGCCGAAAGGTCGATCCAGACCAGTTCGGTCGAGCCGCCGCCAATATCGACGACCAGAAGCTGTTCCGTACGGGTGGAAACGAGCGGCGCACAGGACACGACCGCCAGCCGCGCCTCCTCTTCCGGTTCGATGATCTCCAGCGAAAGGCCGGTTTCGCGCCGGATCAGGCGCAGGAAATCGCGCGCGTTCCTGGCCCGCCTGCAAGCTTCGGTCGCGACCAGCCGCATCCGCCGGACGTCGAGCTGATCCAGCTTGCGTCGGCAGATCTGAAGCGCCTGGATCGTTCGGGACATCGACGCGCGGCTGAGCCGGCCCGACGCTTCCAGGCCGATTCCAAGCTGGACCGACTTGGAAAAGCTGTCCACGACGTGAAACTGGCTGCCCTTCGGTTGGGCAACCAGCATGCGACAACTGTTCGTGCCAAGATCAAGCGCCGCATAAAGCTGCGCAGGATCGGGTTTTGCGGCCTTGGGCGGCTCGACCGGGATCGGGAACGCGCCCTGACCGCCAGGACGCCTGGGCGCCATCGTTGCGCCCTCCGAATGAGTGTTGGGTGAACTGTAGACCCGCCCATCGGATCAATCAAGTTGGCGCGGGGGGTCGACGCAAAACGCTTGCCGCGCCCAAGACAGGAAGCCGTTTTGATCAGCGCGGCGAAACCGGGAAAACTTTCCCGCATCTCTGCGGTGGCGCAATCGGACCGGTGCCGCTATCAAGGCGCCCAAGGTCGCTCTGATCGCGCACCATGTCGAAAACCGTCATTGGCGGTCGCGAAAGGCGGCGTATTGAGAGGGCCATAAAACAAGGATTCGACATGGCAGAGGTCACCATCGTCTACTGGCGCGACATCCCGGCCCAGATTATAGTGGGCAAGGGGCGACGCGGCGTGAAGAAACCGCTGCCCGAGCGGTTTGAACAGGCTATCGACCGCTGCGCCATGAAGATCGGCGCGCGCGACACGGATGCCTACCTGGCCGAGTGGCGCAAGGCCGCGCCCGTCGAGGTCGAAGGCGAGGACGAGGCGGTCGCAACCTCCGAGCTCGCCCGGATCGAGGCCGAATACGACAACGAGCGCCTCAAGGCGCTGATCGCGAATGACGGCTGGGCCTGATAGCCCCGCCACAACCTGTGGAGAGCCGCCATGGCACTTTTGAACTTCCGCCGCAAGGAAACCCCCGCATCCACCGGCTCCTCCGAGTCGGTCGAAGCCTTCCTGAAGGGCTACTCGATCGAGGTGATGCCGCGCACCGCCGAGAAGGTCGAGGATTTCCGTGAAATCCTGCCCGCAGGTACGCGCGTCTACATCGCCCACATCGACGGCACCCCGATCGAGGACATGGTGGCCACCGCCAAGCGCCTCAACGCCGAGGGCTTCCCGGTAATGCCGCACTTTCCCGCGCGCATCATCAAGGACAAGGCGACGCTTGCCGACTGGATCGCCCGCTACAAGGCCGAGGCCGATGTCAAGCAGGCCCTGCTTCTGGGCGGCGGCATTTCGACCCCGCACGGCGACTTCGACAATTCGATGCAGCTCATCGAAACCGGCCTTTTCGATGGGTTTGAGCGTCTTCACGTTGCCGGCCACCCGGAAGGCAACAAGGACATCGATCCGGATGGATCGGACAAGAACGTCATGGCCGCGCTCAAGTGGAAGCAGGCGTTCAAGGACCGCACCGACGCCAAGATGGCGATGGCGACCCAGTTCTGCTTCGAGGCCAAGCCTGTGATCGAGTGGGTGAACCGCCTGAATGCCGAAGGCGTCGACATCCCGGTCCATATCGGTGTCGCGGGCCCCGCCAAGCTGCAGACCATGATCAAGTTCGCCATCGCCTGCGGCGTCGGTGCCTCGCTCCGCGTCCTTCAGAAGCGCGCGATGGACGTGACCAAGCTGCTGCTGCCGTACGAGCCCAACGAATTCGTCAGCGAGCTTGCCGCCTACAAGGCCGCGAACCCCGACTTCGGCATCGAAGCCGTCCACTTCTTCCCGCTTGGCGGGATTAAGACCAACGCAACCTGGGCCATCGAGCATGGCGGCAAGTCCGCCGTCCCGGCCGCGCAAAGCTAAGAGATAAGGTGAATTATGACCCGTACCGTCGTTGAATCGAAAACGAAAACCGTCGTCATCGGCTTTGATGAGCCCTTCTGCGTGATCGGCGAGCGCATCAACCCCACCGGCCGCAAGAAGCTTGCCGCCGAACTCGAGGCGGGCGACTTCTCGACCGTTGAAAAGGACGCGCTGGAACAGGTCGCATGCGGTGCGATGGTGCTCGATGTCAACGCGGGCGTCGTCTACAACTCGAACCCGAACCCGAACGAAACCGAACCGCCGCTGATGACGAAGATGATCAACATCGTCCAGGCGCTGGTCGATGTGCCGCTGTGCATCGACTCGTCGGTTCCCGGCGCGCTTGAGGCCGGTCTGGCCGCGGCCGAAGGCCGTCCGCTTCTGAACTCGGTCACGGGCGAGGAAGACCGCCTTGAGCTGGTTCTGCCGCTGGTCAAGAAATACAACGTGCCGGTCGTCGCGATTTCTAACGACGACACCGGGATCTCCGAGGATCCGGACGTCCGCTTCGAGGTTGCCCGCAAGATCGTGCAGCGCGCTGCCGACTTCGGCATCCCGGCGCATGATATCGTCGTCGACCCGCTGGTCATGCCGGTCGGCGCGATGGCGACGGCGGGCCGTCAGGTCTTCACGCTGGTCAAGCGCCTGCGCGAGGAACTGGGCTGCAACACCACCTGCGGCGCCTCGAACATCTCGTTCGGCCTGCCCAACCGTCACGGCATCAACGCCGCCTTCCTGCCGATGGCGATCGGCGCGGGCATGACCTCGGCGATCATGAACCCGGTCCGCTCGGTCGAGATGGAAGCGATCCGTGCAGCCAACTTCCTGATGAACCACGACGCCAATGGCGGCGAGTGGATCAAGTTCTCGCGCGTTCTGGACGCGGTGAAAGAGGGCAAGGACTTCGCCACCGCTTCCGCCGAAGTGGCGGCTGCGGGCCGCGGCGGCCGCGGCGGCCGGCGCGCGCGCGCCTGAGCAAGCCAAACCATTGCAGGAAGCGCCCCGGAGCAATCCGGGGCGTTTTCGTTTCTGCATATAAAATTGTTCAGGCGTTCAACGTGAGAGCGCCTGCAAGGCCGCCAGACGCGCTGCGGGCATCGCCGCGACATCCACCAGCGTAAAGACATGCAGCGTGTCCAGGTCCCGGTCGATGACGGCCTCCTGCCCGACACGCCCGCCCATGGCCAGATAGCTGCGCAGCAGCGGCGGAAGCCCAGACCGCGCGGTATCGGGATCGGTCGCGGAGATGCCGGCCAGGGCAACACGCTCTGCAGTCGTAGCGCGGACCTGCCAAGGGCTCTGCAACAGATGGCGGGTGGCCAGTAGCCCAAGGGCAGGCGCATGACGCGCAGGATCGGCCCCTCGGAAGGAACAGCAGCCGAAAAGGCAAGCCACCCCCTCTGCGCCAAGGCGCCGCGTCAGGGCGGCCCAGAGCAGGCGCAGGACGTCGGGATCCTGAGCGGCGGGCGAAAGACATAGCCTGCCGACCTCGGCCACAGGGTGGGTCAGGCAGGCCATCTGTCCGACCTCGTAGAAGCCCGCGGAATAGCTATCGCGAAACCCCTGCCCCGACTGCAGGACCAGCACCCGACATGACGCCAGCACGGGGCCACCGTCCTGTGGCGTGACCATCAGATGAAGGCAACGGCCGTCAAGCGCGTCCCGATCGTCGGCACCGCCCCGGAACGCTTCGGCGCGCAGCGACAGAACCGCATCCAGATCCGCCGGGGACGCGGCAAACCGCGCCAGATAGCGCCCACGCTCCAGAACAGCCGACATTCGCTTCTCCTGCTTGGACAGGCCGGTGTTAGCCCCTACATCTACTGCGGATGACTATTCCGCAAAGATGACAGCCCGGCAACAGGACCCCATGACCGCCAAGATTCAGAAAACCGACGAAGAGTGGCGCGCCCAGCTTTCCGACCTTGCCTACAGGGTCACGCGCAAACATGCGACGGAACGGGCGTTCACCCACGACGATTTCCCAAACGGCCCCGGCACGTTCACCTGCGTGTGCTGCGGCGCTCCCCTGTTCGACGCCCAGACCAAGTTCGACTCGGGGACGGGGTGGCCCAGCTTCTGGCAGCCCCTGGCACCCGAAGCGGTTGGCGAGACCGAGGACCGCAGCTGGTTCATGCGCCGGACCGAGGTGCATTGCGCGGCCTGCGACGCCCACCTGGGGCACGTGTTTCCTGACGGACCTGCGCCTACGGGCCTGCGTTACTGCATCAACGGCGTGGCGCTGAAGAAAGAGCCCGGCTGAAACATGCGGGCGGACTCTGCGACCTTAGCCGTCCGCGAACTGCTCGGCGCTGAAGTTGCCGATGTTGCCAAGAAGCTGGCGCAGGAAGCTGAGGCCCTTGATGCTGCTGTCGGTCACGCGCCGCGACAGCACGATCACTTCGCCGTCCTCAAGTCCGAACCTCTCTACGTTCTCGACCACGCCGTCCTGGTCGAAGCTGACAGCGACGACTTGGCGTTCGACCTCTTCCGGCGCTTTCCAGGCGAAGTGCTTGAAACGGCTGCCGACGTAATACCACCCCGAATCCGCCAGAACGCCGATCGAGGACGGCCGACCGACCGCGCGCGCCACGTCCTGTCTGGTCGATTCGCCCACGACCACCTTTTCCAGATCCAGATCCGAAGGGGCGTAACCATGATTGCGGTAGACAGTCGTGCAAGCGGTCAACGAGATCAGGGCAATGCCCATCGCGACCAGACGAACCGCTTTCGCCAATCTCATCATGCCGCCCTCTTGCCTCGTCGCCTCTTGCCTTCTATCCGGCTTATAGCACGCGGCTGTGTCCCTTCAAGGCGGCATTCCGGTCCGCGCATCAAACCCATTGCCCGAACCCGCAGGTGTTCACCATGACAGAAACCGTGCCGTTCACCCATCCCCTCAGACCGGCCGAGCTGGCCGGACGCAAACCCACCCGGTTCCGCATCGCGCCCGATGCCCCGGCGCGCGCGCGCATCGCCGACTCGCTTGGCGTCGAGGCGATTCCCAACCTCTCGTTCGAAGGTGAACTTGCCCCGCAAGGGCGGCGCGACTGGATCCTGAAGGGCAAACTCGCGGCGAAGGTGGTTCAGCCTTGCGTCATCACGCTGGCGCCCGTCACCACGAAGATCTCGGAAAAGGTCACGCGACGGTACCTTGCCGACATGCCCGAACCCGAGGGCGAGGAAGTCGAGATGCCCGAGGACGACACCATGGAGGCGCTGCCCGCCGTGATCGACCTGGGCGCGGTCCTGACCGAGGCTCTTAGCCTTTCGCTTCCCCTCTACCCCCGCGCCGCGGGCGCTGAACTGGGCGATGCCGAATATTCCGAACCCGGCGCAGAACCCCTGGCCGAAGAAGTCCGGCGCCCGTTCGCCGGTCTTGCGGATCTTCTGAAAAAAGGCCAGAAGGACGATTGAGGAAGGGATGCTGCCGTCGGTTTTGTCGACCGTGCGGAACTTGCGGAGAAAGGCCAAGAAAAGACTTGCGCCCGCCCGCAAACACAGTATGTTCCCGGCCTCGCTTAAGTATGGGTTCGCACCCGGTCGCAGTCCGGCAACCAGTGATGAAAACCCAAGGAAATCCGGGGCTTGCCCCCTTATAACCCGAGGTTGAGACATGGCTGTCCCTCAGAACCGAGTCACGCGGTCCCGCCGCAACATGCGCCGCGCCCACGATGCGCTGGTCGCCGCGAATCCGAACGAATGCCCGAACTGCGGCGAACTGAAGCGCCCGCACCACGTGTGCGGCGCGTGTGGCCACTATGACGGCCGCGAAGTTGTCGCACAGGCCGCCGAGGTCGATCTGGACGAAGACGCGGCGTAAGCTGCGTCCCGTCGGCCCTCGGCATGTCGTCAGAGCTCGACCCGGCTTTCAAGACCGTGTCGCAGGCGACTGCGGGGCGAATCGTCATATCGGTCGACGCCATGGGTGGCGATCGGGGACCGGCAGCGGTTGTTGCCGGTCTTGCGTTGTCTGTGGCCGAGCATCCCGATATCGACTTTCTCCTGCACGGCAGTGAATCAGAGCTTGCGCCTCTGCTCGCGCGGCGTCCCGGCCTGAAGGGCCGTGTTCGCCTTGTTCACGCCGAAGACGTCGTGCGCATGGAGGACAAGCCAAGCCAGGTGCTTCGCACGGGATCGAAGACCTCGATGTGGTCGACGATCGAAGCCGTGCGTGCTGGCGAAGCGATGGCGGCGGTCAGTTGCGGCAATACCGGGGCGCTGATGGCGATCTCGATGATCCGGCTTCGCAAGTTGCCAGGCGTCAACAGGCCGGCCATTGCCTGTCTCTGGCCCTCGCGCGGTCCGAAACCGTTCAACGTCATGCTGGACGTGGGCGCCGACATCAAGGCCGATGCCCCTGATCTTCTGCAGTATGCCCTGATGGGCGCATCCTACGCCCGTAACGGGCTTGGCTACGCCCGCCCGCGCATCGGGCTTCTGAACGTCGGGACAGAGGATCACAAGGGCCGTGCAGAACTGCGCCAGGCCCAGGAACTGATCTCATCGGCGACTGAGGCCGGCAACTTCGACTTCGTCGGCTTCGTCGAGGGCGGGGACCTGCCATCGGCCAAGGTCGATGTGATCGTGACCGACGGCTTCACCGGCAACATCGCGCTGAAGACGGGCGAAGGCACGGCAAAGCTGGTTGGCGAGCTTTTGCGGGAGTCGCTGCGTTCGACGGTTCTTTCGAAGATCGGTGCATTGTTCGCGATGGGCTCTCTCAAGCGCCTGCAGCAGCGCATCGACCCGCGCCGCGTCAATGGCGGGGTCTTCCTTGGCCTGAACGGCACCGTCGTGAAATCGCACGGGTCGGCCGATTCCACCGGCGTGGCGGCAGCGATCACGCTTGCCTACAAGCTTGCCCGATCGGGCTTTCAGGAACGGCTGGCCCAGCGGGTTGCCTCTCTTGCACAGCCGACGCAGGATGACGGTCAGAGCAATAACAAGAACGGAAACACCGAATGACGATCCGTGCCGTGGTCAAAGGCGTGGGCCACTATCTGCCCCAACGCGTGGTGCCGAACAGCGAGTTCGAAGGCCATGTCGACACGACGGACGAATGGATTCGCACCCGCACCGGGATCGAGCGGCGCCATTTCGCCGCCGAGGGTGAAACGACCTCGGACATGGGCGCCAAGGCGGCGTTGGCGGCACTTGCCGACGCGGGCATGACCGCCGACCAGATCGACGCCGTGATCGTCGCGACCTCCACGCCCGACCTGACATTCCCGTCCGCCGCATCGATGGTGCAGGACAAGATCGGCATGCGCAAAGGATTTGCCTTCGACGTCCAGGCCGTCTGCGCCGGCTTCGTCTATGCGCTGGCGAACGCGAATGCCCTCATCCTGTCGGGTCAGGCAAAACGGGTGATCGTCATCGGCGCGGAGACCTTCAGCCGCATCCTGGACTGGGAAGACCGCTCGACCTGCGTCCTGTTCGGAGATGGCGCGGGCGCGCTGGTTCTTGAGGCGCAGGACGGTGCCGGCAGCACAGATGACCGCGGCATCCTCGCGACCGACCTGAACAGCGACGGATCCTATCGCGACCTGCTGTACGTCGATGGCGGGGTTTCGACCACCGGCACCGCCGGCCACCTGCGCATGCAGGGCAACCAGGTCTTTCGGCACGCCGTCGAAAAGCTTGCCTCGACCGCGCATACCGCACTCGAAAAGGTCGGCCTGACCGGCGGGGATGTGGACTGGATCGTGCCGCACCAGGCAAACCTGCGCATCATTACAGCAACGGCGCAGCGGATGCAGGTCCCGATGGAGCGTGTCGTCGTGACAGTCCAGGATCACGGCAACACCTCGGCGGCATCGATTCCCCTTGCCCTGTCTGTCGGAAAGGCGCGCGGCCAGCTGAAAGAGGGCGATCTGATCGTGACCGAGGCCATCGGCGGCGGTCTCGCATGGGGTTCGGTCGTGCTGAGATGGTGAAAACCCGCCTGAATAGGCCGGGACAAGCCATTGATATTGACTTGGGAATACCAAGCGACCATCCTTCAGTCGAACGGACCTAGGGGGGATGTGATGAACGACAAGACGCTGACACGCATGGACCTGACCGAGGCGGTGTTCCGCGAAGTCGGGTTGTCGCGCAACGAATCTGCCCAATTGGTGGAAAGCGTTCTGCAGCACATGTCCGATGCGCTGGTCGACGGAGAGTCCGTCAAGATCTCGTCCTTCGGAACCTTCTCCGTTCGCGACAAGGCGGCGCGCATGGGTCGCAATCCAAAGACCGGCGACGAAGTTCCGATCCATCCGCGCCGGGTGCTGACCTTCCGGCCCTCGCACCTGATGAAGGATCGCGTCGCGGCCGGGAACAAGAACTGAGGCCCCAGCGAATGCCGAAATCGGCCGAGGCGTTCCGGACGATCAGCGAAGTCGGAGAGATTCTCGATACACCCGCGCATGTGTTGCGCTTCTGGGAAAGTCAGTTTGCCCAGATCAAGCCTATGAAGCGCGCTGGCGGACGGCGCTACTACCGGCCGCAGGACGTGGCGCTTTTGTCTGGGATCAAGAAGCTTTTGCACGAAGACGGTGTCACGATCCGAGGGGTCAAGAAGATCCTGAAGGAACAAGGCGTAAAGCATGTCGCGGCGCTTGCAGATACGGGCGCTTCGCCCGTCCTGGCGACCAGCGCCCCGCAACCAACGCCCCAGCCATCCACGGAAAGCCCCACGGCACCCGCGCCCCCGCAGGGTGAGAAGTCCCCGCCGCCATCCCCCGAGCCGGTACCGTCTGCGGCAAAGCAGGCGCCGACGCCGCGCATGGCGCCACGGCCTCGCGGCCCTCAGGATGAGCAACAGCCGTTCCTGCCCTTCGGTCTCGACGATGAGCAGCCCGCAGCCGCAGAGGCGCCAATGGATGTCGACGTGCCCACCGCGCCGCTTGAACGGGTTGGAACGGTTCATGCCTTCCCGTCCAGCCGCATGGAGTCACCATCGGATACCATCGCGAACCGGGTCCGATCCGCGGCGCCGGCGCTTGCCGATCGGAATCGCGACAAGCTTCGGGCTGTGCACGACCGGCTGGTCGCGCTCAGGGACCGCCGCCGAGCCAAGCTTGACGCGCCAAAGGGATAATCCGCACAAGGACTTGTCCACGATGCGTTTTGACGCTTGCCCCTGCCCTGCCAATCGTCCTATACACCGCCGCGTCGGGCCGTGGCGCAGCCTGGTTAGCGCGTCCGTCTGGGGGGCGGAAGGTCGCGAGTTCGAATCTCGCCGGCCCGACCATCACCGAAACGCCCACCCCTTTGCGGGGGTGGGCGTTCGCTTTTGCGGGGGAAGGCCATGACCGAAAGCGGCGTTCTGGCAGACAGCGGCATCCGGGACATGATCGCCCAGGGCGGAATCACGGCCGCCCTGCCGATGGCCGAGGGCCAAGTCCAGCCTGCCAGCCTGGACCTGAGGCTCGGGACCGTTGCCTACCGCGTGCGCGCCTCGTTTCTGGCGGGCCAGGGTCACAGCGTGGCCGAGCGCATCGCGGAATTCGAAATGCATCGCATCGACCTGACCCATGGGGCGGTGCTGGAAAAGGGCTGCGTCTACGTCGTGCCGCTGCTTGAATCCGTCAGCTTGCCGATGGGCACATCGGGGGCCGCCTCGGCCAAGTCCTCGATCGGTCGGCTTGACCTTCTGACCCGCGTCATCACCGACAACGGCATCGAGTTCGATCGGGTGCCGGACGGATATGGCGGCCCCCTTTATGTCGAGATCTGCCCCCGCTCCTTCTCGGTTCTCGCGCGGACTGGGCAGATGCTGAGCCAGATCATCTTCCGCCGCGGCCCGACGCGGATCGAGGATTCGGAGCTTGCCGCCATCCATGCGCGCAGCCCGATCGTGTCGGGACCGGCGGTGATTTCCGATGGCCTTGCCTTTTCCGTTGGCCTGCGCCCCGACAACGGCGACCTGGTCGGCTACCGCGCGAAACCGCACACCGGCGTCATCGACCTTGACCGTGTGGGCTACTACGACCCTGCGGATTTCTGGGAAGAGGTGCGCACCCGCGAAGGGCGGATCATCCTGGATCCCGGCGCCTTCTACATCCTTGTCAGCCGCGAGGCGATCTCGATCCCGCCCGACTGCGCCGCCGAAATGGCCCCCTACATCGCCATGGTCGGCGAGTTCCGGGTCCACTACGCGGGATTCTTCGATCCTGGCTTCGGCTATGACGCCGCAGGCGGCGCAGGGTCGCGGGGCGTGCTTGAGGTCCGTTGCCACGAGGCGCCCTTCGTGCTTGAGCACGGCCAGATCGTCGGCAGACTGGTTTACGAGCGGATGGTTTCCGTCCCTGACCGGCTTTATGGCACCGACATCAAGTCGAACTATCAGGGCCAGGGGTTGAAGCTGTCGAAGCACTTCCGCATGGGCTGAATCGGCCCTGATCGGCCTGTTGCTCAGTCCTCGAACAATTCGCTTTGGCCGCCCTGGTCCTCGCCATCGTCGTCATCCTTGCCCATGCCCGGCATTGGACGGTTGTCCAGAAGACCCGCCGCCCTCAGTTCCTTGAGGCCGGGCAGATCCCGCGCGCTTTCCAGACCGAAGTGATCAAGGAACGACTGGGTCACGACAAAGGTCACGGGCCGCCCCGGCGTCATCCTGCGGCGCCCAAACCGGATCCATTCCAGCTCCAGAAGCTGGTCGATCGTTCCACGGCTGACCGCGACCCCGCGAATTTCTTCGATCTCGGCGCGGGTGGCGGGCTGGTGGTAGGCGATGATCGCCAGCGTCTCGATCGCCGCACGCGACAGCTTGCGGGTTTCGACGACTTCCTTCTGCATCAGGAAGCCAAGGTCGGGCGCCGTCCGGATGGCCCAGGCGTCGCCCACCTTGACGACGCGCACGCCCCTGCCCTCGTACCGGCGGCGCAGATAGACAAGCGCCTCGGCCGGGTCGGACCCATGCGGCATCCGCGCGGCCATCTCGGCAACGGTCACCGGGTCTGCCGAGGCGAACAGGATCGCCTCGACCATCCGTTCCTGTTCGGCGATGGGCGGGGCCTCGAACAGGCTCTTTTCGGTGTCGGGGGCGTCTGTCACTGCGGCTTCCGTCTGATCGCGATGGGGGCAAAGGTTTCGGACTGTCTTAACTCGATATGCCCCTGCTTGGCGAGTTCGAGCGACGCGGCAAAGGTCGCGGCCGTGGCCGAGCGCCGCCGCGCCGGATCGGCTGACCAGCCATCAGGCAGATAGCTTGCCAGGTCGGTCCAGTCACCGGCGAAGCCGATCAGACCGCGCATCCGGTCCAGCGCCTGTTCCATCGTGAAGACATGGTCGCGGTCAAAGGCATATGGACGGAACTGGTCGTGCGTCCGGATGCGCGCATAGGCCTGCATGAGGTCAAGCAGCGTGGCCGTGTAGTGGACCTTGCGGCTGCGCTGAATGTCCTCGGGCAGGCCCCGCACGAAAAAGTCCCGCCCCTTCTGGTCCCGCGCCATGAGCCGGGCGGCGCTTTCACGCATCGCCTGAAGCCGTTCAAGCTGAAACGCGAGGTGCGCGGCCAGTTCCTCGCCCGAAGGCCCTTCCTCGGACGGGTCGGGCGGCAGCAGGAGCCGTGACTTCAGGAACGCCAGCCACGCGGCCATCACAAGGTAGTCGGCCGCCAGCTCGATCCTGAGCTTCTTGGCCTTTTCCACGAACACCAGGTACTGCTCGGCCAGTTGCAGCACCGAGATCCGGCGCAAGTCGACCTTCTGCGTGCGCGACAGGGTCAGAAGCAGGTCAAGCGGCCCCTCAAAGCCATCGACGTCCACGATCAGCGCCTCGGCCTGAAGCCGGTCGCTGACGGACTGCGGATCTTCTTCGAAGAGGCTCGGATCGGCCATGCGTTATCCCTTCAGAAGCGTTTCAAGTTCTGCTTCCAGAAGGGTGGTGTCAATGGGGTGGGGCTCCGTGCGGGCAGCAAGCGCCGTGGCGGCGCGGCGCAGCGCCACATCGCCCATCTCACCAGCTGCTGCCACGGTCTCGGCCATTTCCGAAATGGTGCCATTGCAATGCAGCACGATATCGCAGCCCGCGGCGATGGCGGCGCGCGCACGCTCCGCCGCGGTTCCCGACAGCGCCTGCATCGTGATGTCGTCGGTCATCAGCAGCCCCTGGAACCCGATACGCCGCCGTATCAGATCTATCATGACCGGCGAAGCCGTCGCGGGTCGGTCGGGATCGATCGCGCGAAAGCGGATATGCGCGGTCATGCCGACGGGCAGGTCGGCCAGCGCCCTGAATGGCGCAAAGTCGGCGCGGAGAAGCTCTGCCTCGGGCGCGTCGACGGTCGGAAGTTCCATGTGGCTGTCGGCGATCGCGCGGCCGTGGCCGGGAATGTGCTTCAGGACCGGCAGCACCCCCCCCTCAAGCAGGCCGTTCGCGGCGGCCCGCGCCGCCTTCACAACTGTGGCTGCATCCGATCCGAAGCAGCGGTTTCGCAGAAATGGATGCGTGTCAGGCCCCGCGATGTCCGCCGATGGCGCGCAGTTCGCGTCGATGCCAAGCTTGCGAAGCTCATCCGCGATCAGGCGGTAGCGCAGCCACACTCCCCGCTCCATCACCTCTGGCGGCGAGGCTTTCACCTGGTCGAGGGGCGGTAACCATTCGCGCCAATGGGGGGCGCGCAGGCGCTGAACCCGCCCGCCTTCCTGGTCGATCAGGACCGGCGCATCGCGGCCCACCGCCGCGCGCAGCGCATCGGTCAAGCGGCGCACCTGATCGGGCTCTTCGATGTTGCGGGCGAAAAGAATGAACCCCAGCGGATTGGCATCGCGTATGAACGCGGCCTCTTCCGGCCCAAGAACCGGCCCCTGGCATCCAATAATCGTTGCGGAGGGGCGGGTGCCCTGCCCCTCGCGCCCTACTTCGTCAGCGTCGGCACGCATTGGGTGCTCTCCGCCAGCAGCACGGAGCAGAAACGCCGGGCGTCGTCGATGTCCTCAAAGCCGGCAGCGCGCAACCTGACAAAGCTGTTGCCACCCGCCTCTGCCGGCTCGATCACGCGCTGCCGACCATCCATCAGCGCGCCGTAGCGCGCGATGATGCGATCCCACTCAAGCCGCGCCTCGGCCTCGGTGTCGAAGGAGCCAAGCTGGGCAAGGCTGGTGCCAACGGGCAAGGCGGCGGGGCTCACGTCGACCGCGACGGGCGCAAGCGCCTCGGCAACGGCGGCGGCGATGGCATCGGCATCCGCGTCGTACCCCCCGCCCTCCGACGCCGAAACCGACGCCAGCCTTGCCGGGCGCGCGACGGGCCGGGCGGCCGCCAGCGTGTCGCCGGTTATCTGTGGCTCAAGCGCGTCCAGCAGCGGCTCTGGCGCCTCGTCCGGAAGCGGATCAGCCAGCGGAACGTTTGCAGGCGCGGCCGCCGGGACGACCTCGCCCCCGGTTTCGGGAGCGGGTGCGGCACTGTCATTTTGATCCGTCACCTGCGGCACGTCGGGGGACACAGTGGGAAGCGATGCAAGCTCTCCGCCCGCAACATCCTCGGTGGCCAGCCCCGCGGTTCCGGGCGCAAGAGTCAGAGTTTCGGCCGGAGGCTCGGCCACGCCGTCCGCCGCGATCGCATTGACCGCCAGCCCGGTATGTTCGGCAAGTTCGCCGCCCGGATTTTCCGGCGCGACACGGGCCGGCCCTTCCAGCGCCATGATGACCGGTATGCCGGTGACGTCGCGCACGGCAAGCTTGTAGCCCCACACCAGAAGCCCGGCCACGAGCGCGGCAGAGGTGACGGCCCCCGCTATCCCGATATATTTCTGCATCATCTCAGAACGGGGGGGCGCATATGCACGCTCCGCCGGGAAATCGTCGAAATCGATATCCGCCATTTTCCGCCTCGCTTCGGGCGGCGGACCGCCCGACTTGCCTGTCGCGACCCGGGCGTGGCGCCTTTGATCAGCGCATTTCTTCCGCAGGGGTCACGCCAAGGATACCAAGACCTGCGGAAATGACAACGCCCGTGGCCCGCGCCAGCGCGATTTTCGCTTGCGAAACCGGCACATTGCCCTCTTGAACGAAGCGAAGGCCGGTGTCTTCGTTGCCACGGTTCCATAGTCCGTGCAGTTCCGACGCAAGTTCGTACAGATAGAAGGCGATGCGGTGCGGTTCCTGACCGCGTGCGGCGATCTCGACCAGACGCGGCCATTCCGCGATCTTGCGTGCCAGCGACAGTTCGGCGTCATGCGAAAGATGTCCCAGATCAGCGCCGGCAAGCGTCGCGTCGTCGGCCGCGATCCCGGCCTCACCGGCCTTGCGGATCACCGAACAGACGCGGGCATGGGCGTACTGGACGTAGAAGACCGGATTGTCCTTCGACTGCTCCAACACCTTGTCGAAATCGAAATCCAGTGCCGCGTCGTTCTTGCGTGTCAGCATCACGAAGCGGGTCACGTCCGGCCCCGCCTGTTCGACGACATCGCGGAGCGTCACGAAGGTTCCCGCCCGCTTCGACATCTTGAACGGTTCGCCGTTCTTGTAGAGCTTCACAAGCTGGATCAGCTTGACTTCAAGCGGCACGCTGCCGTCCGACAGCGCCGAGACGACGGCCTTCAGCCGCTTGACATATCCGCCGTGATCCGCGCCCAGCACATCGATCAGCTGCCCGTAGCCGCGCTTCACCTTGTCCCAGTGATACGCGATGTCGGGGGCGAAATAGGTCCAGCTTCCGTCCGACTTCTGAACCGGGCGGTCCACGTCGTCGCCATGCGCAGTCGAACGGAACAGCAGCTGTTCGCGCTCTTCCCAGTCCTCGGGCAGCTTGCCCTTTGGCGGTTCAAGCGTGCCTTCGTAGATCAGGCCCATGCCGCGCAGCGTTTCGATCGCCTCCTCGACCCTGCCCGAGGCCGTGATCTCGCGCTCAGAGGAAAAGATGTCCATCCTGACGCCCAGCAGCGCCAGGTCATCGCGGATCATCTGCATCATCTCGCCGGTCGCGAATGCGCGCACATCGGCAAGCCAATCGGATTCCGGCTTGTCCAGAAGCGAGGTGCCATACCTGGCCTTCAGCGCCTCGCCCACCGGGATCAGGTAATCGCCGGGGTAAAGCCCCTCGCGGATTTCGGGGTCAAGGCCGTTGGCCTCGCGGTAGCGTTCGTAAGCCGACCGCGCCAGAACGTCGACCTGCGCACCTGCGTCGTTGATGTAGTATTCCCGCGTGACCTCGTGGCCCGCGAAATCCAGCAGTGCGGCCAATGCGTCGCCAAAGACCGCGCCGCGGGTGTGACCCACGTGCATTGGGCCCGTAGGGTTCGCGGACACGAACTCGACGTTGACCTTCACGCCCTGCCCCATGTCCGAGCGGCCGAAATCGGCGCCTTCCGCAAGTGCCGAAGCCACCACGCCGCGCCAGGCGTCCGGCGTCAGGCGCAGGTTGAGAAAGCCGGGACCCGCCACCTCGGCCGTCACGATGCGGGGATCGGCGGCAAGCCTTGCCGCCAGCGCCTCGGCGATCGCGCGGGGCTGCTGGCCGGCAGGCTTGGCAAGCACCATCGCGGCATTGGTCGCCATGTCGCCATGCGCGGGATCGCGCGGCGGTTCCACCGCGACGTTGGCCATGTCGAGCCCCGCAGGCAGCGCGCCCTCGGCCTGCATTGCGGCAAGAGCGTCGAGCACCGCCCCGCGGATATCGGAAAAGAGGTTCATTCTGGTGTCCTTCGTTCGATCCGGCATTGCCAGAGCGGGACGCCCGCGTCAATGGCAGGCGCGCGCCGTCAGACCGCGGCGCTGCCGCACAGGCGTTCGTGTTCCTGGATGGCGAAGCGGTCGGTCATTCCCGCGACGTAGTCCAGCACCACACGCGCCAGGGCCGTTTCGTCCTGCGCGGCTGCGACGTCGGCGCGCCACTCTGCAGGAAGAAGTGACGGGTCGCCCATGAAAAGAGGGAACAGGTCCCGGATCATCGCGGTGACGCGCTGGCGCTCGACGACAACCGTAGGGGCGCGGTACATGCGCGTGAACAGGAAGGACTTGATCGCCTTGAGGTTCTGGTAAAGCGGCTTCGAAAACCGGATGATCGGCCCCTCCATGTCGCGGATTTCCTGAACGGACTGGGGCTGGCTGCCCTCAAGTCGGTTCTGGGCCACGGCGATCACATCCTCGACCATCACGCCGAAGACGCGTCGAAGCGCCTCGTGCCGGCGCCGGGAAGGATCCAGACCCGGGTGCAACCGATCGACCTCTTCGAAGGCCGGACCCGTCACCGGAAGCTCCATCAGGTCGTCCTCGGTGAAAAGCCCCGCGCGCAACCCGTCATGCAGGTCGTGGTGGTTGTAGGCCACGTCGTCGGCCACGGCAGCCACCTGTGCCTCGGCAGAGGCGAAGGTCGACAACTCAAGATCCCAGGCCGCGTTGCATTCCTCAAGCGCGTAGGGCATTTGCGCGCCCTCCGCCACGGCATGCGAGCCGGATGCGCGCGGCCCGATCACCGGGCCGTTGTGCTTGGCGATGCCCTCAAGCGTTTCCCAGGTCAGGTTCAGCCCGTCGAAGCCGGCATAGTGGCGCTCAAGCCTGGTCACGATCCGAAGCGCCTGCGCGTTGTGATCGAACCCCCCGTAGGGCGCCATCAGTTCGTGCAGCGCGTCCTCTCCGGTATGGCCGAAAGGCGGATGGCCCAGGTCGTGGGCCAGGGCCACCGCCTCGGCCAGTTCGACATTCAGCCCCAGCGTGCCTGCGATGGTGCGCGCGACCTGCGCCACCTCGATGGTGTGGGTCAGGCGGGTGCGGTAATAGTCGCCCTCATGCTCGACGAAGACCTGCGTCTTGTGCTTGAGCCGGCGGAACGCCGAGGAATGGATGATCCGGTCCCGATCACGCTGGAAGGGCGAGCGGAAGGTGGACATGCTTTCGGAATGAAGCCTGCCACGGCTGTCGTCGGGATGGCAGGCATAGGGTGCGAGCGTCATATTGCCGTTCTTGTCGTTCCTCTGTCCCCTCATATATTGTGGTCACAAGGAAATGACACGGGTTTTCCAATGGAACTGAATCTGCCGCCCAAGGTCACGCCCCGCGCCTTCGCGCGGCTGGCGGAAATCAACGCCGCCTCGGGCGAGGACAAGGCGCTGCGCGTGGCGGTCGCGGGCGGCGGATGTTCCGGTTTCCAGTACGAAATCACGCTGGACGATCCCACGCCCGACGATCTGGTGCTGGAAGGCGCGGGACAGCAGGTCCTGATCGACACGGTATCCCTGCCCTTCCTTGCCAACGCGACCATCGACTTTTCCGAGGAACTGATCGGCGCGCGCTTCGTGATCGAGAACCCGAACGCGACATCGTCCTGCGGCTGCGGAACCAGCTTTTCGATCTGAGGCCCCGCTCCGCCCGGCCAGGCGATTTCGGGCGATCGGCGGGGCAAAGCTTGCCCTCGCATCCGATCCCGGCGAAAAGAAGCCAAGCGAGGGAGAGCGCCGATGAAGATCGCCACATTCAACATCAACGGCGTCAAGGCGCGGATCGAGGCTTTGACCGCATGGCTGGACGACGCCAGGCCCGATGTCGCGCTCTTGCAGGAGATCAAGTCGCTCGACGAAGGTTTCCCGCGTGAAATCTTTGAGGACCGCGGATTTTTCGTCGAAACCCATGGCCAGAAGGGTTTCAACGGCGTCGCGATCCTGTCGAAGCTGCCGCTGGAGGATGTCGAGCGGGGACTTCCCGGCGACGACAGCGACGAACAGGCGCGTTGGATCGAAGCGACAGTCGTCGGCAAGATCGCGGTGCGGCTCGTGGGGCTTTATCTGCCCAACGGCAACCCTGCGCCAGGTCCCAAGTTCGACTACAAGCTGGCCTGGATGGACCGGATGAAGGCTCGCGTCGCTCATATGCTGACGCTTGAGATGCCGCTGGTCTTCGGGGGCGATTACAACGTGATCCCCGACGCGATCGACGCCGCCAAGCCCGAGGCCTGGGTGGATGACGCGCTGTTCCGCCCCGAATCCCGCGCGGCGTTCCGGTCGATCGTGAACATGGGCCTGACCGAGGCGATCCGCACCCGCGACCCCAGGCCGGGCATCTACACGTTTTGGGATTATCAGGCCGGCGCCTGGCAAAAGAACAACGGCATTCGCATCGACCACATGCTTCTGAGCCCTCAAGCGGCGGATGTTCTGATCGACGCCGGGATAGACAAGGCGGTGCGCGACGGCGACAAGCCTTCGGATCACGTGCCGGTCTGGATCGAACTGGACGCCTGACGGCATGGGCTATCCCGACACCTACTACGCGCGCACGGCCGCCGACCAGAGCGAGCGCCCCACCCTTTCGGGGCGCGAAGAGGCCGATGTTGTCATCGTCGGCGGCGGGCTTGCCGGCTTGACCACGGCGCTGGAACTGGCGCGCGCGGGCAAGCGGGTCGCTCTGCTCGAAGCCCGAACCGTGGGTTTCGGCGCATCCGGCCGCAACGGCGGGCTGGTCAGCCCCGCCTTTGCCGGCGGAGACGAGGCGATAAGGGCGCGCGTGGGGCCAGAGGCCGCCCGCGCGCTTCACCGCCTTTCCATCGAGGGCGTGGAAAGACTGCGGTCGACCATTCGCGACCTGAAGATCGAAAGCGCCGGGCTTGTTCCGGGGCTGTTGAGCTTGCGGCGCTTCGACAAGGCCGATGACCTCAGGGCTCACGTCGCGGAATTCGCCGAAGTCTACGGCTATCAGATGACTTATCTGAACCGCGAGGAACTGGCCGGGCACGTCACAAGCCCTCGATATTTCCACGCGATCCACGATCCGAACGCGTTCCACATTCATCCACTGAACACGCTGCGCGCCATCGCGTCAGAGATCGAACGTCTCGGCGGGCGCATCTACGAAGCATCGCCCGCGACGGGCGCGATGCTTGAAGGGGCCGTCAAGCGCGTGGAAACGGCAACCGGCCGGATCGAGGCGCCCTGCGTTGTCTTCGCGACTGGCGGCTACACCGGCGGGCTGGTTCCCCGCCTGCGCCGCGCGTTTCTGCCCATCGCCACCTACATGATGGCTACCGAGGCCGCGCCCGATCTGATCGCAACCGCGATCCGCACCAGGGCCTGCATGTACGACGACCGCCGCGCAGGCGACTACTACCGCCTTGTCGAGGGCGGGCGGCGACTGTTGTGGGGGGGACGGATCACCACGCGGGCGGCCGATCCGGCCGGCATCGCACGCGAGCTTCGGCATGAGATGCTGGTCGCCTACCCCCAGCTTCAGGGTCTGCGGACAGAGATTTCGTGGTCGGGACTGATGGGCTATGCGCGCCACCTGATGCCGCAGGTGGGCGAAATGGCCCCCGGCGTCTGGCACATCACCGCCTTCGGCGGCCACGGGCTCAACACCACGGCGATCGCGGGCAAGGTGCTGGCCGAGGCGATGCTGGGCGAAAGCGACCGCATCCGGATGTTCGCGCCCTTCGGACTGGACTGGGCGGGTGGCACACTGGGCCTGATGGCGGCGCAGCTGACCTACTGGAAGCTGCAGGCGCAGGATCGCTGGCGCGAACGCGGCAGTGGCATCACGCGGTGACGTCGTGGCCGTAAAGCCAGTCGAACCGGCCCAGCATCGCCGACGGCGCGAACCGGTTGACAAGCTTGAGCCCGATATGCGCGACGTCGCGCCTGATCCCTGAAAGGTGATAGTTGCGGGCGTTGGCATTGGCCGCCGCGACGATCTTCCGCACCCTTGCCAGACGACGGTCCTGATAGGCGATCAGACCGGCCTCGGGCGTCCCGGCAGCCGAAAGGCAGCTTGCCAGCACCCAGGCATCTTCAAGCGCCATGTTCGCCCCCTGCGCCAGGAACGGCAGTGTCGGGTGCGCGGCGTCGCCCAGTATCGCGGCCCCCTGGCCATGCCAGCGCTCGGCGACCGGATGGCGGAAAAGCCCCCAAAGGTTCGGACGCTCGATCCGGTCCAGCCAACCGCGCACCTCGGGCACGAAGTCCTCGAAGGCGATACGCAGGGCCAGGGGATCGTCGGTCAGGGACCAGCTTTCCTCGGCCCAGCGGCGGCGTTCCTCGACCGCGACGATGTTGCGCAGCCTGCCGCCGCGCAATGGATAGCTGACGACGTGCCGCCCCTCACCCATGAAGACCTGCGCGACCGGCCGAATGCCCGGCTCGGCGGGCAGCGTCGCGCGCCAGGCGACCTGATGGGTGAAGAACGGCGCGATCCGGCCGTTAAGCGCCTCGCGAACCTTGGAATGCAACCCGTCCGCGCCAATCAGCAGGTCGACCTCGGTCTCAGCGCCCTGCGCGGTCCGGATCAGAGGGCGCGTCTGACCGAGCGTGACGCTGTCGATCTTTTGCAGCAGCCGGATTTCCACGCCCGCATCGCGCGCGCCCTGGGCCAGGACCGATATCAGGTCTGCCCGGTGAAACAGCCGGAAGTGGTCCGACGGCCTCTGCCGCAGCAGGTCGAGCTTCAGCACGACACCGCCGGTTTCCCCGTCGATCAGTTCCACCGCCTCGGTGCGCAGGCCCTCGCGTTCGAATTCAGCGCCAAGACCCAAGGCCGCCAGAACGCGTTGCCCGTTCGGCGTGATCTGCAACCCTGCTCCGACCTCGCGGATTTCCGGGGCTTGTTCCAGGACCGTGACGGCGGCCCCCTTCATCGCCAGCGCCCGCGCAAGCGCAAGCCCCGCGATCCCAGCGCCGATCACCGTGACGCGTTGCCCCTTCAAGACCACCTCCGAAAATGAAGGCGCCGGAGTCAAAGGACTCCGGCGCCGATTCTTGCCGACCCGTCGTCCGGGGATCAGTCGTCGCGATGAACCCGCTCGCGGCGTTCGTGTTTTTCCTGCGCCTCAAGCGTCATGGTCGCGATCGGCCGCGCATCCAGGCGCTTCAGCGAAATCGGCTCTCCGGTCATCTCGCAGTAGCCGTATTCGCCATTCTCGATCCGGCGAAGCGCCGCGTCGATCTTTGTCACGAGCTTGCGCTGACGGTCGCGTGTCCGCAGTTCCAGCGCGCGGTCCGTTTCCTCGCTTGCGCGGTCGGCCAAGTCGGGCACGTTGCGCGCGCTGTCCTGAAGACCCTCAAGTGTTTCTGCGGACTGCTCAAGAAGCTCATTCTTCCACGAGGTCAGCTTTCGACGGAAATACTCGAGCTGCAGCTCGTTCATGAAAGGCTCGTCCTCGGCGGGACGATAATCCTCGGGAAGAAAGATTTCTGCCTTCATCTCTGCTCCCTTCCTGCCTCCGGATCCGTTCGTCATTTTTGCAATCGTCATCCGGTACTCCACGGGCGCTCCCTTAGCGCAACGGCGGGGGGTTGTCACTAGCTGTCGCCCAGCCTTGCGGCATTTTGATGGCCCGCGTATCTCTAAAATCAGGCACTCGCCGGATGCGGAGATACAAGATGATGAAATTCAACGGAACGGCGAGTTATGTCGCACCCAGGGATCTGACCGTCGCTGTAAACGCCTCGGTCACGTTGGAGCGGCCGCTTCTGGTGAAGGGCGAGCCGGGCACCGGCAAGACTGAACTCGCCCGACAGGTCGCGCAAAGCCTTGGCCTTCCGTTGGTTGAATGGCACGTGAAATCAACGACCAAGGCGCAGCAAGGTCTGTACGAATACGACGCGGTCAGCCGGCTTCGTGACAGCCAGCTTGGCGACGAGCGCGTGCACGACGTCGCGAACTACATCCGCAAGGGCAAGCTCTGGCAGGCGTTCGAGGCCGATACCAAGGTCGTTCTGCTGATCGACGAAATCGACAAGGCCGACATCGAGTTTCCCAACGACCTTCTCCAGGAACTCGACCGGATGGAATTCCATGTCTACGAAACCGCCGAGACGATCCGCGCCCGCCACCGCCCGGTGGTCATAATAACCTCAAACAACGAAAAGGAACTTCCCGACGCGTTTCTGCGCAGGTGTTTCTTCCATTACATTCGTTTCCCTGAAACGGAGACGCTGAAGCAGATCATCGCCGTGCATTTTCCAAAGATTAAGGAAACCCTGCTGGCAGAGGCGCTGACGCAGTTCTACGAAATCCGCGAAACGCCGGGGCTGAAGAAGAAGCCCTCGACCTCCGAGGTGCTCGACTGGCTCAAGCTGATTCTCGCCGAGGACCTTTCGCCCGAAGACCTTCGGCGTGACCCGCGCCAGCTTCTGCCGAAGCTGCACGGTGCGCTGCTCAAGAACGAACAGGACGTAGCGCTGTTCGAGCGCCTGGCCTTCATGGCGCGTTCCGGGCGCTGAGGGCGCGAAGTCACGCCGCATAAGACGCGGCACGCGCGCGGGCGATTGCGCCTGCTGCGGACCACGCGCTAGTCTGGCACAGCCGGAGGACTCCATGACCGACCCCCTGATCATTCGCGCCATCGAGCCTTCGGACGAGCCTGACTGGCGCCGGCTGTGGCAGGCGTATCTTGCGTTCTATGAAACCGAGTTGCCGGAAAAGGTGTTTCAGACCACCTTCGCGCGCCTAACTTCGGGCGCGCCGGGTGAATACCTTGGCCTGCTGGCCGTGCAGGCGGGAAAGCCAGTGGGGCTTGCGCACTTCCTGTTCCATCGCACGTGCTGGTCCGTGGCGGACACCTGCTACCTGCAAGACCTGTTCGCCGACCCCGAGGTTCGCGGAACCGGCGTGGGGCGCGCCTTGATCGAGGCGGTCTATGCCGCGGCAGACCGTCACGGCGCATCCTCGGTCTACTGGATGACGCAAGAATACAACCAAACCGCACGGCGGCTATATGACCGCATCGGGGTCAAGACCCCCTTCATCGAGTACAACCGCCCCTGATGCGCTTCCCTTTCGCCTTTGTCATCGCCCTTGCCGTCACCGCATCCTGCGCGCCGGTGCCGCCGACGCCGCCCGCCGCGCGCGCGCCGATCGCCGATCTGCCGCCCATGCGCGTCTTCACGCAGAGCGCCCCGCAGCGCCCGCTTCGTCCAAACGCGGAAATGGCGCGCAATTTTCTTGATCTCGTGTTCCGGCTGGAAACCGGAGAGGAGCTGCCGATCCTGACGCGGTTCGAAGAACCGGTCTCTGTCACCTTTGCCGGAATGGTTCCCCCCACGGCGCAACTGGATCTGGACCGGCTTTTGTCGCGCCTGCGTTCCGAGGCGGGGATCAGCATCTTCTACACCGAAGGTCCAGCCGCGATCACGGTGGAGTTCCTGCCCCGCCGCACGATGCAGGCCTATGTTCCGCAAGCTGCGTGCTTCGTTGAACCCGGCGTTTCGTCCTGGCAAGAGTTCCGCGGCAAGTCGCGGTCGTCCCAAACCGACTGGACACGGCTCAGCCGCCGCGAAAGGGTCGCCGTCTTCATCCCCAACGACACTGCGCCGCAAGAGGTGCGCGATTGCCTGCACGAAGAAATCGCGCAGGCGCTTGGTCCGCTGAATGACCTTTACGAACTGCCGGATTCGGTTTTCAACGATGACAATTTCAACACGGTCCTGACCGGCTTCGACATGCTGATGGTGCGGGTGCAGTATGCGCCGGAGCTGGCCAACGGCATGACCCGGAACGCCGTGGCGATGCGGCTTCCCGAGATTTTCGCACGCTACAACCCCGCGGGCGAACGGCCGGCGGGCGCGCCCCTGCCTCCGACACCGCGTTCCTTCGTCAACGCCGTCGTCACCGCGCTTGGCCCCAAGGCGGCAACCGCGAAGCGGCGCAGCGCCGCAGCCCAGGCTGTCGCCATCGCGAAGGACGGGGGGTGGCGCGACGAGCGCACGGGATTTGCCCTTTACGCCTTCGGCAGGTTGATCCAGGGCCGCGACGCCGATGCCGCGCGCACGGCCTTTCTGGGCGCCCGTGCGGCCTTTTCCGCCATCCCCGGCGCCGACATCCAGCGCGCGCAGACCGAGCTGCCGCTTGCCACTTTCGAGCTGAGCCGAGGCAACGTGGACGGCGCGCTGTCCTTGGCGCGCGCAGCCATGCCGGCCGCGCGGCGATCCGAAAACGCGGCCCTTCTGGCCGAATTGCTTCGGACCGAGTCGGCCGCGCTGCTGGTCATGGGCCAGACCGAAAAAGCCGCCGCTGTCCGTCTCGACAGCCTTGGCTGGGCACGCTATGGCTTCGGCTCCGCCGAGGAAATCCGGAACTTCGACGAAAGCTTCCGGACGATCGAGCGCATGGCGAAGGGGATGACCAGATGATCATTGCCGCAGGCTTTGTCCTTGGGGCTGCCCTGGGTTGGATGACCGCCCGAAAGAAGGGCGGAAACAGCTTTGACAAATGGCAATATGCCATTGTCTATGCTATTCTTTTTTCGATCCTTGGACTGTTCGCCACCCTTTTCATCGACCGCATGACCTGAGCCCATGTTCCTCCCCTTCTTCGAAGTCCTTCGCAAGGCTGGCATTCCGGTGTCCCTGCGCGAGTATCTGGGATTTCTGGAAGGGCTCATGATCGGGCTTGCGACCTATGACGTCGAAACCTTCTACTACCTCGCGCGCACCGCGATGGTGAAGGACGAACGCCACCTCGACCGCTTCGACCGCGCGTTCGCCGAGGCCTTCAAAGGGGTGGAAGCGATCACAGCCGAACAGGTCCTTGAGGTCGTGAATCTGCCGGCGGAGTGGCTGGAAAAGCTGCTGGAGCGTACCCTGACGCCCGAGGAAAAGGCCCAGATCGAAGCTTTAGGTGGCTTTGACAAGCTTATGGAAACCCTCAGGAAACGCCTTGAGGAGCAAAAGGGCCGGCATCAGGGCGGATCGAAGTGGATCGGCACCGCCGGCACCTCGCCGTTCGGGGCCTACGGCTACAACCCCGAGGGCGTGCGCATCGGCCAGAACGAAAGCCGTCATCAACGGGCGGTCAAGGTCTGGGACAGACGCGAATTCCGCAACCTGGACGACTCGGTCGAGCTGGGCACGCGCAACATCAAGGTCGCCCTCAAACGGTTGCGGCGTTGGGCGCGCTCTGGCGCGGCCGAGGAACTGGACCTTGCTTCCACGATCCGCGCCACGGCGGAACACGGCTATCTGGACGTCCGGACCCGACCGGAAAGGCACAATGCCGTCAAGGTCCTGCTGTTTCTTGACGTCGGCGGCTCGATGGATCCGCACATCCGCGTGATCGAAGAGCTTTTCAGCGCCGCGCGGGCCGAGTTCAAACACCTGGAATACTACTACTTCCACAACTGCCTGTATGAAGGCGTCTGGCGCGACAACCGCCGCCGCTGGGACCAGCAGACCCCGACTTGGGAGGTGCTGCGGACCTACGGGCCGGACTACAAGGCGATCTTCGTCGGCGACGCCTCGATGTCGCCGTACGAGATCGCCCATCCCGGCGGAGCCAACGAGCACTGGAACCAGGAGGCGGGGCAGGTCTGGCTGGAACGCGCAAGGGGACAGTGGCCGGCGAACGTCTGGCTCAACCCGCTGCCGGAACGCTACTGGCCGCACACTCAGTCGGTCGGCATGGTCCGCCGCATCTTCGAAGGCGCGATGTTCCCCCTGACGCTTGAAGGGATCGGACGGGCGATGAAGGCGCTGACATGAAAGCCATCGCGCACCTGTGGCGCGAACAGCGGCTCGCGCTTTTGATCTTCGTGGGCGGAGCGGCCGTCGCCATCTTCTTTGCCGCGCGGCTGGCATTCTTCACGCTTTACTGGGCCGACCCGTCCCACCGCCAGCAGACGCCGGACGGCTGGATGACGCCTGGATACATCGCGCGCAGCTGGAATGTGCCGCGCGACGACTTGGCCCGTCATCTTCATCTGGAGCCGGGAAAGGATGGCCGCCTTACACTGGCCGAAATTGCCCAGGACCGTGGCGTGCCACTTGAAGTCCTTCTGAACGAGGTCGCTGCGTTCCTGGCGACCGAGGCCGGGAAATGAGCGACTGGCTCCTGTCGCTCCTGCCCGATTACGGCCTGTGGATCCTGGCGATCGGCACCTATCTGTCCTGTCTCGCGGTGCCGATGCCCGCATCGCTTCTGATGCTGGCCGCGGGTGGGTTCGCGGCGGCGGGCGACTTTGCGCTGTGGCAGGCGATGGGCGCAGCACTGGCGGGCGCGGTGGCCGGCGACCAGACCGGTTTCGCGATTGGCCGACTTGGCGGTCAACCCGTGCTGGCACGCCTTGAACGCGGACGCAAGCGTGCCGCGCTGGTGGCGCGGGCGCGGGCATTGCTGGCACGGGGCGGGGCGGCGGCGGTTTTCCTTTCGCGCTGGCTGGTCAGCCCGGCGGGACCCTGGGTCAACCTTGCCGCCGGCGCCGCAGGCACAGGTTGGGCGCAGTTTACCGCCGCGGCCGTCCTGGGCGAAATCGTGTGGGTTGGATTGTACACCGGCATGGGACATGTCTTTGTGGGCAACCTGACGGCGGCAGAGGATCTTA
This sequence comes from Albidovulum marisflavi, assembly GCF_025751435.1. Classification (GTDB taxonomy): domain Bacteria; phylum Pseudomonadota; class Alphaproteobacteria; order Rhodobacterales; family Rhodobacteraceae; genus Albidovulum; species Albidovulum marisflavi. Next base: position 1,691,687 of record NZ_JAOWKY010000001.1, on the reverse strand, counting down.
TCGGATCCGTTCTTGGGCTTGTCGGCGGCGTGGCCGCGATGGTGCTGGCCGGCTTTTGGCTGCGCACGGCGCTTGGCAGCCGCGCGTGACTTCCGTTTCCAAATCCCCTGCCCCATATTCACACCATGTTGCGCCTCGTCCCGATCCTGCTGGCCGTCCTTTACGGCCTTGCGCTTTATCACTTCTCCGCCTGGCGTACCCGGCGCGAGCTGGACGCCCGATCACGGCCGCTGGATGAGCCTGCGCTGCTGAAGGAAATCGACCGCCTGGCCGATCCGTTGGGCGTTCGCCAGGTGCCGGTTCGCGTCTATGACATCGAGCCGGTCAACGGGCTTGCCGCGCCGGACGGCCGCATCTTCCTGACTCGCGGCTTCGTGCAGAAGTACCGCGCGGGTGAGGTCACGGGCGAGGAAATGGCAAGCGTCATCGCCCATGAACTTGGCCACGTCGCCCTTGGCCATGCCCGGCGGCGCATGATCGACTTTTCCGGCCAGAACGCGATCCGCGTCGTGCTGACGGCTGTGCTGGGACGGTTCCTTCCGTTCGTGGGCTTCTATCTTGCCAACTTCCTGACGGGACTCCTTGCCGCAAGGCTGAGCCGCCAGGATGAGTTCGAGGCGGATGAATGGGCCTCGGCGCTGCTGGTCAAGGCGGGGATCGGCACAGGTCCGCAGAAGTCGCTGTTCAGCAAGCTCGGCCGGCTGACCGGGACCGAGGGACGGCGACCGCCCGTGTGGCTGGCAAGCCATCCCGACACGGACGCGCGCATCGCCGCGATCGAGGCGAACGAACGACGCTGGGGCCTGCCCGCGCGTCGCGGATGAGCACGCAACCGCCCGCCCGCCTCAACTCGCCAGTGTCAGCGCCTTGCCCAACCTTGGCAGCTTTGCGCGTTTCAACAGCGGTCGCAGGGGTTGGGCTTCACCCGATAGTTCCTCGGCCCGGGCGCGGACGCGTTCGACCACTGCCGCGACCGGATCGGGTGCCGAAAGCCAGAGTTCCATCAAGAAACGATCGGGATCCAGCCGCGCGATCCCCTCTTCTGCCAGCGCCTGACGCGGAAAATCGGCCGCGTTGAAAGTTACGATGGCATCGGCGCCGCCGGCGATGGCGGCCGCCAGAACGTGAATATCGTTCGCGTCGGGCAGGTGCAGCCGCGCCGCAAGACCTGCACGCTCGGCGACCATCGCCTTCGGGAACGACGCGCGCAGGGTCGCGATTTCGCCCCGCGCAATCTCTTCGGCGCCTGGGCCCAGCTTGCGCGTCGCGCGCGCCCATTCCTCAAGGATGCGGTCGGACCAGAGGGGAGTGTAAAGACCCTGCGCCGCAACCCCGGTCAGGATCTCTCGCAAGACCGTCGGATAAAGGACGCAGGCGTCCAGAAGCGCCTTCATCCGTCCAGCCGGAAGAACAGCGCCTTGAGGTAACCCGACTCCGCAAGTTGCGGCAGCATCGGGTGGTCGGGCCCGGCATAGCCCGTATGCAGAAGCTGCCCGCGCCGCCCGCCGCGCCCGATCCCGCGGGCCGAGGCATTGCGGAACTGCGTCAGATCGGCCGCGTGCGAGCAGGAACAAAGGCCAAGATAGCCCCCCGGCGCGACGAGCGGCGCCGCCAGGCGCGCGACGCGCTCATAGGCGCGCAGTCCGGCCTCAAGCGCGGGTTTCGAGGGCGCAAAAGCCGGCGGATCGCAGACGACAAGGTCAAAGGTTTCGCCTTCGGCAGCCAGCGCCTCCATCACCGCGAAGGCGTCGCCCTGGCGGGTGGCGAAGCGTGCGCCCGCCCCCGCGGCCTCTGCCCCCCGCTCGGCCAGCGCGAGCGCCGCAGCCGAGGAATCCACGGCCAGCGCGCGCTCGGCCCCGCCCGCCAGCGCCGCCAGCGAGAAACCCCCGACATGGGCGAATACGTCGAGCACACGGGCGCCCTTCGCCAGGCGCTGTGCAAACGCGTGGTTCGGCCGCTGGTCATAGAACAGGCCGGTCTTCTGTCCGCCCAAAAGGTCGGCCATGTAGGTCGCGCCGTTCATCGGCACAGGGATCGGGGCCTCGATCACGCCGGACAAGATCGTGGTTTCCTCCGCCAGGCCTTCCAGACCGCGCGACCGGCCGGTGCCGTTCTTGATGATCCGGGTGACGCCCGTGACCTCGGCCAGCGCGGCGGCAATCTCGTCGATCAGCGTTTCGGCCCAGGCGGCGTTGGGCTGGATCACCGCGGCGTCTCCGAAGCGGTCGATCACCACGCCGGGAAGCCCGTCGGCTTCGGCATGGATCAGGCGGTAGAAGGGCGCGTCGTAAAGCCGGTCGCGCAGCGCGGCCGCGCGCGCGATGCGGGCCGCCAGCCAAGCGCGACCGATCACCGCCCCCGGGTCGCGGTCCATCACGCGCGCGATGATCTTGGACTGGACGTTGACTGTGACAAGGCCAAGCGGCCGCCGCTCTGCGTCCTCAAGCACCGCGAAGACCCCCGGCGCCAGCTTGGAGGTCCGCCGGTCCGTCACAAGCTCATCGGCATAGACCCACGGGAAGCCATGGCGGATGGCACGCGCCTCGGCCTTGGGGCGCAGACGGACGATGGGAAGCGGACTGTCGGTCATGGGATGTATCCGGGCGTGGTTTGCCTTCCCTTAAAGCCTTCGCAAGCCGGGCGAAAGGGCGCGCTTCCGGCAAACGCCCGCGTGACCCCGTTAATTGACGCAGGTGCGGCGAGTGCTGATCGCCACGGTGTCGGCGCAACTCGCTTGATATGGTCCACCCAATGGCGCGATACTTGCGCGACTGGTCGGCAACCGGTGCGTTGCCCCACTTGACCCCGGACGGAACAGATGCGGCATTTCCGAAGTTGTTAGCGCTAACCTTGTGTGATATGGACGCTGCCACCTGCCAATGAGGGCCCGATGCCGCTTCACCAGACCGTAGCCGAAGTCACCGACCGTATCCGCGACCGCTCAGCCCGGTCGCGCCAGGAATACCTGGCGCGGATGCGGCGCGCGGCGCAGGACGGCCCGGCACGCGCGCATCTGAGCTGCGGCAACCAGGCCCATGCCTATGCCGCGATGAGCGGCGACAAGCCGGATCTTGCCGCAGGCCGGCAACCGAATATCGGCATCGTCACCGCATACAACGACATGCTTTCCGCCCATCAGCCCTATGAACACTACCCCGAACGGATCCGCGCCGCCGCCCGGCGCGCCGGTGCGACGGCGCAGGTGGCAGGCGGCGTCCCCGCCATGTGTGACGGCGTCACCCAAGGCCAGCCGGGGATGGAGTTGTCACTCTTTTCCCGCGACGTGATCGCGCTTTCTGCCGGCGTCGCGCTAAGTCACAACTGCTTCGATGCGGCGCTTTACCTGGGCATCTGCGACAAGATCGTGCCCGGCCTGATCATGGCGGCGGCGACCTTTGGCCATGTGCCGGCTCTATTCGTCCCCTCGGGGCCCATGACCTCGGGTCTTCCGAACGACGAAAAGGCCAAGGTCCGGCAGCAATTTGCCGCGGGCCAGGTCGGGCGCGACAAGCTGATGGAGGCCGAGATGGCCTCCTACCACGGTCCCGGCACCTGCACGTTCTACGGGACCGCGAACACCAACCAGATGTTGATGGAGTTCATGGGTCTGCACCTGCCGGGCGCATCGTTCGTCAACCCCGGCACGCCGCTGCGCGAGGCGCTGACCGATGCGGCGGTCGCGCGGGCAGCCCAGATCACCGCGCTTGGCAACGACTATACCCCTGCGGGCGAGGTGCTGGACGAACGCGCCTTCGTCAATGGCATGGTTGGACTGATGGCGACGGGCGGATCGACCAACCTCGTGCTGCACCTGCCCGCGATGGCCAGGGCGGCGGGCATCCTCCTGGATCTTGATGATTTCGCCGCGCTCTCGGACGCAGTGCCGTTGATGGCACGCGTCTATCCCAATGGGCTGGCCGACGTGAACCACTTCCACGCCGCGGGCGGCCTTGCCTACATGATTGGAGAACTTCTGAGCGCGGGCCTCCTGCATGAGGATGTCCGCACGGTCGCGGGCGGCGGGCTGTCGCGCTACACGCAGGAACCAAGGCTTGTCGAAGGCGCGCTGACCTGGGCCGAGGGCGCGCGCGAAAGCCTGAACGACCGCATCCTGCGCCCCGTTACCGATCCATTCCAGGTTTCGGGCGGGCTGAAACAGCTTTCAGGCAACCTTGGACGCGGGGTCATGAAGGTGTCGGCCGTTGCGCCGGAAAGCCATGTCACCGAGGCGCCGGCGCGCATCTTCGAAGACCAGGAGGCCGTCAAGGCCGCCTTCAGGCGGGGGGAGTTCACCTCGGACTGCGTCGTCGTCGTCCGCTTTCAGGGTCCGCGCGCGAACGGCATGCCGGAATTGCACTCGCTGACCCCGACACTCGCCGTACTTCTGGACCGGGGGCTCAAGGTGGCGCTGGTGACCGACGGGCGCATGTCCGGCGCCTCTGGCAAGGTGCCCGCCGCGATTCACGTCAGCCCCGAGGCCGCCGCGGGCGGCCCGCTTGCCCGGTTGCGCGACGGCGACATCGTCCGCGTCGATGCCGTCGCAGGCACGCTTCAGGCGCTGGTGCCCGACTTCGAGGCGCGCGAGCCCGTCGTTGCCGACCTGACCGCGAACCGCTACGGCATCGGTCGCGAATTGTTCGAGGCTTTCCGTACCCACGCGGGCCCCGCTGAAACCGGCGGCGCGCTTGTGGTGTAACCCGATCCTGCAAGGACACTGACATGACACCTGCCGAGCAAAGCCGACACGCCGCCGAAATCTGCGCGCTGGCCCCCGTGGTTCCAGTGCTCGTGCTCGACAATGCCGCGATTGCGGCCGATCTGGCGCGCGCGCTGGTCGCCGGTGGCCTGCCCGCGCTGGAAGTGACGCTGAGGACGCCTGCTGCGCTGGATGCGATCCGCGCCATGTCCGAGGTTTCGGGCGGGATCGTCGGCGCCGGAACCCTGCTGACCCCTGCGGACGTCAAGGCCGCCAAGGAGGCGGGCGCACGCTTTGGCGTCTCTCCGGGCGCAACCGAACGGCTGATCGACGCCTGCGCCGAACATGATCTGCCGCTTCTGCCGGGCGCCGCAACGGCGTCCGAGGTCATGACGCTGCTTGAGCGCGGCTATGTGGTGCAGAAGTTCTTTCCGGCAGAGGCGATCGGCGGTGCCAAGGCGCTGGCTTCACTCGCCTCGCCATTGCCGCAGGTGCGCTTCTGCCCGACGGGCGGGATCGGGCTTCGGACCGCACCGGACTATCTCAGGCTTTCCAATGTGCTGTGCGTCGGCGGCAGCTGGGTCGCGCCCAAGGACCTTGTCCGCGCGCGCGATTGGGTCGCGATCGAGGCTCTGGCGCGCGAGGCAGCCGCGCTGGAGCGCTAGGCTTCCCGCGCCTCGGCAGCCGCCTTGTCGCGCCGCGCCAGCGCCCTGTGAACGGCGTGGTCGGAGGCCGCAAGGCCGATCGCGAGCCACGACAAGAGCAGCATCGCGATGTAACTTGTCGACAAGGTCTCGGGCGCGAGCAGGATACCTGAGCCCAGCAAAGGCACGAGCATGCAGACCGCAAGCCCCAAGGATGCCGCCAGGATCGACAGACCGACCCTGTGGCGCCGCACGGAAAGCAACTGCTGAATCTCCTGGTCGCTGTCCGGATCGCTTGGCTTGATCTCGAACATGCAGCGGCAGCCGTAATGCACCGAGGCGCCGAAAAGCCCGATGTAGATCACCCAGGCAAGAATCGAGGCAGGCGCCTCGTCGAAATGCGCATGGGACATCAGCGCGGGAAAGCCCAGCACGGTCGCCGGAAACAGCAGCGCCGGAACCAGAACGGATGGGCGCACGTGTATCGGTATTCGTGTCATCGTCCCACTCGTCAATAGCGCCCCATCAACAAACAAAGCACAGAAATGTGGCTCTGAAGTGGCAGGGCCTGGGAGCGGTCGGTGGGGGGCCGCATGCCCCTGAACGGGTGCGGTTTCCGGTTGTCGGATTTGGCATGGGAGCCGCCGGCCCAACCCGCCTTGACGGTTCAGGCCAACGAACCGGTTGCGCTGGCACGCGTCGCAAAGATGGTCGGTATCGGGTCGGGTTTCGTCACCGCAGACGCGGATGCGCGTAAGGCGCCGCCTAACTGCGTGCAGCCATCCGTGCCATCCGGCCACCCCGGCGCGCGGCCTTGGGAGACTCCATGAGACCCGCCTCCAGCACTCCGTTCATGGGATGGCCATCGTTGGCGAACGCATAGGTCGCGATCAGCACGCGCATCGCTTCGCGCGCATCGGTATCCGAGGCGATGCTGAGCGCCCAGTCGAGGAATATCGACCGGCATTCGCCAAGCGTGATCCCCTCGATCGCATAGCTCTCGCGCACCAGCCCTTTGGGATCGGCCTTTGAAAGGTCCATCAGTTTCCTCGCCATCACGACTCCGCCGTCACTCTTCCGGCACCCCAAGACGGCGGCCTGCGATTTCTGCAACGGCTGATACAGTATCGTCCAGACGCTGCCGGAGTCCATCGAGATCTTTGCATCCCGCCTCGCGCAGCAGAAAAGCGCGGCCGCCGCCGCCGATGACCTCCATGTCCAACGGCCGGTCCGTCAGCAGCCGCCCGCCCGCCTGCAACCGCCAGAGGAAGCGATAGGCGGTCTGCAGCGCCGCCTCTTCATCCTTGGTCAGAAGCCCGGCCCGCAGGCCCGCGCGCAGTTGCGCCTCGACGCGGCGGGAAGGATCGGCGGCCTGTAGCGTCACCATCTGCGCCAGCAGTTCCAGGTCCTGAAGCCGTCCGGGGCCGATCTTGGCCTCCCAGTCGCCATCCGGCGCCTTGGCGGCAAAGATGCGGTTACGCATCTCGGCCACATCGGCGCGCACGCTTTCCCCGCCCGACTTGGCGGAAAGAACCTCGCGCCGGATCGCTTCGACATCGGCGGCAAGCTCTGGCGATCCGGCCACCGCCCGTGCCCGCGTCAGCGCCAGATGTTCCCAGGTCCAGGCCTCGGTCATCTGGTAGCTGCGGAAGCCCGAAAGCGCGGTCGCCACGGGCCCCTGCCGGCCCGACGGGCGCAGTCGCATGTCGACTTCGTATAGCTGACCCTCGGACATCTGGGCGGTCAGGGCGGTGACGAGCGCCTGGGTCAGCCGGGCGTAGTATTGCCGGGCAGCCAGCGGCCGCGGCCCGTCCGAGGCTTCCACGCCATCCGCGTCGTATATCATGATCAGGTCAAGGTCGGACGCCGCGTTCAGCCGTTCGGCCCCCAGCGACCCCATGCCCAGCACCACGGCCCCCCGCCCCGGAGGCGCGCCGTGCTTGCGGGCGAATTCGGCAACGCATGGATCCCAAAGCACACCAAGGCACGCCTCGGCCAGCTCGGCATACTCGCGCCCGGCGGCCTGGGCATCTATCAGCCCGCGCAGGTGATGCACCCCGATCCGGAAGTGCCATTCCTTGGCCCAACGCCGCGCGGCGTCCAGCTTGCGCTCATAGTCCGGGATCTCGGCAAGCCGTTCCGCCAGTTCGGCGCGCAGCGCGGGCAATCCCGGCCAAGGCGCAAAGAAATCGCCGCCGATCACCGCATCCAGCACGCCCGCATTGCGTGACAGATAGGCCGCGAGCGCGGGCGCCGTTGAGCAAATGTCAACAATAAGGTCGATAAGTTGATGATTGGACTCAAAAAGAGAGAACAACTGCACACCGGCGGGCAAACCGCGCAGGAAACCGTCGAACTGGCCAAGCGCCTCGTCCGGATTGGCCGCACGTTCCAGGCGGGACAGGATTTCCGGCTCGACCCGCTTGAAGATCCGCACCGCGCGTTCCGAGCGCAACGCGGGATAGGCGCGCCAGCCCTCGACGACTTGCTGCATTTCGGGGCGGAGGTCGGGTGCATCCCGCGCCTCGCCCGGGGCGAAGAAGCTTTCGGTCAGTTCCGCCACCCGCTCCAACCTGTCGCGCAGGGCCTTGCGGAAGGCATCGGTATCGCCCTGCCCCATCATCCGTGCGATCACGTCGAAGCCTTCGGCGGTGACGGGCAGCGAATGGGTCTGCGCATCCCCCACCATCTGCAGTCGGTGCTCAACTTCCCTGTGCTCACGGTAGTGGCGGGTCAGCTCAGTGGCCACATCGTCGGTGATCCACCCTTTCCACGCCAACGCCGCCAGCCCGCCCACCGTGTCGCGCTGACGCAGATCGGGATCGCGTCCACCCGCGATCAGCTGACGGGTCTGCGTAAAGAACTCGATCTCCCGTATGCCGCCGGGGCCCAGCTTCAGATCGCGCCCTTCCAGCGCCGATCGACCGTGAAGCCCCTTATGGTCGCGGATTCGCAGCCGCATGTCGTGCGCGTCCTGGATGGCCGCGAAATCCAGATGCCGGCGCCAGACGAAGGGGGTCAGCGCGGACAGGAAGCGTTCACCCGCAGCGATGTCGCCAGACGCCGCGCGCGCCTTGATGTAGGCCGCGCGTTCCCAAGTTCGGCCCTGCGCTTCGTAGTATTGTTCCGCGGCGCCCATCGAGATGCAGACCGGCGTGACCGAGGCATCGGGCCTAAGCCGAAGGTCGGTGCGGAAGACGTAGCCCTCGGGTGTCATGTCCGACAGCATGGCGGTCATGCGCCGCACCACGCGGATGAAGGCGGCGCGCGCCTCCTGCACGTCGTCGGGGTCGTATCGGCTTTCGTCGAACAGGCAGATCAGGTCGATGTCCGAGGAATAGTTAAGCTCTCTCGCCCCGGTCTTGCCCATGGCGATCGACACGATGCCGGCGGCGGTTTCCGCGTCCTCCGGCACGGCGCCGGGGACCTTGCCACGACGGATCTCGCTTCCCACAAGCACGCGCAACGCATGGGAAACGGCGACGTCGGACAGCCGCGTCAAAGCGCCCGTCACGTCCTCAAGCGTCCAGACGCCCCCGAGGTCGGCCAACGCGGCAAGAAGCGCCACGCGCGCCTTCGCGCGGCGAAGCGCCGAACCAAGCGCCTCGGCTGCAAGATCGGCGTCCAGCGCCAGCGCATCGTCCAGCGCGGCTTCCGGGCTTCCCGCAAGTGCCCCCTCGATCCAGTCGGCTTCGCGCGACATCAGGCCGCACAGATAAGGGCTGCAGCCCGCGGTTCCCTCCAAGAGCGCGCGCAGTTCCGGCGGCAAGGCCGCAAAGCGGGCGCGCGGTTCTTCCGTGCGCGCGGGATCGTGGGGAATGGGACAGCGGGTCAGGCGCGATGCAAAGCTCATGCGCGCACAGTAGCGGCGCGCGCGTGGCGGTCAACGGGCGGGCGTGCCATTCGCATGGGGGGCGCTGGCCGGGGCATTGAGTTTCAAGCACAGCCATGGGATGCCAAGGCACGCAAGAACGGGAGATCGTAGTGAGCAAGAGCTTGAAGCGCGTTGAGGCGGCCCTGGCCGCGGCCGGTGTCGCGGTCCGGATCACCGAGATGCCGGGATCGACCCGGACCGCCGAAGAGGCTGCGGCGGCGGCAGGTTGCGCCCTTGACCAGATCGCGAAGTCGATCATCTTCCGGGGCGAAGCTTCCGGCCATGTCGTCCTGTTCATCACCGCGGGCGGAAACCGCGTCGATCCCGGCCGGGCCAGCGCGTTGGCCGGTCAGCCGCTGGGCCGCGCCGATGCCGACCTTGTCCGCGCGGAAACCGGCTTTGCCATCGGGGGCGTGGCACCCCTGGGACTCATCGCGCCGGTCGAAACCTATTTCGATACGCGCCTTCTGGACTTCGATTTGGTCTGGGCCGCCGCGGGAACCCCGCGGCATGTTTTCGCAATCGCCCCGCAGGAGTTGTTGCGGATCACCGGCGCGCATACGGCGGACTTCATCGCGCCGGCGACCTGATGCGCGGAATGTTAAATTAATTTACTTCACGCCTTGACACAGGGCGCGCTCACTCCGATGTTCGATTATGTGAAAGGTATTCACATGGAATGCGGAGGACGCAGAATGAGCACTATCGCCGCCTGGCCCTCGCGGGCCGAGACCTGGCTTGACGATCGCGGCAAGGGCGCCTGGATCGCAGCGATGGTCTTGGGGTTCATCATATTCTGGCCTGTTGGGCTTGCCCTTCTGGCCTACATGATCTGGGGAAAACGAATGTTCGCAAGCTGCAGCGGCAAGAGCCGCCACAACGATACGCGTTGGAAACATGCGCGCCGGCATGGTTTCCGTTCATCGGGAAACACTGCCTTCGACACCTACAAGGCCGACACGCTGGACCGGCTCGAACGCGAACAGGAAGAATTCGAAGCCTTCCTCAAGCGGCTTCGCGAAAGCAAGGACAAGTCCGAATTCGACCAGTATCTGGACGAAAGGGCGCGCGCGGCGCGTGACGGCGGCGACCCTGAAAATTCGGAGAAGCCGGGCGGCAGCGGCGCTTATTGAACAAGAGTTTCGGGCGGCCTCAGGGCCGCCCGTTCACAATGTGAACTGGTGTAAAGCAAGGGCACGAGGAAATGCTTGGCGGATGAGCACTCCCTTGCTAACGTTCGCCGCAGCGGCAACCCTTGGGGCCCCATGCGCCACACGCTTCCCATAGCGCCCCAGTTCTATGTGACGGCACCCCAGCCCTGCCCGTATCTCGACGGGCGGTCCGAAAGGAAGTTGTTCACTGCGCTTCAGGGCGAAAATGCCAAGCTGCTGAACGACGCGCTGTCCAAGCAAGGGTTCCGGCGCTCACAGAACGTGCTCTACCGCCCGTCCTGCGCGGAATGCACCGCGTGCCTGTCGGCACGAATCCGCGTGGCCGACTTCACGCCGAACAAGAGCCAGCGGCGAGCGCTGCGCAAGAACGACACGCTGCGCCGCGACGCGACCAGTCCCTGGGCGACCGAGGACCAGTTCGCCCTCTTCCGCCGCTACCTGGACAGCCGCCACGCCGATGGCGGAATGGCGGACATGGACATCTTCGAGTTCGCGGCGATGATCGAGGAAACGCCGGTGAAGAGCCGCGTCATCGAATATTCGGACCGCCCCGGAGGGCCGGCTTCCTCGCGCGAATTGATCGCGGTGTGCCTGACGGACGTGCTCGATGACGGGCTGTCCATGGTCTACAGCTTTTACGAACCGCACCGCGCGGGTGACAGCCTTGGCACCTACATCATCCTGGACCATGTCGCCATCGCGCGCTCGATGGGGCTTCCGTATGTCTACCTCGGGTACTGGGTGCCGGGCAGCCGCAAGATGGGCTACAAGGCCAATTTCAGCGCGCTTGAAATCTACAAGAACGGCTCATGGCAGGACATCGGCAACCCAGAGGACCACAGCGGCGAAACCCATCCGCTTTCGGTCGACCCGATCGCCGAACAGGTCGCGCGCATCGCCCTGCCCGAGGCACACCCCAAAGGAAGCTGACGCCGCGCTTGCGGGCGTGGCCCTGATGGCACGCGGCGCCACTCTGACCCTAGGTCACCCGCGTTGGCCACTGGCGCGCTGCCCAGAGCTGTGCACTATTCCTTGCAGCGTCAAAGGGTCGCCGATCCGGCATTCGTGGCGCGGCGTGCCAGCCAGCGCCGCTTTATCAGTTTCCCGTTCAGGGCAAGAAGGCGCCCGAGGCGCCAGGGGAGGACAAAGGCAATGAAACCATTCCTGTCCCTCGCGAGAGGGATCGACCGGTTGAGCGAGTGGATCGGCAAGTCGGTGATCTGGCTAATTCTGCTGGCGATCGCCGTCAGTGCGGCGAACGCGATCATCCGCAAGGTGTTTTCAAGCTCGTCCAATGCCTGGCTCGAGCTTCAGTGGTACCTTTACGGCGCGGCCTTCATGCTGGCAGCGGCCTACACCCTGAAGGAAAATGAACACATCCGGATCGACATTTTTTACGGCACCCGGTCCCGGCGGGCGCAGCACTGGATCGATCTGATTGGTCACCTCCTGTTCCTGACACCCTTCGTGGTCCTGATGACCTGGATGACGGTGCCCTACGCCTACCAGGCGTGGAAGATCGGACAGATCTCGACCAATGCCGGGGGGCTGATCATCTGGCCCGCGCGGGCGATCCTGGCCGCGGGCTTCGCGCTTCTGACGCTGCAGGCGATATCCGAGATCATCAAGAAGATCGCCGTCATGCGCGGCCTGATCGAAGACCCGCATCCCTTCGTATCGCACCAGCAGGCGGCCGAGAAAGAAGGCGCCGCCTTGGCAGGCGACGCCGCCGGCCGGAACGGGGAGAAGCCCGAATGATCGAGTTCATCGCCATCAACATGGCGCCCATCATGTTCGCCTCGCTGGTGATCTTCCTCCTGCTGGGCTACCCGGTCGCGTTTTCGCTGGCCGCGAACGGGCTTCTGTTCTTCGCCATCGGCGTCTGGCTGGCACCCTGGTCCGAACAAACCATCACGCTGGATTGGCCGCTTCTCTTCACCATGCCGCAGCGATTGTGGGGGGTCCTGTCGAACGAGACGCTCCTTGCGATACCCTTCTTCACCTTCATGGGCATCGTGCTTGAAAAGTCCGGCATGGCCGAGGACCTCTTGGACACCATCGGCCAGCTCTTCGGTCCTGTGCGGGGCGGCCTGGCCTATGCGGTCATCGTGGTGGGCGCGCTGCTGGCCGCGACCACGGGCGTGGTCGCCGCATCGGTCATCGCGATGGGGCTGATTTCGCTGCCGATCATGCTGCGCTACGGCTACGACCGGCGTGTGGCGACGGGGGTGATCGCGGCGTCGGGCACGCTTGCGCAGATCATCCCGCCCTCGCTGGTGCTGATCGTTCTGGCCGACCAGTTGGGCCGCTCGGTCGGCGACATGTACAAGGGCGCGCTCATTCCCGGCCTGGTCCTGACGGGGCTCTATCTTGGCTACGTCTTCCTCGTGTCGCTGTTCCGGCCCAAGTGGGTCCCTGCCCTTCCGCAAGAGGCGCGCACTCTGGGGCAAGGCGTGGTGTCCCTGATCGTCGCGATCATCGCCGCGATCGCGATCGGCTATGGCGCGCATGTCTGGCTTGCGCCGGTTCACGGGGCGAACGCGGATATCCTTGGCGCGGCGATGGCGGTCGCCATCATCTATGCCTTCGCGGTTCTGGACCGCGCCATGGGCCTTGGCCTTCTGAGCCGCCTTGCAGGTCAGGTGATCATGGTGCTGATCCCGCCCCTTGCGCTGATCTTCCTGGTTCTGGGAACGATCTTCCTTGGCATCGCCACCCCGACCGAAGGCGGCGCGATGGGGGCGGTCGGCGCCCTGATCCTGGCGGCCTCGAAACGGCGGCTGAACCTGGAGGTCGTGCGACAGGCTCTGATCGCGACGACGCGCCTGGCATCGTTCGTGATGTTCATCCTGATCGGTGCGCGGGTGTTTTCCCTGACCTTCTACGGGGTGAACGGCCATGTCTGGGTCGAACACCTGCTGACCGGGCTTCCGGGCGGCCAGATGGGCTTCCTGATCATCGTGTCGATCCTGGTCTTCGTGCTGGCCTTCTTCCTGGACTTCTTCGAACTGGCCTTCATCATCGTGCCGCTGCTTGCGCCGGCGGCCGAGCAGTTGGGCATCGACCTGATCTGGTTCGGCGTGATCCTTGGCGTCAACATGCAGACCTCGTTCATGCATCCGCCGTTCGGCTTTGCGCTGTTCTACCTGCGCTCGGTCGCCCCTCGGGGGGCCTACAGGGACAAGGTGACGGGTCAGGAGCTTGCGGGCGTCACCACGGGCCAGATCTACTGGGGCGCCGTCCCCTTCGTCGTGATCCAGGTCGTCATGATCGCGATCGTGATCGCCTTCCCCGGCATGGTCATGCACTACAAGGGCAAGGTCGTGGACCCCTCGACGGTCGAGATCACGATCCCCTCGCTCCAGCCCATGGGCGGGGGCATCGGCAGCGGGCTGAACGGCCTGCCCACGCTTGGAGCGCCGAAACTGGAGCCCCCCAAGGTCGATCCCTGAGCTTGCGCCAGACCAAAGGAAAAGGCCCCGGGAACACCCGGGGCCTTTCAGTTTCAGACCGCTCCCTCAGAGCTTGCCGGCTTGCTGCTGGCTCATCATGAAGACGTCGTAGTTGTATTCGGCCGTCTGCGCGTTCAGGTAGGCATCGCGGCGGAACGCGTCCTGCGAATCCTTGATCTTCTTGAACATCGCGTTGCTGGCCGAAACCTCTTCGTAGGTCGCCTGCGCCGCATCGAAGGCGGCGGTCAGGACGTCCTGCGGCAAAGGCCGCAGTTGCGCGCCGTTGGCGACAAGCGATTTCAGCGCCGTCGGGTTCTTCCAGTCGTAGCTGGCCAGCATGTCGGTGTTGGCCACGACGCAGCCCGCGCGCAGCGCCGCCTGGTAGGCCTTGGGCAGTTCGTTCCACTTGTCCAGGTTGATCATCGTGGCGATCGACGGACCACCTTCCCACCAACCGGGATAGTAGTAATAAGGCGCGACCTTGTAGAAGCCCAGCTTTTCATCGTCGTAGGGGCCGACCCACTCGGTCGCGTCGATGGTGCCCTTCTCAAGCGCAGGATAGATGTCGCCACCGGCGATCTGCTGCGGCACGACGCCAAGCTTTTCGATCACCTTGCCGGCGAAGCCGCCGATGCGCATCTTCAGGCCCTGCAGGTCTTCGACGCTGTTGATCTCCTTGCGGTACCACCCGGCCATCTGCACGCCGGTATTGCCGGCCGGGAAGGCGATCAGGTTCTGCGTCGCGTAGAATTCGTTCATCATGTCGATGCCGCCGCCGTAGTACCACCAGGCGTTCATCATCCGCGCGTTCAGCCCGAAAGGCACGGCCGCGCCCAAGGCGTAGGTCGGATCCTTGCCCCAGAAGTAGTAGGGAACGGTGTGGCATGCCTCGACCGTGCCGGAGGACACGGCCTCGGCCGCTTCCAGACCGGGAACAAGCTCACCCGCCGGGAAAACCTGGATGTTGAATGCGCCGTCCGTCATTTCGTTGACGTACCGGGCCATCGTGTCCGCCGCGCCGAAAATGGTATCGAGAGCCTTGGGGAAGGACGACGTCACGCGCCATGTGATCTGAGGATTGGACTGTGCCAGCGCGGGCGCGGCAAGCGCGGCCGAACCGGCGGCACCGCCAAGGGCAGCCTTGGTCAAGAAAGAACGACGATCCATTAAGAAGAAACCTCCCGGTTATTTTGCGGCGTCTGGACGCTCTTCGCCCCGACGCCCGAACAATAATCGGAACGTCCCGCCGTTCAAGCACGCGTTCGCCGCTGCGCGCGGTTACGCCGGGTCAACCGGAGCGTGCCGGTTGTCAACTGGCGATTTTCTCGACGAATCCTTGCGCCACCTCTTGCAATGCGCCTTGCCCGCTCGATCTTTTAGCGAAGACAGACCGGAGCATATCTTGACCTTCATCTTGTTCTTCATTGGCCTTGCGGGACTGATTGTCGGCGGGGAGTTGCTGGTTCGCGGCGCGGTGGGCATCGCGCAACGCTTTCACGTGCCCCCACTGGTGATCGGATTGACGATCGTAGGCTTCGGCACCTCGATGCCCGAGCTGTTGGTCTCGGTCCAGGCGGCGCTTGGCGGGTCCCCTGCGCTGGCGGTCGGCAATGTCGTGGGCTCGAACATCGCGAACATCCTTCTGATCCTCGGGCTTTCGGCGCTGATCATTCCGGTCACCCTGAACTTTTCGAGCCTGAAGCGCGATTTCATCTTCCTGATCGGCTCGACCTTTGCCCTTTGGGGCGTGCTGATGGATGGCGACGTAACGCGGATCGAGGGCACGGTTCTGGTTCTGGCGCTGGCCGTCTACCTTTGGATCAGCCTTTGGGGTTCGCGCGAAATTCCCGAAACCATCATTCCCTCCCGCCCCGTCTGGCAGTCCGCCCTTCTGCTTGCGCTTGGTTTCGCTGGCCTGCTTCTGGGCGCCAAGGCCCTGGTTACAAGCGCAACCGAAATGGCGCGCGCCTTCGGTGTGTCGGAGGCGGTGATCGGTCTTACCATCGTGGCGATCGGCACGTCGCTTCCCGAAATGGCAACTGGGATCGTGGCCGCGGTCAAGAAGCACCCGGAAATCGCCATTGGCAACATCCTGGGGTCGAACATCTTCAACATCCTCGGGATCCTGGGGATCACCGCGGTGATCACCCCCATTCCGGTCGGGTCCGAGTTTTCGAGCCTGGACATCGGACTTGCCGTCGCCTCGGCGCTTGCCTTCCTTGCCCTTGCGGTGCTGCCGGGGCGCGTGGGCAGGCTGGCCGGCGGCGGTTTTCTGGCAAGCTACGGCGGCTACCTGGTCTTTCTGGGGATGAGCTGAGATATCCGGGATTCGCTTTCTTGCGCCATCAAGCCAAGCTCGCGCAACAAAAGTTCAGCAAAATGATGCCCTGCGACACTTTATTCGCGCTTTTGCAGGTTGACGCTGCAATCAAGCGTGCATAATGTCCGCCGCACAGCAGCGAAAGGACCCGGGGGCGATGAACGCGATCCTCGTACTTCTTGAAAGGACGCGCATGGGCCGGTGACGGTTGCCACAAAGGTTCCCATGCGCCCCGGTCCGAATGAGCCGGGGCTTTTTGTTGCCACAGACGATGCACGAATGGAGCGATAGATGTCAGGGCAGATGACCGGCGCGAGAATGGTGGTTCAGGCGCTGAGGGATCAGGGGGTCGACACGGTCTTCGGATACCCCGGAGGCGCGGTACTTCCGATCTATGACGAGATCTTCCAGCAGAACGACATCCGCCACATCCTTGTGCGGCACGAACAGGGCGCGGTGCATATGGCCGAGGGCTACGCGCGTTCGACCGGCAAGCCGGGCGTCGTCCTGGTGACTTCCGGCCCCGGCGCCACGAACGCCGTTACCGGTCTGACCGACGCGCTTTTGGATTCGATCCCTCTTGTGGTGCTGACCGGACAGGTGCCGACCTTCATGATCGGGACCGACGGCTTCCAGGAGGCCGACACCGTCGGCATCACGCGCCCCTGCACCAAGCACAACTGGCTGGTCAAGGACACCGACAAGCTGGCCGAAACCATTCACCAGGCTTTCCACGTCGCCACCCAGGGCCGTCCCGGCCCCGTGCTGATCGACATCCCCAAGGACGTGCAGTTCGCCACCGGTACCTACGTCGCGCCCAAGGCCACCCGCACTGGCCACTATCAGCCGAAGGTCAAGGGCGACATCGACCTGATCACGGAACTGGTCGAGTGGATGGAAACCGCGCAGCGCCCGATCCTTTATACCGGCGGCGGCCTGATCAACTCCGGCCCCGGCGCCAGCCAGCTTCTGCGCGAACTGGCCGATGCGACCGGTTTTCCGGTGACATCGACCCTGATGGGTCTTGGCGCCTATCCCGCAAGCGGCAAGAACTGGATCGGCATGCTGGGCATGCACGGCCTTTACGAGGCCAACCTGGCCATGCACGGCTGCGACCTGATGATCAACCTGGGCGCGCGCTTCGACGACCGGATCACCGGGCGCATCGCAGACTTTTCCCCGCGATCCAAGAAGGCGCATGTCGACATCGACCCGTCATCGATCAACAAGGTCATCCATGTCGATCTGGGCATCGTCGGGGACGTTGGACATGTGCTTGAAGACCTTCTGAAGGTCTGGAAGTCGCGTGGCCGCAAGGTCAACAAGGAAGGCCTTGCCAAGTGGTGGGCGCAGATCGACGAATGGAAGGCGAAGAAGTGCCTGACCTATCGGAACTCCGATCAGGTGATCAAGCCGCAGTATGCGCTTGAACGGCTTGAGGCGCTGACCAAGGGGCGCGACCGCTACATCACGACCGAGGTCGGACAGCACCAGATGTGGGCCGCGCAGTTCCTGGGCTTCGATGCGCCGAACCGCTGGATGACCTCCGGTGGGCTTGGCACCATGGGCTACGGCCTGCCCGCATCCATCGGCGTGCAGGTCGCGCATCCCGACGCGCTTGTCATCAACGTCGCGGGCGAGGCGTCCTGGCTGATGAACATGCAGGAAATGGGCACGGCCGTTCAGTTCCGCGCGCCGGTCAAGCAGTTCATCCTGAACAACGAACGCCTGGGCATGGTGCGCCAGTGGCAGCAGCTTCTGCATGGCGAGCGCTATTCGCACAGCTGGTCGGAAAGCCTGCCCGATTTCGTCAAGCTGGCCGAAGCCTTCGGCTGCAAGGGCGCGAAGGTGGACAGCCCCAAGGACCTGGATGACGCGATCATGGCGATGATCGAATACGACGGGCCGTTCATCCTCGACGTTCTGGTCGAGAAGCATGAAAACTGCTTCCCCATGATCCCGTCGGGTAAGCCGCACAACGAAATGCTTCTGGGCGACGCCTCGACCGAGGGCGCGATCCAGGCTGGCGGCGCCGTTCTGGTCTGACACGAGGGGGCGGCAGGGTCTGCCCGCCCCCAGCACATTGCACCATGAAACATGCACTGCGAGAGGATGAGGGCTCATGTCCGCGCTGAAGATCAAGAAAGGCTCGTCGAGCCACTCCGCTTATGACCTGCGCGACCCCAACGCCGAAATTATCGAAGCCCACACGCTGGCCGTGATGGTCGATAACGAAGTCGGGGTCCTGGCGCGCGTGATCGGGCTTTTTTCGGGCCGGGGCTACAACATCGACAGCCTGACCGTGGCCGAGGTCGACCACAAGGGTCATCGGTCACGCATCACGGTCGTCACGCGCGGCACGCCGGCGGTGATCGAGCAGATCAAGGCGCAGCTTGGCCGCCTGGTCCCCGTGCACGAGGTTCACGATCTGACCGTCGAGGGCCCCTCGGTCGAACGCGAACTGGCACTGTTCAAGGTGGTCGGCGCAGGCGAAAAGCGCATCGAGGCACTGCGCCTGGCCGAAATCTTCCGGGCGAACGTCGTGGACAGCACCTTGGAAAGCTTCGTCTTCGAGATCACCGGCACGCCGGAGAAGATCGACGCCTTCGCGGAGCTGATGCGCCCTCTGGGCCTGAGCGACGTGGCGCGCACGGGTGTGGCGGCACTGGCGCGCGGGGCCTGACGCACACTGCACGCAGCGCCGCGGATCGAGACGGCGCGACCTGAAAACACTAGGCCCCGGCGCTTCCGCTCCGGGGCCCTTTCGTCTTTGAAGGTCGAGGCCCGATCAGGCCGCGATCTTGCCAGCTTCCTGCGCGGCAGCCAGTTCGTCGGCGTCAACCGCACCGTCTGCGTTCGCGTCGATCTCGGCGAAAAGCTCCGGCGTCAGGTCCGGGTAAGCAGCGGTCAGCTCTTCGATCGAGTAGGTGCCGTTGCCGTCCGCGTCGGTGACGACCGTCTGGGCGTTGGCGGCAGAGGCGATAGCGGCCATGGCGCCGAGTGCCAGAACGAACTTCTTCATCTTCGTTTGTCTCCGGGTAAGGGCATTTGCCCTGGAATCAGTGGCTTAAGCGCCACCGCGCGCTATTTGCTCCTCGGCCCGGATTCCCGCAAGAGCATGTTTGATGTCGGCCCCATGCAATCAGAGGGCATCGGCAATCCTTTGCCGATGCCCCGATCCGCAAGGCGATTCCTGGCTGATCGGCCTTACCCGACCAGCCCATTTTCGAGCGCCGCCTGAAGTTCGTCGGCGTCGATCTCGCCCGAGCCGTCAACGTCGATCTGTGAAAACAGCGCAGCAGTCATGTCCGGATAGGCCGCCGTCATCTCTTCCATCGAATAGGTGCCGTTGCCGTCGGTGTCACTGACCGCGGACTGCGCATGGGCAGAGGCCGCAGCGGCCAGAACGAATACGCCCGACAGGACAAGTTGCGAAAGCTTCATCGTCGTCTCCTTGGAGCAATGGGCGCAGGATCCACGCGCCCCTTCGCGTGAAAGATGGGCCGGACCGATCTGTAAGGCAATAACATCGGCCCGGAAAACCGATAACGTCGGCACACTCCGCGCTTTGACCCTGAGATAGGCAGCCTGTCCGATCCGGACCGCTGGACAGGTGGAGCTTGTTGCTAGAAAATGCCTTGATTGACGTCATTCACATGAAATCATTCGCTTATGGCAAATCATGATACCTTTGCCCCCAAGCTGGGCGACTTCACGTCCTCGGCGCCTCCTGCACGGCTGAGTCCCCTTCGCCTGGTCGTGGCCGCGATGGTATTCCTGCTGTCGGTGGTGATGGCGGCGGGTATGAATGCCAGTGTCGACGACACGTTCATCACGCTCACATATGCGCGCAACCTTGTAGAGACGGGGTTTCCGTACTGGCATCCGTCCCTCCCCCCCGTTGAAGGTTTCACCAGCCTTGGTCACGTCCTGCTGATCGCCCTGGTCCATGCGACAGGTCCGGATCCGGTGGTGGCCAGTGCCGTCGTGACCCTGACATCGCTGGCGCTTCTGTTCGCGGCACTTGCCCATGCCTTGCGCGGCATGACCTTTCTGGCCTACGCCGCCGGACTGCTGACTTTCGGCGCATGCACGAGCCTGAACACCTGGGTCAGCAACGGGCTGGACGCCGTCCCCTACACCCTCGCCTTTTTCCTTGCTTACCTGTCCACCCTTCACGCGCATGAGGCCCGGAGACTTTCGATCCTGACGGCCTTAGCGCTGATCGGGCTCGTGCTGATGCGGCCGGAAGGGATGATCATCGCGCCGGTCGTGCTTGTCCACTTCTGGCTGACAAACCGGCCCACTTCAGCGGACCGGAGGACATCGGTTCTGCTGACCGCGGCCCCGATCGTCGTGATCTTCGCGCTGACGGCCTGGCGGCTGTGGGCATTCGGGTATCCGCTGCCGAACACCTTCTATGCAAAGGCCTCGGCGACGCGGACGATAGAGGTCTTGCAGGGCCTTGAATACACCTGGACCTGGGTCAGCTCGTCGTTCGGCGCCTTGGTGCTTGCAACCCTGATCGCGATGCGGCTGGGCCTGACCCCTGTCGTGCATCTCTGTTTCGTGTTCGGGACGATCGCGCTTGTGATCTTGGAGGGGGGCGACAGCCACCCGGAATCGCGCTTCTTTCTGCCGCTGCTGCCGCTTCTTGCTGTCGACGTTGCGCGGCTGGTGAATGTCTGCTCACACGTCCCCGGAGGCAACCTCCGAGCAGTCGCGATCATCATCGCCTCACTGCTCTTCGTCCGCCAAACTGACAACGCGGCGGTTCACCATGGGTCAAGACTTGTGCCGCCTCATCTACTTCGCGGCGTTGATAAGATTACTTCCGATCAAAAGGGTACCCTCGAAATGGTGCTGGGGTCCGGCGCTTCCGCATGGGCCGCGACCGCGCAGCGGCTTGCTGCGGTCGCTTTTACCGACGACCAAATCGGTGCGGTCGACGTGGGCGCCATCGCCTACGTTACGCGGCGTCCTGTTCTGGACGCCATGGGGCTCAACCACGCCGGCATCGCCCATGCGCCAAGGCCCGAAGACTTCGCCAACAAATGGGGCAATCTAAGGTTTGATAAGGTCGCCGAGGCGGCCCCGCCGATCATATACCCAGCATTTCCATGGCAAACGGATTTCTCGTTCGACGATCTCGTTACGGGGAGGCACGCCTGCGGCCCTCTTGCGCGCGATCTTTCGTTTCGCGTCGCGCCATTTGTTGATGCTCTGGAAGAGTCCTATCTTTGCACGGCCGTCAAGGACGCCGACAGCGGCCTGGTCTTGAATTTCCTCGCGCACAGGACCGCTTACGACACCGCGCGCCTGTCCGGTCTGGACTACACGCAATCAAACTGCCTGCCCGGACTGGTGGCCGCCTGCCCCTACTAGGCCCCCGCCCGGCCGACAAAAGAAAAGGCCCCATCAGAAGATGGGGCCAGTTTCGCCGTCCAGGCTCATCCTTCATACCGCTCGGTGTTCTGCCTGCGGCCTGAACGTCGTCGAGGGCGAGCGCACCCGCCCCGGAACCACCCCCCGCGCCGTCTGTGATCCGGCGCGGAGGTTTGGATTTCTCAGCTACACCCCGACGTCCCGCCGCAGGTGTTGCACTTCATGCAGGTGCCGTTGCGCACCAGCGTGTAGTTGCCGCATTCGCCGCAGGGATCGCCCTCGTATCCCTGCATCTTGGCCTTGGCGCGGGCGTCCATCGTGACCGTGCCGGTGACGATCGCCGTGGCCCCGGCTGCGGAAGCCGCGGCCGTGACGGGCACCAGCGTGTTGAGCGCAGCGATCGGATCGCCCGCAAGCGCCGTCGCGCCCACGCCGCCCTGCAGCACCACCAGTTCCTGCGGCAGACGCTTCCTCAGGTATCCGGGAGAAGCGACCTGCTTGAGCATTTCAAGCGACTTGGAGGCTGCCGTCTCGGTTACCTCCGTGACGTTGGCCTTGCCCTCTTCGGCACCGCCGCCGAGGTCGTCGAAGGTCGCGCCCTGCGGCTTGACATGCGCAAGGTCGGTCCGGTCCAGGTAGCTGACCGCCAGTTCGCGGAAGATGTAGTCGAGGATCGAGGTCGCATTCTTGATCGAGTCGTTGCCCTGGACCATGCCCGCCGGTTCGAACTTGGTGAAGGTGAAGGCGTCCACGAACTCTTCCAGCGGCACGCCGTACTGAAGGCCGACCGAAACCGCGATGGCGAAGTTGTTCATCATCGCCCGGAAGCCCGCACCTTCCTTGTGCATGTCGATGAAGATCTCGCCCAACTGGCCGTCCTTGTACTCCCCCGTCCGCAGATAGACCTTGTGTCCGCCCACGATCGCCTTCTGGGTATAGCCCTTGCGGCGCTCGGGCAGCTTTTCCCGGTGGCGACGGACGATTTCCTTGACGACGATCTTCTCGACGATCTTTTCGGCCAGCACGGCGGCTTTTTCCTGCGCCGATCCGGTTGCCAGAACCTCTTCGGCCTCCTCGTCGTCCTCGACCAGCGCCGAGGCGAGCGGTTGGGACAGCTTGGATCCGTCGCGGTAGATCGCGTTGGCCTTCAGCCCGAGGCTCCAGCTCAGTTCATAGGCCGCCAGCACGTCCTCGATCGTCGCCGAGTTCGGCATGTTGATGGTCTTGGAGATCGCACCAGAGATGAAGCTTTGCGCCGCCGCCATCATGGTGATGTGGCTGTTGACCGACAGGAAGCGCTTGCCCTTCTTGCCGCAGGGGTTCGCGCAGTCGAAGACGTGGTAGTGTTCGGTCTTCAGATGCGGCGCCCCTTCCAGCGTCATCGTTCCGCAGACGTGGTCGTTGGCGGCTTCGACCTGCGCGCGGGTGAAGCCCAGGTGCCGCAGCAGATCGAAGGTCGGGTCGTTCAGTTTTTCGGCCGGGATGCCCAGCGTGCCGGTGCAGAATTCAGACCCCAGCGTCCACTGGTTGAACACGAAGCGGATGTCGAAGGCCGTGGGCAGGGCTGCCTCGATCTTCTCAAGCTCCGCCTGGCCGAAGCCATGGCCGATCAGCGCCGTGTGGTTGATGCCGGGGCAGTTGCCAAGCGAGGCATGGCCGACGGCATAGGCTACGATCTCTTCGATCTGGGCCGAACCGTAGCCCAGAGTTTCCAGGGCCGCCGGGACCGAGCGGTTGATGATCTTGAAGTAGCCGCCGCCCGCGAGCTTCTTGAACTTCACGAGGGCAAAGTCGGGCTCGATGCCGGTGGTGTCGCAGTCCATCACCAGGCCGATCGTGCCGGTCGGGGCGACGACGGTGGTCTGGGCATTGCGGTAGCCGTGCTTTTCACCCAGGGCCAGGGCCTCGTCCCACGCCGACTTCGCAAGGGCGACAAGGGATTGGTCGGGAACGTTCGCGTGATCAAGCGCGACCGGCCTGACCTCCAGCGCCTCGTAGCCATCGGTGCGGCCGTGGGCGGCGGTGCGGTGGTTCCGTATCACGCGCAGCATCTGGTCACGGTTCTGAGAATAGGCGGGGAAAGCGCCAAGCTCGCCCGCCATCTCGGCCGATGTCGCGTAGCAGACACCGGTCATGATCGCGGTCAGCGCGCCGCACAGCGCCCGTCCCTCGTCGCTGTCGTAGCCCAGCCCCATGTTCATCAGGAGGCCGCCGATGTTGGCATAACCCAGGCCCAGCGTCCGATAGTCGTAAGACCGCTGCGCGATTTCCTTCGAGGGAAACTGCGCCATCAGCACCGAGATTTCCAGCGTAACCGTCCAAAGGCGCGTGGCATGGACATAGCCTTCGGCGTCGAATTTGCCGCCCTTGTAGAAGGTCAGCAGGTTCATCGACGCCAGGTTGCAGGCCGTGTCGTCCAGGAACATGTACTCCGAGCACGGATTCGATCCGCGAATCTCGCCATCCGCCGGGCAGGTGTGCCAGGCGTTTACGGTGTCGTGGAACTGGATGCCCGGATCGGCGCAGGCCCAGGCGGCGTGGCCGACCTGCGCCCAAAGTTCGCGCGCCTTCACGGTCTTGGCGACCTTGCCGTCGGTGCGGCGGATCAGTTCCCAGGGCGCGTCGTCCTTCACCGCCTTGAGGAAGGCGTTGGTGACGCGAACGGAGTTGTTGGAGTTCTGGCCAGAAACGCTCGCATAGGCTTCCGAGTCCCAGTCGGTGTCGTAGGTCGGGAACTCGATGCTGTCATAGCCCTGCTTGGCGTAGTCCAGCACGCGCTTGACGTAGGTTTCCGGGATCATCGCGCGCTTTGCGCCGCGGATAGCGGCCTTCAGCGCGTCGTTCTTCGCCGGGTCGACCGCATCCTCGGTCGAACCGTCCCATTGGCGAATTGCCGCGAAGATCTCGTTCAGTTGCTTTTCATGCGACTTTGAACCGGCCACGAGCGAGGCGACCTTCTGTTCCTCGATCACCTTCCAGTTCACGAACTGCTCGATATCCGGGTGATCCATGTCGCAGATCACCATCTTGGCCGCACGGCGCGTGGTTCCGCCCGACTTGATCGCGCCCGCCGCGCGGTCGCCGATCTTGAGGAAGCCCATCAGACCCGAGGACTTGCCGCCACCCGAAAGCTTTTCGCCCTCGCCACGGAGAGACGAGAAGTTGGTGCCGGTGCCCGAGCCATACTTGAACAGCCGCGCCTCGCGGACCCAAAGGTCCATGATCCCGCCCTCGTTCACCAGGTCGTCGGCGACCGACTGAATGAAGCAGGCGTGCGGCTGGGGATGTTCGTATGCCGACTCTGATTTGGTCAGCTTGCCGGTCTTGTAGTCGACGTAGAAGTGCCCCTGCCCCGGCCCGTCGATCCCATAGGCCCAATGCAGCCCGGTGTTGAACCATTGCGGGGAGTTCGGCGCGGCCATCTGTTCGGCCAGCATGCAGCGCATTTCGTCGTAATAGGCCTCGGCATCGGCCTCGGTCGTGAAGTAGCCGCCCTTCCAGCCCCAGTAGGCCCAGGCACCCGCCAGGCGGTCATAGACTTGCTTGGCCGAGGTTTCGCCGCCGTAGCGCATCTCTTTGGGAAGGCGCTGAAGCGCCTCTTCGTCGGGCACCGAGCGCCAGAGGAACTCCGGCACACCCTTTTCCTTCACCTTCTTCAGGCAGGCGGCGACGCCGGCCTTCCGGAAATACTTCTGCGCCAGAACGTCGGACGCAACCTGGCTGAAGCCCTTCGGCACCTCGACGGAGTCATTGCGGAATACGATCTTGCCGTCGGGGTTGCGGATTTCCGAAACGGTCGTGGTGAACTCGATCTCGGAATAGGCGCCCGAACCAGCTTTGGTAAACTTTCTTTCGATCTTCATCTCTGCCCCGTTTCGCTTGCGGTCGTCTGCCGCTTCGTTGCTTCCCCTTCGGGCGGCGCCTTCAAGCACTCTTGCCCGTTTCGCCGTAGGGAAAAGCTATCCCGGCATCCGCAGATCACCCCGCGGACCGGCACCGCAACCCAGGCGGCTTTTCTTTTCGCTTTCCCCGTCAGGACCACTAGATTTAGTGGCGTCCGTTTCGGCCTGCACAAATTGACGTGTAACCGCACGTTGGGTCAACATCATTTTTCGTTCACGCGGGTGTTATTTTTCGTTGACCTTTGGGCCAGGCGCCAATCGGCAGAACGGGCAATGATTCATGCACAGGTCATGACGAGTCGGGCGCGCCCCGAAAAGCCGAAGAAATGAGGGGGCTTGGCCTCAGATGTTCACCAATAGCTTGAAATTATCCACAGAGACCCATCTCGTCGCTCTGCCGTAACGATCGAGGGGACTATGGCAAATAAACGACAGAAGGCAGCGATTACCTTTTTCGCGATCCGGCATGATGTCTTCAGGAGGATGGTCGGGGCGAGAAGATTCGAACTTCCGACCTACGGTACCCAAAACCGTCGCGCTACCAGGCTGCGCTACGCCCCGATGCCCCGTCTCTAACCGCTTGGCGGCCTATTGGAAAGGGCTGTTATTCGCCCACGCAGCTCCAAAGCGCGTGATCCTGGTCCAGCGAGGGATGGCGCAGCTCGGCACCTTCGGCGATGCCCAGACGGCGCGCCAGGCCCCCGTTGATCTCAAGCACGTATTCGATGTTGTCTCCGCCCGGAATCAGGGTTTCGTCGAGCGGGACGGCGCCTTCATGCACCTTCGCTACCCGCCCGTCCGGTTCGATGAAGATCATGTCCAGCGGAATCAGCGTGTTCTTCATCCAGAACGACACGCCGCGCGGGCCATCGAAGATGAACAGCATCCCCGCCCCCGACGACATGCTTTCACGGTGCATGAGTCCTTTTGAGCGTTCTTCCGGCGTCTTCGCAAGCTCGACGCG
The DNA here is from genome assembly GCF_025751435.1 of Albidovulum marisflavi. GTDB lineage: Bacteria > Pseudomonadota > Alphaproteobacteria > Rhodobacterales > Rhodobacteraceae > Albidovulum > Albidovulum marisflavi. Next base: position 1,665,278 of record NZ_JAOWKY010000001.1, on the reverse strand, counting down.
GAAACGGGCCTTTCCACCATCCCAACGAAGTTCGGCCACATCGTCCGAGCAGACTGCGAACGCCGGCGCGCCGGCGAATGCCACGGCAAGGCACAGGAGCGCGCTGCGGATCACTTGGTTTCCCTCAGCCCCGCTTCCCACGACGTCACCTGAGCGGCCATGCGGCCGCGCTTGCCCTCGATCACGCGCAGACCCACCGCCTCCCCCGGAGCGAGATCGGCAAAGCCCGAGCGGCGCAGCACTTCGATATGGATGAAGACATCCTCGGGCCGGGCGAAGATGTTGGCGAAACCGAAGCCCTTTCCCTTGTCGAACCATTTGACCCGGCCCGGCTCCAGCGGAAGCGAGAGAATCATGGCCATGTCGCTGTCGCCCAGATCCTCGATCGGCGGCGCCGTTTCGCCCTCGGGCGGAAGGATCTCAAGCACCTCGACAGCCTGGGCCCCGCGCCCCGTCACCTGGACCATCACGGTGATGCGCGCGTTGTCCGCGACCGATCCCTGACCAAAGTTCCTTAGTACATTGGCATGCAACAAAATGTCACCGGCATCATCGTTGCCGATAATGAACCCAAACCCCTTCGCCGGGTCGAACCACTTCACCCGTCCGGAAACCCGTTTCGATGCGGGTTCTTGTTGCGTCATCTGCGTGCCCAGTCTTCCACGTTTAGGAGTAATATATCGGCCTTCGGTAACTCGCATGACGCGCAGCGCCAATCAAGCAAACAACGTGAAGACCGAAAAATTAACCTCCGCCATTTTTTTTGCTCCACCGCTACGGGTTGAGTCGCTGAATGTGCCAGTCATGCAACAAGCTTTCCCTTGTCCACCTGAACCTGTCGTGAAGCCGAAACGCGCCGTCTGCCCAGAACTCGATCTCGAGCGGGCGGATACGAAAGCCGCCCCAGAACGGGGGACGCTTGGGGTTCGGGCCGTGCTCGGCGGTGACGCGGGCGACTTCGGCCATGAGCGCAAGACGCGAGGACAGCGGCTGCGATTGATCCGAGGCCCAAGCGCCAAGCCTGCTCTTGAGCGATCTTGACGCGTAGTAGTCATCCGCCAAGGGCCCTTCTTCGCGGGTGACAAGCCCTCTGACCCGGACCTGCCTGCGAAGGGACTTCCAGTGCAGGACAAAAGCCGCCTTGCCAGCGCCCTCGATCTCGCGGGCCTTGGCGGAGCCGTAATTGGTGTAGAAGACAAAGGCATCGGCCTCAATCTCCTTCAAGAGAACCATCCGCACGTTCGGAAGGCCGTCTTTGTCTACAGTCGCAAGCGCGATTGCATTGGGATCGTTGGGCTCGGTGCCCTCGGCCTCGGCGAGCCAGGACCGTGCAATCGCGAAAGGATCTTCCCCGGCAAATATACCGCTTCTGTCCGCCATCGGCCACCCTTGTCTGCATCGGAAAGTCGATCTGTCCGTTTTCGCGAGGTCATGTTTGCACAATTAAAGCCCTGCCGATCAACCCTTGCGTTACACTTGCGGCATTCTGCGACATGTCCTAATGGGATAACTCGCAGAACAAGCCGTCGGGGGCAGACATGACAACGAAGCTGATGGCTGGGAAGCGCGGCCTGATCATGGGGCTGGCGAATGACAAGTCCATCGCGTGGGGAATCGCCAAGGCTGTCGCCGAACAGGGTGCCGAGCTTGCATTTTCCTACCAGGGGGAAGCGCTGAAGAAGCGTGTCGAACCGCTGGCGGCAGAGCTTGGATCCAACCAGATCATGGAATGCGACGTGTCCGACGAGGCGTCTCTGGACGCGCTTTTCGACCGGCTCTCGAAGGACTGGGGCAAGCTCGACTTTGTCGTGCATGCAATCGGCTTTTCGGACAAGAACGAACTGCGCGGCCGCTACGTCGACACCAGCCCCGCCAACTTCCGCATGACGATGGACATCTCGGTCTACTCCTTCACCGCTGTCTGCCAGCGCGCGGCTGCGATGATGCCCGATGGCGGCAGCCTGCTGACGCTGACCTATTACGGCGCGGAACGCGTGATGCCGCACTACAACGTCATGGGCGTCGCCAAGGCCGCTCTTGAAGCCTCGGTGCGTTACATCGCCGAGGATCTGGGCAAGGACGGCATCCGCTGCAACGCGATCTCGGCCGGCCCGATCAAGACCCTGGCCGCCAGCGGGATCGGCGATTTCCGCTACATCCTGAAGTGGAATGAGCTGAACTCTCCGCTTCGCCGCAACGTCAGCCAGGACGAGGTCGGCAAGTCCGCGCTCTACCTCCTGTCCGATCTGGGTTCGGGCGTCACGGGCGAGGTGCATCACGTCGATGCCGGCTACCACCTTGTCGGGATGAAGGCCGTGGACGCCCCCGACATCGACGTCGTGACCGGCCGCAAGGAGTGATCAGATGACCGACCGCCTGCCGCATGAAAAGGGGTTCCACGTTTCCTGGGACCAGATTCACCGGGACGCACGCGCATTGGCCTGGCGGTTGGACGGCAAGGGCCCCGATGATGGCGGCTGGCGGGCGGTCGTAGCGATCACCCGCGGCGGGATGGCGCCCGCGATGATCGTGAGCCGCGAACTGGACATCCGCGTCGTCGACACGATCTCGGTCAAGTCCTACAACCACCAGGCGCAAACTCAGCCGCGCGTGATCAAGGCCCCGCAGGCCGACATCATGGGCGACCAGGGCGAAGGCGTGCTGGTCGTCGACGACCTTGTCGACACCGGCAAGACGCTGGAACTGGTGCGCAAGCTTTATCCCAAGGCGCATTTCGCCACCGTCTATGCCAAGCCCGAGGGGCGCGGAATGGTGGACACCTACATCACCGAGGTCAGCCAGGACACCTGGATCTTCTTTCCCTGGGACATGGCGCTGCAATACGTCGAGCCCTACCGCGGGCGCGACTGACCGCTCAGGGGGGCGCCGACGATGGTGCGCCGCAATGCAGCCCGTATCGCCCGGTGGCTCCACGAGCTTTTCGAAGCCTCGCTTGTCATCAAGGGCCTTCTCGCGGCCGCCGAGGGGGCTGCAGGACTTGGCCTGCTTCTGACCTCGAACGCGGTCATCCAGAATTTCGTCGACTGGATGACGCGGAACGAGCTGGCGCAGGATCCGACGGACCCGATGGCCCTGTGGGCGCAAAGCCTCGCACAGGGTTTTTCGTTCCAGGCGCAGCATTTCTACGCGATCTACCTGCTCAGTCACGGCGCGCTGAAGCTTGCGATGGTGCTTCTGCTTGCCGTGCGGGTCGTGTGGGCCTATCCCGCATCGATGGCGGTGCTGATGGGCTTCATCGTCTACCAGGTGCACCAGTGGTCGGCGTCGGGATCCTTGCCATTGCTGGCGCTTTCGGCCTTCGACGCGATCATGATCGCGCTGGTCTGGCGCGAATGGCGGGCGCTTCGGAGACCGGATCATCAGGGCTGAGGCTTCGGCGGCCATTGCCTGACCGCTCGGCTTCCGCCAAAACAGGCCAAACGAACAGGAGCTGGCCGTGTCACTTCCCCTGAACCCCGCGATGGCCGCAACGTTTGCCCCGCCGGTCATGGAAGCGCGCCGCTGGCTTGACGGCGTCAGCTTCCCGGCAGACCGGCCGCTCCTGAACGTAAGCCAGGCTGCCCCGGTCGATCCGCCGCCGGATGGCCTGCGCCAGGCTTTGGCCGAGGCCGCGCTCAACAATCCTGCGGCCCATCTGTACGGGCCGGTGCTGGGCTTGCCTGATCTGCGGGCCGAGGTCGCCACGCAATGGTCCGCGGCCTATGGCGGCGCCATCGCCGCGGACGAAGTCGCGATCACCCAGGGCTGCAACCAGGCCTTCTGCGCCGCGCTTGCGACGCTTGCGGGCGCCGGGGATGAAGTGATCCTTCCAACCCCTTGGTATTTCAACCACAAGATGTGGCTGGACCAGCAGGGCATGAAGGCCGTTCCCCTGCCGACCGGCGAACGACTGATCCCCGATGCCGGCGCGGCAAGCCAACTGATCACGCCCCGCACGCGGGCGATCGTCCTGGTGTCGCCCAACAACCCCGGCGGCGTCGAGTACCCGGCCGAGACCTTGCGCGCCTTCTTCGATCTGGCCCGTGCGAAGGGTATCGCGCTGATCGTCGACGAAACCTACCGCGACTTCGATGCCCGCAGCGGCGCGCCCCACGACCTGTTCACCGACGACGATTGGCGCGGAACCCTGATCCAGCTTTATTCCTTCTCGAAGGCTTATCGCCTGACCGGGCACAGGGTCGGCGCGATCGTCGCGGATCGCGCACGACTGGCGCAGGTCGAAAAGTTCCAGGACTGCGTCGCCATCTGCCCCAGCCAGCTTGGGCAGATCGGCGCGCTGTGGGGGATGCGGAATCTTTCCCAGTGGGTTGCGGGCGAACGGGACGAAATCCTGGCCCGGCGCGCAGCGATGAGCGCGGCCTTCGCCGACCTTCCCGGTTGGCGCATCCTGGGCTGCGGCGCCTATTTTGCCTATGTCGAACAGACCACCGGCGTCGCATCCCCCGATCTTGCCAAAAGGCTGGTTCGCGAAGCGGGCGTGCTGATGCTGCCCGGAACGATGTTCATGCCCTCGGACGACCCGCGCGCCGCGCGCCAGATGCGCATCGCCTTCGCCAATGTCGACCGTCAGGGCATCGCAGAGCTTGCCCAACGCCTTGCTTCCTGGCGGGCGTGATCCAGCGGTCCCTTGCCCCCTGCGGGCCTCTGCCCTAAACACCGTCAAAACCCTCTGACCGGAGCCCCGCGACATGTCCACCAAGCTGCGCAACAACAAGGGCAAGAATACCGTCATCTGGATCCTGATGGGCCTGATGGTGGCGGGGCTTGGCGGCTACGGCGTCACGAACTTCGGCGCGGGGATCGGGTCGATCGGATCGGTGGGCGGGCGCGACGTCGACCTTCGCGACTATGCACGCGCGCTGAACCAGGAAGTCAGGGCCATGTCGGCACAGCTTGGCACGCCGATCAGCTTCGCCCAGGCGCAGCAGTTCGGGGTCACGGCACGTGTTCAGGCGCAACTTTTCGCGGCCACCGCGCTTGACGGCGAAGCGGATGACCGGGGTCTGTCCGTGGGCGACGCCGAGGTGCGCCGCCAGGTGACGGGGATCCAGGCGTTCCGCGGCCTTGACGGCAGCTTCGACCGCGAAGCCTACAAGCTGACTCTGCGCCAGGAGGGGCTTACGGAAGCGGAGTTCGAAATGCGCCTTCGGGCGGACGCGGCCCGTGGCCTGTTGCAGCGCGCGATCATCGGCGCGGCCGCGGCGCCCGAAACCTTTCTGACCTCGGTCGCGAACTGGACGAACGAAACCCGTGACTTCACCTTGGCGGAACTGATCGCCTCGGACCTTGACGCGCCGGTCGAGGCGCCTTCGGAAGACGCGCTGAAGGCCTATTACGACACCCACCCCGAGGATTACACGAAACCCGAAACGCGCCAGATCACCTATGTCTGGCTGTCGCCCGAGATGGTCCAATCCGACATCGAGATCGACGAGGCCACGCTGCGCAACGCCTACGAAGAGCGCATCGACGAATTCGTCGTCCCTGAAAAGCGGCTGGTCGAGCGCCTTGTTTTCGCGAGCGAGGATGAGGCCAAGGCAGCAAAGGCGCGACTCGAATCCGGCGAGGTCAGTTTCGAACAGCTGACCGCGGAACGCGGGCTGACGCTGGCCGACATCGATCTGGGCGAAATGTCCAGGCAGGAACTGGGCGCGGCGGGCGACGCGGTCTTTGCCATGGAGGAGCCGGGCGTGGTCGGGCCCCTGCCCTCGAACCTTGGACCCGCGCTGTTCGCGATGAACGGGATCCTCGCCGCGCAGGAAACCTCGTTCGAGGAAGCGCGCGACATGCTTCTGCCAGAGCTGACCATCGACCGCGCCCGACGCCTGATCCTTGACCGCAGCGAATCCATGGCGGACGTGCTGGCGGGCGGCTCGACGCTGGAACAGGTCGCCGAGCAGGAAAAGATGCAGCTGGGCCAGATCGAGTTCAACACCGAAACAAGCGAGGGCATCGCCGCCTACGCCGACTTCCGTGACGCCGCCGAACAGGCCACGGCGGAGGACTTTCCGCAACTTGTAGAGCTGGAGGACGGCGGGGTGTTCGCGCTGCGCCTTGACGGGATCGACCCGCCGACCGTGCGCCCGATGGACGACGTGCGCGAGGCACTGATCGCGGACTGGATACGCGCGGAGACGCACAGCCGTCTGCTGGCGAAAGCGACCGAGGTGCAGGCCGCGCTTGACAACGGCAGCACCCTTGCCGCGCTTGGGCTGGTGACCACGCACTACGATGGCTTCGCGCGATCGGGCCATCTGGCCGACACGCCGGGCATCGTCGCCGAGCGCGCCTTCGAACTGGAAGAGGGCAAGGCAAGTGTCGTTGACGCCGCCGCACGTGTCTTCGTCGTGCAGGTGGACGCGATCCATGCCGCGGATGCGGCAGAGGCCGCCAGCTACGCGAATGCCCTTGAGCCGCGCATCGAACAGTCGGTCGCGGGCGATATGCTAGAGCTGTTCACGACGGCGCTTGAAAACGAAAAAGGCGTCACCGTCGATCAGTCCGCGATCAACGCCGTGCACGCGCAGATGCAGTAGGACCGGACACGTGGCTCTTATCCCCTCTTTCGCGGAATTCGAGGCCGGCTGGAACGCGGGCAAGAACCAGTTGGTCTTCACCCGGCTTGCCGCCGACCTCGACACGCCCGTGTCGCTGATGCTGAAGCTTGCCGACGCCGGTCGGATGAGCTTCATGCTGGAAAGCGTGACGGGCGGCGAGGTCCGCGGCCGCTATTCGGTCGTCGGGCTGAAACCGGATGTGATCTGGGATTGCAGCGGCACGCGAAGCCGCATCAACCGGCAGGCACGCTTCGACGCCGAGGCGTTCGAACCGCTTGACGGGCATCCGCTGGACACGCTGCGCGCCCTGATCGCCGAAAGCCGCATCGACATGCCCGAGGGCATTCCGGCGATCGCGGCGGGGCTTTTCGGCTATCTCGGCTACGACATGATCCGCCTGGTCGAGCATCTGCCGAACATTAAGCCCGACCCGATCGGCGTTGCCGACGCGACCCTGATGCGCCCGACGATCATCGCGGTCCTTGACGGGGTCAAGGGCGAGGTGACGGTCTGCTCGCCCGCATGGATCGCCTCGGGCCTGACCGCGCGCGCGGCCTACGCCCAAGCGGCCGAGCGGGTGATGGACGCGGTCCGCGACCTGGAGCGCGCGCCGGCAAGCGAAACCCGCAGCCTGGGCGACACCGCGCATCTGGGCGAGATGAAATCGAACTTCACCCCCGAAGGCTATCGCGCCGCGGTCGAGAAGGCCAAGGAATACATCCGCGCAGGGGACATCTTTCAGGTCGTGCCCTCGCAGCGCTGGACGGCGGATTTCAAGTTGCCGCCCTTCGCGCTCTACCGCTCTCTTCGCCGCACCAACCCCTCGCCGTTCCTGACCTTCTTCAATTTCGGAAGCTTCCAGATCGTCGGCGCCAGCCCCGAAATCCTCGTGCGCCTGCGCGATGGCGAGGTGACGATCCGCCCCATCGCCGGCACCCGTCCCCGCGGCGGAACGGTCGAGGAAGACAAGGCGCTGGAAGCCGACCTGCTGGCCGACAAGAAGGAACTGGCCGAGCATCTCATGCTACTGGACCTTGGCCGCAACGATGTGGGCCGCGTGTCAAAGGTCGGCACGGTCCATCCCACCGAGAAGTTCATCATCGAGCGCTACAGCCACGTCATGCACATCGTGTCAAACGTCGTGGGTGAAATTCGCGAGGATGAGGACGCCCTCTCGGCCCTGCTGGCGGGACTTCCCGCAGGCACGGTTTCGGGCGCGCCCAAGGTTCGCGCCATGGAGATCATCGACGAGCTTGAGCCGGAAAAACGCGGCGTCTACGGCGGCGGCGTCGGATACTTCGCCGCGAATGGCGAGATGGACATGTGCATCGCGCTGCGCACGGCGGTGGTGAAGGACGAAAAGCTTTATATCCAGGCAGGCGGCGGCGTCGTCTATGACAGCGACCCCGAGGCGGAATTCCAGGAAACCGTCAACAAGTCCAAGGCGCTAAAGAAGGCGGCCGAAGACGCGGGCCTGTTCATCCGCCGGGGCAACGCCTAGACGGGCGGGAAAGCATCCCGCCCGTTCCGGCACGGCGGCGTCACCGTTCGCCAAGATCCGCGATCATCCCCGCTGATACAGGGGCAAGCGTGACACCTTTCGGGCCTGTCGCAACCCAGGCTTCCAGCGCCTTCAAGGTCTCTGGATAGGCATGCGCGACGATGACCGAGCGGCCCTTCTGCCCGGCGTCGAAGGCGGCGCGCTCCAGAAGCCGGCGAACAGCGTCGGCGTCTTCCTTGTACTCGTCGACCACGCGGTCGACGCTTGCGTGGGGCACGCCGGCCTGCTCGGCGGCCTGGCCCGCCACGTTCAGCCCGCGCGCGTAGGTGATCAGACCTCGCCCGTCATCCTTGAGCGCTATGGCCAGGTGCTTGACGACTTCGCGGTCGATCTGGAACAGCGCGTCCGGGGCGGGGATCATGGCGATGCTTTCGGGCAGCGAGGCCGAAAGCGCCTCGACCGCCACCTGGATGTCCTTGCCGGTCATGCCGCGCTGCAACCCGTTGCGGGCAACGATGGCAATCTCGAAACCGGCGGCGCGGTAGTCGGCAGCACGCGCACGCGCCTCGGAACTGTTGGGGTCGACCGCGATGGTCACAGGGAAGCCAAGCCCCCGGATCGTCTGCTCGTCCACGCCGTCGAACCCTTCGCCCGGATCCAGAAGGACGATCGACACCGTCGGGCCCACCCCTGCAAGATCGAAGGGCGCGGCATTGCGCAGCAGCGGGGGAAGCTCTTCGCTGTCCTCCTCGGTCGCGGCCGGCAGAGGTTCCTCCGCGTTGCCGTCGGCCTGCGTGCCGATCGTGGGCAGTTGGGTGACCTTCTGGCCCGGCATCGCGCCGTCGGTCGTGCCAGTCGATGACAACTGCTCCGCCAATCCTGCCTGCGGCACCGTCGGTTCGGCCTCGGCCTCGGCCTCGGCGGCCACGGCCGGCTCTTCCTTCGGCTCTTCCGTCAGCTCTTGCGATGCCTGCGCCGACTCCGCGGCGCCTTCACTTGCCGGCTCGTCCGAGGCTCCGCTGGCTTCGGGGATCTGCGGCAAGGCATTGCCCGCGCTTTCCGCGACGGGCTGGGAAACCGGCTCGGTCGCCTCGGCATCGACCGGGGCGCTGGCGTCTTCCTCGGGCGCCGCTGACGCGGTCGTCTGCTCGGTCACCTGCGGCGCCTCTGGAGCGGCGGGCGCTTCCGTCTGGCTTTCGGGCTGGTCGGCGGTGCTGACTTCGGCCAGTTCCGGCGCGCCCTCCGCGGCAGGTTCCGAGACCATGGGCACCTGCTGGTCGGCGGCGGTATCTTCGGCCGCGGCAACGGTCGCCGCCTCGTCAGGCTTGGCCTTCGCGAATTCCGATCCGGCTGGCACCTCGACGATGGGCGTCTCCGGTGCAGGCTGCCCCTCCTGGCTTGCGCTTTCCGAGGGCGCGGGTTCGACCTCCGGCTGCACCTCGGTCTGGGCCTCGGGCTCCGGCATCGCGGCGGGCGCTGAATTGCCTGGCGCCCTGGCCGCTTCGCCCGCGGCGCGCACGGCCGCAAGCTGCGCGCCCGGAGGTGCCGCCTGCAGCGACAGGATCGCCGCGGTTGCCCCCCCCAAAATGGTTCCCATCAACAGTCCCGCCAATACACTTTTGCCCAATTTAGCCTCCGGCTCATGGATGCCCAGACCGCTTCCGCCCTTGACCCCGGCGCGCGGCTCTGACCATGTATAGCCCGACCTGCCACGGGGTTCATCCCCAGAATGCCGTTAGACCGACCGGGACCCGCGCCATGTTGCTGCTGATCGACAATTACGACAGTTTTACCTACAACCTCGTGCATTATTTCGGTGAACTGGGCGCCGATGTCGTCGTTCAGCGCAACGATGCACTGAATGTGCAGGAAGCCATGGCGATGCGGCCGCAGGCGATCGTCCTGTCGCCCGGCCCGTGCGATCCGGATCAAGCCGGGATCTGCCTTCCGCTGACGCACGCCGCCGCCGAGACCGGAACGCCGCTTCTGGGTGTCTGCCTGGGGCATCAGACCATTGGTCAGGCCTTCGGGGGAAAGGTCGTGCGCTGCCACGAGATCGTGCACGGCAAGATGGGCGCGATGCACCATGAAGGTAAGGGCGTTTTCGCGGGGCTGCCCTCGCCATTCCAGGCCACCCGCTATCATTCGCTGGTGGTCGAGCGTGACAGCCTTCCCGACTGCCTTGAGATCACCGCGTGGCTTGAAGACGGGACGATCATGGGCCTGCGCCACCGAGAGCTGCCGATCGAAGGCGTTCAATTCCATCCCGAATCCATCGCATCGGAACACGGGCACCAGATGCTTCGGACCTTCCTGGAAGGCGCGGGCGTGGACCTGAAGGTTCCGGCATGAGCGATATCCGTCCGCTGATCGGCCTTGCCGCCGAACGTCCTCTGACCCGTGATGAGGCCGAGGCGGCATTCGAGGCGCTGTTCGAAGGGGCCGCGACCCCCAGCCAGATGGGCGGCCTGCTGATGGCCCTGCGCACTCGCGGCGAAACGGTCGAAGAGATTGCGGCCGCGGCGCGCGTCATGCGCGCCAAGTGCAACAAGGTGCGCGCGCCCGAAGGCGCGATGGACATTGTGGGCACCGGGGGCGACGGCAAGGGAACCCTGAACATCTCGACCGCCACGGCCTTTGTCGTCGCAGGCGCAGGCGTGCCTGTCGCCAAGCATGGCAACCGCAACCTGTCCTCGAAATCCGGGGCGGCCGACGCGCTGACGCAGATGGGCGTTAACGTCATGGTGGGGACCGAGGTCGTCGAGAAGGCGCTGAAAGAGGTTGGCATCGCCTTCATGATGGCGCCGATGCACCACCCGGCGATCCGCCATGTCATGCCGACGCGCGCAGAGCTGGGCACACGCACGGTCTTCAACCTGCTGGGTCCCCTGACCAACCCCGCCGGGGTGAAGCGTCAGTTGACGGGGGCCTTTTCGCGCCAGTGGATCCGGCCGATGGCCGAAACGCTTGCCGCGCTTGGCTCTGACCGGGCCTGGCTCGTGCATGGCGGCGACGGGACGGATGAGCTGTCGATCGCGGGCGTAAGCTGGGTCGCCGCGCTTGAGGACGGAGCGGTCCGCGAATTCGAACTGCACCCCGAGGACGCCGGCCTGCCGGTCCACCCGTTCGAGGCCATAATGGGTGGCACGCCGGAAGACAACGCGACCGCCTTCCGCGCGCTTCTCGACGGAGCGAAGGGCGCTTACCGCGATGCGGTCCTCCTGAACGCCGCTGCGGCGCTTGTGGTTGCGGGTTCGGTAGACGACCTGAAGGCGGGCGTCGCCAGGGCCGCCGAAAGCCTGGATTCCGGCGCGGCCAAGGCCAAGATCGACGCGCTGGCACGCCTCACATCGGACGCATGATCCCGGAAGCCTGGGCACACCTGCCCTTCTTCAGCCGCGATTGGCCGCGGATCGCGGCGGCCTTGTCGAATGAAACGCGCGCGGTCCTGCCGCCCGAGGCGCAACGCTTTGCGGCGCTGACACTGACGCCGCCGTCAGCCGTCCGTGCAGTGATCCTGGGACAGGATCCCTACCCCACGCCCGGCCACGCCCATGGCCTGGCCTTTTCCGTGGAGCCGGATGTCAGTCCGCTGCCCCGATCGCTCAGGAACATCTTTGCAGAGATGTCCGCGGACATCGGCGCCTGTCCCGGCAACGGCGATCTCAGGCCATGGGCGCGGCAGGGTGTCTTGCTGCTGAACACCTGCCTGACGGTGCCCGCGGGTTCGGCGGGCGGCCATTCAGGGCTGGGCTGGCAGCGGCTGGCGCAAGAGGTTCTGGCCGAGGTGTCGCAGCGCCCGTGCGCCTTCCTGCTGTGGGGCGGTCACGCGCAGGCGTTGCGCGGCCACATTCGGGATGGCGATCATCTGATCGTCGAAACCGCCCATCCCTCTCCCCTTTCTGCCCGGCGCGGATTTTTCGGCTCTCGTCCCTTCAGCCGGGTCAACGGGTGGCTGACGGCCCGAGGCCGGCCGCCGATCAACTGGACCGGCTGATGCGCCGCCGCCGCGACTTCACGGCCCGCGTCCGGGCGGGGTATTTGTGCAATCAGGTGGCAGAGGGGCTTTTCGCCCCGCAAGCGGACGGATAAGACAAGGCATGGACATTCTCGACAAGATCAAGGCCTACAAGCTTGAGGAAATCGCGGCGGCGAAGGCCGCCCGGCCCCTTGCAGAGGTCGAAGTGGCAGCGCGCGCGGCTGGACCCGTGCGCGGCTTTCATGCGGCGCTGACGCGGGCAGAGGCGACGGGCTATGGCCTGATCGCCGAGATCAAGAAAGCGTCACCTTCCAAGGGGCTGATCCGCGCTGATTTCGATCCCCCCACGCTGGCGCGCGCATACCAAGCCGGCGGCGCGACCTGCCTGTCGGTCCTGACCGATGCGCCATCCTTTCAGGGCGCGCCCGAATATCTGACCGCGGCACGGGCGGCCTGCGCACTGCCCGCGCTTCGCAAGGATTTTCTCTACGACACCTACCAAGTGGCCGAGGCGCGCGCCTGGGGCGCGGACTGCATACTGATCATCATGGCATCGGTCGATGATGCGCTGGCGGCCGAACTGGAAGACGCCGCGCTTCACTGGGGCCTAGATGCGCTGATCGAGGTGCATGACGAAGCCGAGATGGAGCGGGCGCTCAGACTCAAGTCTCCCATGATCGGGGTCAACAACCGCAACCTGAAGACCTTTGAGGTATCGCTGGACACGACGCGGCGCCTCGCGCCCATGTTGGACGAAGGGCGCATGCTGGTCTGCGAAAGCGGGCTTTTCACGCCGGGCGACCTTGCGGAAATGGCTCAGGTCGGGGCGCGCAGCTTCCTGATCGGGGAAAGTCTGATGCGCCAGGCCGACGTGACGGCCGCGACACGGGCGATCCTGGCCGATCCGGTGGGTGTCTGACATGGCGCTGACGCATTTCGACAACGAGGGTAACGCGCACATGGTCGATGTTTCGGCCAAGGACGTGACCGATCGTGTCGCGGTCGCCGAAGCGCGGGTCGAGATGCTGCCAGAGACGCTGGCGCTGGTGACCTCAGGCACGGCCAAGAAGGGCGATGTGCTTGGGGTTGCACGGCTGGCCGGCATCATGGCCGCGAAGAAGACCGCTGACCTGATTCCGCTTTGCCACCCGCTTCCGATCACGAAGGTCGCCGTGGACCTGCACCCGGACCCGAACCTGCCGGGCGTGCGGATCACCGCGACCGTCAAGACAACGGGTCAGACAGGGGTCGAGATGGAGGCGCTGACCGCTGCCTCGGTCGCGGCGCTGACCGTCTACGACATGCTGAAGGCGGCAGAAAAATCGATGCGGATCGAAGGGTTGCGCGTCGTCCTTAAGGATGGCGGCAAGTCCGGCCGCTACGAGGCCGCGGAATGATCCAGGTCCAGGAGGCGCTTGAGCGGGTTCTGTCGCTCGTCAACCCAACCGGAATCGAAAGCGTGCCACTCCGCCAGGCCGCGGGCCGCGTCCTGGCCGAACCGGTCTCGGCGCGCCTGACCCAGCCCCCCTTCGCCGCCTCGGCCATGGACGGCTATGCCATCCGCGAAGGCGACCACCACGCCGGGCGGGTCCTTACGGTCATCGGGGAGGCTGCGGCCGGCCGTGGATATTACGGCACGATATCTGCGGGACAGGCCGTGCGCATCTTCACCGGCGCGCCCGTGCCCGAGGGCGGCGAGCGCGTTGTGCTGCAAGAGGATGTGGCGCGCGAAGGCGATCGCATCACCCTTGGCCCGCGCCTGGAGGAGGGCCGCCACATACGCGCGGCGGGCCAGGATTTTGCCGCAGGGGACCGGATTGATGCGCCGCGCCGGATCGGACACAAGGACATCGCGCTTCTGGCCGCGATGAACGTCCCCGAGGTGTCGGTGCGCCGCCGTCCCGTGGTGGCTTTCCTGTCCACTGGCGACGAACTGGTCATGCCCGGCGAAGAACCCGGTCCCGATCAGATCGTCGCGTCGAACGCACTGGCCCTTGCCGCCTTGGCCGAGGCGGAAGGCGCCGAGGCGCGCGTGCTGCCGATCGCCAAGGACACCGTTGCCTCGCTTCGCTTCGCGCTGTCGCTGGCCGAAGATGCCGACATGATCGTCACCATCGGTGGAGCCTCGGTCGGTGATCATGATCTGGTTGGCAAGGTGCTGGCCGAGTTGGGAATGGAACAGGCGTTCTGGAAGATCGCCATGCGCCCCGGCAAGCCGCTGTTGGCGGGCAGGCTGGGCAATACCGCGATAATTGGATTGCCAGGAAATCCCGTATCCTCAGTTGTTTGCGGACATATCTTCATGGCGCCCGCAATTCGCGCCATGCTGGGCCTGCGCGATCCGGCGCCCGTGCCGATGCGGGCCACGCTGGCCGAGCGCGTCGATCCGAACGGGCCGCGGGCGCATTACATGCGGGCGGTGGTCACACCGCGCGACGGCATGCCCGAGATCCGCGCCCTGCCGCGCCAGGACAGCGCACTCTTGTCGGTCCTGGCGCAGGCAAACGCGCTCCTGATCCGTCCCGTAGGCGATCCGGCGCGGGCAAGCGGTGAGACCGTCGACTACATCCCGATCTGAAAGGTGTTGTCCCCTATCCGCCCGACTTGTTGACACAAATCGGGAACACGCGTAGAACATTTGCGAACACATACACCGAACCAACCGGGGAAACGGTCGCGATGTTGACACGCAAGCAGTTGGAACTTTTGGATTTCATCCAGACCCGCATGGCGCGCGATGGCGTCCCCCCCTCGTTCGACGAAATGAAGGAGGCGCTGGACCTCCGGTCCAAGTCGGGCATCCACCGGCTCATCACCGCCCTGGAGGAACGGGGCTTCATTCGCCGTCTTGCCCATCGCGCCCGCGCAATTGAGATCGTGAAGCTGCCCGAAACGATGGAAAAGCGCGGATTTCAACCCCGCGTGATCGAAGGCGACAGGCATTCCCCGCCCGCAGGCGCCATGCCGGTCGAGGCGGCACATGCGCTGGAACTGCCGGTCATGGGCCGCATCGCCGCCGGCGTCCCCATCGAGGCGATTTCCGAGGTGTCGCATCACGTTGCCGTGCCGGGTTCGATGCTGTCGGGCAAGGGCGCGCACTACGCGCTTGAAGTTCGCGGAGACTCCATGATCGACGTGGGCATCAACGACGGCGACATCGTGGTGATCCGCGAACAGGGCACGGCCGAGAATGGCGACATCGTCGTAGCGCTGGTCGAAGGCCACGAAGCAACGCTCAAGCGGTATCGCCGCCAAGGGGGAATGATCCTGCTTGAGGCGGCGAATCCGGCCTATGAAACGCGCGTCTTGCCGGAAGCGATGGTGAAGGTGCAGGGACGACTGGTTGGACTTATCCGCTGCTACTAGGTTCGACACCCGCCGCGTTGCTGCCATTTCCTCAGTTGTCCAGCCGCCAGGCGCGAAGCGCCCTGTCGTTCCAAAGCCGCTTGCCAGACAGATCGCGCGCCGCAAGTTGCTGAACGCGCCCGCTTTGGTCCAAGCCCAGAGCCAGCGCGCCGGTCCGCGCAAGCGACTGCGCATCGTAAAGCAGGCACTGCGGCCTACCCCCGTGCCAGTATCCTTCCATCACGACAATGGCGCCCGGCCGGCACAGATCCTCGGCACGGCGAGCTGCAAGCTTTCCGGTCACGTGCCACAGGGTGAAGGGCCCAAGCCCTGCGCTGACCTTGCCACGTATGCCGACAAAGGCTTTGCGGGCGTAGGCCTCGGCCTGTTCCGCTTGGTCACCGTCAGCCTCTAGCCAACTGGAGGCGACGAAGCTTGCGCCCGTTTCCTTTGACAGCGCCCTGCCCCGTTCCGTCATGACACCTACAAGGCGTCCCTCGGCTGCAACCAGGACAAGCGGACGTTCGGCAAGGCTCCAACTCAGAAGACCCAAGGCGACCCCCGACGCACCCAGCAGGTTCAGCCATCGGGCACGCGACAGAGCGATCGCAATGGCCCCGAGACTAACCAGCGGCATCACCGAAGCCGCCGGTGCCGGAACAGGGATCACCGCGCCATCCAGCCCAGCGACTGTCTCTGCTATCGTCAGGATCAATCGGCACCCCGTTTCCATGACCCAAAGCGCCGGTCCGGCCAGCCCCAAGGGGGCGAGCAAGCCCGCAATGACCCCCGCGGGCATCACCGCGAGCCCCATCAGCGGAACGGCGGCCAGGTTGGCGACAAAGCCGTACTCGGCGATCCGGTTGAAATGCGCCGCCGCGATCGGGGCGGTGGCGGTGCCTGCCGCCAATGAGGACAGGCACAGCGCAACCGCAGGACGCAGCAGGGACGGAACGCGATGCGCGATGCCTTTCCAGTGCTGGAAGGCGACGATGAGCGCGACCGTGGCGCCGAATGACATCTGGAATCCCGGCTCCACAAGGCTTTCGGGCTCAAGCCCCAGCACGATCATCGCGGCGATCGCGACCGATCGCAGCGACAGCGCCCTCCGGTCAAGAAGAACGGCCGAAAGCATCACTGCCGCCATTATGAAGGCCCGCCGCGTGGCGACGCTGGGACCGGCAAGGAACAGGTAGAAGCACGCGGCCAAAAGCGCCGCGATCGCTGCGATCTTCTTGGTGTCAAGCCGAAGCGCGACGGGTGGGACAAGCGCCAGCCCGTATCGGCACAGGGCAAAGACAAAGCCTGTCAAAAGCCCCATGTGCAGCCCCGAGATCGAGATCAGGTGAGAAAGATTCGAGTCGCGCAGCGCCTCGGTCGTGGCGCGCGAAACCCCGGAGCGGTCGCCGGTCATCAGGGCCGCTGCGAAGGCGCCTGCCTGCCCCTCCATCCGGGACTGCATCGCGCGCGACAATGCGATGCGGGCGCGAAAGGCCCAAACGTCCGTCTCGCGCTGCGCCGACGCCAGGATCGTCACCGGGTCGCGCGTGTAGCCCACGGCCCCTAACCTTGCGTACCAGGCGATGCGCTGAAAATCGAAGCCCCCAGGCTCCACCGGGCTGTCAGGGGGCGAGAGGTGGGCGACCAGGCGCACCAATTGGCCCGGTTCGGCCGCGAATCCGTCATCCCCGTGCAGCGCGATCCGGACCCGCTCAGGCGTGCGCGACCTTGCGACGACGTTCAATGTAACATCGTCCAGGGTAAGCCGGACCTGGTCGGAAAACGACCGGTCGATGCCGACGACCCTTCCGGTCACGGGCCCATAGTAGCGATCGGCAAGAACCGGCGCCGCCACCATCTGGGTGCGCGCCATCGACGCCAGCAGGCCCGCCAGTACCAGCACAAGGGCCACGGCGGGCACATGCCATCGCTCAGCCCCCCTGACGCGGAGAACCAGACCGGCCGCGATTCCCACCGCGGCGAGCAGCGCGGACGCCACCCCCGGCTCTTCGGATGCCGAGAAGAAGGCGCCGATTCCCAGTGCGAACACGACCGGAGCCCAAGGCAAGAGATCGCCACGTGACGCCGCCAGATCGTCGAGCAGGCTGCCGAGACGCCGCGCCGCTGCCACCATCGCACCTTGTTTCCCAGCCGGGCTTTGCCTAATGAACGCGGGTCAGCCTGAACGCTTTTAGTTTCCGAAAGGTTAACGCGCCCATGACCCAGATCGTGACCCGTTTCGCCCCATCGCCCACGGGCTATCTGCACATCGGTGGCGCGCGCACCGCGCTGTTCAACTGGCTTTACGCGCGCGGCCGCGGCGGCCGGTTCCTTCTGAGGATCGAGGATACCGACCGCGAACGGTCGACGCCCGAGGCGACCGACGCCATCCTGCGCGGGCTGACCTGGCTTGGGCTGGACTGGGACGGCGACGTGGTCAGCCAGTTCGAACGCCGCGACCGCCATGCCGAGGTGGCGCACGAGATGCTGGCGCGAGGCCATGCCTACAAGTGCTATTCCACGCAGGAAGAGATCGAAGCCTTCCGCGAGGCCGCGCGGGCCGAGGGCCGCTCGACCCTTTTCCAGAGCCCGTGGCGCGATGCGGACCCCGCCACGCATCCCGACGCTCCCTACGCCATCCGGCTGAAGGCCCCCCGCGACGGCCAGACGATTATCGAGGACCAGGTGCAAGGCACCGTCACCTTCCGCAATGACCAGCTGGACGACATGGTTTGTTTACGTTCGGACGGTACCCCCACATACATGCTGGCGGTTGTCGTGGACGACCATGACATGGGCATCACGCATGTGATCCGGGGGGATGACCACCTGAACAACGCCGCGCGCCAGACGCAGGTCTACAATGCGATGGGCTGGACCGTGCCGGTCTGGGCGCACATCCCCCTGATCCACGGGCCGGACGGCAAGAAGCTGTCGAAACGTCACGGCGCGGTCGGGCTCGAGGAATACCAGGCCATGGGATACCCCGCAGCCGGGATGCGCAACTATCTGGCCCGTCTGGGCTGGGCGCACGGCGACGCCGAATTCTTCACCGACGAACAGGCCCGGGAATGGTTCGACCTTTCGGGAATCGGGCGGGCGCCTGCACGGCTCGACTTCAAGAAGCTTGAAAACCTGTGCGGCCAGCACATCGCGGTCACACCCGACGATCAGCTTTTGCCTGAAATTGAGGCATTTCTTGAGGCCGCCGGGCAACCCGCGCTTTCGCAGTTGCAGAAAGATGGCTTGGCGCGCGCGCTCTACTGCCTGCGCGAAAGGTCAAAGACGTTCCCGGAACTCATTGACAAGGCTCACTTTGTGCTGGCGTCTCGCCCCTTGGTCATCGAGGAGAAGGCACAGGCGGCACTCGATACGGTATCCCGTGGTATACTGCACGAATTGACGCCGCAACTGCAAAATGCTAGCTGGTCAAGAGATGAACTGGAGGCTGTCGTCGCCGCCGTTGCGGGTGCTCACGGGCTGGGTCTTGGAAAGATCGCAGGTCCCTTGCGCGCCGCTTTGGCCGGGCGGACGGTCACACCCAGTGTCTTCGACATGATGCTTGTCCTGGGGCAGGAAGAAACCATTGCCCGCCTCATGGACGCGACGGCCTGAGCCTTGGAATGGGGCACGGCCAACAGGGTCACGTTTGCCGGTCCTGAACCGGTGAACCATGAAGAGAGGGACGGACATGGCCGAGACGAAGAAGACCGCTACAATCACGATCGACGGGAACACCTTTGACCTGCCGGTGATGTCGCCCACCGCCGGCCCCGAAGTGATCGATATCCGGAAGCTCTACGCGCAGGCCGGCGTGTTCACCTATGATCCCGGCTTCACATCGACCGCGGCGTGCGACAGCTCGATCACCTATATCGACGGTGACCTTGGCGAGCTTCTGTATCGCGGTTACCCGATCGAACAGTTGGCCGAAAAATCCCACCATCTTGAGGTCTGCTACCTGCTTCTCTACGGCGAGCTGCCGAATGCCGCGCAGATGCGGGATTTTGAGAACCGCGTGACACGGCACACGATGCTGCACGAGCAGATCCAGTACTTCTTCCGCGGCTTCCGCCGCGACGCCCATCCGATGGCGACGATGGTCGGCGTCGTGGGCGCGCTGTCCTCGTTCTACCACGACAGCCTTGAAATCTCGGATCCCTGGCAGCGCGAGGTCGCGGCGATCCGGATGATCGCGAAACTTCCGACCATAGCGGCCTGGGCCTACAAGTATTCGATCGGCCAACCCTTCGTGTACCCGAAGAACTCGCTCTCCTACGCGGGCAACTTCCTGCACATGTGCTTCGCCGTCCCGTGCGAGGACTACGTCGTTCGCCCTGAACTTGAGCGTGCGATGGACCGCATCATGATGCTGCACGCGGACCACGAACAGAACGCCTCGACCTCGACCGTGCGCCTGGCGGGGTCTTCGGGAGCGAATCCCTTCGCCTGCATAGCGGCCGGGATCGCGTGCCTGTGGGGACCCGCGCATGGCGGCGCCAACCAGGCCTGCCTTGAAATGCTGCGCGAAATCGGCTCGGTCGAGAACATTCCCGACGCGATCCGCCGCGCGAAGGACAAATCGGACCCGTTCCGCCTGATGGGCTTCGGCCACCGCGTCTACAAGAACTTCGACCCGCGGGCCAAGGTCATGAAGGAATCGGCGGACGAGGTGCTGGACCTTCTTGGCGTGAACGACAACCCGCTGCTGCAGGTCGCCAAGGAGCTTGAGCGCATCGCGCTTGAGGATGACTACTTCGTCGAGAAGAAGCTGTATCCCAACGTCGACTTCTACTCCGGCATCATTCTTGAGGCGATGGGCTTCCCGACCTCGATGTTCACGCCGATCTTTGCGCTGTCGCGCACTGTCGGCTGGATCTCGCAGTGGAAGGAAATGATCGGCGATCCGCAGCAGAAGATCGGTCGTCCGCGCCAGCTTTACGTCGGCCCCACCCGTCGGGACTACCGCAAGGTGCAAGAGCGCTGATCCTTGCCTCGCATGGAAATCGGGCCGCCCTTCGGGGCGGCCCTTTTCATTTGCGCGGATCCAACGGCAAGGGGCGCGCGACCATCAGGCCACGGCATGTTCCTTGCTGATCTTGTCGGCCTCCTTGCCATAGATCTCTTCATAGTGATCGAATTCGGTCTCGTGCCACGCCGTCCCCTGCGTCGAGGACCCGAGCGCCATCACCAGATCCTCGGTCGCCGAGGCGGGGATAAGCGCGCGGAAGATATCCCAGCCGCGGAACGCCGGGTCGGCATCGAAGCCCAGCACCTGCCCCTTCATGGACGAAACCAGCGACACCATGGCGCCCGAATAGATCGACGGGACATGGATATCGACCCGCTCGATCGGCTGCAGAAGAACCGGGCCCGCCTTCTGAAGCGCCTCGCGCACGCCCATTCGCCCGGCCGTGCGGAACGCGTAGTCGGAACTGTCGACCGAATGCGACTTGCCGTCGGTCAGGGTCACTGAAATGTCGATGACCGGAAAACCCATCGGTCCCTTCGTCAGCGCCTCGCGTGCCCCCTCCTCGACCGAAGGGATGTAGTTGCGCGGCACCGCGCCGCCCTTTACGACCTCGTCGAAGCGGAAGCCTTCGCCGCGCCCGACCGGGCTGACGGTCAATGCGACATCGGCGAACTGCCCCGCGCCGCCAGACTGCTTGCGGTGACGGTAGTGCTCCTCGACCCGAGATGAGATCGTTTCGCAATAGCGTGGCGCGGGCGCGTCGATCGTGACCTCGATCCCGAAATCCTCGGCCAGCGCAGCAAGGGTCTGACGCTGGTGCATGGGGCCCTGAAGCCGGATAGCGACGTGGCCTGTGCCTTCATCCTGTCCGACGGACAGCGTCGGGTCGGCCTCGGCCAGACGTGACAGGGCCGTGGACAGGCGCACCTCGTCACGTTCGTTCGCGGGCTTGACGATGCGCGTCAGCGCTGGCGGGCATCCCCGCGCCCAATCCGGCGCGGCATGGACGGCGGAACTGGAAAAGAGCTTTCCGGCGTCAAGCTGGTCGGACTTGACGGTCAAGGCGATCTCGCCCGGCGGCAGCCTGTCGACTTGGCTCTTGCCGCCCATTTCGGTCATCCCGCCAAGGTTGTCGCCGCCAAGCTGCGCCCCGACCGCCACACCCTCGGCCAGCGCTCGAAGGAACACGCATTTGCCCAGGTGCTTGCGGTTCTGCGCATGGAAGCCGACAGCAAGCGCGTCGGACTGTCCCAGCCGGGCCTTCAGCGCGTCGACCTGAGGCGCTTCGTGCCGGAGCGCCTTCATCAGCCGCATGACACCGTTCATGTGACTTGCGGCACCCATGAAGGTCGGGATCAGGACGCTGTCCTGTGTTTCGCGGCGGGCGATCGCGAACAGGGCGCCGGTCGCCGGTTCGTGATCCTCGATCAGTTCCTCAAGCAGCGCATCGTCGAAATCGGACATGTGCTCCAAGAGTTCCGCCCGCGCTTCGTGTTCGCGGTCGACCTCTGCCTTGGGGATGGCGACGAGTGTCGAGGGCTGGCCTTCGCGGTAACGCCACGCCCGTTCCGATATGAGGTCGATGGCGCCCACGACCTGGCCGCCCTCGCGGATCGGTATCTGGCGAAGAACGATGGCGTGATTGGTGTAGGCCTGAAGCGCCGATACGATGTCGCGCACGCGCCCCTTGGGTGCGTCCATCCGGTTGATGAATATCATGCAGGGCACACCCGCCTCTTCGATGGCCCGAAGCCAGGGGGCGGCTAGAACCGCCTCATCCGGATCGGCGGCAACGCAAAGGATCGCAACGTCGGAAGCCAGCAGCGGCGCCCCCGCCATGCGCGCGAATTCGGGGCCGCCCGCCATGTCGATCGCGCACCAGTCTTCGCCCATGAAACCGAAGCGGGTCAGCGCCAAGTGACCCGCGGTTTCGACGCGCGCGGGCGTGCCGTCCAATGTGGCGAGCTGTTTGACCAGCTCGCTCTTGCCCGAATGCGATGGGCCGAGAACCGTGATGCAGCGCATGAAAACCTCCCCGTTCGGCACATTGAAGAGGGTGCGGCGCAACGCCGGCCCCCCGTGCCAAGGGGCCATGCGCCCTCTGGTTCAACCTTCGGGCGGGAAAGGGGCTTGGTCAAGCGGGGACATGGCCGGGTTGCGGAAAAGCGCCCCTTGGCGGGTCAGCGGCCTTCGAAATGCGCGGGGCGTTTTTCAAGGAAAGCGATGACGCCTTCCTTGAAATCGTTGGTCATGCCGCATTCGCCCTGCAACTTGGCCTCGAGCGAAAGCTGACCGTCAAGATTGCGGTCCCAAGCCCCCCTGAGCGCGGTTTTGACGTTGCGGTAGGCGACGGTCGGTCCCTTGGCCAGATGATCGGCCCTGGCGCGCCAATGCGCGGCGAAGTCGGCATCCGGCACGCATTCCCAGATCATGCCCCAGTCCGCCGCCTGGCGGGCGGGTATGCGGTCGGCGAACAGCGCCGCCCCCATCGCCTTGGCAAAGCCCATCTGGCGCGGCAGCCACCAGGTGCCGCCCGCGTCTGGCAAAAGCCCGATCCGGGTGAATGCCTGGCTGAAAAACGCGCTTTCGGCGGCGATGACAACATCGGCTGCAAGTGCAAGGTTCGCCCCGGCGCCGGCAGCCGCGCCATTTACGGCGGCGATGACTGGCACCGGGCAGTCATAGACCGCACGCAGCATGGGTTCGTATTCATCCCTGAGCGTGCGCTCCAGATCGATTTCGGCGATCTGCGCCCGGTCGCCCAGGTCCTGTCCCGCGCAGAAGGCACGCCCCGACCCTGTCAGCACCACGCAGCGCGCCGCTTGCGCCGCGCTGCGCAGGGCATCGGTGATCTCGGCGCGCATCTGGGTATTGAGCGCGTTCATCACATCGGGTCGGCTGAGCGTGATGACGGTCAGTCCCTCGTTCGCTTCGGTCGTGATCGTCTGATAGGCCATCGCCGGCTCTCCCCTTCTTGCCGGCGACAGATTAGCGGCAGCGGCAGGAAGGGGAAGGGGAACGGTGCGTCACTCCTTCAGGATTTCCCGAAGGCGCCGCGCTTCGTCGTCGTTGAGTGGGGCTGGCGCGGGTTCGGCTGCGCTGCCGCGCCGGCGCAGGTATATCGCCGCGCCGCCCATCGCGATCAGCAGCATCGCCGGGCCGGCGAACCACAGAATGATGTTGGCGCCCCTTGCCTCGGGTTCGAACAGCACGAACTCTCCGAACCGGTCGACGACATAGTCGATAACCTCGTCATCGCTGTCGCCCGCAACCAGCCGTTCGCGCACGACAAGGCGAAGGTCGCGCGCGACAGGGGCGTTGGAGTCGTCGATCGTCTCACCTTGGCAGACCGGGCAGCGCAGCACGGCGGAGATGTCGCGCGCGCGCGCCTCGAGCGCGGGGTCGGACAGGATTTCGTCCGGCTGCACGGCAAGCGCCGGCGCCGCGGCAAGGAAAAGGATCAGCAGGATTCGCTTCATGCGACCTACTCCGCCGGTGCCGGGGACGCCGCGGCGTTGCTGCGTCTTGCCCCGGCCGCCACCCTGTAACGGCGGTCGGACAGGCTGAGCAGGCCGCCGATCGCCATCAGGATCGACCCGGCCCAGATCCAATTGGCAAAGGGTTTGACGTAGGTGCGCACTGCCCAGCCACCGTCCTTCTGCTCATCTCCGATCACGAGATAGACGTCGCGCAGGAAGCCGTTGTCGATTGCGGCCTCGGTCGTCGGCATGTTGGCGACGGGGTAGAACCGCTTTTCCGGATAAAGCGTGGCGATATGTTCGCCGTGAAGGTCGACCTCCATCGTCGCCATTGTGGTCATGTAGTTTGGGCCCTGCTTCTTTTCCACGGCGGCAAGGGTCACGTCGTAGTCACCCAGTGAGAAGGTTTCGCCCACCTTGGCAACGCGGATATCCTCGACATTCCACGCCATGAGCGTCGAAACCCCGATGAAGACGATGCCAAGGCCGGAATGGGACGCGGCCTTGCCCCAGTCGGCGCGCGGCAGCCGCTTGAGTCGGGCAAGGCGGCGGCCGGAGCGGTGCCACAGCTCCGAGGCCGCGCCCGCGACCAGCCACGTGCCCAACGCGATGCCGACCGGCGCCAGAGCGGACCGGCCCGTCTGCAGGGCGAAAGCCAATGCGCCAAGTGCAAAGGCAAGGACAAGCGCCCCCGACAGCGGCCGCAGCGTCTTTGCCAGGGATCCCCGCTTCCACGGCAGCATCGCCCCGATGGGCAGGAGGATCGCAATCAGAACCATGAACGGCGTGAACGCCTTTTCGAAGAAGGGCGGCCCGACAGACAGCTTGCGATCAAAGAACATCTCGGCAAAGAGCGGCCAGACTGTGCCGATGAAGACAACGAAGGCAGAGACCGCCAGCAGGACATTATTGATGACCAGCGCCGATTCGCGGCTGACCAGCCCGAAGACGCCGCGCGCCTCAAGCGATCCTGCGCGCGCCGCATAAAGCGTAAGCGCGCCGCCGATGAAGACCGCAAGGATCGCCAGGATGAACACGCCCCGCTCCGGATCGTTTGCGAAGGCGTGCACGCTTGTAATGACGCCCGAGCGCACGATGAACGTGCCGATCAGCGAGAAGCCGAAAGCAAGGATCGCAAGCAGGATGGTCCAGCTTTTCAGCGACTCGCGCTTTTCCACGACGACGGCGGAATGAAGCAGCGCCGCCGCCAGCAGCCAGGGCATGAAGCTGGCATTTTCGACCGGATCCCAGAACCAGAAGCCGCCCCAGCCCAGTTCGTAGTAGGCCCACCAGGACCCCAGCGCGATGCCGATCGTCAGGAACATCCAGGCGGCAAGCGTCCAGGGCCGCACCCAGCGCGCCCACGCGGCATCGACACGCCCTTCGATCAGCGCTGCGACCGCAAAGGAAAACGCCATCGAAAGGCCGACGTACCCGAGGTAGAGAAACGGCGGGTGGAAGGCCAGGCCGGGATCCTGCAGCAGCGGGTTCAGATCGCGCCCGTCGAAGGGCGGAAAGGCAACGCGGTCGAATGGATTCGACGTCAGCACGATGAAGGCCAGGAAGGCCACGCCGATCATCGCCTGGACCGACAGAACCCGCGCCAGAAGCCTGGGTGGCAAGCCGTCGCCGAAAACGGCTGCCGCTGCGCCGAACAGGGCCAGGATCAGCACCCAGAGCAGCATCGATCCTTCGTGGTTCCCCCAAACGCCCGCGACCTTGTAGAGCATGGGTTTCAGCGTGTGGGAGTTTTCGACGACCACGCGCAGGGAGAAGTCCGAGGTGACGAAGCCGAACGTCAATGCCGCGAAGGCTGCCGCGATCAGGACAACCTGCATCTTGGCCGCCGGCACCGCTACGGCGATCCAGCCCGGCCAGCCCTTCCAGGCGCCGATCAGTGGAATGACGGCCTGCACAAGGGCGACGCCCAAGGCCAGGATGAGGGTGAAGTGGCCAAGCTCTGCTATCATGGAGACGCAGCATAATGTGTCGGCGCGGCAGGGCCAATGGGCTGCGCGCGCATGTCGCGGGATATCCGGCCGCCGCCCTCCGTGATCGGTATTCGATATTGTTATCCGATTTTTTCACTCAGGTATTGACGGGGCGCGCACGATGATACAACAGAGCAGCATGCTATCCGACAAAAGGACTCAGGATATGAAAACCCAGCTGATGCTGTCGCTGCCGCTCATGGCGATCGCCCTGCCCGCACTGGCGCAAGAAGTGAACGTCTATTCCCATCGCCAGCCCGAGCTTGTTCAGCCGCTGTTCGACGCCTTCACCAAGGAAACCGGCATCGACGTCAACGTGGCCTTCGTCGACAAGGGCATGGTGGAGCGCCTGGTGTCCGAGGGCAGTCGCAGCCCCGCCGACCTGGTGATGACCGTGGACATCGCGCGGCTCGCACAGATCGTCGACGCCGGCGTGACGCAGCCCGTCGAGTCCGAGGTGCTGACCGCCAGCATCCCCGCCGAGTTCCGCGATCCCGGCAACCAGTGGTTCGGCCTGACGACGCGCGCGCGGGTCGTGTACGCGTCGAAGGACAGGGTGGCCGATGGCGAGGTCACGACCTACGAAGATCTGGCCGATCCGAAATGGCAGGGCCGTATCTGTACCCGTCCCGGCACACATGACTACAACCTTGGCCTGATGGCCGGCGTGATCGCGCATGACGGCGAAGAGGCCGCGAAGGAATGGGCCACGGGGCTGCGCGCCAACCTGGCTCACAAGCCCGAGGGCAACGACCGCAGCCAGGTCAAGTCGATCTGGGCGGGCGAATGCGATATCTCGCTTGGCAACACCTACTACATGGGTGCGATGCTGGCCGATCCCGAACAGAAGGAATGGGCCGACAGCGTTCGTATCGTCTACCCGGTCTTCAAGGACGGCGGCACCCACGTGAACGTTTCCGGCGTGGCGATGACCAAGGCCGCGCCGAACCGCGACGACGCGCTGAAGCTGATGGAATTCCTTGCGTCCGACGAAGCCCAAGCGATCTACGCCGAACTCAACCACGAATTCCCGGTCAAGCCGGGTGTCGCAAAGTCGGAACTGGTCCAGAGCTGGGGCGACTTCACGCCAGACAGCGTGAACCTGGCAGAACTTGCCAAGCTTAGGCCGGCAGCGCTTCGGATCATGGAAGAAGTGAACTTCGACGGCTGAGTCTCCCTTCCCGGCTGTCAAGATGAGGCCCCGGCAGAACCTGCCGGGGTCTTTCCTTTGGCGCTGGACAAGCCGGCGCCACCGGGCCAAATTCGGCGCCTCGGAGGGCTGGACATGGCGCGCAAGATCATCATCGACACCGATCCTGGGCAGGACGACGCGGTTGCGATCCTGCTGGCGCTGGCCTCGCCAGAGCTTGATGTTCTGGGCATAACGGCAGTCGCGGGCAATGTTCCGCTGGACCTTACGGCGCGAAACGCCCGCATCGTGTGCGAGATCGCGGGCAGACCTGAGGTGCGTGTCTACGCGGGCTGCGACCGGCCCATGGTGCGAAAGCTTGTCACGGCCGAATATGTGCACGGCAAGTCCGGCCTTGACGGGATCGAGCTTTTCGAGCCGGGAATGCCCCTGCAGCCCGACCATGCCGTCGACTTCCTGATCGACACGTTGCGGCGCGAAGCGCCGGGAACGGTGACGCTCTGCCCGCTGGGCCCCCTGACAAACATAGCGACGGCTTTTGAACGCGCCCCCGACATTGTGAACCGCGTGGCAGAGATCGTCCTGATGGGCGGGGCCTATTTCGAGGTGGGCAACGTCACGCCCGCTGCCGAATTCAACATCTATGTCGATCCGGAGGCCGCGGACATCGTGTTTTCGGCAGGCGTACCGATCGTGGTTGTTCCGCTGGACGTCACGCACAAGGCGCTGACATCGCGGGCGTGGGTCGAACGGCTGCGCGCGATGGGCACGAGCGTCGGCAATGCCGTGGCGGGTCTGACCGATTTCTTCGAACGCTTCGACATGGCGAAGTACGGCAGCCAGGGCGCGCCGCTGCATGACGCCTGTGTCATCGGCTATCTGCTCAAGCCCGAACTGTTCACGGGCCGCCACGTCAACGTGATGATCGAGACCAAGGGTGAATTCACCGTGGGCATGACGGTGGCGGACTGGTGGCGCGTGACGGGACGGGAACCCAACGCGATGTTCCTGGGCGGCATCGACCGGGACGGGTTTTTTGAAATCCTGACCGAACGGTTGGCGCGGCTTTGACCGTTTTGCTGACGCTCGCCGCGCCAGAGGATCTGGATCGGCTTTTGCCTCTGGTCGCGGCCTATCAAGACTTCGAGGGGATCGAGACGTCAGAGGCGTTTCGCCGTGCGGCGCTGGTTCCGCTTCTGGACGGCACGAAACTTGGTGCGGTGTGGCTGATCGGACCGCGCGCGGCGCCGGTGGGCTACATCGCGATGGGGCTTGGCTGGTCGATCGAACTTGGCGGGCCAGATGCGTTCGTCGACGAACTTTTCGTTCTGCCAGAGGCGCGCGGGCAGGGTGTTGGCCGCGCGGCGCTTGCCCACCTGAGCGCGGAACTGAAGGTGCGCGGCGTTGTCGCCCTGCACCTGGAAGTGGCGCGAGACAACCGTGACGCACAGAGATTTTACGAGCGTGAGGGCTTTCAGGCGCGGGATCGCTATTTTCTCATGACCAGACAGCTCTAGATTATGAACATGACCTTAGCCCTGCCCTTCGACAATTCCTATGCGCGGCTGCCGGACCGCTTCCATGTGCGGCAGAACCCCGTTCCCGTGGCCGATCCTGGCCTGATCGCGGTCAACGATGCGCTGGCGCGCGACCTGGGGCTGGATCCAGACGCGCTGCGCACCCCCGAGGCGATCGCGGCCCTTGCCGGCAACACCGTGCCTGGGGGCGCGCAACCGCTGGCGCAGGCCTACGCCGGACACCAGTTCGGCGGATGGGTGCCGCAGCTTGGCGACGGGCGCGCGATCCTTCTGGGCGAGGTTGTGGCGCCGGACGGGCGCCGCTTCGACATTCAGCTGAAAGGCGCGGGACGGACGCCGTTTTCGCGCAGCGGAGACGGGCGTGCCTGGATCGGCCCGGTGATCCGGGAATACATCCTGTCCGAGGCCATGGCCGCGCTCGGCGTGCCGACCACGCGGGCCCTGGCCGCGGTGACGACGGGCGAGCCGGTCTTGCGCGACTCCGCCCTTCCCGGGGCGGTTCTGACGCGTGTGGCCGCCAGCCATATCCGGGTCGGCACGTTTCAGTATTTCGCGGCGCGCGAAGACGCCGAGGCTTTGGACATCCTGACCCGCCACGTCATCCAGCGCCATTATCCGGATGTGGAGGGGCCGCTTGGGCTGCTGGATGAAGTGACCGCGCGTCAGGCGCGGCTGATCGCGCGGTGGATGAGCCTGGGGTTCATCCACGGGGTGATGAACACCGACAACATGGCCGTATCCGGAGAGACCATCGACTACGGCCCCTGTGCCTTCATGGATGCCTACCACCCGCGCAAGGTCTTTTCGTCGATCGATCAGTTCGGACGCTACGCCTATGGCAACCAGCCGCGGATCGCGGTCTGGAACCTGGCGCAGTTCGCATCCTGCCTGCTGCCATTGATGGGCGAAGAAGCCACCGCGGTCGAGGCCGCGAGCGACAGCATCAACCGCTTTCCCGCGATCTACGAAGACGAATGGCTCCGCCTGTTCCGCGCGAAGATCGGGATCACCACCGCGGCGGATGGTGACTATGCCCTGATTGCGGGGCTACTTGATATCATGGCGGAACAGGGCGCCGACTTCACAAGGGTTTTCCGCGGACTGGGCACTGGCCTGGCCGTGGCCGAGTTCGCCGACACCACGCTTTTCGCGGAATGGGAACAGGTCTGGCGCACGCGCATCGCCGATGAGCACGATCCCCAAGCGGTCATGCAGGCCGCGAACCCCGCCTACATTCCCCGCAACCACCGTGTTGAGGAAGCGATCCGTGCCGCAACGTCGGGCGACCATGCCCCGTTCCACCGGCTGAACGCCGTGCTTGCGCGCCCCTTCGAGGACCGGGAAGAAGACGCGGCCTATGCGCTTGCGCCCCTGCCCGAAGAAGAGGTCCGCCGCACGTTCTGCGGAACCTGATCCGTCCTACCGCCGCTTGCGAAACAGGCGGCGGTTGGCGGCAATGAATTCCCTAAGCGCCGCGGTCAGTCCGCCAAGCTCTTGCCCTTTCAGGTAGGCGAGGCCCGCGATCGCGCCGATGCTGGCCCCGATCGTGTCCACGATCAGATCCCCCATGGTGTCGAGCAGGCCAGACTTTTGCATGTTGAAACCGAAGAGTTGGTCCATCGCGAACTCGAAGATTTCCCACAGCGTGCCAATGGACAGGGCAAAGCAGAAGCTGATGAAGGCGACGGCCCAGGCCGGCGCGGCATAGCGGTCGCCCTTGAAAAGCATGAAGACGAACAGGAACCCGGCCAGCCCGAAGCCCACTGCCGAGCCGCCGTGCAGGATCACGTCCCACCACCAGTAGCGATGGTAGAAATCAAACGCCTCGCCCAGGAAGATCGTGCCGAAGATGAAAAGCACGATCCAGGCGAAGAAACGGACCGGCAGGCGTATCCCGAACCGGCGCGAAGCGACGACGGGAAGGATCGACAGGCCAAAGGTCGCGGCGGACACGAAGGCAAGCGACCAGCGGCCCTGGAACAGCGCCAGGACGAACGCTACGACCAGCACCGCCCAGATCATCTGGACCAGTATCGGCTGACGCAGGATGCGACGGTACAACATCAAAGAAAGAAAGGTGCGACCTTGTACGGCTTCAAGTCCCGCGCCGGGGGCGCTACACCGGGACCATGAAACTGCGTCTCGCCTCTTACAACGTCCACAAGTGCGTGGGTCTGGACCGCCGCCGCAAGCCGCATCGGATCATCGATGTCATCAACGAGGTCGACGCCGACATCGTCGCGCTTCAGGAGGTCGACCTACGACTGGGCAGCCGCCCGGCGGCCCTGCCCCTGCCCCTGGTCGAGCATGAGACCGGCTACCATGTTCCCGATTTCGCCCCGGAAAGTCCAAGCCTGGGCTGGCATGGGCAGGCGATCCTGCTGAGGCAGGGCATCGAGGTCACGGAAATCCGCCGCATCCTCTTGCCTGGGCTTGAGCCGCGTGGCGCACTGATGGCCGAACTGGCCTGCGACGGCCTGCGCTTTCGCATCATCGGCGCCCATCTGGGGCTTCTGCGCCGCTACAGGCTGATGCAGATGGCGGCGATCCGGGCCGCTGTATCGGCCCGCGCGGTCATGCCGACGGCAATCCTGGGCGATTTCAACGAATGGTCGTCGCGCTACGGCATGACCCCCTTGACCGATGACTTCCGCGTTCACGCACCCGGCCGGTCCTTTCCCGCGGCGCGGCCGATCGGACGACTTGACCGGATCGGGCTGTCGGAGGGCTGGCATCTGAAACAAGCGGGCGTTCATGCCTCGACGCTCGCTCGGATCGCCTCGGATCACCTGCCGGTCTGGGCCGACGTCACGCTTTCCTTGGACGGTTGATCAGGACGATCCCCACGGCGACCAGGATCAGCGCCGCGAACAGCCGCGGCCCGACGGGTTCGTCCAAAAGCAGCCAGCCAAGCGCGACGCCGAAGACCGGGGTCAGGAAAGCAAAGCTTGCCACGCCCGAGGCCGGATAGACGGACAGAAGCCAAAGCCAGAAGGCGAAGCCCGCCGCTACGACGACCACGCCCTGATAGAGCAGCCCCGCCAGGTGAATGGGTTGAAGATCCCGGATGAAGGGGCCGAAGAACGGCGCGGCCAAAAGCAACAGAGGCACCGACACAAGCACCTGCCAGAACAACTGCATGTCCGGGCGCAGCCGCGCCAATCGCGTGGCGCGCGCCAGGATCGCGATCGCGGCCCAGCACATCGCCGCGACGACCGCGCAAAGGTCACCGGCCAAGCTTGACTGTCCGCCGGGGACGCGATCGCTGAGCGCAAGAGCAACGCCGGAAAAGGCCGCGGCAAGACCGACGATGCGCATCCCGTTCAACCGTTCGCCTGGCAGCAGGAAATGCGCGGCCAGCGCCATCCAGACCGGCATCGAATACAGAAGGACGGCCGTTCGCGTCACCGTGGTAAGGTCAAGCGCAAGGAACATGAACAGGAATTCGAACCCGAAGACGAGCCCCACCGCGACCCCGGGCCCCGCCATGTCGCGCGAAAGCCGCGCCGGGCGTCCACGCCAGCGCATCCAGCCCCAAAGCGCCACCACGGCGATCAGCGATCGCAACCCCGCGAAGAACACCGGCTGAAGCCCCGCGTTGACCATCTTGATGATGATCTGGTTGAACGCCAGGAACAGGGCAAATCCGCCAAGCGCGACTGCCCCGAAAGCGTCGATGCCGTTGCTGCGCTCCATGTTCCCCCCTCGACCGCCTGCGCGACCGGAAGCGCTTGACGCCCCGATGTCAAGGGCCGGCGGCCCGAAACCGGGGCTCCCGGAACGGGAAAAACGCGCTTTAACCTTGGTCGCTATGGGCTTAAACCCGGCATCGGACTCGGGGAACCGGACGCATGGCGAAAAGCATCATCGCGCGCTGCGAGGCCAAGGGCCTCAGACTGACCGAACAGCGTCGGGTGATCGCGCGCGTGCTGGAGGAGTCGGACGACCATCCCGATGTCGAAGAGCTTTATGCCCGCGCCTGTGTCGTCGACCCCAAGATTTCGCTGGCCACGGTCTACCGGACCGTGCGGCTTTTCGAAGAGGCGGGGATCCTTGAAAAGCATGAGTTCGGCGATGGCCGCGCGCGCTACGAGGATGCCGAGCGGGCGCATCACGACCACCTGATCGACCTGAACACGGGCGAGGTGATCGAGTTCTGCGACCCGGAGATCGAGGCGCTTCAGGAAAAGATCGCCGCGCGCTTGGGATACAAGCTCAAGGGCCACCGGATGGAGCTTTTCGGCGTTCCTGTAAAGCCCCGGAAAAAGGGCTGAGTGGGATGTCCAACCTCCGCGGCATCGCTCTTATCCTCTACGCGATGGTTGTCTTTTCCATCGAGGACGCGCTGATAAAACTGCTGTCGCAAACCCTGCCCATCGGTCAGATCCTGGTGATCGTCGGGGTTGCCGGCGCGCTTGTCTTCTTCATCGCGGCGGGGGATGGTGGCAGGGCCGCGACGGTCCGCGCGGGGCTTGTGCCAGTCGTTCTTCTGCGAACCGTCGGCGAAGGTTTCGGCGCGCTGACCTTCGTCACTGCCCTGTCGCTCCTGCCCTTGTCGACGGTCGCCGCAGTGTTCCAGGCCACACCCCTTGCCGTGACGGCCGGCGCCGCGATCTTCATGGGAGAGCGCGTCGGATGGCGGCGCTGGATCGCCGTCCTCCTGGGGTTCGCGGGCGTCCTGATGATCATACGCCCCGGAACCGAAGGTTTCCGGATCGAGGCGCTTCTTGTCGTCATCACGGTCATCGTCATCGCCATGCGCGACCTGGTCACGCGGCGCATACCCCCGCACGTCCCGTCGGTCGCAGTATCCTTCTACGGCTTCCTGGCCGCGGCAGTGGCCGGCGCGGTCCTGATCGCACTTGGGGAACGCCCCATCATGCCGGGCAGCAACGAGTTGTGGATGATCGCCTTGATGATCGCCGCCTCCACTACCGGCTACTATGCCATCGTCGCCGCGATGCGGCTGGCAGAGGCGTCCGCGCTGATGCCCTTCCGCTATGCCCGGCTTGTGCTGTCGCTTGGGATCGGTGTCGTCGTCTTTGCCGAGCACCCGGACGCGATGACGCTGGCCGGCGCCGCGGTGATCGTTGGCGCCGCATTCTACACCTATGTTCGCGAACGACGGTTAGCGCTAACGCTTCAGGTTGCCTGATTCCTCTTTCCCTCGCGCGGGCAAGCGCGTAAACACCGCCGCAACAGTCATTTCCGGCGCCAGGGAGAGCCTCATGAGCACGATCATCGACATCCACGCCCGCGAAATCCTCGACAGCCGCGGCAATCCGACCGTCGAGGTCGACGTGACGCTTGAGGACGGAACACTGGGCCGCGCCGCGGTTCCCTCGGGGGCGTCCACGGGTGCGCACGAAGCGGTTGAAAAGCGCGATGGCGACAAGACACGCTATCTGGGCAAAGGCGTGCTTGAGGCGGTCGCGGCCGTGAATGGCGAGATCGCGGAAAACCTGCTGGGCGCGGACGCGACCGAACAGGTCGAAATCGACCGCCTGATGATCGAAATTGACGGCACGCCGAACAAGGCCCGTCTGGGCGCGAACGCAATCCTTGGCGTGTCGCTCGCTGTCGCCAAGGCCGCGGCCGATTTCACCAGTCAGCCGCTTTATCGCTACGTGGGCGGCACAAACGCCCGCGTCCTGCCGGTGCCGATGATGAACATCATCAACGGCGGCGAACACGCCGACAACCCGATCGACATCCAGGAATTCATGATCATGCCCGTCGCCGCCGCGAACATCGGCGACGCGGTGCGCATGGGATCCGAGGTCTTCCATACGCTGAAGAAGGAACTTTCGGCGGCGGGCCTGGCCACGGGCGTCGGAGACGAGGGTGGTTTTGCCCCCAACCTGTCGTCCACCCGCGCGGCGCTGGACTTCATCCTGAAGGCGATCGAGAAGGCGGGCTACAAACCTGGCGACGACATCTACCTTGCGCTGGATTGTGCCTCGACCGAGTATTTCAAGGACGGCAAGTATGTCCTGTCCGGCGAAGGCAAGACCCTGTCACCCGAGGAAAACGTCGACTACCTGGCAGCGCTGGTCGCCGATTATCCGATCATCTCGATCGAGGACGGCTGTGCCGAGGATGACTGGGCCGGCTGGAAACACCTGACCGACGTTCTGGGCAGCAAATGCCAACTGGTAGGCGACGACCTGTTCGTGACGAACCCCGCACGCCTGTCGCAGGGGATCAAGCAGGGCGTGGCGAACTCCATGCTGGTCAAGGTCAACCAGATCGGCACGTTGACCGAAACGCTTCAGGCCGTCGATATGGCCCACCGTGCGCGCTACACCAACGTCATGTCCCACCGTTCGGGCGAGACCGAGGACGCAACCATCGCCGACCTCGCGGTCGCCACCAACTGCGGCCAGATCAAGACCGGATCGCTTGCGCGCTCGGACCGGCTTGCGAAATACAACCAGCTGATCCGGATCGAGGAGATGCTGGGCGAAACCGCAGAATACGCGGGCCGGTCGATCCTGCGCGGATAAGGCATGCAGGCATGGGCCTTGCGCTCAACAACGCTTTGGCTTTGCTGATCGAGGCGTGGCTGGTCTGGGCTGTGGCACGGGCCGGCTACGCGGCCAGCGACGCCGCGCTGTTACGCTGGCCGCTCGCCCTGATCGCAACGACGCTCGTGGTTGCGCTTTGGGGGCTGTTTGCGGCACCCAAGTCGGCACGAAGGCTTGGCGACAGCGGATTGATTCTGTTCAAGATCGGGGCCATCGCCGTTGGCGCCACGGCCACGGCCCTGGTCTACGGCCCGGTTCAGGCTGCCGTTTTCGCGGCCTTTGCGGCCACCCAACTGGCGCTGGCGGTGCGCCTTGGCGTTCTTTAGCGCCACGCCCTTACAGCGCGACCTTGTATTCCTGGATCGTGTTGCCGCCATCCACGACGATCAGCTGACCGGTCATGTAGCTTGCCTCCTCTGCGGCGAGGAACAGGACGGCGTGGGCCACTTCTTCGGGGCGGCCGGGACGACCCAGCGGCGTGTAGCGGCCAGCCGTGATCTCGGCCTCGCTGGACGATCCGGTCTGAATCCATCCCGGGCCGACGCAGTTCACGGTCACCCCCTTTGGACCTACGTCGATCGCCAGGGCGCGCGTCATGCCCAGGATGCCGGCCTTGGCCGTGGCGTAGATCGACGATGTGGGAATGCCGACCACCGGCCCCGTGACCGAGGACATCTGGACGATGCGTCCGTAGCCGCGCGCCGTCATGCCCGGCAGCACCGCCCGCGTCATGCGAAAGACCGAGGTCAGGTTGATGTCGATGCCGCAGGCCCAGTCGGCGTCGGGCGTGTCCGCCAGACCAAGGGACTCGGTATCGTGCCCCGTCTGCACCATGCCTGCGTTGTTCACAAGGATCTCGATCGGCCCAAGCGCGGCCTCGGTCTGGGCAACAAGCCGGTCCA
Organism: Albidovulum marisflavi; assembly: GCF_025751435.1. Taxonomy (GTDB): domain Bacteria; phylum Pseudomonadota; class Alphaproteobacteria; order Rhodobacterales; family Rhodobacteraceae; genus Albidovulum; species Albidovulum marisflavi. The sequence goes on along the minus strand of NZ_JAOWKY010000001.1, from coordinate 1,629,316 downwards.
CGTCTGCCTGACGCGTCAGGTCGGCGGTCGTGGCGAAGGTACCGTCGGCCCCAAGCTCTGCGTGCCGGTCGTGGATGCGGTCGGTGGTCGAGGTGATCGCGACCTTCGCCCCCTGCGCCTTCAGCACCTTGGCGCAGGCAAAACCGATGCCGCTGCCGCTGCCCGCCCCGGTCACAAGCGCCACCCTGCCCCGCACTCCCGCCATGTCCGTCTCCCCGCCAGGTCACTCCACTCCAGACTAGCTGCCCGAAGCATCGGCAAGCAACGGGCTTGCGGGCGGTCCGGACTGGCGTCATGGTCCAATCCATGACTGCCGATGATATCATTCAGACGCTGGACCTGCGGCCGCACCCTGAAGGGGGCTGGTACCGCGAAACATGGGTTGCGCCTGGAGAGGGCCGCCCGTCGGGCACCTGCATCTACTTCCTACTGCCCGCGGGCGAGCGGAGCCACTGGCACCGCGTCGATGCCGATGAGATTTGGCACCATTACGCAGGCTCCCCTGCGATAGTTTCCACATCAGAAACGGAAAAAGGGCCCGCCACGGACAGTGTGCTTGGAAAGCATATCTTGGAGGGGGAAAGGCCCCAGATCGTGGTCCCCGCTGAACACTGGCAATCCGCGCGGACGACCGGCGACTGGACGCTGGTGGGCTGCACCGTTTCGCCGGGCTTCCGTTTCGAGGGTTTCGAGCTTGCGGCACCCGATTTCGACATCTCCCGCGGCTGACCATTTCGCGGGCCTGAACGGAAAACGACGCATAAGGCGCGAAATGGCGGATCACCGAGACTTTCTTTCCGGCCTGTCCCCCGACCACAAGGCCGATCTGACGCGAACCAGTGACTGGGCGGGGCTCATCCATCTGGCCCTGCACGGCGGGCTGATTGCGCTTTTTGGAACGCTGATCGCGCTCCAGATTCCGCTCTGGCCGCTGCTTCTGCCGGTTCAGGGCATCCTGATCGTCTTTCTTTTCACGCTGGAGCACGAATGCACGCACCGGACGCCCTTCCGTTCACCGGCGCTGTCGGATTGGGTCGGGCGGGTCAGTGGGCTGCTGATCTTCCTGCCGTTCGAGTGGTTTCGCTACTTTCACCTGGCCCATCATCGTTTCACAAACATTCCGGGACAGGATCCGGAGCTTGAGGGCACCAAGCCCAGGACGCCCGGCCAATGGATCCTGCATGTCTCCGGTCTGCCGCTGTGGCGCGCCAATCTGGCGCTGATCCTGCGCCTGACGACGGACCGGGAGCGGGCGGCCTACCTGCCCGAGCGCGCCCTGCCCCGGATGAACCGCGAAGCGCGTATCATGCTTGGTCTCTACGCGCTTGCGGCCATGTCGCTCTGGTGGTCGCCGCTTCTGCTTTGGGTATGGCTGCTGCCCATCGTGATCGGGCAGCCTTTCCTTAGGCTTTACCTGCTGGCCGAACATGGCGATTGCGCCTTTGTGGCCAACATGTTCGAGAATACCCGCACCACGTTCACCAACGCCCTTATCCGGTTTCTGGCCTGGAACATGCCCTACCACGTGGAACATCACGTCTTTCCCGCGGTGCCCTTCCACCGCCTGCCTGACCTGCACCAGCTGATGCGGCAGAACCTGAAGGTGACGGCCAGGGGATACACCACCTTCACGCGCGACTACCTGGCGCGGCGGCTGCGCTGAATGTGTCGGTGACAAAGTGACGGTGGCGGGCAACGGAGCGTTCCGCTAGTCAGGCCGCGAGCCAGGGGGGTCGCGATGGCAGAGGTACGGACACCGGGAATTCAGACTGGCGACACCTTGCCGGGCTTCCTGTTCGCGCTTGCGGCCTACGTGCTTTGGGGATTCCTGCCGCTTTACATGAAGGCGCTGGCGCATATCCCGCCGCAAGAGGTGATCGCTCACCGCGTCCTGTGGTCGGTTCCGGTGGCCGGCGCGATCCTGATCGCGACGGGCCGCACCGCGGATCTGATGCGTGCGTTGCGCACGCCACGAATGCTGGGCATGGCGGCCGTTACGGCGGCGCTGATTTCGCTCAACTGGGGGATCTATGTCTGGGCGATCGGGTCGGGCCATGCGCTGGACGCGGCGCTTGGCTATTACATCAACCCGCTGTTCTCGGTCTTTCTCGGCGCGGCGCTGTTGGGCGAACGGCTGTCCAGGCTGCAGTGGCTGGCAATCGCGCTGGCCGCGCTTGCCGTGGCGATCCTGACGATCGAGGCGGGGCGCCTGCCGATGGCCGCGCTGGCGCTGACCTTGACCTGGGGTTGCTACGCCTTTTTCAAGAAGTGGCTGCCGATCGGACCAAATCAGGGCTTCATGCTGGAGGTGCTGCTGCTGACGCCCCCGGCGCTGGCCTATGTGGTGTGGCTTGCCGGTAGCGGGCAGGGCCATCTGCTTGCAGGTTCGACCTTCGATAGCTGGATGCTTGCAGGTTGCGGCGTCGTCACAGCGGTTCCGCTGGTGCTTTACGCAAACGGCGCAAAACGGCTGACGCTGTCGACCATCGCGATCATGCAGTACATCGCGCCAACCATGATCTTCCTGACCGCGGTCTTCGTCTTCGGCGAGGAATTCGATACGACTCGCAAGATCGCGTTCCCCCTGATCTGGGCTGCGCTGGCGATCTACACCACGGCGATGGTGCGCGGCCGCCGGCGCGTCGCGGTTTAAAGCCGTCTATATCTCGATTGCGGGCGGATAGTTGATCAACCCGCCGCCCACTGCCGCCCCGACGCCCGTGGTCGTGGGACAGGATGTCGGCATTCCACGCGCCACACGAACGGCAAGATAGGCGAAGGCCTGCGCCTCAAGCATGTCGCCATCCAGCCCCACCTCCTCGACGGGCGAAACGGGCGCGTCGAGTTCATCGTCCAGCATCGCCATCAGCGTCACGTTGTGGCGCCCGCCGCCGGTGACAAGAATGCGCTCGGGCGGCAGGGGGAAATGATCGGCGGCCAGTCCCACAGCCACGGCAGCGGCACAAGTCAGCGTGGCGGCTGCATCGGCGTCCGACAGATCGGCAACCATGTCCAGAAGCCCGTGGAAGTCGTTCCGATCCAGCGACTTCGGCGGCATCTTCAGGAAATACGGATGATCCAGGAAGCGCGCGATAACACCCCGGTCGACCTTGCCGTCGGCGGCGATCCGACCGGCGCTGTCATATGAAAGACCCAGGCGCATCACCATGAGATCATTCACGGGTGCGTTCGCCGGGCCCGTGTCGAACGCGAGGCAAGCCCCGGGCACCTCGGGCGCGGGTTGGGTGGGATCGACCCATGTCAGGTTCCCGACACCGCCGAGGTTCAGGAAGACAAGGGGCGCGCGGGCATTCATCCAGCGCGCGCAGGCGAAGTGGAAGAAGGGGGCAAGCGGCGCCCCCTGCCCGCCCAGATGCATATCCGCGGAACGGAAATCCCAGGCCACGGGCCTGTTCAGAAGCTCCGCCAGCCGCGCCCCGTCACCGGCCTGATGGGTGCGCCGCCCGCCTGGATCGTGGGCCAGGGTCTGGCCGTGAAATCCTACAAGCTCCGCGTCGGCGGCCAGGGAGGCCATGACCTCGGCGTGGGCGGCCTCGATCACGCGCGCGGCGGCCGACACGCCCGGCCCGCCCGGCCATTGCCCGAAGGCCGCGCGGATCACGATGCTTTCATCCTCGGAGTACGGGCGATAGGCCGTGTCGCCGAAGGCCTCGATCCGGTGGCCGTCGGTCAGCACCAACGCCGCATCGACCCCGTCGAGCGAGGTTCCTGACATGGCGCCAAGCGCCCAGATGGAACCGGATTTCATCATGCCCTTTTCCTCGCCCGCCCCCACAGATATACGCAAGGCGCAATCTATGGGACAAGCGGCGATGACCTACCATCCGAAATCCGATTTCATGCGCGTGATGATCGAGCGCGGCTTTCTGGCCGACTGCACCGATTATCAGGGCCTGGACGAGGCTTTGGCAAAGGGGGTGGTTCCCGCCTACATCGGCTTCGACGCGACCGCGAAATCGCTGCATGTGGGATCCCTGATCCAGATCATGATGCTGCGCTGGCTTCAGAAGACCGGGCACAAGCCCCTGGTCCTCATGGGTGGCGGCACGACCAAGGTCGGCGATCCTTCGTTCCGCGCCGAGGAGCGGCCGCTTCTGACACCGGCGCAGATCGACGACAACATCGCAGGCATCAAGCGCGTCTTTTCCGCCTACGTCGCGTTCGGCAGCGCGCCGACCGACGCCCTGATGCTGAACAACGCCGAGTGGCTGGACGAGCTTAACTACCTTGATTTCCTGCGCGACATCGGCCGGCATTTCAGCGTCAACCGGATGCTGTCGTTCGAAAGCGTGAAATCGCGGCTGGACCGCGAACAGTCGCTGTCGTTCCTCGAATTCAACTACATGATCCTCCAGGCCTACGACTTCCTTGAGCTGAACCGCCGCTACGGCTGCCTTTTGCAGATGGGCGGCTCGGACCAGTGGGGCAACATCGTCAACGGGATCGACCTGACACGCCGGGTTCTGGACAGGGAGATCTATGGCCTTACTTCGCCGCTGCTGACCACCTCGGACGGCAAGAAAATGGGCAAGTCGGCCTCCGGCGCGATCTGGCTGAACGCGGAAATGCTGAGCCCGTACGAGTTCTGGCAGTTCTGGCGCAACACCACGGATGCCGACGTCGGGCGTTTCCTGAAGCTCTACACCGAGCTTCCGCTTGACGAATGCGAGCGGCTGGGTTCGCTCGAGGGGGCCGAGATCAACCAGGCGAAGGTGATCCTTGCGAATGAGGTGACGACCCTGGCCCACGGCGCAGAGGCGGCGGCCGCGGCCGAGGCGACAGCGCGCGAGGTCTTTGAAAAGGGCGGCGTGGGTGAGGATCTGCCGACGCTGAAGCTGACGCCGGAAGAACTGGGCGACGGCATCAGCCTGGCGCAGCTGATCGTGCGCTCGGGCCTGGCGAAATCGGGCAAGGACGCGAAGCGCCTGATCGCCGAGGGCGGCGCACGAGTGAATGACGACCTGGCGACGGACGCCGGCCAGATGTTCGGCGCAAGCCACCTGGTTGAGCCCCTGAAGCTGACGGCAGGCAAGAAGCGTCACGCGCTTGTGGTGCTGGGCTAGTCGGCGGGCGGCGTCGTGGCCACCGCGCAACGCATCGTCGCGGTCGACCTGGCGCGCGGCGGTGCGCTGGTCGGGATGGTGGCCTTTCACCTGACCTACGACCTTGCGATCTTTGGGTTCATTGACGCGGCGGTGCCGTTCAGCGGCTTCTGGTGGGTCCTTGCCCGCGCGGTCGCGGGGGCCTTCCTGTTTCTTGCAGGCGTCAGCATGTGGCTTGCCCATGGGCGGTCATTTCGCCCGCGGGCCTTTCTTCGGCGCCTTGCGGTTCTAATCGCGGCGGCGATGCTGGTATCGGCGGCAACATGGTTGGCCATGCCGGGAAAGTTCGTCTACTTCGGCATCCTTCACTCGGTCGCTGCAGCCAGCATCCTGGGCCTGATCTTTCTTCGGGTTCCCGCCCTGTGGACCGCCATTGCCTCGGGTCTGGTCCTGTTCGCCCCAGCGGCTTTGCGCGATGAAGCCTTCAACAGTCCCTGGCTCTGGTGGACAGGCCTTTCCACGGTCTGGCGGGCGGCCGCGGATTTTGAGCCTGTGCTGCCCTGGTTCGCACCATTTCTGGCGGGCATGGCCCTGGGACAAACCGGCGTTCTGAAACGGTTGCCGTTGTCAGCGGGTGGCATGCGGGCCCTGCGCCCGGTGGCCTGGGCGGGCCGGCATAGCCTGATGATCTATCTTGTCCATCAGCCGATCCTGATAGGGCTGGTCTGGTGCGTCGCACAACTGTTGCATCGGGGCTAGGCTCGAAATGAAAACTCCGCCCTGGATTCACCGGGGCGGAGCCTGTGCGTCACAATTCGGCTGAGGGAAGGATCAGTTCGCGACGGTCACGTCGACCATGACGTCGGGATCGGAAACCGCCCCGCTCTGACCTTCGCCGCGCTTGATCTGATCGACGACATCCATCCCTTCGATCACATGGCCCACGACCGTGTATTGGCCGTTCAGGAACTCGCCCGGGGCGAACATGATGAAGAACTGTGAATTCGCGCTGTCGGGATTTTGCGAGCGCGCCATGCCGACGGTGCCCCGCAGGAACGGTTCGGCAGAGAACTCTGCGGGAATGTCGGGAAGCTCTGACCCGCCCATGCCGGCCATGGAGAGATCTCCACCCGACTTGCCGAACTGCACGTCGCCGGTCTGCGCCATGAAACCGTCGATCACGCGGTGAAAGACAACGCCGTCATAGCCGCCGGCTTCGGCGATCGCCGTGATCTGCTTGACGTGCAGCGGCGCCACCTCGGGAAGCAGGTCGATGACGACACGACCGGTCGCTTGGCCAGTGACCTCGATCACGAGGTTGGGGCCGGGGCCGTCGGTCGTGTCGGCTTCGGTCCCAGACTGGGCGACCGCAACCATGGTTCCAAGCGCGAGGAAGCCCGCTGCGAAAAGACCACCCGCAATAAGCCGCGGATCACGCATCGGCAGCCACCTTGACCGAGATCATGCGGTCGGGGTTCATCGGCGGCTCGCCGCGCTGGATCTTGTCGACATGTTCCATTCCCGCAATCACACGACCGTAAACCGTATACTGGCGGTTCAGGAAGTGGTTGTCCTTGAAGTTGATGAAGAACTGGCTGTTGGCCGAGTTCGGGTTCTGCGACCGCGCCGCACCCAGCGTTCCGCGGTCATGCGGGACGCCGGAGAATTCGGCGGGCAGGTCCGGCAGGTCCGAACCACCGGTTCCCGCGCGGCGCGGATTCCAGCCCTGCTCCATGTTCGCGTGCTCCACGTCGCCCGTTTGGGCCATGAAGCCGTCGATCACGCGATGGAAGGCGACGTTGTCGTACTTGCCCGCGCGCGCCAGCTCCTTCATCCGCTCGCTGTGTTTGGGAGCCACATCGGGCAGAAGCTCGATCACGACGGGGCCGTCCTTCAGTTCGATGATGATGGTGTTCTCGGGATCCTTGATCTCGGCCATTATGGTCTCCTCGCGAAAAGTTTCGCGGAACCTAGTGCGGGTGCGGGCGTATTGGAAGGGCAAAGCGACGGCTTCGGTTGACCTTTGCCGAATGTTGCGCTGAATGGGCGGGAAAGGCGGGGGCTGGACCCGCATATGAAAGGATACCGCGATGCGCTGGAAAACCCTCGATGACATGGACCTGCAGGACAAGACGGTGCTTGTCCGTGTGGACATCAACGTCCCCGTGGAAGCCGGCCAGGTTACCGACGCGACGCGCATCGAAAAGATCGTGCCCACGGTCAACGACATCCTTGAAGCGGGCGGGCGACCCGTGCTGCTGGCCCACTTCGGGCGCCCCAAGGGTCAGGTCGTGCCCGAAATGAGCCTTCGCATCACTGTTCCCGCGTTGGAAAAGGCGCTTGGACGACCTGTCGTCTTTGCCGAGGACTGCATCGGCGGCCCTGCCAAGAAGGCTGTCGCGGCGATGAAGCCGGGAGATGTGGTGCTTCTGGAAAACACGCGTTTCCACAAGGGCGAGGAAAAGAACGACCCGGTGCTGGCCGCCAGCATGGCTGCGCTTGGACAGGTTTATGTCAACGATGCCTTTTCTGCCGCGCACCGGGCCCATGCCTCGACCGAGGGGATCGCGAAGATCATGCGCTCCTGCGCGGGCCGGCTTATGGAAGCGGAGCTGAAGGCGTTGAACGCCGCGCTTGGCGATCCCGAGCGGCCCGTCGCCGCGGTGGTCGGGGGGGCCAAGGTTTCGACCAAACTCGACCTGCTGGGAAACCTTGTCACCAAGGTCGATCACCTGATCATCGGCGGCGGCATGGCCAACACCTTCTTGGTCGCCAAGGGCGTCGGAGTGGGCAAATCGCTGGCTGAACACGACATGGCCGAGACCGCGCGGTCGATCCTTGCGAAGGCGCTGGAAAGCGGGTGCGCGGTACACCTTCCCACCGATGTTGTCGTCGCGAAAGAGTTCGCGGCGGGCGCTGCAAGCCAGGTTGTCCCGGCCGATGCCTGCCCCGAGGACGCCATGATCCTTGACGCCGGTCCGGAGTCGGTCGCCGCCATCGGCGCTGTCTTCGAACAGTGCCGGACCCTGATCTGGAACGGCCCATTGGGCGCCTTCGAGATCGAGCCTTTCGACGCGGCGACGAACGCGGCGGCGCGCAAGGCCGCAAAGCTGACCAAGGCGGGGCGACTGGTGTCGGTCGCCGGCGGCGGCGACACGGTCGCCGCACTGAACAAGGCCGGGGTCGCGGGGGATTTCACCTACATCTCGACCGCTGGCGGCGCCTTCCTTGAGTGGATGGAGGGCAAGGTCCTTCCGGGGGTCGCCGCGCTGGCGGAATGAACGGACCAGTGCACTGGCCGGCACGGGCCTGGGACGCCAGTTCCATGGCTGTGCTTGCATAGGCCGTCATGGCAAACGGGAGATTGGGGCGTTCTGGCCGTTTACGCGTCGCCTGGCTTTCGCGACGATGACCAAAGCTGGACGCCCCCCCTTTTTCAGTGGCAGAACACCCGGAAGCGTATCCAGAAAATTCGAGCTGCCCTGATCCTCAGGAAAGGTGGTTTCGACATGCGTAGGGATGCCCTTTCCCAGGGCCATTGTTAACGCCACCACATTTGCATCGCCCCCAACGCTCGCCTAAGAGTCGTTCGAGGGCCACGAGCCCAGGAAATCCTCGGCGGAGAGAATGATGGCACGGCAGGATCAGGCGAAACAGATGCGCACGGGCAAGGGTTTTATCGCAGCCCTTGATCAGAGCGGCGGCTCCACGCCCAAGGCGTTGAAACTTTACGGCATCGCGGAGGGCGCCTGGTCGAATGACGAAGAGATGTTCCAGCTGATTCACGAGATGCGCAGCCGTATTGCGACCTCCCCCGCCTTCACTGGTGACCGGGTGGTGGGCGCGATCCTTTTCGAGAGAACCATGGACGGCGAGATCGGCGGAAAACCGGCGGCCCGGTACCTTTGGGAAGACCGCGGCGTCGTACCATTCCTGAAGATCGACAAGGGGCTTGAAGGCGATACCGATGGCGTGAAGCTGATGAAGCCCATCGGCGGACTTGACGCGCTGCTGGAACGCGCCGTCAAGGCCGGGATCTTCGGCACCAAGGAGCGTTCGGTCATCGATGCCGCAAATCCCAAGGGCATTGCCGACTGCGTGGCGCAGCAATTCGATCTGGCGCGACAGGTTCTGGCGCATGGCCTGATGCCGATCATCGAGCCTGAGGTCACGATCTCCATCCCCGACAAGGCAGAAGCCGAGGACATTCTTCTGGCCGAAATCCTCAAGCAACTGGACGCGCTGCCCGAAAGCACCGAGGTCATGTTGAAACTGACGCTGCCGACAAATCCGAACCTCTACAAGCCACTCGTGGATCACCCCAAGGTCATGCGCGTCGTGGCCCTGTCCGGCGGCTACAGCCGTGAGGAGGCAAACGCACATCTGGCGAAGAACAACGGCATGATCGCGAGCTTCTCGCGCGCATTGACCGAAGGTTTGTCTGCACAGCAGTCGGATGAAGAGTTTGATGCAAAGCTGGATCACGCCATCCAGTCGATCTACGACGCGTCGATCACCTGAACCGGCTTTCACGATACAAATCAGGGGATTCCCTTAGCGAATCACCTGTGCCATTATGCCTCGCAGTCGCCCGTCAGAGGTGGCAGCGAGGCAAATCATGAGCGCGACACGCAACTCCCCCCGGATCGGGCCGGTCCTTTACTATGCAGGGGCCATGGCGGCGGCCTTCTATTTCACCTTCGCCGCTGTGCAAGGGGATTTCGGCGTGTTTCGCCGTGTGCAGATCGGCGCCGAGAAAGCCAGCCTGATCGAAGAGCGCGATCGCCTGCAGCACGAGGTGACGCGGATGGCGAACCTGACCCGCCGCCTTTCGGACGATTATCTGGATCTTGACCTGCTCGACCAGCAGGCGCGCGATGTGCTTGGCCTGCTTCGTTCCGACGAACTGGTCATTCGCTGATCGCGCCGGGGCAATCTTTGACACGCGGAGCGGAAATTTCGCTCGCACTTTCGCCTTCTATGCAGTAAGAATAGTTCAACGTTGAACTACTTTTCCGCCATTGGGAGGTTGCCGCTATGGCCGCAAGAAAAGGCGCAGCGAAATCAAACACATCGAAAGAAGAGCTGCTTTCCTACTACCGCGAAATGCTGTTGATCCGGCGATTCGAGGAAAAGGCCGGCCAACTCTACGGCATGGGCCTGATCGGCGGCTTCTGTCACCTGTACATCGGTCAGGAAGCGGTTGTCGTCGGGCTGGAGGCCGCTGCCGAAGAGGGCGACAAACGCATCACATCCTACCGTGACCACGGGCACATGCTGGCGTGCGGAATGGACCCGAAAGGCGTGATGGCGGAACTGACCGGGCGCGAGGGCGGGCTGTCCAAGGGCAAAGGCGGTTCGATGCACATGTTTTCCAAGGAAAAGCACTTCTATGGCGGCCACGGGATCGTGGGCGCGCAGGTTCCCCTTGGGGCTGGCCTGGCCTTCGCCGACAAGTACAAGGGCAACGGTCGGGTGACCTTCACTTACTTCGGCGACGGCGCGGCCAACCAGGGCCAGGTCTACGAGACATTCAACATGGCGGCGCTTTGGAAGCTGCCGGTGATCTTTGTGATCGAGAACAACCAATACGCCATGGGCACGGCCCAGAGGCGCTCGACCTCCACCCCCGAACTGCACACGCGCGGCCTCGCATTCGGAATTCCGGGTGAAACGGTTGACGGGATGGACGTGCTGGCCGTCAAGGCCGCAGGTGAAAAGGCAGTGTCGCACTGCCGCGAGGGCAAGGGCCCCTACATCCTGGAGGTCATGACCTACCGCTATCGTGGGCACTCGATGTCGGACCCCGCGAAGTATCGCACCCGCGAAGAAGTCCAGAAGATGCGCGACGAACGCGACGCGATCGAGCATGTGCGCGATCTGCTGTTGCAGGGCAAGCATGCGACAGAGGACGACCTGAAGGCCATCGACAAGGAAATCAAGGCAGTCGTCAACGAGGCTGCCGAGTTCTCGAAAGAAAGCCCCGAGCCGGCGCTCGAAGAGCTTTGGACCGACATATACGCGTGAGGGGGGACTGACGCATGGCTACCGAAATTCTGATGCCCGCCCTGTCGCCGACGATGGAGGAGGGAAAACTCGCCAAGTGGCTGGTCAAGGAGGGCGACACCGTCTCTTCCGGCCAGATCATCGCGGAGATCGAGACCGACAAGGCCACGATGGAGTTCGAGGCGGTTGATGAAGGCACCGTCGGCAAGATCCTGATTGCCGAGGGGACGGAGGGCGTGAAGGTGAATACGCCCATCGCCGTGCTGGTCGAGGAAGGCGAAAGCGTTTCGGACCTTGCCACGCCCGTGCAGGAAACGGCGTCAGCCACGCCTGAAAAACCGGCATCGGCCGCGCCTGCAACGGCGGCTCCTGCCGCGCCAGCCGCAGACCGGTCACCCGACTGGCCGGAAGGCAACGCAATGAAGACCATGACCGTTCGCGAGGCTCTGCGAGAGGCGATGGCCGAAGAGATGACGCGCGACGAAGATGTCTATCTCATGGGCGAGGAGGTGGGCGAGTATCAGGGCGCCTACAAGATTTCGCAGGGTCTGCTTGACCAGTTCGGCTCGAACCGCGTGATCGACACCCCCATCACCGAGCATGGCTTTGCCGGGATCGCAGTGGGTTCGGCCATGGCGGGTCTGCGCCCGATCGTGGAATTCATGACTTTCAACTTCGCAATGCAGGCGATTGACCACATCATCAACTCTGCCGCCAAGACGCTTTACATGTCGGGTGGCCAGATGGGCTGCCCCATAGTCTTCCGGGGCCCCAATGGTGCCGCAGCCCGCGTGGCGGCGCAGCACAGCCAGGACTACGCGGCATGGTACGCTCAGATCCCCGGCCTGAAGGTCGTTCAACCATATTCCGCGGCCGATGCGAAAGGGCTGCTGAAAACCGCGATCCGCGATCCGAACCCGGTGATCTTCCTCGAGAATGAAATTCTGTATGGCCGGTCTTTCGAAGTGCCGGATATGGAGGATTTCACGATCCCGTTCGGCAAGGCCAAGGTCTGGCGCGAAGGGTCGGACGTGACGATCGTGTCGTTCGGCATCGGGATGACACACGCGCTTGACGCCGCCGAAAAGCTGGCGAGCGAGGGAATCAGCGCCGAAGTGATCGATCTACGAACACTGCGCCCCATAGACTACGACACCGTCATCGCATCCGTGATGAAAACGAACCGTTGCGTGACGGTCGAAGAAGGTTGGCCGGTCGCCTCGGTCGGCAACCACCTTTCCGCGGTGATCATGGAGCGCGCGTTCGACTGGCTCGATGCGCCAGTAGTCAACTGCACTGGCAAGGACGTGCCGATGCCGTATGCGGCAAATCTGGAAAAGCTGGCGCTGGTGACTTCTGACGAGGTCGTATCGGCGGTCAAGAAAGTCACCTACCGTTGAGGAGATGAGACGATGGCAACCGAAATCCTGATGCCCGCACTGTCTCCGACGATGGAGGAGGGGACGCTCGCGAAATGGCTGGTGAAGGAGGGCGATACCGTCACCTCCGGAGACATCATGGCCGAAATAGAAACCGACAAGGCCACGATGGAGTTTGAAGCGGTCGATGAGGGGATCGTCGGCAAGATTCTGATCGCCGAGGGCACATCGGGCGTGAAAGTGAACACGCCGATCGCGATCCTCGTCGAAGAGGGTGAAAGCCCGGACACCGCAGCCGCACCAGCGGCAAAGCCCGCCCCTGCCCCAGCTGCCTCCACTTCTGCACCTTCGGCAGCTCCTGCTGTGGCGCAGCCGTCTGTCTCTGCTGCCTCAAGCGGAAGCCGGGTCATGGCGTCGCCTCTTGCGCGGCGGCTTGCAAAGGAGAAAGGGCTAGACATCAGCACCTTGACCGGATCCGGGCCGCATGGCCGGATCGTCAAGTCGGATGTTGAGGCGGCATCAGAAACGCCGAAGGCTGCGGCACCGACGATCGCAGAGGCGCCCGCAACGCAGGCGCAACCTGTTGCGGCCCCAACTGGCATGCCATCCAGCATCGTCGCCAAACTCTACGAGGGTCGGGAATATACAGAGATCGCCCTTGATGGAATGCGCAAGACGATCGCTGCGCGCCTGACGGAAGCCAAGCAGACGATCCCTCATTTCTATCTGCGCCGCGAGGTTCGGCTTGATGCGCTGATGAGTTTCCGGGCGCAGTTGAACAAGCAGCTCGAAGCCCGCGGAGTAAAGCTGTCGGTTAATGATTTCATCATCAAGGCCTGCGCCAACGCACTGCAAGCCGCGCCTGATGCAAACGCAGTATGGGCAGGAGATCGAATTCTCAAGCTTAAACCATCTGACGTCGCTGTTGCCGTGGCGGTCGAAGGCGGCCTGTTCACACCGGTCCTAAAAGACGCAGAAAAGAAGACACTCTCCGCTCTCTCTTCCGAAATGAAGGACCTGGCGGCGCGCGCCAAGACCAAGAAACTCGCGCCCCACGAGTATCAAGGCGGGAGCTTTGCCATTTCGAATCTGGGAATGTTCGGGATCGAGAATTTTGATGCCGTCATCAACCCACCTCATGGCGCCATTCTGGCCGTGGGCGCTGGCGTCAAGAAGCCCGTGGTCAAGGCAGACGGAGAGCTTGGGGTGGCGACGGTCATGTCGATGACGCTGTCCGTCGATCACCGCGTTATTGACGGCGCGTTGGGCGCGACGCTGCTTCAAGCAATCGTAGACAATCTGGAAAATCCGCTGTCCATGCTCGCTTGATCAGACGGGCCTAGTAAAATGGCCGGGGATTTTTGCCCCGGCCACTTTCGCCCAACAGTTCAATTGTAGCGATCACAAGAGTGGCGCTTCGCCCCCGAACTTTAGCCATGATATCACGACCTTAGCGCGTCTCTTGAGCAGGCTGCAGCCTGACTAAAGAGCCATCGCGCCGACAGAATGTCGCCTGGACCGGATCATATGCCGTCGTCAATCAGCTGATCCATCGCCAAAGCCGGTTGTGCGCAACCCGCTTCTCCGATCACCTTGGCCGGAACGCCGGCGACTGTCGTGCATTTCGGAACATCGTGCAGCACAACCGATCCCGCGGCGATACGAGAGCAATCGCCGACATGGATATTCCCAAGGACCTTGGCACCCGCACCAATCAGCACCCCGTTCCCGATCTTCGGGTGGCGGTCGCCATCTTCCTTGCCAGTGCCGCCCAGCGTCACCGAATGAAGCATCGAGACGTTGTCGCCTACCACTGCGGTTTCCCCAATCACGATTGAATGGGCGTGGTCAATCATGATGCCTTTGCCAATACGCGCGCCGGGATGGATATCCACCCCAAAGACTTCGCTCACACGCATCTGGACAAAGTAGGCCAGATCACGACGCCCCGTCATCCACAGCCAATGGCCGATGCGATAAGCCTGAACCGCCTGATAGCCCTTGAAGAAAAGAATCGGCTGCAGAAAACGATGGCAGGCCGGATCTCGGTCATAAACCGCAACGCAGTCCGCGCGCGCCGACTGGCCGATTTCAGGGTCCGATGCCAATGCTTCATCCGCAATCTCACGCAGAATCTGCTCGCTCATCTCACCCGAGGCGAGCTTGAGTGAAAATCTGTACGCCAGAGCACGTTCCATCGACGGATGGTGCAAGACGCCGGAATGTATCAACCCTCCAAGCAGCGGCTCGTCACGAACCGCCGCCCGCGCCTCTTCGCAAATATGCGTCCAAACCGGATCCACCGATGCTACTTTGGGCTTTCTCTGGGCCATGGGAACACCTCCGCGCTAGCTTTCGTATATCAGATAGGCGAGCACGGCGAAACCTGTAGTGACACGGCTAAGCTTTCAAGCCAGCGTCGGCGGGCCAGCGCCTGAGCGCCGGCTCTCAACCGCGAAAACTCGCGTACTGGCTTGGATCACAAGTCCGGAAGGCCAAGAGTCAGATAGTGAACCGCGATCCTGACGGCTCCATCGGCAAAATCGCCGCCTGAAGCGTCCAGTTGCATGGCTGTCGGTGAGTAGAAAGCCGTCGGCTGTCCAAGCAATCCTCTCGCATAAGAGCCTGCCGCGAGTCCGAGACCAGATCCGAAGCGTCCTGCTGCACCAGGATTTCCCAACTCCCAACTCGACAGAGTGCCCGTAATCTCACGGATGACACGCGCCGTGACACCAATGACCATGGCATTGGAAGGGATGATGGCGACCGTCGTCGAAACCGGCCCCGAGATCACATCGTGATCGATCTCGGCAACGCTTGCCGATAGTCCTGCATTGTGAGGCGATAGCGTTATCTGACCACCTCTCCATACCGAACCATCGTGTATTGCTGATTGGCCCACGTCGGCAATGTAGGCGCGCCAGCCGCGCGCCGGCGCGGCAAAGACCCATCCGCTATTCGAACCGATGGCGACATTGCCATCTTGCCCGCTCCACTCATTGACCGCACCTGCAGGCACGCCGTAGCAGGCGCCGTTCAGAACGGCTAGCGGGGGCATGGTCTGACTGTTTGATTGCAGCGTGAGCTGTACCAGCCCGTCGAGCCGCATTAATGCCTCGTTGACCGTCACGTGCTTTTGTGCCTGCGACGCCTGAACGAGAGGCAATCCCAACTGGGCTGTTTCATGCATCGATGATCATCCTTGTGAATGCGCCCGCCCCGAAGGCATCGGACAGTTGTGCGACATGGATTTCAAACGGAGCAGCGACCGCATCAGAACGGATCATCTCGGCGCTGTAGATCCAGTTGGGCTGCGCCACCGTCACCTCCCGGCGTATCGAGGTACCTTGAAGAACCCGCACGAGGTACGCTTCCTGGCTCTCTCCCAGCGGCACTTCAATCCCGCTCCAGCTATCGCCGCCTAGCCGGGTTCGGCGAACCCAACTTATGGAAAGTTGGTCACCCACCCATGCACCGCGAAGGTGACATGGAGAATATGGGCGAAGACCAGCCCCCTGAAAGGCCTCGGTAAAGTGTTGATATGATGGATCCTCACAACCACGCATGGCAGGTCCCACACGATAGTGGCGCACCAAATCTCGTGCCTCGATCGGCAGGGCGACCTGTTTGGGTGTTCCATCAAGAAGTACGACATAGCTGCCTGCCGGCCAGATTTCCGGAGTCACGGCGTCTGTGCCCGCCTGAGATCGAAGTCGCAGTCTCAGGTCATAGGTTTCCGGGCCAACCAACTGCGCCTCAGCGAACTGGAAGACCTCCCAGTTTGCCGGGCTTCCGTCCCCGATCGCCATCATGTTTGCGCCGTTCAACACCCGCTCCGGATCTACGGAACTCAGTGCTCCTCCGCTGACCTTGACCCTCAGGGCATCTCCCCGATCCCATACCCCTGCCTCCGACCGCCTGAGCAAAGTCAGGGTCTGCCCTATCACCGCGGGCTTGGTCATCACCTGATCAAGCATGTAGCCCGCATCGGAATCCGAGCCATAAAGCGCAACGCTGCCTGGCCACGGCTCTGATGTCGCGGCGACATAAGGGGCGTGGGCAACCTGGTCGCCGTGGAGAAGCGGCAGGTCTAGAAACAGGGCGACAACGGGCAGCGGTGGGGAAAACGGACGTGAAGCCACGGTCTCTTCTGCTTCGTCCGAGGGCTCGAACGCTGCGCCCTCTACGCGAACCGCTTCAATCTTCAGCGCACCGGAACGCTCGATCTGGTCGATGCGATACAGTCGATCTTGGAACGACACGACATCGCCTGCAGCAAGGTCGCCCATCGACGGCGGTAGGGCAAAACGTGCGCCGTCGCGTGCAATGCGTGCTTCGGTCAACCAGCGCTCGACGATCCGCTGCCCCTCGCTGCGCGTCAGGGAAAGATTCAACTCGGATTGGGAAACCGTCTTGGTGTCTTCATCAGGAAAGATAGCTTCGACCGTACGTGCTTCATAGTTGCCGTCCGCTTCGACGAAGTTCAGGCGTACGCGACCAGATATTTCAGCCTCAGGGGCACGATCGGTTTCGAACCAACCATCCATCTCCTCCGTCACTGCAAGCTCATGCGCCGCAAGGTCTCGATTGGCCCGCCCATCCCGCGTTCGGAAAGAAAGCACGCCATCTCGTTCTGCCGCCTCGAATCCGTAGCCCAGCATCAGGGGCTGCAGCGCTGCCCGCCCTGTCCCAACGACTGCCACCGAATAGCCACGAACGAGACCGTGCAAACGCGACACGTCGATGTCCCAAAGCCCCGAACGGTCGCATATCTCTGCAACCACGGCTGCCAGCGGTTGCGATAGCGCACGGCCATTTAGCCAGTGCCCGCGCACATAGTTTTCCGCATCCGACCACAAAGCTGCATTTCCGGGAAAAAACGGAAAGGGCCGTGCGTCCCATGACCAAACATAAGCATGATCCATGTCGATCATCTGCCCGCCGAAAACGGTCGATACCGGGTTTCGTGCGGGATCCCCCCAGTATGCCAACACCGCACGCAGGTATTGCATCTGAATAAGGTCGTCTCGCCTCCCGTTGGAACCGTAGGGCAATGCGCTTTCGGTAGATTTGGGGTCTAGGAACTTGTTCGGCTCATTCGTACCGCGGTCTATCGCGGCACATCCAAATTCGGCAAAGCGAATGGGCTTGGATTGCGGCACCCAAGGGGTTGGCACAGTCTTTCGCACCCCGGCAATGCGCTCATAATGCTGATTGTCCCACCAGGCACGGAAATCCTTCACCCGCCAGACCCACGGCTCTCCGTACGCGTCATCTTTGATCGAGGTTCGAATTTGCGCCGCGCGATGGGCTGCATTGGCGTAGTACCAATCGTAGTACTCTCCACCCTCGATATTCGACTGCAGGTAGTCCAGATCGTATATCGATCCCCAGGCCGCGTCCGCATGTTCCTGTCCCTCACGCCAGTCCGACAACGGCAGGTAGTTGTCGACCCCCACGAAATCCACGTTCGGATCGGCCCAGAGCTTATCAAGCGGGTAAAGCAGATCGCCGGACGGGTCTTGATAGCAATTGTACTCTGACCAGTCGGCTGCGTAGCTGATCTTGGTATCGGCCCCCAGGATCGACCGGACATCCGCTACCAACTGACGCAGCGCTTCGACTGCGACAAAGGCGTCCTCCTCCCCCCTTATTCGCGTAAGCCCTCGCAGCTCTGAGCCGACCAGAAAGCCTTCAACGCCTCCTGCCGCTGCGCAAAGATGCGCGTAGTGCAAAATGAACCGGCGATACGACCACTCTGCGGGCCCATGGTAACTTACGGTTGTGCCGCTTACCGCGAAATCGGACACTCTCGCAGTCCCGAAAAACGCTGCGACTTCACTGTCTGCACCCGCCGACCGGTCAGGCGATCCCAGCCTACCCGGAGCAACGGACAAGGTGATCCGGCCGCGCCAGGGCAGAACAGGTTGTTCCGAAGCGTCGCTCCAAGGGTCGGAAAGACCATTGCCTTCAATCTGCTCCATCAGAAGGAAAGGACAGAACATCACGGATTGTCCACCAACCCGGATCGCCGTGATCGCCTCGATGACAGAGTCGTCGGCTGGTGTACCCCCATAAACGGGTCGGCCGTCCCTGCGTGCCACAGCTTCCGCGGCGCCGAGCGATATGCCTCCCGCGCGCCAGGTCATCCCCTGCCCCTCGCGCAGCGGATCCTCAACCTTCGGCTTCACTTCGCAACTTGCGCAGCGAAGATCGCTGCCAAACCAAGACACAAGCAACGAAACGGACCCGCAATTTGGAAGCTCCTCTCGCAGAGCCCGAAGCGATGCCGAAAAGTCGGTTCCCCCTGATGGCGAATGGACGTTGGCCGAAACATTCCGGCCAAGCCCTTCGTTGTAGTGAACCGGCGTCGTCGCAAGTGCATACTCGCCAGTTCCTGGAATAAGCACGACACCCCGAACGCCCTCATGAAGATCAGACGCGGCCCGCGCTCCCTGCCCCTGTGCGGCACGGAAAACCTCGAACGAAAGCTGCGGCACCCGGTTTCCGAAGCGCGTCACGTCCAAGTCCTCGAAAACCACGTAGGCGATGCCCCTGTAGGCAGGTACGTTACCCATCCCTTCCACCGCCTCGATCTTCGGGTCTGGCATCTGGTCGCGAGCGCCCGTGTAGACCCGCATGATCACATCTTCCGGCGATATCTCGACCCCGTCGGCCCACACACGGCCGACGCGGGAAATCTCGCCCTCGCACAGCGCCACTGCCAGACTTACCGAGTATGCGTATTCCGAAACTCTGGGACTTGTCGGCGCGCCCTTGCCTCCGCCCGAGGTGGTCACTTGTTCCCGGAAGCGCGTGGCCCAGATCACCTGCCCCGAGACTCGCATCCGCCCCCAGACAAGGCCCACCGGTGCGCCCTCGCTGGCACCTGTCAGACGAAACCGGTCAATCCTTCCGGTTTCGACCGCACGAGAACCCGATCCCAGTAACCGCTGATCGATCATGCGGCCCACCGAAGCTCCGATCGCCCGCCCGATCACTGCCCCGGACAAGCCAAGGATGCTTCCTCCGAAGCCTGCTCCGGCAAAGGCGCCCGCGGCCGACAGTAGAATGGTGGCCATTGGAGCCCTCCTTAAGGAAAATCGAACCTTGCCACGACACGGCGGAGCCAAGGGGCGGTCAGCGCGCTCTCGACAACTCCGTGCCCCGAATACGCGTGGATGAAACTTCTCTGACTCGAAGAAATCCCAAGGTGCTTTGCGACCGAACCTTCGCGCATCCGGAACAGCAGCACCTGCCCGGCACCGGCTTCTTCGTGACAGGGCACAAGATGCCGGCTGGCGGCAGCCCACAATCGCTCTTTTCCTTCGGGCTCCGACCAATCTAGCGTGTAGGCTGGCACGTGCTCAGGCTCGGCTCCGTACAGCTCGCGCCACACTCCACGCAAAAGCCCAAGGCAGTCGCATCCCGCGCCTTGGCATGAAGCCTGGTGCCGATACGGCGTACCTATCCAGTCACGGGCAATCTCTACCGCCAAAAGTCCATTCGCCGTCATCGCCGCAGACTCCCGCCATCATGCACCGCGCCGGCAGACGGATAGTTGACCAGCCAATCGTCGCCTGGGATGTCCGGAAACCCCTGAAAGTTAACGATATTCGAAAACTTCAGCCTGCATGTTTCCGCGCGTTTATCGCACCCGGCTTCGATCCGGACAGTGTCTCCCTGCCTGGGCGCAATGCCAACGGATTGCCAAAGCTCCAGTTCGCGGCCAGTGCCTCTTGCGCGGTCGTTCTTGACGACGCCGATCAAACCCTTGGCCTCACCATTCAGAACGGTCAGGCGCCCTTTCTCAAACCAGCGATCGTCGAACCCGGCAAAGGCAGAAAAATGAAAGATCCGTCCGTCCTCGATGAATTCAACGGGCAGCTCGGCGCTGTACCCCGGAAGCCGCGTGTCAAATCCGCAGGCGGCGCTGCCCAAAACGGTCGAGCATCGCGCGTGGTAAATACGTCCCTGCGGCTGGTTAAGCGCCTCAGACAAGCCGCGCAGTTCCGCGGTGAACGCGCCGCCTTTACGAGAAATTTCGCCTAGAGAGCCGCGAAAGATCAGCGCCCTCTGCGCCGGGTCCATCCAGTTGACCAGCCAAGCCTTGACCTCGGCGCCGTCATATCGACCGGCCAGAATGTCGGTTTCCGTGATTGCGTCTGAGCTCAGCGCGCCGAAAGCCTCTGAGTTGTCTACCGCAAGCCCCGTTCCGGATTGAATGGCCTTGGCAGTCAGACCGGTATCGGCGTGGAACTCGATATCTTCGAACCGCAAGATGCGGTCGTGATCGGTGAAACCAAGGACCATCCCGTCTCGACGCGTGACGGCAAACGCCCTTGCGATCGTCGTCGCTCCTGTCGCCAGATGGGCAGACATTGCTTCGCCAAACCCGCTCACAATCGCACCTCTACAACCGGCACATTGGGGACTTCGCCCGCCTGGAAGGAGGCGACCGACACCTGGATCGCGTCGGCATCGAACCGAACGGGTACATCGAACTCGTACCCCGCCGTCACGGTTTCTCCGACCGAAGGTGGCGAGGCGAAGTTGATCATTCCCGTCCCCGGATCGACCGAGAAGTGAACACCCTCGGCAAGCTCGTCCCCTTGAAGTCCGACGCACACTGTCCCGGCGACAGGTTTCGCGATGCGTCGCACCTGTGAGTGACCGCCTGAGGTATAGGTCTTGATCAGTTGGAATTCGCTTCGCACGCCATCACCCGATCCGATCACTTGGTCGGCGAATGCATGCGCGGACGATGGCGAGCAGGATTTGTAGTCCGCCCAGTCTTTCCAACGGAAGGCATGCAACTGCCCTTGGCGCGCTTCGAAAAAGGCGATCAACTCTGCGATGTCATCAAGGCTGCGCAAGCTGACGCCCGCGTCATAGCGACGGCGTGTCTCGGCCCAAGGGGTATTTCTTTCCTCGAAACCGTTGGCCAGCGTCACGATCTCGGTGCGCCGCTCTGGCCCGCCGAGCGAGCCGAAGCTCAGCTTTACGGGAAATCGAACCTCATGAAAGGCCATCCTTCGTCCTCACCTGTTACGCTCGCCACGCGCCAGAGCGCGCGCCATTTGCGCGGCGATCTGGCTCTGGCTCCTGGAAAATCCCTGTACGTCTGGCGTGCTGACGTTGATGGTCACGCTGACAGGTCGACCGCCGCCAGAGCTTTGCACCCCCAGCCGTCCGTCCGCACCGCGCGCAAGCGGCATGATCGCCTCTGGCCCGGCCTCGCCCATCAGACCGGTTGCGCCGCGCATCGCGAACATGGTCGGCGAACTTACGATGCCACCGCGGGCGAAGGGCATGACGCGGCCTTGCGCAAAACTGCCGCCTTTCTCGAAGGCGAACATGCCCCCCAAAGCGGCATTGAGCCCGTTCGCAATCGCACCGCCCAGCGCGTTTTGAACAGGGGCCATCGCGATGTTGTAGACAGCGTCCACCATCGATTGCGCGACGTCTCTCAACGCGTCGGAAAATTTGACGCCGTCGAAGATCAGACCGTCGAACGCGCTGCGCAGTCCGCTACCTATACTGCGCGACAGAGAGTTCACCTCGCGCCCCGTGAAGATCATGCTGTCCCGCATGCGCAGCAGCTCTGCATCAAAGGCGGCCGCCATGATGCGCGCGCCGCCCAAGGATTGCTCCAGCGTCGCGGCCTGCGCCTCAAGGCCGTCCAACCCGTCCGTTATCGGCATTTCCTTATCCTTCCGTCTTGTCCGGCCAGGCAGAGATCAGCTCGTCCAGCCGCGTCCGATCCATGGGCTTCACCGATCCGGGACCGCCCAGCATCAACACCAGTTCCGCCGGCGTCAGCCGCCAGAACTCCTTCGGCTTCAGCCGCAAGTGGACAACCCCCACCTTCAGCAGCGCGGGCCAGTCAAATTTCCGCATCAAGCCCCCGGGGTCGTGAAAGCGCGTGCAAGCAGTTCAGCCGCCGCACGCGCCGCCGCCATGGGGCCTCCGGCGATCTCGGAGACGATCAGGTCCTCTGCCGTTCCATGCCAACCGCCACCGCGCAGCCCGGCAACGACCAGCAAAAGGACATCGCGCGCCGAAAATCGGCCTGTCTCGAACCGCTCGGCCAGTTCGACCAGCGACCCCTCGCCTAGCGCCGATTCAAGCTCTGCCAGCGCGCCAAGCGTCAACTTGGCGACACGACGCTCGCCATCCAGAACGATGGCAACCTCTCCAGCCCATGGATTTGCCATCAGACCGCCACCACCGGCGTGAAGGTCAGGGCGCCCGCCGAGGCCAACGAAAGCTCGTATGTGGCCTCTCCGTTGTAGCTGCCTGCATACTCGATCGACGTGATCTGGAACGGACCTTCGACCACACCGAAATCCGGAATGATCACCTGAAAGACGCCGACGGTACCGCCAAAGAAAAGCTGACGAGCGCGCTCGTCAGTGTTGCTGTCCAGAAACACGCCGGATCCGGAAACTGAGGCCGAGCGCACCCCGGCGCCCCCCAGCAGCTCCCGCCAACCACCCTGGCTGTCCAGACTCGTGATGTCGACCGTCTCAGCGTTGAAGCTGATCCGCGTCGCCCTGAGCCCCGCGATGGTTTCGAACTGCCCGCCCCCCGTCTGGTCAAGCTTGATGAGCAGGTCCTTGCCGTTCTGTGCCGCCATGTTCGGTCTCCGAAAAATGATGATAGGGGCTTCTACGCCCCGTGTTCTCGCGCTCAGGCCGTGGAAAGCTCCGGCCCATCCTCGACCCGTGCCCTGAACGTCAGGTCGATCCGCCGAACGTCCGCTTCCTCGACGCGGCGCGCTCGGGCGCGCATGAACCAGAGTCCCACCAGCCTGCCACGCGCCAGCGCCAGCGGCGCACCAACCAGCGCATCCGAGACAGCCGCAGCGACCTCTTTCGCTGTTTGAAATCCGGCCGCATCGGTCACGACCGAAACAACGAACTCGTGATACGCGCCCGAGCCTGATTGGTCCGAGGCGTCGCGCACGTCTTCGGGTCCCAACGAAACATAGGTCCCCGCCACGATCCCCGGTGGGGCGGCATCGTAAATGGCCCCCGACACCAGCGCGGAAAGCACACTGTCGCCAGTCAGCCGCTGGTAAATCGCCGCTTGAAGAGACGCCGCCATGCCGTAGCTCATGAGAGGACCTCCTCGAGCGCAAAACAGGTCAGGTAGCGCCCCCCAGGGCCATCTTCGGCGACGGCTGTGATCCGGAACACCCTTGTGCCCTCACGCAAACGCTGTTCCGGCTTGGGACGGCGGGCGGTACCAAAGGGCGCGGCCCTTACCGTGATGCGGTAGCTAACGGTCGAAACGGTCACGAACTCACCTGCCCGTTCCCTGCCAGAAACCACGTCGATCGCCGCCCACAGGACGCCCTTTTCCTGCCAGCTGGTTTCATAGCCACCCGCGCCATCAGGCTCGCGCGCAGCTTCCTCAAGCACCAACCGCCGGTTCAGCTGCACATTTCTCATGCCGCCCCCCCACCAAGAACGCGCACGTTGCGCCAGCGCTCGATCAGGGCGGCTATTCCGAAGGACATGGAAGCGGCCTTGCCCGCTTCGTGTCTGTGCTCGTGATACTCCGCCGCCAGAAGGAACACGGCTTGCGCCAGATCGGGCGGCACGTCGGCCCAGGCTGCCCCGAACCCCGCCGTGAAAGCCACCTCAACCGTGCCGCCCGCCGGAATTGCTGGAAGGTATCCACCCGCCCCTTTCAGTTTTGGCCGGTGCGGGTCGCGCTCCAACGCATAGCGCGCGGGATCGACCGTCTCTGCTGCCCCGGCCGCGTCCCGTAGTGTGACCGAGCCGATCGCCAGGACCGGCGCGATAGGCAGGGCGTGCACCCAGTCATCGCGCCAATCCACGATCTCCAGCCTGAAATCGCGCGCAAGGATCGCCTTCCCGGTCCGCATTTCGATGGCGGCAAGCGCTGCGCGCAGGTAGCTTTCCGCGAGCGCGTCCTCTGCTCCGTCATCGGCAAACCCGGTGCCGAGCCTCAGATGGTCCTTGAAAGCCTGCACCGGCAGCGCGGCTTTCGCGACCGGGTTCAACTCGATCAGCGTCATTGGGAACACTCCGAAAGTCTGACCCTCTTCCCGAGGAAAGGGCGCGAGGCGATCCGGTGCCGCTCGGACGGAGGGAGCAGCTAGACGACACCGGCCGGGACTCCCCGCGCCCATCCGGACCGGACAGGACTGTCCGGTCCACCCGCGGGTGCCTTACGACACCGCGAATTTCAGCAGCTTGATCGCTGCAAAGTCGCTCACGTCGCCGCCGACGCGCTTGGAGGCATAGAACAGCACATGCGGCTTGGCCGAGAAGGGGTCGCGAAGCACCCGCATGTCGGGACGTTCCGCGATGGTGTAGCCATTGTGAAAATCACCGAAAGCGATGGCATAGGCGTCGGCCGAAATGTCCGGCATGTCTTCGGCGATCAGCACGGGGTAACCCATCAGGCGCGCAGGCTCCCCGGCCTGAAGCCCGTCGGACCACAGGAACCGCCCGTCCGCATCCTTCATCTTGCGCACGGCACCCGCGGTCTTCGAGTTCATGACGAAGGTCGCGTTCGCCCGGTATTCCGCGTTGAGCGCGTAGACGAGATCGACGATGGCGTCCGATGCGTTGGTCGCGGCAAAGTCGCCCGCCGCGCCGGTCGGAACGTAACCCAGCGCCCCCCAGGCCCAGACCACGTCATCGACGGCGCTATGGGTCAGGAAGCCCTTGGGCTTGTCCACGCCGTCACCCGAAACAAACGCCTGCGCCTCGGCGCGGGCGAACTTGTCCGCGATCCGGCCCGCCAGCCACCCTTCGATGTCGAAGGCGCTGTCATCCAGAAGCCGCTGGCTGGCTTTCGGCATCGCCGCCAGTTCGTGCAGCGGGATCGAGATGCGATCGATCTGCGGCGTCCCGCTTTCCGACAGCACGGCCGTTTCCGTCGCCCAGCCGGACCCCAAATCGGTGTGATCGACCAGCACGTCGAAGCTTGAGGCCTCGACGTTGACCACATTGGCGATGGACCGGATCGAAGCCATCGACTTCAGCACCCCGCGAATGCGGTCAGAGGTCTCGGGATCGACCAAGAACCCGCCCTCCGCATTCACCTGCGTGTTCAAGGCCTTGCCTTCCAGCGCAAGGCCGCGCAGCGCATCATCGTCACCAGACCGCAGGTAGACGGCGAAGGCCTTCTTGTGCGGGGCGTCAAGATCGACGGCGGTGGAAAGCGCCGGGCGCCCGAGGGAATTTCCGGCGGCGTAAGATTTGCGGTCCAGCATGGTCAGTCGCTCTTCCTGTTGTTGCAGCTTCGATTTCACGTTGTCCTGAAAGCCCTTGAATTCGTGCAGAAACCCCTGCAGCGCGGCTTTCACGGCCTCGGCCGGAGCGTCGGGAACGCCCTCTCCGGCCCGAGCCTTCGTCTCGGTCTTCCTCATCCCGTCACCTCACGTCAGGGTTGGTTTAGGTGGTCATTGGCCCGCCAGCGTCCGGCGCGCCTGCTCAAGCGCTGCGGCCATATCGCGCAGGGCCATATCAGACGGGGCATCCCCTTTGGCGGCGACCCGCGCCTCGGGCAGCATCGGAAAGGTGACCAGAGACACCTCCCACAGCTCCACTTCACGAAGAAGCCGCTGACCCTTGGCGTCACGTTCGACCGTAATCGCGCGGTAGCCTATCGAAAGCCCATCGATCGCCCCTGCCGCAAGCAGGGCCGCCGCCTCGCGCCCCTTCTGGACTTCGGTCAGGATGCGGCCTTTGACCTTCAGGCCGCGCGCATCCTCGGTGATCTCGTCCCAGACCCCGATCGGTTGGGCGGGATCATGCTGCCAGAGCATCTTGACCGCGCGCCCCTCCTCTTTCAGCCGGACAAGCGAGCGGCGATAGGCGCCGATTTGAACGATGTCGCCCCCCTGATCCGCCACCCCGAACAGCGAGGCATAGCCCTCGATCCGGCAGCCGTCGGTAAGCGCGACATCTCCTCCCAGCCGGCAGAACTTCGTCTCCAGCCCGTAATCCATCGTCATCTTGTGGCTTTCCTATTTCGTTCCGAATTCCAGAACCGACTGAGCCGCCTGGCTCAGGATGACCCCGACGACTCCGAAGACGGTCATCCACAACCGCTTCTCCACGCCCTCGATCATCGCCTCGATCCGTTCCAACCGTCTTTCGACCGTCTCGAACTGCAATGCCATGATCCGTTCGGTCGTCTCAAAGCGATGCTCGTGGGTGCATTCGAACGGCTCCTTCAGATAGCGCGACCCCGCCGCCACCTCAGCGGCCCTCGGCCAGCGGCGGCAGCCCCAGGATTGCGCGTTTCTCCGCCTGTGTCAGGAAATCGGCCTCTCCGACGCGTTTCCATTGCTGATCGCGTTCAGAGGCCAGCGCGGGCACCTGATCCAGATCCGGTCGCAGCTGCACCGGTTCGTCCAGATGTGTGGACAGCCAGTATCCGACCGCCGCCGCCACGCGCGTGGCCAGCGGCAGCACCGTCAAACGGTAGAACGCGCGGTTCGCCTCCTGGTAGTTGGCATAGGTCGCATCCCCAGGGATGCCCAGAAGCATGGGGGGCACGCCGAAGGCCACAGCGATCTCGCGTGCGGCCGCCTCTTTCGTCTTCTGGAACTCCATGTCCGAGGGGCTGAACCCCATCGGCTTCCAGTCAAGCCCGCCCTCCAGCAGCATCGGCCGCCCGGCATTGCGCGCGCCTTGATGATGTGCTTCCATCTCGCTTAACAGGCGGTCATACTGATCTGCCGAAAGGCTCCCCTGCCCATCGACACCACGGTATACGATAGCACCCGAAGGCCTTGCGGCATTGTCGAGCAGCGACTTGGACCAGGCCGACGCGCTGTTGTGAACGTCGATGGCCACCGCCGCCGCCTGAAGCGGCGACAGGCCATAATGGTCGTCTTGCGGGTGAAAGCTGCGGATATGGCAGACAGGGTCGACAGGCCCGGACATGTCAAAGCGGTGCTTGCGCGCGCCCACCGCATACTCATAGGCGACGGGCCAACCATCCGCACCCGGCACGACCGACATTCGGTCAGACCGCAGCACATGGAGTTCCTTGGGCAGACCGCCCGGCCCCACGGCTTCCAGATAGCCGTTCCCGCTCAGCAGCAGCTGGCCATAGAGAGCCTCGAAAAGCTCCGCGCGTCCTTGTCCGGGGTTTGGACGCTGCATCAGGTCGACCACCGGATGCGCCTCGTAGCGTCGTTCCCTGTCTTGGCAGATCAAGGGCAGCGCGGCGGCCGCCTCGGCGATCAACTTGACCGCGCGAAACCCGACTGGGTTCCCGGAAAATCCGGTGCGGGTCAGGCTGACAGTATCCCGCGGACTCCAGGCCACGCGCCCTGCGGTTCCCCATGCAACCACGCGCCCCGTGGCCGACGCCTTGCGCTCCGGCACGGCCTCGTTCCCGCGTCGAAAAATATTCCACGCCATCCCTTACTCCTGTCTGATGATGCGGCCCCGCCCCGTTCCGGTGCTTGGAGCACCGGAGGAACGTCCGACCAACGCCTGCGGCGCACCCTGGTTGCACCGGGCTTAAAGGCTGCGGACCTGCGGCCGCTGCCAACGCGAAGCGGGTTCAAGCAGCAACTCTGTCAGTGCCCAAACCAACGCATCGACGCGATCGGGGCTTCCCCGCCCCTCATACCCCGCCACCGTCATCCGGCACATCTGATCTTCAAGCCGTCCAAGGCCGCGAACGTGATGCACCCGTCCCTGTTCGTAAAGCGCCGCTACCGGTTCGGCGCGCGCAGCCTTGCCCGCGATAGCCGACACCCCGCGATAGGGGATCAGCGGATCGACCTGACGGACCACGCTTTCAACCAGCTTGCCACCCTGGTTCACTTCGGCCACCAGCCGGTCTGCCCCGTGCCTGCGAAACGCCTCCACCGCCGCCGTGGCCCACTCCAGGGGTGATCCCGACACGCTGGCATCTTCCAGAACCCAGGCGCGCCAGGTTTCCGGCGCGCCATCGGTCAAGGCTCCTGCAACCACGATCCCGCATTCGTCGGCGCCGGTCTTCCCCGACACCGCGGGGTCTACGGCCACAACGATGCGGGAAAATCGCGCCGGCGGGTCGCTGCGACCGGCCTCGATCATCCTGGTGGTCCACAGCGCGCCTTCGACATCCTCCAGAAGCTCTCCCTCCAGTTCCTGCCGCCCCAGGCGCGTTCCCGCATATCGTACCTGCACCTCTGCCAGGAAAGAACCCGCAAGATGCGCCTTGTTCGCTTCGGTGGGCGCATGTGTAATGACCGTCGTGGGATTGTTCAGAATGGCTTTCAGAACACCCACGTTCCTCGGGGTCGTCGTGACCACCTGGCGTGGATGATCACCGAGCCGAAGGGCGAACTGAAGCATGTCCCAAGCTTCTTCCGCCCGCTTCCACTTCGCGAGCTCATCGACCCAGGCCGCGTCGAACTGCGGTCCCCGCAATGTCTCCGGCTCATAAGCGGAAAAGACCTGCGCAACCGCCCCGTTCGGCCAGACCAGACGCTTTCGCGTCGCTTCCCAGACGGGTCTGCGATCTGGCGGGGAACAGGCCATGATCCCGCTGTCGCCAAAGATCATCACCTCGCGCACCTGCTCGACCGTTTCGCCGACCAGTGCTACGCGCTTCGCCCGACCGGGGTCCAAGGGACACGACCCCTCGACCTCGGCCCGCACCCATTCCGCGCCTGCACGCGTCTTGCCAGCGCCGCGCCCCCCCATGATCACCCATGTCTTCCAGGCCCCGTCCGGCGCAAGCTGATGCGGCAGCGCCCAGAACTCGAACAGCCAGGGCAACGACATCAGCGCGCCCTCGCTCAATCCTGCCATGAACTCATCAACCACTTCCGGCGTCGCGCAGGCGAGCCAAGCGGCGGCCGATCTCATTTCGTGCGGCGTCGAAGTCGAGCGCGTAGTCGTGAACGACGCCTGCCTGCTCTTTGCTGAGTTTTGCAATCCGGTTGTTCTCCTCCAGAAACAGCGTCAGGGCCTTGCGCAAATCCGACGCAACGCTGGCCCCCTTGCCATCCCACTCACCGCTGTTCATGCGCCGGATCAGAGCTTCGAGCTCGGTCACCGTCGTCGCGAACAGCATCTGCGTCTGCGCGATCATCGATTGCGCAGCCGGCTCTTCCGCCGTGAACCTCAATGTCATCAGGTCTTGGTCCGCCTCTCATGCCTGTCCGCACGAGCGAAACGAAAAAGCGGCTCCGGGGTGTCACCCCGCCGCCGCTCGCCCACTTCTTCTAGCATGCCCGAAGGTATACTTTGGACCGCTCGGGAAGTCAAGTGAAATTCGTTTTAATACAGATGGTTACAGGTCGCCCCGTTAACTTCCTTTTAACTTCGGGCGCCCTGTCACGCCTGACGGGTCCCGCCGACCACGATCGGCAAGACTCGCAGTGGCAATACGCCATGGCCAGCGGATCGCCCTCAACCTCAAGTTCGACTGCACCGCAAAAACACTTTCCAGATGTCGCCATGATCTCGCGTCCCCCTGTTGCTGCCCGTGCCGGGTCAGACCCCGGTTCTTCGCCCAACAGCACGAAAACAGCGCGATTTCAGCGAATCGCAGAGGTGGGAGTCGGTCTCAGCCGCCGTCGCCCTTCTGGGCCTCGATCGCCCGCCACTTGGCGACATTGCGGTTGTGCTCGTCCAGGGTCTCGGCGAACACATGCCCGCCCGTTCCGTCGGCGACGAAGAAAAGGTAGTCGGTCTGCGCAGGGTTCAAGGCCGCGTGGATGCTGTCCTCACCCGGGTTGGCGATCGGTGTCGGCGGCAAGCCCTCGATGACATAGGTGTTGTAGGGCGTTTCCTTCCTCAATTCGCTTTGACGGATTCCCCGCCCCAGCACACCCTTGCCTTCCGTCAGCCCATAGATCACGGTCGGGTCCGTCTGCAGACGCATGCCCTGCCGCAGCCGGTTCACAAAGACGCTTGCGACCACGGGGCGCTCTTCGGGCACCCCGGTTTCCTTTTCCACGATCGAGGCCATGACCAAAGCCTCTTCAGGTGTGTCATAGGGCAGATCATCGGCTCGTTCGGCCCACAGACGATCAATCGCGGCACGCTGGCGCGACTCCATCTCGGCCAGAAGGTCAGCCCTGTCCGATCCGCGCTTGATCTCATAGCTGTCGGGCTTCAGATAGCCTTCGTCCGGGACTTCGCCCGCTGCGCCCGTCAGGAATTCCGCGCGCTTCAGAGCCTCGACCACCTGCCAGCTGGTCACGCCTTCCGCCAGGGTGACGCGGATGCGCGTGTCGGCATCCTCGGCGATCTCGACATAATCCTGCGGGGCTGCTTCTTGCGCCGGGTCGAACTTTACCTTTTCAACATAGCGATTGGCCACCGCGTCCAGTTCCCGCACGACGATGTCGGAGGACGCGACGCCGATGCGATAGTTGATCTCTGTCCCGCAGGTGGAACGCCCGCTGCCCGCGACAATCGCCACGATCTCCTGCATCGAGTCGCCCGGCTGGATCAGGTACGATCCGGCCTTCAGTCCCGACGCGCGCCCCTCGTAATCGGCACCTACCTTGAAGATGTAGGCCGACGTGACGGCCCCCTTCTCCTCAAGCCCTTCGGCCACCTGCCACAGTTTGGCGCCAGAAGGCACCTTGAAGCAGATGGCCTGCCCCAGCGGCCCCTCGCCGACATACTGGCGTTGAGACCAAGCCAGAACGCCGGCCGCGACAACCATCAGGACGACGGCAACGGAAAGGAAGTTGGAGGCGATGTTGCGCCACATCAGTCCTTGACCCGCCCCAGAACCAGCGAGGCATTGGTGCCGCCGAAACCGAAGCTGTTGGACAGCGCCACGTCGATCTTGCGCTTGACCGCCCCATTTGCCGCGAGGTCAAGCTTCGGCGTGACAGCCGGGTTTTCCAGGTTGATCGTCGGCGGCGCCACCTGATCACGCAGCGCCAGCACGCAGAAGATCGCTTCGACCGCGCCCGCTGCGCCCAGAAGGTGCCCGATCGACGACTTGGTCGACGACATCGTGGCGTCGGCCGCGTGGTTTCCCATCAGGCGTTCGACCGCGCCCAGCTCGATCGTGTCCGCCATGGTCGAAGTGCCATGCGCGTTGATGTAATCGATGTCGGACGGCTGCAGGCCGGCGCGTTTCAGCGCCGCTGACATGCAGCGATAGGCGCCGTCTCCGTCCTCGGAAGGGGCGGTGATGTGATAGGCGTCGCCGGACATGCCGTAACCCAAGACTTCGCAATAGATCTTGGCGCCCCGCGCCTTGGCGTGTTCGTACTCCTCAAGCACGACGACACCGGCGCCCTCGCCCATGACGAAACCATCGCGGTCGCTGTCGTAGGGGCGGCTTGCCTTCGTCGGGTCGTCCGCCCGCTTGGTGGACAGCGCCTTGCAGGCATTGAAGCCCGCAATGCCGATCTCGCTGATCGGGCTTTCGGCACCGCCGGCCACCATCACGTCCGCATCGCCCCACTGGATCAGACGCGCCGCGTCACCGATCGCGTGCGCACCTGTCGAACAGGCTGTCACGACCGCATGGTTCGGCCCCTTGAAGCCGAAGCGGATCGATACCTGGCCCGACACCAGGTTGATGAGAGCCCCGGGGATGAAGAAGGGCGATACGCGCTTGGGCCCCTTGTCCTTGATCAGCACCGCCGTTTCAGCGATCGAAGTCAGACCGCCAATGCCCGAGCCGATCATGACGCCGGTGCGCAAGCGGCTTTCTTCGTCCTCGGGGCGCCAGCCGGAGTCCTCGACCGCCATCTGCGCGGCGGCCATGCCATAAAGGATGAAGTCATCGACTTTGCGGCGGTCCTTCGCCTCCATCCACTGATCGGGGTTGAAGGTGCCGTCGCTGCCATCGCCAAAGGGAATTTCGCAGGCATAGGTCGTGATCACGTTCGACGTGTCGAACCGCGTGATTGGTCCCGCGCCCGACTGACCGGCCAGAAGCCGCTTCCACGTCTCCTCGACCCCGCACGCCAGCGGCGTGACCATCCCAAGACCTGTGACAACTACCCGCCGCATCGCCCGTCCTCGTTCTTGCCGTGCTTCAGCGGTTAGATACACGGCATTGGAAGGGACGGGCAAGGCCCGTCACCCCAACCGGCACCAACCAGCTGACACTCAAATGAATTCCGCGGCCTGTTGCCGCGTGGGCCGCGCCTCGACCAGCGCTTCGGCAAGGTCAACTGTCCGGTTGAACAGCGCCCGCCCGACGATCGCGCCAGAGACGTCTCCAAGCAGCTTAAGCCGAGAGATGTCGTCAAGCGTCCGCACGATTCCGCTGGCGATCACCGGCACGCGGGTCGAACGCGCGATGCCCTCGATCATGCCCAAGGCCGCATCCGCACCCTCGATATCCGCCGCGATGTCGGTGACGATGATTCCCGCAAAGGGCGTATCCGCAAACGCGTTGATGAAACCCTCGGCCGTATAGGCGCTTTGCGCTTTCCAGCCCTCGACCATCACCTGCCCCTGCCAGACATCAACGGCCAGAACGATCTGATCCACATGCCGGTTTGCCAGCTCCTTGACCAGGTGGGGGTTCTGGGCCGCAAGCGTGCCCACGACGATGCGCCCGGCGCCCAGGTCGATCCATTCCTCGATCCGATCGCGCGAGCGAAACCCGCCGCCCAGCTGCACGGGGATGCCAGCCTCGCGGATGATCCGGAGTACGAGGTCACGGTTCTGCGAGTCGCCTGCAACCGCGTCGAAATCAGTGACATGCATCCACTCGGCGCCTGCATGGGCGAACTCCTGTGCCTTCTCGACAGGATCCACATGCCAGATCGCCGCCTCGGACATGTTTCCCCTGGGAAGACTCACACAGCGCCCGTTCTGCAATTCGATCGTCGGATAGATTATCATAGGGCCCTCCTTGGTGTTTTCCCTGAGCCGGCCACGGATCATCCATGGCGACCTGGAGCTCCTTGAAGACAAGCCTAACAGGAAACCCGCCAAAGTCTCAAATGCATTTGCTTGGCGCGCAGATTGTCGCTGCAATGCTAGGTCCTTGAAAACAGGACCTGCCTTCGCGGCCTCCAGCCGCCTGCGAGATCCGGAATCCCCCTGCAGGCATCGGCTTGCGGCAACATCCATTTGTGGCGACCAGAATGCGCCATGGCCCGGACCTCGGTGATCGAAGGCTCTGGCCAAAAGAAAAACGGCGCCCCGTGGGGCGCCGCTAGAAAGACTGTTTCGAAGACGATCAGGCGGCTTCAGAGATGAACTTCACCGCATCGCCGAAGGTCTGGATCGTCTCGGCCGCGTCATCGGGGATCTCGATGCCGAACTCTTCCTCGAACGCCATGACCAGTTCCACGGTGTCAAGGCTGTCAGCGCCCAGATCGTCGATGAACGACGCATTCTCGGTCACCTTGTCCTCGTCCACGCCCAGGTGCTCGACGACGATCTTCTTCACGCGATCAGCGATGTCGCTCATGTCAAATCCTCATTTTCGCGGGACTGCCCCGCCCTTGCTTCCTTGCTCGTTCAGAGCGGTTCTGGCCCTGCATAATACAAAGCCGCCGGTAAAAGCTTGGCCTCCCCGGCAAATCTGCGCCGCCTATAGCATAGTCTTTGCACGAGGCAAACGCTTTCGCAACCGCGCCATGGTGCGGCTCAGATCATCGCCATGCCGCCATTGACGTGCAGTGTCGTGCCCGTGACATATCCCGCCTCTGGACTGGCAAGGTAAAGCACTGCCGCACCGATCTCGTCCGCATCTCCCATGCGCCCTGCGGGAACCTGCTGAAGGATCTTGCCCTTCTGGTCGTCGTTCAGCTTGTCGGTCATTGCCGTGGTGATGAAACCGGGTGCGACGCAGTTGACGGTGATTCCCCTGCTCGCAACCTCGTAGGCCAGGCTTTTCGACATGCCGACCATGCCCGCCTTGGCGGCCGCGTAGTTGCCCTGCCCGGGGTTGCCGGTAGCGCCCACGACAGACGAAATGTTGACGATACGGCCCCAGCGCGCCTTCATCATGCCGCGCAGCACACCGCGGCACAGCCGGAAGGTCGAGGTGAGATTGACCTCGATAACGTCGCGCCATTCCTCGTCCGACATCCGCATGAAAAGGTTGTCACGCGTGATGCCGGCGTTGTTCACGAGGATATCGACCGATCCCATCGCCTCGACGGCCTGCTTGGGCAGCGCCTCGACCGCTGCGGCATCAGCCAGGTTGCAGGTCAGCACGTGCGCCCGCTCTCCAAGTTCATCGGCCAGCGCCTGAAGCGGCTCAAGCCGCGTGCCCGACAGCGTGACGGTCGCGCCCGCGCCATGCAGCGCCCGCGCGATCGCTCCGCCGATGCCACCCGATGCGCCCGTTACCAGCGCCGATTTTCCTGTCAGATCGAACATGTCGCCCTCTATTCCTCTAATCCCAGATCCCCACTGCCCGCATCGCGCGCGCGGAGCTTATCCCCTTGCCGCGGCCACGTCTTCTGGCGTCCCGATCGCGCGCGTCTCCGCTTCCTTGGCGATCCGGCGGATCATGCCCGACAGCGCCTTTCCGGCACCGACTTCCCAGAATGAGTTCACGCCCTGCCTCGCCATCCACTGAACAGACTCCCGCCAGCGGACGGACCCCGTGACCTGCTCGACCAGCAGGCTGCGGATCAGCTCGGGATCGGTCACCGCAATCGCGCGCACGTTCGCGACCAGCGGCACCGCGGGTTCATTGATCGTCACATCGTCCAGCGCCTCTGCCATGACCTTGGCGGCGGGTTCCATCAGCGCGCAATGGAACGGCGCGCTGACCGGCAGAAGCAGCGCCCGCTTCGCCCCCTTCGCCTTCGCGATCTCGACTGCGCGTTCGACCGCGGCCTTGTGGCCCGAGACCACGACCTGCGCGGGGTCGTTGTCGTTCGCGGCCTGACAGACCTCTCCCTGGGCCGCCTCCGCGGCCACGCTGGCGGCCGCATCGAAATCAAGCCCCAGAAGGGCAGCCATTGCGCCGACGCCGACGGGCACGGCCTCCTGCATGGCCTTGCCGCGCAGCCGCAGCAGACGTGCGGTATCCGCAAGGCTCAGCGCGCGCGCCGCGCAAAGCGCAGAGTATTCTCCAAGCGAATGCCCCGCCACGAACGCCGCAGAGGTCACGTCGATCCCCTCGGCCTCAAGCGCGCGCATCGCCGCGATCGATGTCGCCATCAGCGCGGGCTGCGCGTTCTGCGTCAGCGTCAGATCCTCCTGCGACCCTTCCCAGATCAGGGCCGAAAGCTTTTCACCGAGGGCCTCATCGACCTCGTCGAACACTGCCTTTGCGGCAGGATAGGCATCGGCCAGTGCCTTGCCCATGCCCGTCACCTGTGCTCCCTGCCCCGGAAAAACGAACGCACGCGTCATCTGGTCCCCCTCATTCGCCGTTTCATACCCGCATAGCGCGCGCGCGCGCGCCGCGCAATGCGCCCCGGGGCTAGGCAAAAGCCGCCGCCGTCGCCATCATGCCCCGACGCAGGAGGTGTCTGGATGCCACGCTACCATGGCCAGCACGGGTACGGCCCCGTGATCCGGATCTTTCACTGGCTCACGGCGATCCTGATCGGCGCGGCCGCGTTGCGTGGTGTGACCATGATCGCTCTGCCCGCCACGACCGACGCAGAGGTGGCAAGAATCTTTTCCGCCTTTTCCCTCCACAAGACCCTCGGCATCGCGGCCTTGGCCGTGATCCTTTTGCACATGATCGCAAGGCTCGTCACAAGGGACCCGGGCCCCCTGCACCCCGAGCGACGGGCCGAAGTCTTCCTGGCGCGAACCACGCAGCTTGTCATGTGGGGAGGGATGATCCTTTTGCCGCTATCGGGCTGGCTGCGTCACGCCTCCGCACCGGGCTTCGCGCCGATCCTGTGGCCGTTCGGCCAGTCGCTGCCCGGCGTCCCGGCCGACGAGCGGCTTTCGCTGATCTTCCAGACCGTGCATCTCTACGCGGGCTGGACGCTGGCCGCGGCGGTCGCCCTGCACATCATTGGCGCCGCGAGACACGCCGTGCTGGACCAGGACGCCACCCTTGCGCGG
Source organism: Albidovulum marisflavi (assembly GCF_025751435.1). Classification (GTDB taxonomy): domain Bacteria; phylum Pseudomonadota; class Alphaproteobacteria; order Rhodobacterales; family Rhodobacteraceae; genus Albidovulum; species Albidovulum marisflavi. The sequence continues at coordinate 1,592,893 of NZ_JAOWKY010000001.1, read as the reverse complement.
ATCACGACCGGCGCCGGCCCCTACGCCCCGCCTGCAGGCTTTCCGATGGTGCCGCTTGGCATCGCCGCCCTTCTGTGGATGGCCGTCCTTGCCTATGGCCTGCGCCAGGCACCCGAACCAATCCCCGACCCTTTCGTCGACTTCCAGGGCGGCGCCGAGCTGCAGACGGCGCCGGAACCAGACCTGTCCGCGGCCTCCCCTGCCGGGCAGGATGCCGAAGTTCCGCTGGACACAGACCAAGAAACGATCGACATGCCAAGACCGCCATCGGATTGACCCTGCGACGCGCCGCTTGCATCCCGCGCATGTTCCTCTATAAGGCCGCATCCTTCCGCTTTCACGAAACCGGCGTAGCCTCTCGTGGCGGGCCGCGGAGGGTTTGCCCGCCTATGAAGCCGCCCGAGACGAAAAAGGAGCATACATGCCGCTGTACGAGCATGTCCTCATCGCGCGTCAGGACCTTTCCAACGCGCAGGCCGAAGGGCTCATCGAACACTTCTCCACGGTCCTCGCGGACAACGGCGGCAAGGTCGTCGTTTCCGAGTACTGGGGCGTCAAGACGATGGCCTACAAGATCAACAAGAACCGCAAGGGCCACTACGCCTTCCTGCGCACCGACGCGCCGTCGGCCGCCGTGCAGGAGATGGAGCGTCTCGCCCGTCTGCATGACGACGTGATGCGCGTGATGTCGATCCGCGTCGAGGCCCACGAAGATGGCCCCTCGGTTCAGATGCAGAAGCGCGACGATCGTGGCGACCGTCCCGAGCGCGGCGAACGCCGCGAGCGTCGTTGATCCGGGCTTGAGGAAAGGAACCTAACACATGGCGAACAAACCGTTTTTCCGCCGCCGCAAGGTCTGCCCGTTCTCGGGTGAGAATGCGCCGAAGATCGACTACAAGGACGTCCGTCTGCTTCAGCGCTACATCTCCGAGCGCGGCAAGATCGTCCCGGCCCGCATCACCGCCGTTTCGGCGAAGAAGCAACGTGAACTGGCGCAGGCCATCAAGCGCGCCCGCTTCCTCGCGCTTCTGCCCTATGCCGTGAAGTAAGGAGAGAGGCACATGCAAGTCATCCTTCTGGAACGCGTGGCCAAGCTTGGCCAGATGGGCGAAGTCGTCAAGGTCAAGGACGGCTACGCGCGCAACTTCCTGTTGCCGCAGGGCAAGGCGCTGCGCGCCTCCGACGCCAACATCAAGAACTTCGAAGCCCAGAAAGCCCAGCTCGAAGCCCGTAACCTCGAAACCCGCAAGGAAGCCGAGGCGCTGGCCGGAAAGCTGGACGGTCAGTCCTACATCGTGATTCGCTCGGCCTCCGACGCCGGTGCGCTTTACGGTTCGGTCACGCCCCGCGACATCGCGGACGCGGCCACCGCGGCGGGCTTCTCGATCGACCGCAAGCAGATCTCGCTCATCGCTCCGATCAAGGAACTGGGCCTGCACGACGTGTCCGTCATCCTGCACCCCGAGGTTTCGGTCTCGGTGTCGGTGAACGTCGCACGTTCGGCTGAAGAAGCCGAGCTGCAGGCTTCGGGCAAATCGATCCAGGAACTGGCGGCGGAAGCCGAGGCTGCGGCCGAGTTCGAGATCGCCGAACTGTTCGACGAAGTCGGCGCGGCCGCTTCCGACGAGTAATCGGGCCACATCTCCCAAAAACGAAACCGCGCCGGTTCGCCCGGCGCGGTTTTTCTTTGTCATTAAGACTTCGCGGTTTGTCCCCGGAGCGGACTTGCCGCTTGTCGTTACCACTTTTCCCCGAACGGACGCAGATCCATCTCGAAGGTCCAGGCCGAGCGCTCCTGCCGCGCCAGCATCAGGGCGGCTTCCGCGATCCGGTCGGGCTGAAGGAAAAACTCGTCCGGCTTGCCCGCCGCAAAATTCTCGCGCGTGTCCGCCGTGTCGATCACGCCATCGATCACAAGGTATGAGACGTGCACGCCCTTCGGCCCAAGCTGCTTTGCCAAGGATTGCGCCAGTATGCGTTGCGCCGCTTTCGCTGGCGCGAATGCCGTCGTCCAGACGTTTCCGCGCAACGATGCTGTTGCGCCCGACACGATGATGTTTCCTGCAGAGCGCTCTGCCATTCTGGGGCCAAGAACCTGCGCCGCCACGAAGAGCCCAAGCACGCCCACCCGCCAGCTTTGCTCAAAGCGGTCCACCGACACCTCTTCCAGCGCCCCGAAAGCGGCGATGTCCGCGTTGTATATCAGCGTGGAGATCGGCCCCTGCTGATCCTCGATCAGCTCGATGGCCGCGCGAACCGCAGAGGGATCACCAGCGTCACAAGAGTAGCACCGGACGTCGCTGGTCGATGACTGGCGACCCAACTTCGCGCCTGAGCGGCTAAGCAATGAAAGATCGTAGCCAGCGGACATGAAGCAACGCGCATAAGCGGCGCCAAGGCCCGGCCCGAATCCGACGATCGCGCATAGGTCTTTGCCGTTCATGAATGAAGCCCCTGGTGTTTCGATCTCCCCAAGTCAGGATAGCACATTCCTGGAATGGTTGGAAAAATGGCCCCAAAGGCCAGATGCCATTGGGGCGCAGATTGGTTGCAGCCGCCTATCGGGGGCATTTGTTCCAAGACACAATCCGACGAAATTCCACACGAAATCGCTTTGCCGCGGGCGCATTGCAGTGGCCCGTTCCCGTCATCTGCCTGTCGCCAGCGGGAAAGACACTTTGCCAGCAGCGCGCTACCCGGGTGCAAACAGCACAGGTAGACGCATGGCCTTCGCCGCTCCCACCCTTCAGCCCGGCCATGCTTCCGCCGCGGGTGTCGTCTATCTTGTCGCGGGCATCTCGGTCTTTTCGGTACAGGACCTGATCCTCAAGCTTCTGAGCGGCGATTACCCGCTCTACGAGATCATGGTGCTGCGCAGCCTGACTGCAACGCCCTTGCTTCTTGCCCTGGTCATCATGAACGGAGGGCTTCGCAGCCTGGTTGGCCGGGGCTGGACCGCCATGCTCTGGCGCGGGGTCGTGATCTGTAGCGCCTACTTCGGCTACTATCTGGCCCTGGCCTCACTTTCGCTTGCGACCACCGCAGCGCTTTATTTTACCGCCCCCCTGTTCATCACGCTGTTTTCCGTGCTGATCCTGCGTGAACACGTGGGTCCGCGTCGCTGGGCCGCCGTCGCCATCGGCTTTCTTGGCGCGGTCGTCATGCTGCGGCCGGGGTCAGAGCTTTTCGACTGGGCGGCGGCGCTTGCGATCGGATCGGGCCTGACCTATGCCGCCGCCATGGTTCACGCCCGCCACTTGGGCACGCGCCACAGCGCGGCGGCGCTTGCGTTCTGGGGCAACCTCGTCTTTCTGGGGTGCGCGCTGGCTCTGGCAGCCGTCTTTCACGACGGAAGCCTTCAAAGCGGAAGTCATGCCACGCTTGGCTTTCTGGCGCGCGGCTGGGTCACGCCGACGTTGCGCGATGCGGCGCTGATGGTCTCCACGGGCGTCATCGCCGCGGCGGGCCTGACACTGCTGACACAGGCCTACCGGGTGGCAGAATCCAATGTCGTGGCGCCATTCGAATATACCGCCATGATCTGGAGCGTCATGTTCGGCTGGGTCTTCTTTCGCGATCTGCCCGACGCCCAGGGCTGGCTTGGCATTTCGATGATCATCGGCGCCGGGCTGTATGTTCTATACCGAGAGGGTATTCGCTCCCGGCGCTGAGTCACCCCATCTGCTGTCCGGGGGTGGAGCGCATGATCTCCCGCTCCTCGTCCGTCATGTCCTCGGCGATTCCCTCGAACAAAGGCGTCGACAGGTAGCGCTCTCCGGTATCGGGCAACATCACCAACATGACGGATCCGGACTCCGCCTTCTTGGCGGTGTGCATGGCTGCGGCCAGGGTGGCGCCTGAGGATATTCCGACGAAGATCCCCTCTTCCGCGGCTAGGCGCTTGGCCCATGCGACGCCCTCGGCGCCGGGCACCGGGATCAGTTCATCGTAATAGGCCTTGTCCAAAGCCTCCTGCAGCACCAGCGGGATGAAATCGGGCGTCCATCCCTGGATCGGGTGAGGTTCCCAGGCAGGATGCCCCTGTGCGGGGGCCCCGTCAGATTCGCGCTGTTGCGGCGTCCCACTTTCGACCAGCGCGGCGTTGGACGGTTCGGTCAGGATGATCCGAGTTTCCGGGCGCGCCTTGCGGATCACCCGCCCTATCCCGGAAATCGTACCACCGGTGCCATAGCCGGTCACGATGTAGTCCAGCCGCTCCCCCTCGAAGTCGGCCATGATTTCGCGCGCCGTGGTGCTTTCATGAATGTCAGCATTGTCCTTGGTCTCGAACTGGCGCGCAAGGAACCAGCCATGCTTTTGAGCCAGCTCGGCCGCCTTTCGATACATTCCAACGGCCTTTTCCGCGCGAGGCGTAAGCACGACCTTGGCCCCCAGCATCCGCATCAGCCGCCGCCGTTCGATCGAAAAACTGTCGGCCATCGTCACGACCAGAGGATAACCCTTGGCCGCGCACACCATGGCAAGCCCGATGCCGGTGTTCCCCGACGTCGCCTCAACCACCGTCTGGCCTGGCTTCAGCCGTCCCTCACGCTCTGCCGCCTCGATGATATTGACAGCCAGCCGGTCCTTGACCGAGGCGCCAGGATTGAAAGCCTCGATTTTTACATAGACCGTGACATGCTCCGGCGCGATCCGGTTGAGGCGGACGACCGGCGTATTGCCGATCGTGTCCAACACGCTGTCGTAACGGCGACCACGGCCAGCGGTGCTCCTGATGCTATCGCTCATGGTGTCCCCTTTCTGATGGCGGTACCAGAGTACGCCATGAACGGCTTGGAAGGAACCTCTTGACGTGCCGCTCAGACCAGCGGCCGCGTGATGGCCTCTCTTGCCTTGGCCAGGGTCTGGCGAAACGCGGCCTTTGCGTTGAAGGCGCCTTCCGGCAGGGCGTCCACGACCGCTTCGGCCCAGTCCAGGTATGCTTCACGCCGCGAAACGGGCCAGTTCACCGGCGGGGTTTCCGCCACGGCGCGGACGTTCGACATCTTGTCACAGATCTTCAGAAGCGCCGCCCCTTCGGACTTGGCGGGTGCGTGCAATATCTGGTGACGTTTGCGATCCTCGGCGCCAAGCGATTTGTCGTCGGTCAGTTCCTGGACAATCGCCGTTATGTCCGCACCGAACCGTTCGCAAAGTTCTTCGGCAGTGACGCCGCAATCCTCGATCGTGTCGTGCAGCCACGCCGCCGCGATCACGGTCTCCGAGGCACCGAAGCGAACGGCCAGGGCCGCGACCTCCTCAAGGTGCACGATGTAGGGTTCGCGCGCCGCGCCCTTGCGAAATTGGCCCTGATGCGCACGCTCGGCGAATTGCCGTGCTTGCTCAATGATGTCCATGAACACTCCATCCGGCCAGCGACCGCGGGCGGTCAACCCAGCGACGCGGGAAGCATGGCCGATTTACGATTTCGGGAAAAGAAGGCAATGCCTTCGCCTTCAGCATGGCAGCCTGCGCGGCGATTGCAAGCGCAAAAAAGAAAGGGCCGCACCATCAGGCGCGGCCCCCTTGATTCTGATCCGGCCGAAGGCTCAGATTTCGTCGAGCGCCTCGACGGCCTTCTGAAGATCGTCCTTCGACACTTCCTTTTCGTTCACCTTCGCACCGGCGAAAATGAAGTCGACGACCTTGTCCTCGAAGATCGGGGCGCGCAGCTGCTGCTGCATCTGCGGGTTCTTCTGGACGAATTCGAAGAAGGCGCGTTCCTGACCTGGATACTGGCGCGCCTGCGTCAGGACCGCCTGGGTCATCTCGGCATCTGTGACCTCGACGTTCTGCTTGCGGCCGACTTCGGCCAGCAGCAGCCCAAGGCGCACGCGGCGCTCGGCCAGGGCCTTGTGCTCGTCCGTCGGCTCAATGGCGCCGTGGTCATGCCCGTGATGGTCGGGATGGTCCTCGTGCCACAGCTGGTGCGCGATCTGGTGCGCCTCGGCGTCCACAAGGCTGGGCGGCAGCTCGAAGCTGACCAGCTTGTCCAGCTCATCCAGAAGCGAACGCTTCATGACCGCACGGGCGGCCGAGACGTACTCGGCTTCAAGCCGTTCCGTCACCTGGGCCTTGAGCGCATCCAGGCTTTCCGCGCCGAAGCGCTTGGCCAGCTCATCGTCGATCTCGGCGGGTTTGGGCGCCTTCACGGCCTTGACGGTGCAGTCGAAGACCGCAGCCTTGCCGGCCAGATGTTGCGCGCCGTAGCTTTCGGGGAACGTCACTTCGACGGCCACTTCCTCACCGGCCTTGGCGCCGACCAGCTTTTCCTCGAAGCCCGGGATGAACGCGCCCGAACCCAGGACAAGCGGATAGTCCTCGCCAGCGCCGCCCTCGAAGGGCTCGCCGTCAATCTTGCCGACGAAGTCGATCACGACCTGATCGCCGTCCTTGGCCTTCGAACCCTTCTTGCGGTCCTCGAAGCTCTGGGCGTTGGACGCGAGGTTGTCGAGCGCTTCCTGAACCGACTTCTCGTCGGCCTTCACCACCAGCTTTTCAAGCGAGATGTTCGACGCATCCAGTTCGGGGATCTCGGGCAGCGCCTCGTAGGACATCTCGACGACGACGTCCTGACCTTCGGACCAGTTTTCGCCGTCCTTCATCTCGACCTTTGGCTGAACGGCCGGGCGGTCGCCGGTCGCGTCGAAATGCGACTTCATCGCACCGTCGATCGCGTCCTGCATCGCATCGCCCAGAATCCGCTGGCCGAACTGCTTGCGCAGCATCGCAAGCGGCACCTTGCCCTTGCGGAAGCCCTTCATCTCGATCTCGGGCTGCGCCTCGACGAGCTTCTCGGTGACTTTCTTGTCCAGATCCGCAGCCGGCACGGTGATCGTGTAGCTGCGCTTCAGACCTTCCTTCAGGGTCTCGGTGACCTGCATTCCTTCGTCCTTTTCCATCATGGTGCGGGTGGAGGGACTTGAACCCCCACGCCTTGCGGCGCCAGAACCTAAATCTGGTGCGTCTGCCAATTTCGCCACACCCGCATTTCCCGTAAGGGGCAGCCCGCGAAAACCACCCCCCAAATCCGCGCCCTTCTAACAAGTCCCGGACAGGGATGCGAGAGGAAAAAACCGTGTCCGGACCTCTGCCGGGGCGCTGCGGCGGGCACTCGATACCCACGAAATGCCGCCCCATGATCGCAATGTTGACAGATTCCTTCGACAGCATTGGTTCACAGTTGGTTAACAGGTGCTGCCATGTCCTTGATGTTTACTGACAACCTCGCCCGTACTGCGCCCTCTCTCGACGAAGGCACGTTCCACGGCATCGCCGAAGGAACCCGGATTTTCACCGCGACCGGCCTTCAGCCGGTGGAAACGCTGTGCGCCGGCGACAGGATCATCACGCGCGAGGGTATGCGCGAACTGCAACGCGTATGGATCGAGGACCATGCAGGCCCGTCGATCCACGTCAAGGCCAGCACCCTTGGCGCACAGCAGCCGACGCAAGACATGACGTTTTCGGCGGGAATGCCGGTGATCATGCGGCAGTGGCGCAATCGCGGCCGCGGGTCGAAGGCCGTCGTGCCGCTTCTTCGCCTTGTGGACGGGGTCGAGATCTGCCGCGGCGAGGATGAGATCCTGCGCACCTTCACGCTGCAATTCGATACCGACCAGGTCGTCTATGCCGCCGGGCTTGAGGTCTTCTGCGCGGGCACAGGCATCGAAAACGAAGAGTGGTTCAAGCGCGGCAACATCTTCCTCGACTAGGGCTCAAAGCCCCAGGTCACGGAACACCGCCGGCAGTTGCTCGGGCAGGTCCTCCGCGATGAGGCCGGGTCCGAACGTCCTTGCGCATTCGACATGAAGCCAGGCGGCGGTCTCTGCCGCCTGCATCGGCGCGAAACCCCGCGCCAGAAGCCCGGCGATGAAGCCTGATAGCACGTCGCCCGACCCCGCCGTGGCAAGCCAGGGCGCCGCGCGGTCGTAGTGGGCCGAATGGACGGAACACAGGCCAGCGGCATGTGCGATGACCGTGTCAGCCCCCTTGAACACAACGATGCACCCGAGCTCCGCGGCAACCTCCCGCGTGGCATCAACCTTGGAATAGGCGGGGCCGCTTTTTGCAGTGGTCTTGAGCCTCTTGGCGGACTGCGGCGACAGGCGGGCGAATTCGCCCTCATGGGGCGTCAAAACACACCCCCCGTGCAACTTTGCCCTGAGATGCTTGTGCGCCCCGACCATCGTCAGCGCGTCCGCATCGAGCACGACGCGTTTCTGGCTGTCCAGAACAGCCTCCAGAAGTGACACTGCCCGCGGATCGAGACCGAACCCCGGACCGACGCAAACTGCATTTACCCGGTCATCATCAAGCAAAGCCGCTGCGTCATCCGCTTCGCGGATCATGATCGCATCGACCCGAGCCGCCGTTTCCGCCACGGCGTCGTGAGGAACGACGAGCGTGACCAACCCGGCCCCGATGCGCAGCGCTCCACGGGCAGCGAGCCGCGCCGCACCGCCTCGCCCCGGCCCGCCAGACAGCACCAGGGCGTGCCCTTGATGATATTTGTGCAGATCGACGCGCTTTCGCAGGCCAACTGCTCCGGGCGCCGAGTAATAGGCTCCCCCGGAAGTGTTGGGCCGCGCGACTTCGCGCGCAAAGGCCCGTGCCGCAATCGGATCGATGGCATCCGCACTTCGGCCTTCCGCTGCATCGCGGGCGGCTTTGTCGAGGCCGATATCAACCACAGCAACACGGCCGCAATGGAGTGGCCCCTGTCCGATAACGTGACCCAGTTTCCGCCGCTGGAAGGTCACGGTGAGATCGGCGGCGGGCACATACATCCCAGCCGCACCCGCCCCTTTCTGAAGGGGAAGCCCGGAGTCGAGGCACAATCCCGATGGACAATCCACCGCGACCAGCGCCTTTCGCGCTGCGCTCCGCCCCTTAAGGCCGAGCAGGAATCGTTGCACATCGACTGCCGCACCCTCGAGCGGCCGTGAAAGACCGGTTCCAAAGAGCGCATCAATGATGACGGCTCCGTCATGACGCCTGATGTCGATGGACCGGCCCGAGAGCGGGTTGACCTCCCCCATCCCCCGCCACCGCTCATAATTCACCCGCGCATCCGGCGGCAGTTTATCGGGCTCGCCGTAGAGAAAGACCTCCACCTCCCAGCCCCACTCCTTCAACAGTCGTGCGACGATGAAGCCGTCGCCGCCATTGTTGCCCGGCCCGCAAAGCACCACCGCCCGGTGCGAAGTCTCGCGGAGCTCCGGCCATTCGTCGAATATCGCCGCGACCACGCCCCGCCCAGCGCGTTCCATCAGTTCGAGGCCCGTGACCTCTCCCGAGGCAATCGCGGCCTGTTCGATGGCACGCATCTGGGCGGCGGTCAGCAGTTCGGCCATGCGCAAAGCCTCCAAAGTTCTCAAACCGCCGCAAATGCGGGCGCGTTGCACAAAATTTAATCACACGCGCCGGAATCGGCCCGGCAGCCAGCCTTCGGAAAGACTAGCCAATTGTGCAGGCGCGGCGAAAGTGGTGACAGAGGCCCGACCGCGATGAAACCCCCAAGGGAGTCGGCCCATGAAAAAGATCGAAGCCATCATCAAGCCCTTCAAACTCGATGAGGTGAAGGAAGCCCTGCAGGAAGTGGGCGTCCAGGGGCTTTCGGTGATCGAGGTGAAAGGCTTCGGGCGCCAGAAGGGCCATACCGAACTTTACCGCGGGGCCGAATACGTGGTGGATTTCCTGCCCAAGGTGAAGATCGAGGTTGTGCTGTCCGACGACATGGTGGACACCGCGATCGATGCGATCGTCTCTGCGGCCCGCACCGACAAGATCGGCGATGGCAAGATCTTTGTCAGCCCCGTCGAACAGGTCATCCGCATCCGCACCGGTGAAACCGGCGAGGACGCGATCTGAAACACCCCGGAGGCCTCAGGCTTCCGGCCCGAAACCCCAAGGAAAGGATCAAAGGATGAGCGCTATCGAGAATGCTCTGAAACTGATGAAGGACGAGGAAGTCGAATACGTCGACATCCGCTTCACCGACCCCAAAGGCAAGCTCCAGCACGTGACGCTGGTGGTGGACCTGGTCGACGAAGAGTTCTTCGAGGAAGGCTTCATGTTCGACGGTTCCTCCATCGCCGGCTGGAAGTCGATCGACCAGTCCGACATGAAGCTTATCCCGGATGCGAGCTCGGTCTACATCGACCCGTTCTACGCGGAAAAGACCATGTGCGTGCACTGCAACGTGGTCGAGCCGGACACCGGCGAGCCCTACAGCCGCGACCCGCGCGGCACCGCATCGAAGGCCGAAGCCTACCTCAAGGCCTCGGGCATCGGCGACACCGCCTACTTCGGTCCCGAAGCCGAATTCTTCATCTTCGACGACGTGCGATACTCGGTCACGCCGTCCAAGGTCGCCTACCAGATCGATGCGCATGACGCGGCCTGGAACACCGACACGGAATACGAGATGGGCAACCTCGCCCACCGCGCGCAGCACAAGGGCGGCTACTTCCCGGTCAACCCGATCGACGCAGCCCAGGACCTGCGCGGCGAGATGCTTTCGACCATGAAGCGCATGGGCATGAAGGTCGACAAGCACCACCACGAGGTGGCGACCGCCCAGCACGAACTCGGCCTGATTTTCGGCGGTCTCGTCGAACAAGCCGACAACATGCAGAAGTACAAGTACGTGATCCACAACGTGGCCCACGCCTACGGCAAGTCGGTGACCTTCATGCCGAAGCCGATGAAGGGCGACAACGGCTCGGGCATGCACGTCAACATGTCGATCTGGAAGGACGGCAAGCCGCTGTTCGCCGGCGACAAGTATGCCGACCTGTCGCAGGAAGCGCTGTGGTTCATCGGCGGGCTGCTCAAGCACGCCAAGGCGCTCAACGCCTTCACGAACCCCTCGACCAACTCCTACAAGCGCCTCATCCCGGGCTTCGAAGCACCGGTTCTGCGCGCCTACTCCGCCCGCAACCGTTCGGGCTGCGTCCGGATCCCGTGGACCGAGTCGCCCAAGGCCAAGCGCGTCGAAGCCCGCTTCCCGGATCCGGCCGCGAACCCGTACCTGGCGTTTGCCGCCCTGCTGATGGCCGGCCTCGACGGCATCAAGAACAAGATCGATCCGGGCCCGGCTTCGGACAAGGACCTCTACGATCTTCCGCCGGAAGAACTGGCCGAAATCCCGACCGTCTGCGGCTCGCTGCGCGAAGCGCTTGAAGAGCTTGAGAAGGACATGGACTTCCTGCTGGCGGGCGACGTCTTTACCCGCGACCAGATCGAAGGCTATGTCGGGCTGAAGTGGGAAGAGGTCTACGCCTACGAGCACACGCCGCACCCGATCGAGTACCAGATGTACTACAGCTGCTGATCGCAGGCGCGAATACCGAGGGGCCCCGCAAGGGGCCCTTCTTTTTTGACAGCCAGGATAGCGTCCGCGCAGCCTTCCCTACCGTTCCGCCCCCGATTCTACACCCTCAGCTCCTGCGCCGTTTCCCCGCCTTGGCCCCGTCATGACCTGCTGCGGCTGGACTCGGAATTCCCGACTGCCCCGCCCTATCCCCTCACATTGCTTCGCTTTGGACAGGTCAGACGATTCCCGACCAATCGCGGCTTCTGCGAACGTGCGCATCGGCGTGAAACAATACTTCGGTATAGGAATACTATCTTGGATTGCAGGTCACTGCCGGCACACACACGTAAAAGTTGATTTTTGTATGAAACGCCACTCTTGCGTGTAATCGCTCTGGTGAGCCGACGGTTTTGACGCTTTATTCAGAACAGGGCGGGCGAAAGGAAGCCAAGTGGCGGAAGTTCATACAATAGCGGCGGCAGGCGCGGAGGTCCGCTCGGAGATTTCAAGCGCTGTCGGCACGGCGGTGCACAGCCTGAGAACCCACGCAGGCATCACCCTGCGCGAGCTGGGGAAGAAATCCGGCGTTTCGCCCGCGATGATCTCCCGGATCGAAAACGGGCAGGTCTCGCCCTCTCTCTCGACGCTGGAATCGCTCGCGGCCGCCCTGGATGTTCCTGTCATCTCTTTCTTCCAGAACACGGTTCACAAGGCCGACATCGCCTTTGCGCGTGCCGGTGAGGGCCTTCAGGGCAAGCGGATTTTTCCCGGGCATTCGCACGACTACCGCATCCTTGGCAGCTTCACCAATCATGCACTTCGCTTTTCCGCGACGCGCGTGACGCTCCGGCAGTCGGACAACGGGACGCATCCCATCTATCACAACACCGGCTACATGCTGATCAACGTCATCGAGGGGAACTGCGTCTACAGCTGCGGCGACAATCTTTTCGAGATGGGGCCGGGTGATACGCTGAGTTTTGACGCCCAACTCCGTCACGGCGTGGTCTCTGCGCAAAGCGATACCGTCACATTCATGGCCGTGTCGGCCAGGCCGGCCTGACAAGCGCCGGAAATCCCGAACCCTGGGGCAGACGACCTTCGCTTGCCCTCCCCTCCGGGTGCGTTAACTATGGCCGGGAACAAGAGGTCACGCCCCCTGTCGCGGCGGGCGCTTGACGCGGGATGGGAATTAAGTTAGTTATGACTAACAAACAAACGGAAGCATCCACGCAGCTGCAAGACAGCATCAGGCGCCTGCAGTGGCACCTGTGGCGTCTTTGGCGACAGGAGTCGCAGGACAGCGGCAGCATGGATCTGACCTCGACCGAGTACGACTATCTTGATGTCGTCGCTTGGCACCCGGAAGGGTTGCGCCTGACCGACCTGGCAGAGCGCATGGGCGTCAGCAAAGCTTCCGCCAGTGCCATGGCCTCAAAGCTCGAGGCGCGGGGATACCTGGAACGGAGCCCCGACCCCGACGACAAGCGTGCGAGCCTGATCCGCCCCACGCCCAAGACCAGCGCACTGGAAAGCGAGGAAAGCGCCATTCACGCGCGCGCAGCAGCCAGCCTTTCCGCTGAGCTGAGCGCCGAGGAACTGGCTCGGTTCGAAGAACTCTTTGAGAAAGCCTGTCGGGGGTTGCCCTCCGCCTGACAGGTGGAGGTTGCGATGGTGACGAAATCCCTGACCCGGACCTTCTGGTCCTACACACTGCCCGCCATGGCCGCGCTGATGGTCAGCGGGCTTTATGCCGTCGTGGACGGCGTCTTCATTGGTCATGCGCTTGGGGCGGACGGGCTTTCGGCTGTCAACCTGGCCTGGCCGATGGCCGGTGTGATCTGGGCGGTGGCGATGCTGGCCGGGATGGGCGGCGGCGCGCAATTGGGCGCGGCACGCGGAGCGCAGGACGATCGCGCCTGTGGCCAGACGCTTGGCGTCACCCTGGCGCTGATCGCGGTTCTGGGCACGGTGACGGGCGCGGCGATCCTGACGCTTGGCGGGCCATTCCTGGCAGTGCAGGGCGCCAGCGGCGAACTCGCCGGGATGGGCCTTGGCTACCTGTCCGTCCTCGGCTGGGGCGCGCCGGTGGTGATGGCCGGAATGGCCCTTCCCCTGCTCGTGCGCAACCTTGGCGCGCCCCGACTTGCCACGGTGGCGATGCTGGCAGGCGCGGCGATCAACGTGGTGTTCGACTGGCTGTTCGTGGTGAAGCTGGATCACGGATTGGCGGGGGCCGCCCTTGCAACGGTGATCGCCGAGATCGTGGTGATCGCGCTGTGCCTGGCCGCGATGGGCAGGGTTGGCGCGCTGCGCGGACTCTGGCCGGGGCGCAATGTGACCGCGCGCGCCGCACGCATCGTCGCAACCGGCTTTTCCTCGATGATCATGGCACTCTACGTCAGCTTCGTCGTCGTACTGCACAACATGCTGTTTCTGCAGCACGGCGGCGCGCTGACGCTGGCGGCCTACACGGTCGCGGGCTATGTCATGTGCGTCTTCTACTACTTCTCGGAAGGGGTGGCGGGCGGAATGCAGCCGCTGACAAGCTACTTCCACGGCGCGCGTGACCGGATGCGGATGGCGCAGGTGCTGAAGCTGGCGCTCATGCTCGGCCTCGGTGGTGGGGCCGCCTTGACCGCACTGGTCGTGGCCTTTCCGGCACCCGTGGCCCGGATCTTCGCCGGCAACGACGCCGCTCTGATCGCCGAGGCCGCGCATGGGCTCAGGCTGCATCTTTCGGCCATGGTGCTTGACGGATTCATCGTCTTGTCGGCGACCTATTTTCAATCCGTCGGCCAGGCGCGCAACGCGACGATCATCACCGTGGGGAACATCGCTGTGCAATTGCCCTTCCTGATCGTGCTGCCGCGCTTGATGGGCACGGACGGCGTCTGGCTGGCGATGCCCCTGTCCAACATCGCGCTGTCCGGGGTCGTCGTCTGGATGCTGTGGCGCGCGCACCGTGGTGTCTTCGCGCGCGCAGCCGTCCTTGCGCGTCGCGCGCTTGAATCACCGGCACCTGCCTGCGACTACTGATGGCCTGCCCGGCTCTTGCGCCGGGCAAGCCACATCAGACCCCAAGATGCCGGTCCGCGATCTGGGTCGTGACGTCGGCCATGGCGCCCGACCAGACCGTCTCTCCTCGCTCAAGGATCACCGCGCGGTCCGCGACGGCCGAGATTTCTTTCAGCGACTTGTCGATCAGGAGGATCGAAAGGCCCTGCTGCTTCAAGGCACGGATCGCCGCCCAGATCTCGTGCCGGACCGAGGGCGCCAGACCCTCGGTCGCCTCGTCCAGAATCAGAAGGCGGGGATTGGTCATCAGCGCCCTAGCGATCGCCAGCATCTGCTGCTCGCCGCCCGAAAGGGTACGGGCGGTCTGACCCAAGCGCTCGCCCAGACGGGGAAAAAGCGCCGTGACGCGCCCAAGGTCCCACGCCCCCGGCCGCGCCGCGACAGCCAGGTTTTCGGCCACCGTCAGCGGAGCGAAGGTGCGGCGCCCTTCGGGCACCAGGCCGATACCCAATTGTGCCGCGCGGTGCGACGGAAGGCGCAGAAGATCGACACCGGCGAATACGATGCGCCCCCCGGTCGCGGGCATCATGCGGCAGATCGTGCGCACCGTCGTCGTCTTGCCCATGCCGTTGCGGCCCATCAGCGCCACGACCTCGGCCTCGTCCACGCCAAGGCCGACGCCGAACAGCGCCTGAACCGGTCCGTAGGCGGCCGTCACGGCCTCAAGCTCCAGCAGCCTGCTCATGCGTCTTCCCCCAGATAGGTGCGGCGCACCTCGGGGTTGGCGCGGATTTCCTCGACGCTGCCCGTCGCGATGATGCGGCCGTAGACCAGAACCGAGATGCGGTCAGCCAGGGCAAAGACCGCGTCCATGTCGTGTTCGACCAGCAGGATTGGCGCCTCGCCCCGCAGGTCGGACAGAATCACGGTCAGGTCCTTTGCGCCCTCGGCCCCCATGCCGGCCATCGGCTCATCCAGCAGAAAGGCACGCGGGCGCATGGCAAGCGCCATCGCGATCTCAAGCCTGCGGCGCTCGCCATGCGACAGGGCGCTGGCCGGCACCCTTTCGCGCAGGGCGAGCCCGGCCTGCTCCAGATGGAATCGAGCCGGATCCGTCAGCCCGCGATCGGCCAGTGCGGGACGAAGAAAGCGGAAGACACCCCCGCCCGCCCCCAGGACCGCAAGCATGGTGTTTTCCAGCGCCGTGAATTCGGGCACGATCGAAGAGACCTGAAAGCTCCGCGCCAGACCCAGCCGCGCGCGCGCCGCGGGATCCAGCGCATCGATCGCCTGCCCTTCGAAGCTGACCGTTCCCGCGTCCTGCCGGATTTCCCCGGTGATCTGCTTGATCAGCGTGGACTTTCCCGCGCCGTTCGGACCGATCAGGGCGTGGATTTCCCCGCGCCTCAGGTCCAGCGTGACACCGTCGGTGGCCTTGAGCGCGCCGAAGCTCTTTTCCAGGCCACGAATGTCCAGGATCACGTCAGACACGGCGCATCCCCCTGGCAAGAAGCCCCAGGATGCCGCCGGGGGCGTAAAGCACGATCGCCAGCAGCAGCAATCCCAGCAACGCCTGCCAGTATTCGGAAACACCGCCCAGAAGCTGCTCGAGCAAGATGAAGACACCCGCCCCCGCCACCGGCCCCGCCAGCCGCCCCACGCCGCCCAGGATGACGAAGACCATGATCTCGCCCGACATGTGCCAAGACAGCATCGCGGGGCTGACAAAGCGGTTGAGGTCGGCATAAAGTGCGCCCGCCAGCCCGACGATCGCCGCCGACAGGACGAAGGCCGTCAGTTGCAGCGCAAACGGACGGATGCCAGAGGCCATCACCCGTTGCCGGTTTGCCCGCGCCGCCTGCAGCGCCAAACCGAAGCGGGACCGCGTTACAAGCGCGGAAAACGCCATCGCCATCGCCAGAAGCACGGCCGATATCGCGAAGAACTGGAGCGGTGCAAAGGTGTTCAGCCCCGGAAAGCTGTTGCGCACATAGAATGACAGCCCGTCCTCGCCGCCATAGGCGCGCCAGCTGATCGCGAAGTAGTAGACCATCTGCGCGAAGGCGAGCGTTACCATGATGAAATACACGCCCGTCGTGCGCAGCGACAGCGCCCCGATGACCACCGCGGCCAGCGCTGTCACCACCATCGCCATGGGCCAGATGCCCAGCATCTCGGCGCTGCCTGCGATCGTGAAGGGAAAGGTGGTGACCGGGGTGCCCGCCGCCGCGTGGCTGGCGAAAATTCCGGTGACATAGCCGCCGATCCCGAAAAAGACCGCGTGACCGAAGGACACCATTCCCCCGTAGCCAAGCGCAAGGTTCAGACCCACACCGGCCAGTGCAAGGATCGCGGCCTTGGTAGCCAGAGTCACAACATATGGGGCCCCGTAGACATGCGCGCCAAAGGCGACGGCGACCAGAGCGGCAAAGACGGCGGTATTGAGGGCTGCGTCGCGTCCCATCCTAAGCCCGCGCCCCGTAAAGGCCCTGCGGACGCCAGATCAGCACACCGGCCATCAGGATGTAGATCAGCATGGAACCAAGCGCGGTTCCGATCCCATTCGCCGCCGATACCTCCATGACCCTCGCAAAAAGCGATGGCAGCAGCGCCTTGCCCAGCGCATCGGTCAGTCCGACCAGAAGCGCCGCGACGAAGGCCCCCTTGATCGAACCGATCCCGCCTATGACGATCACCACGAAGGCCAGGATCAGAACCGGTTCCCCCATGCCCACCTGCACGGACTGGATCGTGCCGACCAGCGCCCCCGCAAGCCCCGCCAGCGCCGCGCCAAGCGCGAAGACGGCCGTGTAGAGCCTGGCGATGTCGACACCAAGTGCTGCCACCATTTCCCGGTCCGCCTCGCCCGCGCGGATGCGGATCCCAAGCCTTGTTCGGGAAATCAGCAGCCACAATCCCACCGCGACCGCCACCCCGACCCCGATGATCGCCAGCCGGAACAGCGGGTATTGCAGACCGCCGGGCAGCATGACCGCGCCCGACAAGGCGGAAGGCAGGGTCAGGTATAGCGGGAAGGATCCGAACACCCAGCGCGCTCCCTCCGAAAACACCAGGATCAGCGCAAAGGTCGCCAGGACCTGTTCCAGATGATCGCGCGCGTAGAGCCTCCGGATCACCACCACCTCGACCAGCGCGCCTGCGGCGGCGGCGGCGGACAGGCTCGCGATCAACCCAAGCGCAAAGGACCCGGTCGCGCCCGCCACCCAGGCGCAGGCGAAGGCGCCGAGCATGTAAAGCGACCCGTGCGCCAGGTTGATCAAACCCATGACCCCGAAGACAAGCGTCAGCCCCGCAGCCATCAGAAACAGCGTCATCCCGTATTGCAGGCCGTTCAGGACCTGCTCTGACAGAAGCATCACCGGATCAAGTCTCCGTAACGGGGCCGGAACACTCCCGGCCCCAGCCGCTTACATCTTGCACTCTTCGGCGTAGGCGTCGCCACGGTCCTCAAGCGCCACGCCCACAAGCTTGTTGGTGTAGATGTCGCCCTCTTTCACCACCTCGCGGACATAGATGTCCTGGATCGGGTGATGGTTCGGCCCGAACCTGAACTCGCCGCGGGTCGAGGCGAAGTCCGCGGCCTCAAGCGCGGCGCGGAACGCGTCCTGATCAGCGACATCCGCCTTGGCCTTGGCCGACAGCAGCAGGTTCGCGGTGTCGTAGCCCTGGCTCGCGTAAAGTGACGGCAGCCGTCCGTATTCGGCCTGGAACGCCTCGACGAACGCCGTGTTCGCCTCGTTGTCCAGATCCTTGTTCCATTGCGAGGTGTTGCGCACGCCAAGCGCCGCATCGCCGACCGCCTGAAGGATGTTCTGATCGAAGGAGAACGCTGGCCCGATCAGGGGTATGTCCACGCCCGATTCCGCGTATTGCTTCATGAAGGCGATGCCCATCCCGCCCGGCAGGAAGAAAAAGACGCTGTCGGCGCCGCTTGCGCGGATCTGGCCGATCTCGACGGCGTAGTCGGTCTGACCCAGCTGGGTATAGACCTCGCCGGCGGCGGCGCCTTCGTAGAAGCGCTTGTAACCGGTGATGGCGTCCGTGCCCGCGGGATAGTTTGGCGCCAGCATGAAGGAATTCTTGTAACCGGCGGAATTCGCATAGGCGCCTGCCGCTTCATGCAGGTTGTCGTTCTGCCAGGCCACGTTGAAATAGTTCTGGTTGCAGCCAGCGCCCGCCAGCGCCGAAGGACCGGCGTTGGGCGACAGATAGAACTTGCCCTGCGCCACCGCTGCCGGCACCACTGCCATCGCAAGGTTCGACCAGATGATCCCGGTCAGCACATCGACCTGGTCCGACTGGATCATCTTGTCCGCGATCTGCACGGCCACGTCAGGCTTTTGCTGGTCGTCCTCGACGATGACTTCGACATCGGTCGCGCCCGCTCTCTTGAGCGCAAGGTTGAACCCGTCGCGCACGTCGATGCCAAGCCCCGCACCGCCGCCCGAAAGCGTCGTGATCATGCCGACCTTGATGCCCTCGGCCGTGGCCGCACCCGCGCCCAACGCCACGGCGGCGATCGTTCCTAGCAGGATATGTCTGGATTTCATCTGTTCTCACTCCCCGGTCTTGTTTGCGCTCACCTTGAAGGGTTTGCCCTTGCTTGCAAACCCGAATTTCACGTCGCGTGCAGCTCAGCCGTCGCGGCCGCGCAGCCGGAACCGCTGGATCTTGCCCGTCTGGGTTTTCGGCAGCGCTCCGGTAAAGACGATTCGGCGCGGATACTTGTAGGGCGCGATCATCCGCTTGACATGTTCCTGAAGCCTCAGGATCGTCGCATCGTCCGGCGGCACACCCTCCATCAGGACGACATGCGCCTCGACGACCTGGCCCCGCTCATCATCCGGAGCCCCCACGACAGCGCATTCCAGCACGTCGTCATGCGCCAGAAGTGCGGCCTCCACCTCGGGGCCCGCGATGTTGTAGCCAGACGAGATGATCATGTCGTCGTTGCGCGCGGCAAAGTGGAAGTAGCCGTCCTCGGTCTGAATGAACGTGTCGCCCGTGATGTTCCAGCCGTTCTGAACGTAGGTTTTCTGGCGTTCGTCGGACAGATACCGGCACCCCGTTGGTCCCTTCACCGCCAGCCTGCCGGGAGAGCCGCGCGGAACCTCATGGCCGTCGGCATCGACAACCCGTGCCTCGTATCCTTTCACGGGGCGCCCGGTGCAGGCCGGACGGTGGTCGTCGAAGCGGTTGGTGACGAAGATGTGCAGCATCTCGGTGGCGCCGATCCCGTCCAGCATCGGCTTGCCAGTCTTGGCGATCCATTCCTCGTAAACCGGCGCCGGAAGCGTCTCTCCCGCGCTGACGGCTGCACGAAGCGAGGACAGGTCGGCACCCTCGTCCATCGCTTTCAACATCACCCGGTAAGCCGTTGGCGCAGTGAAGCAAATCGTGGCCCTGTGTTCCTCGATGATCGATATGAGGTTCGCCGGCGTAGCCTGTTCCAGCAGCGCCGCAGCCGCACCGAAGCGCAGGGGAAAGACGGCAAGCCCCCCCAGGCCGAAGGTGAAGGCAAGCGGCGGCGAACCCACGAAGACGTCCTCTGGCGTGACCTCAAGTACCTCCTTCGCGTAGCCGTCGGCGATGATCAAAAGGTCGCGGTGGAAATGCATGGTGGCCTTGGGCTCACCCGTCGTGCCGCTGGTGAAGCCCAGAAGCGCCACGTCGTCACGGCCCGTCTTCGCGGCGTCGAAACGCACCGGCTTTCCAAGCGCGATGCGGTCCAGCTCGGCATCGTGGTTCGCCGTGCCGTCAAAGCCCACGACCTTCTTCAGGAAGCGTGACCCCTTGGCGCAGCTGATCATCTCGTCCATCAGGCGCGTATCGCACAGCGCCAAAGCGACTTCGGCCTTGTCCACGATCTTCGAAAGCTCGCCGGAACGAAGCATTGGCATGGTGTTGACGACAACCGCGCCAGCCTTGGTCGCAGCCAGCCAGCACGCGACCATGGCGGGATTATTCGCGGACCTTATAAGCACACGATTTCCTGGCCTTAGTCCACAATCCTCAACCAATGCATGAGCGATCCGGTTCGACCAGTCCGCAAGTTCCTTGTAGGTGCGCAAGCGTCCGTTGCCGATCAGCGCCGTGTGGTCGCCATATCCCTTTTCGACCATCCGGTCGCACAGTTCGACCCCGGCGTTCAGCCAGTCCGGGTAATCAAAACCGTCAAGCCGGATCTCGGGCCAAAGCGCGGCCGGTGGCAGGTTATCCCGCGTGAACCTGTCTTCGTGTCCCGTTGGTCCGATCATGTCCGATCCCCCCCAAGCCGTGCGTCGCCACCCTGCGGAATGACCGCCGTCGCCTCGATCTCGACCTTGGCGCGGTCCTCGACGAGGGCGACGACCTGAACCAGCGCCATCGCAGGGTAGTGGCGGCCGATGATCTGCTTGTAGAAGGCCCCCACCTTCTTGAGATTGCCCAGATACTCCCGCTTGTCGGTAACGTACCACGTCAGCCGCACAAGATGCTCGGGCCGCGCCCCGGCACAAGCCAGCACCTCCACGACGTTTCGCAACGCCTGCGCCGTCTGTTCGGCGAAATCTTCGCTCTCAAAGACGCAGTCGCCGTTCCAGCCAACCATGCCGCCTGTAAAGACCATCCTGCCCTCGGCAGCGACGCCGTTCGAATAACCGATCGCGGGCTTCCACCCCTTCGGATGCAGCATGTCATGGCTCATCAGGTTCCTCCATGAAGGCGGTTATGCGGTCGCGCAGATGCGTCGGCCAAGGCTGCGGACGTCCGGCCTCATCGACAAGGACAAGCGTCGGCAGGGCGGTCATGCGGTGGCTCGACCCGCAATGTGCCTCGATCCTGAAACCGATAGAGCTGCGCCCCAGTTTCTCGACCGACAAGCGCCAGTCCAGCATGTCCTCCAGCCGGCTGGGCGCGTGGAAGTCGGCCTGCATGCGCGCGGTCGGCGCCCCCTCGCCCGCGGCCATCATCGCGGCAAAGGAATACCGCGCGACGTCGCGGAAAAAGCCTTCGCAGACCGAGTTCGTCATCTCGAAGTACCTGGGATAGAAGACGATCCCCGCCGGATCGCAATGATTGAACTCGACGCGGATCGACCGGCGATAGATCATCCAAGCGCCCTCGCGATGATCAGGCGCTGAACGTCCGAGGCCCCCTCGTAGATCCTCAGCGCCCGGATTTCCCGGTATAGGCTCTCGACCACCGACCCCTGCCGCACGCCGTCGCCTCCGTGAAGCTGCACCGCCGTGTCGATGACCTGCTGCGCCGCCTCGGTGGCGTAAAGCTTCGCCATCGCCGCCTCGCGGCTGATGCGCGGGGCGCCCTGATCCTTGGCCCAGGCCGCACGATAGACCAGCAGCGCCGCAGCATCGATCCGGACCGCCATGTCGGCCAGATGCCCCTGCACGATCTGGTGGTCCGCCAGCCGCCCCCCGCCCGGGCGCAGCCGCGCCACGCGCGCCATCGCCTCATCCAGCGCGCGGCGCGCAAAACCAAGTGCAGCCGCACCGACGGTCGGACGGAAATGGTCCAGCACCGTCATCGCAACCTTGAAGCCTTGCCCGGCTTCACCGATCAACGCGCTCGCGGGCAAGCGCACCTCCTCAAACCTCAACCGCGCCAGCGGATGCGGCGCCATGACATCGATGCGACCGTCGATGTGCAGGCCGGTCGCGTCGGCCGGCATCAGGAAGGCAGACAGCCCCCTGGCCCCCTCACCTTCCCCGGTGCGCGCGATCACGACATAGACATCGGCGATCCCGCCGTTCGAGATGTAGGTCTTTTCCCCCGACAGAACCCAGTCCGCGCCGTCACGCCGCGCCGCAGTCGCTGTCTGCGCGACGTCCGACCCCGCGTCAGGCTCGGTCAATGCGAACCCCGCGATCGCGTCGCCCGAACGGGTTCGCGCCAACCACGCGCGCTGCGGCTCCGAGCCGAACAGACTGACCGCGCCCATGCCCAGCCCCTGCATCGCAAAGCAGAAATCGGCCAGGCCGTCATGGCGCGCCAGCGTCTCCCGGATAAGGCACAGCGTGCGGATGTCCAGCCGCTCGCCCTCGCCCGCACCCGTCGCAACCAGCCAGCCGGATGCGCCCAGCGATGCCACCAGCCCCCGGCAGGCGGCATCGACATCGTCGTGATTGACCGGCAGGTGGCCGCGGCACCAGTCCTCCAGCCGCGCCGCCAGGTCGCGGTGACGCGCTTCGAAGAACGGCCAGTCCAGGAAGCTTCTGTCGCTCATCCCTTCTTCTTTTCCCAAGTATCCCGGGGGTCCGGGGGCGGCGCCCCCGGGCTTGCCCTCAGTTCCCTTCGAATGCCGGCTTTTCCTTCTGGACGAAGGCCCGGTAGGCACGTTCGAAATCCCGCGTCTGCATGCAGATCGCCTGCGCTTGCGCCTCGGCCTCGATGGCCTGCTCAAGCCCCATGTTCCACTCGTGGTTCAGCTGAGTCTTCGTCATGCCGTGCGCGAAGGTCGGACCCGACGCGATCCGCCCAGCCAGGGTCCTTGCTTCGGCCTCAAGACTTTCCGCCGGATGGATCGCATTCCAGAAGCCCCAGTCCAAGCCTTCCTGCGCGCTCATGCTGCGGCCGGTGTACAAAAGTTCGGCCGCCCGCCCTTGCCCGATGATCCGGGGCAGCATGGCGCAGGCGCCCATGTCGCAGCCTGCAAGCCCCACCCGGGTGAACAGGAAGGCGCATTTGGCCTCGGGCGTGGCGACCCGCAGGTCTGACGCCATGGCAAGGATCGCACCGGCCCCCACCGCGACACCGTCGACGGCGGCGATGATCGGCTTGGTGCAGTTCAGCATCGCCTTCACCAGGTCGCCGGTCATCCTCGTAAAGGCAAGAAGCTCCTTCATCTCCATCCCGACAAGAGGGCCGATGATCTCGTGGACATCCCCGCCGGAACAGAAGTTGCCGCCATTCGGCGCAAGGACAACAACGTCGACATCGTCCGCATAGGGTAGCGCCCGAAATGTGTCGCGCAGTTCGGCGTAGCTTTCGAAGGTCAGGGGATTCTTGCGCTCAGGCCGGTCCAGACGGATGACGGCGATCCGGTTCTTGACCTCCCACAGGAAATGAACCGGGTTTAGGCTTGCCATGGATCTCATTGCTTTCCAAACCTTTTCAGCACTTCGGTCAGCTGGTCGATATCGCCCTCGGACAGGTTCGCGAAGATCGCATCAACCTCTTGCTCATGGTCGGCGGCAAGGACCTCAAAAACGGCAAGCCCGGCTTCGGTCAGCGTCACGAAGACCGTGCGCCGATCGGTTTCTGAGGGAGATCGCTTGACCAACGCTTCCGCCTCCAGCCGGTCGACCACGGCCGTCGCGTTCCCGTTCGACACCAGAAGCATTCGGGACAGTTCGCTCATCGTCACGCCCTCGCGGCGACGATAGAGCGCGGCCATCACGTCGAAGCGGGGCAGCGTCGTGCCATGCTGGACGCGCAGGAACTCCCGCAGCCTGTTCTCGGCCGTGCGCGTGACACCCAGCATCCGGATCCAGAGTTTGAGGCGGCGCTTGGACAGATCGCTCATGCCTCCCCTCCGTCGATCGCCAGCGCCTGGCCGTTCACCCCTTCCGATCCCGGAGCGCACAACCACAGCGCGCAGGCCGTGACCTCGGCGGGCTGGATCAATCGGTTCTGAGGGTTCATCGCCGCAAGCGCTGCGCGCGCCTCGGCCTGGCTACGGCCCGTCTTGGCGGCGATGACCTCGACCGAGTGGTCGGTCATCGGTGTGTCCAGAAAGCCCGGACAGATCGCGTTCACCGTTACCGGACTGCGCGCGATTTCCAGCGCGAGCGATCTGACAATCCCGATTACTCCATGTTTTGCAGCAGCATATGGCACGACCTTCGCGTATCCCTTCAACCCGGCTGTAGACGCGATCGCGATGAGCCGGCCCCATCCGTCCATCTGCCGAAGCCCCTCGCGCAGCGTCAGGAACGCGCCCGTCAGGTTTACCGCGATCATGGCGTTCCACTGCGCAAGCGTGGTCCTTGTCATCACGCCGCTATCCGCGGCCCCCGCGTTCGCGATCACGATCTGGCAGGCGCCGGCCTCGGCAAACATCGCACGAACCGCGTTTTCACTGGTAACATCGCTTTGGACCCAGCGGATCGCCTCATGCTGGGCGGCGGCGGTCTGCAGCGCCTCGGCCCGGCGGCCAGTGATCACGACCTCGGCACCTGCGCGGGCGAAGCCAAGCGCGAGATCGGCGCCCGCGCCAGAGCCGCCCCCGGTGATCAGAACCCTCTTTCCTTCCAACGTCATGCCCTGATCACCTCCACCGCCTTTTCGTGAAGCCGCCGCGCCTGATCGCGCCCGCGATGATAGGGCGTCGGCCATTGCTCGGCCTCGTCGCCCAGTTCGACTGCGGCGTGCAGAGTCCAGTAAGGATCTGCCAGATGCGGACGCGCCAGGCAAACCAGGTCGGCCCGCCCCGCCAGGAGGATCGAGTTTACGTGATCAACCTCGGTGATGTTGCCGACCGCCATGGTCGCCAGTCCCGCCTCGTTCCGGATGCGATCGGAAAACGGGGTCTGGAACATGCGGCCATAGACCGGCTTCGCCTCGGTCGAGGTCTGGCCGGCGCTGACGTCGATGATATCGGCCCCGGCATCCGCGAACATCCGCGCGATGCTCACCGCCTCCTCCGGGGTCACGCCGTGATTGCCGACCCAATCATTGGCAGAGATGCGCACCGACATCGGCCTGTCCTCGCCCCACGCGGCGCGCATCGCGCCAAACACCTCCAGCGGCCAGCGCATCCGGTTTTCAAGGCTGCCGCCATAGTCGTCCGTGCGCCGGTTCGACGTCGGGCTGATGAAGCTGGAGAGCAGGTAGCCGTGCGCCGCGTGCAGTTCGATCATGTCGAAACCGGCCCGGTCCGCCATCCGGGTCGCACGGACGAATTCGTCGCGCACCCGCGCCATGTCATCGGGCGTCATTTCCCGCGGCACTGGATGAAGGGGCGACCAGGCAATCGCCGAGGGGCCGATCGTCTCCCACCCGTCGGCCAGGGGCATCTCGTCGTCCTCCCACGGGACCTGGACCGAGGCCTTGCGCCCCGCGTGCCCGATCTGGCAGCAGACTTTCGCCGTCGTCTCGGCATGGATGAAACCGGTCAGCCGCTTCCATGCGGTCTCATGTTCGGGCGCGTAGAGGCCGGTGCAGCCAGGGGTGATCCGACCCTCGGGACTGACGCAGGTCATCTCGACGCAGACAAGCCCTGCGCCGCCCTTGGCGCGTTCGGCGTAGTGGACGAAATGCCAATCCGTCGGGCAGCCATCCATGGCTCGGTATTGGGCCATGGGCGATACGACGACACGGTTCTTGAGCTTCATGTCGCGCAGGCGGAAGGGCGCGAACATGGGTGCCCGGCCGGGCTGCCCCCCCGCCTGTTCCTGAAACCAGTCCTCTGCCCCGCGCAGCCATGCCGGATCGCGAAGGCGCAGGTTTTCGTGGCTGATGCGCTGCGACCGGGTCAACAGCGAATAGGCGAACTGCAGGGGCGGCATGTCCAGGTAGCGCTCTACCTCCTCGAACCACTCAAGGCTGTTGCGCGCCGCAGACTGCAGGCGCAGCACCTCGGTCCGCCGCTCTTCCTGATAGCGTTCGAAGGCCGCCTGCAGGGTCGGTTCCGCATGCAGATAGTCGGCAAGGGCGATTGCACTGTCGAAGGCAAGGCGTGAACCCGACCCGATGGAGAAATGGCCGGTCGCCGCCGCATCCCCCATCAGGACGACATTTCCGTTGTACCATCGTTCGCAGATCACGCGCGGAAACTGCATCCACACAGCCGAGCCGCGCAGATGAGCCGCATTCGACATGAGCGCGTGCCCGCCCAGGTGGCGTTCGAAGATCTTGCGACAGGTTTCGACCGTCTCTTCCTTGGACATATGCTCGAATCCCCAGCGATCCCAGGTCTCGGGCAGGCATTCGACGATGAAGGTCGCCGTGTCGGCGTCGAATTGGTATACGTGGGCCCAGACCCAGCCGTGCCGTGTTTTTTCGAAGATGAAGGTGAAGGCGTCATCGAATTTCTGATGCGTGCCAAGCCAGACGAACTTGCAGCGGCGCAGGTCGATATCGGGGCGGAACACATCTTCGTATTCCTTGCGCACCCTCGAGTTGATGCCATCGCAGCCGACAACCAGATCGTAGTCCTTCCGATAGCTCTCGGCGCTGTCGAATTCGGTCTCGAACCGCATCTCGACGCCCAGTTCGCGGGCCCGCTCCTGCAGCAGGATCAGCATCTGCTTGCGCCCGATCCCCGCGAAACCATGCCCGCCCGAAACGGTGCGGTGACTATCGTGGATGACGGCGATGTCGTCCCAATAGGCGAAGTGGCTGCGGATCGCGTCGGTCGACTGCGGGTCGTTCCCTTGCATGCGGCCAAGCGCATCATCCGACAGCACGACGCCCCAGCCGAACGTGTCGTTCGCGCGGTTGCGCTCCAGCACGGTCACTTGGTGCGAGGCGTCGCGAAGCTTCATCGAGATCGCGAAGTACAGACCCGCCGGCCCTCCCCCTAGACACAGGACCTTCATCTGCCGCCTCCCTCCTCAGACGCGGATCAGACTGGCATTGGCGCAAATTAATTTCAAGCTTGAAATTTCTAGCTTGAAGTTTTGGCGGCGGGCGGCATCATGGATTCGGGTATCCGCCAGGGGCAATCATGACGAAACCTCGGATCGGCATCGCCGGGCTTGGCACAATGGGACTTGGGATCGCACAGGTCTTCGCGTCGGCGGGCTTCAGCGTTGTCGCGACGGACGCTCAGGCTTTGGCACGCGAAAACGCCCGCGACCGAATGGCCAGCGCCTTGGGTAAACGGGTCGAGGCGGGCAAGCTGTCGTCCCAGGCGCGCGATGATACCCTGTCGCGCCTGACGATCGTAGCCGCGCCCGAGGACCTGACGGGGTCATCGCTCGTGATCGAAGCCATCATCGAGGACATGGTAGCCAAGCGCGCCCTTTTCGCGCAGATCGAACCCGCGCTTTCGCCCGAAGCGGTTCTGGCGACCAACACCTCTTCGCTTCCGGTCGGCGGAGTCGCGCAGGGCTTGACGCGTCCCGGGAGGCTTCTTGCCCTTCACTTCTTCAACCCCGCCCCCGCCATGAAGCTTGTCGAGCTGGCCGGTCATGCCGATACGGACGGGGACGCCATCGCGCTTGCCCGAAGATTAACCGAAGCGGCCGGCAAGACCGTGATCGACTGCCCGGACAGACCGGGGTTCATCGTCAACCGCTGCGCCCGCCCCTATTACGGCGAGGCCCTGGCACTTCAGGAAGAAGGACGAAGCCCTGCCGATATCGATGCCGCGATGCTTGCAGCGGGCTACCGGCTTGGCCCGTTTTCGCTGATCGACCTTGTCGGTGCTGATGTGAACCTTGCCGCGACGCGCGGCATGTGGACCGCGATGGATGGCCATCCACGCTACCATGTCTTCGACTCTCTCATACGGCAGGTGCAATCGGGCGCGCTTGGGCGCAAGGCGGGGCGCGGCTTCCTGTTTCCGGATGCGCCGGGCGCCCCTCCCGCCGACGCCCAGGCCATCGTCAAGCGGATCGAGTCCACGCTGATCAACGAGGCGGGCTGGCTGTTCGCGGAAGGTGGCGTGACACCCGACGGCATAGACACCGCGATGCGGCTGGGGCTGAACTTCCCCTACGGCCCCTTCGCCGCCCTGCAACGACACGGGCGGGACAGCGTGTTGGAAACGCTTGCCGCCCTTGAAACGGCGGCGCCGGCGCATCTGGCGGGGCGTTATCGGCCCGCGCCGATAGTGACCGGCGGATAGGCTAACCCACCACCCGGCTCACCCCGTCAATGGTGGCGATGGCCCCATACATGTCGGGCCTGCGGTCGCGGAACACGCCCCAGAACCTCCGTTGACGTTCGATCGCTGCCAGATCGAAGGTTGCGGTGATCACCGCCTCTTGATCGCGCCCTGCCTCGGACACCTTGGCCCCGGTCTGGTCCGCGATGAACGAGGATCCGTAGAACGTCACGGATGTCTGCCCGTCCCTTTCGGTCCCGATGCGGTTCGAAGCGACCAGGGGCATGATGTTCGCCGCCGCATGGCCCTGCATCACGCGCTGCCAGTGCGCCGCGCTGTCAAGTTCCGGAAAATGCGGCTCCGATCCGATCGCGGTCGGAAACAAGAACACCTCGGCCCCCAGCAGCGCGAGCGAGCGTGCCGTTTCGGGGAACCACTGGTCCCAGCAGATGCCGCAGCCGACACGGGCAAAGCGCGTCTGGAAGACCTTGAA
The DNA here is from genome assembly GCF_025751435.1 of Albidovulum marisflavi. Lineage (GTDB taxonomy): Bacteria > Pseudomonadota > Alphaproteobacteria > Rhodobacterales > Rhodobacteraceae > Albidovulum > Albidovulum marisflavi. The sequence goes on along the minus strand of NZ_JAOWKY010000001.1, from coordinate 1,564,273 downwards.
TCCGGTATCGCCCGGCGTGAAGTAGAATTTCTCTTCGTAGCCGGCGCTTTGCGGGATATGGGTCTTGCGGTAGGTGCCCAGGATTTCGCCATCCGCGTCGATCATCGCGAGCGTGTTGTAATGCGCAAGACCCGCGCGCTCGAAGAACGAGATCGGGAGAACGACGCCCAGGCGGCGCGCCAGATCGCGGAAATGCGCGACGCCGCGATCTTCGCTCAGCGTCCGCGCAAGGTCCAGGTGACGCTCTGCGATCTCAAGGCAGAAATAAGGCGCCTGGAAAAGCTCCTGCAGCAGGATGATCTGCGCGCCCGCATCTGCCGCCCGCATCACCAAGGCCTCTGCCCGGTCGAGCGTTTCGTCGGCATCCCAGCTGCAGGCCATCTGGGTCGCGGCAAGCGTCACTACGGTCATATTGCCCTCCGTCGTCGCTGGAATGAGACATAGCAGGGCAAGACGGCACGCCATATTCCCCCAAAGGGATAGGCGGCCCCGTTCCCCTTCTCGCCCGCCACGCGACCGAAGCGCCCGCGCGACTTGGCGCGGATCGGTTCGGTCTATGCGCAGCGCATTAACGCGCGCAGAATTTTCAAACATTGTTCACCAGTGGATAATTCAGCGCCACAAAGCGCATACACACGGCAAAGGGAGACAGGATGACGATGGATCGCAAGGTTGGATTTGCTCTTCTTCGCCAGTGCGGCTGGTTGGCCGCCACGTCGCCCGAGTTCCAGGACGCGGTGCTGACACGCGCCAACTACTACACGTTTGAAAAGGGCAAATGGATCTACCGCCCCGGCGATGCTGGTGATGGCCTTTGGGGGATCATCGACGGCGGGGTGCATGTGGTTCTGACGCAGGGCAAGGACGGGCCGCGCGCGGGCGTCTTTGCTTCGACGGGGTTCTGGACCGGCGAAGGTAGCCTTCTGGCGCGGGAACCGCGCACGATCGGCCTGCGCACGACGCGGGAAACGCAGATGGCGCACCTGCCCGGCCGGGCCTTCTTGACGATCGCAGCCGAACAGCCGGACGCCTGGCGTTGGGTGGGGTTGCTGACCTTCTTCCACATGGTCGGCGCGCTGTCGCTGCGCGAAGACCTGTGCATCCGGGACCCCGAGGCGCGGGTGATTGCATCGCTTTGCCGGATGCTGACCCCGCATTGGGGCGGCCCGGCCATCAACAGCGGCATCGAAAACGTCGAGGTGACCATCGACATAAGCCAGACCGAACTTGCCGAGCTTTGCAACGTGTCGCGGTCGCTGCTTGCCAGCCTGCTGGCAAAGCTGCGGCAGCAGGGGGTGATCGAGTCCGGCTACGGCTCGATCACGGTTCTGAACCCCGCCGCGCTGGAGCAGCGCCTGCGCGACTTTGACTGAACGGCGCGCTCACGATCCAGGGAGCCGAGAACGCGCCGTAACCGAAAATACAAAGAGAGGGAGAAATCTCGAAATGGACAACAAAATCAATACTTCAGATATGCCAAATGGGCACTGCGCAGGCGCCGGAATCAGCCGCCGCCAGTTCGTCGCCGGAGGCACCGCGATCACGGCCGCCGCGGCAATCGGGATCGCGCAGCGTGCGGCTGCCGCCGGCGCGACACCGCCGAACATCGTCTACATCATTTCGGACGATCAGGGCTATGCGGACGTCGGCTATAACGGGTCGGACATCATGACCCCGAACATCGACAAGCTTGCGGCCGAAGGTGCGCGGCTTGAGCAGTTCTATGCCCAGCCGATGTGCACGCCGACGCGCGCCGCGCTGATGACGGGACGCTATCCTCTGCGCTACGGCTTCCAGCTTGGCGTGATCCCGTCCGGCGGCTCCTACGGGCTTCCGGCCGACGAATACCTTCTGCCCGAGGCACTGAAGGATGCCGGTTATCGTACCGCCATGGTCGGCAAGTGGCACCTGGGCCATGCGGACGTGAATTTCTGGCCGCGCCAGCGTGGCTTCGATTCCTTCTACGGCGCCCTGGTGGGTGAGATCGACCATTTCGAACACGGGGCCCATGGCGTGCTCGACTGGTACCGCGACAACGAATTGCTTGAGGAAGAAGGCTTCGACAACACGCTGTTCGGACAGGAAGCCGCCCGCGTCATCGAAGGCCATGACACCGCGACGCCGCTGTTCCTGTACCTTGCCTTCACCGCGCCGCACTCGCCGTTCCAGGCGCCCGAAGAATACGTGGCGAAATACGCCCATATCGAGGATGAGCAGCGCCGCTACTACGCCGCGATGATCGGCGTGATGGACGACGAGATCGGCCGTGTCGTGGCCGCGCTTGAGGCGAAGGGAATGCGGGAAAACACCTTGATCGTATTCCAAAGCGACAACGGCGGCGTGCGCTCGGCCATGTTCGCAGGCGAATCCAAGGTGGGCAACAACCTGCCCGCCGACAACAGCCCCTATCGTGACGGCAAGGGCACAACCTACGAGGGCGGCACCCGAGTCTGCGCGCTGATGAACTGGCCGGGCAAGGTGCAGGCGGGCGAGGTCACTGGCATGATGCATGTCGTCGACATGCTGCCGACCCTCGCCAGCCTGGCAGGCGCCTCGCTTGAAAAGAGCAAGCCGCTTGACGGGATGGATGTCTGGGCGACTGTAAGCGAAGGCCAGCCGTCCCCGCGCACGAGCATGGTCTACAACGTCGATCCGACGAACGGGACGATCCGGGAGGGCGACATGAAGCTGCGCTGGACCGCCGCATTGCCCGGTATGGTCGAACTCTACGATCTTGCCGCCGACCCGGGCGAGACGACGAACATCGCCGAACAGAAACCCGAGGTCGTCGATGGGTTGAAGGCGGAAGTGATCGAGATCGCCAAGGAAATGGCGCCGCCGCTTCTGATGATGGAAGCGATCAAGCTGACCTTCGGGGCGCCGCCGGTCTCGGCCGATCCGTCGTCGATGTTCAACCAGCTCGGCGAGTAAGCCGCCAAGGATACGAGAATACCATGCGAACCCAGGCCAATGTCACCTCTATTCGCCCAGCCGGGTCCAATCCACCCGACGGAATGGTGCGACTGTCCGGCGGCCTGTTTCGCATGGGCTCGGATCATCATTACCCCGAGGAAGCGCCTGCGCACATGGTCAGGGTCGATCCGTTCGCGATTGACGAAACACCCGTCACGAACGACCAGTTCGCCCGGTTCGTCGCCGCGACCGGATATGTGACGCAGGCTGAAATCGCACCGCGCCCGGAGGATTATCCGGGCGCGCTGCCGGAATTCCTCAAACCAGGCTCGGCGGCATTCGTGCCGCCGGGTGCACCGGTTCCCCTGGGCACGCCCCTGCCCTGGTGGCGCTACGTCGTGGGCGCCAACTGGCGGCACCCCTACGGCCCGGACTCCTCGATCGAGGGCTTGGGCGATCACCCGGTCGTGCAAGTCACCGTCGCCGATGCCGCGGCCTACGCCGAATGGGCGGGCAAGTCGCTTCCGACCGAGGCGGAGTGGGAATTCGCCGCGCGTGGCGGGCTCGAGGGCGCGGATTACGCCTGGGGCGACGAACTGACACCGGGTGGGCGACACATGGCCAACACCTGGCAGGGCGCGTTCCCCAACGAAAACCTGGCCGAGGACGGATACACCCGCACATCCCCGGTCAGGGCCTTCCCGCCGAACGGATACGGGCTGTTCGACATGATCGGCAACGTCTGGGAATGGACCGAGGATTGGTACATCGCGCGACATGCCTCGGACGCGGCGAAGCCGTGTTGCGCACCGCAAAACCCGCGCTCTCTGGACAGGGATGGCAGCGTCGACTCGGCGGATCCCGCACGGGTTCCGCGCAAGGTGCTGAAGGGCGGATCCCATCTTTGCGCGCCAAGCTATTGCCGACGCTACCGGCCGGCAGCCCGCCAGCCCGAGGCGATCGACACCGCGACCACGCATATCGGGTTCCGGTGCGTGCTGCGGGGCTGACCCCGCCGAACGTCAGAACGATTGGCCGATATAGACGTAGGTGAAGGAGTCGCCCTCGCTGTTGAGGGTCTGGTCCACGCTGAAATCCAGCGGGAAGTCCTTTGACAGGCGGAAGCGGAACCCCAGCCCGCCTGCGTACAGCGGCGCGCCCATGTCCGAGAAATTCGCCCCGACCATCGAAGCGCCAGCGAAGACGGTAGCGCCCCAGCGGCTGCCAAGACGGTAGCGGAACTCTGCCTGGGCAGAAAGCAGGGCATTGTCGATGTATTGCCCAGCCGCGAAGCCGCGCAATCCGTCCGTCAGTCCGACGCTGCACATGTTGAAGAAAGGCGCCTCGCGCGAAGCGCGACACGCGGTGGCGCCAAGCGCCAGGACACCGTTTTCGGCGACCGGCATGTAGGTTCTGGCAAAGGCCGTGCCTTTGGTGAAGGCGTTGTCGAAGTCGCCGATCCCGATCCCACGCTGCACCAGGAACGAACCGTAGAAGCCCCCGGTCGGATAGATCGTGTCGTCACGCGTGTCGAAAGTGATCTCTGGTCCCAGCACGACCTGCCGCACCCCGACGTCAAGGCCGGGCAGGTTCGGGAACTGAACGCCGCCCGCCTCGGCAGAGCGGATGGTCGTATCAAGGTACTGCGCGTCGATGCCCAGCGACAAGCTGTCGGTGAGGCCGTAGCCGAAACCGAGCCTGGCGAAGTCCCCCTCCTGCGACAGGGGCACCGGGTCGAAGCGAACGCTGCCGATGCCGTAGATCGAATAGTTGACCTTGGCCTTTCCAAGCAACGCCTGAATGCTCCAGCGCGCATCGTCGAAGCTGAGGTTGGCTGCGGCACCGGTGCCGATGCTGCCGTTCGACGTCTTCATCCTGGCGGCGCCAATGAACGACGTGTCCGATCCTTCATCCAGCTTGAACAGGTAGCCGCCCGTAAGGATCAAGCCATTCCCCAAGGCCGGGCTTTTCAGCGGGATCGGCGCGACGATTATCGACCCGCTGCCGAATCCGAACTTCGCGTCCTCGGCTTTGGTCATGTTGTCGGCCAGCAGGGTCGACACCTCGTCCTCGGCAGCGGCGCTGGATACGCCTCCTGCGATTGCGACGGACGCGAAAAGAACCCCGCGGCAGACCCTTTCCAGACCGGTTCGCCAGCGATGTGCAAGTGGGGTTCTCATTGCGCGCCTCCTGCGGGACCGCCTGCAGGGGCCGCCCCGTCAAACGATGCGCCGGGCCGGCAGGCCCGGCTGCAGGCAGGGGTCAGAACCGGCGCGTCATGCCGACAATCGGACCATATTGCCGCATGTCGTACGAAAAACCGTCCGAGGAGTAATCCACGCCCATCGCCCTGAAACCGAAAGCTGCCGACCAGTTGTCGCTGAACCGGTAATCGAACGCGGCAAGCGCATCCCAGCTCAGGTCCGAACCGCCAGCGCCGACAAGCGCCCAGGTCTTCAGCGTCCACTTCGGCGCCACGTCGAACGAGGCCTTCACACCGACCGTCGCGTCGGTCCAGCTTTCGGTGTCCGCGGCCGCAAGCGGGCCGGGCGAGAGGCTCAGTTCGTTGTCGAAGCGGAAGTACTTGAGGCCGCCGACAAGGTCGACATTGTGATGGTCCGACTCCGCGACCCGCCAGGTGGCCGCCGCCAGCGCGAAGAACGCCTTTGAATCCATGCTGCCCTGAAGAACGCCGCCCTGCGCGGTCGCGGTGGCGCCCAGGCTGACGTAGTTGAACTCGCCCAGAAAGCCCATGCGGTTGCCCTGGACCTCGAATATCCCGGCCGCCGCCATGTCCACGTTGTCAAGGATGTCCCCGAAGCGCAGGTCCACATCGGCCTCAGGCAGGCCGAGGATGGACTGGGTGCCTTTCAGACTGGATCCCCAGAGATAGAACGTTCCCGAATATTCGAGCCCAGAACCGCCCGAGCCCGCCATTTCATCCGCCATGGCCGGTCCCGACGCTGCACAAGTCAGCGCCAATGCGGCGGCCAGCCCGCAAAAACCGGAAGCGGGTCTCCCGTTCGCCGGCACGGCGCGGCTGGATTGCTTGCGACCGTCACGATGATTGCCCACCATTTTCCGACCCTCGAATTTGTTGCCAAATGACAGGACCCTACCGCCCTTCGCGATACATCTCCTGTCCGGGTGACGCTCGCACGCCAAAAGGCGGCAGAGTGTCCATGGGTGGACGGTTCGATTAAATATGTTCGCCTCTGCCACCTGCTCGCGCGGCATCCCGGGCGGCCGGGCGCAGTCTTGCACGGTATCGTAGGGCCGCAGGGACTGGCGCCAGGCCCGTCATTGAACGCGTCACGCATGGCGTCGCCCCGTCACCCGAGTTCCGGTGGCGCCGACCCTCAGACGGCCGTTGCAAAATTCTGCCAGAAGTCGCGCCGATCATTGGTTCGCGGAAAGGGAACCTTTGGCACGGGCACGCCAAGGAAGTCGCATAGCGGCGCCCATCCCTCGGCCACATCGAAGACCAGAAGACGGTCTTCGGGGATCGCTTCGCGAACCTCGGCAAGACGCCTGTCAAAGGCCTTCAGGCCGGCCTCCTGGTCCCTGAAATCGCTTCCGAAGGTCTTTTCGCCGATGGTCTGGACGCACCAATCGCACATGTCGCGAATGGGCCCATCCGGCAGTTCCATGCCGGCGTCGATGAACTTCATGATCGTGTCGGAATAACTCTGCCACCATGATTCCGCGGATCTGGTCGTGTGGATGATCCGCGCATCCGGGAACGCGACAGAGAGTTCGCGCCAGAAATGCGCTGAGGGCCAATCTATGCTGGCACCATAGCCCGACAACAGAAACTCCCAGTCAACGCTCTCCCCCCTGGAGGCGGCTTGCCAGTAGGGAACCTGCCAGAAGTTGCCGTAGATCTCCCCCATGTGGTGGCACTTCCCAATTCCCAGCATTTCCAGCGCCCGCTTGACACTCATAGTGCCGGTGCGTCCGAACCCTGAGCCGATGACACGCAACGTCATGCCCGCTCCATATGAAGATGCCTCTATGAACGTGTTGGATCAATGCGTGCTTGATAGCAGAGAATCGCCGTCAGCGCTGCAACATCAATGCGCCTTGCAAGAGGGTTTCGCGGCTGCATCACGTAAGGACGGCGAAGCATAAGGCGACCCGAGGGGCCGAGCTCGCGCACAGATGGGCTGGATTGTTTTGGTGGAGCAGAGGGGGATCGAACCCCTGACCTCGTCATTGCGAACGACGCGCTCTCCCAACTGAGCTACTGCCCCGCACCGGTGGCGTATTTGGCCGAAGCGCCGGGGGTTGTCAAGCGATCCCCCCGGCGGCGGCGCGAGATTTTTCGTCAGGCGGCCGCCGGCGCCTTCTGACGGACGAAGGCCTCGATCTCGGCGGCGGGGCGCGCACCGGCAAGCCGCGCGACCTCGCGCCCGTTGGCATAGAGGATCAACAGCGGAATGCCCCGGATTCCGAGGCGCTGCGAGATGTGGGGGTGGTCCTCGGTGTTGATCTTGGCGAACCGGGCCCTGCCCTTCAGGGCCATCGCGGCCTGGGCAAACTGCGGGGCCATCATGCGGCATGGGCCACACCAAGGCGCCCAGTAATCAACCAGCAGCGGCAAGGTGTCGCCTCGCACCATCTTGTCGTGCGCAGGCGGATCCAGCTCGGCAACCTTGCCGCTGGCAAGCGGGTCACCGCAGGTGCCGCACTTGGGCCCGCCGGCGATCTTGTCGGCGGGCACGCGGTTGGTCTGACCGCAGGTGGCGCAGGTGAGTTTGAGGCTTTCAGTCATCGCACCCTCACATAACATTTATTGAATATATTGGGTGAGCCACGGGCCGCCGCAAGTCCCGGTCAGAGAAGATCTTCCTCTTCACCCGTCACGTCGATGCCAAGCGCTTCGAGCCCTGCCTCCAGATTTTCCGGGAGATGCGGCATCCCCATCAGATAGTCCGAGGTCGGTGTCGTCGCCTCGGACATGGCGGTGGCCACGGCCTCGTCGAAATCCTCGACGTCGAATGACCCGCGCCCGATCCAGGCAACGGCCGTGAGCTCGGCCTTTTCATCGGTATTGAGCGCGTCGATGAATTCGCGAAGCTCCTTCGCGGCGATGGCACCCTCACGGGCAAGCAGGATGACCTGCACGGCAGTGGCGGGGGCAAGTTCATTCATGTCACGGCCTTTCCAAAACGTGCCTTGGATCAGATCATGCCCTTCAGACCCGCACCTTGTCCAAGATCAAATCGCGGCAGGTCTGACCCCGACGGCACGCATGGCGGGGCAAGGTCGCTGCCGCAGGCCCCGGACGCTGATCCGGAACCCGCGGGAGTGGATGCCCCGTTCCTTGGGTGCCTGGGCGCTCTATTCGGCCGCCTCGGCGTAGCTTTCGACCGGCGGGCAGATACAGACAAGGTGACGGTCGCCATAGACGTTGTCCACCCTTCCGACGGGCGGCCAGTACTTGTCGACCCGGAAGGCCCCCGGCGGGAAGCAGCCCTGTTCGCGCGAATAGGGCCGGTCCCACTCGCCGATCAGCGCGTTGACCGTGTGCGGCGCATGCTTCAGCGGATTGTTGTCACGGTCGATCTTTCCATCCTCCACGGCCGCGATTTCCTCGCGGATGGAAAGCATGGCGGCGACAAAGCGGTCAAGCTCGGCCTTGGTTTCGGATTCCGTGGGTTCCACCATCAGCGTGCCGGCGACGGGCCAGCTCATCGTCGGCGCGTGAAAGCCGTTGTCGATCAGTCGCTTGGCGATGTCGTCCACGGTGATGCCGGCGCTGTCGGCAAAGGCGCGGGTGTCCAGGATGCATTCATGCGCAACCCGGCCCGCCCGGCCCCTGAAAAGGATCGGATAGGCATCCTCCAGCCGCTTGGCGATGTAGTTGGCGTTCAGGATCGCGACCTTGGTCGCCTGCGTCAGCCCCTGCCCGCCCATCATCAGGATATAGGCCCAGCTGATCGGCAGGATCGAGGCCGACCCCCAGGGCGCGGCGCTGACCGGCCCCTCGGTCCCGCCCGTCGCAGGGTGGCCAGGCAGGTGCGGCGCCAGATGCGCCTTGACCCCGATCGGCCCCATGCCCGGGCCGCCGCCGCCATGCGGGATGCAGAAGGTCTTGTGCAGGTTCAGGTGGCTGACGTCGCCGCCCAGGTCCCCGGGCCGCACCAGGCCCACCATCGCGTTCATGTTGGCGCCGTCGATATAGACCTGGCCGCCGTGGTCATGCGTGATCTTGCAGACCTCGCGCACGGTTTCCTCGAACACGCCGTGGGTCGAGGGATAGGTGATCATGCAGGCGGCAAGATCGGCCCCGGCCGCTTCGGCCTTGGCGCGGAAATCCTCGACGTCGATGTCGCCATTCGCGGCCGACTTGACCACGACCACCTTCATCCCCGCCATCTGCGCCGAAGCCGGGTTGGTGCCGTGGGCGGACACCGGGATGAGGCAGACGTCGCGATGCGCCTGACCGCGCGCACGGTGATAGGCCTGGATCGTCAGAAGACCCGCGTATTCGCCCTGCGCGCCCGAGTTCGGCTGAAGGCTCATCGCATCGTAGCCGGTGATGGTGCAAAGCTTGTCGGACAGGTCGCGGAACAGTTCCGCGTAGCCCTGCGCCTGATCCACTGGGGCGAAGGGGTGAAGGTTCGCGAACTCGGGCCAGGTGATCGGCATCATCTCGGCCGCCGCGTTCAGCTTCATCGTGCAGGAGCCGAGCGGGATCATCGCGCGGTCCAACGCAAGGTCGCGATCGGCCAGGCGGCGCATGTAGCGCATCATCTCGGTCTCGGCCCTGTTCATGTGGAAGACCGGATGCGCCAGGTATTCGCTGTCGCGCAGAAGCGCGTCAGGGATGCGATAGCCCGGCGTAATCCGGTCGTCCTTCTGGTCGATCCCGAAGGCGCGCCAAAGCCGCTCGACGGTTTCGGGGCGCGTCGTCTCATCGACCGAGACGCCGACCTTGGTCTCACCGACCTTGCGAAGGTTGATGCGTTCCTTCCGAGCGGCCTTCAGGATGATGCCCTGCATCGGGCCGACCTCGACCGTGAAGGTGTCGAAGAAGTGCTTCGGCGCGACCTTGTAGCCTGCCTTCTCCAGCCCCGCGACGGTGCGCACCGCTTTGCGGTGGATACGCTGGCCGATGGCCTTCAGTCCTTCGGGCCCGTGGTAGACCGCGTAGAATGAAGCCATGTTGGCCAGCAACGCCTGCGCGGTGCAGACGTTCGAGGTCGCCTTTTCGCGGCGGATGTGCTGTTCGCGCGTCTGAAGGCTGAGCCGGTAGGCCTTGCCGCCCTGCGCATCGATCGAAACGCCGACGATGCGGCCGGGCATCTGGCGCTTGTGGGCGTCCTTGCAGGCCATGTAGGCCGCCGAGGGACCGCCATAACCCATCGGCACGCCGAACCGCTGAGTCGAGCCGACGGCGATGTCCGCCCCCATCGCACCGGGTTCCTTCAGGATCGTCAGCGCCATGATGTCTGCGATCACGATGCCGACCGCGTTCGCGGCATGCAGCTGTTCTATATGAGGGGTGAAATCGGTCAGATCGCCGTGGGTGCCCGGATACTGGAAGATCGCGCCGAAAACCTTGTCCGCCTCGATCTTCGCCGGGTCGCCCACGATGATCTCGATTCCCATCGGTTCGGCCCGGACTTTCATCACCTCGATGTTCTGGGGATGGCAGTTCTCGTCGATGAAGAAGGCCGTGGCCTTGGACTTCGCCACGCGCTGCGCCATGGTCATCGCTTCCGCGGCAGCCGTCGCCTCGTCCAGAAGCGAGGCATTGGCGATCTCGAGCCCGGTCATGTCGCAGACCATGGTCTGGTAGTTCAGCAGCGCCTCAAGCCGGCCCTGCGAAATCTCGGGCTGGTAGGGCGTGTAGGCAGTGTACCAGGCGGGGTTTTCCAGGATGTTGCGCTGGATCGCGGGCGGGCAGACTGTGCCGTAGAAGCCCTGCCCGATCATCGAGGTGAAGACCTTGTTCTTCTTCGCGACCTGCCGCATGAACCACAGAAGCTCGCGCTCGGACTTGGGCTTGCCGAAATCCAGCGGTTCTTCCTGGCGCAGGGATTTCGGAATGGTCTGGTCAATCAACTCGTCCAGATCCTTCACCCCCAGCACCTTGAACATCTCCTCCATCTCAGCCGGAGAAGGGCCGATGTGGCGGCGGTTGGCAAAGTCATAGGGCCTGTAGTCGGTGGGGGTGAAGGTCATTTCCCTTGGTCCTTATCCGATCATCTCGTTGTAGGCAGCCTCATCCATCATGCCGTCGAGCGCGGAGAGATCGGCCACCTTCATCTTGAAGAACCACGCCTTGCCGGTGGGGTCCTCGTTCACCATGGCGGGATTGTCCGCCACATCGCCGTTGACCTCGACGATCTCGCCATCCAGAGGCGCGCGGATGTCGGACGCCGCCTTGACGCTTTCGATGACGACGATTTCATCGCCGGTCGACACCGACGTTCCCGGCTCGGGCAGTTCGACGAAGACGACGTCACCCAGCTGCTCGGAGGCGTGCGAGGTGATCCCCACCACGACCACGTCTCCATCGACGCGCAGCCATTCATGATCTTCTGTGTATTTCATAGTGGGACTCTCCTGTTGATCAGCGTTTGTATCGGTTGGGAAGGAAGGGCATCGGGACGATCGCAGCCGGCAGGCGCTTGCCGCGCACGTCGCCGTAGACGGTGGCACCTTCCGACAGATCGGCCGGAAGATAGGCCATCGCCATCGGCCCCTCGATCGAGGGGCCGAAACCGCCCGAGGTTATGGCGCCGATGGGCTCACCGCCCTCGGTCCCCGCAAATATCCAGGTGCCCTCGCGCATCGGTGCGCGGCCCTCCGGCCTGAGACCCACGCGCAGGCGGGACGGACCCTTGGCCAGTTCGCGCAGGATGCGATCGGCGCCCGGAAAGCCGCCTTGGCGCGCGCCGCCTTCGCGCCGGGCCTTCTGGATCGCCCAGGTCAGGTTCGCCTCGACCGGCGAGGTGGTGGTGTCGATGTCGTGCCCGTAAAGGCACATCCCCGCCTCGAGCCGCAGCGAGTCGCGCGCACCCAGACCGATGGGTGCAACCTCCTCCATCGCAAGCAGCGCCTCGCACAGGGCGCGCGCCTGGGCGTTGGGTACCGAGATCTCGAAGCCATCCTCACCCGTGTAGCCAGAGCGTGAGATCCACAGGTCTACGCCCTGCCAGTCGAGGACCGCGACCTGCATGAAGTTCATCCCCGCCACGGCAGACACCAGCCGCGACAACGCGGCCTCGGCCTCAGGTCCCTGCAGCGCGACCAGCGCGCGGTCGGTGATTTCTTCGATCTCGCAGACGGCGGACAAGTGGGCGCGCATATGGGCCACATCCTGACCCTTGCAGGCGGCATTCACCACGACGAACAGGTGATCGCCCCTGTTGGCGAACATGAGATCGTCAAGGATGCCGCCCGCGTCGTTGGTGAAAAGCCCGTAGCGTTGCTTGCCCTCGGGCAAGCCCAGCACGTCGACCGGCATCAGCCTCTCGAACGCCAGCGCGGCGTCGGCAAGCGTTCCGGACTTTGGCCGCAGGATCACCTGCCCCATGTGGCTGACGTCGAAAAGACCGGCCCGGCTGCGCGTATGCAGATGCTCCTTCAGCACACCCATCGGGTATTGCACCGGCATCTCGTATCCCGCGAAGGGCACCATCTTGCCGCCAAGCTCGATGTGAAGATCGTAAAGAACCGTGCGTTCAAGGTCGGCCATGCCGCTGTCCCCCATCGCCGGTTCGCATGATCCGGCACCGCTCAGGGCGGAACCATTCCCCCCTTTCGATGCCCCCTCTGTCCTTTCGCCTGAGATCGTTATCCCTTCGGCGCCCCGCTGGTATTCCGGGGTCTCTCCAGAGTCTTTCGTCATCAGGACGGTCCTGGTGCCTGAGAGTTTACCGGGGCGGTTGCTCCTTCGGCACCGGCCCGGGTCTTGCCCTGCCGGATTCTCCCGATCCTGACAGGGTAGCAATAGCCGGGCCAGGGGGTGTCTGGCAATAGAGTATGCAATGGAATACATCATTGCGCGGGTCACCCCCCTGAACGCAATTTGCTTGCGCGCAGCGCCGATGCCTAAGATGAAGGCACCATGACCAACGCACGTCACCCCGCCTTTTTCGGCTACGGATCGCTTGTGAACCGTGCCACGCATGATCATGCGCCCAGCGCGCCCGTCACCCTGTCGGGCTGGCGTCGCGTCTGGCGGCAGACGGTTCTTCGGCCCTATGCCTTTCTGTCTGTGGAACCCGCAGAGTCAGAGATTCAGGGGCTGGTGGCCGCTGTGCCGGACGACGACTGGGCGGCCCTTGACCGGAGGGAGTCCGCCTACCTGCGCCACAGCGTCAGCCCCGCCAGCCTGAGCGCGCCCGACTGGGCCGAGACGGTCCAGATCTACGCGGTCGACGACACCCATCATGCGCCGGACGCCTCGCACCCGATCCTGCTCAGCTACCTGGACGTCGTCGTTCAGGGGTTCCTGCGGGAGTTCGGACGCGACGGCGCGCGCGGCTTCTTTGCCACGACCACGGGTTGGAGCGCGATTCATGACGACCGTGCGGCGCCGATCTATCCCCGCCACCAGGCGCTGACGGGGACGGAACGGCGGCTTGTCGATGACTGCCTTGATGAATGGGGCATAGTCCGGCTGCCAGGCTGATGCGTCGCGCCTAGCCGCGCAGCGGGAACATAAGCTCATAGATGCTGACGTCGGGTGCGCCCACGACCTTGTAGGCGGCAGGGATGGTCTTGGCCATCTCGCTTTGCCGGAACTCCGCGATCGCCTCGGCCGAGTCCCACAGGTAAAGACCGCCGTAGTGGTTGGGCTTGGTGGACTTCAGGTAGAACTTCTGGACCAGCGCGGGCAGCGCGCGGAAAGCGGGCGCGCGTTCATGGGCAACCTGCAGCGCTTCGCGTTCGGTCAGGGTCGTTTCGAACTGGACGAATTGAGCGAACATCTTTCTTCTCCCTTTTGCGTGTTCCTGATCGGGTCATTCGACCTGTCCCCATACTCGACTGTTCATCTGCGCAAATAAATTCGCTATATTAGCAAAACTGATTTGCAAAAACGGACATCAAGGTGCCACAGGACACGGGCGCGCATTCCTCACGGCTGGACTGGAACGATCTGGAACTGATCCTGGCGATCTGCCGGGCCGAAAGCCTGTCGGGCGCGGCGCGGATGCTGGGTCAGACCCATTCGACGATCTTCCGTCGGATCAACGCAGCCGAGGCACGCACCGGCGTGCGCTTCTTCGACCGCTTTCCCCATGGCTACGTGATGACCGATGCCGGGCGCGCCGCCATGGCCCATGCCGAAAGGATGGAGAACGAGGTCCACGCCCTGGGCCGGACGATCCTGGGCCGGGACGAAAACCTGCGCGGCCGGATCCGCGTGACCTGCCCGGAATCTTTCGCCGAGGAACACGCGCCCGGCATGATCGCGCGCTTCTGCCGCAAGCATCCTGAGATCCAGATCGACCTTGCGCCGGGCCACGGCGCGGCCGACCTGAACCGGCGCGAGGCAGAGGTGGCAATCCGCGCAACGCGCGCCGCCCCCACCAGCGCCTTCGGCCGCAAGATCTGCGACTTTCGCTTCGCGCTTTACTCCAGTTCGGCCTACCTTGCGTTGGCAGGGCGCAAGCCATTGCCCGACCATGATTTTTGCCTGATCGAGGGGACGCTTGGATGGCTGGTTCCGCGGATATGGAAGACCGCCGAGCAGGGCGAACAGCGCGTCGTGTTCCAGTGCCGCGCCTCGCGCGCGGTGCAGAATGCGGCGGCCGAGGGGTTGGGGCTGACCTTCCTGCCCTGCTACGTCGGCGATGCGGACGACCGCCTGCTGCGCGTGTCGGACCCGATCGCCTGGCTCGATCTCGATCTATGGGTCCTGACGCACCGCGATCTGACCAACACTGCGCGGGTTCGCGCGTTCATGACGCACCTTTACGGCGAGCTCAGCGCGCGCGCCTACCATTTCGGAGGCGACATGAAGCCGACGGACAAGGTGAACCTTCTCAGGCGCGGCGAGTAGGGCCGACTAGCCCTTCGCGCGCACCTCTTGCAGAAGCGGCATAAGCTCGGCCATCTCCGGCCCATGCGCCTGCCCGGTCAGGGCAAGCCTGAGCGGCATGAACAGCCCCTTGCCCTTGCGGCCGGTCTTTTCCTTGACCACGCTCGTCCACTCCGACCAGGTCGTGTCGGTGAACGGCGGCTCGGGCAGGAGCGCCATCGCTTCGCGGACGAAATCGGCGTCCTCTTCGGCAATCACCGGTTCTGCCCCGTCACGGCACAGCGCCCACCATCCGGCCAGGTCGTCGAGCTTGGTGATGTTCTTGGATGCGACCGCCCAGAACCGTTCGGCCTTGTCCGACGGCACGCCCAACGCTGCGATCCGGTCCCTGACAGCTTCGTAGGGCAGCGCCTGGTTGCGCGCGCGCGTCAGGGGCCAGAGGTCCTCGGCGTCGAACTTCGTCGGCGCGGCGCCGAACTGCGACAGATCGAACCCATCAGCGATTTCGTCCAGCGACATTTTCAGCTCGACCGGTTGGGACGAACCGAGCCGCGCCATCAGGCTCAGCAGCGCCTCCTTGGCGACACCCTGCGCCCGCAGGTCACGCAGCGACAGCGTGCCAAGCCGCTTCGACAGTCCTTCGCCCTGGGGACCGGTCAGCAGTGAATGGTGCGCGAAGGCGGGCGGCGTGCCACCGATCGCGTGCATGATCTGGACTTG
This sequence comes from Albidovulum marisflavi, assembly GCF_025751435.1. Lineage (GTDB taxonomy): Bacteria > Pseudomonadota > Alphaproteobacteria > Rhodobacterales > Rhodobacteraceae > Albidovulum > Albidovulum marisflavi. The sequence continues at coordinate 1,548,636 of NZ_JAOWKY010000001.1, read as the reverse complement.
CGTCGCCGTATTGGTGACGTGGTCAGCGCCGCGCACGATATGGGTGATGCCCATGTCCACGTCGTCGACCGAGGACGCGAAGGTGTAAAGCACCTGCCCGTCCGCACGGATCAGGACCGGGTCCGACACTGACGCCGTGTCGATCGAGACTGCGCCCAGGATCCCGTCCTGCCACTCGGTCCGTTGCTGGTCGAGAAGAAACCGCCAGTAGCCTTCGCGCACGCTGCGCAGCTTAGCCTTTTCTTCTTCGGACAGCTTCAGCGCCGCGCGATCGTAAACCGGTGGCTTGCCCATGTTCAGAAGCTTCTTGCGCTTCAGGTCAAGCTCGGTCGGCGTTTCGAAGCATTCGTAGAACACGTCCTTGGCCCGCAGATCCTCGGCCACTGCGGCGTAGCGATCCAGCCGGTCGGACTGACGTTCGACCCGGTCCCATTGCAGGCCCAGCCATTCCAGGTCCTGCTTGATCCCGTCGGCATATTCCTGTTTCGACCGTTCGCGGTCGGTGTCGTCCAGACGCAGGATGAAGGTGCCGCCGGTCTTGCGGGCGATCAGGTAGTTCATCAGCGCGGTGCGCAGGTTGCCCACGTGGATGTAGCCGGTTGGCGAGGGCGCGAAACGGGTGACGGTCATCGGAAGCCTCCTGTTGCCGCCCCCTCTTTCACAGGACGCGCATTTTGTCCATATGAGGGCGGTTGAAGGAGAGCGGCATGAACGACTGGCTGGGGCGCGCGGCGCCCGACCTGGAAGCGATCGAGACGCTGGCGCGCGCGACCATCGCGGAACTGCCCGGGCAGTTCGCAGGACCCGCACGCAGCGTTCTGCTTCGGGTCGAGGATTTCGCGCCCGAGGACATCTTGGATGAGATGGGAATAGAGGACCCATTCGAACTGACCGGCCTTTACGAAGGCATCCCCATGACCGAGAAATCCGTCATGGACGTGGTCGACAGGCCCGATACCATCTGGCTTTTCCGTCGTCCAATCCTGGATGAGTGGACCGAGAGAGGCGACGTCACGCTGGGCCAGATGGTCGCGCACGTGCTGGTCCACGAACTGGCGCACCACTTCGGCTGGTCGGACGAACAGATCGCCGCGATCGACCGCTGGTGGGAGTAGCGGGGCGCCCCGCCCGGCGACGGGCGCCCCGCCCCGATCCGTCAGAGATAGCCTTCGTTCGTCAGCGACATGGGCCGCGACGTGCTGCCGTCGGCGAAGCCGATGCACCGCCAGCGTGCACGGTCAGGGCCCACGCCCACGATCACTTCGGTCCCAGCTTCTGAATAGCTGGAGCTTAGCAGGACGACGTCCGGGTTGTTGGTTTCGACCGTCACCGCGCGAAGGCAGGCCTGGTCTGCCGCCGACGGTGCCATGCCCGAACCGCCGCCCATGTCGTCGACGCAGCCCGCAAGCAGCCCCGCCGAAGCAAGGACGAACCCGTACTTGAGATATCCCATGTCATTTCCCCCTGTTTCAGACACTTGCACCAATTCCGTTCACTCGATGCCTACGATGAAGCTGTAGGACGTCTCTGCGCTGCCCCGGTTGATGACCTCGACGACGTGGTCGCCCGACTGCCAGAGCTGACCGCGGTATTCCTGCGCGGCGGTCATTTGATCCAGCAAGAAAGATCCGTCGGGGTTGAATATCTGGTAGTACATATCCGGACCGAAGGCCGCGACGCGGGCGTAAAGGAACTGCCCCTCGCCGGCACCGATCACGTAACTGCGGGATTCACCGGGCGCGAGAGAGCCTTGGATCTCTGCGCCGCTGGATCCGGGCGCGAAGGAAACGCGCTCTCGCGATGTGCCGCCGACCTCGCCCGCGGTGAACGCGGACGGCGCCGAAACTTGTCCGGTACCTTCGACAAGGAAATCCCCGGCGGCCCAGCCTTCGTAGCCGGGATCGGCCAGCGTGGCCACGCGGCACCACCGCCGACCCTCGGTCATGCGGCAGCCGAGATTGCGAAGCTGCGTGCCGTTGGCAAGCTTCGCGACAAGCCCGGCTCCAGCCGATGGACCCGCGCGAAGATTGAGCCCGCCGCCGGTCGTCTGAACGGCGTAATAGTCCGGCCCGCCCTGCAACCCGTCGGCGTAGTCGCCGGTGACGACGGGACCGGTTTCTCCGGTGATGGCGACGTCAAGCGTATAGTCGGAAACCTCGTTCCGGCGCGCGGCGGACCGCATCATGTAGACGGAAATCGTGTATTCACCCGACGTTTCCAGCATTCCGTCGAAGCGATTGAGGTCGGGCACGTTCGCGCCGGTCAGTCCGCTGTTGGCGATCGCCTGGTCTCCGGGACCGCTACCGGGCGCATAGACGTTGAAGTAGGTAGCAAGGTTCGACGGCGCGAGGCTGATGGTCATTCGCTGCCCCGCTTCGGCACCGATCATGTATGAGACGGACTCATAGCCGGTGATGCGGCCCCTGATCTCGGCACTTGTCTCTCCAGCGGCAAAATGGATGGACTCCGTCCTGATATCCTGCGCGGCGGCGGCGCTTGAAAGGGCAAGAAACACGGCTGCAGACCAGTTGAACAATCCATTCACGGCGGTGCCCCCCCCGAATTTGACAGCTCAATCGGATTGCAAAAACGAAACCACGTCCGTGCACCCTCAAGAGCGGGAATACAATGTTTGGGAAAGTGTCCCCAAATCCGGCCGGAACATCCACTAAAAACCGTGTAAATTTGGGCAGTTTGCACATGGTTCAAATCCGTCAGCCAATTTTTCAGCAGAATGAAACAGCTGATCATCTGCTGCTGATGCCTGATGAGTTCCGCCAACCGACCTGAGCGAGATTCGATTGCCGGCGAAGGGCATAGCTGCTGGAATAGGGGTGCCTTTTGCAATTGATCGACCCCGTCAGTCGATCTGGCCACCGATCGCATCGCCGGGGACATAGCCTCATGCCACAAGCGCTTCTCGTCCTTCTTCTCTGTCAGCTGGCCGGAGAGGCGATCGCGCGGCTCATACCGGCCCCGCTGCCGGGACCTGTATTCGGAATGCTGCTGATGTTGGGGCTCTTTGCGGCATCGCGCCGCTTCGTCGATTTCATGCGACCCCTTGCAGAGGGGATACTGGCAAACCTTTCGCTGCTGTTCGTTCCGGCCGGTGTCGGCGTGGTCGGCCATATCGCGACGCTGGGCACACAGGCGGCGACGCTGATCGTCGCCGTCGTGATTTCGACAATGCTCGCCATTGCGGCCGGTGCGGCTGTCTTCGTGGCGGTCGCGCGGATGACGGGGGCCACGGATGACTGATCTGGCCGCATTCTGGAGCTATCTGTCCGAAGGTCCGCTTCTTTGGCTGTCGCTGACCCTGCTCGCCTATGTCGTGGGCGACGCCTGCTTCCGATGGTCCGGCCGCAAGCCCTATGTCAATTCCGTCCTGATCGCTGTGGCGATCCTTGCGGCCACGCTCTGGCTCACCGGGACGGCCTATGCCACCTATTTCGAGGGCGCCCAGTTCGTGCACTTCCTGCTGGGTCCAGCGACCGTCGCGCTGGCGTTGCCGCTTTTCGACAACCTCGACCGGTTGCGGCGCGCGGCGCTGCCGGTGATTGCGGCACTTATCGCGGGCTCCGTGACGGCCACGGCTTCGGCCGTGGCGATTGCGGCCATACTGGGCGTGGGCCCCGTCGAGCTGGCGTCCATCGCGCCGAAGTCGGCCACCGCGCCGGTCGCCATCGGCATATCCGAACGCGTCGGCGGCGCGCCCACACTGACAGCGGTCCTGGTCATCCTGACAGGAATCGTGGGCGCGGTCGTGGCGACGCCGCTTCTGAACGCGCTGCGGATCCGCGACTGGCGCGCGCGGGGATTGGCCGTCGGGATCGCAAGCCACGGCATCGGCACCGCGCGCGCATTTCAGGTCAATACCACCGCCGGCGCATTCGCGGGTTTGGGCATGGCGCTGAACGCAGTCGCCACGGCCTTCATCGCGCCGATCGTGTTGTGGCTGTTTTCATGAAGGCGACACCACACGGCATTGTGAAATACACGGCCGTTTCGGCACCCTAGAATTTCCCGACCAAAAAAGAGGGAGATACGCATGACTGTCAAGACCGGACTGTCCCGCCGCAGGGCGCTTCTTTCCGCCGCAGCCCTTCCCCTGGCCGCTGCCATACCGGGCCGCGCCGCCGCAATGGTCGCAAAACAGGGAATGAGCATTCCCACCTTCAAGCGCTTCGCATTGGGGGATTTCGAGGTCACCACGCTTCTGGCCGGAACCCGCGCGGTGGAAAACCCGCATGACATCTTCGGGCTGAACGTCAGCGACGAAGAATTCGCCGCGGCCTCCGAAGCGGCCTTCATTCCGACCGACGTCGCCCAGTTCTTCTTTACCCCCACGCTGGTGAACACCGGCGACTCGATGATCCTATTCGATACCGGACTGAACCCGGAGGGCATCACCGCGGCCCTTGCCGCCGCCGGTCACACGCCCGACCAGATCAACACCGTCGTGATCACACACATGCACGGCGACCACATCGGCGGGCTGATGGGCGAGCAAGGCGCGACATTCGCGAACGCGGGCCACGTGACCGGCGCGGTCGAGCACAATCACTGGATGGGCGCGGGCAACGAAACCTTCGACACCAAGGTCCGTCCGCTGAACGACCGCTTCACGTTCCTGGACGACGGCGGCACCGTGGCCCCCGGCATCACCGCGATCGCCGCTTTCGGGCACACGCCCGGCCACATGGCCTTTCGCATCGAAAGCGCCGGCAAGGCCATCGTCCTGATCGCGGACACCGCCAATCATCCGGTCTGGTCGCTCGCGCGACCTGACTGGGAGGTGAAGTTCGATGCCGACAAGGCGCGCGCCGCCGAAACCCGCAAGAGCCTTTTCGGCATGATCGCCGCGGACCGACTGCCCTTCATTGGCTATCACATGCCCTTCCCTGCCACAGGCTTCATCGAGCCTGCAGGCGACGGGTTCCGCTATGTGCCGACCTCGTACCAGCTGATGCTGGGCTAGGCGTGGCAGCGATCGCGCTTGGCGCGGCGGCGTTTTCGCGGCACTCTGTCAATGAGCATTCGGAGAGCCGACATTGACGCCCATCGTCACGCTCACGCTGAATCCCGCGCTCGACCTTGCCGTCGAAACGGACGCCGTAATCGCCGGCCCCAAGCTTCGCTGCAGCGCCCCGCGCGTCGATCCGGGCGGCGGTGGGGTGAATGTGTCCCGCGTGATCAAGCGCCTCGGCGGAGAGACTCTGGCACTTGTCGCAATCGCAGGCGCAACGGGTGAAAGGCTGGCGGCGGCGCTGACGCGCGAAAACGTGCCATTCTGGTCCTTGCCCGCCCCCGGCGAGACGCGCGAAAGCCTGACGGTCACGGACCGCACGAGCGCACGGCAGTACCGCTTCGTCCTGCCCGGCCCCGCTTGGCGCCGCGGCGATGTCGGCGCAGTCCTTGACACCGCCAGCCAGTCCGTGACGCGGGGCCAGTTCCTGGTCCTGTCCGGGAGCCTGCCACCGGGCGTGCCCGAGGACTTCGTCGCGGAACTTGCGCATCGTATCGCCCAAGCGGGCGGGCTTCTGGCCGCCGACACATCTGGCGGGGCGCTGGCCGAAACCTCGGCCCGCGCCCCGAGGCTCGACCTGCTTCGCATGGATGAGCGCGAGGCAGAGGCGCTTGCCGGGCATGCCCTGCCGGAGCCGGGCGACAGCGCCGACTTTGCCGAAGCGCTTGTGCAAAAAGGCGTGGCCAGACGCGTGGTCGTGTCTCGCGGGGCGGAGGGAACCGTCATGGCGGGCCCCGAGGGCCGTTTCCATTCAAGGGCCGCCGCTGTTCCGGTCAAGAGCAGGACGGGCGCGGGTGACAGCTTCGTGGCCGCGATGGTCCTGTCGCTTGCGCTTGGGGAACGTCCCGAACGGGCCTTGCAGGCCGGCATGGCCGCGGCCAGCGCCGCCGTGATGACTGGCGCGACGGAACTTTGCCTGGCCGAGGATGCCCGGCGTCTGATCCGGGAATGCCCGGTCACGGAGCTTTGACCGGCATGAAGGGATCGCCCGACAGCACGCGCGATACGGCCAAGGGAGCCTTTGGCGGGTCTCGTCACCGGCTGCGCATGGCGTGGCTGCCGGGCCTGCTGTGGGGTTTGATCGCCCTTGTCGCGCACCCCGCCCTTTCCGCGCCTCTGGACTACCTTCTGGATGTCCGAGGCTCGCAGGTCGGGTTCGAGGTGGAATTCAACCAGGGCATCATCCGCGGCACGATGCCGATCGCCTCCACCGCGGTCGTTCTGGACTTCGACAATGCCGCCAACAGCCGTGCCGATGTGATCCTGAACGCCGACGGCGCGCGCGCGAACGTGCCATTCGCGACCCAGGCAATGAAAAGCGAAGGCGTGCTGGACACCGCGCGGTTTCCGACGATCACATTCACGGGCACGAAGTTCCGCCGCGACGGCGATGCGGCGTCGGTCCAGGGCACGATCACGTTGCGGGGGCAGACCCGGCCCATCACGCTGGACGCGCAAATATTTCGCCCGCAGGGAACCCAGCCCGGCTACCGGGAAAGGCTGTCCGTACAGCTGACCGGAACGCTGCTGCGATCGGAATTCGGCGCCACCGGTTTTGCCGACATGGTAGGCGACAAGGTCCGGCTGAGAATCCTGGCGCGCCTGGTGCTGTCGCCATAGCCGGTTTTCCGCCCGCGCCCCGCGTTTTTGGTATGGGCATTCCGCGGCGCAGGCGACAAGGTACCGCCGAATACCAGAGTCCCGACGATGCGCCTTCTCATCACATTTGCCGCCCTCTTCCTGTCGGTCTTCCTGCTGCAACTCGGCACGGGGTCCGTCGCCCCGCTCGACGCGCTTTCCGGCGTGGAGTTGGGCTTTTCCAAGTCCGAGATCGGGACGCTTGGATCGGCTCATTTTCTTGGCTTCTTCATCGGCTGCTGGTGGGCGCCAAGGTTGATGGGTGCGGTTGGCCATTCGCGCGCCTTCGCGGCTTTCACCGCGTCGGGCACGATCGGGGTGATCGCGCACATGATGATCGTCGACCCCATGGCCTGGGCGGCGCTCAGGATGCTGTCAGGGCTTTGCGTCGCAGGCGCCTACACCGTTATCGAGGCATGGCTGCAGGCCAAGGTCACGAACGAAACGCGCGGCCGCGCCATGGGAGTCTACCGGATCGTGGACACCGGCGGATCGCTGGCCGCGCAGCTGGTCATCGGCGTTCTGACGCCGGCGGCCTACTTCTCCTACAATCTGCTGGCGCTGCTGTGCTGCGCGGCGCTTCTGCCGATGCTGGTGTCCAAGTCAGAGGAGCCGGCAATGAACGCCGCCCCCAGGCTGCGGCCTGCGCTGGCATGGAAAAGATCGCCGCTGGGCGCGGTAGGCGTGATCGTGTCGGGCGTGACCAGCGCCGCGTTCCGAATGGTCGGCCCGGTCTACGGACTGGAGGTCGGACTGACACAGGACATGATCGCGCTGTTTCTTGCGGCCTTCGTCGTCGGCGGCGCCCTGGTCCAGTTTCCGCTCGGCTGGCTCGCGGACCGCTATGACCGACGCCACGTGTTGATCGCAATCTCCGCCGCCGCAATCGTGTCCTGCACCGTGACGATCGGAGTTTCGGGGATGGGCACCGTTGCGGTCTTTGCCGCGACGGCCTTCTTCGGTGCGACCACGATCCCGATCTATTCGCTCTCGACGGCCCATGCCCACGACTTTGGCCAGGACGACGAACGGGTGGAGCTTTCGGCGGCGCTGATGTTCCTCTACGCCGTGGGGGCCATCGCCTCGCCCGCGGTGGCGTCGTGGCTGATCGAGGTCTACGGCCCGTCGGCCATGTTCGTCTTCATCTCTGCCATACACGTCCTGCTGATCGTATTCGGTGCACTGCGGATGCGTGCGCGTCCGTCGCGCGGGCCACGAACCCCCTATATCTACACGCCGCGCACGTCCTTCATCGCAGGCCGCCTGTTCCGGCGCACGCCCAGGGAAGGATAGCGCCGGCGGCGGGGGGCCGTCTGCCCCCCGCACCCCCCGAGGATACTTGAGAAAAGAAGACGGAAGGCGCCGCGTGATGGCCGCGCGCCCCGTCCCCTCTGGCCCTTGACGCGCGCAGGCGCTAAAGGGGCCGGGACAAAAGGCAAAGGCGCGCGCATGGCCCGGATTCTCATCACCTCCGCAATCCCCTACATCAACGGGATCAAGCACCTTGGCAATCTTGTCGGTTCGCAACTGCCGGCCGACCTTTACGCCCGCTACAACCGCATGCGCGGGCACGAGGTGATGTTCATCTGCGCAACGGACGAACATGGCACACCAGCCGAGCTGGCCGCGGCCAAGGCCGGAAAGCCGGTCGCGGAATACTGCGCCGAGATGCACGGGATCCAGGCAGAGATCGCGCGTGGATTTCGCCTGTCCTTCGACCACTTCGGGCGCTCGTCGTCCGAGCGCAACCACCGGCTGACCCAGCACATGGCGCGGAAGCTGGGAGAAAACGGGCTGATCGCCGAGGTCGTCGAAAAGCAGGTCTTTTCCGTCGCCGACAACCGCTTCCTGCCCGACCGCTACATCGAGGGCACCTGCCCCAACTGCGGCTACGAGAAGGCGCGCGGCGACCAGTGCGAGAACTGCACCAAGCAGCTGGACCCGACCGATCTGATAAACCCACGTTCCGCCGTGTCAGGGTCGACCGAGCTTGAGGTGCGCGAGACCAAGCATCTTTACCTGCGGCAGCGCACGTTGAAGGAAAAGCTGGGCGAGTGGATCGACAGCAAGACGGACTGGCCCGTGCTGACGACCTCGATCGCGAAGAAGTGGCTGAACGACGGCGAGGGCCTGCAGGACCGCGGCATCACCCGCGACCTGTCCTGGGGAGTTCCCGCGCAATTCGAGGGCGCGCCCTGGACCGGAATGGAAGGCAAGGTCTTTTACGTCTGGTTCGACGCGCCGATCGAATACATCGCCGGAACCGCCGAATGGGCCGATGCCAACGGGCTGGACGACACCGCCTGGGAACGCTGGTGGCGCACCGACAAGGGCGCGGACGACGTGACTTATGTCCAGTTCATGGGCAAGGACAACGTGCCGTTCCACACGCTTTCCTTCCCGGCGACGATCATCGGATCGGAAGAGCCCTGGAAGCTGGTCGACTACATCAAGTCCTTCAACTACCTCAACTACGACGGCGGGCAGTTCTCAACCAGCCAAGGGCGCGGCGTCTTCATGGATCAGGCGCTGTCGATCCTGCCGGCCGACTATTGGCGCTGGTGGCTGCTGAGCCACGCGCCCGAGAACTCGGACAGCGAGTTCACGTGGGAAAACTTCCAGGCCAGCGTGAACAAGGACCTGGCGGACGTGCTTGGCAACTTCGTCAGCCGCGTGACCAAGTTCTGCCGCTCGAAGTTCGGCGAGGTCATCCCCGAAGGCGGCCAGACCGACGAACGCGCCGCCACCCTTGTCGAAGAACTTGAAACCCGCGTCCGCGCCTACGAAGGGCACATGGAGGCGATGGAAATCCGCAAGGCGGCGGGCGAGCTGCGCGCGATCTGGGTGGCGGGGAACGAATACCTTCAATCGGCCGCGCCCTGGGCAGTCTTCAAGGACGACCCGGAGCGCGCGGCGGCGATGGTTCGGCTGGGCCTGAACCTGGTCAGGCTCTACGCCGTCCTTTCCGAGCCGTTCATACCCGACGCCTCGGCGCGGATGCTTGCGGCCATGGGGACCGAAGACCGGACCTGGCCCGGCGCGATCGCAGAGGCGCTGGCCGCGCTGCCGGCCGGACATGCCTTCGAAACGCCCGAGGTCCTGTTCCGCAAGATCGCGGACGAAGAACGCGAGGACTGGCAGGGCCGCTTCGCGGGCGTCAGGACCTGACAGAAGGCGTTCTGGCCGGGGCACGCATCCGACTGACACGCGCTTGCGGTCCGCCGCCGATGCGGCAAAACTCGGCGCATGCAGATGGACGCAGGGCGGGAACGCGATGACCAGATCCAGCGGGGAACCCGAGGGCACGGCCACCGAGGTTTTTTCCGCCTTTCTCAAGCTTGGCCTGACGTCTTTCGGTGGGCCGATCGCGCATCTTGGCTATTTCCGTGATGAGCTGGTGACACGGCGCGGCTGGCTGTCCGATCACGCCTATGCCGATCTGGTCGCCCTTTGCCAGTTCATGCCGGGACCGGCTTCGTCCCAGGTGGGATTTGCACTGGGCCTGATGCGGGCCGGGTGGCTTGGTGCGCTGGCGGCATTCGTGGCGTTCACCCTGCCTTCGGCGCTGATCATGCTGGTCTTCGCCATGACGGCGGCCAGGATATCGGGCCCCGTCGGCACCGGCGCCCTGCATGGACTCAAGATCGTCGCCGTCGCCATCGTCGCGCAGGCTGTCTGGGGCATGGCCCGCAGCCTTTGCCCGAACCGCGAAAGGGCCAGCATCGCCGTGGGGGCCGTCGCGATCCTCGCGTTCGTTCCGGGGGCCTTGGGGATGGTGGCGGCGATCATCTTTGGCGCTGCCGCCGGGGTGATGTTGGGCCAAGGTACGAGCCAGGCCGTCGGCGGCCATGTCCCCATGCCCGTGCGGCGCGGCCAGGCGGGGCTTGCACTGGCCATCTTCGTGGCGCTGCTCGCGATACTGCCGATCGCGGCCGGCGGCGCGCAGATCCTGGCCGTCATCGACGGATTCTATCGTGCGGGCGCGCTGGTCTTCGGCGGTGGTCACGTCGTGTTGCCGCTGTTGCAGGCAGAGGTGGTCAGCCCGGGCTGGGTATCCCCGGACCAGTTCCTGGCGGGCTACGGCGCAGCCCAGGCGGTTCCCGGCCCGCTGTTTACCTTTTCGGCCTATCTCGGGGCCACGCTTGGGCCAGAGCCCAACGGGATTGCCGGCGCGATGGTAGCTCTGGCGTCGCTGTTCCTGCCTGGTTTCCTGATACTGATCGCGATCCTGCCGTTCTGGGACCGGTTCCGCGCGATGCCCTCGGCGCAGTCGGTGATGCAGGGCGCGAATGCCGCGGTCGTCGGCATTCTTGGGTCCGCGCTTTACACTCCGGTCTTTACCGGCGCGATCGGCGACACGCGGGATTTCGCCCTCGCCATTGCCGCCTTCGTCGCCCTGACCGCATGGCGGGCGCCGCCCTGGACGGTGGTCATGTTCGCCGCGGCCGGGGGGATTGGCCTGAGACTCGTGGCGTGATCCGTCAGGACGCTGAGACGCGGCAGCCCTGCCCCTACTGGCGAACCAGCAGATAGCCCCTGGAACGGTTGTCATTGTCGGAATCCGGCGTGTTCATCGCCTGGAAAAGGTCATCGGTGCGAACCCAGACGGGCGGGTACTTGTAGCGGGTCACGTCGAGGATCAGGAACCTGTCGGTCTCCGCGTCATAGGCGCCCAGCGGCGAGATGTGCCCGCCCCTTTCCTGCCCGATGCTCGAGCGCAGGTAATTCACCAGGACAAAGCTTTCCGCGTCGTCGATGCTTTCGCGCGCCAGCGTTCGGAACTCCTCGACCGAGGACTCCTCGGCGTGGCGGACGGTCGCCTTGAGCGAATGCGCCTCGAACATGGCGCCAAGCTCGTCCAGGGTCAGGCCGGCTCTTTCGATCAGGGCCCTGGGTTTGACGGCCTCGGTCGCGGGGGTGAAGACGTTGTCCTGGTCGAACATCCCAAGCCCCAGCGTCATGTTCGACGCGGGCCGTGGCACGTTCAGCGCATTCAACACCATCGACATCGACGCCGGCCCGCAGAAGGCGGGATGAACCTGGTTGGTGAAGTGGATGGACAGTTCGAAATAGTCGGACCTCGCTTCCGACCCGATCAGCAGCGCCTGGCCGTCGACGCTGTTGAGCGCGATCAAGCCGTCCGGCAGCGGCAGGGTCTCTGCGATGGCCGGCGCCGCAAAACCAAGCAACAGCAGGCAGGACAGCTTGCGCAGCATTCCACATCCCCTTGAAAGGGCCGCTGCTGACGCGTCCGCGGCCCCTACGGAAAAGCGTAGCCCCGACGCCCTTCCAGATCAATCCTGACGGACGTGCATCCCCGCTCACGCGCCCTCGCCCCAGGGAGCCGAACGCGGGCACGCCCGAGCCAAACCGGAACCGCCCACCTTGAGAAATCGCCTTTAAAGCAAGGAATTTAGCCCTGCACATGCCACATGGTTGAACCGCCCGGCGATGCCGTTCGCGTTCGCTATTCGGCAGCAGTCATGGTATGCTCTCGCACTCACAACAATCCAGAAGGAGGGCGGTCATGACCCCTTGGGAATTGCACGGACGTGAGCTTGCCAACTGCAACTGCGCAACGGGCTGCCCCTGCCAGTTCATGGCTTTGCCGACGAAAGGCAACTGTGAAGCCGCAGCGGCATTCGAATTCGACTCGGGCCACTACGGGGACGTCGATCTGGGTGGAACGCGCTCGGCCATGGTGGTGCACTGGCCCGGTCCCATCCATGAAGGCAACGGAACGATGCAGATCATCATAGATGAAGATGCCTCGGCCAAGCAGCGCGAAGCGCTGTACAAGATCATGACGGGCGAAGACACCGAGGACATGGCGACGATGTGGTGGGTCTTCTCTGCAATGTCCCCCAACAAGCTTGAGACACTCTACAAACCCGTCAAGCTTTCGATGGACATGGAAAGCCGCAAGGGCCGGGCGAACGTCGCCGACGTCTTCGAAACCGAGGCGACCCCGATCCTCAACCCCGTGACCGGCGCCGAGCATCGCGCGCGGATAAACCTGCCCCACGGGTTCGAGTTCCGCATCGCGGAAATGGCGAAGGGGACGACACGCACCCATGGGGCGATCAATCTGCCCAACAATAACGACACCCATGTCCACATGGTCGAGATTCACCTGTCGCACAAAGGTGTCGTCGAGGCCGCCTGACGGAGTGCAGGATCATGACCAGCGCAGGAATGGCGGAGCGATTGCTCCGGCGTGACAAGGCCGTGCTGATCGCGGCGATCGGCGTTCTGTTCATGCTTACCGGACTTTACACCGCCTACGGCATCGGCATGAACATGACCGCGCTCAGAATGACCGCGATGCGCGCGATGCGGGACATGCCCGGCGCAAGCGCGCCTGGCGACTGGACGGCGGTCTATGCAATCCTGATCTTCCTGATGTGGTGGGTGATGATGATCGCGATGATGCTTCCCAGCGTGTCGCCCACGGTCCTTCTCTATTCCGCGCTGCTCAGACAAGGCGGGTCCAAGGACGGGATCCCGCAGATCGCGATGGTCTTTCTTGGGGGCTACCTGACCGTCTGGGCCGTTTTCAGCGCCATCGCCGCGTCGACGCAATGGGCGCTTGAGGCGACGGGATATGTCTCGGCCACCATGATGACGCTGATCGACACGGTTCCGGGGGCACTGGTCCTTATCCTGGCCGGTTTATTTCAGTTCACGCCGCTGAAGGGCGCATGCCTGCGGCACTGCCGCGCCCCGGCCGAGTTCATCACCCGCAGAAGGCGCCCCGGCGCCACGGGCGCCTTCGTCATGGGTCTTGAACATGGCGCCTATTGCCTGGGGTGCTGCTGGTTCCTGATGGCGCTGCTCTTCGTCGGCGGAATCATGAACCTTTTCTGGATCGTCGGGATTGCGGCCTTTGTCGCGGTCGAGAAGCTGACACCCTTCGGCGGGACCTTGGCGAAGCTTGCCGGCGCGGCGCTTGTCCTTTGGGGCGGCTACATACTGGTTGGCTCTGTCTAGCAGCAGACCACGCTTGCCCGGCGCCGTCGGGCAAGCGCGTCCCTGGCACTATCCGGCCACCTGAACCAGGGCGGGCATCGCTTGCCGCGTGCCTTTCCTGACCATCAGGAACAGCGTCGTGACAAGCACAAGGTTCACGACGCCTGCGCCGACCGCGACCGCGAAGGTGAGAACGTAGGTCCCGCTGAGATCGAAGAACAGCCCGCCCAGGTACCCGCCCAGTCCGTGACCGGCCCAGGCGAAGGCCAGGATGATGCCGGTTGCGCCCGCCCTGCTTTCGGCCGGGGTCAACGCCCGGATCGAGGTCAGGACACCGGTCATGACGCCCGCATATCCGAAGCCGTAGATCGGCGCGAAAAGGTAGAACAGGCCAAGGTCGTCGATCGTGGTGAAGACGAAGACCAGCGCGGTCTGCCAGGCAGAGGCCGCCAGGTAGGCCGGCACCGCGCCGATCATGTCGGAAAGCCGCCCAAACGCCACGCGCCCGAAGATCGCGGCGATCATCATGACGAACACGACGCTGCCTGCCTCGGGGGCCGGGACACCACAGCCTTGGATCAGCGGGACCAGGTGCATCAGCGGCACCGACATGAGACTGCAGCAGAACAGGACAGCGGCGCTCATCAACACGACGACATGCGGCAAAGGAATCGACGGAGAGGGTTCGGCGATGGCCCGCCCAACGGCGGCGGGCGCCGGTTCGGGCTTGCGCACTAGCAGCGCAAGCGGGACAAGCGAGACAAGGGAGAAAACGCCAAGCGCAAGCAGGGCGCCGCGCCAGCCCAGGGCGTCGATCAGGATCGCGTTGGCGAACGGGATGCCGCCCTGCCCGATTGCCTGGCCGGCGGCGACGATGCCAATAGCAAGCCCCGCCCCGGTCCTGAACCACCCGCCAACCAGCGCGAACAGCGGCGCGAACAGCGCACCGCCCCCCAGGGCGCCCGCCACGAAGAAGATCGCATAAAGCTGCCAGAGTTCCGCCGCCCAGGATGCCGCGATCATGCTGCCAGAGGTCATGGCGGCGCCAAGCAGCACCACCAGCCGGATGTTCAACCGGTCCGCGGCAAACCCCATGAAAATCCCGCCAAGGGATATTCCCACGAGTCCGGCCGTATTGATGAAGGCGATGTCGCCACGCCCCCAGCCGAACTCCTGTTCGAGCGGGCTGAAAAAGGCCGACAGGCCGTTCACGAGCTGGCCCATGGCAATGGCAAGCATCGCGGCGGCGATCGCGACGACGACCCACCGGTAGCGGCTCGGGGCGTCTGACATCGGGGTCATCTGAATACTCCTCTTGGATCTGGACCGCGCCTCAGGCCGCGGACTTGCGGGGATGAAGCCAGCCGGGAAGGAAGCGATAGGCGTCCCCGGCAGCGGTTTCTGGCAGCTCAACGCCGGCCGCCTTGACCAGCTTCTGCAAGGCGCCGCTGTTGTGCGCGTCGAATGTCTCGGTCGCACCTCCGACGTGCGTCCCGCCGACGAAGATCTGCGGGATCGTCACGGCGCCGGTCTTGCCGGCCAGCGCCTTGCGAACGGCGCCGCCCCAGTCGTTTTCGCGGTATTCCCCCGCATCCAGGTCGACCGAGCGGTACAGGATGCCCGCGGCGGCAAAAAGCTTGCGCACCGACCAGCAGAATTCACACCACTCAAGTGCGAAAAGGACGACCGGTTGTTCCGTGTCGGCCAGGATCGCATCGACATGATCGACGGCGGCGACCGTCGGCGCAGGCGCAGCGGACCGAGCGGCGGGCGCTGGCGCGGGCGCAGACGCCGCATCGAACCTGAAGCGCGGGGTCGACGCCGCGATCGCGTTTTCCTCGTCGCTCATGGTTTCGTCGATGTCGGCGAAGAGCGGCGTCGACAGGTAACGCTCGCCCGTATCGGGCAGCATCGCCAAGATGCGCGATCCCTTGGGCGCGTGGCGTGCGACCTCAAGTGCCGCGGCAAAGGTCGCCCCGCCTGACGTACCGCACAGGATGCCCTCGTGCCGGGCAAGATCGCGGGCACATTTCAGCGCCGCACCGCCATCCACCGGCTGTATCCGATCGATGTGGCCGGCCTCAACCACGTCCGCCGCCAGCTTTGGAATGAAGTCCGGCGTCCAACCCTGCATCAGGTGCGGACGGAAGGCGGGGTGGCTGGCGGCCGGTGTGCCGTCATCCGCAAAGGCCTGCGCGATCCCCGATCCCAGCAGAGCCGAGTTGTCGGGTTCGGCCGCAACGACGTGGGTTGCGGGGCTTTCGGCCTTGATGACGCGGGCGACGCCCTTCATCGTGCCGCCGGTACCAAAGCCGGAAACCCAGTAATCCAGCGGCTTGTGGCCAAAGGCATCCAGGATTTCGCGCGCAGTCGTGCGGGAGTGGATGTCCGGCCCGGCCTCGTTTTCGAACTGGCGGGCAAGGAACCATCCGTGCTGATCTGCCAGTTCCTTGGCCTTGGCAAGCATGCCCGACCCCTTTTCGGAGGCCGGCGTCAGGATGACGCGCGCGCCCAGAAAGCGCATGAGCTTGCGCCGTTCCACCGAAAAACTTTCGGCCATGGTGACGACCAGCGGATAGCCCTTGGCCGCGCAGACCATGGCCAGGCCGATACCGGTGTTGCCCGAGGTGGCCTCGATCACGGTCTGGCCGGGCTTCAGCGTTCCATCGCGTTCGGCGGCCTCGATGATGCCGAGGGCAAGGCGGTCCTTGACGGAGCCCATCGGGTTGAAGGCCTCGAGCTTGACGTAAAGCTCTATACCTTCCGGGGCGAGCTTGTTGATGCGCACGATCGGGGTGTTGCCGACGGTGCCAAGGATGGAGGTGTGGGGGGCATTCATCGTGACGGCTCCTCAGATCAGGGGGACGACGCAGTGGGCGAAGACGGCGGCAGCCGTGGCTGCCGAACCCGCGAGCGCGTAGGTGCGCGCTGCGCGCTTCGACGTCCGGCGCGGCCAGTGGCTGTAGGGTCCGATGATGTCGGGCTTGGGCGCGTGCATTTGCGGGGATGTGAAGGTCTGGGGGGGCATGCTGTTTTTCCTTTCGGGGATGGGGATCAGGCGCTTTTGCGGAACGCGGTGGCGGCGCCCGCCTGCATCGTCGCGGCGACCGCCGTGTATGCGGCAAGCCAGGCGTTGCGGATCTTGGGAGTGAAAGAGGGGCCGTGGATTTCGGCGATGGCATGGATCAGCGCCCGTCCGACGGCATCGTAGTGCGCATCGGTGACGCCATAGCCGACGTGGCGGCGGCCAAGGTCTTCCAGGGCGGGGACAACGGCGGCCAGCCTGTCGGCGTGGTGAACGACCATTCCGATCGCGGCGGCAAGCTTGCGGCGTTGCGATTGCAGGTCGGAGCCGGCAAACATCGGCCTTACTTCAGGCGCGATGCGGAAGAGTTCCGCGTAAAAGCGCTGCGTCAGGGTTTCCGGGTCCATCGACAGGGCGGTCCAGCTCTGGCGGATGGCGGTGACGTCTTCGGGGCTGAGGGTCATGGTGGCATCCTTCCTTCCGGTTGATGCCGCCAACTTGCCTTCGGACCGTTTCAGCGCTTTGTCGCCCCGGCCCCTTCAGCGTTTCGATTGTTTCAGGAGGGATCGTAGATGTATCCCACACCGCGCACGGTGCGAATGACCTCGGGCTTTTGCGGATTGATCTCGATCTTCTTGCGTATGCGCGAGATCCGGATGTCGATCGACCGGTCGAAGGGATCCCAGTTGCGATCATGCGCCCCCTCTAGGATCTGATCGCGATTGAGCACTCGGCCGCGGTTCCTGGCGAACAGCTTGAGCAGGTTGAACTCCATCGAGGTCAGCGGCACCTCGTTCCCCTCTTCGTCGAGAAGCTTCGCCGCGTCGAGGTCAAGCCAGGTCTTGCCGAAGCGAAAGCGCGCGCGCTCGGTCGCGGGTTCGGCCGTTGCCGTTACGCGGCGGCGCAGCACGGCCTTGATGCGGGACGCCAGTTCGCGCAGGTCCACGGGCTTGGCCAGGTAATCGTCCGCGCCCATTTCCAGCCCGACCACCCTGTCGACCACCTCGCCCGCCGCCGTTAGCATGATGACAAGCGGCGCGTCCGGCCCCTGCAGGCTTCTGAGGACCGACAGGCCGTCCTCTCCGGGCATGTTGATGTCCAGCAGGATCAGATCGGGCTTCTGCTTGCCGATGGCCGCGCGCAGCTCTTCCGCGTGCGCTGCAAGGGTCGTCCGGAAGCCGCGCTTTCCCAGATATTCGGCCAGCATATCGCGCAGTTCGCGCTCGTCGTCGCAAATGAGGATGTGATCACTCACGCCGACCCCCGCCGTTTCCCCAGCATGGACTGCGCAAGCTTGCGAAGCTCGGCCGGTGCGATGGGTTTTTCAAGGAAGGGGCGGCCCGCGCCGTCAAGGAAGCCGCGTGCCTGGGGGCTCATCGTGTCACCGGTCACGAAACCGACGCGCCGTGCAAGCGAAGGGCGCTTGCGAAGCAGGGTCTCGTAGAACCCGCGCCCGCCCATGCCGGGCATATTCAGGTCTGTCAGGATCAGGGTGAAGTCCTGGTCATCGGTCATTTTCAGCGCCGCCTCGGCGGTATTGGCAATCGCAACGTCGAACCCGTCCCTGACCAGGATTTCGCGGATCAGATCGGATACGTCCTCTTCATCGTCGACGACCAGAATTCGGCCCCTGGACTGGTTCGCCTCATCCGCCTGCCGGGCCATGACGCCTGGATCGGCCTCCGTCGTCGAGGGCAACCGAACCACGATCACGGCGCCCTTGCCGCTGTCGGGCATCACCCGGATCTGCCCCGCATGGGCCGTCGCGATCCGGTGGCAAAGCGCAAGTCCGATCCCGGTGCCAGAGCCCACGGGCTTGGTCGTGAACAGCGGGTCGAAGATGCGGCTCTGGATCTCGTCCGGGATGCCGGGGCCATTGTCGGCCACGGTGATTTCAAGCATTCCGGCGCTGGCGTCGTGCCGCGCCGTGATGCGGATAAGGTCCCCCCTGCCGCTTTCGCTGATCGCCTGATCGGCATTGGTCACGAGGTTGATCAGGATCTGCGCGATCTGGTGCGCGTCCCCTCTGATCGGTGGCAGATCCGGGTCGAAATCGGCTTCGATACGGGTCGAGATGCCGTCAGCCCCGTTCAGCAGCGCGTCGATGGCTATTTCGAGCGTATCGGTCACGTCGATAGGCACCAGCCGCGCGGGCTGCTGCCGGGCCATCGCCAGGAAGGACTTCACGATCTTGGCGCAGCGCTCGGCGGCCTCACTGATCTTTTCGACGCGGCGCAGCGTTTCGGGCGCGATGTTTTCGTCGCGCAGCATCAGCGCGTGTCCGACGACGACGGACAGCGGATTGTTCAGTTCGTGCGCGACACCGGCCAGAAGCTCGCCCAGGGCCGACATCTTCTCCGCCTGGAATATCTGTTCGCGCTGCTCGGCCAGCGTGCGGCGAAGTTCGACCTCCTTGCTGATGTCGACGGTCGTGGAAACGATCACGTCCTCGCCACGATAGTCGATCAGGCGGGCCGAGATCATGCAGGGAAAGCGCGCGCCGTCGGCCCGGACCCCCATCACGGTCATGTCGTCCACCCGACCGTCGGGCAGAAGGGCGGTGATGAAATCCGCGCGCTCCTCGCGCGAGGCGAAGACGCCGTTCGGGCGCTTGCCTGTTCCAAGCAGCTTGGCGGCGGCGGGGGTGCGATAGATCACCTCGCCGTCGCCGACACGGGTCATGACGATGTTGGCCGGGCAGGCCTCCAGAACCTGACGAAGCAGCATGTCCGCCTCGCGTTCGTTCTCCTCGAAGCTCAGGCGTTCGGTGATGTCGTTCTGGACCAGGACGAAACCGCCCGTCGCAGTGGCCCGCATCAGCACCTGGTAGACGCGGCCGTTCGCGTCGAACTCGACGGGCATGGCGCCGCGCTCGCCATTGGCCAGGCGTGCCTCCATCCAGGCCAGCCTCTCCCGTGCGGTTCCAGGTAAGCCCCCCCGGCCGACCCATTCGCGCAAAAGGATGTCCCAGCTCAGGCCCGGGTGCAGCAGGTCGGCGATCTGCGGGTTCATGGTGCGGAATCCGGCGTTCAGCCGGATCAGTATCGCTTCCTCGTCGAAAACCGCGAGCCCCTCGGACAGGGCGTCGATCACTTCGTCCAGCATGTCCGCGGCACGTTCGGGAATGCCGTCATTGCGGTGCGTGTCGGGCACCGATGGATCGAAACGCACCGCCATCGTCAGGTCCCCTCGGCGGCGTGTACGTCGGCCTCGATCCGGAAGACCTCTTCGGGTTCCGCGTCGGTCAGTTCGATCTTGCCTTGGGAAAGGGCGACGAACCCGTCATCGAGCTGCTCGGTCATCATGCGGTTCGCGACGATGCACATGGGGTTGGCGAAGTACCGCAAGCGGCTGGCGTGGATGACCGCCGCGCCGAAGACGTCATAGATGTATTTCTGAACCCCCACGACGGATCCCACCACCGGGCCAGCGGCGATCCCGATGCGGCAGGTCCACTTGATCGGATGCGTCTCGTTGCGCTGCTTCAGGTAGCGGATGAAGCGGACGGCTGCATTCGCCGCCGACTGTGCGAAATCCTCTGCCGGGTCCGGCATGCCGGCCATTGCGATATAGAAGTCGCCCACCGCGCGGATGCGCGCACAGCCGAACTGTTCTCCGATCCGGTCGAAGGCGGTGTAGATGTCGTTAAGCTCGCTGACGATGACGCCGGGGTCGTGGGCGGTGACCATCTCGGCGAACCCGATGAAGTCGAGGCAAAGAACCGCGACCGGATCGTAGAGGCGCGGGGTCACGATGCCGAAGGTCTTGTACTCCTCGTAGACCGAGCGCGGCATCATGTTCAGCAGCAGCTTTTCGACCTGCTCCTTCTCGCGCTTGATCTCGCGCGTATTGCGCTCGACCATCATCGAGTAAGAGTCGATCATCGATTCCAGTTCCTTGATCCGCGAGATGTTCTGACAGACCAGGACCGCGATCGCCTCGTCGCTTTCCAGCGCCCGGTTGAATGCCAGCGCGACCGTCATCGTACGCCGTCGCAGGCGAAAGGTCGTTTCCGTCGTATGGCGCCCCTCACCGGCCAGGGCGGCTTTGAGCGCCTCGGTGTCGAAGCCCGCGAAAAGATCGGTCAGGTGCTGGCCCACCTCGATGTCACCGAACCATTCCTTGAATGTATCGTTGCAGAACCGGAGCCGCAGCGTCTCGAGGTCCAGCAGCGCGACGCCAACGCCGATCGCGCGCAATAGCTGTTCGTTGATCGCGGCTATCGACAATCGTCTACTCCACCACCAGTTTCCGACGCGCCTCGAAACCGGCAACCACGGTCTCCGCGTCCTCTTCGCTGACGCCGTGATCCAGCAGGGTCCGGCAAAGGATGCCCTTGAGCGTGTCGAAATGCGCGTTTGTGATCGTCAGTCGCGCGTGCATCTTCTCGATCTGGTCGTCCGTGTAGGACGCCGGCCCCCCCATCAGCGAAGACACGAATTTGGTCTGATGGTCCACGATGCGCGCCATCTCGACGTCGTCGAAGAAGGGGCCGACTTCATCGTCGTCCAGAAGCCGGTCATAGAGATCCAGAACGATCTTGCTGACAACGGAAAATCCACCGTACTTGTCGAACAGTGTCCTTGCCAAGTGAACCCCTTTCTGGCCCGTGGGGGCCGTCTGGTCACCGATGTTCCTGTGCTTTGTGACATCGAGCATGATCAAACCGGGCCCATGTGGCAAGCGTTTCGGTCGGTCTTCGCGACCAGCATTCCGCGCAGTTGTTTCATCTCTGTGTCTCGCGGCACCCCGCTTCGTTTCAAATGTTTCAGCCATTCGCCGCGCGCCGCAGCAAATGAAGCACGCCGACCGGTCCGAGGACATTCGGCTGAAACGGTGTGGGGCGATATTCACTGCATCGAAACGATGAATGGAGACAGACATGAAAGCCCTGAACGACCTTCACTGCGCGCTGATGAGCCGCAAGGAGGCGCGAACACTCTACCGCGCCACACGCCACCTTGAACCCTGGTTGGCGCGCGACATCGGCCTGCATCTCGATCACACGGCGCGCCTTGCGCATCGCTTTTGATCGCCAGCCGGTTCCCGGACTTCCTCCCTGACTGACCCGCCCTTGCCGGCGGGTCTTTTTTTTGTGGATGCTGACGATGGTTTCCGCGCGCGGTGATGCCCGGACAGGAAAAGCCCGCCGAACGGCGGGCTTTCGTTGGATCCAGAAGTTACTCAGGCGGCCAGTTGCAGCGATGCGCCCAGTTCGGCGATGCCGTCCTGATTGGCCTTCATCGCCTTGTTCAACCTGCGGTGATGGCCCTGGATCGCCTCCATCGACCACTCGAGAGAGGCGATCTGATCGGTGATCCCGAAGAAGTCCGACGACATCGTATCGCGCAGCACGGGGTATTCGCCAAGGCGGCCCCGCATGATCGCCCCCGCCAGCAGCTCGGCGTCGCGCAGCGCGTCGGTGATCCCGTGCGCGGTCAACGGGTCGCGGAAATAGCCCGCATCGCCGACCAGTGCCCATCCCGGACCGACGGACTGCCGGAAATAGCCAAGGGCGCCCGGAAACGTCACGGGGCGTTCGACGGGAACCGCCCCGGCGATTTCCTGCGCCAGAACCGGAAGATGGCGCTGGATCAAAGTTTCCTGCGCGGCGCTGCCGGTGGCCCGGGACCGAGCCAGAACGGCAGGTGCGACGGCCACGAAAACGCAGGCCAGGCCATCGTTCGTCGGGATGATGCCGCCGGCGGCGCCGGGTGCGAAATGCCAGCGATACCCGCGGTTGGGCAGCCCGCTCATGTAGCTGTAGACACAGGCGATGGAATTGTGTGCCTGCCGGTTGATGCCCGCGCCGACATGCCGCGCGATGGCGGAGCGGCGGCCGTCCGCGCCGATGACCAGATCGGCCCCGACGAATTCGTTCGCACGCGACGCGGCGCGCAGCGTGACGCCGCGGACACGGCGGTCGTCATCGAACACGAGGCCGCTGCAGCCGGTGCCGTAGCGGAACTCGGCGCCGGCGCGGATCGCGGCGTTTGCGATCGTCGCGTCCAGAAGGCTCCGCCGCGGGGCGTAAAGTGCGTCGACGCCGTGTTCGGCCTTGATGTCGACGTCGAACACCTGATCCTCGTAAAGAAAGCTGGTGCGGCGGATGGCGGGCGTCCCGGCCTTGATGATGGTGTCGAGCAGGCCCCACTTCTTCAACTGGAACACCGCGCCCCGCATGAGCGCGTGCGTCGACATCGTGTCGGTTCCGGGCTGATCGTGATCGACGACAAGGACCTTGGCCCCCTGCCGGGCAAGCAGCAGCGCGGTCGCGGCCCCGGCGCAGCGGGCACCGACGATGATGGCGTCATAGTGGGTCGTATTCTGTTTCGTGGTCATGTTCTGTCCTTTCAGGCGGCGCGCGCGGCGCCTTGGTCAAGGTGGCGGGATACGGATGCTGCGATGGCCTCGGCGTCGGGGCCGAAGCCGTAGATGAAGGCAGAGCTGCGGTGCCGCATGAACGGCAGGCCAAGCGTGTAGAACCCGGCCACTGGCGTGTGGCCGCCATCGCTCATGACCTCGCCCGAGGCATCAAGGACGGGAACCTGCAGCCAGGGATAGCTGCGTCGGAAACCCGTGGCCCAGATCACCGTCGCGAACTCCCCCGTCGAAAGACTGGATGCGGCGAAGTGCGATGTCGGCGGGACTTGCACTGTCCACGCCTGCGCATCTGCGGGCGCGTCGATGCCGGACGACAGGATGTGCCCGTCGATTACTGACATCAGCTTGCGCCGACGAACCTCGGCTGCCGCGCATTCCATCGCGAGGGTGGGAGCGAAGCGCAGGCAATCCCCCGACAATCCGGAGGTGCGGCCCGCGATCCGAACGCCCTGCCCCGCCAGCGCGGCAAGGCTGATTTCATGGCTCTCCGGGCTGCCGATCAGCTGCAGAGAGGGCAAGGCCACCGGTCGGGACCTGCTGCGCGACCGGGGTTCATACAGGAAGCCGCTGGCATCGAGCCAGTGGAACAGATCCCGCCCGCGGTAGCGGCGCGGCGCACGCACGTGCCGTCCGGTCGAAATCGTCACAGGCCGGCCGCTGGCCCGGATTTCTGCGGCCAGTTGAACTCCGGTGGCGGATGCGCCGACAACCAGAACGCCGCCCGATGGCAGCGCGTCCGGCCCCCGGTAGCTTGACGGGGTCAGTTGGCAAAGCCGGTCCGGCAGGCCCCCCGCCCAGGCGGGGACAGCGGAGCGGTCGCACGCGCCCGTCGCCAGGACGACGGAGCGGCAGGTCCACTCACCGTTGGTGGAGACGACGCGGAACCCGCGCCCGGCGCGCATCACCGACAGCACGTCGCATTCCGTGATGACCGGCGCCGCGATCCCATTGCCGTAAGCGCCAAGCAAGTGCGCGAACCGGCTGGCCGCCATGAAGGCATCCGGCGCTTCGATCGCGCCCATGCCCGGCAACGCGTTCATCCAGTTTGGTGTCAGAAGCCGCAGACCGGGCCAGCGCTCGGAATGCCAGCGCTCGCCGATCCTGCCGCGCTCAAGCACGGCGTGATCGATGCCGCGCTGGATCAGCGACCGGCTCATGGCAAGGCCGGCTGGCCCTGCACCGATGATGATGGCATCCCTGCGCGTCGACATGGGTTTGCTCCTGAATCCTGCGTTCCCGGGCAATCTGACGGTGCGGTGTTTCAGCCCGACTTCGCCGGGCCGCGCATCGCGTTTCATTTGTGTCCGGCCCGTCTGCCGGCACGGACAGGGCACGATTTCCGACGCAAACGAAAACGCCCGCAGCTTTCACTGCGGGCGTTCAGCCGGGCCGGCGCGCAGGCTCAGGCAGCCATGGGCCAGTCCTGGCGCTTCTCTTCCATCGCGTCGAAGGGAAAGTGGCTTCGTTCGTTCCACCAGGCGATGAAGTCGCGAAAGGTTTCTCTGGTTTCCATGTGACTGAAGCCCTGGCCGTAGGTCGGGAATTGCGGGGTCTTGGACATTTTCATTGTTCCTTGCGTTCGCTGTGTTGATGGATGGCGGGGACAGGCCCCGCCATCTCAGTTCGCGACGGCCGCGACCGTCACCGGGACGCCGTTGGTCAGCACGTCGAACACGGCAGAGCGCGCGACGGACTGCTGGACGATCTGCTCAAGCACCTCGTCATCCGCGTCGCCCTTGATCTTGAACGTCGCGCGGATGCCCGCGAAGCCGTTGCGCACGCCCTTGTCGAGACCAAGGATACCGTTGAGGTTGATGTCGCCCTCGACGGTCGTCTCGACCGAATGCAGCTTCACCTGGCGGATCGACGCGATGTTGCCGATCCCGGCGGTGATACAGGCCGACAGGCCGGCAAGCAGCATCTCGACCGGCGTGACGCCGTTGTCCGTGCCGCACAGGACCTGCGGGTGATCGCCGTCGATGGAATATTCCTGGCGGTGCTGCTGTTCGGCCATGGCGCCGAAGTAGCCCGGAAAGGCGGTCCGGGAATGGGTGCCGGAAAGCCATTCGCCATTCGCGCGGAAGGTGAACTTCGCGATGTCTGGCTGCTGGCCCACGACGCCAAGCGTGGCGATGAAGGTCGGCACATCGACGCCGTTCATCGCGACTTTCGCGGGTTTTTCGGTGGTCATAACGGTCATGGTAGTCTCCTGTCTGTCGGTTTGAATGGTCCGGGCGATCCGTTCGCCCGATGGACAGGAGGTCTAGGCGCCCTTCGTTTCAGCGGAATTGCGGCGCATGTTTCAATGGTTTCGGGACATGGATCAAAGCCGCTGCACCGGGGCGAGCGGCGGCTGACGGGGCCGCCGGCTTCAGCGCGCGACCAGCCGTCGCGCGGCAAGCCAGCTCGCTAGGGCCATAAGACCGGCGGTCGCAAGACACAGCGAAAGCCCGCCCCACTGGTAGCTCAGACCGGACAGCAAGGTGCCGATCAGCCGACCGGCCGCGTTGGCCATGTAGTAGAAGCCCACATCGCGGGTGATGCGCTCGGCCGAACCGAAGGCAAGGATCAGGTAGGAATGGACCGATGAATTCACGGCAAAGACGAAGCCGAAAAGGATCAGCCCGGCGGCCAGCGTCGCCGTCAGCCAGACCGAAGGCTCTCCGGCGGCCCAGACCACGGCGGACAGAACGAAGGGGATCGGCACCAGCAGACCGGACCAGAGGATCGCCTTGTGCACGGTCTGCGCCTGTGACTGGCTGCGGGCACCCAGAAGCATGGGGGCAGCGGCCTGCACCGCGCCATAGGCGATGATCCAAAGCGCCATGAATCCGCCGACAAGAAAGAAAGCCTCACGCCGCCCTTCGGCTGTGCCGTCGGTCAGAACCGCGTGGAAATAGACCGGGATACCGACGACGAACCAGACATCCCGCGCGCCGAACAGGAACATCCGCGCAAGGCTGAGCCGGTTGACGCGCGCATCGCCAGAGCGCCAACCACCCCACCGCTCGGCCGCCTTCATCCGGCCGGGCAGGCCCGCGGGCAGGAACAGGACGACGGACACCAGGATTGCAGCCAGAACGGCCGCCATGCCCCATATCGCCGCCTTGAACCCGGCAAGCCCCAACAGCGCGGCGCCAAGGAAGAAACCCGCGCCCTTCACCGCGTTCTTCGATCCGGTCAGGGCGGCGACCCATCGGAAAAGGCCGCCATCCTCGGCCGGCGCCAGCAACTTGACCGCGGATTTCGACGACATCTTGGTCAGGTCCTTGGCCACGCCCGAAACCCCCTGCACCGCCATGACGAAGGCGACCGAGGCCGCGACGCCCCAGGCTGGGTCAAGTTGCGCCAGGGCCGCAAGCGCCGCGATCTGCAACGCAAGTCCGCCGTAAAGCGTCGCCGCAAGCCCGAAGCGCGCGGCCAACCATCCGGCGCCAAGATTGGTCGCGATCCCCGCAACCTCGTAAAGCAGGAACAGCCACGCCAACTGCACCGGCGAAAAGCCAAGCGTGTTGAAGTGCAGCAGCACCAGCATCCGCAGCGCGCCGTCCGACAGCATGAACGCCCAATAGGCAGCCGTCACGGCGGCGTAGGCGCGGATCGGATTCGGAGCAGCCGCCGCGTTCGTCACATCGACCCCGCGACCATGCGCGCGATGTCGCCAAGCCGGCAGGCATAGCCCCATTCGTTGTCATACCAGGCGTAGATCTTCACCTGGGTGCCGTTGACGACCATTGTGCACGGCCCGTCGACGATCGAGGATCGGGGGTCATTGGTGAAATCGCAGGACACCAGCGGACGGGCCTCATACCCCAGCACGCCCTTCAGCGGCCCGTCGGCCGCGGCGCGGAACAACGAATTGACCTCTTCGACCGTGGTCGCGCGTTCGACCTCGAACACGCAATCGGTCAGCGAGGCGTTCAGAAGCGGCACACGAACGGCGTGGCCGTTCAACCGGCCCTTAAGTTCCGGATAGATCAGGGTGATCGCGGTGGCGCTGCCCGTGGTCGTCGGGATCAGGTTCATCAGGGCCGAGCGCGCGCGGCGCATGTCCTTGGCGGGCCGGTCCACGATGGTCTGGGTGTTTGTCACGTCATGGATCGTGGTGATCGACCCATGCCGGATCCCAAGCGATTCATGGATGACCTTGACCACCGGAGCCAGACAGTTCGTCGTGCAGGACGCGGCTGTGATCAGGTTCTGGCTGCCGTCGTAAAGCTGGTGATTGACGCCGTAGACCAGGTTCAGCGCCCCTTCGTCCTTGACCGGCGCGCTGACCACGACCTTTCTTACCCCCGCCGCGTAATAGGGCGCGATCTTTGCCGCGGTCTTGAACACGCCCGTGCAGTCGATCACCAGATCGACGCCCAATTCGACCAGCGGCAGCGCCTCGTTCGCCTTTTCATGCGTCAGGCGGATCTCCTGCCCGTTCAGCACCAGCGCCCCGTCCCGATGATCCACCGGCGTGCGCCAGCGACCGTGAACGCTGTCGAACTCCATCAGAAGCGCATGTTGCGCTGCGTCCCCGATGGGGTCGTTCAGAAGGACGACCTGGCCGCCCGCGCCCGTGTCTATCAGGTCCCGCAGCAGGAGTTTTCCGATCCGGCCAAGACCGTTCACTGCAATTCTGGTCATTCGATCAGCCTTTCTGGGCGGTTTTGGCGTCCCGGCCGATGGCATCGACGCGTGATTGAAGCGACATGCGGCCAAGGCTTGCGAACGGCAATTCGACAAAGGCCGCGATCCGGCGTCGCAGCGCGGCGTAGGTCTGCGCGAAGACCAGCGCCTTTTCCGCATCGGTGCCGGTGGCCTTCACCGGGTCCGGCAGCCCCCAGTGCCCGGTGATCGGTTGACCCGGCCAGGGCGGGCATTCCTCGGCCGCGGCGGTGTCGCAGACGGTGAACACGAAATCCATGGCTTCGGAATCGGGCTGCTGAAACTCGGACATGTGCTTCGAACGCAGTTCCGCGACATCATGGCCGTTGCGCCGCAGGACCTCCAGCGCGAAGGGGTTCAGCGCGGTGTTCGGTCGCACACCGGCCGAGAAGGATCGGAACTTGCCCTGTCCCAGGTCGCGCAGAAGCGCCTCGGCGAAGATCGAACGGGCAGAGTTGCCGGTGCAGATGAACAGAACGGCGAAGTCGGTATCGCGCATGGCGGTGGAACCTTCATGGGTGCGAAAGAGTGGCGACAGAATATCCGGGCGCGCCCGCCCGACATCCAGCGCCAGGTAGCCGATCAGGGCTTCCGTCGCGCCGATGTCGGCCGCGTAGTATAGCGACCGGCCCTTTCGCTCGACCCGGACCAGGCCGGCAGAGGCCAAGTCGGACAGATGATGCGATAACGTGTTCTGCTTCAGTTGCAGCGCCTCTGCGATTTCGGTCGGGCGGACGCCGCCGGGCGCGAAACGCATCAGAAGCCGAAACACCGCCAACCGGCCGGGGTGGCCGAGCGTCGCGAAGGCAAGGGAGGCTCTATTACTTTCCATATTTCCTGAAATACGGATATTTTCGATCTCGTCCAGTGAAGATTTCATGACAATACGGGCTGGTGCGGCCAATAGCCGCCTAGGCACAGGGTGGCTGATTGACCCAGGTTAATGCGACGGTTTGGGTACTGGGATCATGTGCAACCAACCCTTCAGCCCAAAGGAGTTCAAGATGGTAACGAAATCGAAGACGACCGTCAGCGAACTGATGAAGCAGGCTCAGGACTCGCTCTTGCCCACGCGGCTGGCCACGCCGCAGATAGAGCAGTTCTGGCGCGCCCAGGACCGCATCCTGGAAGACGCTGAGGTATATTCAAGGAACTGGTTCGCGCGGCGCCACCAGGCTGCGCAGAGCGCGCTTGAAGCTGTACGCGAGGCGAACGGAGAGGCCGCAGACCACGCGGCGGCGCTGCAAGTGATGATCGGCTGGCAACAGCATTCGATGCAGCGGATGACAGAGGACATGCAGCAGTGGCTGGATCTGTGCAGCCGCTGCGCCAGCAGATTTGCGGACGACACGACTGCATCGAGGAAAGGCGCTGACTGAAGGCCGGACACCCCGCCACACCACCACAACGAAAGCTCTGCAATATGGATGACAAGACTGCATACCGCCAGAAGCTCGAAGCGAAGCTCGACAGGTGGCGGGCCGAAATTGACAAGCTGGAAGCTCAGATGGCCGTGGCGAATGTCGACACGCGCTCGGAGGTCAGAAACCTCATCGTGCACTTGCGCAAGCGGCAGACCGAAGTGCAGGAAAAGCTGGAGGAGATGAACAAGGCCAGCAGCGATGCGTGGAAAGAGATGACGCACGGAATCGAAAAGGTTCTGGACGACTTCGCCACGTCTGTTTCCAAGGCGATCGAGCGGGTCGACAAGAGTTCCTGAGCCGACGTTTCCCGCGACCGGCCCCTGCTGCCCTGCGTGGCCCGGAAGCGCGCACGCTGGCGTCGTTCGACAAGACCAAGGGGGCAAAGATGATCAGCATCGAACACAGCAGGTACAACAACCTGATCGTCATCCGCGCGACGGGCACATTGACGGCGCGGGACTACGAACTTGGTGTGCCAGAGTTGGAGCATGCCCTGGAATTGTCCGAGGGTCCGCTTCGTGTCATGATCAAGCTGGAGGATTTCAGAGGTTGGGAAATCGAGGCTCTTTGGCGCGATCTGAAATTCGACTACAAGCACTGGAGTTCGTTCCGCAGGATCGCCGTCGTGGGCGAGAACGCGTTGGAGAAATGGGGAACGATCCTTTCCAAGCCATTCACCAAGGCCGAGATGCGATATTTCCCGGTAAGCGAGGAGGCCAATGCCGAGGCTTGGTTGCTTCAGAACCCGGCCTCGGTCGCTCAGGGTGTCTAAGCGGCATCAGCCCCCTGCCCCTCTGTCGACATCAGGAGTTCAGAGCGTCTTTCGGCCTGTCGCTTTTGAACGGGCCGATGCGCGGCAGCGCGGCACAGAGGTCGCCAAGCAATCCGCGCACATGGTCCTGCGCGATGACGCCTTTTCGACGATCATCGTCGCAATGCGCCAGGGCCGCGTAATATTCGAGAACATCCGCAGGTTCGTGGTCTACCTGATGTCCTGCAACGTGAGCGAAGTCCTTGTGGTCGGCCTTGCCGTGGCGTGTGGCCTGCCAGCGCCACTGCTGCCCTTGCAGATACTTTATCTGAACCTGGTGACGGACGTGTTCCCGGCCTTCGCCCTTGGCCTCGGCCGGGGGGATGAGAACATCATGCGAAAGCCGCCGCGCGACCCCAAGGACCCTTTCGTCACGCGCAGGCACTGGGTCCTGATGGGCGTGCTGGGCGGCGCGATAACGCTTGCCACGCTTGGCGCATTCGCCCTGTCGCTGTTCTGGCTGGGCCTTGGAACCGGCCCCTCGGTCACTGTGGCTTTCGTGACGCTCGCGCTTGCGCAAACCTGGAACGTCTACAATCTGCGCGACCCGGAGGCGGGTTTTTTCAGGAATGACGTCACTCGCAATCCCTATGTCTGGGGGGCGGTGGCGCTGTGCATCGCCCTTGTCGCGCTTGCGCTCTGGCATCCGCTCCTTGCGGGGCTGCTCAGGCTTGCGCCGCTTGAACCGCCTGGCCTGGCGCTTGCCTTCGGTTCAAGCCTGGTGCCGCTGGCACTGGGACAACTCTGGATAGTGACGGCACGGGAAAGCGTCGGACAAGGGGGATGCAGGACAGCACCCGCCGCGCGCTGATCCGCCGGACCGTGCGGGCGTCGCGGGGCACGGCGACTATGTCGCGTAGGGCAGCTGATGCTTGCGGACGATCCTGGCATCGGCTTCGGCCATCACGACCATGCCGCGCTTGTTCCGGATCTGCTTGTTGGTGCGCTTGATCATCCCGTGCCGCTTGCCCGCATGCGCGCGCAGGACCTTGCCGGTGGCGGTTACCTTGAAGCGCTTCTTGGCGGAACTCTTGGTTTTCATCTTGGTCATGCCACCCCCTTCCATTCCGGGCATTGGGCGTATCGGGGCAAGAATAGCAGCCAGCGAGCAGGGCGAATTAACCAGCGTTAAGGCATTCATGCCGCCCGGCGGAGCATTCTGAAGGCATGACGTCAAGTCATGCGATCCCTGCCGGGTCGGGGCGCACTTCGTTCGCGAACTGACCCTGCCGGCCACCCTTTGTCCATCGCGCAACAAGGAGCCCTGATGCAGTCGCCCCTCGAAATCGCCTTCATGCACGTAGCCCCCTCGGACGAGATCAAGGCGCTGGTTGCAGAGAAGGTCGCAAGTCTGGACGGTGTCTACGGCGGAATAACCAGCTGCCACGTCTACATCAGCGCGCCCCACCAAAGCCAGCGCCAGGGAAACCTGTTCGAGGTCACGGTCGAGGTCCGGGTGCCGGGCAGCGAACTCGTGGTGCACCACCACAAGAAAGATGTGCCCGAGCATGAGCATCTTCGCGTCGCAGTGCGCGATGCCTTCGCGGCAATGGACAAGGAACTGAAGCGCTGGAAGGATCAGGTCAAGGGTGAGGTCAAGGCCCACGACGGCCCCCTGCAAGGCCGTGTGACGGAAATCCACCGCGATGAGGACTATGGCCAGATCATCGCGACCGATCAGCGGCTGGTCTACTTCCACAGGAACAGCGTGGTCGACGGCAGCTTCGACGAACTTAGGCCCCGCGATCCCGTAGAACTGGTCGTGCGGAGCGACGAAAGCGAGATAGGACCACAGGCCAGCACGGTCCGGCGCATCGGGGCGCTTGAGTTCGATCCGACACCGAAAGGAAGCCGTCGATGACTGTCTGGGCCGTCGACGTCGCCATCATCGGCGCGGGCACCGCGGGTCTTTCGGCCCGGGCAGAAGTGGCGAAGCGCACGGACAGCTACATGGTCTTCGACCCCGGCCCCTACGGCACGACCTGCGCAAGGACCGCCTGCATGCCATCCAAGGCGTTCCTGCAGTCGGCCCACGATTTTCACCGGCGCAGGACCTTCGATGATCTTGGCATAACGGGTGCCGAACATTTGCGCGCCGACGGCGCCGGTGTTCTCGGGGCGACCCGCAAGATCCGCGACAGGCTGGTCGAAGGCGTGAAGCAGGGGATGGAGGATTGGCGTCAAACCCATCTGGTGCAATGCGCGCCGAGGTTCAGTGCCGACGGAAGCCTTCAGGCCGACGACACCAGCTATCTGGCGCGCGCGACGATCGTCGCAACGGGCTCTCGCCCTGTCGTCCCGCAGGACTGGTACGATCGGTTCGGAGAGCGGATCCTCACGACAGATGATTTCTTCGAACTCGAGAACCTGCCCCGCCGCATCGCCGTCGTCGGGCTTGGCGCGGCCGGTCTGGAACTTGGGCAAGCCATGGCCCGGCTCGGCGTCGAGGTGATGGGGTTCGATCCCTCTGCCACGATCGGCGGGCTTGCCGACCCGGTTCTGCAAGATCGGCTGCGCGAAAGCCTGGATGCGGAAATGGTGATCGTGCGGGCGCAGGTCGATCTGAGCGAAGGCAAGGACGGCGCGATCAAGGTGCAGTGGGACGAAGGGGAAGCCGAGGTCGACTGCGTGCTGGCTGCGATGGGCCGCAAACCAGAACTGGGCGACCTGGGGCTGAGCCATCTCGGGATTGACCTGGCCGAGGACGGTCTGCCGGATCTTTCGCAGGGGCAGCTCAATCCGCCCGGCACGCGGGTCTACTTTGCGGGCGACTCCGGCCGGGGCCCCGCCCTGCTGCACGAAGCCTCCGACGAAGGACACGTCGCAGGATACTTTGCCGCCCGCGATCAGGACGCCCTGTTCCGCAGGCGCGTTCCACTTGCGATCGTGTTTTGCGAGCCGCAGATCGCCTTGGCCGGCGCGACATGGGATGAACTTGAGGCGCGCGGGGAAGAGATCGTGATCGGCGAGGCGTCCTTTGACCGCGCAGGTCGCATCCAGTTGCAGCGGGAAAGCGGCGGCGCCCTGCGGGTCTACGCGGAGCGGGCGACAGCGCGGCTGCTTGGCGCGGCGATCCTTGCCCCCGAGGCCGAACATCTGGGCCACCTGATCGCTTCGGCGATCGAACATGAAGACGATCTGAGTGCGCTTCTGCGCATGCCTGCCTACCACCCGACGCACGAGGAGGTCCTGCGCCGCGCACTGCGCGCGACACTGAAGAAATGCGACGTTGACGTGCCCGAAATCGAACTGGTCCGCTGCAAGGAAACGCCGGTGGACTGCGACGAAGGCTGACCGAGACAAGGGCCGGTCCGACAGGGCAGCGAAACACAGTCCTGCTGGCGAAACTTGGGCCCTTTTTCCCGGCAAGAGGAAACTTCCGCCATGCCGGAGCTGCCGGAAATCGAAGCCTTCCGAAGGCAGTTCGATACCTCCGCGATCGGGCGAAGGGTGGACTCTGTGGATGTGGCGGATGAACCGGTACTGGCTGGCCGCTCCGCCAGGGAACTACGCCAGGCAACCGCGGGCGATGCCTTCTGCAAGGTCCTGCGTCACGGCAAGCTGCTGTTCGCCCGGACGAACGGCGGCACCTGGGTCGTGTTTCGCTTCGGCATGACCGGCAGGATTGCGATGCTGGAACCTGATGGAGATCCGCCCGATCACACCAGGATCATGTTCGGCTTCAACGACGGGGGACGCATGGCCTTCGACGACCAGCGCAAGTTCGGCTCCGTCGAACTGGCCGCGGATGTCGAAATCTACCTTGAGCGGAACGACATCGGACCCGACGCCCTTGGCGTCTGCGAACACCGCTTCAGGCGGATCATCGGCTGCACGCGCGGACAGGTGAAGCCGGCGCTGATGGACCAGTCCAAGCTTTCGGGTATCGGGAACGTCTATTCGGACGAGATCCTCTATCAGGCAGGCATTCGACCGGATGCGAAGGGCCAGGCGCTTGACGACGGCCAGCTGGAAAGGCTTCACGGCCAGATGCGCATGGTGTTGGAAACGGCAATCAACAGGATCGCCACGGGCAAGGACTTGCCGGACGATTGGCTGACGCCCCACCGCGGCAAGGACGGAAAGTGCCCGGACTGCGGCGAACCCCTTGAACGCAAGCGGATCAGCGGGCGCACGGCGTGGTTCTGCCCGCGAAGCCAGCACCATGGACAAGCGGGCTAATGCGCGCCAAACGGTCAGCGTCCGTAGATGCCCACCAGTTCCGTGAACTCGATCACGATGGGCTGGGCCAGCGCGATCAGCTCGGTGCAGGTCGCGCCGGGTGCGGCGGCGGTGATCCTGTCGCTCAGAGCGCTCAGACGGAAGTGATAGCTGTGGGGTGCGTCGCCCTTTGGCGGACATGGCCCCGCATAGCCCGGTTGTCCAAAGTCGTTGATCGCCTGGCTGAATCCCGGTTCCTTCGTTTCAGGCCCGAAACCGGCGCGCAGGTATCCGCTGTCCGGAGCGATCCCCCAAGCCGCCCAGTGGTGAAACACCCCGTTCGGGGCATCCGGATCGTCGCAGACCAGCAAGAGCTCCTTCGTGCCCTCCGGCAGATTTTCCCACCGAAACGCCGGAGAGACATTTTCACCGTCGCAGGTGTGGCGGACAGGAATGGTTTCCCCCGGATTGAAGTCGGGGCTGGTCAGAATGATCATCTTCACCTCCTGCGGTGGTCGCGCAGGCACAAGCCAAGACCAGCCGGCCCCGCCGCGCATTATCGCGCGTTAAGTCCGCCAGCCTCCGCACCAGCCACAGGCAGGTTTTTTTCGGCAGAACCGCGATCAGCCCTTGGTTTCCAACGGAAACGAAAAACCCACCTTCACCCTATCCATGACCACGCTCGTCTTGAAGCGCGTGATGTTATCCTCGGCGAAGAAATGGCGCCGCGTGAAACGCTCGTAGTCAGCCATATCGACGGCGGAAAGGATCAGGATGAAGTCGCTGTTGCCGGTGACGTAGTAGCACTGCATCACTTCCGGGGCGTCGCGCATCCGGCTGCGGAAAAGGTCCAGGTCCGCTGGCCGTTCCGAGTTCAGCGTGACCTCGACGATCAGCATCAGGCCCCGCCCAAGCTTCTGCGGGTCAAGAATCGAGATATCCGCCTCGACATAGCCCTCGGCGCGCAGCTTGGCCAATCGCTTGCGGCAGGCGTCAGGCGACAGGCAGACGATCTGCGACAGCGCCTCGGCGGTCAGCCGGTTGTTCGCCTGGATGGCTTCAAGAATGAGGGCATCGAATCTGTCCATGCCCCGTTCTGTCCGAAAACGCGCCCAGCTCCAAGCAAAGAACAGCCAATCAGCCGGTTTCACGCCCAAACGACCATATCACGGCCGAATATCGGACCGATGGCAGCCAACTTGTCCGGGAAGTGCAGCCCCCGTTCCGGTTAGCTTCCGGTCAAACAGAAGCGGAGCGCACGCATGACGCAGGTGATCGACAATCCTTTCCGCGGCAAGGGCATGCCGGATCTTCCGCGCGCCAAGGGGGCGGACACGCGCGCCGTGGCCGCCCTGTTGGCGCTGTGCCCGGCGCACAGGATCACGCCGCTTGTGGACAGCCCCGACCTGGCGGCACAGGCGCAGGTCGCCCGCCTCACGCTCAAGGACGAACGCGGCCGGATGGGACTGGGCAGCTTCAAGGCGTTGGGTGCGGCCCATGCCATCGCGCGCGAGGCCGCAAAGGCTGGAGGAGACCTGAGCAAGGCGCTGTCCGGCCGGACCTATGTGACCGCCAGCGCCGGCAACCATGGCCTTTCGGTCGCGGCGGGCGCGCGCGTGTTCGGCGCGGCCGCGGTCGTCTACCTGTCCGAAGCGGTTCCGCAGGCTTTTGCCGACCGGCTGGCAGCACGTGGCGCGCGCGTCGTTCGGGCGGGCTCGGATTACGAGCAAAGCATGGAGGCCGCGGCGCGCGCCGCCGAGGAAAACGGCTGGACGTTGCTGTCGGACAGTTCCTGGCCAGGCTACACTGAGCTCCCCTTCCACGTCATGGAAGGCTACCGCCAGATGGCCGTCGAGATCGCCAGCCAGATGCAAGAGCCTCCGTCGCATGTCCTGTTGCAGGCAGGCGTCGGCGGACTTGCCGCCGCGATCGCTGCCGAGTTGCGCGAAACCTGGGGTTCGGCGCCCCAGATGATCGTCGTCGAACCCGACGTTGCGCCTGCGCTTTACGAAAGCATCCGTTCGGGCCGGCCGGTCACCACCACCGGCCCGGCGTCCTGCATGGGTCGTCTGGACTGCAAGACGCCGTCGCTACTGGCGCTTGCGGACCTTGCCTGCGATGCGGACCGTTTCACGATCCTGTCCGAAGACGAGGCAAAGGCGGGCACGGACGCGCTTGCCGCGGCGGGGCTGGAAACGACGCCCTCGGGCGGGGCTGGCGTTGCGGCGCTTCTGGCAGGGATTGACGGTGTCGGGCGCGACGCGCATGTGCTGTGCATCATCAGCGAGGGGCCCGCGAATGGGTGAAGCGTCCTTGATATTCCCGGCGGGTGAATATCGCCGCCGGACTGCCGCCCTGCAGTCGGAAATGGCGCGTCACGGGCTTGACGCGCTTCTTCTGACGACGCCGCCCGATGTGTTCTACGTGACCGGCTTCCTGACCCGCTTCTGGGAAAGCCCTGCGCGGCCCTGGTTCATCGTCGTTCCGGCCAAGGGCGACCCGGTGGCGGTCATTCCCGCGATCGGGGCGGAACTGATGGGGCGGTGCTGGATCGACGATATCCGCACCTGGGATGCGCCCGACCCGCACGACGACGGCGTGAGCCTTCTTGCCGACACCGTGGCCTCGATCACTCCGCAAAGGGCAAGAATTGGTCTGCCCATGGGCCTTGAGACGCATCTTCGCATGCCCGTCGCCGACTTTGCGCGGCTGCAGGCGCGTCTTCAGCCCCGCGAATTTGCCGACGGGACCGCAGCCATCCATCGCGTGCGCGAGATCAAGTCAGAGGCGGAGGTCGAAAAGATCCGCGCCGCCTGCGCGATCGCCGACGCAGCCTATGAACGAGTGCCAGAATTTGCCCGCCCCGGCGTGCCGCTTGCGCGGGTTTTCAGGGAATTTCAGGTGGCACTTCTGCAAGAGGGCGCGGACTGGGTCAGCTATGTCGCGGGTGGCGCGGGGCCTGGCGGCTACGGCGATGTCATATCACCTGCGGATGACCGCCCCCTGACCCCGGGCGACATCCTGATGCTGGACACCGGCGCCGTGCGGGACGGCTACTTCTGCGACTTCGACCGCAACTACGCCATCGGCCGCGCGCCCGACGATGCGCGCCGTGCCCATGCGGCGCTTTACGCCACGACCGAAGTCGCACTGGATCGGCTGCGCCCCGGCATGTTGGCCTGTGACGCGCATCGGATCCTGACCGACGCGCTTCGCGCCGAGGGCGCGACACCGGGCGGGGGGCGGCTTGGCCATGGCCTTGGCCTGACGCTGACCGAATGGCCATCGTTCACGCCCAAGGACACGACCGTGCTTCGCGAGGGGATGGTCCTGACGCTTGAACCGGGTGTGGAGATCGTCCCCGGCCGCATCCTTGTCCACGAGGAAAACATCGTCCTGAGGGCAAACGGCCCAGAGCTTCTGTCGCGGCGCGCGCCCTCCGAACTGCCGGAGATCCACGAATGAAGACTGTCGGTTTCGATCTCGTCGGTCCAATCGGTGCCAAGGCCACTTTGGGTCTGATCGTGCTGCAGGCCGACGAGACGCTGGAACAGGATTTCCGGCGGCTGTTTCCCGACCGGGATGTCGCGCTCTACGTCAGCCGCATCCCTTCGGGCGAAGAGCTTTCGACTGACTCCATCGCTGCGATGGAGGCGGAACTGCCGCGGGGGGCACGGCTTCTGCCACGTGCCGCGCGCTTTGACGCCCTGGGGTACGGCTGCACCTCCGGCACCACGCTGATCGGGGCCGAAGCCGTCGCCAGGATGGTGCGGCGCGGCGTCGAAACGCCGGTGGTGACCGATCCGCTGACGGCGGCGCTGGCGGCCCTGGCAGCCCTTGGCGTGAAGCACATCGGGCTGGTGACGCCCTATGTGGAAAACATCGCCGCGCCGGTTCGCGATGCGTTCGAGGCGGCGGGCTTCCCCGTCGCGGCCGCGGTCACCTTCGGGGAAGAAGCAGAGGCGCGGGTGGCACGCATCGCGCCCGAGTCAATCCGCGCCGCCGCGCGCGAGGTCGCCGGTTCGGAAGGTGTCGAAGCCCTGTTCCTGTCCTGCACGAACCTGCGTACGCTGGACGTGATCGATGATCTGGAATCAGAGCTTGGCATCCCGGTGCTCAGCAGCAATCAGGTTCTGGCCTGGCACATGGCGCGCAGCACGGGCGCAACGCTGGCCAAGGACGCGCCGGGACGGCTGCTGCAGACGCTCTGACGGCGGCAAGGTCTGCGACCGGCACCGATCGCGAAACCGGGTCGAACCCGCCCTTGGAAAGGCAGTCGAAACACAGATGAGCATACACAGGAAGATCACTGACAGCCTGGCCCGCAACCGGGTGGAGTTCGTCACGACCGTGCCCTGCAAGCAGCTTGCCGGGGTGATTGATCTGCTGACATCGGATGACCGGTTCCTTCATGTCCCCGCAAACAAGGAGGATGAGGGGATGGGCCTGTGCGCGGGCGCCTACATGGGCGGCAAGCGCGCCGGCATCATCATGCAGAACACCGCCATCGGGGTCACGATCAACGCTCTTGTCACGCTGATCCAGTACTACAACATCCCGCTGCCGATGCTGATCAGCTATCGCGGCGAAGTCGGCGAAAAGGTCGCCTGCCAGGTCGAGATGGCCGTACACACCAAGGGGCTTCTGGCGCAGTTGGGGATCCCGACCTATCACTTCCACCGACCCGACGACGCCGAGGAACTGGACGGGATCCTGGCCCACTGCTTCATGGCGAGGAAGCCCGTCGCCATCCTGATGGACGCAAGCTTCTGGGGAGGCGCGAAATGATCCGCAGCGACATCATCAGGTCGATCCTGCCGGTCATCGACGACGCGCTGGTCGTGTGCAACATCGGCCTTCCCAGCCAGGAGCTGTTCCTTCACGGCGACCGTCCGGCGAATTTCTACATGCTGGGAACGATGGGTCTTGCCTCATCAATCGGGCTGGGGCTGGCCTTGGCGCAAAAGGCGCCGGTGGTGGGCATCGACGGTGACGGCTCGGTCCTGACGAACCTTGGCACTCTGCCCACGATCGCCAACAACGTGGCGAGCAACTTCACCCTGCTGATCATCGACAACGGCAGCTACGGATCGACCGGCGACCAGCCGACCTACGCCGGACAAAAGACCTCTCTTGCCGCCGTGGCGCGGGCCTGCGGATGCAACCACGTCGTCGAATGCAGGGCCGAGGACACCGCAAGGACACTTCGCGACGCGTTGGACGGCGGGCGGATGACGGTGATCGTGGCAAAGTGCGACAGCGGCAACGTCCCGGTGCCGGTCATTGACCTTGACCCGGCCGTGATCCGCCATCGGTTCATGCAGGAGGTTGTCCGGCGCAACGCCGAATAGCACCGCTTGGGCGTGATTTGGTGGTGTTGTCGGCAACGCTCCTGTGCATAGTCGTCGCACGGTCCCGAACGGGGCCTGGCGGGGGACATGACTGATGGACCGCTTGAACAGCGACCGCTTCAAGACGGCTTTCCTGCTGGTGGGACTGACGGGCCTTCTGGCCGGGCTTGTGCTTTGGTCAGCCGGGCAAGCGAGAGCAGCCGATCTTGTCTGGACGTTGGGCGTCCTGCCGATCCTGGCCGCGCTTGTGGTCGAGATCGTGCAAAGCCTTCGAAGCGGGGAAGTCGGGCTGGACATCGTCGCAGCACTGTCGATGACCGCGGCCCTGACCTTCGGCGAGACATTGGCGGCCGCCGTCGTCGCGGTCATGTATTCTGGCGGCACGTTCCTTGAAAGCTACGCCGAGCGCAGCGCGCGGCGGGAAATGCACGATCTTCTGTCGCGCATCCCGCGCAAGGCGACCCGGCACCGCGATGGCGCGCTTGAAGAGGTGGCGCTGGATCAGATCGCCCCTGGCGACAGGCTGCTGATCCGGCAAGGCGATACCGTCCCGGTTGACGGGCGCGTCGCATCGGACGTCGCCTACCTGGACACATCAGCCCTGACAGGTGAATCGCTTCCCGCACGCCTGACCGAAGGCGAGGACGCCATGAGCGGCTCGACGAACGCGGGCGAGGCGTTCGACCTTGTCGCGACCCGCATCGCCAAGGACAGCACCTATGCCGGCATCGTCAGGCTGGTCGAGGCGGCGCAGCGGTCCAAGGCGCCGATGTCGCGGCTCGCCGACCGCTGGTCGCTGGGGCTCCTGGCGATCTCGGTCTCCATCGCGCTGGCGGCATGGTGGGCCACCGGCGATCCGATCCGGGCGGTCGCCGTGCTTGTCGTGGCGACACCCTGCCCGCTGATCCTTGCCGTGCCGGTGGCGCTTGTCGCCGGCCTATCGCGCGCCGCCCATTTCGGCGTACTGATAAAGGGGGCGAAGCCGCTGGAAGCAATGGCGCGTATCCGCACCCTGATCCTGGACAAGACCGGAACCCTGACGGACGGGCGCCCGCAAATCGTTTCGATAGAAAGCCGGGGCGACCATGCGGACGACGACATCCTGCGGTTCGCGGCGGCGCTTGATCAGGCTTCCAAGCACCCCGTCGCCCAAGCCCTTGTCGCGGCCGCACGCCTGAAGCGACTTGACCTGCCAGTGCCGACCAGGATCACCGAGATCCCGGGTGAAGGCGTCATCGGCACGGTCGACGGGCAAGAGATCATGGTTGGCGGCGATGAGTTCGTCAGCCGCCACGCAAGCGAGCCGCCGGGAACTGCTGCGCCGCTTTCGGCGGGCTCGGTCCACGTCGCCGTCGCGGTCGATGGGCGCCTGGCCGGTCGCCTGGTCATGTCGGACCCGCTGCGCACGGAAGCGCCCGACATGCTGCTGCGCCTGCGCAGGCGGGGCATCGGCCGGATCCTGCTTG
Source organism: Albidovulum marisflavi (assembly GCF_025751435.1). GTDB lineage: Bacteria > Pseudomonadota > Alphaproteobacteria > Rhodobacterales > Rhodobacteraceae > Albidovulum > Albidovulum marisflavi. The sequence continues at coordinate 1,507,725 of NZ_JAOWKY010000001.1, read as the reverse complement.
CGACCGGCGACAGGGCGGAGGTCGCCGAAAGCGTGAGCAGCGGGCTGTCGCTGGACGGTGTGCGCGCTGGATTGACCCCCGACCAGAAGGTGCTTCTGGTCCTGACCGAGCGGACCGACAGCCCGGTCATGATGGTGGGCGATGGCGTCAACGACGCGCCGGCGCTGGCAGCGGCAGATGTCGGTGTCGCCATGGGGGCCCGCGGCGCCGCCGCCTCGGCCGAAGCGGCAGACGTGGTGCTTCTGGTGGATCGGATCGACCGCCTGGGGCCGGGCATAGAAATCGCCCAACAGGCGCGACACATTGCCATTCAAAGCGTGGTCGCCGGCATCGGCCTGTCCGTGATGGGCATGATCGCAGCAGCCTTCGGCTATCTCACGCCGGTCGAGGGCGCGGTGATCCAAGAGGTCATCGACGTGGCTGTGATCCTGAACGCGCTGCGCGCGCTGCGCATCTCACCGCAGGGGGTAACGGAACCGCAGGCCGCCATCGAAAGCGCCTGAGACGGCGATAGCCGCTAGATGCCCGACCGCAGGCCAAGGCCCTGGCCCCCGCTAGGCGCTTCTTGCCCGCCCTTCGTTCGTCGCGGAAATCGCATCCTCGATCATCGACTTCGCCGCCCGCCAATCGGCGCGCATGTCCCGGGCAAGCGCGCGGATATCCCTGGCACTGCCGGGCTCTCGCAACAGATGTTCCAGCCCGACAAGATCCTCGCGCAGGGACGTCGCGCCCAGAAGCGCAACCGCACCGGCAAGCTTGTGCGCCTCCATCGGCAGGCTGTCCATCCGCGTCCCGGCCTGGATCCCCTGCGACAGCATTTCGGCGAAGCTTTCGACGCCATTGTCGACCTCGCCCAGGATCCTTGCGATCTTTTCCCGCCCAAGTGCCTCGATCAGGTCGCCAAGGGTGGTCATGTCCATCGGCGCGTGCTCCGGCTGCGGGCGCGCCTGGCTTCGAATGCTCGGGTCGGCCAGCATTTCCCGCAGCCGCCCCCTGGAAACCGGCTTCACGATCGCGCCAGTCATGCCCGCCATGAGAAACTTGTCGATCTCCGATTTCTGCGCATGCGCAGTCACAGCCAGAATGGGCACGTCGCGGCAGGGTCCGGTGCCCGCGCGGATCTTCCGGGTGGCCTCCACGCCGTTCTGCCGGGGCATGCTTATATCCATCAGGATGACGTCGAACGGCTCGGCCTGCGCGCGCGCGACAGCCTGTTCACCGTCAAGCGCGCAATAGACCCGGTGACCGTCCGCAGTCAGCATGTCCGTCATGATCTCCAGATTGATGCTGTTGTCCTCGGCCAGGAGTATCCTGAGCGTTCGCTGCGCGGTCACGACGTTGGGCTGACCGGCCCGGATCTGAGCTTCCGCGGCCTCCGCGCGCTCCTCAACTCCGGTTCGGCGCAGCGGCAGGCTCAGCCGGAACACGCTGCCGCCCCCGATCCGGCTTTCGACCGTCAGGGTCCCGCCCATCATCTCGGCCAGGCGGCGGCAAAGACCCAAACCCAGCCCGGTCCCTTCGGCGCGACGCTCATAGCTTGTGTCGATCGTGACGAAATCTTCGAAGATGCGCTCAAGGTTTTCCTCGGCGATGCCGATGCCGGTGTCGCACACCTCGATCCGGGCGAATTCGAGGGCATCGTCCTCGCAAAGGCGAATCCTGATTTCACCAGACTGCGTGAACTTGTTGGCGTTGCTGACCAGATTGATAAGGATCTGGCGAATGCGCCTGGGGTCGCCAAGAAGGGGCGTGGACCTTGCGCCCACCTCTTCGACGATCAACGCGTTGCCACGTTGCCGCGCCGCGTGAATCTGGTTCTCGACAACCTGTTCCGCAACCTCCTTGAGATCGAAGGGCTCGCGTGCGGACTCGATGCTGCCCGCATCAAGCTGGGATATCTCAAGCACCGAGTTCACATGGCTCAGCAGGATATCGCTCGACGTGTTCATCGCCTGAACGATCTTTTGCTGACGCGCCGTAAGCTCGGTGTCGGAAAGCACCTGCAGCGCACCAAGCAGGCCATTCAGCGGCGTGCGGATTTCATGGCTCATCACGTTGAGCATCCGCGCCTTGGTGGTTTCACCGGCCACCGCGCGTTCAAGGGCTTCGTTCAACTCCTGCTCACGAACAAGCCTTGGGGTTATGTCCGCGACCCACACCAGCACGCTTCTGCCAGCGGGGCCGTTGATGACGGACATCGACACCTCGACCGGGAATTGGCTTCCGTCGCTTCGGCTTGCGTACTTGATGCTTTCCGCCAGGTGTTCCGCGATCTCGGTCTCGTGCCGGGACCCGGACATCAGACGTTCGATGGCGTTCTTGATGCCGGGATCCAGCGGCACGTCCTTGAGAAGCTTTCCAAGGACGCCGTCCCTTGGCAGCTCGAACATCTCTTCGGCAGCCCGGTTGTAGTCGAGGATCGCGCCGAAGCTGTCGACGGTGATGACGGCGCGGTTGGTGCGCGAAAGGATTTCCTCGATCCGGGAATTCGTCTCGCCGATGCGTTGGGCGCGCAACTCCGCGCTTTTGGACAGTCGGAGAACGAACAGCGTGCTGAGCATCAGGGCAAGGATCAGAAGAACGGCCAGCGCGCCAAGCCGAAGCAGGGTCGTAACCAGCTGTTCCCGGAGCCCGTCGGCGAACAAGGTGCGGTTGCGCACGGTATCCAGCGACATCTGGCGCACCGCTCCGCGCGCGGCTTGTGTCAATTTCTTGAGCTGCGGCAATGTCGCTGCAAGGACGGGATCGGGGGAGTCGATCAGGGTCACCGCTTCGTCCAGGTAAATGCGAACGTCCGCAAGTCCGCGCGCAAAGCGCTCTTCCTGCCGCAGGCCGCTGAACCCGGTGCCTTCCTCGATCGTCGAGACACGGCTGAAGAAGATGTCGAACGAGCGCCTGATCCTTGTCAGCTGCGCGGCGTCGGGGGATTCCATACTGTTCGCGATGGCGATCTGCAGGGTGGTCAGCTCAACCTCGGCCTGCGAGATGTTCCACAGGACGCGGTCCTCAACCGCGGACCGGTGCTCTTCCAGGTCCAGCACGACGCTCTGGATCAGGAAGGCGCTTCCGACGCCGCACAGGATGAAGACCAGGACCGCCCACCACGTCGCATTCGTGAAACAGGCGAGGCCTACGCGAAATATGCGTGTTGCTGCCCTGGAGATGCCAGTGACAACCAGATTTTTCATGTCCACGGCGGCCCGGTCCATAGCCTCCCTCGCCCCATGGTCCCGAAGCTTCGAGCCTAGTTGCGGATATCCAGGCTGACAAGTTGCCAGACGCTGCGCGAATAGATCAGATCGGTCCGATAGCTGCTGTCGTCATCGAAGGGATACACGATCCAAAGCGGCCCCTTTTCGCGCAGCGACATCAGCTCTTCGTTCATCATGTAGGCAAGGATCGGCCCGTCTTCCGTCGCATCGCTGACCGGAATGTCCGCGCCGTAGTCGTTCGCGGCACTTGCCCAGATGAGTTCCCCCTGCACCCCCACCCGGTCGAGAAGATGCTTCAGGCGGATCCCTTCGAATTCCTGGACACCTTCGGTCCAGATCGTCGAGGTTTTCAGATGGACGTGCCCGATGGCACGCAGGCTGTCCATGTCGAAGACCGCGCAATCCTCTTCGTTGCGCACCTCGATCTCACCGCAAACCCGCAGCACGACCTCACCCGTCGGAGGCGGCAGCGGCAGCGGCTGCTGCGCGGCGGCGGCCAGACCCAGAAAACCCGAGCCAATCACACAAAGAAAGACGCGCGGGACGTCGATGGGCATTTCCGGCTTCTCCCTTCGAGACTGGAGAACTCACATCGTTTCAGATCGCGGTACATGTTCCCAGGACAACCGCAAGACCTTTTTAGCATAGCCCGTCCGCCCGGCGAATTGGCAAATTTCCTGCCGACCGGCTTGCGCCAGCCCGCGAAAAAGGCTCATTGTACCCGTCAAGTTGGACATTTCGCGCTTTGAAGCAACAAGAACCTAATCCATGAAGATCATCGTCGCCGACGACCACGCGCTTGTGCTGGAAACACTTGTGGCATTCATCGCCACCCATCCCGACATGGATGTCCGGTCGGCGGCCAATCTTGACGCGACGCTGGAACTGATCGGTAACGAAGGCGCGTTCGACTGCATCCTGCTTGACTACAACATGCCCGGAGCAAACGGCCTTGAGGGGCTGCAGCGTGTCCTTGAGGCGAATGCTGGCGGCGCGGTCGCGCTGATGTCGGGCAACGTGGCGCGCAGGACCGTCGAACAGGCGATTTCGGCCGGAGCGGCGGGATTCGTCCCCAAGACCCTGAGCGCCAAGTCGCTTGTCCAGGCCATACGCTTCATGGCGACAGGCGAAATCTATGCCCCTTTCGAGTTCATGACGCGTGAAAGCGAGGACACGAGCGGCCTGTTTTCACCGCGCGAGCTCAGCGTTCTCAGATGCGTCTGCGACGGCAAACCCAACAAGGTGATCGCGCAAGAGCTTGGCGTTCAGGAAGTGACGATCAAGGCGCACGTCAAGAACATCTGCCGAAAGCTTGAAGCGAACAACAGGACGCATGCGGCGATGATCGCCAGGGATCGCGGCATCCTCGCTTTCTAAGGCCTTCGCGCGGTTGAAACCCGCATGCTTGCTGTCACGGACTGACAGGCAGGAGGCACGCCCAGTGTCTCCGGGGAAAGCGAACGCGCTTCACAAGGGCGCGGCTTTGAGCAGCCATCATGCAACCGTCGCTCAACGCCTCATGGCGTAGCGCGCCACAGGCGACTTGCCCGTGCCGACCGCAAAAGATGCCCTTTTCGGAATTTGAGTGGTGGACAGATGGTAAAGAAATGTTACCAATATGCGGGCGAACAGAAGCTGGAGGCTTTTCGAAAGACCCAAACCTGCAAGACAATATCGGGAGGAGAATGAATGACGACCAAGACCACCACGCGCAGGGGCGCTCTCAGGGCTTTTGCTGCGGCAGGCGCATCGACCCTTGCAGCGCCGCACATCGCTTCGGCGCAAGCAAACGGCACGACATGGAAGATCCAGACATCCTGGCCTGGCGGCGCCGGCCTTCAGATCTTCAAGGACTGGTGTGCCACCATCGTTGAGAAAACCGGCGGGGAGCTTGCGTTCCAGCCCTTCGGCGCGAATGACGTCGTGGGCGACTTCCAGCTGTACGATGCCGTCAAGAACGGCGTTCTGGATGCGGTGAACCCGTTCACGATCTACGCTCAGGGCATCATTCCGGCGGCGACGTTCCTGACGTCCTATCCGCTTGGCCTGCGCAACCCGCATGAATTCGACGTGTTCTACTACGGCCTTGGCGGGCTTGAGATCGCGCGCGAACTTTACGCGGCGCAGGGCATGTATTTCGTGGGACCGGTGCACCACGGGCCGAACATCATCCACTCCAAGGTGCCGATCCGCTCGATCGACGACTTCCGGGGCCGCAAGATGCGCCTTCCCGGCGGTATGGTCGCCGAGGTCTTCACCGAGATCGGGGCCGAAACCACCGTTCTTCCGGGATCGGAAATCTTCCCGGCGCTGGAAAAGGGCACGATCGACGTGGCCGACTACGTGGGACCGGCCGTGAACTACGCGCTCGGCTTCAGCCAGGTGACGAACTACATCTCGATGGGGCCTCCGGGCTTCATGTCGGTCTACCAGCCGGTCGACATCATGGACATCACCGTGTCCCAATCGTCCTGGGATGCGCTGTCGCCCGAGATGAAGCAGTTCGTGGAACTGGAGACGCACGCATATTCGGACATGCACCATGCGGCGATCCAGAAGGCCGACCAGGAAGCCTGGGCCAAGTTCGAGGCCGACGGCACCGAGATCACGCGTTTGACGCAGGACGATGTCGAGCTTCTGACCGAAGTCGCCGTGCCGATCTGGTTCAAGTACGCCAACCGCGACAAGGACGCCGCGCGGGTCTTCAAGATCCAACTGGACTACATGATGTCAGGCTCGCTTGGCTACGTCACGCCGGAGCAGATCGAAGGCCTTACCCTGGACCTCTGACCGCAAAGCAAATCGGCCGGGCCTGGCGTAATCGCCATGGCCCGGCCTCGCCATGAGGCGGCACATCATCAGGACACCGCAATGCCCAACATCGACTTCACCCTGCCCCATTGGGCTTATTGGCTCGGGCTGCTGCTATTCCCAGTCGTGGGAATGATCCTGGCGCGCCGCGCGCGCCCGAAGCAGACCAGCTACAGCGCCGCGCTTGCCTATCTGATCCTGGTGACGGGCGGGATCCTCGGATTGCACCGCTTCTATCTGAGAAGCCTGCTGGGGCTTCTCTACATTCCCATCTTCCTGTTCGTGCTTTGGAGCAATGCGGCGGAACGCGATGCCCGCGCGGAACTGTCGGATGCGATCAACCTGGTCAGGGTGGCCGAGCGTGTGGTCGAACGCGAAGCCCCCCGCATCGAGGCGGCCGAGGCCGACATCGACGCGCTGAGGGCGGAAGTGGCGGCGGCCGAGCCGGAGTCCTTTGCCAAGAAAAGCGCCGAGCGCCGGCTGAAGCGGGCCGAGGACGCGATGACCTCTGGTCGCGATCGGATTGCCACGGCCGAGGCCGACCTGTCGCAGGCACAACCTGTCGCGGACGCTGCAACGGAAAAGCGGGCGTTCTGGGCCAACGCGGCGCGCTATGCGTTCTACCTGATCCTCGCACTGATGGCGATCGATGCGCTGCTGATCCCTGGCCTTGTGCGCAAGGCCAACGAAAGCCTGGCGCTGGAACTGCCAGAGGAAACCTTCATCGACGCCGAAACGGCAGCCAAAGCCGCGCAGATCGACCCGGACGCCCGCAAGCCGGACCACGAATGGGCGCAAAACTGGATCGACAAGCTGTCGCTTCATGCCGGCGAATTCGTCAGCTACTGGGCGGTGATCGCTGTCTTCGTCTACTACTTCGAGGTCATCAGCCGCTACGTGTTCAACTCTCCCACGAGCTGGGCGCATGAATCGATGTATCTGATGTTCGGCATGCAGTACCTGATCGCCGGTGCATACGCGATGCTGACCGAAGGCCATGTCCGGGTCGACATCTTCTATGCGTCGATGTCGCCGCGACGCAAGGCCTGGACCGACCTCTTCACTTCGATCTTCTTCTTCATCTTCGCCGGAACGCTTCTGGTGACGTCCTACATCTTTGCCATGGACGCCATCGCGGTGCCCTCGGGCAACTCCGTCGTGTCCGAATGGGCGCGCGGCCAGATCGGCTTTTGGCAGATGCTGGGGGCCCTCTCGCTGGGCGACTGGACCGATCCGTCGATCCGCTGGGGCGAAATCAGCTTCAATGAATGGGAAGTGCCGCTCTGGCCGATGAAATGGATGATGTTCGTGGGCGGCGCGCTGCTGGTCCTGCAAGGCATATCCAAGCTTTCCAAAGACATCCGCGTTATCGCGAAAGGGGCCTGACGCATGGGACTGGACATTTCAATCGAGCTGCTCACGCTCATCATGTTCGGCTCGCTGCTGGTGCTCCTGATGGCGGGGCTTCCCCTTGCCTTCGTCACCGGCGGTCTGGCCTGCGTCTTCCTGTTCATCCTGGGGGACGCACGCGCGCTGAACATCGTGCCAAGCCGCATCTTCCCGCTGATGACGAACTATCAGCTGTCGGCGATCCCGTTGTTCATATTCATGGCCGCCATGCTGGAGCGAGCCGGGATCATCAACGACATGTTCGACGTGATCTACAAGGTGCTTGGCGGCGTGAAGGGCGGGCTGGCGTCGGCCACGATCATCGCCTCGACGATCCTTGCGGCGATGGTAGGCGTGATCGGCGCCGCAGTCGTGACCATGGGCATCATCGCCCTGCCGGCCATGCTGAAGCGCGGCTACGACCCCAAGATCGCCATGGGCGCGATCATGGCGGGCGGAACGCTGGGCATCCTGATCCCGCCGTCGATCCTGGCGATCATCTACGCGGTCGTCGCCGAGCAATCGGTGGGCGAACTGTTCATCGGCGCCGTCATACCGGGCCTGATGCTTTCGGGGCTCTACATCCTCTACGTGACCGTCCGCAGCTACATCAACCCGCGCCTCGGCCCGCCGATCCCGATAGAGGAGCGGGTCAGCACGCGGGAAAAGCTGCACCTGCTCGGCAAGATGTCGGCGCCGATCAGCCTGATCGTCGTGGTTCTGGGCGTGATCTTCTCGGGCGTGGCGACACCGGTCGAGGCCGCAGGCATCGGCACCTTCGGCGCCTTCATCGTCGCGGCCATCCACCGCCGGCTTGACTGGCCCACCATCCGCGAGGCCTGCCTGACCACGCTCAAGGCCAGCGCCATGGTCATCTGGATCATGTTCGGCGCGACCATCTTCGTCGGGCTCTATGTGCTGGAAGGCGGGCAGGAGTTCGTGCAGGAGACCATGCAGGGCATGGGCCTAGGCCCCTGGGGCATCCTGATCGTGATGCAGATCATCCTGATCGTGCTGGGCATGTTCCTGGACTGGGTGGGGATCCTGCTGCTCTGCGTGCCGATCTTCGTGCCGATCATCAAGTCGCTTGGCGCCGCCGCCTTCGGTTTCGACAACACCGACGACCTGGTTCTGTGGTTCGGTGTGCTGTACCTCGTGAACATGCAGATGAGCTTTCTGTCGCCGCCCTTCGGCTACGCGCTTTTCTATCTGCGCGGCGTCGCCCCGGACTCGATCCCGATGAGCGACATCTTCCGCTCGGCCATCCCCTTCCTGCTGCTGCAGATCGTGGGACTGCTGATCTGCATGTTCTTCCCAGAGGTCATCACGTTCCTGCCAAATCTCGTCTACGGCTAGGTCAAGGGCGCGATTGTCAATGACCCGGCGATAAGGGAAAACACCCCGGTGCGGACTGGTTGCCGCGCCGGGGTTTTCGTTTGCAGGCAAAGGATCGGATGCCGTGACCAGGATCGAGCAGGTGGCAAACCTTCCGGACGGAAGCCCCGTCGAACGGGTCCTGCTGCGGGGCGGCGGGCTGACCGCGTCGGTGCTCAGCCACGGCGCGATCCTTCAGGACCTGCGGCTGGACGGACATGCGTCCGCGCTCGTCCTGGGCTTCGCGCGGTTCGAGGACTACCTTTCCAGCCCGTTCTGTTTCGGGACAACCGTGGGCCGCTGCGCCAACAGGATCGCCGGCGCCTGCTTTGAACTGGACGGCGCCGTCCATCGGCTGGATGCCAACTTCCTTGGCAAACACCACCTGCACGGCGGCAACTCTGGCATGGCCAATCAACTCTGGTCGTTCGAGGATGTCGGCCCCGATCACGCCACCCTGGGCCTTGTGCTTGGCGACGGGCACATGGGCTATCCCGGCGTACTGACCACGCGGGTTTCCTTTGCCCTGCTCGCCGGTGGCGTTTTGGACATCCGGATGACCGCCACGACGGACCAGGCCACCCTTTGCAACCTGGCGCATCACAGCTACTTCAACCTTTCGGGCGCGCCCGACATCCTGGACCACCGGTTGCAGATATTTGCTGATCACTATCTGCCTGTGGACCACGAACTGATCCCCACCGGGCGCGTGGCCCGGGTCGCGGGGACCTGCCTTGACTTACGTGACGGCCAGCGTCTTGGCGATGTGTGCAGCCGATCGGCGATCGACCACAACCTTTGCATCGGACAAGACAGGAGCCCCCTTCGGACTGTCGGGGAACTGAGGGGCGGCGACGTGCGGATGCAGATCAGGACGACCGAACCCGGCCTTCAGGTGTTCGACGGCGCGCCGATCGTGGCGGAGGCGCCGGGGTTGGACGGGCGCAGGATGGGCGCCTACGCGGGCATCGCGCTGGAACCGCAGGTGTGGCCGGACGCGATCCATCACCCCAACTGGCCGCAGCCGATCCTGAGGCCGGGAGAGACCTACAACCAGCACACCCAGTTCGTCTTCGCGAAATCGGCGGACTGATCTGCCGGGACGACCGCCAACCCTACGGAGCCCCGCCCGGTCGGTTCAGGCTCGCCCCGCCGATGTGGGAGAGGCGGGGCGAGCACTGGCCCGGACCGGATTGGGAAAGGGTCCGGGTCGCACCCTGACCGGCATCGGGACAAAGCCGGCAGGGATTGGTGAGGGTGGCGGCGCAAAGGGTATCGGTGCCAAGCCACCGTCAATTTTCCAAGGTCAGAGTTCTGCCACCGAAGACGGCGGCATGACGCAGAGCCGATTGCACGACCGGCCTGCGACGCGAAGGGATCAGACCGTCGGAGGTGCGCGCAACCCATGCGCGGGGTCACGCGCGGCACGCGGGGCGCGGCTTTCGCGTGGCGGCGCCACGACAGCGGCAACCACCAGGTCGGCAGCCGCGACCTCGCCCCACGGATCGGAAAGAAGCGTGCCCCCTGCGATGTGACAGGCGGCGCAATCGCCCTTTGACAGCTTGCCATCGACATCTGAGCCGCCACACAGGGCCGACACATCCGCCCCGGCCAGCGCCAGAGCCTCGACCGCCGCCTCGTCTGCGGATGCCACGCGGTGCCCGGCGCCCAGGGCCACGAAGGCCAAGGCAAGCATTGCCACCATAGCAAGGCCGGTCAGACGTGAGTGCAGGGCATCAATCATTGCTTTAACGTGTGACCGGTCGCGGCGCTTTGCAAGATGCCCACACGACACCGGCCAAGGGTGCGTCACTTTGCGCCAGCCCCGTGCCGAATGTCCTGATCACCCCGTCAGCGCGGGGCATCCCGAAATGCCGGGGCTTCCCAAATTCCCGGAATCAGCCATACTCGGCCCGCGCACCTGTTTCGGGGCGCCTGTGCGGAGCGGCGCATGTCGCGCATCGTGGTTCTGGACATCATGAATCGCCGGACGACCGGCTGTGACCTGGTTCCCTGTTGACCGGAAGGCTGTTCGCCGTCCGCGTTCCCTCCAGCACCACCAGGTACTCATTCGATGCAACAAAGCTTGCGGCTCGCCGTCGACATTGGCGGAACCTTCACCGATACCGTCCTGATCGAGGATGCCGACCGGATCGTCGCCTCGACCAAGACGCTCACCACGCACCAGAATCCCGCGGATGGCGCGATAGAGGGCGTTCGCAGGGCGCTGTCCGCCTCGGACCGCGGACTGGGTGAGGTGACGGGCTTTATCCATGGAACGACGCTTGCCACCAACGCGCTGATCGAGAAGCGCGGGGCGCGCGTCGTCACCGTCACCACCGAGGGGTTTCGCGACATTCTCGAGATCGGGTATGAGCGTCGCTACAGCCAATACGATATCAACCTGCGCAAGGCCGACCTGCTGGTGGGGCGTGACCGCTCCCTGACGATCCGCGAACGCATGTCGGCGGACGGTCAGGTCCTGATCCCGCTGGATGAAGGCGCGATCCCGGACCTTGTGGCGCAGATCGACGCGGCCGGCGCGGAAGCGATCGCGATATGCCTGCTGCATTCCTACGCGAATCCCTTGCATGAACAGCGCCTGCGCGAAGCGATCGCAAGCGCCCGGCCGGGGCTTTCCATCTCGATCTCGTCCGAGGTCAGCCCCGAAGCACGGGAGTTCGACCGGCTCTGCACCACGCTCGCCAATGCCTATATCCAGCCGCTGATGGCACGCTATCTCAGCGCGTTCGAGGCGCGTTTCGCGGTCGAGGGCCTGGCTTGCCCGATCCTGATGATGACAGCGGGTGGCGGTATGACGACCGTCAGGACAGCCGCCGCGTTTCCGATCCGGCTGGTCGAATCCGGGCCTGCGGGCGGAGCCATACTGGCGGCACGCATTGCCTCGGAATGCGGGCTGGAAAACGTGCTTTCCTTCGACATGGGCGGGACGACAGCCAAGCTTTGCCTGATCGACGGCGGTTCCCCGCAGACCTCTCGTGCATTCGAGATTGCGCGGGCGGCGCGGTTCATCAAAGGGTCGGGAATGCCGGTCCGCATCCCCGTGATCGAGATGATCGAAATCGGGGCGGGCGGCGGATCAATCGCGGCCATCGACCGGCTGGGGCGCCTCACCGTCGGACCGCAAAGCGCGGGATCGGAACCCGGACCGGTCGCCTTTGGCCGAGGGGGCACCCAGCCCACGGTCTCGGACGCCGACATCGTGCTGGGCTATATCCGGCCGGAAACCTTCGCGGAGGGTCAATTCACAATAGATCCGGCACCGGCGGCAGCGACCCTTGCGGAAACGCTCGGCGAAAGGCTTAGCACCGGCGCGCCGGGGGCGGCCGACGGCGTCAGCCGCATCGTGGATGAGAACATGGCAAGCGCGGCACGGATGCATGCCGTTGAATCTGGCAAGGACCTGGGCGCCAGAACCATGATCGCCTTTGGCGGCAACGGCCCGCTTCACGCCTGCCGCGTGGCGCGGGCCGCCGGCATTTCCCGGATACTGATCCCCGCAAATCCGGGCGTCGGATCGGCGGTGGGCTTCCTGTTCGCCCCGGTTTCCTACGAAATCGTCCGAAGCAGGTATTCGCTGCTTGAGACGCTTGATCTCGGTGGGATCAACGCGCTTTTGTCCGGCATGGTGGCCGAGGCGACGGGCGTCGTGCGTCAAGGTGCGCCTGCGGCTGATACGGCAGTCGGCCGGACCGCGTTCATGCGCTACCACGGCCAGGGCCACGAGATCGAGATCCCGCTTCCCGACCGGGACCTGCAGCCAGACGACATCGGGCCCCTCACGACAGCGTTCGAGACGGCCTATTCGCGGCAATTTTCCCGTCCGGTGCCAGGGATGAGCATCGAGATCCTGAACTGGTCGGTCCGCGTCGCGACGCGCGCCGAAGCGCCTGCCGCTTCTTCGGCAGAACCACCGGAGTCGACGCTCGCACCCGACAGCAAGCGGACCATCATCTGCGACCTGTCAGGCAAGCCCCGCGATGCCGCCTTTGTCCCACGCGAAAATCTGGCGCCGGGTAGCCGGATCACCGGCCCCGCCCTGATTGCCGAGCCGCAGACGACGACCTTCGTCGGCGCGGATTTCACCGCCCGCGTCGATGCGCGCGGGAACCTTGTCCTGACACGCGACCGCATCGGAGGCTGACACATGAGCGATCTTTCCCCGGCGCGGCTTCAGGTCATGTGGAACCGGCTTCTGGCGGTCGTGGAAGAGCAGGGCCAGACCCTGATCCGCGCGGCCTTTTCGCCGATCGTGCGCGAATGCGGCGACATATCGGCCGGCATCTTCGACATCCAGGGCCGCATGCTTGCCCAGGCCGTCACCGGTACACCGGGCCACATCAACACCATGGCCGAGGCCGTCAAGACACTTCGCGAGCGTTTCCCGGTCCGGAACATGGCGCCGGGCGACATCTACCTGACCAACGATCCCTGGCTGGCCTCGGGGCATCTGAACGACTTCCTTCTGATGATGCCCGCGTTCAAGGACGGTCGCGTGGTCGGCTTCACCTCCTGCACCTCGCATCTGGTCGACCTTGGCGGGCTTGGCATGGGTCCCGAAGGGTCGGACATCTACGACGAAGGGCTGCTGATCCCGCCGTGCAAACTTGTCGAGCGTGGCGAGGTGAACGCCCTGCTGCTGGACATCGTCAAGGCCAATTCGCGCGAACCCATCGCGAACGAGGGCGACATCTACGCCCTGATCGCCTGTTGCGAATCTGGTGCCGCCCGGCTGGTCACGATGATGGAGGACTTCGGGCTGGACGACCTGAACGACCTTGCCGACCACATCATCGACACGTCGCGGCGCGGCACGCTTGCCGCGATCGCCGAGGTGCCCGAAGGGGTTTACCGCAATGTCCTGACCGTCGACGGCTATGAAAACGAGCTTGACCTGCACGCCACACTGACGGTGACCAAGGACCGGCTGCACCTGGATTTTTCCGGCACGTCAGGCTGCTCGAAGAAGGGCATCAACGTGCCGCTGAACTACGCCACGGCCTATTCCGTGTTCGCCATGCGCTGCATCATCGGGCCGGACATTCCCAACAACGCCGGCTCGCTGGAGCCATTCGAGGTGACGGGACCCGCAGGGTGCATCCTGAACGCACAGCGCCCCGCCCCGGTCGCGATGCGCCACACGCTGGGACAAATGACGCCGGACCTTGTTCTGGGCTGCCTCTCACAGGCGTTGCCGGACCGCGTTCCAGCTGAAGGGGCGTCGTGCATGTACGATCTGCCGATGCGCCACACGCCGGAAGCCGTCCACAACGGCGGGCGCCGCTTTGCGGTCGAACTGGTGCACAACGGCGGAACCGGGGCGCGACCGATGGCCGATGGCCTGTCCGCCACCGCCTACCCATCCGGCGTTTTCGGCTCTCAGGTCGAGATGACCGAAGCCGTGGCCCCTGTGACGATCTGGCGTCGCGAACTTCTGCCGGATTCGGGCGGCGCGGGACGGTTCCGCGGCGGCCTTGGTCAGAGGATCGAGATAACCTCGGCGGTGGGCGAACCCTTCCTTGTCTTCCTGTCGGTTGAACGTTTGCGCAACGCCGCGAAGGGTCGCGCGGGCGGGCTTTGCGGCGCGCCGGGGCGGATCAGGGTCACCGGGCGCGATGCCGACATCGCGGGCAAGTGCGAACTGCGCGTCGAACCCGGCGAGCGGTTGATATTCGACACGCCTGGTGGCGGCGGCTTTGGCGACCCCGGCGGCCGCGATCCAGCGGCGCTTGCGCAAGATGTCGCCTGCGGACTGATATCGGATCACGCGGCCGCGGCTCTTTACGGGGCGAAGGCATGATCGCGCCGGTTCCGAGCGTGGCTTCCATGGCCCCCTACGCGCTTGCCGACCAGGGACCTGCTGGCGCCATCTCGCTTGCGCAGAATGAAAGCGCGTTCGGCCCCAGTCCGATGGCGATCGCCGCCGGACAGGCGGCGCTCGCGCAGTCGGGGCTTTATCCAGATCCGGAGTGGACCGGACTTCGCGCCGCGATCAGCGAGGTACATGGGCTGGACGCGCAGCAGATCCTGTGCGGCGCCGGGTCGATGGAGTTGATCGGCTGTCTGATCCGCGCCTTCGCCGGGCCGGGGGATGAAGTTCTGGGCAGCCAGTACGGATACCTGTTCACGAAAACGGCCTGCCAACAGGCTGGCGCTTCCTTCGTCGCCGCACCCGAGGCTGGCTTTACCTTGTCCACCGACGCGCTGCGCGACCGGGTCACGCCGCGCACGCGGATCGTGTTCCTGTGCAATCCCGGCAACCCGACGGGGACGCGCATCCCGAACGCCCAGATCGAGGCACTGCGCGACGATCTTCCGGGCGACGTGCTGCTCATCGTCGATCAGGCTTACGGGGAGTTCGACGATCAGGACCCGGCTTCGATCTTCGCCCTGACCGGTCGCGGCGGTACGGTCGTTCTGCGCACCCTGTCCAAGGCCTATGGGCTGGCCGGTGCGCGCACGGGTTGGGGCCTGTTTCCGGAGGCAATCGGCGCGTCGGTTCGCAAACTACTGAACCCAAACAACGTTTCGGCCGTCAGCCAGGCCATGGCAGAGGCGGCTATGCGCGATCAGGGGCACATGCGCGCGACAGTCGCCGGAACGGTGGAAATCAGGGCCAGGTTCGCCTTGCAGCTGAAAGCGGCAGGCTATGACCTTCCTCACAGCCACGCGAACTTCGTCCTGATCCCCTTCGCCAACGCCGATGCCGCGCAAGCCGCCGACACGCGCCTGCGCGACGCCGGGCTTCTGATGCGCGGCATGGGCGGCTACGGCCTGTCCCATTGCCTGCGCGCGACCATCGCCGCGCCCAAGCACATGGCGCGCGCTGCCGAGATTCTTGCCACCTTCAAGGAGCATGGTCATGACCGCTGATCCCCGCGCCATCAAGATCGGGGTTCTTGTTCCCTACACCAACACGAATCTTGAACCCGACATGATGCTCATGCGCCCCGAGGGCGTTTCGCTTCATTTCGAGCGGTTGGGGGACTACGACGTCGATGCCATCCCCGGCGCGGACCAGATGGCTCGGCTTGGCGCATCGGACATCACCGAGACGCTGAGGCTGATCTGCGGCGTCCGGCCACGGGCGGTCCTTTACGGCTGCACCTCGGCCACACTGACGCATGGGGCGGGCTTCGATCGCGACCTGTCGGCCAGGATCAGGGAACGGTCGGGGGCCGTGTCGCTGACCGCCGCCGGTTCCGTGGTCGCTGCGATCCGGGCGCTAGGGGCCACGAAGATCGGCTTCTCTTCGCCCTATGTCGGGCAGATCAACGATCAGGCCGTCGCCTTCCTGGCCGATGAGAGGATCGAGACCGTGTCCCGCGCGGACATCGGGCGAGACCTTGGCAACTACGGCCAGGGTGAACTGTCCCCGGACGAGGTGTTCGATCTTGCCATGCGCGTGAACAAGCCGCAGGTCCAGGCGATCGTGCTGTCGTGCACCGACATGCGCTCGGTCGAGGCCGTCGAGCGGATCGAGGCCGCGACGGGAAAGCCGGTCGTCACCTCGAACCAGGCGATGATGTTCGCGCTTTGCCGCGCGCTGTCCCTGCCCCGTCCCAAGGCCGCACCGGGACGGATTTTCGACCTGCTTTGAGCGTAGCTGCGGCAGATCACCCGATCCGCTGCCTGCTTGTGACCTCAGGGTTCGCCCGCGCCGATTTCCTCTTTCCGGCGGGCGACATAGGCGTCGAGCTCTTCGCGGATCGCGGGGTCCATGACAGACTCTTCGTAATCCCGAAGCGCCTGCTGCCAGATGGCGGTTGCGCGCGTCAGCGCATCCTTGGCGCCCGCCGCTTCCCATCCGCCGTAGTTGGTCCAATCGGACAGCATCGGACGGTAGAAAGCGCTTTCGTACCGGGCCATCGTATGTTCGGCGCCGAAGAAGTGCCCCCCCGTCGGAACCGAGGCAATCGCGTCGAAGCCAAGTTCTGCATCGGAAAAGTCGATCGGGCGCAGGATTTCCATCATGTTTTGAAGGATCTCGACGTCCAGAACCAGCTTTTCATAGGACGCGGTCAGGCCGCCCTCAAGCCAGCCAGCGGCGTGATAGACCATGTTCGCCCCACCCATGACCGCGCCCCAGGTGGCCATGCCGGTCTCATACGCGGCCTGCAGATCGACCACGTTCGAGGCATTGGCGTTCGAAGTGCGGTAGGGCAGACGGTAGCGCCGCGCAAGCTGGCCCGACACGATGTTTGCCTTGGTGTTTTCCGGCGTGCCGAAGGCTGGCGCCCCCGACCGCATGTCGACATTCGAGGTGAACGCCCCGTACATGACCGGTGCACCGGGGTTCACGAGCTGGGTCAGCACGATCCCGAACAGCGCCTCTGCGTTCTGCTGGGCAAGCGCCGCGGCCAAGGTCACCGGCGTCATCGCGCCCATCAGCGTGAAGGGGGTCACCGTCACCGGCTGGCCGTGTTCGGCCATGGCCATCAACCCGTCGCCCATCGAATCGTCGAACAGCCGCGGCGAGTTGACCGAGATGATGGTTATGACGCCAGGATCCTTCGCCATCTGATCGACCGTGATGCCGCGGGCGATGGCCATCATGTTGATCCCGTCCATCGCGCGCCCGCGTCCGATCGCCGTGCAGTGGAAGGACAGGTCCGAAAGCGTCAGGTTGGCGCGATAGGTATCCAGGTGGCGGTTGTTCGCGGGCAGCTCCTGCGGCGCGGTCACCTGGTTTCCGATGATGTGGATCGCGTTGAAATGATGCGCGAGCCGGATGAAGTTCTCATAATCGCGCATGTTGCCCGCGCGGCGTCCATTCACGCAGTCGTGGACGTTCGGGGGACCGGCCACCAGGCCGAAGGTGATGTTCCGTCCCCCGATGGTCAGCCGCCGCGACGGGTTGCGCGAGGTCAGCGTGAAACTGGATGGCACCGTCGCAAGGGCCGCGTCAACCATTCCCTCGTCGATGCGGATGGTGCTTTCGGACCGGTCCACGATCGCGCCCGCGGCTTCGAACAGGTCAAGGACCCGCCCGCCCATGACACGGATGCCAAGCTCCGACAGGATCCGCATCGAGGTGCGGTGGATCGCCTCCACCTCCTCTTCGGTCGCCATTTGCAGGCTCGCGTAGGGGTTTTCCACCGCACGCCACGGAAGCTGCGCTATCCCGGCCCCGCCGCGGGATGACTTCTGTCTACGCCCGCCGCGTCTTTCTTCGCTCATGCCCTTCGTTCCTTCAGTAACCCCGCACGGGGTCGACCACGTTGGTCAGTGCCTCACCACTCCGGTAACGTTTCAGGTTTTCGCAAAACATCTTGACCGATTTCTCCGCCCAACCGTCATAAACCGACGAACAGTGCGGGGTCAGGATCACATTCTCCATCGCCCAGAGCGGGCTTTCCTGCGGCAGCGGTTCCTGGGCAAAGACGTCCAGCGCCGCGCCCTTCAGCCGTCCGGTCCGAAGTGCTTCGATCAGCGCCGCCTCATCGCACACTCCCCCGCGGGAAACGTCGATCAGAACGGCGCCGGTCTTCATCGCGCCGAATGCCGCGGCGTCGACCAGCCCGCGCGTCGAGGGCAGAAGGGGTACGCAGACCAGGATGAAGTCGGCGCGCGGCCAGAGCCGCGAAAGCGCGTCCAGCCCATGCACTTCGTCGAAATTGGGCGTGGGCTGTGGACGCGCGCGGACGCCCAGGACCGACATCCCCATGGCCTTGGCCCGCATGGCCGCCGCCTGCCCTGTCTTGCCCAACCCCAGCACGAGAAGCGTGCGCCCCCCGATCGGCGTAACCCTGCCGTCGATCCAGCGCCGTTCGGCCTGCGCGCGGGCAAAGCCTTTCAGGTCCAGCGAAAACGCCAGCGCGGTGCCCAGTACATATTCTGCCATCATGTCCGCAGCGACGCCGGCGGCGTTGGTCACCGTCACATGCTCGGGCTTCCAGGGCATCAGGTGATCGCATCCCGACCCGCCCACCGAAACCCATCGAACCTTGGGGCTTTCCACAAGAGCCGCGCGGGGAAAGCCGGGACCGCCCCCGAAGCGCACGGAATAGACGACATCGGCGCCGCTTTCGGCCAATGCCGCCGACAGCCCGTCGTAGCTTTCGCAGGTCGCGATGGTCAGGTCGGGATGATGCGAGACCACGATCGACCGCGCCGCGTCTGGCAGGTCGGTGTGCAAAAGCACCACTGGCTTGCCGTGTTTCATTTTCTTGCTCCGGATTGGTACAGCCTTGGTACGACGCACGGGCTTCGGATGTCGATGCAAATCGGCCGTGGGAGCGCAAGCCGCGGTTACGGACGGAAAGACCGTGCCATCAGCGGCGGAATGCGGCCGGGCCTCAGGACAGCCGCTCAGCACCGCCCGGACCGATCGCATGGGCTGCGAGGTGGCGGTAGAACGGACGGTGATGATCCAGAAGCGCGCGCAGGCGCGGTTCGGTCCGCGCGAGATCGTCGAACTTGCGTTCCTGCTGGGCGATCTCCTCGGGGCTCAGCGGCCGGATACCGCTGGCGCGGCTGACATCCCCATGCCAGCCACCGACCTGCGCCCAGTCCTTTGGAGGCTCGCGCTGCCAATCGAAAGCCGCGGAAACGTGCTTCAGGCCGATCCGCTGCCACAGCGCCCCGATCACGCCTTCGGGGTCGGCGCGCACGTCGTCGGCCACGATCACCGGGGGCGTCTGCCCCCTGGCCGCAAGGGCATCGAAATGGTGGGCCTGCGCCTCAAGCCCGATCTCTTCCAGCGTAAGATCGGGGTCGAGCTTGTGGTAGGAGGGGATCGAGGCGATCGGGTCGCGCACAAGAAAGACATTGGTCAACCGGGCCGAAAAGTCCGTGTCGGCCAGGATGTGCGGATAGACATAGTAGGACATATCCTTGAAAAAGACCGGCGCCTTTCGGGCGCGGTCCAGGATCATGTCGCGGATCGCCTCATAGCTTGTCGGATGGTCCTTCTGCACCTCGAAATGCGGCATGATGCGGACCCGGCGGTGAACGTAGTAATCGTACATGAAGGGTTCGTGCAGGCTGTCCAGATCACCGCGTTCACGCATGATCCGTTCCATTGCGGTGGACATCGACCGGGGATGGGACCAAAGCGCGATGATCGGGTGGTCTGTCATGCCTTCATCCTTGTGTTGGCCGGATCGTAGGGCGCGGTTTCCAGCACGCGGACCGGCTGCCGCCGACCCAGGATCTCAACGCTCAGACCATCCCGCAAGCCCCGTTCGCGCAGATAGGCCAACGCCAGCGCCTGCCCCGTCCGGTGACCCCACGCGCCAGAGGTGACGACGCCCACCGGCCTGTCTTGGTGGAACAGCGTGTGGCTGTAGAACGGATCGACACTGTCGGTTTCGACCGAAAGCAACACCATTTCCCAGCGGCCCGGCTCGGCCTTGCGCCGCAAGAGCGCCTCTTTCCCGATGAAATCCCGTCCCTCCGGCCGGATCAGGCCGCCCGCGCCGGTTTCGGCCGGGGTGCGTTCGGTCGTGAAGTCGCTCCCCCACGCCCGGTAACCCTTTTCCAGCCGCATGGAATTCATGGCGTAGGCGCCGAAAAATCCGATCCCGTGCGGTTTGCCCGCCGCCTCCAGCGCGTCGAAGAGCGCGGGACAATCGGCGCGCCCGGCGTGAAGCTCCCACCCAAGCTCGCCAATGTACGAAACGCGCAGGGCACGGACTGCGACGCCTGCGACGGTGATGTCCCGCACAGCGAGCCAGGGAAATCCGGGTCCCAGGTCGGCGTTTGTGAGCGAGGAAAGGATCGCGCGCGACTTCGGCCCCATCAGCGCGATCACGCCCATTTCCTCGGTCACATTGGAAAGGCGGACTTCGAAGCCCGCCGCGCGCGCGCGCAACAGGTCTTCGTCCATTTCCTCGGCCGCGGCGGCGGAGGTCAGGTAGAAAAGGTCTTCGGCCAGCGCGGATACGGTGAATTCGCACGCGGTCCCGCCTGCGGGCGTCAACGCATGGGTCAGGCCGATTCGCCCGACGTTGGGTGCGCGATTGGCGCCCAGGGCGTCGACGAAGGCGCGCGCGTCGGCGCCCGACACCTCGAACTTGGAAAAGACGGACAGGTCGGCAAGGCCCGCGGCCTGTGCCACTGTCCTGACCTCGTTCGCGACATAGGGAAACCAATTGGCGCGGCGAAAGGTCGGCACGGCCTGGTCGCCCGACCGGTCGGAAAACCAGTTCGGCCTCTCCCAGCCGTGCGCGGCCCCCATTACCGCGCCGCGCGCAAGCATCCGGTCATGCAGGGCCGAAAGCCGCTTGCCGCGCGCGGCGGGCCGCTCCTCATGTGGATAGTGGACGCCGAACTGCAGCCCAAAGCATTCGATCGCCTTCTTGACCCTGTAGTCGCGGTCGGCCCAGGACCCGAACCGGCGACTGTCGACGGCCAGCGCATCCATGGGCGGCGCGCCGTGCGTCATCCAATGAGCCAGGAACCAGCCGGCGCCGCCGCCCTCCATCACCCCCATCGAGGACCCGGTGAGCAGCCAGGCGTTCGCCAGCCCGTGCGCCGGCCCGATCAGCGGGTTGGCGTCGGGAGTGAAGGTTATGGGCCCGTTCACGACCGATTTCACGCCCCCCGTTTCCAGCGCCGGTATCCGCGCCATCGCCGCCGCGATGATGTGCTCCACCCTGTCCAGATCGGGCGGCATCAGTTCGGCCCCGAACTCGGGCGGCACGCCGTCGATCGACCAGGGCTGGGCGTCCCTTTCGTAGGGGCCAAGGATCAGTCCGTCACGTTCCTGGCGAACATACCAGCTTTCCTCCGGGTCGCGGATCATGGGCAGTTCCGGCAGGCCCGCCGCGATGCGGTCGGCCACCGCGGGGATGGTGTCGGTGACAAGATACTGGTGCAGGACCGGGACCGAGGGGATGTTGAGCCCCATCATTTGCCCGACTTCCCACCCCCAGGTGCCGGCAGCATTGACGATGTGGCGGGCGTTGATCACGTCCCGCCCGGTCTCGACCCGCCAATGGTCGCTCTCGCGTCGGATCGCGAGGACAGGATTACGGCGCAGAATCGCCGCCCCCCTTTCCCGAGAGACCTTCGCCATGGCGTTTGTCGCCAGCGTCGGGTCCACATGGCCGTCATCGGGCTCATAGATACCGCCCAGGATGCCGTCGGTCCGTGCCAGCGGATGCAGCGCCGCAACCTCATCCGGCGAGGTCAGAAGGCGCAGGTCGTAGCCGGTGAATTTGGAAAGCCCCGCGACATGGGCGAATTCGTCCATCCGGTCGGGGTTTGACGTGATGCGCATCGCGCCCGAGCGATGGAAGCCGCAGGTCCCCCCCGTCTCTTCGGGCAAGATGTCACGGTATAGCCGAACCGAGGTGGCGCGCAGTTCCTGGATTGTGGCGTTGTGTGCGAAGTGCGTGCACAGACCCGCCGCATGCCAGGTGGAGCCATGCGTCAGGTCGTTCTTTTCGGTCAGGACGACATCCGTCCAGCCTGCCTTGACCAGGTGGTACATCAGCGACACGCCCATCGCACCGCCGCCGATAATCAGTACCTGTGCGTTCAGCGTCATGCGCGCATCCGTTCGCCTGCGGGATCGAACGGCGGCCTTTCCAGCACCCTGGCCGGGCAAAGCCGCCCCGCGATCTCGATTTCAAAGTTCCTTGCCGCCGTGTCGGCGGGTCGTTCGCCGGCACTGACCGCGATCATGCCAAGGGCCAGCGTCTTGCGGGTACGGGCGCCCCGTGCGCCCGAGGTCGTCATGCCGACGACCGCGCCATCTTCGCGGATCGGTTCGTCGTGCAGCATCAAGGGATCGCCTTCGACCTCGAACAGATGCAGTCGGCGCTTCAGTCCCTCTGCCCTCTGCCGTTCTAGCGCGGGTTTGCCCAAGAAGTCCTTGGTCCAGTCCACGGTGAACGAAAGCCCTGCCTCAAGCGGCGTGATCTCTGGCCCAAGGTCGTGTCCCCAGTGGCGATAGCCTTTCTCGATGCGGCAGGCATCGAGGGCATAGTGCCCCATGGGACGAGCACCAAGAGCGAAGAGGGCGTCGAAGACGGGCACGCGGCTGGCGACCGGAACGGACAGTTCCCAGCCAAGCTCGCCCACGAAGCTGACACGTGTCGCGCGGCAGTTATGGCCAACCACCGTAACCGCACGCGTGGCGGCAAAGGGGAAATCGTGCCAATCGTCGGGCGAAAGCCGGGTTAGCAGGTCGCGCGATCCCGCCCCCATCACGCCGATCACGACCTCGTCCTCGGTCGCGTCCCCGATCGTCACGCCGCGCCCGGCGCAGGACCGGCGCAGCCAGGCCAGATCGCGCCAGCGCGTCGCGGCGCCCGAGGTCACGCGAAAGCGGTCGGGCCCGAACCGCGAGATGGTCACATCCGCCTCGATCCCCCCCTTGGCATTCAAGAGCGGGGTGTAGACGGCACGCCCCACCTCAACGTCCAGGTTTCCCGCGGCCAGAAACTGCAGGGCGGACAATGCTTCGGGGCCGGAAACGTCGAACTTGCCGAAGGGCGACAGGTCGACCAGCGTGGTTCCGGTGTCCATCACGGCCGCCTCGCGGTGCACGATCTCTTGCCATGGCTGTTCGCCGACCGAATAGGGCAGATGCCGCTCGCTCGCGTCGGACGCATACCACAGGCCGCGTTCCCACCCCGCCGTCAGGCCAAAGACCGCCCCCGCCGCAGCCCAACGGTCGTGAAGGGCGGACTTGCGCAGACCGCGGCCCGCCTTGCGCTGCTTGAAGGGCCAGTGAATGGCAAAGACATCGGCCACGGCCTCTTCCATCCGGGTCTGGACGTGGGCCGATGCGCCGGTCAGCGGATCGACGCGGGCGATGTCGACCTCCCACAGGTCGATGGGGGCGGCGCCCTCGATCATCCAGTCCGCCAGCACCCGCCCGATCCCGGCCGAGGACATGACACCGACCGAGTTCATGCCGGCGGCGACGAACAATCCGTCCACTTCGTTCGTCTGCCCGATAAGGGGCTTTGAATCGACGGTAAAGCTTTCCGGCCCGTTCATGAAATGCTGGATGCCTGTGCTTTCCAGCGCGGGGATCAGCGACAGGGCCGCGTCCATGAAGGGCGCGAACTGATCCCAATCCTCGGAGAACTCAAGGAACGGTCTGCTCCCGTCCGGCCCGTGGGGATCCCAGCACTTGGCGTGGGGCTCGAAGCCGCCGATCACCAGCTTACCGGCATCGCCCTTGACATAGATCCCCCGGTCCAGATCGCGCAGGACCGGGTAGGGATGCGGCAACCCGGGCATCGGTTCGGTCACGATGTACATGTGTTCGACCGCTTGAAGCGGCAGCGCGACGCCTGCCGCGTCGGCCAGCCGCTTGGACCAGGCCCCGGCGCACAGCGCGACGCGGTCTGCCAGGATCTCGGACCCGTCGGCCAGCCGCACACCCTTGGCGCGCCCGCCTTCGACCAGCAGCGCCGCGACTTCGGTGTTTTCGCGTATCTCCGCCCCCGCCGCCCGCGCGGCCTTGGCATAGGCCATGCACAGGTCGACGGGATTTACGTTCGCATCCTCTTCGACCCGAAGCGCCCCCACGATCCCGGTCGTATCCAGGCCCGGAACGCGCAGGTCCACGCCCGGCACGACCGTCGGGGTCAGTCCGAAATGCCGACCAAGCGCCGCGATGCGCGAAAGTTCGTCCATACGCGCCTCTTCGCGCGCAAGCCAAAATCCGCCCGTCCGGCGATAGCCCGTGGACAGACCGGTCTCTTGCTCCAGGCGCGGGAAAAGCTCTCCCGCGTACATCGCAAGCCGCGTGAGGTTGGGCGTGGCACGCAGCGGTCCCACGATTCCGGCCGCGTGCCAGCTGGTGCCCGAGGTCAGCTGGTTCCGCTCAAGCAGCACGACGCCCTGCTGGCCGAGGCACGTCAGATGATAGGCCAGGCTCAGGCCGATCGCGCCACCGCCGATGATGAGTGTTTCTGGCATCTGACGCCCAATGGTGAGTTTCCGCACCACTGATCCCGCGCAAGGGGCATTGATCAAGCCCGCCTGCACAATATTAAAGTTTCTAATGAAGAACAGGGCCTTCGCCAGATTCGGAATCGTCCGGCACGGGCGCCCCTACCCAATCAGGTGAGGCAGAATGCCGGACTCAAAGAATTCTGACGTGAAATCAAGCCACTCACCCGACTTCAACCTGTTTCGCGCGGTCGAGATCTTCATGGCCGTGGCCGAGATGCAGCAAGTGACAACAGCGGCGCGGGCGCTTGGCATGACGCAATCCGCCGCATCGCAACACCTGAAGAATCTGGAAACCGCGTTCGGCGTGAAATTCATCGACCGCTCGCACCGCCCGGTCACGCTGACCCACGCGGGCGGCATCCTGCAGCGTCACGGTTTCCGCATCCTGAACGAGATCGAGGATCTGAAGGCCAACATCCGTCGCCTGAACGCCACGACTTTGCCGGTCCTGCGCATGGGGCTGCTGGCCTCGATCGCGACGACGCTGACACCCGGCCTTTTCGACTTCGCGGTCAATGAGCTGGGCGTTCCCGAACTGATCCTGTCGGCGGGCCTTGCCATAGACCACAGGTCAGCGCTGAACGCGCGCCAGATCGATCTGGCCGTGACATCGGAACTGGTCCAGAGCGACATCGACGATCATGTGATCCCTGTTCTTGACGAGTCATTTTACCTCGTTCTGCCAGAGTCTTACGACGGAGACCCCGCGGATATCGAGGAAATCTCCGCACGCCTGTCGCTGGTTCGTTTCGGCGTCGCGACGCCCGTGGGACGGCGCACCGACCAGCATCTGCAGCGCTGCCGTCTGCATTTCCCCCGCGCGATGGAGGCGGACCGCTCCTCGATGGTCGTCGCCGGGGTCGTGACGGGAAAGTGCTTTGCGATCCTGACCCCCTCGCTTCTGATCGACGCCGTTGCCGAGGGAATGAAGCTGCGGATCGAACCCTTGCCCTTTCCCGGTTTCCGGCGGCGGATCCAGGTCGTGACGCGAAACGGCGAACACGAGGAAATCGCCAAGGCCCTGGCCCGGCAATGCGCCCAGATCCTGCGGACGCATTTCGCGATGCGCTTTCCTGCCATCGCGGGCGAAGTGGACTATCATTTCCCCGCGCTGGCCGATCCGGCCCAAGACTAATCGGCATCATTAGTAAATACGATGCTTCACGCCGCCACTAGGCGGAGCGCAAAACCGCTGCGTAGATTATCCCCGACAGCGCCAGAAGCCGGGATGCCGATGCAGCACGATCAAGATGCCAAGGACCGGCGCGGAACCCGCCGGGAGGGCCGGAGCGAAAAGATCAGGGCTCGGACCGCGCGCAACGCGATTGCAGCGCCCTATACGATCAGGCGCATCGGCCTTGTCAGCCTGATCGACGATGAGTCGATCGCGATCATCGAACGCAACGCCGACCGGATTCTCGACGAGATCGGGATGGAGTTCCGCGGCGACGCCGAGACTCTGGATCTGTTCCGGCGGCATGGCGCCCGCGTCGATGGCGAACGCGTCCGCTTCGATCCCGGATGGTGTCGCGACAAGATCAGAACTGCCCCGCGCGTCTTTACCCAGCACGCCCGGAACCCCGCCCGGTCGATCCAGGTCGGGGGCAACGCGCAGGTCTATTGCCCGAGTTTCGGCCCCCCGTTCGTCTACGATATCGAGCGCGGTCGGCGCTACGCGACGATCCAGGATTTCCGCGACATCACGAAGATCCATCACCAGCTTGCGGCGGTCAATCACTCGGGCGGCGTGGTGGTCGAACCCGTAGACCTGCCGGTGCCCGTGCGCCATCTGCACATGGCGCACGCCCATCTGACGCTGAACGACAAGCCCTTCATGGGGGCCGTGACCGCCCCCGAGCGGGCGCGCGACACGATCGAGATGTGCAAGCTCGCGATGGGTGCCGAGTTCGTCGAGAACAACTGCGTGCTCTATTCCGTCGTCAACACCAACGCCCCGCTGGTGATGGACGAAACCATGCTGTGGGCGCTGAAGGAATACGCGAAGGCCGGGCAATGCACTGTCGTGTCGCCCTTCGTCCTTGGCGGCGCGATGTCGCCCGTCACGATCGCCGGTACGCTTGCGCAGGTCCTGGCCGAGGTCCTGGCCTCGGTCGCGCTGATCCAGCTGATCCGCCCGGGTGCGCCCGCCGCCTTCGGGACGTTCTTTTCGCCCATATCGCTCAAGACCGGTGCGCCGACCTTTGGCACGCCCGAAGGCACGCAGTTCCAGATGTGTGCCAAGACACTGGCCGACCGGCTGGGTCTGCCGTTTCATTCCGTCGGCGCACTGACCGCATCCAAGGTGCCCGACGCGCAGGCGGGGTACGAAAGTCAGGCGCAGCTGATGGGCGCGGCAATGGCGGGCGTCAACTTCATCATCCACGCGACCGGCTGCCTGGAGGGGCTTCTGACCACGGGCTACGAGAAGATCGTGATGGATGCCGATCGTTGTTCCGCCATGATGCGCTTCGTGCAGGGCGTGGATTTTTCCGAGACCGCGCAGGCCATGGACGCGTTTCACGAGGTGCCGCCCGGCGGACATTTCCTGGGCGCCGCGCATACGCAGGCGCTGTTCGAAACCGCGCTCTGGATGGGCGACATGTCCGACAACGGCACCTACGAACAATGGAGCGCCGAGGGCGCGCTGTGGGAACACGAGCGTGCGGCGCTGAAGGTCAGGAAGCTCTTGCAGGATTACGAGGCGCCCCAGATGGACATCGCCGTGCGCGAAAGCCTTGACGATTTCGTCGCCCGCCGCACCCGAGAGATAGAGGGAGAGACCGCATGACACTGCCTGTCGACTGGAGCCTTGAGGGCACCGCGCGCCGCCGCGACAGCTACTATGCAGCGAGCCAGAGCAAGTTCGTTCCGTTCGAAAAGCCGATGATCTTCCGCAAGGGGTCGATGCAGTACCTCTGGGACGAGGCGGGGAAGAAGTATGTCGATCTGCTGGGCATGAACGTCTGTGTCTCGGTCGGCCATTCGCATCCCGTGGTCGTCAAGGCCGCGGCCGACCAGGCGGCGGAACTGACCCATTGCACGACGATGTTCTACCACCCCGTGCCCGCGCACCTGGCAGAGGAACTGGCGGCGACCATGCCAAAGGGGCCGAAGGGCGACATCGAATGGGTCGTGCACTTCACCAACTCGGGCTCCGAGGCCATCGATCTCGCCATGGTGATGGCGCGCAGCTACACCGGCAACCTTGACCTTCTGGCGTTGAGGAACGGCTACCACGGTCCGACCTCGGCGGCGCAGTCGATCACGGGGATCGCGGCGTTCCGCCACCCCGGCATGCCCGGAAACGTCGCCTTCGTCGCCGAGCCGAACCAGTATCGCGGCATCTTCGGGTCCGGTGCCCAACCCTATCTGGACGAAATCGAGCGGACCATCGCGGTGGCGACCACGGGCCGCGTCGCAGGGATCTTCGTGGAATCCGTGCAGGGCTATGGCGGGATCGTGGAAATGCCGCCCGGTTACATGTCGGGCGCGGCCGAGCGTGCGCGTGCGGCGGGCGGACTTTACATCGCGGACGAAGTGCAATCGGGCTTCGGGCGCACCGGCGATCACATGTGGGGGTTCGAGGCCGACGGCGTGATCCCCGATATCGTGGTCATGGCCAAGGGCATCGGCAACGGCTTCCCCCTTGGCGCGGTGGTGGCGCAGAAGCGCATCGCCGCGCCAATGGCTGAAAAGTTCATGTTCCACACCTATGGCGCCAATCCGACAAGCTGCGCGGCTGGCCGCGCCGTACTGCAGGTTCTGCGCGAAGAGAAGCTTCAGCAGAACGCGAAGCAGGTCGGCGGTGCGTTGCTTGAGCGGTTGAACGATCTGAAGCAGCGTCATCCGGTCATCGGCGACGTCAGGGGCCGCGGGTTGATGCTGGCGATCGAGATGGTTCGCGACCGCAAGTCCAAGGAACCCGACCCGCAAACCACAGCCGCCGTGTTCGAACAGTGCCGCGAAAGCGGGCTTATCCTGTCGAAATCAGGCCCCACGCGGTCGACACTTCGGATGGTGCCGCCGCTGTGTCTGGCGATGGAGGATGTGGACAAGGTGGCCGATGGGCTGGATCGGGCCTTCACCAATGCGAACTAGCGAAAGCCCACTTGGCCGGCCCGGCCTAGCCTGCCACGGTCACCAGCCTCTGGCGACCCAGGCCCTCGACGCCCAGTTCCATCACGTCACCCGGTTTCAGGTAGGTCGCGGGCGACTGTCCCATTCCGACGCCGGGTGGTGTGCCGGTGGCGATGATGTCGCCCGGATGCAAGCTCATGAATTGGGACAGGTGCGAGATCACGGTCGCCACGCTGAAATGCATCGTGCGGGTTGAGCCGTCCTGATACCGGTGGCCGTTGACCTCAAGCCACATGGCCAGGTTCTGCGGATCGGGCACTTCGTCGCGCGTGACCAGCCAGGGGCCGATCGGGCCGAAGGTGTCGGCGGACTTGCCCTTCACCCACTGGCCCGAACGGTGCATCTGAAAATCCCGTTCGGATAGGTCGTTGACGACGCAGTAGCCCGCGACGTGGTTCAGCGCGTCTTCCTCGGAGACATACTTGGCGGTCTTGCCGATCACGACGCCCAGTTCGACCTCCCAATCGGTCTTGACCGAGGTGCGCGGGATCTCCACGGCGTCGTTGGGTCCGCAGATCGCCGATGTGGCCTTGAAGAACACGATCGGCTCCTCCGGAAGCTTCATTCCGCTTTCCGCGGCGTGATCGGCGTAGTTCAGGCCGATGCAGACGAACTTGCCGACATGCCCCACGCAGGGCCCGATGCGGGAGTTCCCCGAAACCAGGGGCAGCTTATCCGGGTCCAGAGCGCGAAGCGCCTCAAGCCGGTCATCCCCCAGCACCGCCCCCGAGATATCCTCGAACACGCCCGAAAGGTCGCGGATATTCCCTTCGGAATCGAGCATGCCGGGCTTTTCCTGTCCCGCGAACCCGTAGCGCAGCAGTTTCATGGTGCCTTCCCGTTCTTTGCCTCTGGGCCGACAGGGATGACATGCGATCGGCCGGGGGTAAATCGGCAATCTGCGCGATCGGCGACATGGGGTCCCTGCTGGCCGCCACTCATCCGGCGCGGCTTGAAAGATAGTCGACCATCCCTTCGCAGCTTTCGATCTGCGGATGGTCGGACTCGGGGATGTCGATGTGCAGCGCCCCCGCAAGAGCCGTGACAAGGTGCATTTGTGGAATCGGGTTTGATGATCCGGTCCTGTTCCATCGCTTGAGCCTCTGGTTGATCACGGCGACTTTAGGGAACAGGGCACCGCCGCAGGTGAAGCCGATCAATCCGGGTCGGCGTCCTTGGCCCGCGCGCCGGCGGTTCCGGGACCAAACCGGATCAGTATGCTTGTTTCCCGCAACTCTTCTGCCGGGGCGCCGCGATCGCGAAAGGAAACTCACGCTTGATCGGGGTCAGTGCGACGCGCCCCTTCCGCGCTAGACTGGACAAGGTTGGCGGAGGACAGACATGCGGTTCGGCATCTTGATCACTACGCTTCTGGCGACCTGCGTCGCGGCATCGCAGGCGCTTGCCGGTCCCGAAACGGAGGCGCTTGGCGGGGATCTCTACATCGGCGGCTCCGGCACGGCCCGCTCGATCGAGGCGGATCGCGATGTCTTTGCCGGAGGCGCTTCGCTCAGGCTGGACGGGACCGTCGCGCAGGATTTGCACGCAACAGGCTTCGACCTGGAAATCGAGACGCGGACGGAGGGCGATCTCTACGCTGCAGGCGGCGCGATCACGATCCGGGCCGAAACCGGCGGCGATCTTTCCGCAGTCGGGTTTTCGGTGCGCACCGCCCCCACGGCCACGACAGGCGGAAACGCCCGCCTGGCGGGCGGAACCATGACCATCGAAGGGCCGGTTTCCGGGGCGCTTGTCGCCTCGGGGGCCGAGATCATCCTGGATGCGCCGATCGAGGGTGATGTCTGGCTGGCGGCAAGGACCATCACCTTTGGTGAGGCGGCGCGCATCGGCGGACGCCTGACATATTCCGCGCCGGACGAAATCGACATTCCCGACACCGTCCTTCCCGCCGACCGCATCACCTACAGCAGGCTTGAGGGGCTGCGGGTTCTTGAAACGGCAAGGGACGCCTGGCGGGATCACGGCTACCCGATGGTTCCCGCCTTTCTGTCGGTCTTCGCCGGCTTCGTCGTGATGATCGCGTTTCTGATCGGCCTTGCCGCAGTCTGTCTGAGCGCCTTTCCCCGGCAGGTCGACAGATTGCGCCAACTGGCCGACGGCAGGCCCGCGCTCACATTGCTGGCCGGCATCGCGGGCCTGTCGATGCTGTTCGGGCTTGCCCCTGTCGGCGCGCTGACGGTCGTGGGGATCCCGCTTGTCCCGGTCGTGATGCTTGCCATCGTCGTGGTCGGCACGCTGGGCTACGCGCTTGGGGTTCATATCCTGGCCATGCGCTTGGGGCCGCTCTTCCGCGTCGATCCCGAAGAGGGGCTTTGGCACAAGCTGGGGCTGTTTGCCGCGACGCTGTTGATTGCCTGTCTATTGAACCTGGTGCCGGTCATCGGCTGGCTGATCAACTACGCTCTCGTCCTGTTAGGCGCGGGCGCGCTGACGCGAGCTTTGTTCGGCGGACCGCTTGGGGGTGCGGGCGCCACGACGGTGCTGGGCGGCGCGCGCAGAGGCGCCTAGCGCCAGCCTGAAAGGAGAATGCCATGTCCGCCAAGGGACTAGAGGTCATCGATCACACCGTCCAATTGACGCACGAATGGATCAACGAATTGACAGGGAGGGCATCCTGGGCCAGCCATCGCGACGCCCTGCGCTTGCTTCGGGTGACGATATCGGCCATCCGCGATCATCTGCCCCATGACGAGGCTGTCCAGTTCGCGGCACAGATGCCGCTGCTGATCCGGGGCATGTACTTCGAGGGCTGGCGGCCCTCATGTACCCCGTTGCCCGAGAGGGATGCCGAGGGCTTCCGCGCCCGGATCGAAAGCGAGGTCGGATCGGTGGCAGAATACGCCGGCCCCGAGGATATCTCGGAGGTTTTTCGCGTGTTGAACGGCCGCATCTCGGCTGGCGAAATAGCGCAGGTCAGGGCGGCGCTTCCCAAACCCATACGCGATCTGTGGCCCGCACCATGAAACGGTGATCACCCTCCCTCGGCGACGGATTTCATTCGTGGCATGTCGAGGATGAGCATCGTCTGCGCCCCGTCCAGCGCGATCAGCCTGCTTTCGCGGAACTGCGTGATCGTCCGACTGACGGTTTCCGGTGTCAGCCCAAGGTGATCGGCGATGTCCGCGCGGTTCATCGAAAGCCGGATCAGCCGGCAGGCCCCCGCACCTTCGCCGATGCGATGTTCAAGCCAAAGGATGAACGCAGCGACCTTTTCAGCCGCCGATCTGCGCCCAAGCATCAGGAAATGGTCCTGAAGCGCCCGGATTTCCTCTAGTGCGGCAGCCAGAACGCGGGCGTGAAGGCCAGGCTTCTGTTCAGGGGGCGCGGCAGGATCGTAGCGGTGCGCGATGACCTCGACCGGCGCGACCGCAACGCATTCCGTCGAGTGGCGCCCGTCGACCGGAAGACCGACGATATCTCCGGGAAAAGCGAAAGCCACCACGTGTCGGCGGCCGTCTTGTTGAATGCGCGTCAACCGAAGTGAGCCGAAAACAACTTCGTATACAAAAACCGCGCGATCCGCTTCGTAGAATAGGTGCTCTCCCTGACTCAGATATCGCCTGAAACCGTCGGCGCCCTCATTTTTGAGTGCGGTTTTCGGCTTCAATGCCGAATGGACCGAACGGAAATGTCCGGATGCATTCTCAAACATGACGGCCCCCTTGATCACTTGGGCCATCATGACTTTTGGATGTCGCAGCAATATCTTTGCTTCTGTATCAAAGTGTATGCGAAGCGAATATCGCCTTGCCGATTCAATGCACAGCTTTGAATATTGGATTTCGTCACGAATGCGTGAGTGTTGGTTGGGGTTTGATCGTGGCTGGCAAAGCTATTCTGGTCGTGGACGATGATGCCGCGGTGCGAACGCTGCTGCGCCGTTGCCTTGCCAGCGACGGCTTCGACGTCTGCGAGGCCGCAACAGGAGACGAGGCCCTGACACTCGTCCAGGGCCGAGACTTCGACCTGATCACGCTTGATCTCAACCTGAACGGCAGCGACGGTTTCGACGTGGCACGGCGGATCTGCAGGGTTTCAAGCGTGCCGATCGTCATGGTGACGGGGCGCGGCGATGTCATAGATCGCGTGGCCGGACTTGAACTTGGGGCGGATGACTACATCACCAAGCCCTTTCATGTTCGCGAGGTCCTGGCGCGCGTGCACTCCGTCCTGCGCCGTGTCGGGGGCGACACATTTCAAAAGCCGGTGGAAGCCGCCGGAGGCGCGCTTCGCGAATTCACCTTTGCCGGCTTTCGCGCCATTCCCGACACGCTGGAATTTTACAATCCGCAGGGGCATCCGATCGAACTTACGGCCGGTGATTTCCGCCTGCTGACGGTTTTCCTGGAACACCCCCGCGAGGTTCTATCGCGTGAGCGGATCATGAACCTCGTGAACGGCGTAGAGTGGACGCCGCTGGACCGGACGATCGACAATCAGGTTGCGCGCCTTCGAAAGAAGATCGAGGCGGTTCCAAGCGCGCCAAAGCTCATCAAGACTGTGCGCGGTGTCGGATACACCTTCGCGGCCGAGGTGTCCGGATTTTAGGATCAGCCGACACGGCTGGACATTAGTATCCGCAAGCTGGACGCGAGCTCGCTTTGCCGGTAGGGTTTTTGCAGCAACTGCAGCCCCTCCAGCGGATCGCCAGCTGGCTGCAGCAAGTCACCGGAAAAGCCCGAGGTCATGAGGACGGCAATGTCCGGCCGTTCGCTCAACACCTTGCGGGCCAGGTCGAAGCCGTTCAGCGGCCCCGGCATCACCACATCCGAAAAGACCGCGGCGATGTCGGGCTCCTGCTCAAGCTTCGCGAGTGCCTCTGAGGCGTCGGCGACAGCGACGGCGCGGTATCCAAGCGCCTCGATCCGTTTGACGGTCAGCTTCCTGATCGCGGGGTCATCCTCGACCACAAGGACCAGCCCGCCATTTGCGGCGCCTGCGTTCGGGCTTGCGACGGGCTCATCCGGCAGCGCGGGCGCGTCCAAGGCATCCACGGGAAAGTACAGGCTGACCGTCGTGCCAAGGCCGACCTCGCTGTAAAGCGTCACCTTGCCACCGGACTGAACGGCGAAGCCATAGACCGTTGCCAGTCCCAGCCCGGTCCCCCGACCGGATGGCTTGGTCGTGAAGAATGGCTCGAAGGCGTGCTCCTTCACCTCGTCCGACATGCCCTGCCCGTGGTCGGTGATCGATATCCGGACATACAGGCCGGGGGTCAGCTGGGTTTCCTCGACCCCGTAGCCATCGATCAGGATATCCGACGTGCTGATCACGATGTCGCCGCCGTCGGGCATGGCGTCCTGCGCATTCATGACAAGGTTGATCAACGCGTTTTCGAACCCTGCAGGATCGATGTGGATGTGATCGACGCTGGAACGGAACAGGCAGCGCAGCCGCGTCCTGGGTGAAAGAACGCGTTCCACCAGCTTCAGGGTTTCCGTGATTGCGGGATTGACCTTCAGCCTGACCGGCCTGATGTGTCCGTTCCGCCCATGCGCCAGCAGCTTGCCGATCAGCTTCGTGCCCAGTTCGGCGGCCGACAGCGCCTCGTCCACAAGTATGCGTTGCTGGGGCTTGGCAAGCCCTTGTTCCAGCAGTTCGAGGTTGCCGATGATGATCGTCAGGATGTTGTTGAAGTCGTGCGCGACACCGCCGGTCAGTTGGCCAAGCAGTTCCATGCGCTTGGCGGCCTCCATCGCGCTTTGGCTTGCGTTGCGCGCCGACAGGTCGCGGAAGATGCCGACGAAGACCGGCGCGCCGTCCACGTCGCCCCGACCGACCGACAGATGCACCGGACAGATGCTGCCATCCTTGCAAAGCGCGTCCAGATCGCGGGCTTGGCCGACAACCTTGCCTCCGCCCGTGATCAGATGTTCCGAGATAAGGTCGCGGTGCATCCCGGCCGGAGCGTCAGGAACAAGCATGTCGATCGGCTGGCCCGTCAGCTCGGCGGCCTCGTAGCCGAACATTGCGCAGGCGGCCGGGTTCACCTGAACGATGCCGCCGTGGCGATCGATGATCACGATCGCGTCCACGGCCGCCGAAAGGATGGTGTCAAGCAAGACCGTGCTTTCTGTCTTGCTCGACATCGGACAGGCTCCCTGAGGATTGCGATGCCTGCAACCTCGCCCTTCGGGGCGCCAGCGTCAATCTCGGCTCGGAGTTTGCCTTCTATTTCCCGCAGTAGCGCTCTGTCAGCGCGCGCCCGCCATCGTCCGAGAGTTCCAGTTCCTGAAGCACTGCGATGTAAACCGAAAGGTCGGCCAGAGTGATCACGCCCAGGAGCCTGCCCTGCTCCGCCACCAGGAACTTGCGCCGCCCGTCCATCGTCATGCGGCGCATCAACGTGGTCATGGCCAGATTGGGTGGGATTGTGTTGGCGTCGTTGCTGCCGACATAGATGTCCGCCACATGTGTGTCGTCCCAGTTTTCCTGATCGATCGAACTGATCAGGGCGGTGTCCACGTAGCCAAGCAGGTGTTCGCCTTCGGTCACGGGCAGGAAGCTGCGCGAATGGCGCAGGATGATCCGGTCCACGGTCTCCGACAGCGTGTCCTCGGGCGCCGCCGCATGCAGCTTTCGGGTCATCAGGGCCGAAACCGTCTTGTCCCTCAGGGCGTTACGGATCGCCAGTTGCTGCTGCGCGCCGCGGGCGGCAAGAAGCAGGAATATTCCGATCAGGATCTGCCAGGCCCCGGCGACCGAGGCCCCCGAAAAGAGCGAAACGAACCCGATCGCAATCAGCGCCAGCGCGCAAAGCACCGAAACCCTGACGGCAGCGCGGGTCGCGCCAGGAAGGCTTCCGGTGATCTGCCACAGCACCGCCCTCAGGACCCGCCCTCCGTCCAGGGGAAAGGCCGGGATCAAGTTGAAAACCGCCAGCGCGAAATTGATCAGAGCGGCATATTCAAGCACGGCAAGGTAGGGTGCCATTGCGCCGCTCGGCGCGATGAGGGTCCGGACGGCGTATGCGGCGGCGGCGACCAGGGTCGGCACCATCAGGCCCGCGAGTGCGATCGAGACCTCGGAGAGCGGATCTTGGGGATCCTCGCCGGTCGCGCTCATGCCCGCGAAGTGATGCAGCGGCTTGTCCCTGGCGCCCGGCTGAAGCCGGCGCGCCGCCGCCGCGTGCGCAAGTTCGTGCAGGATGATGCTTCCGAACAGCACGAGCGTCGCGATGACGGAAAGCAGGAAATAGTCGCCGCGATGAAGGTCCGGAAGCCGGTCGGGGAAGAAGCCGGACAAAAGCGACCAGACCATCAGGGCGGCGACAAGCAGCCAGCCGGGATCAAGCTTGGCCCGAAATCCCAAAATCTCAATCGACCAGATCGCGCGCGAGAACATCACCCTCTCCGTCACACGTTGCAGACGGACATGTTAGCAGCTCGGTCCCATGCACCATTGATCCCGATCACCCTGACGTTCGCATTGTGCCTTTGCTGACCAGGGCTACCGTCCTCAAGGTTCCCCGCAATCAGCGCTCAAGCTCTTCGGATCGCGAATATCACGCGGATTGGAACTGACCGGCGTCAGTCCGTGTTTAGTCAAGGCGGGTAGTCTTTCCCGGAACGTCCCGAACGGCGGACTGCCATCCGGCGGGAACAGGCGCGGCAGACCCCACGGACTCCCATCGCCGCCCGATGAACGGGCGGCCCAACGCCTGGGGATACAATGACCGATTCCGGCTCCTTCTCTCAATTCGGCATCTGTGACGGCGCGCGCGCCGGACGACCTTGGCACGCGGAGGCCAGACTGGCCTTCCAGCGCACGACCAGCCTGCACAAGATCGAGCGCGCGGCCGGCGCGCTTCTGGGGATGGAAGCAGACGCGGCCAAGGCGGTCTACTTTGTCCTTTCCGGCTGGCTTGCCTCGTCGAAATCCCTGCGAAACGGTCAGCGCCAGATCGTCGACATCCAGCTTCCCGGCGAATTCATCGACACCCGATTGTCGGATATGCAGGCAAGTGCCACGCAGATCGAAACGCTGACCCCGGTCACGCTTGCAGTCGTCCCGCGCGGCAACTGGATGCGGCTTTTGCAGGAATACCCCGAGATCCTGGCGCGGCACGAACGCGACGTCGCCGCCGTCTTGTCGCGCATGTCCGAACGAATGCTACGCCTTGGGAAAAGCAGCGCCCAAGCCCGCATTGCCTACACCCTGATCGAGCTGGGGCTGCGCTCAAGCGCCTTCGGCCCGGGTGAGAGTCAAGAATTCCACATCCCGATGACGCAGCAGTCACTTGGCGATTTCACGGGGCTGTCTTCGGTACACGTCTGCAGAACGCTTGGTCAGCTTGAGCGCATGGGGGTCGTATCTACAAACGGTCACATGGACATCCTGATCCATGACATCGAACAGCTTGCGGCCATCGCCGAAATCGACGTGGCCCTGCTTCGCGGCGAATTGAATTCGGCAGCCTGACCAGGTTTGGCGGATGAAGGACGAAACGGAGAGCGACCGCGCAGACGCTTGAGGCGATCGCCGCGCGGCTGCACACGACCGGCGAGATCCACGCGATCGTGCGGACGATGAAGGCGCTCTCCTCGGCGCGCATCAGGCAATACGACAACGCGGTCGAGGCCATCGGCGACTTCGAGCGCACGATCGATCTTGGCCTGAAAATCGTCCTTCGAAACAGGGGCCTGGCCCATTCGCCAAAGGCAGAGCCTTGGGGGTGTGGCATGATCGTCATCGGGTCGGATCGCGGTCTTTGCGGGTGGTTCAACGACCGGATCAGCGACTTCGCGGTCGACCGGCTGAAGCGCGCTTCAAGCGATGGCGACCAGCGCCTTTGCGTGCTTGGCCAGCGCGCCGCGGTCAAACTGGAGCTTGCAGGCTGCCGTTCGGATCCGCGCTTCGCGCTGCCCGGCTCCGCGGGCGGGCTTGCCGATACCGTTCGCGCGGTTGCCGTCCAGGCCGACCGCTGGACACATGACGCGGGTATCGGACGGGTGATGATGCTGTTCAATCGGCGCGTCGGCGTGGATCTGGCAGAGCCGACCGAGTGGCAGTTGCTGCCGCTGTGCAATGAATACCTTGAGAACCTCGCCAAGGCAGCCTGGCCCTCGCGCAGCCTGCCCACCTACCGGAGGGAGACGCAAGATCTGTTTTCCCGGCTCATCGGGCAGCGCATGTTCGTCATGCTTTAGCGTGCGCTGGCGGAATCTCTTGCCAGTGAACACGCGGCGCGGTTGTCGGCGTTGCAGGGCGCGCAGCGCAACATCGAGGAGCGTCGCGAAGACTTGATGGATGACTATCGCCGGACGCGCCAGCAGTCGATCACGCGTGAGCTTCTGGACATCCTTGCCGGGTTCGAGGCGGCGAGCGAGCGAACGGAAGACGCGCAGCACCGAGAATAAGGCAATACATTCCAATTCTTCTCGGACCCCGGCGACGAACAGCCCGGAAAAACCCGTTGCGCCCTCGCCTTGGAAGCCGCATTCGCCCTGTTGAGCGCCACGCACCGCAGGTGCATCTGGACGCAAAATCTATGGGCCGTGAACCCTTGTAAGCCTGGTCTCAGCGCGCCATAAAGCGCCATGAGCGAAGCGCAACCGCAGGCTGAAGTCTTTAATGCGATCTGCGTCGTGCAGGCGGGCCGGCTGGCCTATGAGGCTGTCATCTTTGCCGCGACCTTCCGGGCCGCCAACCCGGGTTATCAAGGCCGTCTGATCATGGCGGAACCCCAGCCTGGACCGCTCTGGAAAGACGAAACCCGTGTGCCCGACGATGTGCGCGCCGTGCTTGGGCGGCTGGGGGCGGAGATAGTTCCGTTCGAAAGCCGCCACTTCGGCCAGCCCTACCCCTATGGCAACAAGATCGAGGCGCTGTCGATCCTGCCGTCTGACCGGCCCTTTGTCTTCTTCGACACAGATACGGCCTTTGTCGGCCCTCTATCGGAACTGCACTTCGATTTCGACCGCCCCGCCGCGTCCATGCGCCGCGAAGGCACCTGGCCCGAGATCGAGCTTTACGGCCCCGGCTACACCCGCACGTGGAAATCACTTTACGACAAGTTCGGTCTCAACTTCGAAGCATCGCTGGACCGGACGAAGCCGGACGAGTACTGGGAACGCTACCTGTATTTCAACGCCGGCTGGTTCTTTCATCGCGATGCCGCGCTCTTCGGGCAACGGTTCCTGGAATACGCGCTGGCGATCCGGGACGATGCACCAGAGGAACTGGTGTGCCAGTCGCTGGACCCCTGGCTTGACCAGGTCGCCCTTCCACTGGTCATCCATTCGTTCGGCGGCGGGCGGCCGGGACCGGATCTTGCGGGTCTGGACGGCGATGTCAGCTGCCACTACCGCCTGTTGCCCCTGCTCTACGCACGCGAGGACGACCGGGTCGTGGCGGCGGTCGAAGAGGCATTGGCCCCGAACTGGATCAAGAAGGTGGTGAAGGAATACGAACCGATCCGAAAGTTCGTCTATCAGGGCAAGGGCAAAGAAGTGCGGGCGATGTTCGACCGGACGTGCCTGCCTGCCAGGGAACAGGCCATCCGCAACAGGATCAAGGCGGCCAAGCTCTGGCTTCGCTGAGCGGTCAAGGGGCGCGGATGTGCCGGAAGCTGATCGAGACCCTTGAAAGCCTCGCGCCAAACCCAAAGTCTTGCTCGACAAGCATTGGACCACGATCATGAAAACGCTTCTCGTCCTTTCCCTATGCAGCCTTGCCGCCCTTGCCCACCCCGCCTTGGCTGAGGTGAAGACCCCCGATTCCCGGTCGGAAATCGCGCTCAGCTTTTCACCCCTGGTCAAGGCGACGGCGCCTGCGGTCGTCAACATCTACGCCCGCCGGATCGTCGAGCAGCGCCAAAGTCCCTTCGCGAACGACCCTTTCTTTTCCCAGTTCTTCGGGCTCGGACAGGCGGCGCCGCGCGTCCAGAACTCGCTGGGCTCGGGCGTGATCCTGCGCCCGGACGGGATCGTGGTGTCGAATTATCACGTCGTCGGCGGTGCGGACGCGATCCGCGTCGTGCTGTCGGACCGGCGCGAATTCGACGGACGTGTGATCCTGTCCGATCCCGCGACCGATATCGCGGTGATCCAGCTTGAGGGCGCGTCCAACCTTCCAGCCCTCGAGCTGGCCGATTCCGACCGGGTGGAGGTTGGCGACCTTGTGCTGGCCATTGGAAATCCCTTCGGCGTCGGGCAGACCGTGACCTCGGGCATCGTGTCGGGCCTTGCGCGCTCGGGGGGCGGGATGGGCCAGGGGCGCGGCTATTTCATCCAGACGGACGCGCCGATCAACCCCGGCAACTCCGGCGGCGCGCTGATCGACATGGCGGGCCACGTCGTCGGCATCAACAGCCAGATCATCACCCGGTCCGGCGGATCGAACGGCATCGGCTTTGCCATACCGGCCAACCTCGTGCGGCAGTACGTCGCCCAGGCCGAGGCCGGAAACTCCGAGATCGCGCGTCCCTGGTCCGGGATCGAAGTGCAGGTGGTCGACGCCGCCATCGCCGAAGCGATGGGAATGCCTGCCCCGCGCGGCGTCGTCATCGCCCAGTTGCATCCCGAAAGCCCCTTCACGCAAGCGGGCCTGCAAACGGGCGACGTCATCACCGCGATCGCGGGGCTGGACGTCGACGGCCCCCAGGAGCTGGAGTTCCGCCTGACCACCATGGGCACCGGCGGCACGGCGCCGGTTTCCTTCTGGCGTCACGGTCACCTTGAGGAAACGCAGATCACCTTGTCGCCGGCGCCCGAATCTGGCGGCCGCAGCCTGCGGATATCCTCGAACACGATCTTCGACGGCCTGTCGGCCGCGGTCCTGAGCCCCGCGTTGATCCAGAAACACGGGCTGCCCCTTTCGGCAGAGGGGATCATCGTGACCGATGTCGCCGGCGCTGCCCGCGCGACGCGGCTGCAGAAGGGCGACGTCATCCTTGCGATCAACGGGCTGGACATCCGCTCACTCGATGACCTTCAGGCCGCCGCGACCAGCACCACCCGGCGCTGGCAGCTGGCCTTCGTGCGTGACGGCCAGCGCATCGTGCTCAGACTTCGGGGATAGTCGCCTTAGTCCTTGCACAGCGGTTGTCACCGGGAATGGCTTGCCCTAACGTCGGCGCCGCATCATTTCCTGCGGAGACCCCGATGACCAAGACCTACGGCTTCGACACGCTGCAAATCCACGCCGGCGCCCGGCCCGATCCGGCGACGGGTGCGCGGCAGGTCCCGATTTACCAGACCACGGCCTATGTCTTCCGCGATGCCGATCACGCGGCGGCGCTGTTCAACCTGCAAGAGGTTGGCTACATCTACTCGCGCCTGACCAATCCCACGGTCGCGGCCCTGGGCGAACGCATCGCCTCGCTCGAAGGTGGCGTGGGCGCTGTCTGCTGTTCGTCGGGCCACGCTGCACAGATCATGGCGCTGTTTCCGCTGATGGGACCGGGGCGCAACATCATCGCCTCGACCCGGCTCTACGGCGGCACCGTCACCCAGTTCAGCCAGACCATCAAGCGCTTCGGCTGGTCGGCCAAGTTCGTCGACTTCGATGACCTGGACGCGCTGGCTGCGGCGATCGACGACGATACACGGGCGATCTTCTGCGAATCCATCGCGAACCCCGGCGGCTATGTCACCGACATCCGCGCGGTCGCGGATGTTGCCGACAAGGCGGGTCTGCCGCTGATCGTCGACAACACCTCGGCCACGCCCTACCTGTGCCGGCCGATCGACCTGGGTGCCACGCTGGTTGTCCATTCGACGACCAAATACCTGACCGGCAACGGCACGGTGACCGGCGGCGCGATCGTGGATTCGGGCAACTTCAACTGGTCAGCATCGGACAAATTCCCCTCGCTCTCGACGGCCGAGCCGGCCTACCACGGGCTCAAGTTCCACGAGACCTTCGGCCCCCTTGCCTTCACCTTCCACTCGATCGCCGTGGGCCTACGCGATCTGGGCATGACCATGAACCCGCAAGGCGCGCACTACACGCTTCTGGGGATCGAAACGCTGTCGCTGCGCATGCAGCGCCACGTCGAAAACGCCCGCAAGGTCGCGGAATGGCTGGAAAACGATCCGCGCGTGGACTTCGTGACCTACGCCGGCCTGCCCTCCTCGCCCTATTACGAGCGGGCCCAGAGGGTCTACCCCAAGGGCGCGGGCGCGCTTTTCACCTTCGCGGTGAAGGGCGGCTACGAGGCCTGCGTGAAGCTCGTCGATTCGCTGGAACTCTTCAGCCACGTCGCGAACCTGGGCGACACGCGCTCGCTCATCATCCACTCTGCCTCGACGACGCACCGCCAACTGTCGCCCGAGCAGCAGAAGGCCGCCGGGGCCGCGCCCAATGTCGTCCGCCTCTCGATCGGGATCGAGGATGCCAACGACATCATCGCCGACCTTGATCAGGCGCTTTCGAAGGCCACGGCCTGATCCCGGCAGGAACACAAAGTCCGGGGGCGCTTGTTGGCGCCCCCTTTTCCCTTTCACGAACGCCGATGGCTACTGGTCGATCTCCCAGCTGATCGACACGCTGGCGGACACCGTGACCTCGCCCTCCGCGATCGGCACCGGCGCGGCGGCGCGCTCGAAGGCGACAGCCCCCATTCCGCCCATGGGCATGGCCACACCGCCTTCGCTGATCGAGACGATCCGGCCAAGCCTTACGTCTGCGGCCTCGGCCAGCAATTCGGCCTTGCGGCGCGCATCGGCCATGGCGGCAAGTCGCGCCTCGTCCGCCTTGGCGTCAGATTCCTCCAGCCCGAAGAAGACGCCGTTGATCGTGTTCGCCCCTTCGCCGACCGTCGTATCGAGCAGCGCTCCCAGTTCGTTCAGCGCGCGCACCTTGACCGTAACCATGTTCGACGCCTGGAACCCGGTCAGCTTCGGCCCCCGTCCCTCGTTCGCCGAGGAATAATCGTAGACCGGCCCCAGCGAGAGGCCAGAGGTCTGGATGTCCTTTTCGGCGATGCCCGAGGCGGTCAACCGGGACAGGACCGCAGCGATCGCTTCACTGTTGGCGTCCAGCGCCTCGCGTGCGGTGGAGCCATTGGTCGCAACCCCAAGCGAGATGGTCGCCATGTCGGGCATGGCTGCGATCGTTCCTTGGCCGGTGACGGAGATCACCGAAGGCGCATCTTGCGCGAACGCGGGTGACGCGATCAGAAGAGCCGAGAAGACTAAGGGCAATATCCGCATGAAAACCTCCTGTTGGCGATGCCGGATTGTCGACCATGGGACGCATCCCGCAATCCATTCCTTGGCGTCATCACTTTCCATGGGCGGATTTCTGCTTTAGGAGGAAATTGCGGCGCCCCTCCGTTCCGGTGGCCGCGAAGTAGTGGTAGACGCTCGGCATGAAACCCGGATTTGCGCTTTCGTTGTCGGATGAACGGATCGACCTTCTTGCCAGGACGGCAGACGGCTGGATGCATTTGGGTGCTGTCGCCCCCGATGCGGCCGATCTGCCCGCGCGGATGGCCGATCTCAGGGCCAAGGCGCTGGCCCTTTCGCCGGAAGGCATGCAGACCAAGCTGATCCTGCCGGCAAGCCAGATCCTTTATGCCAACATCGATGCACCGGGGCCCGACAAGGCGAGCCGTCGCAAGCAGATCGAAGCTGCACTTGAGGGCTGCACGCCGTACCGCGTCGAGGAACTGGTCTTCGACTGGTCCGGCAAGGGGCCTAATG
The DNA here is from genome assembly GCF_025751435.1 of Albidovulum marisflavi. GTDB lineage: Bacteria > Pseudomonadota > Alphaproteobacteria > Rhodobacterales > Rhodobacteraceae > Albidovulum > Albidovulum marisflavi. Next base: position 1,464,191 of record NZ_JAOWKY010000001.1, on the reverse strand, counting down.
TGCAGGTCGCAGTCGTCGCGCGCATGACGTTGGACGAGGCCGAGGGCTTTGCCGAAGAGTTCGAATTCGCACCGGTATCCTTCGTGACCTGCCCCGCGGAGGGGCAGTTCGAGGGCGAGCCGTACTTCGGCCCAAGCAAGCGGCAGTCGGCCCACTTGCCAAACGGCGCGCGGCTTGATCGCGACCAGCAGCCGGTACGCACCCCCTTCCCGCCGCTTGATGCCGGACCGGTCGAGGCCGCGCCCGAGGCGGCCCCAGAGAACCTGGAAGTGGCGCCCGAAGCGGAGGCGACTCCGCAAGCCCCGGACGTCACACCAGAACCTGAACCGGGACCGGAACACCTGGAGGACACCGACGCGGCTGCCGACGCGCCGATCGCCGAAACCGGATCACAGCCCGAACCGGCACTGTCAGCAGTTGAACCGGCTGACCGTGCCGACGAAGCCAACCCGAGCCCGGAAGACTCGACCGCCTCCCCCGAGGATCAAGAACCCGTCGAGGACGAGGCTCCATTCACCAATGTTGAGCTTTCCGAAGATGGTGACATCTTCCCGGAAAATGCCGACGAGTGGATCGAAACACCGCCGATGGCCACCGATGAGGAGACGGGCGAAACGCCCGCTGAAGACAGCGGTACCGCGCCCGGTTTCACGTCGCATCGTTCGCCAAGCCTTGCCATAGGCGGCGCGACGCGCCTTGAGAGCATCACATCGCGCATCCAGATGGCCACTGGCGCGGCGACGCCCGCTTCGACGCGAAGGGCTTCCAATCCCGCTCGTCCGCTGCCCCCGGCGGCATCGCCCTTGCGCGCCGCGCCGATGCCCCCGCTTTCGCACGAGGACGCGATTGCCGCTGGCGGCACGCTGATGCGCGCGCTGGACCGGGTTCGCGCCCCCGTAGGCAAAGCAGAGCAAGAGGCGCGCCAGCGCGCGAACCGTCGTCATCTGCGCAACGCGACCGCGGCAGCGGCAGTCCTGTTCGCAGGCGTCGTTGGTCTTTGGTGGTGGTACTTCGACGCGCAGTCAGAATCCTCTTCCCAGGCCGAAGTCGTCGCCTCGGCGCCCCTCGCGGCAACCGAGGATGGCTCTGCGCCGCAAGCGATCAGCGAGGAAAACCAACCGGTCGGGGCCACGCCGATGGATTCCGGCCAAGCCCAGACGGAGCCGGACGCGCCCACCCCCGAGATGGCTGGCTCGGCGCCGGTACCCACGGACGAGCCCGGGCCAGACCTTCCGGCTCTGACGCCGTCGCTTGGCGCGAAGCCCGCGCCGGACGCGCCTGTCGGCAGACCGGACGCCGCCCCTGAAAGCGCGGTTGCAGGCGTTCTGCCCGCCCCCTTGGAAGAAACCGCCGTCGCGGGCGCGGATCCGGCGCCGGACACCCCGTCCGAGCCGGTGGCCTTCGGCTCGCTTCAGCGGTTTGATGCGGATGGCGACGTCGTCCCCACTGCCGAGGGTGTGCGCACGCGCGAGGGAATCATCCTCTATGCCGGCAAGCCCGAGAACGCACCGCCCAGACGCCCCGCCGCCATCGAGGCGCTGGCGGTCTCGACCGCCGAAGCGGCAGTGCCGTCACAAGAACCTGATGCGCAGGAGGCCCAGCCGGCCACCGACCTTGCCGGGGCGCAGCCGACCCCGGACGACACGGAATCCGTGCCCGAACCGCTTGATCCAGCAACGGCGAAGAAACGCCCGGTCGCACGCCCGGCCGCCATCGTGCCGCCCACCGAACCCGCCGCAGAACCCGGCAACGAACCGGCGACCGTGGATGAGGCTTCGGCCGAATCCGCCGTACCGCCCGACCCGGTCACAGCGGCGCGCCAGCCCTTGGCGCGGCCCGCCGCTGTGGAAACCGCGGCTGCGGAAGCCCCACCCGCACCCGTCGTGACCGCGTCCCGCTATGCGGTCGCGACCTCGCCCAGCCCCACGGCACGCCCCGCGAGGCTGAATGCCGCGGTCGACAATCGCGCGGTCGAGGCAGCGCTGGCCGCGGCCCTGGCGGAGTCCTCGGCAACGGCCACGGCCAGCGTCGCCGCAGATGAGATAGACGAGCCGGAACCGGTTTCGGCCGCGCCCGACATCCCCACGAAGGCAAATGTCGCCAAGCAGGCCACCATCGCCAACGGAATCGACCTTGGCGAACTAAGCCTGATCGGGATCTTCGGCCCCGCTTCGAAGCGGCACGCGCTTGTGCGCACTTCAAGAGGCAAGATCCTCAACGTTTCAGTTGGTGACAAGCTGGACGGGGGCAAGGTTTCCGCGATCGGGGACGGACAGCTGGCCTATATCAAGGGCGGCAAGACGCATGTCCTGAAGATGACCAGCAAGAGCTGACCCTTACGACTGAAAAATCGATGATTTCCCCGAAAGGGTTGGGGGCGTCCTTTTCCAGGGCGCTGGTCTTTCCCTTAAACCGTCTTCAGGACACCTCGCGCGATCTGGTCGGCTTCGATCGATTCAAAAAGCGCCTTGAAATTGCCTTCACCGAAACCCTCGTCACCCTTGCGCTGGATGAACTCGAAGAAGATCGGACCGATCACGGTTCTTGAGAATATCTGAAGCAGGATCCTGGTTTCGCCACCGTCGACGACGCCCTCGCCATCAATCAGAATGCCGTGCTTTGCCAGGCGATCGACCGGCTCTTCGTGCCCGACGACCCGCTCATGGCTCATCTCGTAGTAGCTCATCGGTGGTTTCGGCATGAAGCGCAGCCCACGACCATGAATCTCGTCCGTCGAGGCGTAGATGTCCTCGGTCCCGACGGCGATGTGCTGAATGCCCTCGCCCTTGTAGCGGCGGAGGTATTCGACGATCTGCCCCTTCTCGCCCCGGTCCTCGTTGATGGGGATCCGGATGCGCCCGCAGGGCGATGTCAGCGCACGCGAAAACAGCCCCGTGTACTTGCCCTTGATGTCGAAGAACCGGATTTCCTTGAAGTTGAACAGATCGCTGTAGAACCTGAACCACTTGTCCATGTTGCCCTTGCGGACGTTGTGGGTCAGGTGATCGAGGTAGTAGAACCCGACGCCCTCCGGCTTGGACTTCTGCAGCCAGTCGAATTCCTCGTTGTAGGGGGACGTTTCGTAATACCGGTCGATGAAGTAGATCAGGGAACCGCCGATGCCGCGGATGGCCGGCACGTTCATCGCCTTGTCATCGCCTTCGTAGGGCTCGGCGCCAAGGGCGACCGCATGCCGGAAGGCATGACGCGCATCGACGACCCGCCACCCCATCGCGGGCGCACAGGGCCCATGCTGCGCCACGAAATCAGCAGCGAAGCTTCCCGGTTCGGCGTTCAGGATGTAGGTGATGTCGCCCTGCTGCCAAAGCTCGATCGCCTTCGACCGATGGCGGCCGACAAGTTCATATCCCATGCGGGCGAAAAGCCGCCGCAGTTCGTCAGGTTCGGGGCTGGCGAACTCGACGAACTCGAAGCCATCCGTGCCCGCTGGGTTCGCCGTCGAAATGACTGACTTCGGTGCGGAATGTGGAAATGGGCCCATGATTTGCGCCTCCTGCTCGCGGTCAGGAAAAAGTATCGCACTCGTCACGCGAATGTTGCGCCTTTGTAATGATATTTTGCTGGTATCACGCGCAAATCACGCACTACACTGCAAGCAAATGCAAAATCCACGCATAAGCCTTGATGAAACGGATTCCCGGCTCCTTGCCGCGCTTCAGCGCGACGCCCATCTGACGGCGCAGGAACTGGGCGAGGCGCTGAATCTTTCCCCAAGCCAGGCCGGGCGGCGGCGCCAGCGGCTTGAGGCAGAGGGTTTGATCTCTGGCTACGCTGCCCGGCTGGACCCGGCCAGACTGGGGCTCTCGGTCCAGGCCTTCATCCGGGTCCAGATGGCGCGCCATGGAACCGAGACGGCGATCGCCTTTTCCCGCGTCGTCGAGACCCAACCAGAGATCATCTCTGCCTGGACCCTGACGGGGGAGGCGGACTACCTTCTGCGTGTCTACTGTGAGGATCTTGGCGCCCTCAACCGGCTTATCCATCAGGTCCTGCTTGCCCAACCTGCGGTCGCGCGGGTGGAAAGTCAGATCGTAATGGATCAATTCAAACCCGACGCCCCCCTGCCCGTCTGAGAGGATCATGGAAGGCTTTCTGTTCCAGGCTACGCTGTATCTGATCACGATGGTCATAGCGGTTCCCATCGCCTCGCGGCTGGGGCTCGGGTCTGTGCTTGGCTATCTTGCGGCCGGCATTCTGATCGGCCCCGTTCTAGGCCTCGTCGGCTCGGAAACGCAGGATCTGCAACACTTCGCCGAATTTGGCGTCGTGATGATGCTGTTCCTGATCGGGCTGGAGCTTGAACCGAGGGCGCTTTGGGCCATGCGCAACAAGCTTCTGGGGCTGGGCGGGATGCAAATCGTGCTCACGACCTTCCTGATCACCATGGGCGGTCAGGCCCTGGGCTACGACCTGCGCATTTCCTTCGCCGTAGGGCTGACGCTGTCGCTGTCCTCGACCGCGATCGTGTTGCAGACGCTATCGGAAAAGAAACTGATGCAGACCGCCGGAGGGCGCAACGCCTTTGCCGTGCTTCTGATGCAGGATATCGCGGTCATCCCGATCCTGGCGTTTCTGCCGCTTCTGGCGCTTCCCGGCGCGCGTGCGATCGCGCATGCCGAAGACGGAGCGGGCCACGCCGCGCAAAGCCTGATCGAAAGCCTGCCGGGTTGGGGTGTCACGCTTGTCACGTTCGGGGCGGTCGTGGCGACGGTCGCGGGCGGGCACTATCTGGTCCGGCCGATGTACCGCTTCGTTCATGGCGCCCGGCTGCGGGAAATTCACACCGCCTTCGCGCTGATGATCGTCGTGTCGATTGCCTCGCTCATGCTTTTGGTCGGACTGTCACCCGCGCTCGGCACCTTCCTCGCCGGCGTCGTGCTTGCCAACTCCGAGTTCCGGCACGAACTGGAAAGCGACGTGGCACCCTTCAAGGGGCTGCTGCTGGGGCTTTTCTTCATCACGGTTGGGGCCGGAATCGACTTTGGCGTCCTGTTCGACCGGCCATTGACCATCATGGGCATGACCCTTGCGCTGGTGCTGGTCAAGGGGGCGGTCCTGTTCGTGCTGGCACTGGTTTTCAAGATGAAGGGCCGGAACAAGTGGCTGTTCACGCTGGGCCTTGCCCAAGCAGGTGAATTCGGCTTCGTCCTGGTGGCCTTCACGCTGAAGCAGCGCATCATCGGCACCGAACTGGCCCAGACCCTGCTGCTGGTCATCGCGATGTCCATGTTGGTCACGCCGCTTTTCTTCATCCTGCACGATGTGCTGGCGCGCAAGCTGGGCGATGACACAGCGCCGGTCAAGGACGACGAGATCGACGATCAACAGCCCATCATCATAGCCGGGGTCGGCCGCTACGGTCAGGTCGTCAACCGCATGGTTACGAATTCGGGTTTTAAGACCACGGTCATCGACCACGATCTGAAAACCGTACAGTTGTTGCGGCATTTCGGGTTCAAGGGCTATGTCGGCGATCCGACCCGGCCAGAGTTGCTCAAGGCCGCCGGTCTGACAGAGGCGCGGGTACTGGTCGCCTGCATGGACGACCCCTCTGCCAACATCCAGATCGTCCGCTACGCAAGACGTCAGCGCCCCGACCTTCACATCATCGCCCGCGCGCGCGACAGGGAAAACGTCTATGAGCTTTATCGTGCAGGGGCGAATGACATCGTCCGGGAACACTTCGACTCGAGCCTGAGGATGGGCCGCTATGTTCTTGAGAACATGGGTCTATCCGACTACGAAGCGCACGAGCTTCAGGCGTTGTTCTACAAGCTCGACCGAGAGGCGGTGCGCGACCTTGCTACGCTGTGGAAGCCCGGTGTACCGAACGAGCGCAACCCGGAATATGTCGCACGGGCAAAGGCGCTGAACCGGGATCTTGAGGCGACCTTGATGGCGCAATTCGCGAAGGCGCGTGAACCCAAGTCGTCAGAACGCAAGTCCGAGGACCGCGAAGCGGAACAAGGCCACGTCGACGAAGAATGAAAACGCGGCCCCGAAAGGCCGCGTTCGAAAGGTATCTTTGATCCTGGTGTGGTCAGGCCGCGCGCGACAGAAGGACGTCGTCGACCTTCTTTTGCGCGCCCGCCTCGTCCACGCCGGACACGGCCGCGACTTCGCGGGTCAGTCGCTCAAGCGCAGCTTCGTAAAGCTGACGTTCGGAATAGGACTGTTCGCGCTGATCATCGGTGCGGTGCAAGTCGCGCACCACTTCCGCGATGGACAGAAGATCGCCCGAGTTGATCTTCTGTTCGTATTCCTGGGCGCGGCGCGACCACATGGCGCGCTTGACCTTGGCCTTGCCCTTCAGCGTTTCAAGCGCCTTGCTGACCACGTCGGGGGTCGAAAGCTGACGCATGCCGATTTCGGTTGCCTTGTGCGTGGGCACACGCAGCGTCATCTTGTCCTTCTCGAACGAGATGACGAACAGTTCGAGCTTCAGGCCGGCAATTTCCTGCTCTTCGATCGACATGATCTTGCCCACGCCATGGGCGGGATAGACCACAAAGTCATCGGGCCGAAAATCGGTCTTCTTGGTCTTGGTCATTCAGTTCTTCCTCGCAAAGGATCCGCGTTGAGCGAAAAAAACCTCTCCGAAACAGGATTTCGGACTGGGCAGAGCGACAGCGGATCGAAAGCCGCCGCAGTTCACATCTCTGCGGAGGCTTTGGGCATCCTCGTTCTTTGTGACAGCAATATAACAGAAAACCGCCCCCGAAAAAAGGGGGGCGCCCCCGATCATAGTTCGAATGCGACATGCATAATGTCGCATTTTGGCGATTCCGTCCACCGAATCAATGGAACGATTCGGGGAGATCAGTCCCCGCTGCCAGCCGCTTCCGAGAAATACTTGCTGCGCTTGTCGGCTTCGCCGTCGCGCTCTTCCGCCTCGGGCAGAGGATCCTTGCGTTGCGTGATCACCGGCCACATCTCGGAATACTTGCGGTTGAACTCGACCCACTCTTCCATGTCGGGCTCGGTATCGGGCCGGATCGCGTCGGCCGGGCATTCCGGTTCGCAGACGCCACAGTCGATGCATTCGTCAGGGTGGATGACCAGCATGTTCTCGCCTTCGTAGAAGCAGTCCACAGGACAGACTTCGACGCAGTCGGTGTATTTGCAGGCGATACAGTTGTCGGTCACGACATAGGTCATGGGCGGACCCCGAGGCTTGGATTGCAGTCGCTACCTAGCCCCACGCCGCGGATCATTCAAGACCGGCGGCACCGGAAAGTCTGTCCTTCGCAGTTGCGCGACGCTGGCGGGAAATCATTCCTGCCCGGCGTCTTCGCCGTGCGCAGCCGGGGCATCCAGATCGTCGTAAAGCAGACGGGCTTCCGCCGCGGGGCCGCGTCGCGCCCCGATGGCAAGCACCCGTACGACCCGGACGGCGCCGCCCTGGGCAAAGGTCAGCACATCCCCAGCGGCAATGGGGTGCGCGGGTTTCGATGCCCGTTCACCGTTCACCCGCACGGCGCCGGCACATACGCGCCCGGCAGCAAGGGTCCGGCTCTTGAAGAACCGGGCCTGCCATAGCCATTTGTCCAGGCGAATGCGCGCATTGGCCTCCGCCATCGCGTCAGATCTTGTCGCGCAGGCCCATCAGCGCAGCGGCGAAGGGATTGTCCGGATCGATCCGGTCCTTCTTTTGCGGCCGCGCCTCGAAGTTGCGGGGCTTGTCGTCACGCTTCGCGTCCTTGTCGCGACGTCCTTGCGGCTTGCCCTTGCCGGGCTTGCCGCCCCGCTCGGACCGTTCGCCACGCTCACCATCGCGCTTGACCTGCCGTTCAGGCCGAGCACCACGGCCCTCCTTGGCTTCGGGCCGCGGCTGGCGCGGCGCGCGTGGCTTCGGCGCCCAGGTAAAGGTATAGAACACCTCGGATTCGGTCACCGTCTGCATGGCGGCCTGTTCCTCGGGGATCGGATTGCCGGTCTCGCCGTCGGATGGCGCGGCGACCTCGGTCTTCACCTTCTCACGCTCGCCCCGCTCGCCCTTGTAGCCAAGCCCGGACATGAGGTCGGCAAACTGCTCAAGCGTCATGCCGGTGATCGACAGCATATCTGCGGTCGCCTCGAAGCCCGCCCGGCTGTCCTGGCCGCGCAAGAGATCGGCGAGCCTTTCCAGCATGTCGATGCGGATCGCGCGCGACCCGGCCGGGTGGTAGCCCGACAGGGTGTAATAGTCCTTGGGAACATCCGGCAGGTTCGGAATGGTGACCAGCCCCGGCGGCGGGCTTTCGGGAAACTCGTCAAGCCCTTGGGCGAGAGACGAAAGCACAAGACGCAGCCGCGTCGGAGCGGGCTTCAGCAGCGCCGCCTGGAAGATCGTGTACTGGCCGAACCGCACGCCATGCTTGCGCAGCGCGCCGCGCGCATCCTGATCCAGCGCCTTGACCTCTTCCGCCACGCCCTCGCGCGGAAGCACGCCCAGGTTCTCGATCAGCCGGAAGGCGAACCCACGCGCGAGCCCGGTCAGCGTTTCGTCGCGCTGCATGTTCATAAGCGGCTCGAAAAGCGTGGCGACCTTGCGGTCGATGAAATGCTGAAGACGACGGCGGACCTTCTCGCCGACATCAAAGCCCGCCTCTTCGTCGACAAAGGCCTCGACTTGCGGTTTCAGGGGATCGGCCCCCTTGACCAGCTTTCCCACGGCATTTGAACCCCACATCAACCCACCCTGCTCGGTGAAGTCGAGTTCGGTGTCGGGGGCGTTGTAGAAACGGTCCGCGCGCAGATGGAATTCGGGGCGCAGCGACTCGTAGGCCGCCTGGCGCAGCGTCTTAGCCTGATCCGGCGTGGCAGAGGCATCCTGACGGAAGCGGAACCCCTCCAGTCGGCCGACGAATTCCCCCTCGACCGCTACCTCACCCTTGTCGTTCACCTCGGCCACAAGGCTCTCCTTCTGCTTGAGCCGGCGAAGCAGGACGCTGGTCCGCCGATCCACAAATCTTTGCGTCAACGCGTTGTGCAACGCGTCCGACAGGCGGTCTTCTACAGCGCGCGTTTCGCCGCGCCAATGGGATTCATCATCAACCCAGCCCGCGCGCTGCGCAATGTATGTCCATGTGCGGATATAGGCCAACCGTTTCGACAACGCGTCAATGTCGCCAGGCGTGCGATCGATCCGCGCAACCTGCTGAGCAAGCCAGTCGGAGGGAACATGGCCATGATCCTGCAGGAAGCCGAATATGCGGTCCAGCAGCGACACATGTTCGCCCGAGGAAATCGAGCGGAAATCGGGGATGCGGCACACGTCCCACAAGAGCTTCACGTCCCGCGGCCCGCGCACCCTGCCCCGAATGTCGGGGATTTCCGCCAACGCCTTGAGCGCCCGCAAGTCATCGGCATCCCTGCCGCGGACAAGCCACTGGTTGTCAGGCGCGGCTTCGAGCGACGCGATCAGACGGTCGGTCGAACCGAAATCAAGCTCGGCATTGCGCCACTGAAGCCGGTCGATGGGACGGAAGCGGTGGTTTTCCAGCGCGTCCACCAGATCGTCATCGAAGGGCGAGGCCTCGCCCGTGACGCCGAAGGTGCCAGGCTGCATGTAGCGGCCGGCGCGGCCGGCGATCTGGCCCAGTTCGTGCGGGAAAAGCGAACGCATCCGGCGGCCGTCGAACTTGGACGTGGCCGAAAAGGCGACATGCGTGATGTCGAGGTTCAGCCCCATCCCGATGGCATCGGTCGCGACGATGTAGTCGACGTCGCCGTTCTGATAAAGCGCAACCTGCGAGTTGCGGGTGCGCGGCGAAAGCGCGCCCATCACGACCGCGCAACCGCCCTTCTGGCGCCGGATCAGTTCGGCGATGGCATACAGATTTTCAACAGAAAAGCTGACGATTGCCGAACGTGCGGGCAATCGGCTTATCTTTTTCGAACCTGTGTAGCTTAGCGTCGAAAAACGTTCCCGACGCAGGAACTGGGCCTTGGGCACCATCTGGGAAATGGCGGGGCGCATCGTTTCCGAACCGAGAAACAGCGTTTCGTGAAGGCCGCGCGCACGCAGGAGCCGGTCGGTGAAGATGTGCCCCCGCTCGAGATCGGCGCAGAGCTGGATTTCGTCCACCGCGACAAAGTCGGCCCCGATGTCCTGCGGCATCGCTTCGGTCGTGCAGACCCAGTACTGGGTCCGATCGGGAACGATCCGCTCCTCTCCGGTCACCAACGCCACGACCGACGGACCGCGTAGCGCGACGATGCGGTCATAGACCTCACGCGCGAGCAGGCGCAGCGGCAGGCCGATCACACCCGTCCGATGCGCAAGCATCCTGTCGATGGCATAATGCGTCTTGCCGGTGTTGGTCGGCCCGAGGACCGCCGCGATCCTCGTCTGCGCGTTCATGGCGCCACTCCTAAAGCCTGGTGCCCAGGCTTTCCCGCTCCAGTTCATCCACGGCGTGCCTTAGCGCGTCCTGATGCGGATGTATAGCAAGAGAGGCCGTGAACGCGCGCAGGGCCGCCTCTGGCTTTCCGCTGGCCTGCATGATCATTCCCAGCCCCGCGAGCGCGCCGAAGTGATGCGGGTTCAATGCAAGCGTGTGCTGGATGTCCACGATCGAGGGGCCCAGATAGCCCGCGTGGAAATAGGCCGTGGCACGGGCGTTCCAGCCCTCGGCGAAGTCCGGGGCCTGATCGACCAGCGCGGTCAGGTGTTCGATCGCGCCCTGAAAGTCGCCCGACTCGATCGCGTCCTGCCCGCGCTGAAGCAGCAGATCCATCGACGGCGACCCGGACCTGGACCATTCCCGCAAGATATCCGCCTGGGTGCGCTGCCAGTTTTCGTTTTCCGGATCGGCCAGTTCGGCATAGAGGCGATCCAGATCCGCGTCCTGCGCCATTGCCGCGCCGACAGCCATCATATGAATCGCGATCACCGCAGCGACGGGTTTGAGATATCGGAAAAGATTGCGCATAAGGTCAGTGTAACCGAAGCGCGCCGGAAATCGAGAGGCCTGGCGCTCACATTTGGAGGATCGGATGAGCGAGGTTCTTACAGCGGCGGTCGAGGCCTTGAACGGGCGGCTCAGCGGCGGGTTCCCCGGTGTGGCGAAGTTCGTGATCGAGGGCGAAGGCGCGATCATGCTGGACGGCTCCGGCGCGCGGATCGGAGACGAGGAAGCGGATGTGACGCTGAGCGCGACGCGCGAGACCTTCGAGGGGCTTTTGTCAGGCGACGTCAACCCGACCGCCGCCTTCATGACCGGAAGGCTTGCCGTGGACGGCGACATGGGGATGGCGATGCAGCTGGGCTCTGTCCTGTCCTGATGCATTCACAGGCGCCCTTCTTCGCGGACATCGCACGTGCGCCGGACGGCGTGCGTGCCTTCTGGACAGAGGCGCATGACGGCGTCAGGCTGCGGCTGGCTTTCTGGCCGACCGGTACCAAGGGGACGGTCCTGATCTTTCCCGGCCGTACGGAGTACATCGAGAAATACGGCCCTGCGATTTCGCATCTGATCAATGCCGGTTACGCCTGCCTGGCGGTCGACTGGCGCGGACAGGGCCTCTCCGACCGCGTCATCGCTGATCCGATGAGCGGTCATGTCCATGATTTCGTGGATTATCAGAGCGATGTGGCGGCGGTCGTGACCTCGGCGCGGGCGCTTGAGGTTTCGGGGCCGATGTTCGTCATGGGCCATTCGATGGGCGGCTGCATCGGGCTCAGGGCCCTTCATTCGGGACTGCCAGTGCGCGCCGCCTCGTTTTCGGCGCCGATGTGGGGGATACGTATCCACCCCGTGCTGCGGCCGACGGCCTGGTTCCTGTCATCGGCGGCACGGACGATGCGGCAGGGCCATCGCTACGCGCCCGGAACCTCGGCCGCGACCTATGTCGCCGACGCCGCGTTCGAGAACAACTTCCTGACGCGCGACCGCGCGATGTGGAACTTTGCCAGGGCTCAGATCGCGGCGCATCCCGAGCTGGGACTGGGCGGACCGTCCCTGCACTGGCTGAATGAAGCGCTGGTCGAAACACGGCGTCTGCGGTCACGAGCGGCGCCCGATGTCCCCTGCTATGCAGGTCTTGGCACGCATGAGCGAATCGTCGACCCCATCGCCGTGGACGAATTGATGTCGCGCTGGCCCAACGGTCAGCTTGATCTTTTCGACGGGGCGGAACACGAACTGCTGCTGGAGCTGCCCGAGGTGCGCGATCGCTTCATGGAGCGCACCATCGCGCTCTTCGACCAAACGGGAGACTGATCCCACCGGATCATTTCAGGATGCCGATCTTCCTGAAGCCCTCGCGCAGGGCCGCGGACCAAGCCTCGCTCATGGCGCGAAAATCCTCGTCCCCCGCCTCGATCCGACGCTCGCGCGCGACCTGGCAGGCATCGCGCTCGATGACCGCCATATCCAGCGGCATCCCGACCGACAGGTTTGACCGCAGCGTCGAATCCATCGACAGAAGCACCGCTTTCTGCCCGTCCGCCAAAGAGGTATCCGGTCGCACGATCCGGTCGAGAATCGGCTTGCCGTACTTGTGCTCTCCGATCTGTAGAAACGGCGTATCCTCGGTCGCCTCGATGAAGTTGCCCTCGGGGTAGACAAGGAACATGCGCATCACGCCCCCGCGCCGCTGGCCCGCCACGATCATCGTCGCCTGTCCGAAGGTGCCATTGGTGTGCAGGCGCTTTTCCATGCCCTCACGCACGGACCAAAGCGTGGCGCCGACGATCTCTGCGACCTTGAGCAACGAGGGCGCGAGAAGGATCGAGCTTTCCGGCGACGCCTCGGGGTCTTCGACCGCTTCCTGCAAGCGCGCGATGGTGGCCTGGCTTGTCGAAAGGCTGCCGGCCGTCAGGATGGTGATGACCCGCTCACCGGGCACGGAAAAGTGGAACATCTTGCGGTAGGAGGAGATGTGATCGATCCCCGCGTTGGTCCGGGTGTCGGACAACAGAACCATGCCCTCTTTCAGCAATAGCCCGACGCCATAGGTCATGGTGATCTTCCTCGTTCCTGAGCGGCGCCACACTATGGCGGCGGATGGCCACCTGCAACCGGGACCATGCTTTTGCGCCGCCCGCCCTTGCCTTGCGCTGCCGCCATGACCATTGTCGGGACGACGAATGAAGGAGATCTCCATGCCGATCCGCCTGCCCCGCCCCGTCCACGATGCCAACGCCGCTGCCGGGGGTCTTGGCGATCTGCCGGAATGGGACCTGAGCGATCTTTACACCGCGCCCGACGCGCCGGAGTTGAAGCGCGATCTTGAATGGCTGGAGGGTGCCTGCTCAAGCTTTGCCGCCGACTATCAGGGCAAGCTTGCGACGCTTGACGGCGCGGCGATGCTGGACTGCATCCGGCGCTACGAACGGATCGAGGCCGTGGCCGGGCGCATCATGTCCTTCGCGGGATTGCGCTACTACCAGAACACGGTCGACGGCGCCCGCGCCAAGTTCATGTCGGATTGCCAGGACCGCGTCACTGACATGACGACGCCGCTCGTCTTCTTCTCGCTCGAGTTCAACCGGATCGAGGATGCGCGCTACGCCGAGGTCTTCGCCGCCTCGCCGGACGTCGCGCGCTACAAGCCCGTTTTCGACCGTATGCGGGCGATGAAGCCCCACCAGTTGTCCGACGAACTGGAACGCTTCCTCCACGACCAATCCACGGTCGGTGCATCGGCCTGGAACAAGCTCTTCGACGAGACGCTGGCAGGGCTCACCTTCACGCCCGAGGGCGAGGAGGAGCCCCTGAGCCTCGAGGCGACCCTGAACCTTCTCTCCGAGCAGGAGCGCCCCCGGCGCGAGGCCGGCGCGCGGGCCTTGGCTGCGGTCTTCAGCCAGAACGTCAAGCTTTTCGCCCGCGTCCACAACACCTTGGCCAAGGAAAAGGAAATCGAGGACCGCTGGCGCAAGATGCCCTCGGCGCAGTTCGCCCGACACTTGTCGAACGACGTCGAGCCCGAGGTGGTCGAGGCCCTTCGCAACGCCGTCGTGGCGGCCTATCCCAAGCTGTCGCACCGCTACTATCGGCTCAAGGCGAAATGGATGGGCCTGGACAAGCTGCAGGTCTGGGACCGCAACGCGCCGCTGCCGATCGAGGAAAAGAAGACCGTCTGCTGGAACGAGGCCCGTGAAACGGTGATGTCCGCCTACGCGGGCTTCGACCCCGAAATGGCCAGGCTGGCGGAGCCCTTCTTCGATCGCGGCTGGATCGACGCGGCCGTGAAGCCCGGCAAGGCGCCAGGTGCCTTCGCGCATCCAACCGTCACCGAAGTGCACCCCTATGTCATGCTCAACTACCTGGGCAAGCCGCGCGACGTCATGACCCTGGCGCACGAACTTGGGCACGGCGTCCACCAGGTCCTGGCCGCGCCGCAGGGGGAAATGCTGGCCTCCACGCCGCTGACGGTTGCCGAAACCGCCAGCGTGTTCGGGGAAATGCTGACCTTCCGCAAGCTTCTAGCGCAGGCGAAGACCAAGAACGAACGCAAGGTCCTGCTGGCGGGCAAGGTCGAGGACATGATCAACACGGTCGTGCGCCAGATCGCGTTCTACGACTTCGAATGTAAGCTGCACGCCGCCCGACGCGAAGGCGAACTGACACCTGAGGACATCGGCGCGCTTTGGATGAGTGTGCAGGGCGAAAGCCTTGGCGACGCGTTCGAGTTCATGGACGGGTACCAGACCTTCTGGGCCTACATCCCGCACTTCGTCCATTCGCCCTTCTACGTTTATGCCTACGCCTTTGGCGATGGACTGGTGAACGCGCTTTATGCGGTCTACGAAGAGGGGCTTCCTGACTTCCAGTCCAAGTATTTCGACATGCTCAAGGCGGGCGGCTCCAAGCACCACAAACAGCTTCTGGCGCCATTCGGGCTTGATGCAACAGACCCGAAGTTCTGGGACAAGGGCCTGTCCATGATCGCCGGAATGATCGACGAGCTTGAGGCCATGGAGGAATAGCCCAAGGATCCGATCGCAGGACACGGCGGCAGGAATGCGTACCTGCCGCCCTGGTGGTTGCGGTATCGCTCCAGGTCCGCGGGAAGGATCGGCCGCTGCGGCAGGGTTACCGGTTTTTCCATGCGCTCGCCGTTGCGCAGCCAGGTCACCGCTTACGTCTGTCCGACCTTCAGGAGCCTGACCATTGCAAGCGTGGCGTCAAGGTCGTCGACCCGGATGCCATCAACATGGGTAATGATGTCCGCGCCTACGACGTCGGCATTTCAGGCACCCTGTTCGTCATGGACGATCACGGTCTGGGCGTCTGCGACGACATGCTGGTTTGTCGCGACCATGCCATCCGCAAGGTAGAAGCCCGATCCGAAGCTCGGCAGCACGCGATCGGCGACGCGGAATCTGGCGATCGTCAGGGAAAAGACCTCGACAACAGAAGGTGCCGCTCGCGCGTAGACTTCTTCTGCTGACATCCCGCACCGCGGCGCCTCGGAAAATGCTGGCGAAACGGAAAAGCAGGCAAACAAGAGTGCAGGACAAAAGACCCGAAGAACATTCATGGACAACTCTCCCGCCAAGACCATCTTCAGTCTGCAAGGCAAGGTGTCGCTTGTGGTCGACCTGCGTCAGTTCGCAGGCGACCGTTGTTGCTGCGGATAGAGCCGATTCACGTCATAGCCGGTTGCCGCGATCCGGTTCAGCACGTCGTCGATCATGTCCGGCGCGCCGGCATTCACGCAGTTCACCTTGAGGAACCAGTACAGAAACGCCGCGTAGTGCCACGGCCAGAGCCGCGCCTTGGCAAGCCCCGCATCCAGATCGAAGGCATCGCGGACCGTCACCGCCGAGTGGTGGAAGTCCGAGGGACCGCACAGCACGACCGGCACGCGGTGCATCATGCTTTCCAGCCCGACAGCGGAATTCAGCATCACCGTCACCCGCGCAGATGACAGGATGTCGTGAATGTTGGCGTGCGTCACGCGCACACGTGGATCGCGCGCTGCCACAGCGAGGAGTTCGGCCGTGTCTTCGCCGTCGTCGCGGGGGTGCGGCTTTATCAGGATGGGCGAGGTATCGTGGCGGGACAGAAGCGCATCGATCATCTCGCGGCGACCGAAAAAGGCCCCGGCATCGGCCGCGCCGTTCTGCAAGAATACGGCGATCGCGCCCTTCGGGAACTCCTCTGTTCCCTCTGCCTGCGGGTATCTGGATACCCGCTCACTCACCCGCCTGCGTCGCAGCGCTGCGAAGAAATTCTGCGCCTTCGCGGGGTCGATTGCTGCGGGATCGAAGGTCCTTTCCCCGATCGAGGACTGAAGGCGCACGCCTTCGGGATCCAGATACCAGAACGGCGCGATGTAGGCGGACGCCGTGTTCAGCGCGCGCGGGTGCCTGAAATTGCCATGGTTGACGATGTGGAAATCCTTGTCGCCGTCGATGCGGCGCAGCAGCCCATCGCGGTCAAGCGCTTCGATTTCAACGCGAATCTTCCGCTCCGAAAGGCCATCGCGCAACTTGTGGAAGTACGGCGCGATGTGTTCCTGCCCCAACAGGCAGCCAATCGGGAGATGGATAACAACGGCGGGTCTGGTCATGCGGCGACATTAGCAGAGCATACGGCACATTCAACGCTGGCCGACACCGGGACGCGAGCGCGTGATCGGCCATTACACTGCCAAGCGCATTCCAGACGCCTAGAGCGCAAGAACGACGCCCAGATGCGCTTCAAGCTCGATCAGCGGAACCTTGACCAGGTCCTTCGGCAGTTCCGCCGAAAGCGACGCGCGCCGGACTGTTCCGATCTCCTTGCGCAGCGACCCCAGCATCTTGGGCGCGGCCACCAGGATCAGCCGGTCCGGGTTGAGGCCCTGCCATTCCTGTTCCAGCGCCTCCGCGACGCGACGCGCAAATCTGGCACGCCCCTCCTCATCCGCGGACTGGTGGGGGGCAAACCCGTGTTTCGCCGTGCCCCCCGGCCCTGCAGAAGACCGTCCGGGACGGTCGCCATACCCGACCTGGTCTTCGGCGAACTGATGGGCCGACACGACTGCGCTTTCGCTTAGACCCTTGCCCAGGCCTTCATTCAGAACGAAGCGCGCGAGCGCATCGTCGGCGATCACGATCATGGTCCTGACAGGCTTCATCGACACATCCTCCCATTGCAGTCCGGCGTGATGTTACCGAACTCCCAAGGGTGGCACTTTGATCCATCTCACTCAAGGAAGGGGATTTCGCTGGCAAGAACCATGTCGATCATCGCTTGCGTTCCTCGTGCGTCCTCCAGCGACCAGGGATAGGGCGCGCCTTCACGAATGTGGCGCCCGAAAGCTTCGACCTGGTTCCGATACTGTCGGGCGCCCGGAAAGCGTTCGACGTGATCGGGCTTGCCCGGGCGCAGCATATGGACCTGTGCCTCGCCGAAAAGCCCGGCGTTGAACGGCGCGGTCAGCCGGATCAGGCCCCTTTCGCCCTGGAACACCACCTCTTGCCGGGCAGGCAGCCGCATCGAGGTCATCGCGGAATAGGTAAAGCGCCCCGCAGGCCCCTCCATGTCGGCCAGCACCTGCGCGAAGGTGTCGACACCGTTTTCGCGGCGGATGCGCGAGCGGACAGCGACCGGCTCTGCCCCGGTTGCCCAGCGGACCGAACCATAGGCGTAGACCCCGATGTCCGGGATCGAACCGCCGCCGGTTTCGGGGCGGTTGCGGATGTTGCCCGGATCGGCCCGGTTGTCGTAGCTGAAGGCTGCATCGGCATGAAGGACGCGGCCGATCGCCCCCTCCTCAAGCAGATCGCGCGCGCGCCGCCACTGGGGATGATGAACGATCATGTAGGCCTCGGTGGCGAAAAGCCCCGTACTGTCGCGCAGCGCGATCAGCGTGTCGATCTCGGCCACCTCCATGGCGATGGGCTTTTCTGTCAGGACATGCTTGCCCGCTTCCAGCGCCTTCAGCGTCCATTCGACATGCAGATGATTGGGAAGGGGAATGTAGACCGCATCCACATCCGGGTCCGCCAGAAGCGCGTCGTAGTCCCGATGGATCTTCAGGTCTGGGCTGAATGCACGAAACGCGTCGGCCTTGGTGTCGTCCCTCGTGGCAAGAGCGAAAAGCCTTGCGCCCTCGGCTTCGTGAATCGCGCGCGCCATGTGTTCCCGCGCGAACTTCGCGGCGCCGAGCACGCCCCAGTTGACCGTATTCATGTCCACCTCCCTGCCTGGCGACAGGTTAGGCGGCCTCGGCCGTTAGCGCAATCGCCAGACTAGCCCTTCGGCACGTTGCGGTTGCGCCGCCACTGGACGAAGGCGACGACCAGGCCCAGCATGTAAAGGATGTCCGCCACGAACAGCGTGACCCATGGGTAAGTCACAAGCGCCGCCAGCGCCGCCACGACAGCCACAAGGATATAGCGCGCGTGGTCGGCCCTGACCTTGACGGTCTTCAGCGAAAAGGTGGGCAGGCGGCTGATCATCAGTCCGCCGACAAGGATCATGTAGAAGCTGATCGCCTCTCGCGGGATCACGGGCCAGCCTTCGACCGACTTCGTGGCGAAGATCGGGAACAGCACCAGAAGCGCGCCTGCGGGCGCTGGAACGCCCGTGAAGAACCCCTTGTCCCCGCCATCAGGCGACTTGATCCCGACGTTGAACCGAGCAAGCCGCATCACACAGCAAATCGCGTAGATCAGAACCGCGATCCAGCCCGCCCCACGGGGTTCCGCCAAGGTCCAGGCGTAAAGGGTGAGAGCAGGTGCAACGCCGAAGTTCAGGAAATCGGCCAGGGAATCAAGTTCGGCCCCAAGATCGCTTTCGCTTTTGAGCGCGCGGGCAAGCCGCCCATCGATCGCGTCAAGAACACCCGCCAGAACGATGAGCCAGACGGCGAACTCGATCCGCCCCTGGAACGCAAAGCGGATCGCCGTCAGGCCCGCGCAGATGGCGGCCAAGGTCACCAGATTGGGAAAAAGCTGGAAGAACGGCAGTTCCGTCTTTTGCGATCGGGGGGCGCGCGCCATCGGATCAGTCCCGGCGCTGTCCGCTGGCGCGAATGCCGCCAGCCAGATCGGCGATGATGGTTTCGCCGGCGACCATGGTCTGCCCAAGCCCGACCAGCGGCTCGACCCCTTCGGGAAGATAGACATCGACCCGGGATCCGAAGCGGATCAGGCCGAACCTTTCACCGACATCCAGCCGACGCCCCTTTTCGACGAAACAGACGATCCGCCGGGCCACCAGCCCCGCGATTTGCACGACGGCAAGCGAGCGGCCATCCTCCATGTCGATCTTCAGGCTCATCCGCTCGTTGTCTTCGCTGGCCTTGTCCAGCGATGCGTTCAGGAACTTGCCCGGGCGGTAGGCGACGGCGCCCACAGTTCCCGGCACCGGAGTGCGGTTCACATGGCAGTTGAAGACATTCATGAAGACCGACACCCGCGTCAACGGGGTCGCTGGCATGCCAAGTTCCGCAGGCGGCACGGCCGGTTCGATCAGCGACACCACGCCATCGGCGGGGCTGATCACCAGCCCCTCGTTCAGCGGAACGACCCGGACGGGATCGCGAAAGAAGTAGTAGCACCAGATCGTCAGAACCAACCCGATCCAGCCCAGGGGTTCCCAGATCAGCCAAAGCACGATGGTCGCAACGGCGAAGGCCGCCACGAACTTGCGCCCCTCGGGGTGCATCGGCTTGATCACCGTGCTCATCATGTTCATCGTTTTACTCCGCGGCGCATTGCACGAGGAACGTGCATAGCGGTGATGCGAGGGAAGTCAACCGCGCTGGCAAGCCGATGCGATTTCGTGATCGCTACCGTGACGCCCGCATCCGGCATGATGGCCCGCACACTATCCCCCGATCAGCGCCCGGACGCGGTCGGTGAAATCCTCGCCCCGCTTTTCAAAGTCCTTGTACTGGTCGAAGCTCGCCGCGGCAGGCGCCAGAAGGACGGTGTCTCCGGACTCTGCCTCTTCCGCCGCGCGCGCGACGGCGCGTTCCATCGTCTCGCATATCTCGTGCGGGACATCGCCCAACTGCAGCGCGAAGTCTCGGGCCGAATGGCCGATCAGGTAGGCCTTGGTCACCGATCCGAAGTACGGGGCAAGGCCGGCGATCCCCCCGTCCTTGCCCAGCCCGCCCGCGATCCAGCGGACGCGGTCGAACGCCTGGAGGGCCTTCGCGGCGCTGTCGGCATTCGTCGCCTTGCTATCGTTGACGAAACGCACACCGTCCCGTTCGCCGACGACCTGAGACCGGTGCGGCAAGCCTTGGAAGCTGCGCAGCGCGTCCTCGACCAGCCGCGGCGCAAGGCCAAGACCGCGCGCGGCTGCATAGGCTGCGCAGGCGTTCTGATGGTTGTGCGCGCCAGGCAACCCGGCAATGTCGCGCAGGTCGATCGACGCGACCTGCCGACCTTTGCGCCACTCGGTCAGGAAACCCTTGCGCGCGAAGACAAGCCATCCCGGGCCGTCAAGCTTCTGCCCCGAGGATATCCGGATCAGGCGGTCGTCGGTGGGGCCTTGCGCGATCTGGTTCGCCAGGAACCGGCCTTCGATTTCGTCGACGCCGATGACCGCGCGGTCGGGGGCGCCTTCGGTGAACAGACGGCGCTTGGCCGCGAAGTAGCCGCCCATTCCGCCGTGCCGGTCCAAGTGATCTGGCGAAAGGTTCGTGAAGACACCGATGTCGGGCGTAAGGGCGCGGGCAAGCTCGATCTGGTAGGACGACAGCTCAAGCACCACCACCTCGCCATCCGAGGGCGGCTCGATATCAAGGACGCCGCGGCCGATGTTGCCCGCCATCTGCGTGGGCCGCCCGGCGACGCGAAGGATGTGATGGATCAGCGCGGTTGTCGTTGACTTGCCGTTCGAGCCCGTCACCGCGACCACGCGCGGCGTCGTGTCCATCTCGTCCCAGTCGGGCGTCGCGAACGAGCGGAAGAATAGGCCGATGTCGTTGTCCACCGGCACGCCCGCCGCCACCGCGCGGGCGATCAGCCGATTGGGTTCCGGGTAAAGGTGGGGAATGCCCGGCGACACGATCAGCGCGGCGACATCATCCCAGGCATTGCCGCGCGTCAGATCGAACAGTGTGAAGCCCTCAGCCTCGGCCTTGGCGCGCGCCTCGGGGCTGTCATCCCACAACAGCGCCTCGGCCCCGCCAGCCGCAAGCGCCCGCGCCGTGGCCAACCCCGACCGGCCCAGTCCCAGCACCGCGACGCGAGCCCCTGAATATCCTCTGACCGGAATCATCTTTCCCCCCGGATCCTTGCGGCGCCGACATTGCCCCGAGGCCGCTGCATGGGCAAGGTCGCGGCGCGCGTTGCCCCGACATCGACCGTTAGCGCGAAACGTGACTCACTGTCGCGCCAAGTTTCTGCAGGTGCAAAATTTGCGCAACATTCTTGTGAGAGGCGCAAGCGAGAAGTAAGCATTTTGCGGCCCGGTCGAGCCGGGCATCTAGGAGGAGGCGACCCCCGTGAGCTACCAGGAAACCTACGCGCGCTGGAAATCCGATCCGGAGGCCTTCTGGATGGAGGCGGCCGAGGCGATCGATTGGGACCAGAAGCCTAGCAAGGCGCTTTTTGCCGATCGGGCTCCGATCTACGAATGGTTTTCGGACGCGAAGGTCAACACCTGCTGGAACGCGGTCGATCGCCACGTCGAGTCGGGTCGCGGCGAACAGCTTGCCATCATCCACGACAGCCCGATCACCCATTCGACCAAGGGGATCACCTACCGCGAACTGCGCGACCGCGTCGCGTCGCTTGCCGGGGCGCTGCGGGCGAAGGGCGTCCAGAAGGGCGACCGCGTCATCATCTACATGCCGATGGTGCCCGAGGCGCTTGAAGCCATGCTGGCCTGCGCCCGCCTGGGCGCGATCCATTCGGTCGTCTTCGGCGGCTTCGCTGCGAACGAACTGGCGGTGCGCATCGACGACGCCAAGCCCAAGGCCATCATCGCGGCGTCCTGCGGGCTCGAACCCGGCCGGGTCGTCCACTACAAGCCGCTTCTGGACGCCGCGATCGAGCAGGCGGCCCACAAGCCCGATTTCACCGTGATCCTTCAGCGGGAACAGGAAGTCGCAAAGCTGATCGACGGGCGCGATTTCGCCTGGCACTCGTTCCAGTATGGCGTGGAGCCGGCCGAATGCGTTCCCGTCGAAGGCAATCACCCGGCCTATATCCTTTATACCTCTGGCACCACGGGTGCGCCCAAAGGGGTGGTCAGGCCGACGGCCGGTCACCTGGTCGCGCTGAACTGGTCGATGAAGGCTGTCTACAACGTCGCGGCGGGCGACGTGTTCTGGGCGGCCTCGGACGTGGGTTGGGTCGTCGGCCACAGCTACATCTGTTACGCGCCGCTGATTGCGGGCTGCACCACGATCGTGTTCGAGGGAAAACCCGTCGGCACTCCGGACGCGGGCACCTTCTGGCGCGTGATCCAGAACCACAAGGTCAAATCCTTCTTCACCGCCCCCACGGCGCTACGTGCCATCAAGCGCGAGGATCCCAAGGGCGAACTGATCGGTGACTACAACATCAAGGGCCTTCAGGCCTTGTACCTTGCGGGTGAACGGGCGGACCCCGACACGATCCAGTGGGCGCAGCGCCACCTTGGCGTTCCCGTGGTCGACCACTGGTGGCAGACTGAAACCGGTTGGGCCATCGCCGCGAATCCGCTTGGGATCGAGGAATTGCCGGTCAAGATCGGCTCCCCCTCGGTGCCGATGCCGGGCTACGACGTTCAGGTTCTGGACGAAGGCGGCCATCCCGTGCCCGCCGGAACGCTGGGCGCCATCGCGGTAAAGCTGCCCCTGCCGCCGGGCACGCTGCCGACGCTCTGGAACGCGGAAGAGCGGTTCCGCAAGTCCTACCTGAACCACTTCCCCGGCTATTACGAGACGGGCGACGCGGGCTACATCGACGAGGATGGCTATCTCTACATCATGGCGCGCACCGACGACGTGATCAACGTCGCGGGTCACCGTCTGTCGACAGGAGCGATGGAAGAGGTTCTGGCCGGGCATGACGATGTCGCCGAATGCGCGGTCATCGGCGTTGCGGACGAGCTCAAGGGCCAGCTTCCGATGGGTTTCCTCTGCCTCAACAAGGGGTCGAACCGCCCGCATGAAGAGGTGGTCAAGGAGTGTGTCGCCCGTGTGCGCGACCAGATCGGCCCCGTCGCGGCCTTCAAGCTGGCGACCGTCGTGGACCGTCTTCCCAAGACCCGGTCGGGCAAGATCCTGCGCGGAACCATGGTGAAGATCGCCGATGGCGAGGACTACAAGATGCCCGCCACGATCGACGATCCGGCAATCCTTGACGAGATCACCCAGGCCCTGAAAACCTTGGGGTATCCGCGCCGCTAAGGGCCGTGAAGCCGCCCCGGCAACCGGTCGGCCGGTCGCCGGGGGCAACGCGCATCAATGACCGCTAGACTGGTTGCGCGGTCAGACAAACTGTTCGCGGGTCAGGCGCTCCTCAAGCCCGTGGCCCGGGTCGAACAGGATGCGGTGCCGCACCCGCGGTTCCGACCGGATTTCGACGGAGCGCACGTTGCGAACGGAGACCCGGCTGTCGGCATCGGCCATCACCGGCCGCTTGTAGCCGTCCAGCACGTCGATGCGCACCGTCGATCCTTTGGGCAGCAATGCGCCGCGCCAGCGCCGGGGGCGAAACGCGGCCATCGCGGTCAGCGCCAGAACCTCTGCCCCGATGGGCAGGATTGGCCCGTGTGCGGAATAGTTGTAGGCCGTCGAGCCGGCAGGCGTGCAGACCAGCGCGCCGTCGCAGACCAGTTCCTCAAGCCGAACCTTGCCGTCGACCGTGATCTTCAGCTTCGCCGCCTGCGGGCCGGCCCTGAGTAGCGACACCTCGTTGATGGCAAGCGCCTCGAAGACCCGCCCGTCCTCGGCCTCGGCGCGCATCGCCAGAGGGTTGATCACCTCTTCCTCGGCCAGGTTCAAGCGCTCTTCCAGCCCGTCTTCGCTGTATTCGTTCATCAGGAAGCCGATGGTGCCGCAGTTCATCCCGTAGACGGGTGCGGTCTTGCCCTGCATGGCGTGCAGCGTGTGAAGCATGAAGCCGTCGCCGCCAAGCGCGACGATGACCTTCGCTTCATCGACCGGCACGTTGCCGTAACGTCCCACCAGCCGCGAGAGCGCCGCCTGCGCAACGTCGGCGTCGCTTGCCAGAAACGTGATCGGAATGGACACTTTGACCTCTGGCAAGCGGCGACCCCCACTGTGACTGCCCGCTGCATTGATCCATGCAGCCAAGCCAAAGCACAAGCCCTATCGGGCTGGCGGGCCATGATGGGGTCGTCTGGCGCCACACGCGGGTCCAAGACCTGCG
Organism: Albidovulum marisflavi; assembly: GCF_025751435.1. Classification (GTDB taxonomy): domain Bacteria; phylum Pseudomonadota; class Alphaproteobacteria; order Rhodobacterales; family Rhodobacteraceae; genus Albidovulum; species Albidovulum marisflavi. The sequence continues at coordinate 1,439,908 of NZ_JAOWKY010000001.1, read as the reverse complement.
CCGACGCAGAGAACGGCAATACTCCGCCGCCGGTCAGAAAAGTTTCGTATAGGAAACAGAGTTTCGCCCTCGCACCGAAACAGGTCGGATTCAAACTTTTCCAAGTCCCGCCCCTCGGCTAAAGAGCGGTCAACCTTAGATCATGAGGAGACGCCAATGAACGCCCCGCACCGTGACGATGGATTTTTCACTGAAAGCCTCGCCAGCCGCGACCCCGAGCTCTTTGGCTCGATCCGCAACGAACTCGGCCGTCAGCGCGACGAGATTGAGCTGATCGCCTCGGAAAATATCGTCTCGCTCGCCGTGCTTGAAGCGCAGGGCTCGGTGCTGACGAACAAGTACGCCGAAGGCTACCCCGGCAAGCGATACTACGGTGGCTGCCAGTTCGTGGACGTGGCCGAAACGCTGGCGATCGAGCGCGCCAAGGAACTGTTCGGCTGCAAGTTCGCGAACGTCCAGCCGAACTCCGGTTCGCAGATGAACCAGGCGGTGTTCCTCGCGCTTCTGCAGCCGGGCGACACCTTCATGGGTCTCGACCTGAACTCCGGCGGTCACCTGACCCACGGCTCGCCGGTGAACATGTCGGGCAAGTGGTTCAACGTCATCTCCTATGGTGTGCGCCAGCAGGACCAGCGCCTGGACATGGAAGATGTCCGTACCAAGGCACTGGAACATCGCCCGAAGCTGATCCTGGCCGGCGGCACCGCCTACAGCCGCGAATGGGACTGGGCCGCGTTCCGCGCGATCGCGGATGAAATCGGCGCCTATCTGCACGTCGACATGGCGCACATCGCTGGTCTGGTTGCAGGCGGCGTCCATGCATCGCCGCTGCCGCACGCCCATGTCGTGACCACGACCACGCACAAGTCGCTCCGCGGTCCGCGCGGCGGCATGATCCTGTGCAACGACGAAGACATCGCGAAGAAGATCAACTCGGCCGTGTTCCCCGGCCTGCAGGGCGGCCCGCTGATGCACGTCATCGCAGCCAAGGCCGTCGCCTTCGGCGAGGCGCTGCGCCCCGAGTTCAAGGCCTATGCCGCGCAGGTCAAGAAGAACGCCTCCGCGATGGCGGACGAACTGATGAAGGGCGGCATCGACATCGTGTCGGGCGGCACCGACAACCACCTGTGCCTGGCCGACCTGCGCCCGAAGAAGGTGACCGGCAAGGCCGCCGAGGCAGCGCTTGGCCGCGCCCACATCACCTGCAACAAGAACGGCGTGCCGTTCGATCCCGAAAAGCCCTTCGTGACCTCGGGCATCCGCCTTGGCGCGCCCGCCGGCACCACCCGCGGCTTCGGCGAGGAGGAATTCCGCCAGATCGCCCGCTGGATCGTCGAAGTCGTGGACGGCCTGGCCGCCAACGGCGATGAAGGCAACGGTGCGGTCGAGGACAAGGTCCGCGGCGAGGTTGAGGCGCTTTGCGCACGCTTCCCGCTTTACCCGACGCTCTGAATGTCCGGGAACAGACTTGAAGGGGCGCCCTGCGGGGCGCCCCTTTTTCGTTGCGCTGGAGCGGCGAAGCAACCCGTCAGGGGCCGCAGAAGCCGCTACTTCGGAAACACGCCAAGCCCGCGGGGTGCCGGGCGCACCGCGGGAATGGCTGCCGTTTGCAACCGGACAGGCCGGGTTTCGCGCGCGGCATCTGCCCTGAACCGGGACAGATCCAGGCGTTTCTTCGGAATGCTCTTCACCCTCGTTACTTCCTTTTGATTGTCCGTTCCGGAAGGCGTTCCCAGCGCCTGCCGCGGCGTGCCGTGGCAAGCCTGCTGTCCGCTGGAACCGCCCGTCGGCCGTGGTAGCGCCTTGGCCGCGGCTCCGCAACAAAGCGGAAAAAAATGCGCGGCAGATTGCCTGTCGACAATGGCAAGGGCTGTTCATGGTTGCGATCAGATGATCAACCTTGGCGCATGAGCCAGCACCGGACCACCCGCCAGATCGAACGCGCCCTAGGCGATGCCACCCGCGCCCGCCTCCCGCACTGGGCGGCGGATGTGGTCCTTTTCATCCTCAAGCAGGGTTGGGCCTGCCTGTTCGGCGGCCTGCTACTCGTGGCCCTTTTGCTGACGCGGACGCTCTGGCAGGCCGATTGGCCCATTCAGCGCTACGACGCCCTGTTCATCTTCGCGGTGCTGACCCAGGTGCTGTTCCTCGCGTTCCGGCTGGAAACGCCGCGCGAGGCCAAGGTGATCCTGCTCTTTCACCTGACCGGAACGGCGATGGAGTGGTTCAAGGTCGGCGCAGGATCCTGGGCGTACCCCGAACCGGGCGTCCTGAAGGTTATGGGCGTCCCGCTTTTTTCGGGCTTCATGTACGCCGCAGTCGGCAGCTACATTGCGCGGGTCATTCGCATCTTCGAGATGCAATTTTCGCCCTATCCCAGGTTTTCTGTCACGCTCCTTCTGGCCGGCGCGATCTACGTCAACTTCTTCGCCCACCACTACCTGCCCGACGCGCGGGTCGTTCTGTTCGCGGCGACGGTGATGATCTTTGCCAGGACCCGCGTCTGGTTCACGATCGGCATGCGCCAATACTGGATGCCCCTTCCTCTGGCCGCCTTTCTGACCAGCCTGTTCCTGTGGCTTGCCGAAAATGTCGGCACGATGACCGGCACATGGCTGTACGCGGGCCAGTCCCCCTTGCAGGGGGTCAGCTATGCCAAGATCGGTTCGTGGTACCTGTTGCTTTACGTCAGTTTCGTCACGGTGACACTGGTGTTCCGCGACGCGCTGGAACCTGCCGTCAAAGGTAGCCCCGCCACACCAGCGTCGCCAACACCAGCAAGCCCGTCACGAGGATGACGAAGGCCAGCTGCGCCGCGAAGTCCATCAGCCGGTTATACCACCTTTGCCCTGCCCCGATCGGCTGAAGATGGCGCAAGCAGGCATCGAAGGCAGCGGCCACGCGCTCTTGGTCCATCCGCGCGAGTAACGCCGGGTTTGCGGCCTCATCGACCGCGCGGCTCAGATACTCGGCCTGCTTTCGAACGCGGCGCGGAAGTCTTCGCCCCCCTCGTCGCAGCTTGTCCGCAAGGGTGCGCCCACGGATGCCCAGTCTGTTCGACATGAGCTCGGCGACCCGATCCGCCATTTGCTGTACCGAAGCGCCGTCCATCAATGTCTCCTGCGGCTTCGATTCTAGACCCGGATCCGCCCCTCGGCAACGCTCTGGCGGGCCGGCGGCAGGCACGATAGGAAGGGCTATGCTGAACACATCCACACACGGCGCCCGAAGCGCACTACCCACCGTCCTGATCGTCCATGGCCTTTTCGGTTCGGCCCGAAACTGGGGCGCGATCGCGCGGCGCCTGTCGTCCGACCGGCAGGTCGTGACGGTGGACATGCGCAATCACGCCGACAGCCCTTGGTATCCCACGCATTCATATGCCGATCTGGCGGAAGACCTTGCCCAGGTGGTTGATGCGATCGAGGGGCCGGTCGACGTCGTCGGACACTCAATGGGCGGCAAGGCGGCGATGCAGCTGGCTCTGACCCATCCTGACAAGGTCAACCGCCTTGTGGTGGCCGACATCGCGCCCGTGGCCTATGGCCATTCTCAAAACCACCTGATCGCGGCGATGCGTTCGCTTGACCTTGCGGGGCTCGACAGCAGGTCCGAGGCGGACAGGCACCTGGCTGGCACGATCGAAGATCCGGGCGTGCGCGCCTTCCTGCTGCAATCGCTGGACCTGAAGTCCAATCCGCCGCGCTGGCGGCTGAACCTGGACGTTCTTGAATCCGAGATGGACAAGATCACCGGCTGGCCGGGTACGGACGGGCGCTACGAAGGGCCGGTGCTGTTCCTTGCAGGCGCCCTGTCCGACTATGTCCAGCCCGAGCATCGCGCCAAGATCAAGCGGCTGTTCCCGGCCGCAAAGCAGGCGAAACTACCCGGCGCGGGCCATTGGCTGCACGCCGACCGCCCGCGCGAATTCGAAGCGGCCCTACGCGCCTTTCTGGACTGACTTCAGCCCGCCGGACGCTTCATGCGCTCCATCAGGCCGTCGCGCAGCACGAACTGGTGGTAGACTGCCGCCAGGACGTGCAGGCCTGACAGGATCAGAAGCGCTGTCTTCAGCACCTCGTGGACTTCGCCCAGTTCGGTCAGTCCGCCGAACCATGCCGCCGCGCCCGTGATCGGCAGCGCCAGCAGCAAGGCGTAAAGGGCCAGATGCGTCAGGCCGGCGAAGCGGTCCAGGACGGGTTTGCCGCCCGGCGGAAGAGCGGGCGCGCCGCGCCGCATCCTGATCGCGATCCGCCAGGCGACGATCAGAAGGATCGCCAGCCCACCGAAGACATGCATCGGAACCGTCGGATCAAATCCGGCCTCCTGCCCGCGGCGATAGGCGCGCCACGCGCCTTTGATGCCGTCTTCGAACAGGTACTGGGGAAGAAGCAGTACAAGTACTGCCCAATGCAGGGCGATCTGCACCCTGCTGTAGCCCGCCGGTCTCATGGTAACCTCCAACGCTCATTCGCTCATGAAACGCGTGGGACGCGCATTTCCGTCGTCTATGCGGCAATCAGCCGGCGCGCGACTCCATAGGCCAACGGAACGGCCGCGATGGCGCCCAGCGCGGCGGCGACGATGATGGGCCGATAACCGGGCATTTCCATCGTCAGAACGGCAACGATCGCGGACCCGGCCAGAACCGTGGCTGCCAAGGTATAGATGATGAAGAACAGGCGTAGCATGGGATATCCCTACAAACTCGCACGCGTTTCCGCCGCCAAACTGATCCGCGCGTCCTGCCTTTGCCTTGATCTGGATCATCAGCCGCAATCAAGGGTAAAGCGCGCCTCGCCCGTGTCGCCCGGCACGCCCGTTTCCTTGGATCCGGGTGCTGGCTTGCAGCCAGTGGTCAGCGCGATCGCCTGCTCCATCAAACGGGGCACGGGGTCGCGTTCGCTGCGGCCGAGATATCCCAACCGCACGACTTCGGCCCGGTTACCCTTGCGGAAGACCGCGAAGTCGATCCCTTCCAACCGAATCTCGTGACGCTCGGCGCCAAAAAATTGCGGCGCCGGAGAGGCGCCGCAGCCGCATAATGAAATCAGGAGCAGTATGCCACGCATGAATGGACCTAGTCTGAACATGGATGCAGGCTCCGCGGAACTGGTTAACATTCGGTAAATTTCCCCCCGGCGCATGTGTTGCGCGGGGCCGACAAGGGCAACACCTGGCAGTGTGCCCGCGAAAGCGATGAACCCATAGCGAGGCTAGGGAAGCACCCGGCTTGCAAGGTTTCCGATCCCCTGCGCCATTCCGCGCGCGGGCGGCCCGCTCAGAACCCCGCCCCCGGCTTGCGGCAGGCCCACGCTGGTCCGCGCCGAAGGGTTTATCACGGTATAGGCCCAGATTAGTCCGGCACCGATCAGAGCGGCAAGCAGCAGCCTGGTCATCGACACCTCCTGTAAGCTCTGCCCATCATAGCACGGCGCGTGTCATTTGCGGATGGGGTCACTTCACGGGATCCGCCGTGCGCTTGTTCCCTTCGGTGCAAGCTTCTGCCAAGCTGTGCGCAAAGGAGGACCCCATGGCACCGATGCGTTTGATCTTGATGATGGTGATGCTGAGTGCGCTTTCCGGCTGTGGCGCCGTCGTGGTCGGCGCAGGCGGCGCGGTCCTGGCCGATCAGGTGGTCGAGGACCAGGAGGGCGGCGACGGCCTGTTCTGATGCGGTTCGCCGCCGCCCAAGGGCTTTGATCAGTTCGGCGCGCTGTACTTTGCAGCGATGGCGCCGGCTTCCTTCTGCGCCGAAAGGAATTCCGCCGAGGTGAAGCACTGAACGGTCTTCAGGCTTGAAACCGCGCCGGACGCCCCGGCCGCGATCAGGGCGGCAAGCATCTTGACGATGTTGTCGGTGGTCACGCGGATGATGAAATCCGTCTCTCCGGTCGTCAGGAAGAAGCTCTCCATCTTCCCGCCCGACGCTGCGATCAGGGCGCCGGTCGCCTGTTCGCGGTCGCTGGGATTGGCGATCATGCCTTTCATTGCGGCAGGCGAATAGCAGCCGGTGATGATGTATTGCGCCATGTGCTGGTCCCTCCCAGGCGGAACCACACTTACCCGGCCCACGGAATTGCAGGCCGATCCCTGGGATCCACCCGGCAGTGAGCCTAACACGAAATCGTGATAATTGGCAGGCTTCGGCACCGAGCCTGCCAGTGAAGCGCCCGTGTTCAATTGGCATGCGGTCGATCAACCAGCTTGGCAAGGCCAAGGGCTACGAAAATCCACGTCAACTCTTGGGTGGCGGAACCCTTGTTTGAGACTGTTTCAAGGATTCTTCCGCTTGCGGCGCGGCCAGTTCGGGTCATCGCGCTTGATCTGGCGTGCGGTCCAGATTCCGGCGGGAACGCCGACGATCACCCCAATCGCACCCGAAATGGCGAATGGCACCCAGCCGTACCAGCCATAGCTGAAGAAAGCGGTCAGGACGGCACCTGCGAGGCAGGTCACCCACAAGGCGACCATGATCGTTCGAAGAGGGGCAGGCATGCGAACCTCCTTTCGGTTTCACGAAAGGAAAACGCCGCACCTGCGGGCCCGGTTCCAGCGCATCGTCGCGAGGGCCGCCGCCAACACCTGACGGACGCCGGCGATCGGTCGAGAAAACCCGGCGACCGGACGGTTTGGAACGCGGTACGGGTTGGTACCGTTGCGCCCGCGCTCAGGAATCCATCTTGAGCGCGTTGATAAACGCTTCCTGCGGGATCTCGACCTTGCCGAACTGGCGCATCTTCTTCTTGCCGGCCTTCTGCTTGTCCAAGAGCTTCCGTTTCCGGGTGGCGTCGCCGCCGTAGCACTTGGCCGTCACGTCCTTGCGCAGCGCCGCAATGGTTTCGCGGGCGATGACGCGGCCGCCGATGGCGGCCTGGACCGGGATCTTGAACATGTGCCTGGGGATCAGGTCCTTGAGCTTTTCGCACATCACCCGGCCACGGGATTCCGCGCGGTCTCGGTGCACCATGATGGACAGCGCATCGACAGGCTCGTCATTCACCAGGATCGACATCTTGACCAGGTTGTCCTCACGGTATTCGAGCATCTGGTAGTCGAAGCTCGCGTAGCCCTTGGTGACGGATTTCAGCCGGTCGTAGAAGTCGAAGACGACCTCGGCCAGCGGCAGGTCGTAGACCACCATGGCGCGGGAACCGGCATAGGTCAGGTCCATCTGGATGCCGCGGCGGTCCTGGCAGAGCTTCAGCACATCGCCCAGGTAGTCGTCGGGGACCATGATCGTGGCCTTGATCCGCGGTTCCTGGATGTGGTCCACATAGGTCAGATCGGGCATGTCGGCGGGGTTGTGCAGGTCGCGCACCTCGCCGTCGCGCATGTGGAGCTTGAAGACCACCGAAGGCGCGGTGGTGATCAGGTCCAGATCGTATTCGCGTTCCAGCCGGTCGCGGACGACCTCAAGATGCAGAAGGCCCAGGAAGCCCATGCGGAAACCGAAGCCAAGCGCAGCCGATGTCTCCATCTCGTAGCTGAAGCTCGCGTCGTTCAGGGCAAGTTTCTCGATCGCGTCGCGAAGCGCCTCGAAGTCGGCGGCGTCGACGGGGAAGAGACCGCAGAACACCACGGGCTGCGCCGGCTTGAATCCCGGAAGCGCCTTTTCGCAGCCCTTGCGTTCGTGCGTGATCGTGTCGCCCACGCGGGTGTCGCGGACCTGCTTGATCGAGGCGGTGAAGACGCCGATCTCACCCGGTCCAAGCTCCGGGATATCCGTCATCTTGGGCTTCAGCACGGCCAGCTTGTCGATGCCGTAGATCGCCCCGGTCTGCATCATCTTGATGCGGTCGCCCCTGCGGATGACTCCGTCCATGACGCGGATCATCACGACGACGCCAAGGTACGCGTCATACCAGCTGTCCACCAGCATCGCCTTCAAGGGAGCGTCAGGGTCGCCTTTGGGCGCGGGCAGGCGCGTGACGATGGCTTCGAGCACTTCGGGAATGCCAAGGCCGGTCTTGGCGGAAATCGGAATGGCGTCCTGCGCGTCGATGCCGATGACGTCCTCGATCTCGTGCTTGACGGCGGCGACATCGGCGGCGGGCAAATCGATCTTGTTCAGCACCGGCACGATGTCGTGGTTCGCATCGATGGCCTGGTAGACGTTGGCAAGCGTCTGCGCCTCCACCCCCTGCGTCGCGTCGACGACCAGCAGCGATCCCTCGACCGCGCGCATCGAGCGTGAAACCTCGTAGCCGAAGTCCACGTGGCCCGGCGTATCGATCAGGTTCAGGACATAGTCCTTGCCATCCTTGGCGCGATAGTCGATCCGGACCGTGTTGGCCTTGATGGTGATGCCGCGCTCGCGCTCGATATCCATCGCGTCAAGAAGCTGGGCCTTCATGTCCCGATCGGCCACTGTGCCGGTCATCTGGATCAGCCGATCCGCCAGCGTGGATTTGCCGTGGTCGATATGCGCCACGATGGAGAAATTGCGGATCTGTGCAAGCTCGGTCATGGGCCCGGCATATGCTTGGGATTTTGCTTACGGTCAATGGGGAGCATTGAGCACTCCGCCTGCCCGGTTCCGTTTGATGTCGGATCGGGCTGGGGGGCCGTCAAAGAACGACGTCAAGCGGCCGCGGCGTGATCCCGCGTCGCCGACGTCGGTCAGGCCAGTAGGTCCAGCGTCCGCTCGACCTCTTCCACATCCACGCTGAACGTATCGACTCCGCCTTCGGCGATCACAGCGCCAAAGCGCAGCTCCATGCGGTCGCAAACCAGCTTGAGCGCCGCCGTGACGCGTTCGGGCGGCTGAATCGTCAAAAGCGCCCCCCCTTTCGGCATGGCCACAAGCGCATGGGTCAATTGGCTGCCTTCGACCCCCACCACGATCCGAGCCCGCGCGCAGACTGCAATCAGATCGTCCACCGTTTCATCGGCGGGCGACATGACGCGGAACCCATGGCGCCGCTCCAGATGCTCGGCCAGCGCCAGCTCATTCAGGAGCAGGCGCCGGTCGCCGGTCTGGCCACGCAGCAGGAAGACGCCAGGACCTGGCTCAGTGTCGAGACCGCCTACAAGCTGCGCCCGGCGCGCCGCCGCACGGGCGATGCGGCCTTCGTTGTTTTGCATGTTGTCGAAAAGCACGAGTTCGGTGAAATGCGCATCACCGATCCTATGTGGCGTCATGCCGTGGAGCACTTCATATCGCGCCACATGTCCGCTTAACTCGGTGGCGGTCGTGACGGGACGCCCGACCTCTGCAGCCAGTTGGTAGGTATCGCAATCGTCTGTGAGCCAGTTTCCAAACCAGCGGTTTCCCAGCCAGGACTCGTACATTGATCCCGAAATGGAAACGACTGGCCGGCGGTAGGCTGGAACGCGAGTCCTGCGTGCGCGAAGATGAAACTCGGCCCCGCCACTATAGACGACACCATCCACGCAATCGACGTCACGGAACCGATAGGCCAATGTTGGCCCGATGCGCGGGTCCAGGTCGCCCAGAAGCATCGCCCTGACGACGTCGAGACTGCCGAATTCGGTGCGCCTGATGCGCTCCAATTGCCCTGGCAGCATCACCGCGGCGGGAAAATCGATCTCGCAGGCGGGCGCCACCTCCCAGCTTTCGGTCGCCCTGTCGAAAAACTCCGGTTGGGGCCGATGCAGCAATCGTCTCAGTCGATTGGTCAGCGGGCTGAACTGCAGCACTGCACGGCTCCGGCCCAGAGGGGCGTATCAATCAGACTTGACCCCACGACTTGCGACCGTCAAGGCGGCATCGCCCGGCCCATGGCGCGGGGATACACGCGCGACCCGCACGGGGGCGGCGGCACAGCTTATTCGAAGCGCACGCCGCGCGTCTGTGCCCGCAGGCGCGGATCATGGGATTTGACCAAAACCGGCCGGCCCGAAAGCGCCTCGTCGCAACGCTCGATCGTCTCGCGTTCCAGCCGCTCCATCGCCTCGGCGGTATAGAAGGTGAGGTGCGGCAGCATCAGCACGTTGGGCAGGCTGAACAGCGGGCTCATCAGGTGTCCGCCTGTGCTGAGCGGCTCGGCGGAAAAGACGTCCAGCCCCGCCCCCGCGATACGGCCCTGCGTCAGGGCCGCGACAAGCGCGGCTTCGTCCACCAGCGCGCCGCGGGATGAGTTGATGAGGAAGGCTGTGGGCTTCATCGCCGCAAGCTCGACCGCCCCGATGATGTGGCGCGTCGTGTCATTCAGAGTGCAGTGGAGCGAGACGAAATCCGATTGTGCCAGCAGGTCATGCAGGTCATCGATCTTCTCGACACCAAGCGCGGCCATGTCCGCGGCCGGCATGCCGGGATTATAGGCGATGACGCGCGCGCGGAACCCCTGCCCCGCCATCCTTGCGAAACTTCGCCCGATGCGGCCAAGCCCGACGATTCCAACGGTCTTGCCGGCAATGTCCTGTCCCATCCAGCGCGCGGTCGGCCATGCCCAGCCTTCGGCCTGCATCTGCCGGTCAAGCGGGATCAGCTTTTTCGCCAGCGCAATCATCATGGCAAACGCGCCTTCGGCGACCGTATCCTCGGCGTATTCGGGAATGTTGACCACGGGGATGCCGCGTTCCATCGCCGCCGCCATGTCGATCGCGTCGATGCCGACGCCATATTTCACGATCGCCTTCAGCCGCCTGGCCGCGCCGATCACGCGGGCGGTCACGGGCGTGTAGCACATCAGCAGGACATCTGCCTCGGCCACTTCATCGGCCAATTTGTCCTCTGCAACGCCATCGGGAAGAAGCACAAGCCCACCCCGCCGCGCCAGCTCCGCATCGATCAGCGGCGTTTCCAGTTCCCGATCGGTCCTGACGAAGTTCATTGCGCCCCCGATGACCTTGGCTGCCGCGGCGAGAGTGCGATCGGCAAGGGCTACGGTCAAGGCCGGGACTGTGCTAGACTTGTGGTCTGGAGGGGACGCCATGCACGAAATGGCAGTGCAGGTCCGCGTGACAGGCCGGGTTCAGGGAGTGGCCTATCGGGCCTGGACCAAAGCGGTCGCGGGGTCGCGCGGGATCCGCGGATGGGTCCGCAACCGCGAGGACGGCTCGGTCGAAGCTTGTCTGGCCGGGCCGGAGGACGACGTTAAGGAAATGGTCCTCGCGATGTCCGATGGCCCCGGCGCGGCACGGGTTACCGACGTCTGGACGGAACCTGCCGATCCCGATTCAGTCACCCAAGGCTTCGAAATTCGGTACTGACCGCCTATGAGTGGTGCGACCAACCAAGGCCCGGCACCACCGTCTCGACGGCAGAGGGCTGGTTTCCCGGATGGTCCGGTCAAGTTCTGAGCAAATGAGAGTAAAGCATCAGCCCTTGCGCAGTCAGCCTGCGCTCAACCGGCTTCCACAAGGCGTTGAACGCAAGGGGATCCAGACCGCGCGCCCGGGCGATCTCGGCCAGGTTGCGGCGGCCATCGGCAAGCGCCAGCAAAGGTGCAGCGGCCCGATCCAGCTTCACGGTGATCCGGCTGGCGCTACGCGTCACGATGATTTCGCCCTTGCGTTCCACCTGGCGGCCAAGGTCGGCCCCCGAAACGCCCTTGAGGTGGGGCACTGAACCGGGATCGGCGCCAGCCGGGATCAGCCTGCGGCCCTTCGGAACGGCATAGACGACGTGCGTCTTGAGCGTCCCGTCAAGTTTTTCGGCCAGCGCCATGCGTTCGGCCTGCCCCAGCCCCTCCGGCAATGTCGCGCCTTCGGGAAGGAAGCGCGCGGGATCGTAAAGCGCCGCCATCGGCGCGCCGGCAAAGGACAGGCCCGCCCTTTCCATACACGCAAGGAGCTCGTCGATGGCAAACGGCCGGTCCTGCGAATGCAGGAGCAGGTCATAGAACCCGGCGTCGCCCTGGTTGTGATCCACCAGATGCGGATTGCGCCGAAAGGGATGGCCTTCGGGCAGACGTGCATAGACGGCGCGGGCAAGCTTCAGCCGCGCCTCGGGTGTCATGCCGGACGTCAGCGTGCCGAAGGCGTCCTGCAAGGGATAGACCCCAGACCGTCCGTAGGGCGCGTAGACCATGATCCCCATGCCGCCGTCAGGGGCAAGCGCAGCTCCAAGCGCGTCGAAGCCCGCCTGCGGATCGGACAGGTGATGCAGCACGCCGCAGCAATCGATGTAGTCGAACCGCCCGTGATCGGCGGCGTCCAAAAGGCTGCCGGTGACGTAGGTGATGCCCCTGAGGCCGCGGACCGCCGCGCGTTCCTCGGCGATCTTTCGGGACGCGCGGGACAGGTCGACATAGGTGATCTCATAGGGCTTGCCGGCAGCCGTCAGCACCGCCGCCAGCTGGATCAGCGCATCCCCCGTGCCGCCGCCCGCGACCAGCGCGCGCAAGGGGCGCGACCAGTCGCGCGCGCCGCCCCAGATGAAATGGTCGATCTCAAGCGGATGGGAGGGCGAACCGGTGATCAGCCGCTTCCTTTCCTCCTGCGGGTCGCGCTCGGGGTATGGGTAGGCTTCGTACTGTTCCTCGATCGCGGACATGGGGTGCCTCCGTTTTTCCTCCTCTAGCAAGGCGCGGCGGCGGAGAGAACAGCTGAAACCCGTCATTGTCGTGTCGCGATTGGAAAGGACCGCAGCCGCCCAGCCGCAGAAGCTGGCCTCGACCCTTCAAGGAGCCGTCCATGGACACGCATTATTCTGATCGTCGCAAGATCGACCCCAACCGGGGCGACAAGCTGGGCGACGGAACACCCAACGACAACAACCGGGTCGAGATCGGCCCGACCCAGCTGGCCTTCGGTGAGTGGCAGGCGGCGGGACTGATCCTGCCGAACCTGGAACGGATGCGCGAACACCGCTGGAAGCGACTGACCAAGGCAATCGTGGATCGCGGCTGGGGCGGGCTTCTGATGTTCGATCCCCTGAACATCCGCTACGCCACCGATTCCACGAACATGCAGCTGTGGAACACCCATAACCCGTTCCGGGCGCTTCTGCTTTGCGCCGACGGCTACATGGTGATCTGGGACTACAAGCAGTCGCCGTTCCTGTCCGCTTTCAATCCGCTCGTCCGCGAACAGCGCTCGGGCGCCGACTTCTTCTACTTCGACCGCGGCGACAAGGCCGGCGACGCCGCCCGCCGCTTCGCGGCCGAGGTAAAGGATCTGATCGCGTTGCACGGGGGCGCGAACCCGAGGCTTGGCGTGGACAAGATCATGCTGCACGGGCTTCGGGCGCTGGAGTCCCAGGGCTTTGAGATCATGGAAGGCGAAGAGGCGACAGAGAAGACACGCGCGGTCAAGGGTCCGGACGAAATCCTGGCCATGCGCTGCGCCCACAACGCCTGTGAAATGGCCGTGGCCGAGATGGAGCGCGCCTGCCGCGAGGGCGTGCCCCTTGGCAACATGAGCGAGGACGATGTCTGGGCCGTGCTCCACGCCGAAAACATCAAGCGCGGCGGGGAATGGATCGAAACCCGGCTGCTGGCCTCGGGTCCGCGCACCAATCCCTGGTTCCAGGAATGCGGCCCCCGCATCATTCAGCCGAACGAGATCGTCGCCTTCGACACCGACCTGATCGGCTCTTACGGCATATGCGTGGACATCTCGCGCACGTGGTGGGTCGGCGATGCCAAGCCCACGAACTCGATGGTCCACGCGATGCGCCACGCGCACGAGCACATCATGACCAACATGGAGATGCTCAAGCCGGGCGTTTCGCTCAAGGAACTGACGTTCGGCGGGCATACGCTGGACGACCAGTTCCAGAAGCAGAAATACGGCTGCAAGATGCACGGCGTCGGGCTTTGCGACGAGTGGCCTCTGGTGTCGTACCCCGATGCCTGGGTAGACGGCGCGTTCGACTATGTGCTGGAACCCGGCATGGTCATGTGCGTCGAGGCGCTGGTCAGCCCCGAGGGCGGCGACTTTTCCATCAAGCTCGAGGATCAGGTGCTCATCACCGAGACGGGATACGAAAACCTGACGACCTACCCGTTCGACGAACGCCTCATGGGTCTTGCCTGACGGTCGGCGGACCTTCGCGAAGGTCCGAACGAAACGAGGGCAGGCCAGGGCTGGTCTGCCCTTTTCCGTCCTACGGGGTGCGCGGAGCAGGAGAGTACCGGCTTGTCATCGTATAGTCCTTGCGCGGGCCGCGAACCGTCCACTCGGCACTCCAGTCGGGCCAGTTCGTGAAGTCGTAGCGCACGACATAATCGTCCGGCGCACAGAAGTGCGAGGCGCCCGGATCATCGGGCGCAAAGTCGTGAAACGGGCGCCCGTCTGCGAAGGCGACCAAGATGCGACCGTCCTGCTCGGACCAGAGATATTGCCGCTCGGCCTTGACCGGCGGGGACGCACCGAAGGCAAGACAGCCCTCTTCCGAATAGCGCAGATGGTCGCCCGCAGGCGCAAAAGTCGCGGTCCCCTCGAAACGCCCGCGCAGATCGGCACGGCGATCGACGATGTCCCGTTCGACCTGCCAGCGCCCCTCGAAATCGCCCAGTCTCAACACCGTCATCTGGCCAGGTAGGTGCCGACCATGGTGCTGCCGTCGTCGGCCTTGAAGCGCAGCCGCTTGCGATCGCCGCTGAGGTACAGGCGATAGCAGGTCCAGTCTCCGGCGGGCGGCCAGGCGGTGCACAGCTTGTCGCCGTCGATCTTCCAGTATCCGCGCCGCGACACATCGGCCGCGTGTCGGGTGAAGCCGTCTTCGCCGAAGCTTTGCTCGGCCCCATCCTCCAATCGCAGCCGCTCGGCCACGATCGCGTTGTTCAGCTCTCCATGGCGAAGGCGGATCCACTCCTCCTGCGCGGAAGCGTCGGTCGCGGTCAAAAGAAGAATCGCGATCAATGCCCGTTTCATGCGTCCTCGCCCATTGCCACCCCGGCTCATGCGGTCTAGGAGAGCCGCGATTGCCAGGACATTCAAGAGGCCGCGATGATCCCCCGCTACGCCCGCCCCGAAATGGTCGCCATCTGGTCGCCCGAAACGAAATTCCGCATCTGGTACGAGATCGAGGCCCATGCCTGTGACGCCCAGGCCGCCCTGGGCGTGATCCCGAAGGCCAATGCCGAGGCCGTGTGGCGCGCGAAGGACGTCGAGTTCGACGTCGCCCGCATCGACGAGATCGAGGCGGTCACCAAGCACGACGTGATTGCCTTCCTGACCCATCTGGCCGAACACATCGGATCCGATGACGCGCGCTTCGTCCACCAGGGCATGACCTCGTCGGACGTCCTGGACACGACGTTCAACATCCAGCTAGTCCGCGCTGCGGACATCCTGCTGGCCGATCTGGACAAGCTTCTGGCCGCGCTCAAGAAGCGCGCCTTCGAACACAAGGACACCGTGCGTATCGGCCGGTCCCACGGCATACACGCCGAGCCGACCACGATGGGTCTGACCTTCGCACGCTTCTACGCCGAGATGGACCGCAACAAGGCCCGCCTTGCCGCCGCGCGCGACGAAGTCGCGACCGGCGCGATCTCGGGCGCGGTCGGCACCTTCGCGAACATCGACCCCGCGGTGGAAGAGCATGTCTGCGCCAAGCTGGGTCTGCGTCCCGAACCGATCTCGACGCAGGTGATCCCGCGCGACCGCCACGCGATGTTCTTCGCCACCCTGGGCGTCATCGCGTCGTCGATCGAGAACGTCGCGATCGAGATCCGCCACATGCAGCGGACCGAGGTCCTGGAGGCCGAGGAATACTTCTCCCCCGGTCAGAAGGGTTCTTCCGCGATGCCACACAAGCGCAACCCGGTCCTGACCGAGAACCTGACCGGCCTTGCCCGTCTTGTCCGCATGGCCGTCGTGCCCGCGATGGAAAACGTGGCCCTTTGGCACGAGCGCGACATTTCCCACTCCTCGGTCGAGCGCGGCATCGGGCCGGATGCGACGGTCACGCTTGACTTCGCGTTGAACCGCCTGGCGGGTGTGATCGAAAAGCTGGTCGTCTACCCTGAAAACATGCTGAAGAACATGAACAAGTTCAAAGGCCTGGTCATGTCGCAGCGTGTGCTTCTGGCGTTGACGCAGGCTGGCGTCAGCCGCGAGGACGCCTACCGGCTGGTGCAGCGCAACGCCATGAAGGTCTGGGAACAGGGCAAGGACTTCAAGGAAGAACTGCTGGCCGACCCGGAAGTCACCGCGGCGCTGTCGCCGGCCGAGATCGAGGAAAAGTTCGACCTTGGCTACCATACCAAGCACGTCGACACGATCTTTGCCCGCGTCTTCGGCGCCTGATCCCCGGCACACGATCGCGTGAGAACCGCCGGCGCCCCGGCGGTTCCCGTTGCCACGACGCGCCTTCTGCTGGCAGTATCCGTGATATTCGGAAGGAGGACACCATGAAGACAAGGACATTTGTCGCTGCCCTCGCCGTGATCGCGGGGATGATGCCTGCCTTGGCGATGGCCGAAGGATGCAGCCACGACCAGCGCAGCGCCCAAGTCACCTGTGCCGAGGGCATGGCCTGGGATGAGTCGGCGCAACGCTGCATCGTCATTTCAAGCTGACGATAACTCCGGATTAACGACGCTTTGAAATCATTCCCTCTGCCAAGGAGTGGAGGGAAAACATGAGCGTGGCAACCGCGGGCAACACCGGCGAGCTTCGGCTTTCAGGTAGGGAAAAGGCCGCCGTGATCGTCCGCCTGCTTTTGTCCGAAGGCGCGCAACCGCCGATCCAGGCGCTTTCCGAGCCCATGCAGGAGGCGCTGACGGAACAGATCGGCCGGATGAGAACCATCGACCGTGAAACCCTGCGAACCGTGGTTGAGGATTTCTGTTCGAGAATCGAATCGATCGGCCTTTCGTTTCCCGGTGGCATCGAAGGGGCGCTTGGCATGCTTGACGGCCATATCTCGGCCAATGCGGCAAGTCGGCTGCGCCGGACGGTGGGCGCCTCGGCGAGGGCCGACCCCTGGGACAGGTTGGCGGACCAGCCGCCAGACCGGCTGCTGCCGCTTCTCGAACGCGAAGCGCCGGAGGTCGGCGCGGTGATGCTCTCAAAACTGCCAGTCGCCCGCGCGGCGGAACTGCTGGGGATGCTGCCGGGGGAACGCGCACGCAGGCTTGCCTATGCCGTATCGCAAACCGCTGCGGCTGCACCCGAAGCGGTGCACCGGATCGGCCTGTCACTTATGCAAGAGTTGGAAAAGCAGCCTGCGCGCGCCTTCGATTTCGCACCCGACGAACGTGTCGGCGCGATGCTGAATCTGTCTGCCGCCGCGACCCGCGACACCGTCCTTCAGGCGCTGGAGGAACAGGACACCGATTTCGCCACCGCTGTGCGCAAGTCGATCTTCACCTTTGCCCATATTCCCGCGCGGCTTGACGCGCGCGACGTCCCCAGAGCGGTTCGTGGTGTCGACCAGGCGGTGTTGGTGCGCGCGCTTGCGGGTGCGGCCGACGATCTGGAGCCGGTGGCGGATTTCATCCTGTCGGCAATGTCGCAACGCATGGCCGCCTCGCTGCGCGAAGAGATGGCCACAGCCGGCAAGATCAAGGAAAAGGATGCCGAGGCCGCGCAGGCCGAGCTTGTCGGCGCCATCCGCGACCTTGCCGCGGCCGGTGACATACGCCTGTCGACAGAAGAGGAAGACTGAGCGGCATTCAGGCGGAACCCGCCTCGACTCAGCGCAACACCGCCGCAGCCAGAATCCGGCCCGGACCGGGTTCCTGCACGATCACGACGACCTGGTCCGGGCCGGGAACCTGAATATGCCGGGTGAAAGGCCGGCGCCCGTCCCAATCGCCCACGTGGATCCAGTCACGGACGATGTGCGAATAGGTGATGGACCGGCCCGCATTTTCGCCCCGGTGGATATCGACGGTTTCGGCCGGACTCACCCTGACGAGTTGCACCATCATCCGATCGGGCACTTCGCCCAGGGCGGTCGCGTTCAGGGTGACCTTGGTGCCGACCCGATCCAGAACCAGCGCGACCGGATCGGGGACCGAACGCAGGCGCTTGATGGCCTTGTCCACCATTGCGGACCGCGTGCCGACGAGGTGGTCCATTCCACCGACGATCATCTGGGGCGTGTAGACCATGCGGGCGCCGGCGTGGTGGGCATAGGCGCGCTGGCGCGCGGCGAACTCAGGCTGGCCGAAGGTGTCCTTCCAGCCGATGTAGTCCCAGTAGTCGACGTGCAGCGCGAGCGGCAGAACATCATTTCGCCCGGCCATCGACTTCAACAGCGCGTCCGCCGGCGGGCACGAGGAACAGCCCTGCGACGTATAAAGCTCGACGACGACCGGGCTTTCGCCTGCGACCAGGGCGGTCGGCACGGCGAATCCAAGATGAAGACAAGACGCGATAAGCAGAAGGTGACGCATTCCAAGGTCCGTAGCCATTTGTTCCGTGTTACGCTGGTGATGCGAATTTGACCAATCAAGGATGCGCGATGGGCTGGTCAGTCACGTTCTGAAGGGTGAAAGAACGACAATTGTGCACAATGGTATACAAAAAACGCCTTGCCCTCTTGATCCGCGACTTCCGTTGCGGCATTAGCCTTGGAAGTCTCACCCTGACCGCAGAAGGGAGTCCGAAATGACCGTCGTTACTGGAACCGATACCGCCAAGACCCGCCGCACGCTGACCGCCGGCGGCAAGTCGGTCGACTACTACTCGATTCCCGCCGCCGAGGCCGCGGGTCTGGGCGAGTTTTCGCGCCTGCCCGCAGCGCTGAAAGTCGTGCTGGAAAACATGCTCCGCTTCGAAGACGGCGGCCGCACCGTATCGGTCGACGACATCAAGGCGTTCTCGGACTGGGGCAAGAACGGCGGCCAGAACCCGCGTGAAATCGCCTATCGTCCCGCGCGCGTGCTGATGCAGGACTTCACCGGCGTTCCCGCGGTCGTGGACCTTGCCGCGATGCGCGACGGGATCAAGGCGCTTGGCGGCGACGCACAGAAGATCAACCCGCTGAACCCGGTCGACCTCGTGATCGACCACTCGGTCATGATCGACGAATTCGGCAATCCGCGCGCCTTCCAGAAGAACGTGGACCTGGAATACGAACGCAACATGGAGCGTTACGTCTTCCTCAAGTGGGGTCAGAACGCCTTCCAGAACTTCCGCGTCGTTCCCCCCGGAACCGGCATCTGCCACCAGGTCAACCTTGAATACCTGGCCCAGACCGTCTGGACCGACACCGACCAGAACGGGCAGATGGTCGCCTATCCCGACACGCTGGTGGGCACCGACAGCCACACCACCATGGTCAACGGCCTTGCCGTGCTGGGCTGGGGCGTCGGCGGGATCGAGGCCGAGGCCGCGATGCTGGGCCAGCCCGTGTCGATGCTGATCCCGGAAGTCGTGGGCTTCAAGCTGACCGGCAAGTTGGTCGAGGGCACCACCGCCACGGACCTCGTGCTCAAGGTCGTTGCCATGCTGCGCAAGCACGGTGTCGTGGGCAAGTTCGTCGAGTTCTACGGCGAGGGCCTTGACCATCTGCCGCTTGCCGACCGTGCGACGATCGCCAATATGGCGCCGGAATACGGCGCCACCTGCGGCTTTTTCCCGATCGACGCGGAAACGCTGCGCTACCTGCGCCAGACCGGCCGGGACGAGGACCGCATCGCATTGGTCGAAGCCTATGCCAAGGAAAACGGCTTCTGGCGCGGAGCGGACTACGCCCCGGTCTACTCCTCGACGCTGCATCTCGACATGGCAGAGATCGTGCCCGCGATCTCCGGTCCGAAGCGGCCGCAGGACTACACGCCGCTGAACCTTTCGGCAAAAAGCTTCTACAAGGTCGTCAGCGACTTTCGTGGCGTGGACACATCGGAAGCGGCCAAGGACATGGCTTCGGAAGGAGACACGCTGACAGCACCCGTCGAAGTGTTGAAGAGTACGGCGGTCGAGGGTGAGGACTACAAGCTGCGCGACGGCTCTGTGGTGATCGCCTCGATCACCTCCTGCACCAACACGTCGAACCCCTACGTCCTGATCGGCGCGGGTCTTCTTGCCCGCAAGGCGCGCGCGCTTGGACTGACGCGCAAACCCTGGGTCAAGACCTCTCTCGCACCCGGCTCGCAGGTCGTGTCGGAGTACCTTGAGGCCGCGGGCCTGCAGGAAGACCTGGACGCGCTCGGCTTCAACCTGGTGGGCTATGGCTGCACGACCTGTATCGGCAACTCCGGCCCGCTGCAGCCCGAGATCTCGAAAGCGATCAGCGACAGCGACCTTGTCGCGGTCTCGGTCCTGTCGGGCAACCGCAACTTCGAAGGACGGATCAGCCCGGACGTGCGCGCGAACTACCTCGCCTCGCCGCCGCTGGTCGTGGCCTATGCCATCGCGGGCGACATGAACGTCGATCTGACCTGCGACCCGATCGGCACGTCCAAGGACGGAGAGCCTGTCTACCTCAAGGACATCTGGCCCTCGAACAAGGAGATCGCCGAGCTGGTCCACGAGGTCGTCACCCGCGAGGCGTTCCAGAAGAAATACGCCGACGTCTTCAAGGGCGACGCGAAGTGGCAGGGCGTAAAGGTGACGGAGTCGGAAACCTACGACTGGCCGCCGACCTCGACCTACATCCAGAACCCGCCCTACTTCCGCGGCATGTCCAAGGAAAAGGGCACGATCAGCGACATCTCGGGCGCGCGCATCCTGGCGCTTCTGGGCGACATGATCACGACCGACCACATCAGCCCGGCCGGCTCGTTCAAGCCCACGACGCCCGCGGGTCAGTACCTGACCGAACGTCAGGTCGCGCCGAAGGACTTCAACAGCTACGGGTCGCGCCGCGGCAACCATGAGGTCATGATGCGCGGCACCTTCGCCAACATCCGCATCAAGAACGAGATGCTGGACGGCGTCGAAGGCGGCTACACGCTTGGCCCCGACGGAAAGCAGACCTCGATCTACGACGCCTCGATGGCCTATCAGGACGACGGCGTGCCGTTGGTCGTGATCGGCGGCATCGAGTATGGCGCGGGCTCATCGCGCGACTGGGCGGCCAAGGGCACCAACCTTCTGGGCATCAAGGCCGTGATCGCCGAATCGTTCGAGCGCATCCACCGCTCGAACCTGGTCGGCATGGGTGTGATCCCGTTCGAGTTCACCAACGGCCAGAACCGCCGGTCGCTGAATCTGAAGGGCGACGAGGTCATCTCGATCCACGGGCTCGAGGGTGACCTGAAGCCGCTCAGCCTGGTGCCCTGCACCATCCGGCGCGCCGACGGAACCGAGGAAACGATCCAGATCAAGTGCCGGATCGATACCGAGGTCGAGATCGAATACGTCGAGAACGGCGGTGTCCTGCACTACGTCCTGCGGAACCTGGCCAAGGCGTAAGCCAGGCCCAAAGATGGGAAAGCCCCGCTTCGGCGGGGCTTTTTTGCTTTGGCGCGCAAGGTCCGGCCGGTCAGTCTGTGCTATCCTGCCCCCCTGAAAGGAGCAGAGACATGATCATCCGTATCTTCCGCGTCACGGTCGAAGACGGCAAGGAGGCCGAGTTCGAAGACTTCTTCCTCAATACCGCGCTTCCCCTGGTCAAGAGCCAACCGGGCATCATCTCGGTCACGCCGGGTCTGCCCCGGCCAGAAACGCCAAACGAGTTCTGCATGGTGATGGTCTGGAGCGACGTCGAATCGATCAAGGCTTTCGCGGGCGACAACTGGCAGCTGCCCCACATCCACCCGGACGAGGCCGGGTTGATCCGCGACCGCGCCCTGCACCACTACAATCTGAACCAGCTGATAACGTGACAGGTCAGGGCAGCGGCGAACCCGTTTGATCAGCCGTCCAGTGCGGTCTGCCTGGAATTGCCAAGCGCCTTTTCCAGTTCAGGCAGGAACCGCTGCTGGAAGTCGGCGCCAACCAGCGGTCCGATGAACTTGAACAGCACCGTGCCGTCGCCGTCGACAATGAAGGTTTCCGGCGGCGCGGTCACGCCCCAGTCGATCGAACGGCGGCCGGTCGGATCGGACACCACCCCGATGAAGGGGTTGCCCTCTTCGTTCAGGTAGTCGGTCGCCTTTGCATCGTCATCGCGGATGTTGACGCCGATGATGCGCACGCCGTTCGCCGCCAGGTCTTTCAGCTTGGGGTGTTCGGCGCGGCAGGGCGGACACCAGGTCGCCCAGAAGTTCACCAGCGTCACTTCGCCCGTCCGCAAATCGGCGTCGGTGGAAAAGGCGAACCCCGGCAGCTGCGATCCGCCCAGTTCGGGCGCGGGCTGTCCGATGAAGGTGGACGGGATTTCATTCGGGTTGTCCCGCCCCATCCCCCAGTAGAAGGTCGCAGCGAGCGCTGCGAAGATCACTGGTGGCAGGATCACGAGGGGTGAGATTCTAGCCATTTTTCGCCATCCGTCTTTCCTGCGCCTCAAGCGCCCGCTTGACCCTTGCGCCCCTGCGCAAGGAGATTGCCACCAATCCCAGGACCAGAAGGATGGTAATACCGTAAGCCGCAAGCACCGTCCCGGCGTATTTTCCAAGTTCCACCATCACGCCATCCTTTCCCGCGCCTCAAGCGCGCGCAGACGGCGCGAGCGGATTTCGGTCCGGGTGCGGATCAGCACAAGTGATACGAACAGCAGGCCGAAGCCGACGATCGCAACCCAGAGCGGCCAGGCGTAGACGTCCGAAACGTGCTCTTCCGCATCCATCGAAAGCGACGAGCCCTGGTGAAGCCCTTGGTTCCAGAACAGCACGGCATAGCGCGATATGATCGCGAAGACCGACCCCACAAGACAGAGGACCGAGGTCAGGTCGGCTGCGGTGTCGGGATCCTCGATCGCTTCCCACAGGGCCATGTATCCCAGGTAGAACAGGAACAGGATCAGGAAAGCCGTCAGCCGGGGATCCCAGGCCCACCAGGTCCCCCACATCGGCTGGCCCCAGATCGCGCCGGTGAAAAGCCCGATCAGAGTCATGGTCGTGCCCACGGGCGCCGCGGCCTTGGCGGCAAGAACGGAAACATGATGCCGGCGGATCAGCCAGATCAGCGAGGCGGCGAGCATCATGAACCAGGTGCCGGTGGCCATGATCGCAGCCGGGACGTGGATGTAGATGATCTTGACAGTCGACCCCATGCGGAAGTCGTCGGGCGTGAAGAAGAAGCCCCAGACCAGGCCGGTGATCAGTGTCAGGACGGCAAGCCCCGTCACCCAGGGCAGGGCCCAGGCCGAGGTCTGCATGAATTTCTTCGGGTTCGCGTATTCCCAGATCGACATGGCGTCTGACTAATTGCTCCGGTGCGCTGTCACAATAGGCATAGCATGACCGCGACTATCTCAGATTGACGCGGATTGCCGCAGCGGCGGCAAATGGCAGGATCGCGACCGAGCCGAGCGTGATGCCAAGCAGCATCAGAAGCGGTGTCGTGGTCGGCAGCCCCTCGACCCCGCGCCGGACGCAGTCGGCGCCAAAGATCAGGGTGGGAATGTAGAGCGGCAGAACAAGAAGCGAAAGCAGAAGACCCCCGCGCTTGAGGCCGACGGTCAGCGCGGCCCCGAACGCGCCGATCATCGAAAGCGCCGGCGTTCCGACGGCAAGCGACAGCGTCAGCCAGGAAAAGCCCGCCGTGGGCAGGTTCAGCAGCACCCCAAGCGCCGGCGCCGCCAGCGTCAGCGGCAGGCCCGTCGTCAGCCAGTGCGCAAGCGCCTTGGTGGCCGTGACGGTTTCCAGCGGGATCGGGGCTGTGGCCATGAGGTCCAGCGTGCCGTCCTCGTAATCCAGCGCGAAGATGCGGTCGAGCGACAGCAGGCAGGCCAGAAGTGCGCCGACCCACAGGATGCCCGGGGCGATCCTGCCCAACACACCGCCTTCGGGCCCCACGCCGAAAGGCACCAGAACAGTGACGATCAGAAAGAACGCGAGGCTGAGCCCGAAGCCCCCGCCCGCGCGCAGGGCAAGCGTCAGGTCGCGAAGCAGAAGCGCCGTCATGCCAGGCCCCTCTTCCTGGCCCGCGCGCCGGGGGCGTTGCCCCCGGACCCCCAGGATATTTGGGAAAAGAAGAAGCTCATGCGAAGGCCTCGTCGAACCCGCCGGGCGCGGCGGCGGACGGGGCGGCGCGGAACGGGGTAAGGTCCAGAACTTCCGCCTCGGCGATCCCGAGATCGATGTGGGTCGCCATGAGCGTCGCGCCCCCGTTGGACAGGTGCGTGCGCACGGCCCGCGCGAAAAGTGCGACCGAGGCTGCGTCAAGCGACACGGTAGGTTCGTCCAGCAGCCAGAACCGGCGCCCGGTTACGAGCAGCCGCGCAAGGCCAAGACGGCGCTTCTGCCCAGCGGACAGGCTGTGAGCCGGTCGTTCGGCCAATGCTGCCAGGTCCATGGCGGCAAGCGCCGGGGCGATATCGCCTGTTCCGAAGATGCGCGCCCAGAAGCGCAGGTTTTCGGTCACGCTCAAGGTGGATTTGATCCCGTCGGCGTGACCGGCATAGGCGACGTCCTCGGACGGCAGACCGATGGTGCCGGACAGCGGCGGCTGCAATCCCGCGATGGTGCGCAACAGCGTCGTCTTGCCGATCCCGTTCGGCCCGCGCAGCACCAACGCGCACCCCGAGCGCAAGGTCAGTGAGACATGCCCAAGCACGGGAATGCCGCCGCGCGCGATCGAAAGGTCGGTGACGGTCAGGTCCATGATGCCCGGTTATCGAAGTTCGTGGCCAAGCGCAAAGTTTCAGTCGACGGGAAGCAGAGCCGCGGCAATGCGCCGCCCTTCGGACAGAAGCACGTTGTAGGTTCGGCAGGCTGCCGGGCTGTCCATGATCTCGACGCCGATGCCGGCGTTCTCAAGCCGGGTGCGGAACGCCGCGGGCAGATGCGCGATCTCGCGCCCGGTGCCGATGAAGATGACGTCCACCTGGTCCGAAAGCGCAAGCAGCGGCGCGGGATCCCCGTAGCCCTGCCAGAGCCGCGCGCCGGTTCGGGTGACCAGCACGCCGCCCTTCAGCACCTGCCCCGCGATGCGGAAGAAGCCGGGGCCATAGCTGTCGATCGGCTGGGCCTGTCCGTAGTCGATTTCACTCAGAGGCACGTTCGGTCCTGATCTTCCAATTCGCCGCCCAAGACTATCCGTTCCTTGCGGCCGCGCCAAGGCGGGTGTCCGCCGCATTGCCTGACCGCCCCCCCCTAGGCAAGCCAGCGGGCATAATCGCTGACAAGCAGATGCAACGGCGGTTCATCCTCGTCCACGGTCGAAAAGCGGCCGATCGGTTCGTGAAAGATGTTGTCGGTTTCATCGTCGTTGACGGTCGAGACCTCTCCGATCAGGACGTCGCCGCCCTCGCCCCAGAAAGCGTGCCAGTCGCCGGGGCGCAGTGTCACGCTTTCGCCGGGGGCGAGGCGCAGCTTCTGGCCCGGCGCGTAGTCGATGCGCAGCCCGTCGCACCAGACCGTGCCGCCGCGATCCCCGGCGAAGCCACCCCGGTCGTCGGAGCCGTAAAGCTCGACGACAAGCGTGGCGCCACCCCGGTTGATGATGTCCTCGGCCTTCAGGATGTGGGTGTGCATCGGTGACAGCTGATCCTGTCGCGAAATCAGAAGCTTTTCGGCGTAGCACATGCCGCCGCCCCGCTGCAGGTCGGCAAGAAGCCCGTTTCGCAGCGTGAACAGGAACAGGCCCATCCGATCGAAATCGCCTGCGCCGTAGTCGGTGATGTCCCATCCGCAGCGCGCGTCGATGACATGGGCCGCTGTTCGGGCGCGTCGCTGAAAGTCCTGGGGGGTCCAGTAGGCGAAGGGCGGCAGGGAGAACCCGTACCCGCGGATCATGTCGTCCGCCGCACGCATGATATCGTTGATCCGTGACCGCTTCATTTCCGCCCCTTGATCCGCCCGCCTCAAGCCTTAGACCATTTCGGGGCAAGAGCAAGCGCGGGCCCGTCAGGGCGCCATTGGTCGGGCTATGAGCTTTTGCCTTTCCGCCCCGCGGGCAGCAGATCGACCGGCAGCGGGAAGATGACCGTCGAAGTTCGCTCGCTCGATATGTCGTTCAGCGCGTTGAAATACCGCAGTTGCATCGAATTCGGCTGCGTCGCCAGAAGCTTGCCCGCTTCGACAAGCTTCGCGGCGGCCTGAAACTCCCCCTCGGAGTTGATGACGCGCGCACGGCGCAGCCGCTCGGCCTCGGCCTGCTTGGCGATCGCGCGGATCATGCTGTCATCGATATCGACATGCTTGATTTCGACATTCGCGACCTTGATCCCCCAGGCGTCGGTCTGTCGGTCGAGGATTTCCTGGATATCCGCGTTCAGCTTGTCACGCTCGGCCAGCATTTCGTCAAGCTCGTGCTTGCCCAGCACCGAACGCAGGGTCGTCTGGGCAAGCTGGCTGACGGCGGACCGGTAGTCGGCGACATTGATGATGGCGCGTTCGGCATCAACGATCCGGAAATAGATGACCGCGTTGACCTTGACCGAGACGTTGTCGCGCGAAATCACGTCCTGCGTGGGCACGTCTTCCACGAAGGTGCGCAGGTCGGTTCGCACGACCTGCTGGACGATCGGGATCACGATCACGAAGCCGGGCCCGCATACACGGGTGAACCGGCCAAGCGTGAACATGACCCCGCGTTCGTATTCGCGAAAGATGTAAACTGCGGCCCAGAACAGGAGTACGACCGCCGCGATCCCGATGAGATAGGCGAGGCCGTCAAAATAGGTGGTTTCCATGGCTAATCCTTTCCTTCCCTCAGGTTTCTGCCGCCGCCGCGGGGTTGGGTGGCCGCACCGGGACGAACGATCAGCGTAAGCCCCTCGATGGCCTGGATCTCGACTGCCGCTCCGGGCGCGATCTCGGTCTGCGCTGTCGCGTTCCACCGCTCGCCCTCGGCCCAGACGTGGCCGGTGCGACCCGACCAGTCCAGGACCTGGGCAATGGAACCGACCAACCGGCCATCGGCCGGTACCGCCCTGCGCCGATAGATCCGCACGGTGTAGCCCAGGACCAGCGTCAGGAACGCGCCGCTGATCGCCGCAAGCGTCCCTATCAGCCACCAGGATATCTGGTAGGCAGGCACGTCCGTATCCACCAGCATCGCCGATCCCACGACAAAGGCGGCAAGCCCTCCGAAACCTAGGACGCCGAAAGTCGGGGTGAACGCCTCGGTCACCATGAAGGCCACGCCAAGCCCGATCAGAGCCAGCCCGGCGTAGTCAAGCGGGAGAAGGTTCAGTGCATAAAGACCAAGTGTCAGCGAGATGGCCCCGATCACTCCGGGCCCGATGGATCCGGGGTTCCAGAATTCGAAGATCAGTCCATAGATGCCGATCATCATCAGGATCAGCGACACGTTCGGGTTCGACAGCACGCCCAGCAGCCGGGTGATCGCATCCATCTCCATCCGCTGGACTTCAAGACCCCGCGTTTCCAACACGACATCCGAAGATCGTACCAGCACGGTCCGCCCATCGACTGCGTCAAGCAGTTCATCCGTGTCCGAAGCGACAAGGTCGATCACGCCCAAGTCAAGCGCACGGGCGGAGGAAAGGCTTGCCGCCTCGCGGACGGCACTTTCGGCCCAGTCGGCATTGCGTCCGCGCAGCTCCGCCAGGCTGCGGATGAAGGCGACGGCGTCGTTCGTGGCCTTCCGCGTCATGGCTTCGTCGGGGGCAAGCCAAGGCGTGCTTTCGCCCGTTGCCCCGCCTTCATCGGTATCCGCGGTGTCGTTCGCCGCGCCGGCTTCATCGGAAGTGTCGGAGGGGCCGCGATCGAACTGATCGCCACCGCCAGGGCTTTGCCCGCCGATCTGCACGGGTGTCGCGGCACCGATATTCGTGCCCGGCGCCATGGCTGCGACATGCGTGGCATAAAGGATGTATGTCCCCGCACTGGCCGCATGTGCACCCGGAGGAGCGACATGGCCGATCACCGGTACCGGCGATTCGAGAATCTCAGAGATGATGTCGCGCATGGAGTCAGCAAGACCGCCCGGCGTGTTCAGACGCAGGATGATCACGGACGCCCCGCGCAAGTACGCCTCGGCGATCGTCTTTTCGACGTGGCGGGTCGTGGCCGGACCGATCGGACCGTCGATGTCGCTGAGCAGGGCGATCCCCCGCGTATCGGGGCGCTCAGCCTGCTGACCTGCGGCTTCGACGTGGCCCAAGAACACGATCGCCAGCGCCAGCAGCATGCGGACGATGGACAGACCCGTTGCAACCACCTCCTCCCTCTTCAAAATATAGGTCGACGGGCCTAGGCGACAATGGGCGGGGCAGTCGGGGGCCGATGGCTCCGGTTCACAGGGGCCGTCCATTCTGATGCGGCACGCAGCCTTGCCGATGCCGATTCGGCGCATCGGCCAGCTTGTGGACGATCCGGCCATACTGCTTTATCACGTTCCCGCCTCGACGGGTCGTGATCCCCGACGGGTGCCGGCGCCCGGCCATGGGCCACGTCGGCAAGCAACCTGCAACGCGCTCGACTTCGAAGGCTTCAATGACGCGGACATCGAAAAACGGAATGCCAGAGCAGCCTGTCGACAAGGTCCGTCGCGCCGCGCGCCTGTCCGTCGCGCCGATGATGGACTGGACCGATCGACACTGTCGGTTCTTCCACCGGCAGATGTCACGCCATGCGCTTCTCTATACCGAAATGGTCACTTCCCCGGCGGTGATCCATGGCGACCGCGATCGGCTGCTTGGGTTCGACGCCATCGAACATCCGGTGGCGCTGCAGCTGGGAGGGTCCGATCCGCGTGAACTGGCCGAGGCGACGCGGATCGCGGAGGGCTATGGCTATGACGAAATCAACCTGAATGTCGGCTGCCCATCGGATCGGGTGCAGTCGGGGTGCTTCGGCGCAGTGCTGATGGAGCGGCCCGGACTGGTTGCGGATTGCGTGGCGGCGATGATCGACGCGGCACGGGTCGAGGTGACGGTGAAGTGCCGGATCGGCGTCGACGACCAGGTTCCAGAGGACGTGCTGCCCGCCTTCCTCGAAACCGTATCCGCCGCGGGCGTGACCCGCTTCGCGATTCACGCGCGCAAGGCGTGGCTGCAGGGATTGAGCCCCAGGGAAAACCGAGAGATCCCGCCCCTGAACTACCCTCTGGTCGAAGAGATGAAGCAACGCTACCCCCACCTGCACATCTCCGTGAACGGTGGAATTCAGTCGCTTGAGCAGGCTGGCGGCTTTCTTGATCGCGGGCTTGACGGCGTCATGGTCGGACGGTCGGCCTATCACGAGCCCTGGGAGATCCTAGGCCGCGCGGACCACGTCATGTTTGGCGCCGAACCGGGACCGGATGCGTTCGAGGTGGTGGAACGAATGAAGCCCTATATCGCGAACCACCTGCAGCACGGCGGGCGGCTGCACCAGATCACGCGCCACATGCTGGGCCTGTTCCACGGACGCCCGGGCGCGCGCGGCTGGCGTCGCGTGCTGTCCGAACGCGGCCATGGTGGCGAGGCCGGGCTGGACGTCCTTGACGCCGCTTTGGCCGAGGTGCGCCGCGTCGCTGCCTGAGCCCTTCCGCCCCTCCCGCAAACCCGCTACCAAGGGCACGAAAGTGGAGGGCAGGATGCCGGAAACAGCTGACTTGATGACGATGGCCGCGCTGCTTCTGGCGATCGGCGGTTTTGCAGGGGTCATTGCGGGGCTTCTGGGTGTTGGCGGGGGTATCATTCTGGTGCCGGCCTTCTTCTACGCCTTTGCGGCCCTGGGATACGGGGGGCCGGATCTGATGCAGGTCTGCCTCGCGACTTCGCTTGCGACGATCATCGTGACCTCCCTTCGCTCGGTTCACGCCCACAACCGCAAGGGCGCGGTCGACTGGGCGATCCTCAAGGGCTGGGCGCCGGGAATCGCGATAGGGGCCGTCGCGGGGGTGCTGGCGGTCGCTCAGCTGCGCACGCCGGCGTTGCAGGCGATATTCGGCTCGCTTGCGCTGGTGGTCGCCTTCTACCTCGGCTTTGGAAGATCAAGCTGGCGGCTGGGGCCCGCGATGCCCGTGGGCGTCGCGCGCGCGGCGCTTTCGCCCTTGGTGGGATTTCTGTCGGTGCTCATGGGGATCGGCGGCGGATCCTTCGGCGTCCCGTTGATGAGCCTTTTCAACACCCCCATCCACCGCGCCGTTGCGACCGCCGCGGGCTTCGGCGTGGTGATCGCGGTGCCCTCGGTCGCGGGCTTCCTGCTGACGTCCGTCAGCGGCGCGCCGCCCTACACCTTGGGCGCGGTCAACCTGCCCGCCTTCGTGCTGGTCATCGCGATGACCCTTGTGACCACGCCCTGGGGGGTGCGGCTTGCCCACGCCATGGATCCGGGCCCATTGAAAAGGGTCTTCGCGGCGTTTCTTGCCGTCGTCGCGCTGAACATGCTGCGCAAGGCGGCGGGATGGTGAGCGCGCTGGCATCGGCGGGCTGGCTCAGGTTTCCCGCCGAAGCCTCGACCCTTGCCTGGGCATCGGCGGCCCTGCCCCACGCAATGGCGGCCGTTTCAAGCCCGGATGCCGATTGGCGCTCTGGCGGCACCTGGCTGGTCGGCCTGGAGGCTTTGCCAAACGCCCGCGACGGGTCGGTGGACAGCGTCCCGTTTGTGGGGGCGGCCGCGCGGGCCGTCGGCACGACCTTTGGCCCGCCCGTCTGGCACAGGGCGCAGTTGTCGGTCACGTGGCCAGGCTATCCAAGGCCTTCCGCCGGTGAAAGCGAAACCGCATTCGGCTATCGACTGCGCCGTGACGCGGCCCATGTGGATGGGCTTCTTGCCATCGGCCCGGACCGACGGCGCATGCTGAAGGAACCGCATGCGTTCATCCTTGGTATCGGCCTGAACGACTCCGAAGCGGGCGCCGCACCGCTTGCGGTTTGGGAGGGAAGTCATCACATCGTCGCCCGCGCCTTCCGCAGCGCGCTGTCGGGCCTGCCTGCAGAAGCATGGGGAGATGTGGACCTGACCGAGTGCTACCAAGCCGCCCGACGTGAAATCTTTGCGACCTGCGCCCGGCATCTGGTCCCGCTTCGGGCGGGTGAGGCCGTGCTGATGCACAGGATGCTGCTGCACGGCATCAGCCCTTGGGCCGAAGGCGCCATCGCGCCGCCCGAAGGCCGCGCAACCGCCTATGTGCGTCCGCTGCTGAATTCCGTTGAAGAATGGATGGGGCCGTCCTAGGCCTGCGCCGATCGCGATGCGACGTCAATTGCCCAGACGCGCCGAGCGGCCGCCCCGGCGCTGGCGCAGCAGCCCCGCACGACCGGGAAGCTCTGCCATGACCGCGCGTCGCTGCTCTGGCGTCATCCGGCCCCAACCCGCGATTTCATCTATGGTCCTGTGACAACCGATGCAGATGCGCGCCTCGGGATGCACCGTGCATATCTTGATGCAAGGGCTGTCGATCTCGTTCCGCTTCCAGACTTCGTCAGTCATGTCTGCCGCCTCAGATGCCCGATCCGGTCGAGCGCACCTTGAAGAATATAACCCGCCGCGACGTGGTCGATAACCTCGGAGCGACGTTTGCGCGACGTATCCGCCTCAAGCAACGCGCGTTCGGCGGCAACCGTTGACAGCCGTTCATCCCAGAACCCGATCGGCATGTCGGTCAGGCGCGACAAGTTGCGGGCGAAGGCGCGCGTCGACTGGCAGCGCGGCCCTTCGCTTCCGTCCATGTTGCGCGGCAGGCCCAGGATCAGTCCGCCCAGTTCGCGCGCAGCGGCGATCTGCAGCAGCGCCTCGGCGTCCTTGGTGAACTTGGTCCGCCGGATCGTCTGCAGCGGGCTTGCGACCGACAGCATCCGGTCCGAAACCGCAACCCCGATGGTCTTCTCGCCCAGGTCCAGGCCCGCAAGCGCCCGCATCGGCGGCAGCGCGGCCAGAAGATCCTCGATCTTTTCGCAGATCATCGCGAAATCCCCGCCCGCTCGGCCGCGGCATCGATCTCGGCCATCGCGGCCGGATCATCAGCATTCGCTGTGCGTGCGGCCTCATACGCGGCTTGCGCGCGCTCCGGCTCGCCCAGAACGCCAAGCGCACCGATCAGACGAGCCCATTCGGCGGGCGTTCCGCCATCGGATGACAGGCGCGTCTCAAGCCCCTCGACCATCGTGCGGATCATCGCAGAGCGGTCTTCGGCCGACATTTCCGCCGCAGCCGCCATGTCAGCGCTGCTGGGACCGGACAGCGCCGCGGGCGGGGCATAGTCCACCCCGGCCATCGCCGCGACCGTCACGATGTTTTCCCGCAGATAGGGTATCCAGGGGGCGTTCTGCGGCCCCGTCTCAAGCAGGCTGCGCCAGATCGTGAAGGCATGATCGGGCCGGCCGGTCTGGAACTCCATCAGCCCGGCATAGAACCGCGCCGTGCCGTTCGCCGGATCGCGTGCCAGGGTCGCACCGATCGCCGCCTCGGCGTCGGCCGTGACGATACCGCCCGCCGCACGGATCAGCAGGTCGGCAAGCTCGGCATAATCGTCGGCCCGGACGTCCGCTTCGGGCAACAGGGCGATGAACCGCGACTTGGCCCGCGCCGCATTCCCGAAGTTGCCCAGCCGAGCTTCATAGGTCGCAAGCAGGCGAAACCCTTCGGCAAGGTCCGGATGCTCCTGCGTCGAAAGGCGCAGCTTCTCCATCAGCGCCGCGAATTCCGGATCGGGCTCGATCAGTTGATCGGGAACGGCGGCCTCCGCCTGTTCCTGCGTCGGCCGCGCGGCCTTCAACTCCGCCGCCGCGGCGACGCGATCCGACATCGGCATGTCTGGCATCTCCGGCGTGCCCAGCCGGAGGTAAAGCGCGGTCGCGCCCAGCAGGATCAGGCCTGCGACCACCGGCACCGCCAAGCGCGGCCCCCGCGCGCTGTCCGACACCTCGGCCCGGGCGCGGTCGGCGGCAAGAATGCGGCGCGAAATCTCGATGCGAAGGCGCTCGGCGTCTTCCGCGCCGATCACCCCACGCGTCAGATCGCGTTCGACCTCCGCCAGCTGGTCGCGATAGACAGAGATATCGTGCTGAGCGCTTCCAAGCGAAACCTCGCCCCCCAGCGAAGCGCGCCAAAGCGTCGCCACGACAAATGCCGCGAGCGCCGCGGCGATGATCCAGAACAGCATCGCGCCTCCTTGTCGGGCCTGATATAGAATGTCGGTTGCAGGGGCAAAAGCCCAAAGACCGGCCACAATGCCGCAGGATCGCCTGTCGCGCGCCTCTTCACACCGGGGAATGTCGCATTTGTCGCGATTGCGGCGTTTGCCGGACGGTTGAAATTCGTGTGTCGTTCCATGAAGCGCTCGACAGACGCCGGACCATACGGAAAGGGATTCGCATGGCCATGAGACGCTATTCCGCCTTCGCCATCGCCAAGGAAGCGATGAGCTACCACCTCGGCTGGGAACGCGCCTGGGGTTCGCCCGCGCCGAAGAAGAAGTACGATGTGATCATCGTCGGCGCCGGTGGCCACGGGCTTGCCACGGCCTATTACCTTGGCAAGAACTACGGGATCACCAACGTCGCCATCATCGAGAAGGGATGGCTTGGCGGCGGGAACACCGGTCGCAACACGACGATCATCCGCTCCAACTACCTTCAGGACCCATCGGCCGCGATCTACGAGAAGGCGCGCTCGCTCTACGAGACGATGAGCCAGGACCTGAACTACAACGTCATGTTCTCCCCCCGCGGGCTGCTGATGCTTGGCCAGACCGAACACGAGGTGCGCGGCTACAAGCGCACGGTCTACGCCAACAACCTGCAGGGCGTTGCGACCGAGTGGATCAGCCCGGCCAAGGTCAAGGAACTGGTGCCGATCATCAACATCGACGGACCGCGCTATCCGGTCCTCGGCGCGCTCTACCAGGCACGCGGCGGCACCGCCCGCCACGACGCCGTGGCATGGGGCTATGCGCGGGCCTGTTCGGCCATGGGCATGGACGTGATCCAGCAGTGCGAGGTCACCGGCGTCCGCACCCAAGGCGGCAAGGTCGTCGGCGTCGACACCACCAAGGGCGCGATCGATTGTGATAAGCTTGGCATGGTCGTCGCAGGCCACGCGAGCGTTTTGGCCGAACAGGCCGGCTTCCGCCTTCCGATCGAGTCGCTTGCGCTGCAGGCGATGGTGTCCGAACCGATCAAGCCCTGCATGGACGTGGTCGTGATGGCCAACACCGTCCACGGCTACATGTCCCAGTCCGACAAGGGCGAAATGGTGATCGGCGGCGGCACCGACGGCTACAACAACTACACGCAGCGCGGCTCCTTCCATCATATCGAGGAAACCGTCCGCGCCCTGATCGAGACTTTCCCGATGATCAGCCGCCTCAAGCAGCTGCGCCAGTGGGGCGGCATCGTCGACATGACCGGCGACCGTTCGCCGATCCTGTCGAAGACCCCGGTCGAGGGGATCTTCGTGAACTGCGGTTGGGGCACCGGCGGCTTCAAGGCGATTCCGGGTTCGGGCTGGGCGATGGCGGAACTCATGGCGCGCGGCCATTCGCCGCTGACCGAAGAGTTCTCGATGTACCGCTTCCGCGAAGGCAAGTTCATCGACGAAAGCGTCGCCGCGGGGGTGGCCCACTGATGCCTCTTCTTCTTTTGAAAAATATCCCGGGGGACCGGGGGCAGAGCCCCCGGCCGATTGCCGAAAGGATCGCCACATGCTGACCCTTGAATGCCCCTACTGCGGCGTGAAAGCCGAGGAAACCGAACTCCAGGCCGGCGGCGAGGCGCATCTGAAGCGCTACGGGCCGGGCTCGTCGGATGACGAGTTCGAAAGCTACCTCTTCATGCGCAAGAACCCGAAGGGCGTGCACTTCGAACGCTGGCGGCACGCCTATGGTTGCGGCAAGTGGTTCCTTGCCGCCCGCTGCACCGCCACGCTCGAGGTCTTCGGCACCTATTCCGCGCAGACCAAGGAACCGCCCGCCGACCTTCAGGCGAAAATCAAGGCCAAGCGTCCGAACTGGGAGGGCTACAAGTGAGCACCCGTCTTTCCAAGGGCGGTCGCCTGATCGACCGCGCGAAACCCCTGAACTTCACCTTCAATGGCCGCCGGATGGCGGGCTACGAGGGCGACACGCTCGCCTCGGCCCTGCTTGGTGCGGACCAGATGCTGGTGGGCCGTTCGTTCAAGTATCACCGTCCGCGCGGCATCATCGCCTCGGGCGCAGAAGAGCCGAACGCTCTGCTCGGTCTGGGCGAAGGCGGCAAGTTCGAACCGAACCAGCGCGCCACCACGACCGAGCTTTTCGACGGCGCGTCGACAACGAGCCAGAACCACTGGCCGAGCCTGGAATTCGACGTCGGGGCGATCAACAACAAGCTTGGTCGCTTCCTGCCGGGCGGCTTCTACTACAAGACCTTCATGTTCCCGCGCTTCGCATGGAAGCACGTGTTCGAGCCGGTCATCCGCCAGTCCGCTGGCCTTGGCAAGGCGCCGACTGCGCGGGACGAGGATCGTTATGAATACGCCTACGCCTTCGCCGACGTGGTCGTCGCGGGTGGCGGCATCGCCGGCCTGACGGCTGCTCTTGCCGCCGCCAAGGCGGGCAAGCGCGTCTGGCTCATGGAACAGACCGCGCATTGGGGCGGTCGCGCGGTGGTCGATGGCGTCGAGATCGACGGCAAGCCGGCCGAAGCCTGGGTGAACGAAACCGTCGAAGCCCTGGGCAAGATGGACAACGTCACGCTGCGCACGCGCACCATGGCCTCGGGCCTGTTCGACCATGGCTATATCATGGGCTACGAACGCGTGGCCGACCACACCCCCGGCGACGGGCGTCCGCGCCACCGGCTGTGGCGCATCCGCGCGGGCCATGTCATCACCGCAACCGGCGCAATCGAGCGGTCGCTGTCCTTCGCGGGCAACGACATTCCCGGCGTCATGCTGGCCTCGGCCGTGCGCGACTATGTGGTGAACTGGGCCGTCAGCCCGGGCGACCGCACGGTCATCGTGACGAACAACGACGACGCCTATCGCACCGCGCTGGCGCTTCTGGACGCGGGCCTTCTGGTTCCCGCCGTCATCGACGCCCGCCCCGAGGCGACCGGCGCCCTGCCCGAGGCTGTCCGTGCGCGTGGCGTGCGCGTTCTGGCAGGCCATGGCATCGCCAAGGTCAAGGGCGGCAAGCGCGTGACCGGCGTTTCCATCTGCGTGCAGGCCGGTGAAGGCGCCGAGATCGAGTCGATCGCCTGTGACGCCGTCGCGATGTCGGGCGGATGGTCGCCCGTCGTGCACCTGTGGTCGCACTGTGGCGGCAAGTTGATCTGGGACGAGGAACGCGCGATGTTCCGCCCCGATCCGAAGCGCCCCGCAACCGGCGACGACGGCGAGGCGATGGTGACCGCGGTCGGTTCGGCCAACGGTTTCCTGACCCCGGACGAGGTTCTGGCCGACGCGCACAAGGCCGCCGGAGGCCAGGGCAAGGCGCCCGCCGCCCCCGCCGAGTCCGAAGCGCCGATGATGCCGGTCTGGATCATGCCGCAGGGAGCGGGCCCCGATCTTCGCATGAAGATGTGGCTCGACCCGCAGAACGACGTCAAGGTTTCCGACGTCCAGCTGGCCGCGCGCGAGGGCTATGAAAGCGTCGAGCACACCAAGCGCTACACCACGCTTGGCATGGCGACCGACCAGGGCAAGATGTCCAACATCAACGGCCTCGCGATCCTGTCGGACGCGCTGCACCGTCCGATCCCGGAAACCGGGACGACGACCTTCCGCCCGCCCTACACGCCGATCTCGATCGGCGCGATTGCAGGCGAAGCACGTGGCGACATCTTCCAGCCGCTGCGCCGCACACCGATGCACGCATGGCATGAAATCCATGGGGCGCACTGGGAACCGGTGGGCCTGTGGCGCCGTCCCTACTGCTTCCTGCGCACCGGTGAGGGCGTGCATGACGCCGTCAACCGCGAGATTCGCACAGTCCGCAACTCGGTCGGCCTGCTCGATGCCTCCACCCTGGGCAAGATCATCGTGAAAGGGCCGGATGCGGGCAAGTTCCTCGACATGCTCTACACGAACATGATGTCGACCCTGCCGGTGGGCAAATGCCGCTACGGCCTGATGTGTTCGGAAAACGGCTTCCTGTCGGATGACGGTGTTGTCGTGCGCCTGTCCGAAGATACCTGGCTGTGCCACACCACCACCGGGGGCGCGGACCGTATCCACGGCTGGATGGAAGACTGGCTCCAGTGCGAATGGTGGGACTGGAAGGTCTACACCGCCAACGTGACCGAGCAATATGCCCAGGTCGCGATCGCCGGCCCGAACGCCCGCAAGCTTCTGGAGAAGCTGGGTGGCATGGACCTCTCGAAAGAGGCGATCCCGTTCATGGAATGGCGCGAGGGCACGCTTGGCGGCTTCCGCGCCCGGGTACACCGGATCTCGTTCTCGGGCGAGCTGTCGTTCGAAGTCGCGGTCCCGGCCTCCGAAGGCCGCGCCTTCTGGGACGCACTGATCGCTGCCGGCGAAGAGTTCGGCGTCGCGCCCTACGGCACCGAGGCGATGCACATCATGCGCGCCGAGAAGGGCTTCATCATGATCGGTGATGAAACCGACGGCACGGTCATCCCGCAGGACCTGAACCTGCAGTGGGCGATCTCGAAGAAGAAAGACGACTACCTTGGCAAGCGCGCGCAAGAGCGCAGCCACATGGCCAGCCCCGACCGCTGGAAGCTCGTGGGCCTTGAAACGCTGGATGGCGGCGTGATCCCGGATGGCGCCTACGCAGTCGCCGAAGGGGTGAACGCCAACGGTCAGCGCAACATGCAGGGCCGCGTGACGTCGACCTACTATTCGCCCACGCTCAACAAGGGCATCGCGATGGGTCTGGTGAAACATGGCCCGGACCGGATGGGCGAGGTTCTCGACTTCCCGGTGGACAACGGCAAGGTGGTCAAGGCGCGGATCGTCGATCCGGTCTTCTACGACAAGGATGGGGAAAAGCAGAATGTCTAAGGCTGTCAGCGCCCTGGGCGGCGTTTCTCACAAGGGCTTCGCAGAGGTGGCGGAAGCCGGACTGCGCGGCATGATCACCGTGCGCGGCGACCTGTCGTCCGCCGCGATGAAAAAGGCGGTCAAGGCCGCGACCGGCACCGCCGTCCCGGCAGCCCGGCGCATCGAGATCGACGGCGACAAGGCTGCGGCCTGGATGTCACCGGACGAGCTTCTGGTCATGGTTCCTTATGAAGGCGCCCAGGACGCGGTCGCGGCGCTTGAAAAGGCGCTTGCGGGCGAACACCACCTTGTTGCGGATGTTTCGGACGCGCGGTCGGTCTTCACGGTGAAGGGCTCGAAAGCTCCCGAGGCGCTGATGAAGCTGTGCCCGGTCGATTTCGGGACCTTGGCCGAAGGCGAGATTCGCCGCACCCGCGCAGCCCAGGTCGCCGCCGCGTTCTGGAAATCGGGCGCGGATGAGTTCACCCTGGTGTCGTTCCGCTCGGTCGCAGGCTACGTCATGGGCCTGCTCGAGGTGTCCAGCCGCAAGGGTGGAGAGATCTTCCCGGCCTGACGCCAATACAACACCGACCGGCGCGTTGCCATGCGCCGGTTGGTTGCGGTTGCTTAATGCAACCACAGACATTAGACCTCGGTTCGCACAGTGATTTACGGGCGAATTTCGATGTCTAAGCACCCGATTTCCAACATTTCCAATCCGGTCAAGGTCGTGATCTGGGACCTGGACGAAACGTTCTGGAACGGGACGCTGTCCGAGGAGGGCATAACCCCGGTCGCAAAGCATATCGAGATCGTGCGCGCCCTGGTCGATCGCGGGATAATGTGCTCGATCTGCTCGAAGAACGATTTCGAGACGGCCAAGGCCAAGCTTGAAGAACTTGGTGTCTGGGACATGTTCGTGTTCCCACACATCGATTGGACGCCGAAGGGTCAGGCCATCAACACCATGCTGGAACGCATGGGGCTGCGGGCAGAGAACGCCCTTTTCCTGGACGACAATCACTTGAACCTCGAAGAAGCGCTTTTCTTCAACGAAGGCATCATGTGCGTCGACGCGAACCTGGACCTGACCGGGCTTCTGGACCTGCCGCAGTTGAAGGGCAAGGACGACCGGGCGCATTCGCGGCTGAAGCAGTACCGCGTCATGGAAGGCAAGTTCGCCGAGATGAAATCCAGCGGGCTGTCCAACGAGGACTTCCTGCGCCAGTCGGACATCCAGATCCGCATCATCACCGACATCGACGACAAGATGGACCGCGTGCTTGAGCTTCTGAATCGAACCAACCAGCTCAACTTTACCAAGGTCCGCGCGAATACCGAGAAGGAGCGCGATGATCTTGAAAAGCTTCTGCGCACCTCGGGGATGCATGCTGGACTTGTCCACGTCAAGGACCGCTACGGTGACTATGGCATTGTCGGTTTCTTCTGTGTCCGGACCAAGTTTTCCGGCACGACCGTCCACCACTTCGCCTTTTCCTGCCGAACGCTCAACATGGGCGTGGAACAATGGGTCTGGCAGTATCTGAACAAGCCTGAATTCAAGGTCGTCGGTCCGGTTTCGGGCGATCTCGACCCGGACAAGACCGTAGACTGGATCACCGAGGTTGCCGATTTCGGCGCCGGCGCCCCCGAAGATCAGAAACGCCTGGTGCTTGTCGGCGGCTGCGATCTTTTGCAGGTCTCCTTCTATTGCGGCACCAACCGCGACGAGTTCGTGAACAAGCAGGACGACATGGGCCTCCTGGTCCGCTACGACGATGTCGGCTTCTTCATCAATCCGCGCGACATGGAACTGAAGCATTCCAGGACGCTCAGGAACTTCATGGGCTGGTCCTTTGATGACATGAAGAACCTGGACGCCAGCCTGAAGGAAGCGGACCTGATCCTGTTGTCGATGTACTTCTCCGTCCCCTCGGACAATCTCTTTACCTTCGGGGGCCAGGAATTCGGCGGCAAGTATTGGGGCACGGTGCCGCCCCGGCGGCTCAAGCAACTGATGAAGGATCCCGATCTTGCTTTGCGCTTCGCGAAGGAAATGTTCCATCGCCGGCTGCCGCTGGAGGATCGGCTGGCCCTTACGCGGCAGGCGTTTGCGCATGCCTATGGGCTCAAGCAGCCGGGCGTACCGCTTTTCATCCTCTCTGCGGTGGCAGAACATGGCCAGCAGGCCGAGCGGACGCGCGACATGCGTCTGGCGTTCAACGCCATGTGCCGCGACTTCTGCGCCAGTCACTCCGAAGCGGTTTTCGTCGACATCGACACCTTGCTTGAACCCGATGAATTTGCCGATAGCGATCACTACACCCGAACCGGCTACTTCAAGATCGCGGAGTTCGTTAACAAGAACCTTGGCGCAGATGCGAAGGTGAAAGCTGCCTGACGCGCGGACCGAAGGTCCAAGTGGACCCGGTCTGCCGTTTTACATTTCTTCCCACTCAAGAGGCCAAGGCATGTCGACGCAAGCTGCCGCGCAACCAAACTCTGGTGCGGACGTTCCGGCGCCGCAGGAGAGCTACCAGCAACTGCTCGACGAAGCGCGTAATGCCGTGCAGGAACTGCGGCTGTCCGCGAGCCTGATGCGCGTTTCGCCGGACGGCACCTGCCCGATCTTCTACCGTGATTGCGTAATCCATGCCGCGCTTCCCTGGGCCGATGTCGACCAGTATCAAAGAAAGCTGCTGTCAAGGCGCGCGCCGGAGGACGAGGTTCTTCTGACCCAGCTGATAGACCTGATTCCGTCGCTTGCGGGGCGGACGCTCGTTGACGTGGGCAGCTTTACCGGCACCACCGCCTTCTTCCTGCGCACCTTCCTGAAACCCGACGCGACCCACCTTTTCGAGCCTCAGGCCTTGATGCAAGAGGCGCTGAGGGCAGCCGTTGCACGCAACGGCGCCGAGGGCTCCGCGATCCAGCTTCACCGCGACATCTTGGACCAGGACGAGCGTGAAATGGAAATCGGCGCAAGCACCCCGGCCCGCCTTTTCCAGACCCGCTACCTGAGACGCGAAGGTGGTCCGCTCCGGTCCCGGGCCCTGGACAGTCTTGAGCTTGGCCCTGTGGGCCTTCTCAACGTCGATTTCCATAACGACAAGGTCCCACTGTTGCGTGGTGCGATGAAGACGCTGGAACGCCACCGTCCGATCGTCGTCATGGACCTGACCGCGCGCGATGTTCAGGAAGTACGCGACCTGCTGGATCCATTGAAGTACACCGAGGTGCGCGCGGGCCGTCAATCCATCATCTGTCTGCCGGACTGAGACAAGGCGCATGTCCACCGTCTTCGTCACGATGGTCTACAATGACGAGGTTTTCCTCGACATCTGGTCACGCTACTACGCGCAGTACACCGACCGTAAGAACCTGCACGTGATCACTCATGGACCGCAGCCGAATGCGGCGAAGATCGCCCCTGGATGCACGTTCCTGGAATGTCCGCGCGATCCGCGCAATCCGCGGCTGGATCAGGACCGGTTCGCGTTCATCAACGACTATTGTGCGGGCCTGACCAAGACCCACGACCGCGTAATCTATAACGACGTCGACGAAATCGTGGTTCTGGATCCTGGCGTCGGGTCGGACCTGGTGGGATACATCGAGGCGATCGCGCCCGATATCGGGGTCATCACGCCGTTGGGGCTCGAGATCATTCACCGCCCCGACATCGAGAACGACTACGACTTCACCCGGCCGCTTTTTTCACAGCGCAAGTTCGTTCGGGTCAACGGCTGGTACACCAAGCCGTGCATCACCAACGTGCCGGTGGTCTGGGGGCCCGACGGACACGGCTCGTCCCATCCCCATATCCATGTCGACGAAAACCTGTTCGTCTTCCATCTCAAGTGGTTCGACAAGACCTATCACGTCAATCGCCACAAGGAGCGCCTGGCCTACCGCTTCAAGGACGACAACGGCGAAGAGGTCATCATCGGCGCCGGCAGCTGGTCCTGGTCGGCGCTGACCTACAAGATTGTCACGAACAGCTTGCTGCGCATGAGCTTCGACAAGAACGGCAAAGGTTTCGATTTCTCGGCCCAGCGCGAGCGCGTGCGCAACAGCTTCGTGGAAAATGACAGGGGTATGCACAAGA
The DNA here is from genome assembly GCF_025751435.1 of Albidovulum marisflavi. Taxonomy (GTDB): domain Bacteria; phylum Pseudomonadota; class Alphaproteobacteria; order Rhodobacterales; family Rhodobacteraceae; genus Albidovulum; species Albidovulum marisflavi. The sequence continues at coordinate 1,398,061 of NZ_JAOWKY010000001.1, read as the reverse complement.
TCGACTGGTTCGTGGAAAGCGACATGCGCGAATTGCCCGAACGTTTTGTCGGATTGATCTAGGCGTGCCATGCCCGCAGAAATGGTGCGCATATAGCTCCCGATTTCAGCGACCAATGAAGATACCCACTGATACATGATAGATTGATTGGAAAACCCATGCCGCTACCCGAACGCACCAGGTATCTTTTTGAAGTCTTCGACCTGCAGGATCGACTGCGCATTCTGGATGTTGGGGCCAATCCTCTTAGCCCTCCGCCGTATCAGCAACTGGCCGAAGAAGATCTCTGCGATGTATTCGGGTTCGAACCCCAGCGGGATGCGTATGACAAGCTGATGGAAACACGTCGGCCCAATGAACAGTATTATCCGCATGCGGTCGGAGACGGAAACGCTCACGACCTGCACATCTCGCCCAATAGCGGATTTACTTCACTGCTGCCCTTCTATGAGCGCGGCTTCCTCGAGTTTTCGATTTTCCCGGGCGCGGTGAATGGGCTGTCCAAGGTCAACGTCGCGACCGTCAGGCTCGACAGTTTGGCTGACCTGCCTCAGATCGATATGCTGAAGATCGACATTCAGGGCGGCGAAAAACTCGTGATCGAGAACGGACGCCAGAAGCTGGCTAACGCGGTCGTCGTCATTCCCGAAATCAGGTTTAGTCAACTCTACGAAGGCGAGCCGATGTTCGCCGGTGTTGATGCGGAACTGCGATCCCAAGGATTCATCCTGCACCGATTTCTTTTCGCGAAGAAGGCTCTCATCGGCCGGCGCTTCCGCAGCCAGATTGCCGTGCGAGATAACGCCAGCCACCTCGTGGATGGGGATGCGGTGTACATTCGCGACCTCATGCGGCACGAGTTGATGAGCGATGATCAGATCAAGAAGCTTGCCCTGCTTGCGGATACCGTTTTCAAGAGCTTCGATCTGGTTCTGCACTGCATCGACCACTTGATCCGGCGTGGTCTTCTGAGCGAAGAGCACGGGCACGAATACATTCGCAGACTTCCGGGACGTTTCCGGAAAGGCGGAGAGCTAGATGACGACCAGGTCGTCGTGGGCAGCATCTAACAACGGGCATTCAAGGCGGCACAGGAATCCCTGTGCGCCTACGCCGCCCTTTGCCGCCGATTGTGGCGGATCGACGAGATCAGCGCGAGGCCGATGAAGCCTGCGCCCAGGAGACCGGTCAGAAGCTCGTGGACATGCCAGAGCGTCTGCGTGAACATGATCACAGACAGGACAAGGATCGAATAGAAGGCCCCGTGTTCAAGATAGCGGAACTCGGCCAGGGTCTTCTTTTCCACCAGCATGATCGTCATGGACCGCACGTACATCGCCCCGATCCCAAGCCCGATGGCGATCAGGAACAGGTTGTGCGTCAGCGCAAACGCGCCGATCACCCCGTCGAAGCTGAATGACGCGTCAAGCACCTCCAGGTAAAGAAACGCGCCCAGACCGCCACGCGCGGCAAGCCCGACCGCCTGGCTTCGGTCCAGGAAATGGCCGATCACCTCGACCGCGAGAAAGGTCAGAAGGCCGCCCACCGCCGCGAAGAGGAACGGGGCGACATCGTGTTGCGGCAGGACCGAAGCGAACAGAAGCACGACGGACAGAACGAACCCGATCTCGAGCCCGCGAACGGATGCGCAACGGCGCAACTGGCATTCAAGCGCGCGGATCCAGTCCACCTCCTTTCCCTCGTCGATGAAGTAGCGCAGCGCCACCATCATCAGGAAGGTCCCGCCAAAGGCGGCGATCGTCAAATGAGCCCCGCCGACAAGGCGCGCGTATTCGTCGGGACGCGCGATGGCCAGGTGCAACGCCTCGAAGGGGCCGATGCCCGCCGCGACCACCACGATCAACAACGGAAATATGATGCGCATCCCGAAAACGGCGATCAGGATGCCCCAGGTCAGGAAGCGCTTCTGCCAGACGGGGCACATGTCCTTGAGCTTGTTCGCGTTGACTATGGCGTTGTCGAACGACAACGATATCTCAAGCACGGCCAAGACAAAGCCGATCACGAAGAACGACAGCGCGCCGACAAGGTTGTGGTTGTAGCTCCATCCCAGCCAGAAGGTCGCGACCAATCCGGCGATGGTCACGATGAACGCCCAGCGAAAATAGGAAAGCGTCGCGCTCATTCTTTTCTCCGCAGGCTACCGTCCCTGCCAGATAAGCCCGGCGGACCGCAGGAACAAGGCACAGTGACGGAAAGTGTGGGGTTCGATGCGCAGATCATGCGTCTTCAGAGGCAGTCAGGGGGCGCGCGGATTGCGGCGAAGTTGTGCGGCACCGCCTTTGACGCGCCACAAAAGGCGGCATTCCGCCCATATGTGAGCAGCAAATACCACGAGCGGGTCAAACTGCCGCCCCGATCCGCCCGCATATCTTGGTCAACGGATATCGGAGATGCAGATGGATCTTCTTGCCCAGATCACTTTCGATGACATCGCGCTTAGCTTTCTGACGTGCGTCGTGGTTCGGGAAACCATGATCATGTTCCTTCCCGACCAGATCGCCGGGCCCGGCGGCTGGCTGATCGACACCGGCGCCGAAGAGGCCTGAGCACACGATCCGTTCAGGTTCAGCCACGACGGGTGGCCATGTGGCGCGAATTGTGATTTGGCTCTGAGAGCCGAAAATACAGACAGCGCGACCTTGAATGCAGGACAACCCCACTTCCCCTGAAGCCAACCGTGCGTTTCGCGACGTTCTGGGGCATTTCGCAACCGGCGTCGTCATCGTCACCGCAAACGGGCCGCGCGGCCCGGTCGGTATCACCGCGAACAGCTTCACTTCTGTCTCATTGGAACCACCGCTGGTGCTTTGGTGCGCGGCAAAGCGATCGGCCCGCTTTGACAGCTTCGTTCAGGCGCAGCACTACGCGATCCATGTGCTGGGGGCCGACCAGCTTCCACTCTGCCGGCATTTCGCGCGGTCCGGAGGTGACTTTTCAGCATTTGGAGAGGATCTGACGCCAGAGGGGCTACCCGCCCTGCCCGGCTGCCTTGCCAGGCTGGACTGCGTCGCGGAGAACCGGCACGACGGCGGAGATCACGCCATCCTCGTCGGGCGCGTGACGCGCACGACGATGCGCGAAGGCGATCCGCTGCTTTTCTGGCGCGGTCGTTACGGCGACTTCATACACCACGACTGAACGCGCGGGCGCGCCGGTGCCCGATCGTCACATCTTTGCGACTTCGGCTGCAATCCTTCTCCGAATCTGCGATGATGGGTCGAAATCATATATGGCTTAGCCTATATGAACTCCGCCTCGGCAAAAGGCGCCCGTACAAAGGCGCCCCTACAGCGTTTCCGAGGTGCGCCGGAGACAGGAGATTCCCAATGGCCACTGCAGCGATCGATCTCGCGAATGATGCGCACGCCTCGGCGGAGGACATGCTTGCCCGCGCGACCGATGCGGCAGGCCTCTTGAAGGCGCTCGGGCACGAGGGCCGCCTGATGATTCTATGCTACTTGTCCGAAGGCGAATGCTCTGTGACAGAGCTTGAAAACCTGCTGGGGCTTCGTCAGGCGGCGGTGAGCCAGCAACTGGCCCGTCTGCGGGCCGAAGGGCTGGTGGGGTGCCGTCGCGACGGCAAGACGATCTATTATTCGATCGCTGACGAGCGCGCGGCCCGACTGGTGAAAACCTTGTACGAACTCTACTGCAAGGCTTGACGCCACCCAGGCCTCAGAAACCTCTTGTCCCACATCCTCGACTTGGGTCGCGTGCGTGCCCCGATAGCGCAGCGCAGTGTCGCAGACTTTCCGACGACTGAGATTTTTCCGGGCTCAAACCGGCAAACCTGGCAACTTCACCGCCGAGATATTCAATTCTTTATATGTCTTGATCTTGATCAAATCGCGCAAGATCGCTCCACCCTATCTTGCTCCAGATGCGCTGGCCACCTGCTTGCGCGCACGGGATCGCCGGTCATCCGGCCTTGGGGGAGTTCAGAAGATGGCAGATATCGTCGTACTTGGCGCCGGTCTGGGCGGCACGATCATGGCATACGAACTGGCGGACAAGTTGGGAGGGCAGCATCGCATCAGCGTCGTCAATCAGGGGTCGAAGTACCAGTTCGTTCCTTCGAACCCCTGGGTCGCGGTCGGGTGGCGCACGGAAGAGGCCACGACGGTGGACTTGGTGCCGGTCTTTGCCAAGCGCGACATTGCACTTCATGCGCAGGGCGCCAAGCGCCTTCACCCGGACGAAAAGCGCATCGAGTTGAACGATGGCGGCTCAGTCAGCTACGACTACCTGGTGATCGCGACAGGGCCAGAGCTTGCTTTCGACGAGATCGAGGGGTTCGGACCCGAAGCCAACACCCAGTCGGTCTGCCACGTGAGCCATGCGCTTCAGGCCAAGGAGGCTTTCGATCGCCTGGTGGCCAACCCCGGCCCGGTGGTGATCGGCGCGGTTCAGGGCGCGTCCTGTTTCGGCCCGGCCTACGAATTCACCTTCATTCTCGACACGGCGCTGCGCGACGCCAAGGTGCGCGACAAGGTGCCGATGACCTTCGTGACGTCAGAGCCCTACATCGGCCACCTTGGCCTTGACGGCGTGGGCGACACCAAGGGGCTTCTGGAGAGCGAGCTGCGCCAGCATCACATCAAGTGGATCTGCAACGCGAAGCTGGAAAAGGCCGAGGCAGACAAGCTTCACGTCTCGGAAATGGCCGAAGACGGCTCGGTCGCGAAAACGCACGAGATCGCGCAGCGCTTCACGATGATGCTACCGGCCTTCCGCGGTGTCTCGGCGGTTAGGGGCATCGAGGGGCTTACCAATCCCCGCGGCTTCATCATCGTGGACCAGCACCAGCGCAACCCGACCTATCCCGACATCTTCTCGGTCGGGGTCTGCGTGGCGATCCCGCCCATGGGCCAGACGCCCGTTCCGGTCGGTGTGCCCAAGACAGGCTTCATGATCGAAAGCATGGTGACCGCGACAACCCACAACATCGCGCGCCTGATCGAAGGCAAGGAACCGAATGCCGAGGGCACCTGGAATGCCGTCTGCCTTGCCGACTTCGGCGACGGCGGCGTCGCGTTCGTGGCCCAGCCGCAGATCCCGCCGCGCAACGTGAACTGGTCGTCTTCGGGCAAGTGGGTCCACGCAGCCAAGATCGGGTTCGAGAAGTACTTTCTGCACAAGGTCCGCACCGGCAAGGCCGAAAGCTTTTACGAAAAGCTGGCGCTGCATGTCCTTGGCATCCAGAAGCTGAAAGAAATCAGTGTAGACGCTGACTGAAGCCCGGCCCCATCCCGCGTCGACTTCCGCCACGCAGATCGCCGGACAAAGATGCGGTTTGGGGCTTGCAAATTCGCCAATACATTCACATTTACGAATGTATAGAATCTTTCCGAATGGAGTTCCCATGACCATCGACCGTGTGATGTTCGCCTTTGCAGGCACCATGATCCTTCTGTCGCTAGCGCTGACCCTTTGGGTTTCGCCCTATTTCATGTGGCTGACCGCCTTCGTCGGCGCCAACATGCTTCAGGCAGCCTTCACGGGCTTCTGTCCTGCCGCCGCGATCCTGCGTAAGATCGGCGTCAAACCCGGCTGTGCATTCTGATCCCGGAAAGGACCGATCCCTTGCGCGCGCTCCTGCTTGCCTCGACCCTGTTCGCTCTGCCCGCCTTTGCAGAGACCGTAGCCCTTGAACCCCAGCAGGTGACGGAATGGAAGCCCGTCTACGGGCGGGTGGAGGCGAAGGAAACCGTCCCCGCCCGCGCCCGGATCGGCGGAACCGTGACAGAGCTTTCGGTATCCGAGGGCGACGTTGTCGAGTCGGGTCAGGAAATCGCCCGGGTGCACGATGACAAGATCTCGTTCCAGATTGCGGCGCTCGATGCGCAGATCGAGGCGCTTCAGGCGCAGCTTGCTACCGCGGAGGCGGAACTGAAGCGCGGCGAGGCGCTGCTGGAAAGGGGCGTCACGACGGCCCAGCGGCTGGACCAGTTGCGCACCAGCGTCGATGTCACACGCGGCCAGATCCTTGCGACCGAAGCCCAGCGCGACGTCGTAGAACAGCAGGCGGCAGAGGGACAGGTCCTGGCCCCTGCCGCAGGACGGATACTGACGGTGCCTGTCACGAAGGGCGCGGTGATCCTGCCTGGGGAACCCATCGCTACGGTCGGCGGGGGCGGGTTCTTCCTGCGTCTGGCCATTCCTGAACGCCACGCGGCCGCCTTGAACGAAGGCGCCGCTCTGCGTATCAGCACCGAAACCGGCGAGGCACAGGGACGCATCGCCAAGCTTTATCCCCAGATCGAGAACGGCCGCGTCATTGCCGATGTCGAGGTCGAGGGACTTGACACCGCCTATGTCGGGCTTCGCCTTCTGGTTACTCTGCCCGTCGGCAGCCGCATGGCCTTGTTGGTGCCCGAAGGCGCGGTGGAGACGCGCGGCGGCATCGACTTTGTCGAGCTGCACGACGGGGCAGAGCGCGCGGTCGTTCTGGGCGAAAGCGTCGCGACCGACGAGGGTGACTTCATCGAGGTGCTGACCGGTCTGGTGGCCGGTGACAAGGTGGTGGCGCCGTGACACCCGAAACGCAGAAGCCCGGCCTGGCCGGGGCGCTGACCCGCGCCTTCATCACATCGCCGCTCACCCCTCTTTTCCTCGTGGCAGCCTTCGTTTTCGGCCTCGTGGCGCTGGTGTCGCTGCCGCGCGAGGAAGAGCCGCAGATCTCGGTGCCGATGGTGGACATCCTGCTAAGGGCGGATGGCCTGCGCGCAGAAGACGCGGTGAAGTTGATCACGGAACCGCTTGAAACCATTGTCAAAGGCATCAACGGGGTCGAGCATGTCTATTCCCAGACGCGCGATGACCAGGTGATGGTCACCGCGCGGTTCCTGGTCGGCACATCTTCCGACGCCGCGATCCTGCGCGTTCATGAAAAACTGCGCGCCAACATGGATCGCATCCCGGTCGGCGTGCCAGAACCGCTGATCGTCGGACGCGGCATCGACGACGTCGCCATCCTGTCGCTGACCTTGACGCCAAAGGCGGAGGCGGCCGAGCGGATGACCGCCAACGACCTGACCCGGATCGCGCGCGAACTCAGGGCAGAGGTCGCCAAGATCGAAGACGTTGGCCTGACCTATATCGTGGGCGAAACGACCGAGCGGATCCGCATCGCCCCCGATCCCGAAAGGCTTGCGCTTTACGGGATGACGCTTCAGCAACTCGCCGGCAAGGTGCAGGGCGCGAACGCCGCCTTTCCCGCGGGCCAGATCCGCGACGACGGAGAACAGATAGAACTTGCCGTCGGCGAAACCCTGCGCTCCCCCGAAGACATCGGAAACCTTCTTTTGACCACGCGCGACGGGCGTCCCGTCTATGTCCGCGACGTTGCCGATGTCAGCTTCACGTCCGGCGCCGAGGAACACATGGTCTCGTCGGTCAGCAGGAATGGCGAAGGGACGATGCGCGTGCCCGCCGTGACGCTTGCCGTGGCCAAGCGCGCGGGCGCCAACGCCGTTGTCGTCGCCGAAGCGATCCTGCACCGAGTCCACGCGCTGGAAGGTAGCCTCATCCCCGAGGACGTGGCGATCGAGGTCACCCGCGACTACGGCGAAAGCGCTAACGAAAAGGCCAACGAACTGCTCTACCACCTTGGCCTTGCCACGGTGTCGATCATCGCGCTGGTCTGGGCCACCATCGGCCGGCGCGAGGCATTCGTCGTCGCCATCGTCATTCCGGTGACCATCCTTCTCACGCTGTTCGCATCGTGGATCATGGGCTACACGCTGAACCGCGTGTCACTCTTCGCGCTGATCTTCTCGATCGGCATCCTGGTCGACGACGCGATCGTGGTGATCGAGAACATCGCGCGTCACTGGGGCATGTCCGACGGCCGGTCTCGGCGCGACGGCGCCATCGACGCCGTGGCCGAGGTCGGCAACCCCACCATCGTCGCCACGCTGACCGTGGTCGCGGCGCTCTTGCCGATGCTCTTCGTGTCGGGGCTGATGGGCCCCTACATGAGCCCGATTCCAGCCAACGCCTCGGCCGCCATGATCTTTTCGTTCTTCGTCGCCGTTATGGTGACGCCCTGGCTGATGCTCAAGGTCGCGGGCCGCGCCGAAATGACGGCGCATGGCCATGATGACGCCCATGGTGACCACCCCGGCGGCCCGCTGGGGCGCGCCTACGCGATCGTCGCCCGGCCGATCCTGGCCAGCAAGGCACGCAGCTGGGGCTTTCTGGGCGTGGTTCTCGTCCTGACCTTCGGCTCGCTGACGCTCTTTTACACCAAGCACGTGACGGTCAAGCTGCTGCCCTTCGACAACAAGTCAGAGCTGTCGATCACCATCGACATGCCCGAGGGCACCTCGGTCGAGGAAACCGACCGGATCGCGCAGGGCGCTGCGGAGATCGCGCTGACCCTGCCCGAGGTGATCTCGGCCCAGCCGCACGCGGGAACCTCGGCACCGTTCAACTTCAACGGCCTCGTGCGCCACACCTACCTGCGCTCGATGCCGGAAATGGGCGAGGTCGCCGTCAACCTGTCGCCCAAGGGCGATAGGGATCGCACCAGCCACGAAATTGCGCTTGAACTGCGGAAGAGGCTTTCTGACTTGAACCTGCCGCAGGGAGGGAGCCTGAAGGTCGTGGAGCCGCCACCGGGCCCGCCCGTCCTTGCGACGCTTCTGGCCGAAATCTACGGTCCCGATCCAGAAACGCGCCGCGCAGTCGCGGAACGGGTCGAGGCAGCGTTTCGTTCGGTCCCCTTCATCGTCGACGTCGACAATTCCTATGGCGACCCTGCGCGCCGCATGCGGCTGACCGTTTCCACCGACGCGGCCGAGTTCTTCCAGGTCCAGGAAGCGGATGTGCTGGATACGCTTGCGATCCTGAATGGGGGCCGGACGGTCGGCTATTCCCACCGCGGCGAAGGCCGGCAGCCGATCCCCATCGTGATGGAGCGGGACAAGTCCGACAGGGTTCTGGATGAACGATTCCTGACCACGCCCATTCCGGCGAACGTCCTTCCCGGAGCCCGCGGCGTGGTCGAGCTTGGCGACGTCCTGACGGTAACCGAAGAACGCGCCTCATACCCCGTGTTCCGCCACAACGGCCGCGAGGCCGAAATGGTGACGGCCGAGCTTGCCGGCGATTTCGAGGCCCCGCTTTACGGTATGCTCGCCGTGTCCGAGGCGTTGAACGCACAGGACTGGACCGATCTGCCGAAACCAAGGATCGCCCTGCACGGCCAACCCGTGGATGAAAGCCACCCCACCCTGCTGTGGGATGGCGAATGGGAAGTGACCTGGGTCACGTTCCGTGACATGGGCGCGGCCTTCGGCGTGGCGCTTCTTGGCATCTACATCCTGGTGGTCGCGCAGTTCGGGTCGTTCAAGGTGCCACTTGTCATCCTGACCCCGGTACCCTTGACCTTCATTGGCATTCTCGGAGGGCACTGGGCCTTTGGCGCGCCGTTCTCTGCGACGTCGATGATCGGGTTCATCGCGCTTGCGGGGATCATCGTGCGAAACTCGATCCTTCTGGTGGATTTCATCCGCCACGCCCGCACGCCCGATCGACCGCTGACCGAGGTTCTGATCGAGGCCGGGGCGATCCGCTTCAAGCCGATTCTTCTGACCGCACTCGCCGCCATGATCGGCGCGGCAGTGATCCTGACCGACCCGATCTTCCAGGGACTTGCGATATCGCTTCTGTTCGGGCTTGCCTCGTCGACGGCGCTGACGGTCCTGGTGATCCCGGCGCTTTACCGCGTGCTGCGGACCTGACCGGCCACGCGCGCGGAACGATCAGCGGCAAACCTGGAAATTGCACAAGGGGGCGAGATCAATCGCCCCTTTTTGCGCCTTGCCTCATGACAATGCCGCGCGCGGTCGGCATGGTAGCTTGGACTGTGCAGTAACTATCGCTTGGAGTTTGTCATGGCAGGCGCCGTCTACCCGCTTGATCCCGAAACGCTCGTCGCCTCGTCCGAGGCCGCGCGCGAAGCCGCGAAACCCTTTGCCGCGGCCTATCAGGGCGCGGGCCCCTACAACCACGGCGCCTTCGAAAACTTCCTGCCGCCCGAGATCCTGGAACGCGTGCGCGAAGAGCTGAAAACGCTGCCCGAGGCCGAGCAAAGCTTCGACCGCGCGCAAGAGAAGCTCAAGTTCAGCTATGTGCCAGAACGCCTGCCGCCCTATACGCGCGCGCTGTTCCATGCGCTGAACTCCCGCGCCTTTATCCTGTTCCTGGAAGAACTGACCGGCATCAAGGGTCTGATACCAGACCCCTACTACTTGGGCGGCGGCATCCATGTCGTCCGCAATGGCGGGCATCTCGACATCCATGCCGACTTCAACCACCACGGCAAGATGAACCTGGAACGGCGGTTGAATGTCCTGATCTACCTCAACAAGGACTGGCAAGAGGAATGGGGCGGTTCGTTCGAGATCTGGGACACCGAGATGAAGCACAAGATCCGAAGCTTCGTGCCGCTCTTCAACCGAATGGTCTGCTTCTCGACCGGATCGGATACCTGGCACGGCAATCCGGAGCCGGTAAATTCACCCAGCGGCGAACCGCGGATGTCGATCGCGCTTTACTATTACACGGCCACCTGGGGGCCGCACCGCAAGGAGCACACCACCCTGTTTCGTCCCCGCCCGGGAACCCGCGACAAGGCCGATCGCTCGGTGGCGAACATGCAGTTCTGGCAGGACATCCTGCCGCCCGTGCTGTTCCGCAAGATCGTCTGGAAGATCTGGGGCTGACCGAGGAAGCCCGCACCAATCGCGGGCTCCGAGGGCAAACGCCGGACCTGTTTACCGGTCAGACCTCGACCAGTTCCGCGCCCGGCGCGTTCGTCTTGACCGACTCGATGCCGTTTTCGCGGGCAGCCGCGCTTTCATAGCTTTCGCTGGTGCCGATCACCTGGCCGTTCGTGGCCTTGAGGTTGAACATGTGTTTGCCGGCCTTGGTTTCCTTGCGCTCGTAGCGTTCGTCGGTGGCGCCGTTGCGCCGTACGGAGTCGATGCCGTTCATTGCGCTGGCTTTGCTCTTGTATCCTTCGCTGGCCAGGATCACCTGCCCGTTTCCGGCCTTGAGCCGAAACCTGAATTCGCCGGCCTTGTCCTGGTAAAGTTCGAATTTTCCCGCCATCGCAAATCCTCCGATCACACCAAAAGTTGTTTCCGCCCCGCACGGTCGCACCGCAGGGAGTTTCCATAGCAGCAACACTGCGTCACAAGTCCGATATTGGCAACCCGGATGCGTATGCGCGACACCGGATTCAACCCGCGGCCTCACCGAACCGTCGTCGGGTCGGTGAAGGCAGCGCGCAGGGGCCTAGATAAGGTTGAACAGCATCACGACGGCGTTCAAAGCGACGTAAAGCGCCGAAATGATCAGCAGCGACCAGTTGTCGAGCCTGACGGATGCCTCGTCCCGATCCGCATAGCGCAGCCGAAGCGACCAGATCGAAATGAACACCGTCAGGAAGATTGCCCCGACGGCGATCAGGTTGATCTGTTCGGCAAGGGTGATGTGCGTCGTTTCCGGCAAGCTGTCCGAAATCACGAAGGCGTTCGCCGAGGCGGCAAAGATCGACCCAACCCCCATGCCGAAGCGGGCGTCTAGGTCGTCCGACTTCACCTTGAAGGCAAGAAGGCCCAGCACCACCGACAGAAGCGATATCCAGAATAGCTTGAACAGCGGCGCGATGCTTGTGCGCTCCAGCGTGATGGGAACGCTGAAACGGGAATACTTGGCCTCGACCTCACCGGAACTCTGGAAGCCGTAGTTGGTGGGATAGGCGTGGATGTCGGTTGCCGGGCGGCCAAGCCCGACCTGCCATCCCGCGACGTCGACCTTGGGGTCAAGCTCGGTCCCCGGGTCGACCACATAGACAAGGTTCGTCGCCTCGCGTTCGGCGTCCTCGATCTCGATCGTCAGGGTGTGATCGTCCAGCGGGAACTGGCGAACGTCGAATTCATGGTAGATCGTCCCCTGTACCCGCACCGCGGCGTAGTTGTAGCCGTTATCGTTCAGAACCTCGGTATCCGAGCGCGACGCGATCACCCCGTTGGCCAGTTCGAATGTCTGATCGGGGCGGACATCCGAGCCCTGCCAGCGGAACCAGATCCAGAAATCGGCGTCGAAGCTGCCATCGCGCGGTGACACGTTGGTCAGGCGCAGGACATAGATCCCCGTCTGCACTTCTGTCAGCGTATCAGAAAGCGTCGCCGCATCTGCGACGAGGTTCGACGATGCGTCCGACTGGGCCTGCCCCAAGGCCGGGCCGCAGATCAGGATCGCACACATCATCAGGCACGCGAAAACGCGCTTGAGCCACATTCATACCTCCCCCGATGAACGCCAGACGCTGGCGGATTTTCGCCGAAGCTATGCGAAGCCCGGGTGAGATTTCAAGCTGGATCGTCAAGGCCGACGGACCCTGGACCCAAGCCATGCTACGCCATGGGTCAGCTTGCGTAAGTGCTGCCCTCCGCGTCAAGAATTGCCTTGATTTCACGAAGATGCGCTTCCGCCTGCCCCGGATAATCCTCGATCTCCTGCGCGGTCTTCTCGGCAATCTCATCGCTGAGCACACGCAATGGGCGCCCGGTCTGAAGGGCGCGAATATAGGTTTCCGCGGCCCGTTCGAAATAGTAGAGCCGGTTGAAGGCCTCGGCGGGGTCGCGGCCGATCACAAGCACGCCGTGATTGCCCATGATCATCACCTTGATCTTGGGATTGGCAAGCATGGCCGCGCAGCGTGTGCCCTCTTCTTCGAACGCGAGCCCGCCGTAGTTGTCGTCAACGACATAGCGGCCGAAGAAGGTAGCGGTGTTCTGGTCGATGGGTGGCAAGGTGCTGTCGGCAAGACTTGCCAGAACCGTCGCGTGTATCGAATGGACGTGCATCACGCACCGCGCATGCGGACAGGCCCGGTGGATCGACCCATGCAGCCCCCAGGCCGTCGGATCAGGCGCATCGGGTCCGCTTAGCGTCGTGGGGTCGTTCGCGTCCAGAAGCAGCAGGTTCGACGCGGTTATGCGCGAAAAATGCATCTGGTTCGCGTTCATGAGGAACTGCGTCCCGTCGTCGTTCACCGCCAGACTGAAATGATTGGCAACGGCTTCGTGCATGTTCAGCCGCTCTGTCCATCGGAACGTCGCAGCAAGGTCAACGCGTTCCTGCCAGTGACCGATGTTGGTCTTGAGTTTCGTGACGCTCATGTCAGCCTCCGATTGTCACGAGAAGTGTGGGACAAATCGCACGCGCGGGCCAAGCAGAATCCGACAGGAAACGTCGCTTCAGGGCAAGACCGATATCCAGAACCAGACCGTCAGCAGCGCAAGCGCCGTGCTGATCAGCACGGACGATGCGGCGACGCGCCGCGCCGCGCCGTACATGGAGGAGAACAGGAACGCATTGATCCCGGGCGCCGCCGATGCGGTGACCACCGCAGAACGCAGCTGGTCGACGCTCAGCGCGAACACATGGCGCCCAAGCCCCCAGGTGATCGCGGGATGCACCGCAAGCGACAGGACGCAGACCATCAGGATCGTCTTCGTGTCGCCTTCGGGACGATAGCGGACCAGAACCCCGCCAAGACCGAACAGCGCCGCGGGAAGGGCCGCGCGCGCCATCATTCCAACCCCTGCCATCACGGGTTCTGGCATCGGAATGCGGGCAAGGTTCACGACAAGGCCCAAGGATATCCCGATCACCAGCGGGTTGCGGACAAGCGAACGGCCGATCTGCCGCGCGACACGCCGCGCAGGAAGGCCGCTGCCCTGGCTTCGCGCGAACTCCATCGCCGTGACGCCGGCGGCGTATAGCAACGGGGCATGGATCGAGATGATGGCGAAGTTCCCGGCCAGGGCTTCGCTTCCGTAGGCGCGCTCCATGATCGGCAGGCCCAGCAGCAGGGTGTTCGAAAAAAGACAGACGAAGCCGATAGCCACCGCGTCGACCGGTGTGCGGCGGAACAGGCGCCGGGCGCCGACATAGCCAAGTCCGAAGCAGACGAAAGCGCCAGCATAGAACGATACCAGCAGACCAAGGTCGAACTCGGCCCCGAGGTCGAGACGGGCAATCGACTGGAACAACAGGCAAGGCACCGCAAAGCTTTGCGCGAAGGTCATCAGCCCGTCGATCGCACCGTCGCCGATCCACCTGCGCCAGTTCGCAAGATATCCGAACCCGATCAGCAGGAAAACGGGCAGGATGACCTCGAACAAGGCCTGCACCGCTCAGACCTCGTATTCGACGGTCATCCCGTCAAATGCCACATCGACATGATCGGGCGTCTCGGCAACAAGCGTGGCATGGTCCAGATCGATGTGCATGTTCGTCAGGATCGCACGGCGCGGTTTCGCGCGCTCGATCCAGTCAAGGGCCTTGCCCAGATGGATGTGCGTCGGATGGGGCTTGCGCCTGAGCGCGTCCAGGATCCAGCAATCCAGTCCCCGGACCTGGTTCCAGGCGTCCTCGTCCATGTCGGAAACGTCGGGCAGGTACGCCAGCGCCGCGATCCGGAAGCCAAGCGCATCGATCACGCCATGTTCGACGCGGAACGGCGTCAGCGCGATCGCACCGCCCGCGCCCTGGACGGAGAAGGGACCGTGGATCGTGTTCATGTCGCAGATCGGCGGGTAGGACGACCCTTGCGGCTGCACGAAGGCATAGCCGAAGCGTGAGATCAGCGCCTCTTGCGTCGGCCCGTCGGCCCAGACCTGCATCCGGCGGCGCGTGTTGAATACGATTTGGCGGATGTCGTCGATGCCGTGGACATGATCGGCATGCGCATGTGTGTAGACGACGCCGTCAAGCTCGCCCACGCCGGCCGCCAGAAGCTGTTCGCGCATGTCGGGCGAGGTGTCGATCAGGACGCGCGTGGTGCCGCCCGTATCGATCCGCTCCACCAGCATGGAACAGCGGGTGCGGCGGTTCCTGGGGTTCGTCGGGTCGCAATCGCCCCAAAGCCCGCCGAGACGAGGAACGCCGCCGGAAGATCCGCAGCCAAGGATGGTAAAGCGAAGCCGCGCCATGTCAGACCGCCCCGTCGGCGGAACCGGCACGCGCTGCCTTCGCGAAGAGCCGTTCAAAATTGCGCTCGGTCTGGGCAGCGAAATCGGTCAGGCTCATCTGGAAAACCTCGGCGCCGACCTTTGCGGTATGCGTGGTATAGGCCGGCTCATTGCGCTTGCCGCGGTGGGGCGGCGGAGCCAGATACGGCGCATCGGTTTCCACCAGTATGCGATCTACCGGGGCAGCGGCGAAGATCTCGCGCAGTTCACGGCTTTTGGGGAAGGCCGCGATTCCGGACATGGACAGGTAGAAACCCAGGTCCAGAGCGGCACGCGCCAGACTGGCGCCCGAGGAAAAGCAATGCATCACGCATCCATACGCTCCCGCACGATGTTCTTCGGCCAGGATCCGCGCCATGTCTTCGTCGGCATCGCGGGCGTGGATGATCAGCGGCAGTCCGGTTTCCCTGGCCGCCGTGATATGGATGCGCAGTGAACGCTGCTGCACCTCGGCGCTTTCCGCGGTGTAGTGGTAGTCCAGTCCGGTTTCCCCGATGCCGACGAATTTCGGATGACGCGCCAGCGCGATCAGTTCATCGACCGTCACAACGGGTTCTTCCGCGGCGCTCATAGGATGAGTTCCGGCGGCGTAGAACACGCCTTCATGCGACTCGGCGATCGCGCGCACCCTTGGTTCGTTCCTCAGCCGGGTGCAGATCGTGACCATGCGCTGCACGCCCGCAGCGCGGGCCCGCGCGACAATTCCGTCCAGCTCGCCCTCGAAATCGGGAAAATCGAGATGACAATGGCTGTCCGTGATGCGGGGGGGCGTGGGTTCGGTCATGGCTGCCTCATCGCGCGGCAAGCCTGCCTGCCGTCTCGTCGATCTTGAGGATCATATCGAGGAGAAGCGCGCCGGGGTCAAGGTTCACCGCCCGCCCATGCCGCGCGCGGGCGCCAAGGCTTTGGTGCAGCTCCGCCCATCCGCGCCCTGCGCCGGCATCGGGCGACAGACCTGCCAGCAGCGCGGACTCGCCCGGCGCAGCTTCCGGCTTGGGCGGTCCCGCGATCCCGGTGCGCGCGAGCCTGGCCAGGAACAGATCCATGAGCGTCAGGACAAGGTCGAACCGTGCCTCGGCCGCCCGCCCACCGGCACTGTCCGCCAGACGGACGGCAGCCAGGCGGTCCAGGCGCGGCAGGCCGTCAAACAGCGCGACCATGGCGGCATAAACCTCGATCCCGCCCAGGTTCACCAGACGCACCGCCTCGCCCACCGATCCGCCGGACAACGCGGCCAGCGCGTCGACGGCCTCGGTCTCCGACCCAGCCGCCGACAGGGCCGAGGCAAGATCGGGCGGAGACAGCGGAACCAGCCGCAGTTCCCGGCAGCGCGACCGGATCGTGGGCAACAGGGCGGAGGGCTGGTGCGACACCAGAAGGATCGTGACCCCCGCAGGCGGTTCCTCAAGCAGCTTCAGAAGCGCGTTGGCGGCGCTGGTGTTCATTTCGTCGGCGGCATCCACGATCACGACGCGCCGCCCGCCGTCGGCGGCCGAAAGGCCCAGAAACGCCTTGAGGCGGCGCACTTCATCGACAGTTATGACGGTTTTCAGCCGCTTCTTTTCATCGTCCCAGGCACGCCGCAACAGGAACAGCCGTCCCTCTGATCCGGCCAGAAGCCGCCTTGCGACGGGATGTTCGGCATCAATGTCCAGCGTTGCGGGTGCGATCGGCGCATCGCCGAAAAGGCCGCCGCCAGCGTTCTCGGGCGTGGCCAGAAGGAACCGCGCGATGCGCCAGGCCATCGTCGCCTTGCCCACGCCGCGCGGCCCGGTCAGAAGCCAGCCGTGATGCAGTCGGCCACTGTTGTAGACATCCAGAAAGGCGCGCTCCGCCGCCCCCTGTCCCACGAGGTGAAGCGTTTCACGCGGGTGCGGGGCGCCATCGACCCTGTCAGGTTCCGGAATATCCTCACCACTCATGCCTTTTGGGTCCAGGCAAGCGATTTTCGGGCGATCTCTGCGATCTCCTCTGCCACCACTTCGGGCGCGCGGTCACCGTCAACGACGCGGCAGCGGCCTGAAAATTCACGCGCCAGGGCAAGAAATCCCTCACGCATCCGGGACTGAAGCCCCTCGCCGAAGTCCTCGAATCGTTCCTCGTGGCCGTTGCGGCCCTTGGCACGGGCAAGACCCTTGGCCGGGTCCATATCGATGACGAACGTCAGGTCAGGTTCGCGCCCGATCATTAGGCCGTGAAGCTGATCCACGATGCCGCGCAGATCACCACGCGACAGTCCCTGGTACATCCGCGTGGAGTCCGCGAAGCGGTCGGTGATGACGATCTTGCCTGCGGCAAGCGCAGGCAGGACCGTGCGTTCCATGTGATCGCGCCGCGCGGCGGTGAACAGAAGGATCTCGGTTTCTGCGGACCAGCGATCCGGGTCGCCCTCAAGCACCAGGCGCCGAATTTCCTCGGCTCCCGGGCTGCCGCCGGGTTCTCGCGTCAGAACGACGTCGTGCCCCTGCAAGCGCAACATCTCAGCCAAGAGCCGCGCCTGCGTCGACTTGCCCGATCCGTCGATCCCTTCGAAGCTGATGAACATCGTCGGGTCAGTTGGCGAACTTGGCGATGGCAAGGGCCGCAAGCTTGTCGAACGCGGTCTTCAGCCGGGTGGTGAAACCGCCTTTCGGTACCGTCTCCTCTGCGACCAAAGGCACCGAAACGGGTTCACGTCCGGGGATTTCCACCCTCATTTCGGCCAGTTGCGCGCCAGCTTCGATAGGCGCCTCGATCGGCCCTGTGTAGGAAATCTCGGCCTTGAGCTTGTCCTGCGCCAACGAGGGAAGCAGCAGGTTCAGATCCTCGCCCACCACAAGACCAACTTGCGATTTGGCGCCCATCCAGACTGGGGCGTCCGAAATGCGGGTGCCCGACTTTGCCACGGTCTTCTGAATGAACTCGCGAAATGCCCAGGATACGATCCGCTCTGCCTCTTCTGCGCGCTGGCGGTCGTCCGCAAGACCCGAGATTGAGAACACGATGCGCCGGCCATTCTGCACGGCGGATCCGACCAGACCGTATCCCGACTCTTCAGTGTGACCGGTCTTGAGCCCATCGGCGCCGATGTCGAGCTTGAGAAGCGGATTGCGGTTGTGGCGGTTGTCGGGTGCGCGATTGTCGAACGGAAACTCCTTGATCGCGAAGTAGCCATAGTACTCGGGGAACTCCGTGATCAGGCGAACGGAAAGCCGGCCCAGATCTTCCATGCTCATCCGCTGGTTCGGGTGCGGCCAGCCAGAGGCGTTCGCGAAAGTCGAATGCTCCATTCCAAGTGCCTTGGCACGCTCGTTCATCTTGCGGGCGAAATCCTCCTCGGTGCCGGCAAGGCCTTCGGCGACAACCACGCAGGCATCGTTTCCGGACAAGACGACGATGCCCTTGATCAACTCCTCGACCGTGGGACGATCGGTTTCGTTCAGGAACATGGTCGACCCGCCCATGTTCTTGGCGCGCGTCGATACCGCGAAACGATCCTCAAGCGAAACACGGCCGTCTCGAAGGGCTTCGAACAACATGTTGATCGTCATCAGCTTCGACATCGACGCTGGCGGCACCGGTTCGTCGCCGTTCTTGTTCATAAGCACGGTGTCGGTGGTGATGTCGTAGACCCATGCGTGGCGCGCGCGCGTCTCGAACGCATCGCCCCGGCTTCCAACGGTTGCGCTGGCAGCAGCGACCACGATCAGAAGCAGGCTGCGAAACAGTTTCATTCCCGGTCCTTTCCTCTTAGCCGCCAACGGCGAACGCGTCGGGGTAACCCGCAGACTTCACCCGATTGAGAAGCGCGTCGCGCTCGGCCGTGCCAAGAGCCGGGCCCACGATGACGCGCCAACTTGCGCCCGCATCCTCCCCGACCTTGCGCACCACGGCGGAAAGCCCTGTCTTCGACAATTCCAGCGCGGCGCGCTTGGCGTTGTCCTCGTTGCTGAATGTTCCGATCTGGATGTAGGGCTTTTCCAGAACCCCGGACAGCACCGCGCCACCCTCGGCGCTTGCCGCGGGAGCCGTAGCCTCGGGCTGGGGCTCGGCCGGCTTGGGCGCAGAGGCCTTTTCTTCCTGCTTGGGCGCGACGGCTGCGGCATCCATATTGGCGGGCTTTTCGGCCTTTTTCGCGGTTTCCTTGGGTGCCGGCGCCTCGGTCGAGGCGGGTTCGGCCGGCTTGCTCTTGGCCTCGGCTTTGGCGGGCCGCGCGGTGGGTTTCGCCTCTGCCTTCGCGATAGCCGCCGCAGCGGTCGCAGCGACCGGGTCGATCGCCTTCGTCTCGATTTCGCTGGCCGACGCGGGATCCGGCTCTTCCACGAGGGGCTCAGTACGCAGCGCTATGACGCTGACCTTGACCGGTTGCCCCGCGAGAGCGCCAAGCGCGCTCGCGGCGTCCGACGACATCTGGATCGACGGGCCGGGGAATTCACGTTCGCGCCGGAACAGCGCGGCCTTGACCGACTTCCCGTTCTCGGTGTTGCGCACGATCACCCTTTCTGGCGTCGTGACCGAGCGGTGCGCGACCCAGATACCACCCAAGGAAGGACGGCCATCCCACAAGGCCTGATCGGTCAGACTGAAGACCTCGGGCGCTTCGCGCTCTTCCTCCCTGACCTTCTTCGCGCTCGCAGGCGGCTGCACCGTGACCGGATCGCTGTCCGACCCGCCGCCAAAGGGCGACGCCCCTTCCATACAGCCGGAAAGAACAAGCATCATGCCCGCCAGGGCGCCTGCAAACCTCATGAAATCCGGCATCCTTGCCCCCATGTCGCGCACGCCGTTCCGGCGCGTCGCCTGCCCATTTTTCCTGTCGGGGCGCCTCCCGGCCGTTTGGGCCTTGGCCCGCCCCTTTTCGCTGCCTCGCGCGGCATACTAGCGGCATGGCCGATGCAAGAAAAGACTGCCTCCGACAACGGGCGGAAATCGGCCTTTAAGAATCGTCTCGCCCGGTCTAATCCCGACTGGAACTTGCAGCGGCGCTGACTGGCTATCCCAACCGCCAGACAACAATCAGCGGCGCCGCCGCGAACGGAAGCGTGGCCGAGTGGTTTAAGGCACTGGTCTTGAAAACCAGCGAACCGAAAGGTTCCGTGGGTTCGAATCCCACCGCTTCCGCCACACCCAAGACTTTTCTCCACGCATATTCCCAGAGAATGACGGGAAACGTGGAAGTCGCGCTATGTGATGCGGAGAAAGGGCCAGGATCTGCCCCACAATTTGCCACACAACGGCGTCCGATATGGGGGTGATCATGGCGAGGAATCTGGTTCTCCGGGGAGGCGTATTCCACCTCCGGCGGCGGGTGCCGCGGCGGTATGCCAAAGTTGAGACGCGCAAAGAGGTCTAGATCTGCCGGCTCGACGCAGGTTGCGGTGGCTTGCGGCATATCCTTGTGGACGATCGCCGGTCGGAACGGCGAGTACTCGTCCAAGGATCGCACCCAGGCGGGCATCGATTACCCAGATGCGGGTTTTCGCGTCGTGAGAGGTTGTGTCATCGCAACGCGGAAGCGTTGACCACGAGAAGCAGTTGCCGGCTCCTCAGCCGCGTCCCGGACGGCTCAGGCGGCAAGCGTCCGGGCCTCCGCGAATGAAAGAATTTCCGGTGCTTCTCGTCCCATAGGTGCAGCCTTGCGCAGCGGAAGCTCTGCCACAGCGTAATTCGCCGCGTCTCTACCAGAATCGCGTGATCCGCTATCACCTCGGGCAAGCGGTAGAATGGGATCCGGCTGGCCAAGTGATGCACGTGGTGGACGCCGATATTGCCCGTGATCCAACGCAACATTCTGGGCAGGTCGTAGTGGGAACTGCCGTGAAGGGCCGCCTCCTGGACGTTCCAGGCATCCTCGTGTTGCCAGCTGGTTTCCTCGAACTGATGCTGGACGTAAAAGAACCACATGCCGGCGACAGCAGCCAGAAGCGTCGTGGGCAGGAACACGAACAGCAGTACGTCCCAGCCGCCCAGCCAGACGATGACACCGAGAAAGAGGCCAATGGCTGCATTCGTCGCCATCGCGCTCAGCCAATAGCGCCAGCCAGAGCGCATCAGGTGAACGGGCAGCCGGTTCTGCAGGAAAAAGGTATAGAACGGCACCACCCCGAACAGAAAGACCGGATTGCGAATCAGGCGGTAGAGCGCCCGGCCGAGCCATCGCTTCTGCCGATATTCAGTGACCGTCAGTATCGGGATGTCGCCCACTCCCCTGCGGTCGAGATTGCCGGTCGAGGCATGGTGGATCGCGTGGGTCCGTCTCCAGACGTCGTAGGGTGTGAGCGTGAGGACGCCGAGCCCTCGGCCGATCCAGTCGCAGAGGCGCCGGCCGCGGAACAACGATCCGTGCCCGCAGTCGTGCTGGATCATGAACAGTCGGACGAGGAAGGCCGCGTTCGCCAACGCAAGGACCAGGGCCAAAACGGTGCTGATCGACAGAATCCACCACGCTACCGCCCAGATCGCGACGAATGGCACGAGCGTGACGGCAAGCTCGAAAACGCTTCGGGAGGGAAGCGGCTGGCGATATCTCGCCAGCGTCCTCGTCCAGTCCGACGCGCGTAGGTGCGTGCTGTCCTGCGCTGGAACGGTCGCAGACGAGAGGATGCCCGCATCAGGGGAGACACCCGCGGATGGACCCCGCGGCGCGTGGGCTTGACCCGGCCATGCGGCCGAACGTCGTTCGTCATCCCGACGGGCGGATCGCACATCGCCATCAAGCCCGTCGTTGCCGGGAAGCATGTCCTGATCGTCGGGCGGTTGAAGCAGCGGGTGGGGCAATGGGGAAGTAGATCGGCAAGGCAATCTGGGGTCCTCGGTGGTGGAACGTGTTGGGGTTAAGACCTGCGCACGGAGTTTCCACCGGCGATGATCCCGTTGATGAGAGCCGCAACCGCTCGGTGCATTTCCGCGTCCGGGCCGGTGTCGTTCTCATGGGTTGCCGCGGCATCACGGAGAACACCGATGATCTCCAGCTCCGGAAGCACCTTGCGGTCGATCATCGCCAGCAGAAGCGCTTCGCAGATCGACAGGGCCGCCATGCCGGCATGATCTTTCTGGTCGGGCATCGTGGGCGCTCCTCTCTGCGAACTGGCGTGCATGGTTGTGGCGCGCCGGGGTGATCCGCACCTTTGTTGCAGAAAATGTGCTAGGATGGGCTGATCTAAAGCAGTCGCTAGGCCAGAAGTTTTCGCCAATGCATCAACCATGACCCGCTCAGCCGTCGAGGGAGCCCATGACCGTCGAGGCGCTCAGCCCCCTTACCCGCAAACTTTCAGCCTTTGTCGCTCTGTCGGAGGTCGAGCTGGCCGGGCTTGAGCGACTGCACCAGCGGCGTCGCTCCTTTGTTGCGGGGCGCGATATGGTGCATCAGGGCCAGTCGTCTCAGGCCGCCTATATTCTGTCCGCGGGCTGGGTCTGTTCCTACAAGCTGCAGGCCGACGGGACGCGCCAGATCGTCGATTTCCAGGTGCCCGGGGATTTTCTAGGGTTGCGGAGCGTGCTCTTGCGCACTTCAGATCACAGCTTCGAACCCATCGTAGACATAGAGGCAGCCGAAGTACTGACGAGCGACCTCCTCGATGCGTTTGCGCAGACCCCTCGCCTGGCGACCGCCATACTCTGGGCGGCGTCAAGGGACGAGGCGATGGTGGTGGAACATCTCGTCGGGATCGGTCGACGCGACGCGAACGCCCGCATGGCGCATTTCCTGCTGGAGCTTGGGTCGAGGCTTGCGCTGGTCGGCATAGGCAGCAAGGAAGGGTTCGACTGCCCGCTGACGCAGTATCACCTCGCCGATACGCTGGGGCTGAGCGCGGTCCATGTGAACCGCGTCCTGCGGCAGCTTCGCGAGAGTGGACTGGTGACCTTTCGGGACGGCCATGTGACGTTTCACGACCATGGCGGGCTGGTGAAGCTTGCCGAGTTCGATCCGGCATATCTGGACCATGCCGGGCCGCTTCTAGAATGAGGAAACCGCCCCGCGGTCAGGTGGGGCGGCTTGTTGGCATTTGGCTGATCCAGCGCCCGGCGCACGGGCGCGCGGCGCGCCATGCCAGCCGCTTGCGCGATGTCAGTCGTCGCGATCACCTCTGTCAAACACGTCCAGGCGAGACACGACCTCGTCGAGCGTCAGGGTGCCGCATTCAGCCTTGGTCATGTCCGCGGACAGCTCCAACTGGGTGCAGGCCCGGGCGATGGATTCCGATTGAACGTCGCCTGTCGAAACGGGGTAGTTGCCAGCGAAGCTCATCCCGGCGGAGGCCGACAACAGAATTGCAGAGACCGCGATCAGCTTTCCGGGGCGGTAGAACCCGTTGCGGATTTCGAACTTCCCTAAGGGATTTTTCGTAACGGAAAACATTGTGTTGTCCTTTCATGGACGTGCCGAAGCCGTCGGACTGCCGGAGAACGAACTCCCTGGAGACTGTTTGTCCCCTTGGCTGTCAGGATGCTTCGGAAGATGTGTTGCTGCCGAGGATCGGCGGACACAAGTCACCATGGCGGTTTCGTCAGGCTGCGGCACTGATCAGTGTTAGTGCCGCGAAAGTTTGCCTTCCAAGAGCGGTATTCTTGGGGTGGACCGCCACCGCTGTTTCGCTCTCGGCTGAAGCGGCCGGGCGCAACGGGCGACAAAGCCGTCCAACATGTTGAGCGAAGTGCATCGTGAAGACGCGAAAGGCCGCCCTCCTTCGCTCGGCAGGCGGCCCCGATGATCAAATTAGACGCTGGAGGTCACGCGAGAGCGTGGGTCGCCGCATCAAGTTCCTTGTTGGTCTCGGCAAGGTTGTGCGCCATGTTGGCCTTCTCGGCTGCCTGATAGTGCTTGAGCGCCGCGTCCTTTTTCGGACCAGCGGGCGCCCTGTCCCACGCGGCCTTCACGGAGGTCATCTTTTCGGCGGTCTTGTTCTGTTCGGGAATCATTGGGATTGTCCTTTCCTGGACGCTCCGAGAAAAAAGAAGCCCGTCGACGTGCCGACCTTTTTGGGGTCGGCACGCCCACACGC
This sequence comes from Albidovulum marisflavi, assembly GCF_025751435.1. Classification (GTDB taxonomy): domain Bacteria; phylum Pseudomonadota; class Alphaproteobacteria; order Rhodobacterales; family Rhodobacteraceae; genus Albidovulum; species Albidovulum marisflavi. The sequence continues at coordinate 1,374,003 of NZ_JAOWKY010000001.1, read as the reverse complement.
TTCTCGGGTACTCGGAAAAACGCGCCGCCAAACACTCGGCGGGCACGTCTCACCTAACCGTGTCAGATCCTCGCCGCACTGACGCAGGTTAGTCCCTGCGCGTGTAGGTGAAGATTATCGTCAGCGCCCAACTTGAATACGGATGCCAACCGCGGGGCGAAGCCCTGCACCCGGACGCCTGAGCCGGTTGATGCAGAGGCGAGGCCCGCCTCAAATCCCTGTCGTTTGCTGGTGGGAAAGTCTCACCCATCTGTCGCTATCGTGAAGGTATGCGGTCGCGCAGAGCGCCTTGAAGATCGGCACGTCTGGCCTCTCTGCCGATACCCGGTAGGTGAGAATGGCGATGCCACGACTCCACGTCACGCGCCGCTCGGCCATGACGACAGAGCGCCAGCCGGTCCTCTGCTGAAGATGGGTCCAGATCTCGTCACCCTGGAGGATGCCGGAGGGATAGGGAAAGATCATCACGGCATTGTTCGCTGTGGTCGCCCGCGCGTTGTCGGTGCCACCGGTCCAGAAGTGTTCCTCCATCTCCCAGAGAACTTCCCGTTCACTTGGGGACAGGGTGCCGGCGCGGTGCGCCGCATGGGCCAGAGCCCTTGGTGTCTTGCTGGAAACGGTCATTCGCCCGACCCCGACCCGCCAACCATCAACATCTGATACAGAACAAGGACGATCGCGAGCACCGCCCAGATCGTTCCGCTCGTGCCCAAGCGGCCGTCGGTGGCCGTCGAGGCAGCTCGCTTCAGGGTACTTGATGCCGGGCCTTCGGGAAGCAGCTCGCACAGGTCTCGTACGACCCTGCCGTGATCGCTGGCGAGCGTGGGAACGTCCTGAAATCGAACAAGCAGCGTCCCCAATCGCGCTCGCGCGGCTTCGCGTCCCAGCGTGACCAGTTCGGCGGTTTCCTGCCATGGATCGAGACCGAGCCGCGCGAGCGCGGAGAGAACCGTCACGACGTATCCGTTCCGGTCCTCGCCGACCGACGCATAAAGAAATCGTTCGAACTCGGGCGGGTGCGGGTTGAGAATATTGGATTCGGCCATCGTCATTCCATTCCATCGTTGCGGGAACGCAAGTCGTCCCTTTCCCGCTATAGGTACGCGCAAGTCCGTTTCGGCGCCCTTACACAGGTCAGTGCCGGCAACTGTCCCCAAGGCGCTCGCTACTGGTTTGGTGGCCGGGACTAACATGCGTCAGCGCCAGTCGAACTATCCTGACGTACAAGAGAAGAAATCGTTCAACTGTTCAGGCCTGTAATCCGATCGGCCTTCAACAATGGTGAGCGACGGATCTGCCTTCATCACGGAGACCTTTTATGAACATGCGGTCGACCAGATCGACGGTCACGTTTTCGAATTCGTTCACCTTGCCGGGATGCCCAAGCGATTTGCCCGCGGGCGACTACGATGTTCTCGTCGAAGAGGAACTTCTCCAGGGCCTAAGCTTCGAGGCTTATCGACGGACGGCGACTTACCTGACGGTGCGCGGCGAGGGCAGTCATGCGGGACGTACCGAGATACGGGCGATATCCGATCGCGACCTGAAAGAGGCGCTGCGCCGGGATGCGACCACACACGAAACGAACAATCACAGCGAGGCGGCGCTTTCTCCGCAGGAGGACTTGAAATGAATACTCCCGAATGGCTCAAACCTGGCATCTATGGTGCCGTGATTGGCGCCGCCTTCGTCGGCGTGGTCGGTTTTTCCTGGGGTGGCTGGGTGACCGGCGGAACCGCGAATGACAGGGCGATGGCGATGTCCCGAACCAAGGTCGTTGCCTCCATGGTACCGGTCTGCCTCGACATGGCGCAGTCCGACCCCGCACGGGCAGAGAAGCTCGAAACGATCCGGGCCGCCTCGACCTATCAGCGGCGCGACGCGCTCATGACGGCCGGCTGGGCGACGGTTCCGGGAACAGATGCTCCCAACCGTGACATCGCGCAGGCCTGCCTGGCAGCCCTTGATGTTGACCGTTCGCCGGAGCGCCCGGAAAACACGATTGACGAGGGATGAGGCGCGCCATGCCGGAAGCTTCCCCAGAGACCACCGATCTGGAACGGCGTGTGCTCGCCCATGAAAGGGTGCTTCAAGCTCTGATCGCCTTCATGGCGCGCACGGAGCCGCGTTTCGTCGAACACCTCCGGGAACGGTTCGTCGAACCTATGCGCATGGCACGGCACGAACACGACCACCGTGAAACCGACGACTACGCAGAGGAGTTCATCCGCGCCGTGATGCAAATTGGAGAGGTGCGCATACCGCAGCCCAAGGCGCCCCAAATGACCGTTGAGCACCCTGGGCCACCGGAGAAGCTGGAAAGACGGGGTCGTTCCGCGAAGCAATCGGCGAAGCGCTCCGGGGTTCAGGTGCGTGAACGAAACGGGATCTGGGAGGTGAAGGTCGGTGGCAAATTCCACGGCGACTACCACCAGGAGGAGCACGCCCTTGCGGCGGCTGCTTTGCTGAAGTTGTCCCCGCTATGACCGGTAGTGTCCGCCCGACAGTCCCAAAGGACTTCGCGATCGAGGCAGCCGAGAACGAAGGTATGCCGTCGCTACCGGCTTGCGAGGGTATTTCCCCACCTATGGCGGCGCCCGGGCCCCGCAGGGGAACGCTGCGGCTGGGTCGGCAAGATGAAGCCGTACCGACCCGCAAACCTTTGATCATGGCGAGAACGCAAATCGACTCCCCACAGGCGCGACATCCCCTAAAACACCTGCGTTCGAGGCTGGCGATCTTGGCAGGCGTGGCCGCATCCATCGCATTTCCGGTCCTTGCGCAGGACGGCACCGGAGCGGTGCCTGAGAATGCACAGGCCCGGAGCTATGGCGGTGGCTGGGACTGCGACCTCGGGTATCGTGTGGACGGCGCAAGGTGCGTTGCCATGGACGTCCCGGATAACGCTTATGCGACGGGGCGGTCATACGGCTTGGGCTGGGCGTGCCGACACGGATACGAAGAAGTTGGAGGTACATCCTGCGCTGCTATCCCAGTTCCCGAGAATGCCTTCTTGCAATCGTCGGGCTACGACTGGCAGTGTGATCGCGGATATCGGCAGGATCGCGAGACCTGCGTTCCGATTGTCCTTCCGGAAAACGCATACCTGACGGAAGAGTTTTCGGGTACCGGCTGGGCGTGCGAACGCGGCTTCAAAGCGTTGACAGACGCTTGTGTGCCGATTGCGGTTCCCGAGAACGGTTATCTCACCAATTCGGACTACGGCGCGGCATGGGTCTGCGAGAGAGGCTTCTTCGAGATCAATGGTCGCTGTGATCCCGTGGCACTTCCGGCGAACGCCTTTCTGAACCACGATGCCTCCGGGCCGGGATGGCGTTGCGAACGGGGCTTTGCCGCGGCGGACGACGCCTGCGTCGCGATTGACCTGCCTGCAAATGCCCATCTCGATCGCGCCGGAAACAGTTGGCGCTGCGACCGCAGCTTTCAACTTTCGGACGGAGAGTGTGTTCTTGGACGATAAAGCGCACCATTCGGCGCGCGACGATGCGCCCGGCATACGGATGCGGATCGGCTGTCGCCTGGGCTACCGGCTGACGCACGCCACGCCACTCATAGCCATGCTGAACGTGCATTACTCGCGCTTTGGCGATCTGGAGCGAGCCGACTATCTCGTGACGCAGCCGAGCGTGCCGCTGGAAAGCTATCGCGACGGCTTCGGGAACTGGTGCACGCGGATGGTGGTGCCGGCGGGCGACTTCACCCTGTCCACCGACGGGATATTCCGCGACGCGGGACTGCCTGATCCGACAGAACCCGATGCCACGCAGCATGCCGTTGAGGATTTGCCCTGCGAAACCTTGGTCTATCTTCTGGGCAGTCGCTATTGCGACACCGATCTGCTTTCGCAGGAAGCCTGGCGCCTGTTCGAGAACACGCCTCCGGGCTGGGCACGCGTCCAGGCGATCTGCGACTTCGTGCACTCTGCCGTTTCGTTCGACTACACGCAGGCGAGCGCAACCCGCACGGCGTCTCAAACGCTGGCTGGCAGACAGGGTGTCTGCCGGGATTTCGCCCATCTCGCCATCGCCTTCTGCCGTTGCATGAACATCCCGGCGCGCTACTGCACCGGCTATCTGAGCGATATCGGTGAGACTGAACCCTACCCGCCAGGCGACTTCGCTGCGTGGATGGAAGTCTTTCTCGACGGTCGGTGGTGGGTCTTCGATCCGCGGAACAACACGCGGCGTATGGGGAGGATCCTGATTGCCCGTGGTCGGGACGCCGCCGATGTCCCTCTGACCCAGACATTCGGGTCGAGCACCTTGACCCAATTCGACGTTTGGACAAGGGACGCTCAGGACGACCCCGCCGAGGCCCCACCCGGTTCTTGAAACCAGACGGGAGCGAGTCAATGCCGGGTGTGCAGGTTTACCCTTCCCCGGCTTGCCGACGGACCGGTTGGTCCGCGTGTCCTTAGGGGCATTCGCAGTCGGAAACCATCGTGGAGAATTGAGATGACCGCTTCGATCAAGACGACCGCCGTATTTCTGCGACCTTTTCAACTTCCAAGTTTCAACGAGACCCTGCCGGCCGGAGAATACGAAATTGAGACCCAACCGCTTGAGCCTGTCGACTGGATCGAACCGGGCGCCTGGACATCGTCCGTCCTTGTCCACCTCCATCCGCGATCGTCGCATCCTGGGCTTAGCCGAACGCTCACCGTGCCGCTCGCCGAATTGGAGCAAGCTGTTGCAAGGGACAAGCTCACCGGCAAGGCTCTGACGGATTACTTCCTCGAGGAGATGCTGGCGGACCCGATGATCCGTCTCGTGATGAAGGCGGATGGCGTGGCCGAATCCGACCTCCGCGACCTCTATTCGGCCCAGCCCGAAATAAGGCGCGAAGACCGACGGAAGATGGGAAAATCGGGCGGGGTAGGCAAAGGGAAAGATAAAGGCAATACCGGACCGCGCCCCGGAAGCGCGCGCCCTGGGATAGGAGAATGACATATGTTTCGGGAAGACGGCTTCCCGTTCAACCGAGAGTGGCTCTTGTTAAGAGCCTTGGGGCTTCGCAGTGACCGACGACCCGGTCGATCTCGGCGGTCCCAGGGCCCTTTTCGAACGGCATAGGACCGAAATGCGGCGGCGGCGGGCCAACGCGCCGTCCGGAGCACCTTCCGAGCAGCCGCGGCCGGGATGTCTTGAAGGCCAAAGGATTGCCGTGCTTGCGCGGACTTGGCGCGAAGTTATGGAGAATTGCCGTCATGATCGCTTTTCAGAAACGCCAGATGCCGACGATGACTGCATCCAACGACGCATCAAGCGCGCAATTGGCGACATGGAGCGACTGCGAAAACGGGAGAAGCGCAAGTGAAGATAAAATCGACAGACGAAGAAGTTCAGACGGTCAAGGCAATGGCCGACATTGCGGCCGAGCGCGCCTGCCTGCGGTGCAGGGCGACGTTTTGGAGCGAAGGATTCGGCGAGCGGATATGTTCCCGTTGCAAGGGGACAGTCGCTTGGCGCACGGCTGTACCTGGAGGCGGCGGACAGGCGCGACGCCGCTCTGGCGGTCGTTTGTCGTAGGTCTCACCGGTGCCAACCGTCACCATAACGCATGCAACCATGTATCGGTATTGTGGCGCGGTCGCTCTCGGACCGCACAGGCTGATGCTGCTTCCGCGGGAGCCTTGAGATCTCAGCTTGACGTCCTTTGACCTAGAGATCAGCCCCGAGGCCCGCATAGACACTGGTCACACGACGTTGCCGGCAACGCGATCGCGACTGCACAGTTCGATTCCTTGACGGAAATGCTTTGGATAATCGCGCTGCGTGAAGAGTGGTGCGCGCGCGCTGGATCAACCCGGCCTATGGGAGGCGGCACCGCTTTCGCAAGACTAGGAATTCCACGCCGGGTGCTCGTAGATATCCTGATAGCTTTCAGCGACAACATACTGCATCTGAAGCCCCTCGAAGAAGGGCTTGCGGTGAAGACTGCCCTTCTTGGGCGTATCAACGAACCAGGTCGGCGCTTTCCACGCGGGGATGATCTTGTGGAGGCGCGCACGTTCGAGAAAAAGCCAGCGCAGAAAGTTCTCGTCCTTGTTGAAGCTGAACCCAAAGATCACGAGCGGACAGAAGAACAGGACTTCCAGCCAGCTATCTGCGCCGCGCCAATTGGCTTCGGCGTTCTTGGCCGACGCACGAAGACCCCGGTCGCCGTAAACCCATTGCCGCGCGCGCTGAACCGAGCCCATGTAATGGGTGAGACCAAGACGGATGCTACGCTTGTAGTGCATCATGCCGTGGGCGTGCCAGATCGCGAATTCCGTCTTCGGATCAGAGATCGACGTATCCGAGAAATAGCAGTTCCACGGATAGTAGTCCGTGGACGGCTTGCCCAACCATTGCCGTCGCGCCTTCACAGCGAGCGACAAATTCTCATCGAAGTTGACGGTGATGACCGGACGGCGATGACGTTGAGCCCAGCCGACGATTGACTGATGATGCTGTGCGGGCCTCCAGTCCTTCATCGTCTCACAGAATTTTGCCTGAAGACTGCTGCGATCTTCGGCCGGTCGCGCAAGATCGAGAATGTCGAACAGTTCGGTGTTGGACATCTCGCGAATTTCGTCATCGGTGAAGGCAACGCCATAGTCTCGCATGAGCCCGCGCAGCAGGTCGTCCCAACTGGAGCGCGCATCATTGTTGTGCCTATTGATCCCGTTACCGATGAACAGAGCCGGTTTTTCAGGACGGTCGAGGATTTCAGATAGCGGCGGCAATGACAGGTTCCATCGAGAAGGCTTCAGCTCAATACTTCGTAACGACGAGGTATCCCATGCGCCCCATGCACGGGTAGCCCTTGATCGGCGCGAACTGGTATTTCGCCACGCTATCGACACCCGCGTTCGAAGCACCCAGATCCATGTTTTCTTGCGTGGTCTTTTCGTCGTTCATCACTCGTTTTTCCTGAAATGCCAGTTCTTGGTGTCACAATAGGCGCGCATATCGCAGTTCTCACACCGCTTCGCCGGGCGGGCCTTGATCCGGCAGTCGCCGTCTTCGACCCGGCCGACGATCTCATCGAACCGCGCGATGGTCGTGCCGATGGCCCGGTCATCCTTGGAGCAGGTGACATACGGGTTCCTGAACAACACCGCGATCGTTGTCGAGCAGGGAGACGCGGAAGGCGCGAAGTCGATCGAAACGATCTTCGAGCCGTGGGTTTTCTTCCAGGTCTCCGCGGCACTCCAGGCCGCCGGGCTGTCCTGCATTTCACACAATTCAATATTCGAGCCGATGGCAAGAGATCGTTTCTCGGTCGATCTCGATCGGAATGCGGCGATAGATTTTGAAGCCCTGACCTGAGACCCGACTTCCCTCCAGCCTTTGGGAGAATCCGTCGGTTGGTTTCTGGCCTCATGCGGCCTTCATTTCCAGTCTCGATCTGATTGCAAATTCCTCGGGCGTCAGGTTGCCCAAGGATGAGTGTGGTCTGATCTGGTTGTAGTCCTCCTTCCATGTGGTGATCTTGGCGCGCGCTTCAGCGAGCGACGAGAACAGTGTTTCGTTGAGAAGCTCATCGCGGAAGCTGCCATTGAAGCTCTCGACAAAACCGTTCTGCATCGGTTTGCCGGGCGCAACGAACTCAAATGTTTCCGCCAAGGTGGAGAAGGTTCGACGACAGGCCCATCCCCTCCGCCACTTGCGTCGATTGCCCAAGCGTTTGAGCGCTAATATGCTCCAGCCGTGTTCTTGATGATGTGGGCTAGGGCCGCCTTTGCAGCGTCGTGTTGGGAGTATTGCACTCCTATTTTGCTGACTCGCTGCCCCGCCTGTGCGAAGCTTCCGTTCGCAATCAATCGGAAGCAGAGGACAGCGAGAAAATGAAGGCGATCGAACTAACGGCGCTTTTGGGGTGCGTCGCACTTGTGGCAGCCTGCGCTCAGAAACCCGAACCGATGACGGTAAATCCAGAGCCCATGTACGACAAGTACGGCAGTGGGTCGTGTGCTGCTGGCTATGTCTATACGCCGGGTGCAGGGGTGACAGCAGATCAATGCATTCCCGAAGACGATTGCGTGCCATCAACAGCGTCTTCGGCGCAGGATGCCTGCCTGCCGCCGACGAGTGATGGAGGCCGGGACACGTCTCGCAGCACTCCTGGCACCGCTCCGTAACCCTCCGCAAGCCCAAGCGGCCCGCGCCGGATTCGACCTGGCGGGGGTGCGTTCGGTATGCCGGTTTGGCAGCAGAAGCGTCAGCCGATGCGGGCTATGTTAGCCGTGGTGAACTTGTTGAAGGCAGCCCATGCCTTCATCATCTTGCGGCGCTTGTCCAAGACGTTCGAGCGGGCGCAAGCCGCTACTGACTTGTCGCGGATGGCATGAGCCAGCGCCGCCTCCGCGACCTCGCGCGGGACGTTGGTGCGCGCCTGCGCCCAAGTGCCGAAGGACGTGCGGAAGCCGTGCACGTCGGCGTCAAAGCCCAGTTCTTTGACCAGCTTTGATAGCGTCATGTCCGACAACGGCTTGCCGTGCTTGGTGCCGGAGAACACGAACCCGCTTCCATCCGACAGGTTCCGCGCCGCTTGCAGGATTTCCTGCGCACGCTGGGACAGGGGCACGACATGCGCGCGCTTTGCCTTCATGCGGCTGCCGGGGATGGCCGCAATCGGTCAATCCTGCGAGAGAACGGTGACGATCGGGAATTCCTGCAGATCGGTCGGCGCATGCCGGGTCACTTGGCCCTGGCCCTTAACCTTTGCAGTGCCTTTGCAATGGACTCTGGCAGAGCGTGCGGTTTTTCTTCGGGGTATGCGCGACGCAGATGCGCATCCACCTGATCCGCTGCTCCGTCCGGCTGTTCCCATTCTGCTGCCTCATATGCTTGTAAAGTCTGGTGTTTCATGGTGCGCCTCTTGCGTGCCTTCAGAATCCAAACCACGCCCAGGGGGTTTTGTTCCGCAGGCATTCATCCAAAAGGCCGGCGTTGAAACAGCTCTCCGCGCGGAGGCTTCATCCAACACCTTTCGCTGGTTCGCGAACTGACAGCCGTCAATCTTCCGCGGCCCAGTCCTGCAGACGATCGATCACCTGATTGGACAGGGACTGCAGATCCTTCCGAACCGCGATCGCCGGGCAGGCGTTGTCCAGTCTGGCGGCCATGTCTCCGATCCTGAACCCGTTCGCGGCCTTGAGCCCTTCAAGTTCGTCCCATGTCACCGGAACCGCGACCGGCGCACTCTTGCGGGCGCGAAGTGAATACGGCGCGATGGCGGTAGCGCCGCGTTCATTGCGCAGCCAGTCGACGAATATGCGGCCCTTGCGCCGGGCCTTGGACATGGTGGCAGTGTAGCGGTCGGGCGACTTTTCGGCCAGCGCATGGGCAAAAGTCCTGGCAAACAGTTTCACCACATCCCAATCCCGCGTGCGCCGCAACGCGGTCCAGACATGGATGCCCTTGCCGCCCGTCACGATGGCGCCGGATCTCAGGCCCAGAAGGTCCAGAAGGTCGCGCACCTCGATCGCGGCCGCCCGCACCTCCGCCCAATCCAGCGCCTCGTCCGGGTCGAGGTCGAAGACCAGCCTGTCAGGCCGTTCCAGCCGATCGGTCCGCGCGCCCCAGATGTGAAATTCGACCGCTCCCATCTGCGCGGCCGCGACCAGGCTTTCCGGCCGGGTCGCGTAAAGGTAATCCTCGATTTCCCCGTCCTTTTCCCGGATATCAATGTGCGACAACGCATCGGGCATGCCGCCATGGCCGTGCTTCTGGAAAAAGCACTCGCCCAGACCGCCTGGACAGCGGAAAAGCGACAGCGGGCGCCGCCCTGCGAGCGCGATCATCCGTTTGCCCACGCGCGCGTAGTGCTCAGCGATATCCAGCTTGGTACAGCCGGCGTCGGGAAAGACCTGCCTGTCGCCGTTCGATATCTCGATACCGAGCACGCTGTCGTTCATGGCCTTGCCCCTTCCCGATTCAAGCGTCACCTCTTGCGCGGACTTGTCCTCACGCAGTCCCAGGTAGCTGCCATGCCGAACGTGGTCGTCGGCCGTGAACTCGGTGAACGCGACCTCGGCCACAAGCTCCGGGCGAACCCACCGCGCATGGCGGGCCACCGCGTCGGGCACATCCTCGAACGGCGCCGTCTTGCGCGGCGACATCGAGCCGGACAGCCGATCGAAATCCGCCTGCGCGAAACCGGTGCCGATCCGGCCACGATAGCGCAATTGCTTTCCGTCGTATGTTCCGATGAGCAGGGAAGAAAACGGACGGCCAGCCTTGTCGGAAGGGCTTAGCCCGCCGATCACGAATTCCTGCCTGCGCGTGCACTTGATCTTGCGCCACGCCTTTGTGCGCCGTCCGCGATAGGGCGCGTCGATCCGCTTTGACACGATGCCCTCCGCTCCGCGGTCGCAGGCCTGCGCGAACAATTCGGGGCCGTGCCCGATCACATGCTCGCTCATTCGCAAGGGCGCGTCCGCTGGCAGATCCTTCAGAACCTGCGCAAGCCGGTCCTTCCTCTCGCTCAGCGGCTCTGCCGTCAGGTCGCGCCCGTCAACGGACAGAAGGTCGAACGCGTAAAAGACAAGCGGCCCGCCGTTCGACAGCGCCGATTGGAGCGACGAGAAGGCGGACCCTTCGATCTTTGCCGCCATGACCTCGCCATCGATCAGCGCGGAGGAGCATGTCAGGGGGGCAAAGGCCCCTTCCAGGGCGGCGAAACGGTCGGTCCAGTCCTGGCCCGAGCGCGTGTAAAGACGCGTCCCGCCTTTGCCGATCGCGGCAAGCGCGCGGTAGCCGTCGAACTTGGTTTCGTGCAGCCAGTCGTCCCCTGCCGGTGCGGCGTCGAAAAGCGTGGCAAGCTGAACGTCGCGGAAGGCCGGGCGCTGGCGGGTGCGTTTTCCTTGCGGGCCGTCGGGGTTGCCTTCGGCGATCTCGTCCATGCTGCGTCCAGTGGCGATCGAGCGGGTGTTGCCCTTGGTCAGTGCATCGGCATCGCCGCTGGCCTCGGGGTCGCGTTCCTTGATCAGCAACCAGTTTTCGCGCTTCTCATTCCCCTTCATCCGGACAAGCGCCCATCCGCCCTTCATCCGTTCCCCCTTGAGACTGAAGGACAGCTTGCCATCCTTGAGCCCTTCGTCCGGGTCGCCCTCGGGCAGCCATGTTCCCCGGTCCCACAGCATCACCGTCCCGCCTCCGTATTCCTTCTTCGGGATCGCGCCCTCGAACTCGGCGTAAGACAGCGGGTGATCCTCGGTTCGAACAGCCAGACGCTTTTCGCCGGGATCGGCGCTTGGCCCCCGCGTCACCGCCCAGCTCAGCAGCACGCCTTTCCACTCCAACCGGAAATCGTAATGTAGCCGGCGCGCCGCATGTTTCTGGACGACGAAACACAGGTCGCTGTCACGCGCCTTCGCGGGCTCGCCCCGAGGTTCATCCGTTCGGCTGAAATCGCGCTTGGCGAGGTATTCGGAAAGCCGGTCCGACGTCTTTGCCATCATGAGGCTTTCTTCTTGCGCCCGCGCCCCTTGGAGCCCGCCTTGCCAGCCGACTTCAGGCTTTCCTTCAACGCCGCCATAAGGTCGACGACGTTTTCCCCATCCCCTTCGCTCTTGCTGTCCCGCGCTTGGGTTCGGGGCGTCTTGCGGTTCTTCTGCTTCGCCTCCAGAAGCTCGCCGAGCGCGGTCGCATAGCTGTCGGAATAGCTGGACGCGTCGAACGGGGCCGTCTTGCGGTCGATGAGCGAGGTGGCGACCTCCAGAAGCTCCTTGTCCGCCGTCTCATCCTCGATCTGGTTGAACATGGGCTCCGCATCGCGCAATTCGTCCGCGTAATGAAGTGTTTCAAGCAGCAGGCCATCGCCACAGGGGCGCACGGCGGCAAGATACTCCTTGCCGCGCATCGTGATCTGGCCCAACCCGACCTTGCCGCTCTCGCGAAGCGCGTCGCGGATGACGCGGTAGGCGTCCTGTGCAAGCTCATCCGTGGGAACAAGATAGTAGGGCTTGTCGAACCAGATCGGCGCGATGTCGCAGGCCCCGACGAATTGCACCAGTTCAAAGGTCTTCCTGGTCTCCAGCTTGATTGCGTCGACCTCTTCGGGGTCGATCAGAAGGTATTCGCCATCGCCGATCTCGTAGCCCTTGACGATATCGTCCTGATCGACCGGGCCGATACCGGGAACCACCTTTTCGTAGCGGATGGGTTTGCCCGACGGTTCGTGGATCTGGCGGAAGGATATCTTGGCAGCGCGTCGCGTGGCCGAATAGAGCTCGACCGGGATAGAGACGAGCGACAGCCGAAGCTGGCCTTTCCAGAGCGCGCGCGCGGCCATCATCCACTCTCCTTCGCGATAAGGGGGTCATATCCGATCGATGCGCTCATGCGGGGTTCGCTGATGCTGCAAGCTGTTTTCGCAAGTTGAACGTTCCGAACCACGCGGATGTTCCCGAATGAGATTTCCGCTCCAAAGCGTGGAACCATGCCCGGCAGAACTTGTTGTGCTGGCGTCGGCTGATGTACCTCGGGCCGACATGAAGGCTCGGGATTCGCCCCGGCCAAGTTCCGCCGGCCTTTCCCTGAATGGCCGGCGGCCCTTGGGGCAAGACGTCTAGGGTCGATCCGGGCCAGAAGTATGCCGATGCCCCAGGTGCGGCGGGGGTGCCGGCGGGTTTCGCCCAAGCCTTGCTTGGCCCTTCAGTCGCTCTTGTGCTCGGGCTTTCCCTTGCGCTCGGTCGAGGCCATTTCCTCAAGCTCGCTTTCGGACATCGAATCGTACATGTCCTTGGAAGCGCCTTGAAGTTCGCTGACTTTCGTCTCGCCGCGCTTGGCCGACAGGGCAGCGCCCGCGGCTTTCTGCTGTGCCTTTGATTTTGCCGGCATGTTCCATCTCCTCTGCACCAGCCCAACTGCGTCGAAAACATCGGAGCGCCGGGATTGTTCCGGTGAACACCCGAAGGTGCGGAAGGTTGGAATCGCCGGATGCCCATGCCGAGGTCCTGCCATCCAGGGTGACACCGGTCGTCTCTTGCCGATGCTTGGCGCATAAGGCGCTGTCGCGCCTCAGGGTGCGCATCGCGACAGGGCCGCATGCCACCCGGCGCAAAAGGAAAGGGGGCCGACAGCCCCCTTTCGCGTTCGCTTCACTTGGGCGGGACGCGCCCGGTTATTCGCCCAGTTTCTTGATGCGGCCCTCGACGGTCGCCTTCGCCCCACCCTGCGCCTCGATATAGGCCATCACGTCGTTGGCGACGAGCTTTCCTTCGCCCACGTTGGTCAGGATGCGGCCGCCGCCCAAGGCCGAATAGCCGTCTCCGCCCGCAAGGACATAGTCGTTGGTGGCAAGGGTGTAGAGCTTGTCCATCTCAAGCGGCGCGCCATCGACAGTGACCGAGGACACGCGGCTTCCCGGTTCGGCAGAGGGGTCGTAGACGACCTCCATCCCCGACACCTGCGGGAAGCGCCCGGCCCCCTTTTCAACCTGACTGAAGCCGTTTTCCAGCGCGGCCAGAACCTGTGAACCGGGAAGTTCCGTCACCTGCGTGATGTTGCCGAAGGGCAGTTCCGTCAGGATGTCGCGCCGGGTCAGCATCGTTCCCGCATCATAGGTGCGGTCCGCACGGATGCCGCCGCCGTTCATGATTGCCAGGTCCGCTCCGGTCGCGGCGCGCATCGCATCGGCGATCAGGTTGCCCATGGCCGATTCCTCGCCCCGAACCACATTGCGGCGGCTATCGAGCGCGCCTTCGGTCTGACCGATCTCCACGTTCAGCGCGGCATCCAGATCCGCGGTCAACTTATCGACCATGGCCTGTGTTTCGGGATCGGGTTCGACCGTCGCGGTGTCGATGAACCGGAACGTGGGCGTCCACTTCACCGTCTTCTTGCCGTCCTTTTCCCCGATCTCGACCTCAAGGTCGAGCGGCGCGACGATGCGCGCGTCGACCGAGGTGTCGATGTAGGCCGTGATCCCGTCGTAGGACGTGGCATAGAAATGGTCGTCGCCCGAAATCACGACGTCGAACGCCTTTGACGTGACCAGCTTGCGGTCGTTGTTCAGGTCCGTCTGGACCACGCCGATCACCAGATCGGCGCCACCTTCGCGCGCGGCCCGCGCGGCCTCGACAGCCGTGTCGACTGTGGGCAGGAACTTCAGGTCTCCGGTCGAGGCGACCTCGGGCGAGGTGTCTTGAGCCACTGGTACCAGCGCGATGTTCAGCCCGGCCATTTCCTTGGTCATCACGCCGCCAAGCCCTTCGATCGGCGACCCGTCGGCGTTGGTCACGTTGATCGCGGCCCAGGGGTAGTTCGACGCCTTCATCTTCTCGATGAAGTTCTCCGGCCCGAAGTCGAATTCATGGTTGCCGGGCACGGCCAGGTCGAAGGGTACCAGGTTGGTCAGATCGATCGTGTTCTGGCCCTTGTCGAAGCCCGAGATGAGCGAGGGCGACAGCATGTCGCCGTCGAACAGATAAAGCGTGTTCGGGTTTGCCGCGCGCTCCGCCTTGACGACGGCGTTCAGGCGCGCAAAGCCGCCACGGGTGCCGTCACCATCGTAATCGTAGATGTCTCCGATCCCGACGATGGTCAGCTTCACGGTCTCGGCGCCCACGGCGCCGGCGCCCAATGCGACAAGCGCGGCCGCCCCCATGATTCCTGCGATGCTGCTTCTTGCGGATTTCATGCCTTACCACTCCCGATCAAACGATACCCAAGAACTCTGCGCCGTCGTCCTGCGGCTGTCAAAGACCTTTCCCGATTTGACTACAAGGCGGATGTGTCGGCGCGATGAAGGTTCAGGGCATTGACCGCGCGAGACGCAAAGGGCATGACGTCTTCATGCTGATCCTCAAGATTTTCCGTCGCAACGAATGGGATGCCTTCCGCAAGGCGGGCGAAACCGTCGGCGCGCCGGTGGATCTGGCGGATGGCTTCATCCACTTTTCGACGCCCGCGCAGGTGGCCGAAACGGCGGCGAAGCACTTTGCCGAGGAAAGCAACCTTGTTCTCGTGGCGGTCGAGGCCGACAGGCTGGGCCCGATGCTCAGGTGGGAACCCTCGCGCGGCGGCGCGCTTTTCCCGCATCTTTACCGCCCCCTGCGGCTGGATGAAGTGGTCTGGGACAAGTCCCTGCCCCTTGGCAAGACCGGCCATATCTTTCCGGAAGGTGTGCTTTGAACATCGTAGAATGCGCGGGGCTCGCCGCACTGCACCGGCTAGACCCGGAACGGGCGCACGGCCTGGCGATCCGCGCGGTTTCGCTGGGGCTGGTTCCCCTGCCCGGCGCCGTCAGTTCCCCCCGCCTGGCGACAAGCATCGCCGGCCTGACCCTGCCCAATCCCGTCGGCCTTGCGGCGGGCTTCGACAAGAACGCCGAAGCGGCGGGGCCCCTCACGCGTGCCGGGTTCGGCTTTGTCGAGGTGGGGGCCGCGACCCCGCGCCCTCAACCTGGCAATCCGAAACCCAGGCTTTTCCGCCTGCGCGAGGATCGCGCAGTGATCAATCGCTTTGGCTTCAACAACGATGGCGCAGGCGCTGTCGCGGCGCGGCTATCCCATGTCGAAAGGAAGGTGCCGGTAGGCATCAACCTCGGCGCCAACAAGGATAGCAGCGACCGCGCCGCGGACTTCGCCAAGGTCCTGGCCACGGTGGGCCCGCATGTCGATTTCGCGACGGTCAACGTGTCATCCCCCAACACCGAAAAACTGCGCGACCTGCAGGGCAAGGCAGCGCTTTCGGCGCTGCTTGCCGGCGTCCTGGCCACCCGCGACACACTGGACCGACCGATCCCCATCTTTCTCAAGATAGCGCCGGACCTGACGGATGCGGAACTTGCCGATGTGGCCGAGGTGGCGATGTTGGCTGGCATCGACGCAGTGATCGCCACGAACACCACGCTGTCCCGCGACGGGCTGGCAAGCCGCCACAAGGCCGAGGCCGGTGGTCTGTCGGGAAGGCCGCTGTTGCGCAAATCGACGCGTGTGCTGGCGCGGCTTTCGCAACTGACCGAGGGGCGGCTGCCCCTGATCGGCGTCGGCGGCATCAGCTCGGCCGAGGATGCGCGCCAGAAGATCCTGGCGGGTGCGTCGGCGGTGCAGCTCTATTCGGCGCTTGTCTACCAGGGTCTGTCGCTGGCTGCGCGGATCGCGCGCGAACTGGATGCGATGTTGAAGCGCGAGGGCGTGGACAACATCTCGGACCTTGTCGGCCAGGGTAGGGACGCGTGGCTGAAACCGTGATCTGGCATAACCCTCGCTGCTCGAAGTCGCGGGAAACACTGAACCTTTTGCGGGATCGGGGGGTTGATCCACGGGTTCGCCTGTATCTTGAGGATGCGCCGTCCGTGGCGGAAATCGGCTCGGCGCTTGCCGCGCTTGGCCGGCCTGCCGGGGACCTTGTGCGCTGGAAAGAGCCAGCCGTTCGCGACCTGGGCTTGACCAGGTTCATGCCAGAGGCAGAGCTGATCGCGGCCCTGGCCGCCACGCCCGCGCTGATCGAACGGCCGCTGGTGCTGCACGATGGCAAGGCAGCCCTTGGCCGGCCGCCCGAAGCCGTGCTTTCGCTGTTCCAACTGCGTGGCGATTGAAGGTCGGGCCCTCAGGCTGCCGCCCGCTCGACCCGCCCGTAGACCGCCCCCAGCGTCACCGCACGCGTGACGTTCATCACCATCAGCGCCGCCCACAGCCCATGGTTGCCCCACCCGGACAGCACCACCACGGCGACGGCATAGACCAGCACGGAAATGGCCGCAGAGTTGCGCATTTCGCGTGCGCGGGTCGCGCCGATGAAGATGCCGTCGAACATCCAGCTTGCAATGCCGATGACGGGGGCGACGGCGACCCAGGGCAGGTAGCTTCGCGCGTCGATACGCACATGGGGCTCGGTCGTCATCAGGTCGATGATCCCTGGGCCGGCCACCCAGAAGAAGATGCCCAGAACCAGCGATCCTCCGACGCCCCATTGGCTTGTCAGCACCGAAGCGCGCCGCACGTCGCGGACAGAGCGGGCGCCGACCGCCTGCCCTACCAGCGATTCCGCGGCAAAGGCAAATCCGTCTAGACCGTAGGCGGTGATTTCAAGGAACTGAAGCAGCACCTGGTTGGCCGCCAATGTCACGTCCCCGAAAGCCGCTGACATGAAGATGAAGCCGGTGAAGGCCCCCTGAAGCAGGATCGAGCGCAACATGATGTCGCCGTTGACCTGCATCATCCGCTTGACACGCGCCCGGTCGAACACGCGCGCCCAGTCATGCCATTGCCCGCCGGCAAACGCCGGGCGGCAAAGCCAGAGGCCAAGCGCCAGCCCCGACCATTCCGCGATCAGCGAGGCCGCGGCCACACCCTCGATCCCCCAGCCCTGGCCAAGCACGAACCAGATATCCAGAATCACGTTCAACGCATTGATCCAAAGTTGAAGGACCAGGACCGCGCGCGTGCGTTCGACCGCGATCAGCCAGCCCGTGACGGCATAAAGCGCGATCGTCGCGGGCGCGCCCCAGACCCGGATCGTCAGGTACTGTGTCGCCAGCTCCTCGACCTCGGCCGAGGCGGGCGCGATCGCGAAGCCAAGGGCGAAGAGCAGGCGATGGAACAGGATGAACACCGCCCCGGCCGCCAGTCCGATCAGCAGCGCGCGCATCAGGATCGCGCCGGTTTCCGCAGGATCCTTGGCGCCATGAGACTGCGCCACCAGACCCGAGGTCCCCATACGCAGGAAGCCGAATATCCAGTAGATGGCTGCAAGGATGACGGCGCCGATGCCAACCGCGCCGATCGGGGCAGCCTGCCCCATCTGGCCCACCACACCGGTATCGACGGCACCGATCAGGGGAACCGTGGCGTTGGACAGAACGATCGGAAGCGCGATCTTCAGAACGCGCGCGTGGGTGATGTTATCCATCGCGGCCAGGCATGAGGAAATGGCCCGTCGCCTGGGCAAACAGCCGCGCACGGTTGTCCTGCCAGGCCTCGACATGCACACTGGCATAGCGTCGGCCCGACCGGTTGATGCGCGCACGTGCATAGGCGTCGCGCGGCAAGCCCGAGCGCAGGTAATCCACCGTGAAATCGATGGTCTTGGGAAGCCTCGGCAGTGCCGTGTCCGGCGCGGACGCATCAAGCCGCCCGCTTTCCATCTCTTCCCACAGCATCGACCAGGAAAGCTCGATGATGGCGGTCACTTCCAGGAACGCCGCGGTCACGCCGCCGTGCAGAGCCGGCAGCAGCGGATTTCCGATCAGCTTCTCGTCGAAGGGCAGAACCGCCGTCAGTTCGTCGCCCCGCCGATCGAACTCGATCCCCAGGAACTGGATGTAGGGAACGCCGTGCACCAGCGATTTCAGTGCCGCGTCGCGGCGCTGCTTCACAACCTGCACGGGTTCGGGGCGCTGCCGGCTCATGCGGATTTCTCGCGTTCGACGGTAAAGGCGCCCGTCGCGGTCGCGACCGGGCGGTCGGGATCGTCGTCGTGGGCGGTCGCGCGGACGAAGGCCACCGAGCGCGTGACGTTGTAGCATTCGGCCCGGGCGGTGATCCTTTGTCCCGGCGTCGCAGGCCGCATGTAGTCGATCCGCAGGTCCAGTGTGGCAGTCGAGGTCACGCCGGGATAGCTCATCACCGCCGCGCCGCCACAGGTGTCCATCAGCGCCGAAACTGCACCGCCGTGAATGACCCCGGTCTCGGGATCGCCGACGAACCGCGGATCGTAATCCATCGCGATCACCGCCCGGCCCGCGCCGATGTCTTCGAGCTGCATGCCCAAGGCACGCGAATGCGGGATCGCCTCGATGAACTGCCGCGTCATCTTCTGCTTCTGATCGTCCACCGCTGCGGCCCCTTCCGCCTTGCCCCAGGCGCTTGGATAAAAGGCCCTTGCGTTATGCGCCGCAAGTGTTATCTTTCGCAATTGAGAATTATTCGCAAGATAAGATGCACAACGTAACAGGCTCCGTCGCCTCCCCCACCGCCCTTCCGTTCCGCCTGAGGCCCAGGCGCGCCGTCCTCGTCCTCGGCCTCGTCGCCCTTGCGCTGGCGCCGGGCGAACTTGGCGAACTGACCCGGTCGCTGATGTCCGACGCCTTCGTACAGGTTTCGGTCTTCGTCGCGGCGACGCTGCTTCTGTTCTACGGGCTTGAGCGGTTGTTCCGTTTCGACCTTGGCCTTGCCATGGGTGGCGCGCGGGCCATGCAGGTTCCGATCGCGGCGCTTCTGGGCGCGACACCGGGCTGCGGCGGCGCGGTGGTGGTGGTTGCGGCCTATGCTTCGGGCAAGGTCAGCTTCGGCGCGGTCGTCGCCGCGCTGACCGCGACGATGGGCGACGCCGCCTTTCTTCTGCTCGCGACACGGCCTGATGCGGCGTTGGTGCTTCTGCCCATGCAGTTCGCCGTCGGCATCCTGACCGGCTGGCTGATCGACCGCTTCGTATCGGTCGACTACCGGCCGCGCGGAGGAACCTGCGAGGTCGTGGCCCCAATCGGCAGGCTGCGCGCGCGCGACATCGGCTATCTTATACCGGCGGCGCCCGGCCTGATCGTCGGCGCTGCACAGATTGCCGGGATCGAGATCGTCGACATCCTTTCCATCCCGGTGCAGGCGATCGCCCTTGTCGGGGTGTTCATCGGACTGGCGATCTGGGCGACCTCATCGGTCACGGCGATGACCAACCCGTCCGACCATCCCGTGACGCGCATGGCCGAGGAGACCTCTTTCATATCGGTCTGGGTGATCCTGGCCTATCTTTCCTATGACTACGCAGCCGCTTACGCGGGCCTTGATCTGAAGACGATGTTCAGCGCAATCGCCCCGGTTCTGCCGCTGGTCGGCGCCGCCATCGGCTTCATTCCCGGCTGCGGGCCGCAGGTTCTGGTCGCGACGCTTTACACACACGGGGCAATCCCGTTTTCGGCCCTGGCCGCCAATGCGATCTCGAACGACGGGGACGCATTGTTCCCGGCCATCGCGCTTGCCCCCCGCGCCGCCATCATGGCAACGGCCTATTCCACGGTGCCCGCGCTGATCGTCGCCTACACGCTGCATTTCTTGGCACCAGGCTTCCTGAACTGAGTTGTGCGCGCAACTTCAAGCCGTTAGGGTCGGCGCGGAGGGTGCCGATGTCTGATCCGCGTCTGTCATTCAAGGAGATGTGCGCGCGTTTCGATGTGACGCCGCGCACGTTGCGCTACTACGAATACATCGAACTTCTGGCACCGGAAAAGGAAGGACGCGCGCGCTTCTACGGCCCGCGCGAAATCGCGCGCATGACGCTGATCCTGCGCGGCCGCCGCTTCGGCTTCAGCCTTGAGGAAATCCGCCAGTGGCTGGAAATCTACCAGAAACAGGGCACGCGCGAACAGAACCTGATCTGGGTTCAGATGGCCGACCGCCAGCTGGGCGTCCTGCGCCAGCAGCATGAAGATCTGGCCGCCACCATCGCCGATCTGAAGGCGTTGCGCGATCAGGTCTCGGACCTGCTTTGACGCGCCGAGCGGCGCGAATTTCCGTGTAACGAAATTGCGTCAACCGCATGAAGGCTTTCCTGACGTTTCGTCAGCATCGCCATGACGTCACGTCACAGGTGACGTTAAGGTAAACCTTGCTTGTATGATGGGGGCAAGCCTCTCCACCTTGGCGGTCATGACCCGGTTGAAGGGATATCGAGGATAAAGATGACCAAGGACGTTATGACAATCCGCGAAATGTGCGACGCATTCGACGTGACGCCGCGCACGCTGCGCTTTTACGAGGCGAAAGAGCTTCTGTTTCCGATCCGCGAGGGCCAGAAGCGGCTGTTCACGCGGCGCGACAGGGCCCGCCTGAAACTGATCCTGCGGGGCAAGCGCTTTGGCTTCACCCTTGAGGAGCTTCGCCAGCTTCTGAGCCTTTACGACCTGGGCGACGGGCAGCGCACGCAGCTGACCAGGACCATCGAAGTGGCGCAGCAGCACTTGTGCAACATGCAGCGCCAGCGTGAGGACCTTGAAACCGCGATCACCGAGCTGCAAGACCAGATCGAAATCGCGGCGCAGCTGCTTAGGGAAAGGTCAACGCGGGACGCTGCCTGACCAAGGGGAGGATGACCATGCCCAGCTACTCGGCGCCGACGCGGGACATGCAGTTCGTACTGCATGAGGTTCTGGACATCAGCCACAGCGAAACGCCGGGCTACGCCGATCTGGACCGCGACTTTACCGGCGCCATCCTGGAAGAGGCGGGCAAGATCGCCAGCGACGTTCTTGCCCCGCTGAACACGGCGGGCGACACGCAGGGCTGCCGGCTTGAAAACGGCATGGTCATCACCCCCGAGGGTTTCAAGCCGGCATTTGACGCGCTCAGGGCCGGCGGCTGGCCAGCGATCGATGGCGACGCCGCGTATGGTGGACAGGGCCTGCCCTACATCATGAGCTGCGCGACCGGCGAGATGTTCGTGTCGGCCAACATGGCGCTGAACATCTATCAGGGCCTGACCCACGGCGCGGTTTCGGCCATCCGGGCGCATGGGACGGATGCGCAAAAGGCGACCTACCTGCCAAGGCTCGTGACCTGCGACTGGACCGGCACGATGAACCTGACCGAGCCGCAGTGCGGCACCGATCTGGGCCAGGTGCGCACCAAGGCAGAACCGCAGGACGAAGGCAGCTACGCGATCACCGGCCAGAAGATATTCATATCGGCCGGGGACCACGACCTTGCAGAAAACGTGATCCACCTGGTTCTGGCCAGGGCGCCGGGTGGAGGTGAGGGCACCAGGGGCCTCTCGCTGTTCATCGTGCCGAAGGTTCTTGTCAACCAGGACGGCAGCCTGGGCGCGCGCAACGCCGTGTCGGTCGGCAAGATCGAGCACAAGATGGGCATTCACGGCAACGCCACCTGCGTCATGAACTACGACGGAGCGAAGGGCTGGCTTCTTGGCGATTTGCACAAGGGCATGCGCGCGATGTTCACCATGATGAACGAGGCACGGCTTTCCGTCGGCCTTCAGGGCTACGCCGTGGCCGAGGCCGCCTATCAAGGCGCCGCCGCCTACGCGACAGAGCGGCTTCAGGGCCGCGCCGTGACGGGACCGGAAAACCCCGACGGCCCGGCCGACCCGCTCATCGTCCATCCCGACATCCGCCGCAGCCTCATGTCGCAAAAGGCGTTCGTCGAAGGCGCCCGGATGCTGACCTTCTGGGGCGCGTCGCTGGTCGACCGGGCCCAACGCGCCGATGACACCCAGGCCGAAGGGCTGATTTCCCTTCTGACGCCGGTCATCAAGGGGTTTCTGACCGACAAGGGGTTCGAGGCCACGGTCAACGCGCAGCAGGTGTTCGGCGGTCACGGCTATATCGAGGAACAGGGCATGTCCCAGTTCGTCCGCGACGCGCGGATCACGATGATCTACGAAGGCGCGAACGGGGTGCAGGCGTTGGATCTTGTCGGCCGCAAGCTGGCTGCGGACGGTGGCAAACCGCTGATGGGCTTTTTCGAGATGGTGAAAGCCTTCATCAGGGAAAACGAAGCCGATGCTGCGTTGAAGTCCGCCTTCCTCGACCCCCTGAAACGAGCGTCCAAGGACCTGCAGGCGGCGGCAGTGTTCTTCATGTCCGAGGGGATGAAGAACCCGAATGCCGCCTTGGCGGGGTCCCACGATTTCCTTCATCTTTTCGGCCATGTCTGCATGGGGCTGATGTGGGCGCGCGCGGCAAGGGCCGCCCATGCGGCATTGAAGAGTGGCGACGGGGATACGGCATTCTATCAAGCCAAGATCATGACGGGGCGTTACTACATGGCACGGGAACTGCCCGCGACCGCGTTTCATCTTGCGCGCATAACGAGCGGCGCCGATCCGGTCATGGCGCTGCCCGCAGAGTCATTCTGATGCCGGCGGCCGGGATCGTGGCGCGCGATCGGCAAGGTTTGCACGACCGGCGGCGGCTTGGGTCCATGAAACCGCTTGCACCACGGCCCATCCACTCAAGGCGGATCTGCATGGAATCGGTTAACAATTGCAGCTTCTTCATTGAAACATACCCGCATGCAGGAGCGCGGCACCCACCAGCTTGCGCCTGGGACCGGAGGTGCGGATCATGACAGCGAAGCTCCACTGCTTCGGCGAAAGCGGCAACGCCTACAAGGCGGCGCTGACCCTGACTTTAGCGGGATATGACTGGGAACCGGTCTTCGTCGACTTCTTCAACGGTGAAACGCGCACCGAAGCCTTCCGAAAGCTCAACGTGATGGGCGAGGTGCCGGTCTTCGATGAGGATGGCCGCATCCTGACGCAATCGGGGTCGATCATGTACCATGTCGCGAACCGAACGGGAAAGCTGGCGGGCGCGCGGGACGAGGCAGAAGAAGTGCTGCGATGGATCCTGTGGGACAACCACAAGATGTCTTCCCAAGCCGGTTCGACACGGTTCCTGATGAACTTCCTGCCCGCCGAAAAGCGCCCGAAAGAAGTCATCGCCTTCATGCAGGCACGCCTGAAGGCGGCCTATGCGACGCTTGAGACGCATTTGACGGGCCGCGACTGGCTGGTGGGGGATGCCCCGACCATCGCCGACCTGTCGTGCTGCGGATACCTCTATTATCCCGAACCGTTCGGCTTTTCCCGCGACGACTGGCCCGGGATCGACCGGTGGCTGGGCAACATCGCCGCCCTGCCCGGTTGGAAGCACCCCTATGACCTGATGCCCGGAAACCCTTCGGACCGGGACCCGAAATGACGCGGAGAAGACCATGACAGATGCGTTCATATACGACGCCGTCCGCACGCCCCGTGGCAAGGGCCGCCCGGACGGCGCGCTGCACGAAGTCACCTCGGTCGCACTTTCCGCCGGGATCCTGAACGCGGTCGCGGACCGCAACGGCCTTGAGGGTCACGCGGTCGAGGACGTGATCTGGGGCAATGTCACCCAGGTGGGCGAACAGGGCGGCTGCCTGGCCCGATCCGCGGTTCTGCTTTCCGGCCTTGACGAAAGCATCCCTGGGCTTTCGATCAACCGTTTCTGCGCCTCGGGGATGGAGGCGGTGAACCTTGCCGCCAACCAGGTCAGGGGCGGTGCCGGCACGGCCTATATCGCGGGCGGGGTCGAGATGATGGGCCGCGTGCCCATGGGATCTGACGGCGCGGCGATTGCGGTGGACCCCAGCCTTGCCATGAAGACCTATTTCGTGCCGCAAGGAATTTCGGCCGACATCATCGCCACCGAATACGGTTTTTCGCGTGCAGATGCCGACGCCCTGGCGGTCGAAAGCCAGCGCCGCGCAGCACTTGCCTGGGGCGAAGGGCGCTTTGCCCGCTCGATTGTTTCCGTGCGCGATCAGAACGGCCTGACGATCCTTGATCGCGACGAGCATATGCGGCCCGGCACGGACATGGACGCGCTTGCCCGGCTTGACCCCGCCTTCAAGACGATGGGAGAGGTCATGCCGGGCTTCGACAAGCTGGCGATCATGAAGTACCCGCATCTGGAACGGATAAACCATATCCACCATGCCGGTAACTCTTCCGGCATCGTCGACGGGGCCGCCGCCGTCCTGATCGGAAACGAAGCGTTCGGCAAAGCGCACGGGCTTAAACCCCGCGCCCGGATCCGTGCGACGGCAAAGATCGGCACCGACCCTACGATCATGCTGACTGGACCGGTGCCCGTGACCGAAAAGATCCTGCGTGAGGCCGGCATGTCCGTCGCCGACATCGACCTTTTCGAGGTGAACGAGGCCTTCGCCTCGGTCGTTCTGCGCTTCCTGCAGGCGTTCGACGCCGACCCCGCCAGGGTCAACGTCAACGGCGGCGCCATCGCGATGGGTCATCCGTTGGGCGCGACGGGCGCGATCATCATCGGAACGCTTCTGGACGAACTGGAACGCACCGGCAAGGGAACCGGCCTTGCCACGCTTTGCATTGCCAGCGGCATGGGTGCCGCAACCATCATCGAGAGGGTATGATGCCAAAGATTGATCTCACCAAGGTTCCGGTCAAGACCGGCTCGATCTATCCCGAACCCTATGCCGCGATGATGGCCGGGCGGTCGTCCATGCGGCTTGGCGCCGCCGGTGGCCTGACGCAGTTCGGCGCGAACCTTGTCACGCTTGAGCCGGGCGGGCTGTCAAGCCTGCGTCACTGGCACCAGCACGAAGACGAGTTCGTGATGGTGACCTCAGGTGAATGCACTCTGATCGACGACGCGGGCGAACACGTCATGCTGCCAGGTGACTGCGCGGCTTTCCCGGCAGGCGACGGCAACGGACACCACTTCGTCAACCGCACCGACCGCATCGCGCAATTCCTGGTCGTCGGGACCAAGGCGCCGTTCGAGGTCGCGACCTATTCGGACGTCGACATGAAGGTGGAGATGGCAGACGGCAAGGCCGTCTTCACCTATCGGGACGGCACACCCTGGAACGGGCCGCGGTAACGACCGGCGCGCGCGCCGCCCCCGAAAGAGGAGTTGAGGATGGCTGATTTCACCTGTTCCGTGGACGCGGACGGCATCGCGACCATTACTTGGGACGTTCCGGGCAAGTCCATGAACGTCCTCAACCTGGAAGGAGCGGCCGAACTTGAGGCCCACGTGGACAGTGCGCTTGCCGACCCCGCCGTCGCCGGCGTGATCCTGACTTCGGGCAAGAAGGACTTCGCGGGGGGCATGGACCTGAACGTCATCGCGAAGATGAAGGAAAGCGCGGGCACCGATCCCGCGCAGGGCCTTTTCGACGGGATCATGCGGTTCCATGCGCTTGAGCGGAAAATCGAACTGGCGGGCATGGACCCCAGGACCAAGAAAGGCGGCAAGCCCATTGTCGCCGCCCTGCCCGGCACCGCGCTCGGGATCGGACTGGAGATCCCGCTGGCCTGCCACCGCATCTTCGCCGCTGACAACCCCAAGGCCAAGATCGGCCTGCCAGAGATCCTGGTGGGAATATTCCCCGGCGCGGGCGGCACGACGCGGCTTGTCCGCAAGCTCGGCCCCATGGCCGCATCCCCCTTCCTGCTTGAGGGCAAGCTTTCCGACCCGCAAAGGGCGAAGGCGGCGGGCATCATCGATGAGGTCGTCGCACCCGACCTGTTGCTCGCCCGTGCCAAGGAATGGGTTCTTGCCGCGACAGAGGCCGACCTGGTCAAACCCTGGGACCAGAAGGGCTACAAGCTGCCCGGTGGTGCGCCCTATCACCCTGCGGGCTTCATGACCTTCGTCGGCGCCTCCGCGATGGTTCTGGGCAAGACGATGGGCGTCTATCCAGCCGCCAAGGCGCTGTTGTCGGCCGTCTACGAAGGCGCTCTGGTGCCCTTCGACACCGCGCTTCGGATCGAGGCGCGCTGGTTCACACATGTGCTGATGAACCCCTCCTCCTCGGCCATGATCCGGTCGTTGTTCATCAACAAGGCGGCGCTTGAGAAGGGCGCGAACCGCCCGCAGGTGGCCGATCAGAAGGTGGCGAAACTTGGCGTTCTCGGCGCAGGCATGATGGGTGCGGGCATCGCGCATGTCGCGGCCAGCTCGGGTATCCAGGTCATCCTGATCGACGCCACGCAAGAGGCCGCCGATCGCGGAAAGGCGCATTCGCAGGGTCTTCTCGACAAGGGGATCAAGCGGGGCAAGGTGACGGCAGACGAGAAGGCTGAAGTGCTGGCGCGCATCACCGCGACGGCCGACTACGCGGCGCTTTCGGGTTGTGAACTGGTGATCGAAGCCGTGTTTGAAGACCCGAAGGTGAAAGCAGAGGTCACGGCGAAAGCCGAAGCGGTGCTTTCCGAAACGGCCGTGTTCGCCACCAACACCTCGACCCTGCCCATATCCGACCTGGCAAAGGCATCGCGGCGTCCGGCGCAATTCATCGGCATCCACTTCTTCAGCCCGGTCGACAAGATGATGCTGGTCGAGATCATCAAGGGCCGGGATACCGGCGATACCGCCGTCGCCAAGGCGTTGGACTTCGTGCGCCAGATCCGCAAGACGCCGATCGTCGTCAACGACGCGCGCTTCTTCTACGCCAACCGCTGCATCATCCCCTACATCAACGAAGGCATCCGCATGGTGGCAGAGGGGGTCGAACCCGCGCTGATCGAGAACGCGGCCAAGCTGGTCGGCCTGCCGCTGGGGCCGCTGCAACTGGTCGACGAAACGTCGATCGACCTGGGGGTGAAGATCGCCAAGGCGACCAGGGCCGCCATGGGCGACGCCTATCCCGACGGTGCGGTCGACACGGTTCTGTTCGCGATGGCCGATCGCGCGCGGCTTGGCCGCAAGGCCGGCGCGGGCTTTTACGCCTATGACGACGCCGGCAAGCGCACCGGGCTCTGGGACGGGCTGTCGGACTTGTGGCCCGTGGCCCAGGTTCAGCCCGAGCTGACCGAAGTTCAGCACAGGATGCTGTTCGTGCAGGTGCTGGAGGCGGTCCGCGCGCTGGAACAGGGCGTGCTGACCGACATCCGCGAAGGCGACGTGGGCGCGATCCTTGGATGGGGCTTCTGCCCGTGGTCGGGCGGGCCGTTCAGCTGGCTGGACATGATCGGAGCGGAAACGGCGGTCCAGATATGCGACCGCCTGGCCGATGCCCATGGTCCGCGCTTCGCGGCGCCGGGGCTTCTGCGCGAAATCGCGGCGGACGGGGACAGTTTCTATGCCCGCTTCGCCACGGCGGTGCAGGCCGCGTGACGAGGAACGCGGCGGCGGCGGTGCCTATTTGCCCCGTACCGCGATGATCAGGCCCGCAAGGAAGATGAGCGCCATGCCCGCCATCGCGCGCAGTGACAGGAGATCACCCCAGATCGCCCAGGTCCAGAAGGCGGATGCGGGCAGGATCACGTATTCGAAGACCGCGACGCGGCTTGCCTCGGCCATCTGGTAGGCCTTGACCATCATCCCGACACCCAGAAGCGACCCGGCGGCCTGCACGAAGGTCCAGAACAGGAAGGTGGCAGAGGGCCAGACGGCACCGCGCAGGATGAAGCCGTCCGTGCCCGCGGGAACCTCGGGCTGCCACAGCGCCAGCGCGACAAGCCCCAGAAGGCCATAGGTTCCAAGCGCGGCGAAGAAACCCGCCAGCATCGTTTCGGCGCTTTCGTCCCGGCACCACTGCCGCGTGGCGATGTTGCCCAATGCGTAAAGCGCCCCGGCCGCGACGGGCAGCAGTGTCGCCGGACCGATGGCCATGTCGCCGTCGGGCCCCAACACCATCATCACGCCAAGAAACCCGACCGCGACCGCCAGGATCCGGAAAGGCCCGATATACATCCCGAATGCGAAGCGCGAAATCAGAAGCACGAAGATCGGCGCGGTGAAAAGCCCGGCCGCGACGACCGCGACCGGCAGGAAGGCCAGGCAGCCGAAGTAGACGACCATGGCCGATCCGTGGACGAGGCTGCGGAACCCGACAGCGCGCCAGTTGCGCGGCCGAAGCCGTAGCCCAAGCGGCACGGCCGCCAGCGCCAGGATGACGAATGCCATGGCCGTGCGCGTGGCGTGAAACTGCCAAAGCCCGGTATCCGCGGCGATCAGTTGAACGTAATTGTCCGTGAACCCGATCACGAACGCGTAGATCAGGATCGCCCCCGCCGCGGCCAGGGTTCGGTTCGCAGGCATGGTTGCCGCCGCTGTCGTCATGTGAGAATCCGGTGTCGTTTTCCGCTTCCCTTCAACCCCTGGCCGCCTCCATATTCGCGCCTGAATGCGACATGATCGGTCGGGGAGGTATGTCATGGGTTGGCTTTCAGATGAAACGGGTCTTGGCAAGAACCCGGCGAACTTCGTGGCGATGACGCCCTTGTCGTTTCTCAGGCGTGCGGCGGACGTCCACGCCGAACAGACCGCCGTGGTCTACCGCGGCACTCGGCGCAGCTATGCGGACTACAGCGCGCGCGTCAGCCGCCTTGCATCTGCTTTGGCGCGGGCGGGGGTCGAGCCGGGCGACGTGGTGGCGACGCTTCTGCCCAACATCCCCGCGCAGGCCGAGGCTCATTTCGGTGTGCCGGCTGCGGGCGCGATCCTGAACACGATCAACACCCGGCTTGACGCCGACACGATTGGATACATCTTCGACCACGGCGAGGCGAAGATCGTCCTGGCCGATACGGCACTTCTGCCGCTGGTCGCCGAGGCGATCGCGCGCATGGAAGGCCCCGCGCCGATGATCGTCGAGGTCGCCGACCGGGAGGCCGGCTTCGAACCCTCCGGGGCACATGCGGAATACGAGGATTTCCTGGCGACGGGCGATCCGGATGCAGCTTGGCACATGCCCCAGGATGAATGGGAAAGCCTTGCCCTCAACTACACCTCCGGCACGACGGGTCGGCCGAAAGGGGTCGTCTATCATCATCGTGGGGCCTACCTTCTGGCGATGGGGACGGCGGTCACCTGGGCCGTCGGAATCCGGCCGGTCTACTTGACCATCGTGCCACTTTTTCACTGCAACGGCTGGTGCCACACCTGGATGATGCCGGCGGTTGGCGGCACGCTTGTTTGCTGCCGCGACATCACCGCCAAGAACATCTATGACGCCATCGCGGACGAGGGTGTGACCCACATGGGCGGCGCGCCGATCGTGCTGAACTCGATCATCAACGCCAAGCCCGGCGACCGGCGCGATTTCGACCACATCGTCGAAGTCTACACCGCAGGCGCCCCGCCCCCGGCCGCAACGCTTGCCGCGATCGAACCGCTGGGCTTCAGTGTGACCCAGGTGTACGGGCTGACCGAAACCTACGGCCACGTGACCGAATGCCTCTGGCATGATCGCTGGGACGACCTGCCGCAGGCGGAGCGCGCGGCGATCAAGGCGCGCACTGGCATCCTCATGCCGTTCATGGAGGACATCACCGTCCACGACGAGCAGGGCAATCCCGTGCCGCGCGACGGGCAGACGCTGGGCGAAATCGCCATCCGCGGCAATTCGGTGATGAAGGGCTATTACAAGAATCCCAAGGCAACCGAAGAGGCCTTCAAGGGCGGTTTCTTCCGCTCGGGCGACATCGCCTTCCAGCATCCCGACGGTTACATCAAGATCACCGATAGGGCGAAGGACATCATCATCTCGGGCGGGGAAAACGTGTCCTCGGTCGAGGTTGAGGGCGCGTTGATGCACCATCCAGCCGTGTCGCTCTGCGCGGTCGTGGCCAAGCCTGACGACAAATGGGGCGAAGTGCCCTGCGCCTTTGTCGAACTGAAGGAAGGCGCCGAAGCCGACGAGGTCGAGTTGATCGCCTTTGCCCGGTCCCGCCTGGCCGGCTTCAAGACACCAAAGCATGTCATCTTCTGCGACCTGCCGAAGACGTCGACGGGCAAGGTCCAGAAATTCGAACTGCGGGTCCGCGCAAAGGAAGTCTGATAACGCAGGGCGGGGTATCCCCTACGCCGCCACCGCACGAATGGCGTAGAAGATCACCGCCGACATCAGCGCCGCCGCTGGGACCGTGATCACCCAGGCGGCGATGATCGTCATGAAATGGTTCCGGCGCACCAGCTTGCGGCGGCGGCGCTCTTCGGGCGCAAGGTTCGGCCTCTCGGGGCTTGCCACGCGGCTCATCTTCAGGCGGCGCTCGGAATCCCATTCGCGGAAGAAGCCAACCCCGAATACCGCGCCGACGGCGATGTGCGTGGAACTGACCGGAAGACCCAGCCAGCTTGCCACGATCACCGTCAACGCGGCCGAAAGGGCCACGCAGTAGGCCCGCATCGGGTTCAGCTTGGTGATCTGGCTGCCGACCATGCGGATCAGCTTGGGCCCGAACAGGAAAAGCCCGAACGAGATCCCGAAGGCGCCGATCACCATCACCCAGTGCGGAATGCTGACATCGCCGCCGATCTCGCCCGAGCCCGAGGCCTGCACGATCGCGGCCAGCGGCCCAACGGCATTGGCGACGTCGTTGGCGCCGTGCGCGAAGCTCAGAAGCGCGGCCGAGACGACCAGCGGAATGCCGAACAGCACCTTCAGCGACTTGTTTCGGTTTTCCAGCCCTCTGGACTGGCGGCGTATCACCGGGATCATCGCGGCCCAGGTCGCAACGCCGCCAACCAGCCCGATCAGAAGCGCCATCGGGAAGGTAATCTTGACCAGGTGCTTGAGCCCCTTCAGCGAAAGATACGCGGCAAAGGCCCCCGCCATGATGCCGACAAGGACCGGCACCCAGACCCGCGCCGCCGCGATCTTGTCGTCGCGGTAGATCACGCGGGCCTTGATGAACCACAGGAAAGCGGCCGCGATCAGACCGCCAAGAAGCGGCGAAATCACCCAGCTTGCCGCGATCGTGCCCATCGTGGCCCAGTTGACCGCGGCGAACCCGGCCGAGGCAATGCCCGCCCCCATCACGCCGCCCACGACCGAATGGGTCGTCGAAACCGGTGCGCCGATCCAGGTCGCAAGGTTGACCCAGAGCGCCGAAGAAAGAAGCGCGGCCATCATCGCCCAGACGAAGACCGAAGAGGTCTCGATGCTTTCGGGCGCGACGATCCCTTTTGAAATCGTCTTGACCACATCGCCCCCGGCAATCAGCGCGCCCGCACTTTCAAAGACCACCGCGATCGCGATAGCGCCCCCCATGGTCAGCGCATTGGCGCCCACCGCGGGCCCCATGTTGTTGGCGACATCGTTTGCGCCGATGTTCAACGCCATGTAGGCGCCAAAGATCGCGGCGACCACGACGACCAGCGTGTTGCTGGTCTGGCCAAAGAACAGCGCAGCCGCCAAACCGGCAAGCATGATGAACACGAAGGCGATGCCGGGTGCGACCGTGGGCCGCGCGACATAGGCTGTCGCTTTTTCCAGATTGGAGAAGCGACCCAGGTCACGGTCCAGCGTCTCAAGATGGCGTGGTTCGAAGTCGTTCTGGGCCATGTCGGTCTCCGGCTGCTCTGGCGCTGCTGGTTAGGGATCTTTGCCGCACAAATCAATGGCCTCGGCATGCTGGCGCCGCCTCGCCTGCCGATTGTTCAAGCGGCCCCGATGGTCTATCCTTGCCCTCAATCGAGGCAAGAGCAGGCCCGGCCCGACATGACGGCGTTATCCGAGTATCAGCGGCTGGAATCGACCGGCCTTTGGCGCGCCGCGCCGGACGGGCAACGGCGCGAAGTGCTGGTGGTGTTCGGGGATGCGACGCTGGTGATATCGGACACGCGCACGATGGCGGCGCTGGCGCACTGGTCGCTGCCCGCGGTGGTACGGCTGAATCCCGGCAAGCGGCCCGCGCTTTATGCGCCCGGAACGGATGGCGGGGAAGAGCTTGAAATCGACGACGACACCATGATCGCGGCGATCGGCAAGGTCCGTCGCCTGATCGAGGCGCGCCGCCCCCATCCCGGAAGATTGCGCCATGTGTTGCTGGGAGCGTTCGTCGCGACGATGCTTGCGCTCTTGCTGTTCTGGCTGCCCGGCGCGCTGGTCGCGCACACCGCGAAGATCTTGCCGGACTCCAAGCGCGAAGACATCGGATCGCGCGTTCTGGCGGACCTTGGGCGTCTGACCGGCTCACCCTGCTCCACGCCCGAAGGCGACGCGGCGCTTGCGCGCCTTGCGGCGCGGGTTCTTACGGCAGGGCGCGGCACGATCCTCGTACTGCCGACCGGGCTTGACGCCCCCCGCGCGCTGCCCGGCGGGCGCATCGTCCTTCCCCGCTCATTTGCCGAGTCCGACGCGGCGCCCGAGGTGCTGGCGGGTCACATCCTGGCTGCGCGGCTGCGGGCGGAACAGGCCGACCCGACGCGCGAACTGTTGGACTGGGCCGGGCTTGGTACGGCTCTCAGACTTCTGACCACGGGCGATCTCTCCGACGGGGCAGTCCATGGCTACGCGGAAACCTTTCTGACCGAACCGATCACGCCGGTCCGGTCCGAAGACCTGGTCGGAGCCTTCGATCAGGCCCGCATCCCCTCCACCCCCTTCGCCTATGCGCTAGACCCCAGCGGCGAGGCGACGCTCGCCCTGATCGAGGCCGACCCCTTCCGCAGCGGATCACCGGCAGAGCCGGTGCTGAGCGACGGAGACTGGGTCGCGCTTCAAGGCATCTGCTCGGGCTGAGCGCTAGCGGTAGAAGGCATCCGCATAGCCCGCAGTCTGGAAAGCCAGCCAGGCCGCACGAAGATCATCGGGCCGATCGAAGGGGCCAGCAAGCACCAGCGTCAGCTTGCTTCCCGAAACCCGCCTCTGCTCTGCTGGAAACCCAAGCCGCTTGGCAAGATCGGCGCATTGGTCCACGTTCGCGGACTGCCCGAAGGCGCCAAGCTGCAGATAGCGCGCGCCAGCCGGAACCGCGGGCGCGCGCTTCACGGCACGCAGGAAGCCCCGGTTGACCAGAACATCAAGCGGATCGTCTGCGGGGCCAGCACAGCGCACAGGCTGCCGCCCGTCGGAAAGAAGGTAACGTTCAACAAGCGCCGCGCCATTCTTGCAATCGGTCTGAGCGATTGGAAGCGTCGATATCGCAAGAAGCCGAACAGGCCCGGTCGTCCCGCGCGTCGGGGCGGGATTGGCAACAGGTTCGGGTTCCGCCACCGTTTCCGGTTCATCGGCTGGTTCCTCGACATCGGCCATGGCCGCCGCGGGCGGGGTTTCGTCCGACACCTGCGGCTCTGGCACAGGCTCCACGGAAGGGGGCGGAGGCGCATCGACGCTGAGGTTGAGGGTCGCCGTGGGCTTGTGGCCGCACAGAAGCTCCCCTTCCGTCGTCGCCACCGGCGCCCAGGCGACAACGCCATCATCGCCTTCCACGCGCACGAACATGCATCCGTCGCTGTCCACGTACTGCCGTTCGGCATAACCTTCGGGCGGCGGCTCGGCGGGTCCAGAAACCTCGGACACGGGAACGGCGCCAGCGGCGAAGGACGTCATCGCCACCGCAACCGAGATCGCAATCAACCGCACCTTGTCCTGCATCCGTTTCGCCCTGCGCTTTCCTCGAAGATGACGCAGCACCAACCGCCCGTAAAGTCCCGGCTACTTCGTGCCGAACATGCGGTCGCCCGCATCCCCAAGCCCCGGCACGATGTATCCATGCTCATTCAACCTTTCGTCCACCGCGGCTGTCACGATGGGCACGTCGGGGTGCGCCTGTTGCATCCGCTCCACCCCTTCGGGCGCGGCCAGCAGGCACATGAATCGGATGTTGCGCGCCCCGGACTTCTTGAGCAAATCGATCGCCGCGACCGAGGAATTGCCCGTCGCAAGCATCGGGTCGAGCGTGATCACCAACCGCTCATCCAGTTCCGAGGGAACCTTGTAGTAGTACTGGACCGGCTCAAGCGTCCTTTCGTCGCGGTAAAGTCCGACGAAGCCCACCCGCGCCGCGGGCATCAGCTCCAGCACCCCGTCCAGAAGCCCGTTGCCCGCGCGCAGGATCGAGATCAGCGCCGGCTTCTTGCCCGCCAGCGTCGGCGCCTCCATCGGGCACAGCGGCGTTTCGATCACCTGGGTGGTCATCTCCATCTCGCGCGTGATTTCATAGGCCAGAAGCTGGCTGATTTCGCGCAGAAGCCTGCGGAACGTGTTCGTGGATGTCGTCTTGTCGCGCATGATGGTCAGCTTGTGCTGGACAAGCGGGTGGCGGACGACGTTCAGGTGCTCAAGCATGCGCAGTCTCCAGTTTCTTCAGAATCTTGTCTTTCATGATCGTGTCGCAGAATGCAGCTTCGGCAGAGGTTCTGGCAATGGCCGCGAAGACGCCCGCGTCCCAGTCGAAGGCATCGGCCAGCCGGTCGTATTCGCGTGTCATCGTCGTGTGGAAGAACGGCGGGTCATCGGTCGAGATCGTGATCTTTACCCCCCGATCGTACAGCTGCCCGACCGGGTGCCTGCGCCAGTCGGGGTAAAGGCCAAGCGCGATGTTCGACCCCGGGCAGACTTCAAGCACCGTTCCGCGCTCGGCCAGTTCTTCGACCAACGCCGGATCCTCGATCGCACGCACGCCATGGCCGATCCGTTCGACCTGCAAGTCGCGGACCGCGTCGCGCACGCTGTCGGGTCCGCCCCACTCTCCCGCATGGCAGGTGAGCCTGAGTCCCGCCTCGCGCGCGGCGTCGAAGGACCAGGCGAAATCCTTGGGTTTTCCGAGCTTCTCGTCCCCCGCCAGCCCAAAGCCGACGATCCAGTCGCCTGCGGTTTCGGCCGCGCAGATCGCCGTCTGCTTCGCCTTTTCCGGTCCGAAATGCCGGATCGGGGTGACGATGCCGCGCAGGACGATCCCGTCCTGCCGCTCGGCCTCGTCGGCGGCTTCTCGGATCGCGTGCAGATACTCACGCCACGCGCCAAGGTCGCGACCACCGCAGAAGTCCGGCGAAAGAAACGTTTCGCAATAGATGACGCCGGATGCGGCGCTTTCCTCAAGCACCGCGCGGGTGAGGCGGTGATAGTCGCGTGGCGTCTTCAGAGTTTCAGTCGCAGCTTCGTAAACCTTCAGGAAGTGCCAGAAGTCGGTATAGCTGTAGTGCCCCTGCGCATTGAAGATGCCCGAAATGTCCATCTTCTTTTCCGCCGCAAGCCCCCGGATGAAGGCAGGGGGTGCCGCGCCTTCCAGGTGCAGGTGCAGTTCGATCTTTGGAAGCGTGTTCGTCATCAACTTCGTCCTTCGCGCCGGTACGTCCGCCGTGGGTATGGCCGGCGCTGTCCTACGCGGGCGCTGCGTTCCTTGCCAGCCTTACAGAAAGCTGTTCCCCGGCCCCTGCGAGGGCACGCCCAGGTGCTCCGCGACCGAGGCGCCGACATCCGCGAACGCGACCAGTCCGACGCCGCGCGCGCCCCGGCCATGGCCCAGCACAGGCACCCGTTCGCGCGTATGATCCGATCCGGCCCAAGTCGGATCGTTGCCATGATCGGCGGTGAAGATCGCGAAGTCTCCGGGGCGAAGACTGCTCATGAAGGTTCCGGCCATGCGGTCGAACCATTCCAGAGCGTGGGCGTAGCCCGAGACGTCGCGTCGATGACCGAAGTGGCTGTCAAACTCGACAAAGTTCGCGAAGGTCAATGAACCATCCTCTGCCTCTGAAGAAAGCGCCATCAAATGTTCGAAAAGTGCAATGTCTGTTCCCTTGCGGACATCCGAGATTCCGCGGCCCGAGAAAATGTCTTCGATCTTGCCGATGCCGTAGACCTTGCGCCCTGCCTTGGATACCCAGTCACACAGCGTGGGCGCGGGCGGCGCTATCGCAAAGTCGCGACGATTGGCCGTGCGACTGAAATTGCCGCTGTTTCCGACGAAGGGGCGCGCGATCACACGGCCCACCCTCATCGCGTGAAGGGTCGGCGCGAGGTCCCTGCACAGCTTCAGCAATCGGTCGAGCCCGAAGGTTTCCTCGTGCGCGGCAATCTGGAAAACACTGTCAGCCGATGTGTAGCAGATCGGCCAGCCGGTCCGCATGTGTTCGGCACAGTGTTCCTCGATGATCGGAACACCGGAGGCGTGGCAGTTTCCAAGCGTGCCCCCGGTGCCCGCAAGCTGCGCCACCTTGTCCATAAGCTCCTGCGGAAAGGCAGGTTTCGTGTCCGGAAAGTAGTGCCAGTCCCACGGAACGGGCACTCCTGCCAGTTCCCAGTGCCCCGAGGGCGTGTCCTTGCCTTTGGACACCTCTGTGGCCGCGCCCCAAAGTCCTGTCGGCATCGCGTTGAAGCCGGGGGTGGCGGCCCCCGATGCAAGCCGGATCGTTGCCCCAAGCCCCAGAGCGTCAAGATTGGGCATCCGCAGCGGACCGGATCGCCCATCCTCGGCCCGGCCGGCCGCGCAGGCCTGCGCGATATGCGCCAAGGTGTTGGCGCCGGTGTCGGGCAGGTGGCCATTGAAGAACGACGCCGCGTCCGGCGCGCCGCCGCATCCCACGCTGTCCATGACGATCAGGAATGCGCGTCGCATCAGCCCACCCTTTCATGGATGAGCGGCGGTTCATCCGGAACCGCCTCGGCCAGACGGAAAGCCGCCTGCACCGCAGCCACGGCACGATCGGCCGCATCCTCGCTGGCTGCGTGAACGCGCGCCAGGGCTTCGCCCCGCGCCATCGGTTCACCTACGGGCCGCATCTCGGACAATCCGACGGACGGGTTGATGCGATCGGTGCCCCGCAGCCGCCCGCCGCCAAGGTGCACAACCGCGTGGCCAAGGGCCTCGGCGTCGATCTCGGAAATGAAGCCAGCCTGCGGCGCGGGAACGTCCCTGACCACCCGCGCCGCCGGCAAGCGGTCCGGATAGTGGTCGACGAAATCCGAGGGGCCGCCCAATGCCGCCACCATCCGGCCGAATGTTTCCGCCGCGCGGCCCGATTCCAGCGCCTCGTCGATCTGGTCAGCGCCTTCGTCGGCATCGGTCGCCAGACCAGCAAGCACCAGCGCCTCGCCGCCGAGGGCTGCGGTGACATCCCAAAGCGCCTGGTTCACGACCGCGCCAGTCAGAGTCTCCATGACCTCGAGAACCTCAAGCGCGTTGCCCGCGGTCGAGGCAAGAGGCTGGCTCATGTCGGTGATCAGTGCCGCGGTCCGGCATCCCGCGCCGTTCGCGGTCGCGACCAGCGACTGCGCCAGCGCGCGGGCGTCCCGCATCGTCTTCATGAAGGCACCCGACCCGACCTTGACGTCCAGGACCAGCGCCTCAAGCCCGGCCGCAAGCTTCTTGGACAGGATTGAAGCGGTGATAAGGTCGATGCTTTCGACGGTGCCTGTCACATCCCGGATCGCATACAGCCGTCGGTCGGCCGGCGCGATATCGGCCGAGGCCGCGACGATGGCGCACCCCACGTCGGCCACGATGCGATGCAGCTTGTCCACGCCGATATCGGTGCGATAGCCCGGGATGGCTTCCAGCTTGTCGACCGTCCCGCCGGTATGCCCAAGGCCCCGGCCCGAGATCATCGGCACATAGGCGCCGCAAGCCGCCAAGGCGGGGGCCAGCAACAGCGATGTGGAATCGCCGATGCCACCCGTGGAATGCTTGTCCACGACTGGGCCCGGCAAGATCCAGTTCAGGACCTGTCCGGAATCGCGCATGGCAATCGTCAGCCCGACCCGGTCGTCGTCCGAAAGCCCCTTGAGCAGGACGGCCATGGCGAAGGCACCCGCCTGGGCATCGGTCACGTCGCCCGAGGCAAGCCCCCGGGCGAACCAATTCGCGGCATCACCCGGAAGACCGCAGCCATCGCGCAGCGCCGCGATGACGGTCCGCGCGTCCATTACGCGCGATCCATGTGGCTTGCGTCGAAGCGGCCGGGCAGCAGCCCGCCAACCGTCGTTTCAAGTCGTGCGCCTTCGGTCGTCGCAAGCGTTACCGGTGCGTCATGGCGGGCGAACTCTGCCAGCTTCTGGCGGCATCCGCCACAGGGCGGCACGGGTGCGGGACTGTCTGCAATCACGGCAACCTCGATTATCTCGGTTTCGCCCGCGGCGATCATCGCGGCGATTGCGCCTGCTTCTGCGCAGGTTCCCTCCGGATATGCCACGTTTTCAACGTTGCAGCCGGCAAATACCTTGCCCGACGGCGCGCGCACCGCCGCACCAACCTTGAAATGCGAGTACGGCGCATAGGCGTTTTCTCGAACCGCCCTGGCCGCGGCGACAAGATCGGCGTCATCGGAAGACATATGCAACCCTTTCTTGACCGTATGGTCATGTATCGCGCCATTCCCCGTTCGGGGCAAGCGAAGGCTTGCCCGAGCCAGACGACCGCCGCGACAGGCCGTGGGTCACGCCGGCACGGTGACAAAGTATCCGGGCAAGGACACTTCCAGCAGCTCGAAATCCTCGGTCGGGTCGGCCCAGGAGGTGACCATGCCGGGCGGCGTCACGAATGCGTCGCCCCTGCCAAGACGGAAGGGCTCCTTGCCTTCGCCCTGCAGGGTCATCGCGCCCGCCATGACGAAGCCGAAAAGGATGTCGCTGTCATGGCGCGCGGGCACGGGTTTGCCCTGCCCGCGGCGCACGACCTGCACGCCCGCGACGCCCTTGGTGTTCTCAGCTACGGTGGTGTCGCGGCAGATGTAGCCCGGCAACCGGAAGTCCTGCCAAATCGCATCGTTGCCAAGGTTGTGGACGAACTTCTGCCCGTCCCATTCGCGCTCGGGGCGGTAATCGGGCGTGGGCAGGGTCATGTCGTGGTCGATCTCGGTAACATGCTCGGCGGGAACGCCGATTTCGACCACCTCGATGTCATCGCCTGCCTCGACCACGCGGTGGCGGATTCCCGGCGGCTGGATGAAGCAGTCCCCGGCATGAATGCGGCGAAGCCCGCCCTGATCCTCGTAAAGCACGTCCACCCAGCCGTTTACGCAGAAGATCAGCTGGAAGCCGACCTTGTGGAAGTGGACCATGTCCGGGACCTTGCCATCGGGCACGCGAATGTGGCTGGCGATGATCGCACCGCCAAGGCGGCTGGGCACCAGATCCCGGTAGGCCATGCCCGCACGGCCGATGACCCAGGGCGCCTGGTCGGCAAGGCGGCGCACGACAAAGGCATGTTCCGTGGGCGGCAGGACCAGCGGCGGGTTCAGCTCGTCAACCTCAACCACAGTCCCGCCCGGCGCGGTGATGCACCGCTTTCCCTCCGCAAGGGCATCGGGTGTATCGGTCAGGATGCGAAGCCGCCCGGGCGCCTGAGGTGCGGCCTGATCCAGCCGCACCCGCAAGCCGTGGCCCGAAAAGACCGCGACCGCCGGATTGTCCGCAGGATAGATCATGTCCATCCGCATCCCGAGCACCTTGGTGAAGAACGGGATATCCTGCCTCAGGTCGGTGGTGGGCAAAAGAACTTCGGCGCGGGTCTCGCTCATCGTATGCTCCTGGTCGGAGAAGGTTCCGGTTTCGGCCAGTCTTCCCGCCGGGTCGCTGAGTTCAAGCGAAATCTGTGGTCGTCCCAGCCGTGGCGTGGTAAGGGCAAGGCATGCGAAGTATACTAGTTTAATACTAAACTAGAAGGGGAGGCGTCATGGAAGAGGCCCGTCAAGACAGCGCAAGACAGGCGGCGCTGGACTATCACGAGTTTCCGAAACCCGGAAAGCTTGAGATCCGGCCTACCAAGCCGATGGCGAACGGGCGCGATCTGTCCAGGGCGTATTCCCCAGGCGTCGCGGAAGCCTGTCTGGAGATCAAGGCCGATCCGGCAACAGCCAGCCGCTACACGGCGCGCGGAAACCTGGTTGCGGTGGTGTCGAACGGAACGGCGGTTCTTGGCCTTGGCAACATCGGCGCGCTGGCCTCGAAACCGGTGATGGAAGGAAAGGCCGTTCTTTTCAAGAAATTCGCCAACATCGATTGCTTCGACATAGAGGTCAACGAGAGCGACCCGGAGAGGCTGGCGGACATCGTCTGCGCGCTAGAGCCGACGTTCGGCGCGATCAACCTCGAGGATATCAAGGCACCGGACTGTTTCATCGTGGAGCGGCTGTGTCGGGAACGCATGAACATCCCGGTCTTCCACGACGACCAGCATGGAACCGCGATCGTCGTCGGTGCGGCGGCGACCAATGCGCTGCACGTCACAGGCAAGCGGTTCGAGGATATCAAGATCGTTTCGACCGGCGGCGGCGCTGCGGGGATCGCCTGCCTCGACATGCTGCTGAAGCTGGGCGTCAGGCGGGAAAACGTGTGGCTCTGCGATCTGGCGGGCCTGGTCTATCATGGACGGGCAGAACAGATGACGCCGCAGAAGGCGGCCTATGCCCAGGGAACCGACCCCGCGACACTGGACCAGGTGATCGAGGGCGCGGACCTTTTCCTTGGCCTGTCGGGTCCCGGCGTGCTGACACCCGGCATGGTGGCCAAGATGGCGCCGCGCCCGATCGTCTTTGCCCTGGCCAATCCCACGCCAGAGATCCTGCCGGACGAAGTGCGCGGCGTGGCGCCGGACGCGATCATCGCGACGGGCCGCAGCGATTTCCCGAATCAGGTCAACAACGTCCTTTGCTTCCCTTTCATCTTCCGCGGCGCGCTGGACGTGGGTGCGACCACGATCAACGACGAAATGGAACTGGCCTGTGTCGCGGGGATCGCCGCGCTTGCCCGCGCGACGACCAGCGCAGAGGCCGCCGCCGCCTATCGCGGCGAAAAGCTTAGCTTCGGGCCGGACTACCTGATCCCCAAGCCCTTCGACCCTCGACTGATCGGCGTCGTCGCCTCAGCCGTCGCGAAGGCGGCGATGGAAACGGGCGTGGCCTCGCGGCCGATCGCCGACATGGACGCCTACAAGCAAAAGCTTGACGGTTCGGTCTTCCGGTCGGCCCTGATCATGCGGCCGGTCTTCGAGGCGGCGCGCGGCGCGACCCGCAAGATCATCTATGCGGAGGGCGAGGACGAACGCGTCCTGCGCTGCGCCAACGCAATGCTTGAAGAGATGACAGACAGCCCGATCCTGATCGGCCGCCCCGAAGTGATCGAGCGACGCTGCGAACGCGCGGGCTTGCCGATCCGGCCCGGACGGGATTTCGAGGTCATCAACCCCGAGAATGATCCGCGCTACCGCGACTATTGGGGCACCTACCATCAGCTGATGGAGCGCCGCGGCGTGACGCCCGACATCGCCCGTGCCGTGGTCCGGACGAACACCACGGCGATCGCCGCCATCGCTGTGCACCGGGGCGATGCCGACAGCATGATCTGCGGCACCTTCGGGCAGTACCTGTGGCACATGAACTACGTCACCCAGCTTCTGGCACGCGACGGGCTGAGTCCGCACGGCGCGCTTTCGCTGATGATCCAGGAAGACGGGCCGCTATTCATCGCGGATACGCATGTCAACGCGATACCCACGCCCGAACAGATCGCCACGACCATCTGCGGTGCCGCGCGCCATGCCCGCCGCTTCGGCATCATCCCCAAGGTCGCGCTGTGTTCGCATTCGAACTTCGGCAACCTGGAGACCGATTCCGGCCGCCGGATGCGTGCGGCAATGGACATCCTTGACGCCAAGGGCGTGGACTTCGCCTATGAGGGAGAGATGTCGGCCGACACGGCGCTTGACCCCGAACTCCGGGCGCGCGTGTTCCCCAACTCTCGGCTTGAGGGCGCGGCGAACATCCTGGTGTTCGCCTACACGGACGCCGCAAGTACGGCGCGCAACATGCTGAAGATGCGCGCTGGCGGGCTTGAGGTCGGGCCGATCCTGATGGGTATGGGGAACAAGGCCCACATCGTGACGCCGTCGATCACGGCGCGGGGCCTTCTGAACATGTCCGCGATCGCGGGCACGCCGGTGGCACATTACAGTTGAGGGAGGGCGCGGGCCCTCCCCCTTCGCTTGGCCTTAGGCCAGAACGATGTTGATCGCGCTTTCGCGGCCGTCACGGCCGGCCTGAACGTCGTAGGTGACCTTCTGGCCGTCCTTCAGCTCGCGGATGCCCGCGCGCTCAAGAGCGGTGATATGGACGAACACGTCCTTGTTTCCGCCTTCGGGGGCGATGAAGCCGTAACCCTTGGTGGCGTTGAACCATTTCACGGAGCCGGTGGCCATCGTGCATTCTCCTGTCATGTCCCGCCCGCGATATGCGGCGGCCCGGCGCAGTCAGTGCAAGATCGAGACTGGGCCGAAGACGGAGACAGTGGTCGATAGAGGTAACGTCGCGGCAAAGATTCTAGGTCAATTTGGGGTAAAACGCAATAAAGTCTGAAGGCTCGGACGGCACCTGCCTGGTACCCGCGGCAAAGTCTGAAGGCTCGGACGGCACCCGCCTGGTACCCGCGGCCGGACTCGAACCGGCATGGCCTTTCGGCCTAGGGATTTTAAGTCCCCTGTGTCTACCATTCCACCACGCGGGCCGGGCGGAGCGACCATAGAGGAATGCGCGCTGCGGACAAGGGTTACAAACCGCGTTCCTTAACTGCCTCCATCACCACGTAGGTCGAAGTCGATGCCACGTGGGGAAGCGACGATATCCTTTCGCCCAGGACGCGCCGGTAATCCGCGATGTCGCCGGTGCGCACCTTCAGCAGGTAATCGAAGCTTGACGCCATCATGTGACATTCCTCGATCTCGGCGACCCCCTGCACGGCCCGATTGAAGGCCTGAAGCGCGCTTTCCCTGGTGTCGGACAGCCGGACCTCGACGAAGGCGACGTTCGCAAGACCCAGGCGAACCGGGCTCAGCACCGCGCGGTAGCCCGCGATGACGCCGGTTTCCTCCAGCCGCTTGACCCGTGCCTGAGTCGGCGTTTTCGACAATCCGATGCGCCGGGCAAGCTCCGTCACAGGCATTCGCCCGTCCGCCGCAAGCTCTCGCAGAATCGCGGCGTCGTAGCGATCCATATCCGGAAGATCGTTTGGCATGTCCATACACCCGAAAATAGTCTACTTGCCTACCTTCTACCATTCTTTGGGAAGAATGCCCCGTCTGCAAGCGATATCATGGTTCAAACGTCAGGAGGATTTCATGGACGCGCTCTGGCACAGGATCGAAACCGGCTCTCTTGCTGCGGAAGGTCCGCTTCTGGAACGGCTGATCGCCGAGGCCGCCCTTTCGGCGCAGGACCGCGCGCGCATCGTCGCCAAGGGCGCGGATCTGGTCCGGCGCATCCGCGCGGACGTGCGGCCGGGGCTGATGGAAGTGTTCCTGGCCGAATACGGGCTTTCGACCGAAGAGGGCATCGCGCTGATGTGTCTGGCCGAGGCGCTGCTGCGCGTGCCCGACGCCGAAACCATGGATGCGCTGATCGAGGACAAGATCGCGCCCTCGGACTGGGGCAAGCACTTGGGCCACTCTGCCTCTCCGCTGGTCAACGCGTCCACCTGGGCGCTGATGCTGACCGGCAAGGTCCTGGAAGAAAAGGAGCCGGGCGTTGCCGGCCACCTGCGCAACGCCGTCCGCCGCCTGGGCGAACCGGTCATCCGCAAGGCCGTGTCCCGCGCGATGAAGGAAATGGGCAAGCAGTTCGTGCTGGGCGAAACCATCTCATCCGCGATGGACCGCGCC
This sequence comes from Albidovulum marisflavi, assembly GCF_025751435.1. Taxonomy (GTDB): domain Bacteria; phylum Pseudomonadota; class Alphaproteobacteria; order Rhodobacterales; family Rhodobacteraceae; genus Albidovulum; species Albidovulum marisflavi. The sequence continues at coordinate 1,330,195 of NZ_JAOWKY010000001.1, read as the reverse complement.
GCGGGAATGGAAGCGCAGGGCTACACCTATTCCTATGACATGCTGGGCGAGGCCGCAAAGACTGCCGACGACGCCCGCCGCTATGCCGTGGCCTATGCGCGCGCGATCACCGCGATCGCCTCGGCCTGCCGTTCTGACGACATCCGCGCCAATCCGGGCATTTCGGTCAAGCTTTCCGCCCTGCATCCGCGCTACGAAGTGGCGCAGGAAGCACGCGTGATGGCCGAGCTGGTGCCCGTCGTGCGTGATCTGGCCCGGCAGGCCGCCAAGGCGCAGATGGGCTTCAACATCGACGCCGAGGAAGCCGACCGTCTGACGCTTTCGCTGAAGGTGATCGAGGCCGTGCTGTCGGACCCGGAACTTGAAGGTTGGGACGGGTTCGGCGTGGTCGTGCAGGGTTACGGCCGCCGCGCAGGCCTCGTGATCGAATGGCTGCATGCGCTGGCAGACAAGTTTGACCGCAAGATCATGATCCGGCTCGTCAAGGGCGCGTACTGGGACGCAGAGGTGAAGCGCGCGCAGGTCATGGGCCTGACCGACTTCCCGGTCTTCACCCGCAAGGAGGCGACCGACGTTTCCTACATCGCGAACGCGCGCAAGCTCCTGGGCCTGACGGATCGCATTTATCCGCAGTTCGCGACCCACAACGCCCATACCGTCGCCGCGATCCTGGACATGGCGGCGGACAAGACCGCGTTCGAGTTCCAGCGCCTTCACGGCATGGGCGAGCGTCTGCATGACATCGTCCACCGGGATGAGGGCACGCGCTGCCGCATCTACGCCCCCGTCGGCGCGCACCGCGATCTTTTGGCCTATCTGGTGCGCCGCCTGCTGGAAAACGGAGCCAACTCCTCGTTCGTGCACCAGATCGTCGACCTTGAAGTCGCGCCGGAAACCGTCGCGTCGGACCCGTTCGATGCGGTCGAGGCGATGCTGCCCGACATTGCCAACCGCGTCATCCGCAAGGGTCCGGAACTCTTCGCGCCCGAACGGCGGAATTCGGAAGGGTTCGACCTGACCGACGCGCCGACGCTGTCTATGATCGACACGGCGCGCGACGAACACGCCAAGACGGAATTCACCGGCCAGCCGCTGATCGCGGGCAAGGTGAAGGGCTTGGCGCCCCGCCTTGTTGCCAACCCCGCCACCGGCGCCCGCGTGGGCCGCATCACCGACGCATCGCCCGAGGATGTCGACACCGCACTGTCCGCTGCACGTCCCTGGGCGGCCTCTTCCAAGGAACGCGCAGTCATCCTGAACCGTGCCGCCGACCTGTACGAGGAAAACTTCGGCCCAATCTTCGCGCTCCTGGCGCGCGAGGCCGGCAAGACGCTGGCGGACGCAGTCGCGGAAGTGCGCGAAGCGGTCGACTTCCTGCGCTACTACGCGGCGCGCGCGCAAGCGATCAGCGCAGCCCCGGCCGGGCTATTCGTCTGCATCAGCCCCTGGAACTTCCCGCTTGCCATCTTCACCGGCCAGATCGCCGCGGCGCTGGCCACGGGCAATGCGGTCCTGGCGAAACCCGCCGAGCAGACGCCACTGATCGCCACCTTCGCGGCGGGGCTCATGCTGAAGGCGGGTGTGCCGGCCTCGGCCCTGCAGCTTCTGCCCGGCGACGGCGCAACCGTCGGCGCACGGCTGACATCCGACCCGCGCGTCAACGGGGTGTGCTTCACCGGATCGACCGAAACCGCGCTGATCATCCGCCGCGCCATGGCCAAGCACCTAGCGCCGGGTGCGCCGCTGATCGCCGAAACCGGCGGGTTGAACGCGATGATCGTCGACTCGACCGCGCTGCCCGAACAGGCGGTGCGCGACGTGATCGCCTCGTCCTTCCAGTCCGCGGGCCAGCGGTGCTCGGCGCTGCGCTGCCTCTACGTGCAGGAAGACATCGCGCCCCATTTCACCGACATGCTTTTCGGCGCGATGGAGGAACTGAAGCTGGGTGATCCCTGGTCGCTTTCGACCGACGTTGGCCCCGTGATCGACGCCGAGGCCGAAGAAGGCATCCGCGCACACATCGAAAAGGCGCGAAAGGAAGGAAGGCTGCTGCGTCAGCTTTCGATCCCGCGCAACGGGCATTTCATCGCGCCGTCGGTAATCCGGGTGAAGGGCATCGCCGATCTTGGCCGCGAAATCTTCGGCCCGGTGCTGCATCTCGCGACCTACAAGGCTGAGGACCTGCCCAAGGTCATCGATGACATCAACGCGACCGGCTACGGGCTGACCTTCGGTCTTCACACCCGCATCGACAACCGCGTGCAGGAAGTGTGCGAGGCGCTGCGCGTCGGCAACATCTATGTCAACCGCAACCAGATCGGTGCCGTCGTCGGCAGCCAGCCCTTCGGTGGCGAGGGACTTTCCGGCACCGGCCCCAAGGCGGGCGGCCCGGAATACCTGGCGCGCTTCACCCAACCCGAACCTGCCGCTCTGTCGGCGGGATCGAACGCAAAGGCCGACCCGAACGCCGTGCGCGCGGCACTTGCCAAGGCCGGCGCGGGCGGAGAGATCACCAGGATCGACCTGCCCGGCCCGACGGGGGAATCGAATCAGCTGACGCTTTGCGCCCGTGCCCCGTTCCTTTGCCTTGGACCGGGCGCCGCCGCCCAGACCCAGGCCGAGGCAATCCGCGCGCTTGGCGGGACCGCGGTGGCGGTCGAAGGGCAGCTTGCGCCGGAAATGCTCACGACGCTTGAGGGCTTCGCCGGCGCGCTGTGGTGGGGCGAGGAAGAACAGGCCCGCGATTACGCATTGGCTCTTGCAGAGCGCCGGGGGCCGATCCTGCCGCTGATCACCGCGATGCCGGACCTTGGACATGTGGCATTGGAACGCCACGTCTGCGTCGACACGACCGCCTCGGGTGGAAACGCGGCGCTTCTGGCCGAAGCAGGGGCGGCCTGACCCCTTGACGGCAGATCGCGGATCGGAAAGCGTCGAACGATGTTTCCGATCCGCGACCACAATCCTTCCGGTTCCACGCCCTGGGTGACCTGGACGCTCATCCTGGCGAATGCTGCGGTCTTTCTGGTCGAATTGGGCTACCTCAACTCGCCCGCGGGGCAGTCAGCGCTATTGCGCGACTGGGCATTGTACCCGGTTTTGGTGACGCAGTACGGCGAATACACGGGCATATTCAGCTCGATGTTCTTGCATGCCGGCTTCATGCACCTTGCGGGCAACATGCTGTTTCTGTGGATCTTCGGCGATAATCTGGAAGATGCCCTGGGGCACGCGGGTTTCCTGTTGCTTTACGTCGTCGCCGGTGTGGCGGCCGCGGTCGCGCAGATCGCGGCAAATCCGCTTTCAGATATCCCGACCGTCGGCGCATCCGGCGCGATCGGCGGCGTCATGGGGGGCTATGTGCTGCTGTTCCCCCGCGCGCGCATCGACGTCCTGATAATTTTCATCGTGTTCTTCCGTGTGGTCGCCGTGCCCGCCTGGCTCATGCTGGGGCTGTGGTTCGCGATACAGGTCTTTTCGGGGCTTGGCACGCCGACGGACATCGGCGGGGTCGCCTATTGGGCACATGTGGGGGGCTTCGCCGCCGGGCTCGTCCTGACGCTGCCGGCCTGGCTGAGACGCGGTGCCGCCGAATTCTGGCAGAGGACGGGCGGGCGCCCGCCACATCCGGACACCGAATATACGCACACGCGCGTCCCGCGCGTGAAGCGTCGCAAATGGTAGCTTTTTCTAAGGACGTCCGTCGCGATCAGGCCGGTGCGCGCAGGATGTTCGCAAGCGGTTCGTGCAGCTGGCCATTGGCCGCGATGATCGTGCCGCTGTCGAAGATGTCCTGATCTTCACGCACGCCCGACACGAAACCGCCAGCCTCGCGCACCAGAAGCAGACCGGCAGCCATGTCCCAGGAATTCAGTTCGCGTTCCCAGAACCCGTCGTAGCGTCCGGCTGCAACGTAAGCCAGGTCCAGCGCCGCAGAGCCCCAGCGACGCACGCCCGCGCAGGCGGGCATCAGGCGCGCAAGGTCGCGCATGGTCGCCGGCAGTGTCTTCTTGGTGCCGAAGGGCACGCCCGTCGCGAAAAGCGCCTCGGCCATCACGCGGCGGCCCGAAACGCGGATTCGGGTGTCGTTCATCCACGCGCCCGCGCCCTTTTCAGCCCAGAAAAGCTCGTCCTTGGCAGGATCGAAGACGACGGCAGAAACGATCTCGCCCTTGTGCTCAAGCGCGATGGAGATCGCCCAGTGCGGCAAGCCGTGAAGGAAATTTGTGGTCCCGTCCAGGGGATCGACAATCCAGCGCCGGGTCGGGTCCTGACCGTCCGCCGCGCCGGTTTCCTCGCCCAGCCAGCCGTAGCTGGCCCGCGCGGTCATCAGTTCTTCACGGATGATCTTTTCCGCCGCGATGTCGGCGCGGCTGACGAAGTCGCCCGCCCCCTTGGCAGAAACCTGGAGGTTTTCGACTTCGCGGAAGTCCTTGACGAGACTGCGGCCCGCCTTGCGCGCGGCCTTGATCATCACGTTGAGATTGGCACTGCCCTGCATCGCTGGCTTCTCCTGGATCAGCGCCTGCCTATACGCGGCCCCTGCGCCCTTGTGAAGGGCGCGCGGGGCGAAAAGTTTCCCAGTGTCCGCCCGGTTGCGCCTGGGCGGCTCAACCGCCCCCCTCCTCCGCCTCGCGGAAAAAGCCTTCCGGACTTTCGACCTCGACCAGCTGGCGCCCGGCGATCCGCCAGAAGCGGGTTCCGACCGCCCGCACGAAAGCGCGGTCATGCGATATGATCAGCGCGGCGGCCGCATCGGTGGCGATCTCTGCCTCAAGCGCTTCCTGCCCTTCGATGTCCAGGTGGTTGGTCGGCTCGTCCAGCAGGTACAGGTTCGGCTGCTCAAGCCGGAGGATCAGCATCGCAAGCCGCGCCCTTTGCCCGCCCGAGAGCCTGCGGGCCGGCGCGGTCTGGCGATCGATGGCGATACCCGCGCCCGCCAGCGCGCCCCGCAGCGCCTGATCGCCAAGATCGAACCGCTCAGAAAGCTGGGAATGAGGAGAGCGGTCGGGATCGATCTGCCCCAGGTCCTGGTCCGCGATCCCGACGCGGGCCGATGCCGCCGCGCGGATCGCCCCGTCCGCGCCGCCTAGCGCCGCGCGAACCGTGGCCATCATCCTGCTCTTGCCCGCGCCGTTCTGCCCCAGCAGGACCACCCGGTCGCCCGGCACGATCCATTTCGGGCCTGTCCGGAACAGCAGACGGCCGTCGGGGGCAAGGATCTGGGCATCCTCGAAGGTCAGAAGCGCGCGCGCATGACTGGCGCTGCCCTCGAGACGGATGGCGCCTGCCGACCGATCGCGGTGTCCGGGCCTTGCCCCGGCCTCGATCTTGTCGGCCCTGTCGGTCAGTTGCCGTGTCTTGACCGTCAGCAGGTCGCTGCCGGAGTTGATCCCGATATTCTTCAGCTTCGCCGCCTGCCTGCGCAGTTGCTGCGCTTCCTTCATCTGGTTGTCGAAGACGCGGGCGTCGGCGGCGTCAGCCGCGTCCAGCGCGGCGCGCGCGGGTGAATAGGGAAGCGCGAAGATCCTGCTGCGGCTCTGGCGCAGGAACAGTGTGTGCGTTGTCGAAGCATCAAGGAACGCGCGGTCGTGGCTTACCGTGAGGACCGCCACCGCACGCGGCAGCGCCCCCAGCCAGCGGGTCAACACACCTATGCGCGACAGATCAAGATGGTTGGTCGGCTCATCCAGAAGATAAATGTCCGGTTCGGCGACTGCCGCGCGGGCAAGCAGCGCGCTGCGCTGCCAGCCCCCCGAAAGCGCCTCCATCGGCCTGTCGCGCAGGTCATGGGGCACCAGCAGGTCGTCCAGCGCGATATCCACGCGCCACCCCTCATAATCGCGCGACTCCTCTGGAAGGCCAAGCAGGACTGCCTCGCGCAGGGGCAGGAACCGAAGCGACGCGGGTGGGTCCTGCTCCACCAGCGCGACCTTCGCATCCCTCGCAAGGACCACGCGGCCGTGCGTCGGTTCCGAGAACCCTGCAAGAACGCGCAAGAGCGAGGACTTGCCGCGGCCATTGGCGGCGACAAGGCCCACGCGGTCGCCGGGGTGGATGGTGAAATCAAGATCGGAAAACAGCGGCTCTGCGAGCGTCAGGGCAAGGTCGGATACGGAAAGAAGGCTCATCGTGGTCTCGTCTGCCGGGGGATGCTTTGCATCCTGAACACATCCGGCTGGTGCTCTTGCTCCAGCCTTGGGGCAGACGGGGTTCGCTCAGGCTTCCACGCCGCCCCGCATCACGCCATGCGGGGCCGGAACAGGGCCAAGCGTCAGTCGCCGCGTCACGCGGTATGTCATCGCGGCCCTCCTTGCCTGAAGCTTCGAAACGAAGCCTAGCCGCACTGTTCCTGCCGGTCAAACGCCGCGTGACCCGCCAAAGGTGGTAAAGCGCAGCATCGCCACCCATCCCAGGGCCGCGAAGGGAATGCTGCCCAGGAAGATCGTGCGCGCGACCTGCGCTGCGTCTGGCGCGCTGGCCGAGGCATCGAACCCGGCGGAGTTGGCGAAGATCCCCATGGTCGAGGCACCAAGCGCGTAGCCCAGCCGTCCGATCGTCGGCAGCGCCGCGGTCATCCGGTCCGTATCCTCGCCCACGGCCAAGCGCCCGGCGCGGCGGACGATGAAGGACCAGGCCATGCCATAGCCGATCCCTTCGCAGGCGGCGAATACGGCAATCAGCCACACCGGCCCTCGGGGCACCGCGTGGAAAAGCCCCATCACGCTTAACAGCACCAAGGTCATGCCGGCCATGATGAACATCGGATCGCGTCGCTGGGGCTGGCCAGAGACAACAACGGCGGACACAGTCCATGCTATCGAAATGATCGCGACGATGTAGCCGGCGACCAGGGGCTTGGTCCCGTGGATCAGGTCCATCAGAAGCGGCCCATAGGTCGCGAGCCCCATGGTCGAGATGTTCATGGCGAGGATCATCACCAGGGCCGCACCGGTCGGATGCCGCAGATCGAAGGCCCGGCGGGGCCAGAGCCGGTCCGCTCCGCTGCGATTGTCGAGCCAGGCGAACAGCGCCAGCGCCCCGACACCCAGGGCCAGGAACAGCGACATCAGCGCGACGGAGCCTGCGATCCCGGCAAAGGCCACCGACAGCACCGCCGCGCACAACAGAGCAAGCCGCCGCATCGGCAGGCCGGCCGCGTCATCCTGACCCTTTGGTGCCGCGCCATCTCCGATCCCGAAGCGGAACCAGACCGCCAGAAGCGCAGCCTGCAGCGCAAAGGCGACGAAGCCCGCGCGCCAGCTGCCCCAGGTCACGAAGACGCCCCCCACCAGCGGCCCTGCAAAGGCCGAGGCGCCCCAGACGACCGACATGGCCGCGAAGGCGCGCGGCATCATTCTGACGGGAAAGATCCGCGCAACCGCGACGAAGGAAAGCGAGACAAGCCCGCCTCCGCCCAGCCCCTGTGCGACCCGGCCCGCAAGAAGCACCGGCATCGTCGGCGCCACCGCGCTGAGAAGGCATCCGGCCGCGAACAGCAGCGCGGCGGCGATCATCGGCCCTCGGATCCCAAGGCGCAGCGCGACAAGACCGGTTGCGGCCCCGGCAACGATGGAACCGGTGTCATAAAGCGCGAAGTTCCAGGCGACGATGCGGTCGCCACCGATATCGGCCACGATGGCCGGCATCATCGTCGTCACGACCAGCGCGTCTGCGGCATGCAGCCAGACACCAAGGCAGCACAAGAGGACGGAAGCAGCGTAGCGCCCCCGCAAGACCTCTGCCCAGGTGACATATTCGCCGTCTGCCGCCTGCATTCTTCCTCACATGCGCCCCTGGGGCCCGTTCGCGATGCCTGACCGACGCGCCCCTCAGACGGGGCGAAGATCGACCAGTGTGGTATGCGCCGTAGGCCCCTGCGCGATCGGGGATGTTCCGATGTCGCGCGTCAGCACGTTCGGATTGCCCTGCGTGTCCCGCCCCTGGCCGTCCGGCCGGTACCACGCGCCCGTGGGAAGGATCAGGACGCCGGGCATCACGTCGTCGCTGATCCGCGCGCGCGCCAGGCAGGTGCCGCGGTCGTTGAAGACCTCGACCAGCGTGCCGTCCGCGATCCCGCGGGACCTCGCCTCTTCCGGGTTCAGGACGACGCGCATGGGCCGGGCGTCGGGTTCATCCGCCAGCGCCGCTTCAAGTTGCGAATGCAGCTTGTCGGCGGGCTGCGGCGACAGCATGTGCAGCCGGTAGCGGTCGCGCGTCCCCAGCCATTCGGTTGGCTCGATCCAGACCGCGTGACCGGGGCAGTGACCGTAGCCCATGGCCGCGATCGTGTCTGAAAAGACCTCGATCCGTCCCGAAGGCGTTTGCAGCGGGTGCGCCTCCGGATCCCTGCGGAAAGCGGCCAGCGGGCCCTCGGCAGGTTGCGGGGGCGGATCGATCTTGGCCCAGTTGCGCGCCTTCAAATCGTCAAGGGCCGGCGTCGCGACCCCTTGCCCCGCGCTGTGGGCGCGAAAATCGCCGTAAAGGCGGGCGATCCACTCTGTGGCGCTCAGCCCTTCCGTGAAGGCTTCCTCTGCGCCCAGGCGGGCGGCGAGGCCGCGGAAGATCTCGAAATCGTCGCGCGCCTCGCCCAATGGTTCGATCAGGCGGGGCATGTGAAAGATGTAGGGATCGGTGCTTTCGCGCCCGAAATCTTCGCGTTCGTAGGGGGTCGTCGCCGGAAAGACGATGTCGGCCCGGCGCGCCGTCGCCGTCCACCACGGCTCGTTCACGATGACGCAGTCGGGCTTTTCCCAGGCCCGTTCCAACCTCCGAAGGTCCTGGTGGTGATGGTAGGGGTTCCCGCCCGCCCACATGATCAGGCGGATGTCGGGATAGGTCCGGTTCTGACCATTGTACTGGTAGGGCATGCCGGGGTTCAGCAGCATGTCCGCGATGCGCGCGACGGGAATGGCGATGCCCACTGGGTTCGTCCCCTGCGGCAACGCACCACCGCCCCAGCGGCGTGTCGGCCCCGTGCCACCGCCATCGGTCGTTCCATAACCTTCCCCGAAGCCCCCGCCCGGCAGGCCGATCTGTCCCAGCATCGCCGCCAGCGTCGCAGCGGCCCAATAGGGCTGTTCGCCGTTCTCGGCCCGCTGCACCGACCAGGAGACGGCGACCATCGTGCGGGTCGTGGCCATCCGGTCTGCCAAGGCGACGATTTCCTCCGCGGGCACCCCCGATATCGCGGACGCCCAGGCGACATTCTTTGCGACGCCGTCCGTTTCGCCTGCAAGGTAAGCGCGGAAGCGGTCGTAGCCGACAGCGCAGCGCGACAGGAAATCGCGGTCCACGCGCCCCGTCCGCTCAAGCTCGTGTGCGAGGGCCAGGATCAGCGCTGTATCTGTGCCTGGAATGACCGGTATCCAGCGCGCGAACTCGGGGCTGTCGCCCCGCTGCGGGCTGACATTGAACATCACACCGCGCCCGGCGCCGAACGCGCGCAGGTAGGCGCCGGTCCGATGCGCGCCCGTTCCGCCGGGGTTGACCTGTGCGTTCTTGGTGTTGATCCCGCCGAAGGCCACCAGAGTTTCGGTATGTTCGACGATTTCGGACCAACGCTCCTGGTAGGAATAGTGGAATTCGCTCTCGCTTACACCGAAGATATGCGGGATCATGACCTCGGCCGCGCTGAGCGAATAGCTGCCCTGGCGCGCGACATAGCCACCGATGCAGTTCAGGAACCTGTGCAACTGGCTTTGCGCGTGGTGAAACCGCCCCGCGCTGGACCAGCCGTAAGAACCGCCGTAGATCGCTTCGTTCCCGTGGACGCGCCGGATGCGGCCTATCTCCTCGGCCGCGATGTCCAGGGCCTCGTCCCACGGCATCTCCACGAAATCGTCGTGGCCGGACCCGCGCGCCCTGTCACCCTTAAGCCACCCCTTCCGGACCGAGGGCCGCGCGACCCTGTCGGCATGGTGGACAGCCTTGGGCAAGATATGTGCGATGGGCGAGGGATCCGGATCCTCCTCGAACGGTTCGGCGCGCACGATCCGCCCCCCCTCGGTGAAAACCCGCGAGGCCCCCCAATGAGCTGAAGTCACCTGTCCCCGATCGCCAGACATGCCGTCCCTCCCTGCGAATGGCGGCAGGTTCCTCCGGGCGGCCGACTTGGTCAAGCTTTACGCGCGCTGAAGCTTCACCGCCTCGGTTCTGGCAAGCCGCAGGAAATGCGCCATGAAGGGACGGGTCGCGTCCTCCTCCCGCGTGGCGGCATACATCCGCTTGACCACGCCGTGTTCGGTCAGGCGGCGCGTGACATAGTCGTCTTGCCGCTTGACGTCCCGCAAGACCCAGTCTGGCAGAACCGCGACGCCGCGGTCCGAGGCGACCAGCATCAGGATCACCGCCGTGAGTTCGACCTGTCGCATCCCAAGGGGTTCGACCCGCGCAGGGGTCAGCAGCGTGGAAAAGACGTCCAGCCTTCCGCGATCCACCGGATAGGTGATCAGGATCTGGTCGCGCAGGTCCTCTGCCTCGATCCACTCCTTGGCGGCGAGCGAATTCGATGATGAGGCGACAAGCGTGGGCGAATAGTCGAAAAGCGGGTTGAACACGGCTCCGCCCGGCCCGTCCGGATCGGAGGAGATGACAAGATCCACCTCTTCTCGCATCAAGGCGGGCAGTGCATCGAAGGCCAGCCCCGCGCGAATGTCGACGTCGATATCCGGCCAGGCGTGACGGAACCGCTCCAACACCGGGAACAGCCAGTCGAAGCAGGCGTGGCATTCCATCGCGATGTGAAGGCGACCGGAGCGGCCCGCGCGCAACGCGCGGAAATCCTCGGTCAGCGCCTCAAGCTCGGGCAGGATCCGCTCGGCGGCCCGCAGCATCCTGAGCCCCGCGGCCGACAGCTTCAGCGGCTTCGTCCGGCGCACGAAAAGCTCCACCCCCGCCTGATCCTCAAGCCCCTTCATCTGATGAGAAAGCGCCGACTGGGTGATGTGCAGCAGGTCGGCTGCCTTGGCCAGCCCGCCGGCATCATGGATCGCCTTGATCGTCCGCAGATGCCGAAGTTCCAGATACATCTTGTTGCACGACTCATATTAATGATGAGAATTATGAATTTGTCTCACGCCGACAATCCCGGCACAAGGGGAGCAAGCAAAAAGAGGTTCCCCATGACACTTCGCATCTCCTTCGAATTCTTCCCGCCGCAAACGCTCGATGCGTCCTTCCGTCTCTGGGATGCGGCGCAGACCCTGGCGCCGCTGCGCCCGGATTTCGTTTCCGTCACCTATGGCGCCGGCGGCACGACGCGAAAGCTGACGCACGAGGCCGTGGGCGCCATCGGTCAGAACTTCGGCCTGAACGTCGCGGCACATCTCACCTGCGTCGAGGCATCAAGGGCCGAAACGCTTGAGATTGCCCAGGATTACGCAGCCGCCGGTGTATCAGAGATCGTGGCGCTTCGGGGTGACCCCCCCGGCGGCGCGGACGCGTTCTGCCCACACCCCGAGGGCTTTCGTGATGCGGTCGAACTGGTCGAGGCGCTGGCCGACACGGGCAAGTTCAAGATCCGGGTGGGTGCCTATCCCGAACGGCACCCGGACGCAGCCGACACGGCCGCGGACATCGCTTGGCTCAAGCGCAAGATCGACGCAGGCGCCAGTTCCGCGATCACCCAGTTCTTTTTCGAGGCCGAAACCTTCTTCCGCTTCCGCGACGCCTGCGAAAAGGCTGGGATCGACGCGCCGATCATTCCCGGCATCCTGCCCATCCACTCCTGGCAAGGTGCGAGGCGCTTTGCCACCCGGTGCGGCACCGCGATCCCGACCTGGCTGGACGAGGCTTACGCCCACGCCATCCGCGACGGCCACGAAACGCTGCTGTCAACAGCGATCGCGACCGAGCTTTGCGACGAACTGCTGACGGGCGGGGTTGAGGACCTGCATTTCTACACGCTCAATCGCCCGCAGCTGACCCGCGACGTCTGCACCGCGCTTGGGATCGCGACCGAGGTCTCCCTGCAGAACGTGGCCTGATGCACAGTCTCTGCACTGGCCCCGAAGCCCCGGCTTCGGGGCCTTTTCGCGCGCGACCGCCCGGCACACGGCATCACGCCTGGCGCATGTGGTGTGCCATCGCCCGCCGCGCGCCGCGCGACCCATCGCGCGCGCTGCGGTGCAGCGCCTCGGACGGATCCTGGCCAAACCTCCGCTTCGAGCGCAACAGGAACGCCTTGCCCCAGCCATTCCAAGTCCCGACCGAGGGCGCCTTGGGGTCGGTGGGGAAGTCTCCCCGCCAATCGACCGGCAGCGGCAGCCCATGTGCCTCGGCCTTTTCCAGCATCCAGACCAGCGGGATGTTGGCAAGCGGTCGGGCCGCAGCAAAGCCGCCGATCTGCCCCCCGATGTCGCCGTGGGTTCCGCGAAACCAGACCTGCTCGACCTGAGCGGACTTTTCAGCCGCAGTCGTGTCCCACAATAGCGGGTCATAGGCGGCGCGCGTCTCATCCAGCGCAAGCGCGTGGTAGCCGTTGCGGATATGAGGACCCAGTGCATGATTGTGGAAATCATGCTGCGGTTCGGTCCAGCTCCAGAGGAACGGCAATCTCAGGCCAAGCGCTTTGACCGTGTCGAAGACGCCCAGCATCTCGATCCCGACCTTGGCATGGCAGAAGCGCCGGACGAAGATGTCACGGGACTCCGACGCTTCGGCCTGGCGGTAATAGCGATAGGCAAGCTGGACGTTGCGCTCGATCGCGCAATCGGTCCGCAGAAGCCCGACCTGGTCGATAATCCCTGCAAGGGATCGCACGGCGAAGGCGCCCCGCGAAAAGCCGAACAGGAAAACGCGGTCCCCCGGACGGTAGCGCGTGGCGAGCCAGCCGTAGGCGCGCTGGATCTGGCGATTGATCCCCCGGCCCATCGCGACATCGCGCGCGTCGCGCCAGCTTCGCCACTGCACGCCAGGTTCGTAGTACATCGACATGCGCGCCGACTGCGGCACCGCGCGAAGCGCAAGGTAGATGCGGCCGATGTTGGTTTCCTGCCCCGGATCAAGCGAGGACATCGTTCCATCAATCAGGATGACGTGATCGGTGGGCTCCCGTCCGCGTGGCGGAACCTGCACCTCGACCGCGGCACGACGACCGAGACCAAGCAATCCCCAGAGCCTTCGCGCGACATCGCGCATTGTATCGCCGTCTCCTTTCGTCGGCAGCCCCTACCCCTATCCCCATCATCGCCCCGCCGGCCGCATACGTCCAGAAAAGATCCCGTGACGGCTTGTGCCGCGTTCATCGACGAAGTGTTTACGGCAAACTGGAAACAGTGACGCCGCAAGAGGGGGATCTGCGATGTGCAGGACACCTTGGCGCGGGTCAAACGCCCAGCGACATCACCGTGGCGATCGACAGATCACCGAACCCGTTGAAGCGCGTGTTGGTCGCGGTCGAATAGGCGCCCATTCCGGCGAAAACCAGATAGTCTCCCTCGTCCATATCGGCGGGCAGCGGCAGTTCCCCGGGCAGCCGGTCGACCGAATCGCAGGTCGGACCAAAAACGATGTGATCCTCTAGCGCACCGCTGCGGATCTCTCCGCGTTCGGACAACACGCGGACCCGGTCGATCGTTCCCATCAGCGGCAGTTCGTCCATCGCGCCATAGGCACCGTCATTCAGGAACACGTGCTCGTTATCGCGGATGCCCTTGATCCGCGCGGCAAGCGAAAAGCATTCGGCGACCAGCCCGCGCCCCGGCTCGCAGACGAGCGCCGGCGGGGCACCATCGAAAGCCTCCGCCGCTACGCGGCCGATCAGGGCGAAAATCGCGTCAAGCTGGGGCAGTTCGCCCTGCAGACGATGGGACGGGAATCCGCCGCCGACGTTAAGCCGCCGCACCATGACGCCAGACCGGCCGCAGATGTCTGCCGCGGCGCGAATGTACGCGTCCCACGCCATCGGGTCGCTGCATTGGGTGCCGGGATGGAAGGTCAGCGAGGGGATGTAGCCCGCCTCTGCGACCTCTTGCAGCAGCAGGACCGCCTTTTCGAAAGTCGCGCCGAACTTGGCGCCAAAATTGTAGGTCGCGCCTGAAACCGGCAGCTTGAAGCGCACGCTGATCTCGACGCCCCTGGCGGGCACGAGTTCGATCAGTTTCTTGAGCTCCGAATGGCTGTCGACCGAGTAAGAGCATACGCCCATGCCCACGGCGTAGGTGATCTCGTGCCGGGCGCGTACGGGATTGTTGTAGTGCATGGCCGCACCCGGAGCGAGCCGCGCGACCATCTCGATCTCGGCCGGGGAGGCCACGTCAAAACCCTTGACGCCCGCAGCGACGAGATTCTGGATCACCATTTCCTCGGGGTTTGATTTTACCGCATAGGTCACGAGACCGGGAAAGCCGTCGATGAACCGCCGCGCCGTCGCCTGCAGGACCGTGGGCGAAAAGAACATCACCGGCTGATCAGGCCGTTGCGTGCGCAGAAATTCGGACGGATTCGTCCAGATCGTCTTGGAAAGCCCCATCGGCGTGCTCCTGCCAACAAGGCGCAGCCACCCTATGCCCCGGCACGACCGGTTGGAAAGCGCTTACGCATTTGACCAAACCAGGCAAGGTGCGTATGAGCCGCCCTTTTCCCTGAACGTGCCGGGCATATGGGGCACATTCCGACCGATCGAAAGAGTGGATTTGCCGAAAATACCTGCTAAAACGACGAAACGACAGGTCACAACGCCGGCACCCCGAAATGGACGATCTCGACAAGGCAATTTTGGCCCAACTGGGCACGGATGCCCGCACATCAGTCGCGACTCTTGCGCGCAAACTGAAGGTCGCGCGGTCCACGGTTCAGGCGCGGCTTGAACGACTGGAGGGCACCGGCATCATCGCCGGATACACCGTCAAACTTGGCGAGGCGGCCCGACAGGGCCACATCCGCGCGACGATCCTTCTGAACATCGAACCGCGCGCGCAGGCAGCTGTCCTGTCGCGATTGAAGACCATCCCCGAGGTCGAGCGCGCCTTCACGACCTCGGGCCGGGTCGACCTGCTGCTTCACGTCGCGGCGGCGTCGACGACGATACTCGACAACGTTCTGGATCAGATCGGCGCGCTGACAGGCGTCAAAAGCTCGGAAAGCCTGATCCACTTGTCGACCAAGATCGACCGCGGGTCATGATCACGGCACGGCGCGGCGACCTGCGCTAGACTTGCGCGCCGGGTCCATCGAAGGTGCGCATGCGCTCCATCAGCCAGGCGCGGAAGGCCCGCGCAGGGCGGCGCAGCGTGCCAGGATCGGGATAGACCAGGTGGTAGTATTCCAGCCCCATCACGCCGACGCCGGGAAGACACGGCACAAGACCCTGCGCGGCCATGATCGGATCGCTCGCCGGCGCGCGCGCCAGCGCGACGCCCGCGCCCTGCCCCGCCAGCGCAGCCGCCATGACGGTGGAGTCAACCATCAGGAACCGCGCGCCTGCGCCAAGGATGCGAAGCGATTCGAAGACATGCGGCCAGCCCGCGCGATGGGTCGCCACCTCAAGCAGTGGATGGGAAAGCAGGTCGGCGGGCGTCCGGATGGATGCCGCGATCTCGGGGCGCGCGACGGGGTACAGCGTTTCACCGATCAGCCGGTCGTGAGCAGGGCCAAAGGCCGAAGGCGCGCCGAAGATGATCTTCAGATCGCTGAAGGCATGGGTGAAATCGCCGACCGCGTTGCCGGTGGTCAGCACCAGCTTGATGCCGGGATGCCGTGTGGTGAAATCGCTGTACAGCGGGGCCAGGACCCCTTGGGCGAAGATGTGCACCGCCTGCACGTAAAGCCGCTCTTCCCTTCCCCGGCCGAAGAGGCCGGCTGTCGAGGTTTCGAGCGAGACGAGTGACATCTGGACTGAGGGCAGATAGGCGCGGCCCGCCTCTGTCAGGCGCACGGCATGGGCGTGACGGGTGAACAGCTCTGCCCCCAGATGCGCCTCCAACGCCTTGACCTGCTGACTGACGGCCGGTGCCGACATGCTCAGTTCGACCGCGGCGCGGGCAAAGCTTTCCGTCCGCGCCGCCGCCTCGAAAACGCGCAGCCAGTTGAGCGAGGGGATGCGGGTTCGTTCCATGAATTCAGGATAAGCTGAACTTATCCTGACCGGCAAGATATACCGCTCTGAGCAGCTGCCATTCCGGCATACCGTGACCCCGACGCTGTGAACCGGAGACACCCGATGAACATTCCACTGCCCGACGGCCGCTTGAGCAAGGCGGCGGTCGACCGTTACTGGGAAGATGGTTATCTGCATCCGATCAAGGCCATAAGCCCCGCGCAGGCCGCCGAATGGCGCGCTGAACTTGAAGCGATCGAGCGCGACTGGCTGGACGCCGGGCTACCGCTGCCCCTGAACACCTACAAGCGCGTGAACGCCAACTGCGTCTTGCCGCTTGCCCACCGGATCGGGACCCACCCGGCAATTCTGGATGTGGTCGAGGACGTGCTGGGCCCCGACCTGCTGATCTACGGAGTCGAGTTCTTCATCAAGGAGCCGCATACCAGGCACAAGGTTTCCATGCACCAGGATCTGACCTACTGGGGCCTGGGCGCGATTGACGGCATGGTGACGATGTGGCTGGCGCTTTCGCCCGCGACTCTTGCATCGGGCTGCATGGAATTCGTCGCCGGTTCGCACCGCAACCCCATCCTGCCGCACGACGACACCTTTGCCGAGGACAACCTTCTGAGCCGTGGGCAGGAGATCAAGGTCGACGTCGCCCCCGAAGACCGCGTGCCGATCGAACTGATGCCGGGAGAGTTGAGCCTGCATCACGGCCTGACGATCCACGGTTCGGGCCCCAACACCTCGGACGATCGCCGGATCGGCGCAGTGGTCCGCTACATCCGGCCCGAGGTCGCGCAAGAGGTCGGCGACAAGGATTACGCGATGCTGGCGCGCGGGGCCGACAGGATGCGCAACTTCATCCTCTATTCGCCACCGACCCAGAACTTCACACCACAGAGCCTTGCGCTTTACGAGGAAATCCGCTCCGCTCAGGGGGCATTCCTGATGAAGGGCACCAAGAACGACAAGGGACTATACGCGGGAGCCGCACAATGAAGACGGTAAGCTTCACCCAGATGAAGGACGGCACGAAGGAAGAGTACGAATTCCTGACGGCGCATGAAATCGACCACACCAAGCACACCGCAGACCGGCTGCTGACGGCGCTGGTCGATCTGGACAAGAGCCTGTCGGGCTACAAGATCACGCGACTTGGCCATTCCGTGCAATCCGCAACCCGCGCCTGGCGCGACGGGGCGGACATCGACTGGGTCGTCTCTGCCCTGCTTCACGACATCGGTGACATCTACGCGCCCTACAACCATGATGAATACGCCGCCACGATTCTCAAGCCCTTCGTGCGCGAACAATGCACCTGGTGCGTCCAGACCCATGGCGACTTCCAGATGCTTTACTACGGCCACCACCTGGACGGCTTCGACCAGCACAAGCGCGAACGCCACAGGGGGCATCCGTATTTCGATGACTGCGCCGAATTCTGCGAACGCTGGGACCAGGCCAGCTTCGATCCCGACTACCCAGACCTGCCGATCGAGTTCTTCGCCCCGATGGTGCGCGAGGTCTTCGACCGCAAGCCCTATGACCCGGCGGTGATCCGTCGCGGCGAACGCGCGCCCCTGACCGACGCTGCCGTCGCCGCAGGCCGCTGACACCGGCGGGGACGGCAGCCCCGATCGGCTGAAAGCGGCAACACGCGCCTTGCCATCGGGGCGGCCTTCGGTTTGGAGTTCCAGACAGAAGGCTGTATGAATGCTCATCGATGCGCTCATTCTTTGCTGCGGGCTGGCGACTGCCGGGCTGCTTCTTTGGCCGCGCCTTTCCCGGGCGCGGCTTTGGCGCGCCACCGTCACTCCGCTAGCCTCGATCATCGGCTCGGGTTTTTCTGGTGCTGGGACCTGTTCTGGAACACAGCTACGGGGTTTACGCGCCCGCCGTCATGGCGCTGCTCTGCCTTGCGGCCTACGCCTTCGGCGATGCGATCCGCTTCAACATCACCCGGCGGTTGGACGGCGAAAGCGGGCGTAGCGCGACGGAACAACGGCTGGAAACCGTTGCCTCCTGGGCGCTGGCCATCGCCTATGTGATCTCGGTCGCCTACTACCTGAACCTGTTCGGAGCCTTCGCGGTCGACCTGACACCCTTCGCCGGCGACCTTGCCGGCAGGATCGTCACGACGGCGATCTTCGGGGTCATTCTGATCACCGGGTGGGCGCATGGATTCCAGGCGCTTGAGCGGATGGAGCAGGTGTCCGTCGGCATCAAGCTGGCCATCATATCGTCGATGCTCGCAGGACTTGCCGTCTACTTCTCCGAAAAGTTGAACGGTGGCGGGCTGGTCTTCGACCCGCCGACGCTGACGGGCTGGCCGGCGGTGCAGCTTGCCTTCGGGCTGATCGTGACCGTCCAGGGATTCGAGACCGCGCGCTACCTTGGCGCCGAATACGACGCGCCGACCAGGCGCCGGGCGATGCGCATCGCGCAGCTTCTTTCCACGGCAATCTACCTCGCCTATATCGGGCTCATCGCCTACCTCTTCACCCCGGACCAAGCACGGCTGTCCGAAACCGCGATCATCGACATGATGCAGATTGTGGCCCCGGTCCTGCCCGGCCTTCTGGTCGCCGCCGCCCTGGCAGCGCAGTTTTCCGCGGCCGTCGCGGATCGATCATCGCCTATGCGTCGCGCGCCTTCGCGCTTTACTACGCAATCCAGGCTGCCATCGCGGCTGCGGGCGCACGTAAGGGCTCGAGGATGCGCGCGGGCGCCTATGACCTATTGGCGGCCCTGGGGCTTGCGATGGCGGCCTGCGGCACCCCTGCGGAGTAGCCGCCCCTTTTCCTTCGCCCGCCCTTTCGCTAAGGGAAACCCGAGCGAATGACGGGACGAACGACATGCCGATGGAAAAGACCTTCAACGCCGCCGAGGCCGAAACCCGCCTCTACGAGGCCTGGGAAAGCGCGGGCGCCTTCAAGGCCGGCGCCAATGCCTCGCGCGAGGATACCTTCTGCATCATGATCCCGCCGCCGAACGTGACCGGCTCGCTCCACATGGGCCATGCGTTCAACAACACGCTGCAGGACATTCTGGTGCGCTGGCACCGGATGCGCGGCTTCGACACGCTCTGGCAGCCGGGGCAGGACCACGCCGGTATCGCAACCCAGATGGTCGTGGAACGCGAGCTGGCCAAGGACAAGTCCAATCAGACCCGCCGCGAGATGGGGCGTGAGGCGTTCCTGGCGAAGGTCTGGGAATGGAAGGGCAAGTCCGGCGACACCATCATCAACCAGCTCAAGCGCCTCGGCGCCTCCTGCGACTGGTCGCGCAACGCCTTCACCATGTCCGGCGCCCCCGGCGCGCCCGCGGGCGAAGAGGGCAACTTCCACGACGCGGTGATCAAGGTCTTCGTCGACCTCTACAACAAGGGCTATATCTACCGCGGCAAGCGGCTGGTGAACTGGGACCCGCATTTCGAGACCGCGATTTCTGACCTCGAGGTCGAGCAGGTCGAGGTGCAGGGCCACATGTGGCACTTCAAGTACCCGCTCGCAGACGGCCAGACCTACGAATACGTGGAGAAGGACGAGGACGGCAACGTCACCTTCCGCGAAACGCGCGACTACATCTCCATCGCGACGACCCGGCCAGAAACCATGCTGGGCGACGGCGCGGTCGCGGTTCACCCCTCTGATGAACGTTACGCGCCAATCGTCGGGAAACTTTGCGAGATTCCGGTCGGCCCCAAGGAACATCGCCGCCTGATCCCGATCATCACCGACGAATACCCCGACCCGAGTTTCGGTTCCGGTGCGGTCAAGATCACCGGCGCCCATGACTTCAACGACTACGGCGTGGCCAAGCGCGGCAACATCCCCTGCTACCGGCTGATGGACACCAAGGCGCAGATGCGCGCCGACGGCGCCGCCTACGCCGAGGCTGCCGCCATCGCGATGTCAGTAGCGAAGGGCGAACGGCAACTTTCCGAGGCCGAGGTGGATGCCATCAACCTCGTCCCCGACGACCTGCGCGGCCTTGACCGTTACGAGGCCCGCCGCCGCGTGATCGACCAGATCACCGCCGAGGGGCTGGCCGTCACCATCCTGCAGAAGTCCATCGACAAGGAAACCGGCGCGGAACACCTGGAGCGCGTGCCCTTCGTCGAGCAGAACAAGATGATGCAGCCGCATGGCGACCGCTCGAAGGTCGTGATCGAGCCGATGCTGACCGACCAGTGGTTCGTGGACACGGCAAAGATCGTCGAACCCGCGCTTGAGGCGGTGCGCAAGGGCATGGCCGCGCATGAGGCCGGAACCTTCGACGAAAAGGCCGGCTACACCCGCATCCTGCCCGAACGCGACGCCAAGACCTATTTCCACTGGCTGGAAAACATCGAGCCCTGGTGCATTTCGCGCCAACTCTGGTGGGGCCACCAGATTCCGGTGTGGTATGGGCCGACCAAAGATTTCGTTTCTTCGATGGCTTGGCGAGATGGCGTTTCTGACAAGGGTACCTGGCCCTTGCAGACATTCTGCGCCGCCACCGCGGAAGAGGCCTGCAAGATCGCGCATGCCTACTACTGGAATGAAGAGATCGCCGCAGGCGACACACGAGCAATCGGGGATATCTTGGTTGCGGAAGGCGCAGAGCCTTCAATTGCTGGCTTCGCTGGCGAACTGCCAGAAATCCAGATCGCCCGCGACCCCGACGTCCTCGACACCTGGTTCTCCTCCGGCCTCTGGCCCATCGGCACGCTCGGCTGGCCCGAGGACACCGAGGAGCTGAAGAAATACTTCCCGACCGACGTCCTCGTCACCGGCTTCGACATCATCTTCTTCTGGGTCGCCCGGATGATGATGATGCAGCTTGCGGTCGTCGATCAGGTCCCCTTCCACACCGTCTATGTCCACGCCCTCGTCCGCGACGAGAAGGGCAAGAAGATGTCGAAGTCGCTCGGCAACGTGCTCGACCCCCTCGACCTCATCGCCGAATACGGGGCGGACGCCGTGCGCTTCACGCTCACCGCCATGGCCGCCATGGGACGCGACCTGAAGCTCTCGAAGGACCGGATCGCGGGCTATCGGAACTTCACCACCAAGCTCTGGAACGCCACCCGCTTTGCCGAGATGAACGGTGCGCTGCGGCGTGACGTGGGCACCGCCGACCTGCCGCAGGCCAGCCACACGGTGAACCGCTGGATCATCGGCGAAACCGCCCGCGCCCGGCTTGCGGTGGACGAGGCGCTGGCCGCCTACCGTTTCAACGATGCGGCCAACACCCTTTACGCCTTCGTCTGGGGCAAGGTCTGCGACTGGTACGTTGAATTCGCCAAGCCGCTGATGGATGGCGAACAGGCCGCCGAAACCCGCGCCACAATGGCCTGGGTGCTGGACCAATGCTATGTCCTGATGCACCCGTTCATGCCCTTCATCACGGAGGAGCTTTGGGGCCAGACGGGCGAGCGTGCCAAGATGCTGGTCCATGCCGACTGGCCATCCTATGGCGCCGAACTGATCGACACGGACGCCGACCGGGAAATGAACTGGGTCATCGGCCTGATCGAGGAGATTCGCTCTGCCCGGATGCAGATGCATGTCCCGGCGGGCCTGAAGCTGCCCATCGTGATGACCGCGATGGACGACAAGGGCCGTGCGGCATGGGCCAACAACGAACCGATGATCACCCGGCTTGCACGGCTTGACGGCATGACCGAAAGCGCCGCCCCCAAGGGCGCGATCACTGTCGCGGTCGAAGGCGGCAGCTTCGCGATCCCGCTTGAAGGCGTGATCGACATCGCCGAGGAAAAGGCGCGCCTGTCCAAGACGCTGGAGAAGCTGGAAAAGGATCTGAACGGCCTGCGCGGACGCCTGTCGAACCCCAAGTTCGTCGAAAGCGCGCCCGAGGAGATCGTCGATGAAACGCGCGAGAAACTGGGTCTGGGCGAGGATGAAGCGGCAAAGCTCAAGGCCGCCCTGTCGCGCCTGGCCGAAGTGAACTGAGGCGACAGGCCATCCTTGAAACCGTCCTGATGGGCCCCGGGGGGAAAGATCCGGGGCCTTGTCATGCGCGCCCCTGCGTCCCATTTTGGAATCAGGAGGTTAACCATGTCAGACTGGCTGAACAGAATGGCCGAACGGCGGATGCTGAAAGCCCGTGCGGAAGGCACGCTTGACCACCTTGCCGGCGAAGGCCGGCCACTTCCCGAACGCCCGGGCGACGCCTTCGTGGATACCGGCACCGCATTGGGGTTCCGGATCATGGCGGAAGCTGGGGCCTTGCCGGAAGAGGTGATCCTGAAACAGGAACTTTCCGCCGCAAGGGCGGGCTATGCCGAGGCCACGACCGAGGATGAACGCCACATGGCGATGAAGCGCATCGCCACGCTGGAACTGAAGATCGCGGTCGCGGAAGAGGCCCGCAAGAAGTTCATGCGCGACTGAGCGCTTGCCGAAGCCGGGGAATTCGGCTTTCACTCGGTCCATGACCGGACCGCGCTATACCCAGCTTGTGGCGTCTCTGCCCGCCACCGTGCCCTTCGTCGGCCCCGAGACGCAGGAGCGCGACCGTGGCAGGCCATTCGCCGCCCGTCTGGGCGCGAACGAAAACGTCTTTGGCCCCTCGCCCCGCGCCATTGAAGCCATGGCAAAGGCCGCGCACGACGTCTGGATGTACGGGGACCCCGAGAACCATGACCTTCGCCTTGCCCTGGCCGCGCATCATGGCGTCAAGGCCGAAAACATCGTCGTGGGCGAAGGGATCGACGGCCTTCTGGGCTACCTTGTCCGCATGTTGATCGAGCCGGGCGACGCGGTGGTGACCTCTGACGGGGCCTATCCGACCTTCAACTTCCATGTCGCGGGCTTCGGCGGCGCCATCCACAAGGTTCCCTACAGCGGTTGCCACGAGGACCCCGACGCCCTGACCGCGCGCGCCGCCGAAACCGGGGCGAAGCTTATCTACCTGGCCAATCCGGACAATCCGATGGGCTCCTGGCACGGGGCCGACACCATCGCGCGCATGATCGCCAAGGTTCCCGAAGGATCCCTTCTGGTTCTTGACGAGGCTTACGTGGAACTCGCGCCCGCGGGCACCGCCCCCGTCCTTGATCCGCAAGATCCGCGCGTGATCCGGATGCGGACCTTTTCAAAGGGCTACGGCATGGCGGGCGCCCGCGTGGGCTATGCCATCGGGGCCGCACCCCTTGTCACCGCCTTCAACAAGATCCGCAATCATTTCGGGATGAGCCGCATCGGACAGGCGGGCGCGCTGGCCGCCCTGTCGGACCAGGACTGGCTGACCAGGGTTCAGGTCTGGGTCTCTGATGCGCGTGCCACGCTGGGCGCCATAGCACGTGCAAATGGCCTCGCGCCGCTGCCATCGGCCACGAACTTCGTCACCATCGATTGCGGCGGCGATGGCGCCTTTGCCCGGCGGGTTCTGTCAGAGCTGATCGCGCACGACATCTTCGTTCGTATGCCCTTCGTCGCGCCGCATGACCGCTGCATCAGGGTCAGCGTCGGCAGGGCCGAGGATCTGGCGGCATTCGACGCGGCGCTGCCGGCGGCGCTGGACGCCGCGCGCGCCTGAGGCGTCTTTATCCCGTCGCGCGGGCAGTATCGCCGCCTTATGAACAGCCCTGAGGACCTTCAAGGCTTTCGGCACCGCGGTAAGTTCCGATCGAATGCGACCGCAGCCGCCCTTCGACCAGTTCCGTGGCCATGACGCGCGACCAGTCGGCATCGGCGGTCAAGAACACAAGGCGCCCGCCGCAGAGCGCGATGCCGCCCTGGATGAATGCGTCCCCGATGCGATGATTGGTCATTCCGGATGTCTGGGCGACGGGCAGCAGCCGGTCGCCTTCAAGCCGGACGACCTTGAGTATCTTGCCCAGATGCGGCGTTTCCACATAAGCGATTTCAGCCCGCCCGTCGCCATCCACATCCGCAGCCCCGACGGGCGCAAGCCAGCGGTGCCTTGTTCCGATATACGGCGTTGCCGCGATCAGCCCATCCTCGCCATAGACTGACAGCCGTGCCCCGCGTTCAATATCGGTTTCGACGACGATGACCTCTGGCGCGCCGTCGGCGTCAAGGTCAGCGAGTCGGGGCGCGATATCCTCGAACACGCGGTCTTCCGGCAAACGAATGCGCAAAGGCCCCCGCGTCGTCGTCAGCACCAGCGCGCCGTATTCGATCTCGTCGCCCAGCACGCCATGATCGTAGCGCGTCGTGGGTTCGTCGAAGCGGGCCTGCGTGATCGTGGCCGAAGCCCCTTCCGGGCTTCCCGCCAGCACCAGCGCAAGCGCCGCCCCGCGGATCAAATCTGTTTTTCCGGCATGAAGACCTTGAGCCCGTCCAGCGCATCCGTCACCTTGATCTGGCAGGTCAGGCGCGAGCGGGCGGGATCGGGTTCGTAGGCGAAGTCAAGCATGTCCTCTTCCATCGAATCCTTCGACGGAAGGCGGTCCACCCAGGCGGCATCGACATAGACATGGCAGGTCGAACAGGCACAGGCGCCGCCGCAATCCGCTTCGATCCCCGGGATGCCATTGTCGCGGGCGCCTTCCATGACGGTCATCCCGTTGGCGACGTCCACGACATGTTCCTTGCCGTCAAATTCTACGTAGGTGATCTTCGCCATCTTGAGTCCCTTGCAGCGGTTCCCTTGGCTATCTAGTCCGTGACCGCTTCGTGTTCCAGCCCCCCAGCGACGCAGGAACGTCGCGCCCCGACGCGCAAGCCGTTATCAGTCCGGGAACCGTTGCAAAAACGAAACGGGCGCCCCGGCAGAAGCGCCCGCTGCCATTCTTGGGCCGCGCCTTACTCGACCGACAACGCGACAAACCGCGGGTCGCCTGAACGGCGGATCAGCAGAAGCAAGGACTTGCGGCCTGCTTCCTTCGCCTCGTCGATCCGATCCTCAAGGTCGGCCAGCGTCGCCACCGACTGCTGGCCCGCCTCGGTGATGACATCGCCAGAGCGGAGGCCTTTGCCGTAGGCCTCGCTGGTTTCGTCGATATCGACGACCACCAGACCTGTACTGCCTTCCGAAAGTCCAAGCTCGATCGCCAGATCATCGGTCAACTGCGTCAGCGTCAGCCCCAGAAGGTCCTTCTGCATGGGTTCGGCTTCGGCCTCCGGCGTCACTATGGCGCCCTCGCCTTCCGCCTCGGCCGCCTCGCGCCGTCCCAGCGTCACCAGCAGGGTCTGGCTCTTGCCTTCGCGCATCACGACGACGCGAACCGCCTTGCCCACATCGGCCTCGGCGACGCGCCGCACGAGATCGCGGGTATCGGAAACGTCGGCACCGTCAAAACTGGTGATCAGATCGCCCGGAAGCATGCCCGCGTCCTTGGCCGGTCCATCCGGCACATCGCTGACCAGCGCGCCCTTTGCCTCGGACAGGCCCATCGCCTCGGCGACGTCGGGGGTCACGTCCTGGATGCGCACACCCAACCATCCGCGCCGGGTTTCCCCGAACTCGCGCAGCTGGTCGATCACGCGCGACACCACGTTCGACGCCATTGAAAAGCCGATGCCGATCGAACCGCCGTTGGGGCTTAGAATCGCGGTATTCACCCCGATGACTTCACCCTCCATGTTGAACAGAGGCCCGCCTGAGTTGCCGCGGTTGATGGCGGCGTCGGTCTGGATGAAATCATCATAGGTTCCGCTCAGTTCGCGGTTGCGGGCAGACACGATCCCGGCGGACACCGAAAACCCCTGCCCCAGCGGGTTGCCCATCGCCATGACCCAGTCGCCAACGCGCATCAGGTTGGAATCGCCGAAGCTGACGAACGGCAGCGGTGCGTCGCTTTCGACCTTCAGCAGCGCGATGTCGGTCTTGGGATCGGTACCGACCAGCTTCGCGTCCAACCGCTTGCCGGTGAAGAACTCCACCTCGATCTCATCGGCGCCGTCGATCACGTGGTTGTTCGTGACGATGTAGCCGTCCTCGGAGATGACGAACCCCGACCCCAGCGCGTTCGAGCGGCGCGGACCATTCGGTCCGGGCGCGCCGAAATCCTTGAAGAAGTCCTCAAAGGGGGAACCCTCGGGCACGATGGGATTGCCGTCGGTCGGCGCCGCCACGACCATCGAGGTCGTGATGTTGACCACTGACGGGCTGACCTTGTCCGCAAGATCCGCGAAGCTCTCGGGTGCGGCCCGCGCGCTTGCCTGAAGAGCCAGCGCCAAGGCGAGCACGAGCCCGATGAACAGGGCCCAGAAATACCGCAGGTTTGACGCGTTCCCTTCACGCGCAGCAGCAACTGAAATTGCCTGAGGTCTCACTCCACTTTCCCCTTGTCACTTCCGGCGGCGCTTGGCGCCGCCCTTGTCCGTCCTAGTAGGTAGGCATGTCCTACCGGGAATCAAACCCGCAGGACCCGCGTCACACAAGCGTGATTGCAAACAGTGTTTCAGGCCCCAAGGTGGCGGGCAAGCCAAATGAGCGCGAGGCCAAGCGTCGCGGCGGCGATTCCGATGTTTCGGCGCGTCTCGGCCGGCAGGCGCCGAAGCAGGTCAAGGACCTCTTCGATGCGCGAAGGGGCCAGCGCAAAGGCCAGCCCCTCCAGCAAAAGCACCAGACCGATCCCAAGCACCAGGAGAGCGAAGCCCCCCATGCCTTACCGCCTCTGGTCGGACTTGAGGTAGTTGAAGAACTCGCTGTCCGGCGCCATCACCATGGTCGAGTTGCCGCCCAGAAGGGATGCGCGATAGGCCGCGAGAGACCGGTAGAAGTAGAAGAACTCCGGATCAGCGCCATAGGCGTCGGCGAAAATGGCGTTCCGTCTTGCGTCGGCCTGTCCGCGGATGATTTCCGACTGGCGCTGCGCGTCCGATACAAGCTCGACCTTGGTACGATCGGCCTGCGCACGCAGCCTCTGGGCGGCCTCCTTGCCTCGCGCGACTTCGTCGGCCGCTTCCCTTTCGCGTTCCGCGCGCATCCGCGCGAAAGTCGCGTCAAGGTTCTGGACCGGAAGATCGGTGCGCTTGAGCCGCACGTCAATGACTTCGACGCCCAGGGTCGCGGCCTCGTTGCGGGACGCATCCCGGATGCGCTGCGCAAGTGCCGCGCGGTCGGCCGACAGGATCTCGGAGGACGTCACGCCGCCCAGAACCTCGCGCGTCTGGGCGCGCAGGATCGTGTCGATGCGGCTTTCGGCCAGTCCCAGCCCGGACGCGCCGACCGCCTGGCGGAAGCGCTGCACATCCGTGATCCGGTAACGCGCGAATGCGTCGACGACCAGACGACGGTCGTCCAGCGGCGTGACTTCAAGCGGCTCGACGTCCAGCCCAAGGATGCGATCGTCGTAGCGAACGATCTCCTGCACGATCGGGATCTTGAAGTAGAGCCCCGGTTCCTGGTGCACGGCCCTGATCTGGCCGAACTGGAGCACCAGCGCCCGTTCCTTTTCATCCACGATGAAGATGGCGGAAAGCGCGCCCGCGATTGCAAGAACGATGACGGGAATGATAAGTGCGGCGCGGTTCATCAGTTGCCCTCCGCGGCCGGCTTGCGGCCCAGTTCATTCAGCGGCAGGTAGGGCACAACGCCCTGGCCGCCCTGGTTCTCGTCGATGATGACCTTGTCGACCCGGCCCATCACCTGCTCCATGGTTTCAAGATAAAGACGCTTGCGCGTGACCTCGGGTGCCTTTTCGTATTCGGCAAGAACCGCCGAGAAGCGGCTTGCCTCACCCTCGGCCTGGTTCACGACCTGCGCGCGATAGGCTTCCGCCTCTTCAAGGATCTGCGCGGCCTGACCCCGCGCGCCCGCCACAACCGTGTTGGCGTAGGCGTCGGCTTCCTTCTGCAGGCGGTCGCGTTCCTGTTCCGCGGACTGGACGTTCTTGAACGCCTCGATGACTTCCCTCGGGGGGTCGGCGCGGTCGAAGTTCACGCGCACCACGTTAAGCCCGGAGTCGTAGCCGTCCAGCGTTGTCTGGATCAGGTCCTTCAACCGTTCTGCAATCGCGCCGCGATCCCGGTTCAGGATCGGCGCAAGCTGGGACTGGGCGATGATTTCACGCATCGACGCTTCGGCCACGGCGTTGATCGTCAGTTCCGGGTCGCGCAGGTTGAACAGGTATCTTTCAGGGTCAGAAATATTCCAGACGACCTGGAAGTCGATGTCGACGATGTTTTCGTCACCGGTCAGCATCAGGCCGCTGTCGTCCTGCCCGCCGCGCCCGACGCCGATATCCTCGGTGCGTTCCGTCGACAGCTGCACCTTTTCGGGAATGACGATCGGCCAGGGGGCAAAGTTCAGCCCCGGCTCGCCGATGCAGGGCGAGTTGCACTTGCCCAGGAACAGTTCAACCGAGCGCTCTTCAGGCTTTACGGTGTAAAAGCTTTCGTAGGACCACAGCGCGACCGCGGCCAGCGCGGCAAGCACGAAGGTGCCGCGCGGCAGGCCGGGCTGATCGCCACCATTGCCGCGGCCCGATCCGCCCCTGCCGCCCATCAGCACCTTCAGCCGCTCCGAGCCTTTGCGCATGATGTCGTCGATTTCGGGGATCTGCGCCCCCCCGACCGGGCGCCGAGGTCCACGGGATTGACGATCGTCGTCATCCCCGCCGCCAGAACCGCCACCTCCCCAGGGGCCTCCGCTTCCACTCATCTATGCCTACCTTCTTTGTTCAGATTTCGTGCATCCTGCATCCCAACTGGGACTTTTGACAGGAAAATCAAGCCGTCCTGACCGGTTTGCGCAACGTGACCAGTTCCTCAGCCATGACAGGGTGAACGGCGACGGTGCGGTCGAAATCCTCTTTCGTTGCGCCCATCTTGATGGCTATGGCCGCAAGCTGGATCATTTCCCCGGCGCCAGGCGCCACGATGTGGCATCCCAGCACCTTGCGGCTCTGCGCGCAGACGATCAGTTTCATCATCACGCGGTCGCGCCGGCCCGCAAAGGCCGACTGCATCGCGCGGAACGAGGTTGCATAAACCTCGATCGGGCCAAGGTCGCGCGCGGCTTCCTCGGTCAGGCCCACGGTCCCGAACTCTGGCTGCGTGAAGACGGCCGAAGCCACAAGATCGTGATCCGCCTTCGTCGGCTTCGCACCGAATACCGTGTCGACAAAAGCGTGCCCTTCGCGGATGGCGACCGGCGTCAGGTTGATGCGGTCGGTGACGTCGCCGACGGCATAGATCGAGGGGACCGAGGTTTGGCTCCAGCCATCGACAACGATCTCGCCGCGGCGTCCCAGTTTCACACCTGCCTCTTCAAGGCCAATGCCCGAAGAGTTCGGCGTGCGGCCAGTCGCGTAAAGCACCTTTTCAAAGACATGCTCACGACCATCTGTGGACTTGACCCATGTGCCGCCGTCGGCGTCGCGCATCTCGATCACGTCGGTGCCGACGTGCAGGTTCACGCCCGAGTCGCGCATCAGTTCCGCGATATGGCCCCGCGCTTCGCCATCGAACCCGCGCAGGATCTGCTCTCCGCGGTAGAACTGCGTGACCTCGACACCCATCCCGTT
Organism: Albidovulum marisflavi; assembly: GCF_025751435.1. Taxonomy (GTDB): domain Bacteria; phylum Pseudomonadota; class Alphaproteobacteria; order Rhodobacterales; family Rhodobacteraceae; genus Albidovulum; species Albidovulum marisflavi. The sequence continues at coordinate 1,300,700 of NZ_JAOWKY010000001.1, read as the reverse complement.
CAGGATGCAGGCGAATTCGCAGGCGATGAAACCGCCGCCCACGATCAGAATGGACTTTGGCAGGGTGTCCAGCTTGAAGACGTCGTTCGACGTCATGACCCCGACCGAGGCTGCCGGTTCGGGCACCGATGGCTGCCCGCCCGTCGCAACGAGAATGTGCTTGGTCGTGAACCGCGCGCCGTTTTCCAGCCGGACGGTATGAGCATCCTCGATCACGGCACGTTCGTCGTGGATGGTAACGCCGTTCCTGACAAGCGCGGCGCGATAGACGCCCTCCAACCGATCAAGTTCCGCATCCAGCTTGGCACGAAACGCGGACCAGTCGAAGGCACCCGCCCGAACGTCCCAGCCGTAGGCGCGCGCGTCCTCGATCTGCCCGGCATAGGAAGATGCGAAGACCATCAGCTTCTTGGGCACGCAGCCCCGGATGACGCAGGTCCCGCCCATCCGGTATTCCTCGGCGATAGCGACTTTCGCGCCGTACTCGCCGGCGGCGATCCGCGCCGCACGCACGCCGCCCGAACCGCCACCGATGACGAACAGGTCGTAGTCGAATGCCATCGGGTCCCTATTCCTCGATATTGGCAAAGATGTTCGTGGTGTCCCCAACCGGAAGCTCCGTCACGTCGATCGAACAGTCGTGTATATCGCGCACTTCGACCCTTCCGTCCGCATGTCCGATCACCACCCTGTCGCAGATATCTACGAAAAGCCCATTTTCAACCACGCCGGGAACCTGATTCAGCATCAGCGCAAGCTGGCGCGGATCGCCGATGCGGCCCAGGTGCAGATCGAGGATGAAGTTGCCCTCGTCGGTGCGGAAGGGGTCGCTGCCGTTCATGCGGATCGTGGTGCGCCGTCCCATGACGTCGAAGGCGCCCAGAAGCTCTTCGACCAGCCCGCGCGTGACGTTCACGCCGAAGGGAATGACCTCGATCGGCAGGGGGAAGGCGCCCAGATGCGCGACTTCTTTCGCGGAGTCCGCGATCACCACCATGCGGTCGGATGCCGTCGCCACGATCTTTTCCTGCAAAAGCGCCCCGCCGCCGCCCTTGATCAGGTTCATTTCGGCGTCGAACTCGTCGGCGCCGTCGATCGTGATGTCGAGCCACTTGGCTTCGTCGAGGGTGATGACGGTGATGCCCACCTCGCGCGCAAGCGCGGCGGTGCGGCTTGAGGTCGGCACGGCGACGATACGCAGGCCTTCGTCGCGCACGCGCTCACCAAGGCGCTTGACCATCCAGGCAGCGGTGGACCCGGTGCCAAGCCCCACCTTCATTCCGCTTTCGACGAAATCGACGGCCTTGCGGGCCGCGTTCGCCTTGGCCTGGTCAATGGGGGACAGGTTCTCGGACATGGCACTCTCCTGCATCGTGTCGCGCGCGTTATAGGAAAACTCGTCGCCGGGCGCGAGCGGCAATTGTCCAGGCGCCGGCATTGTTGATGCGAACGCGGGCCGAAGCGCGAACCGAGGACATCAGGACGCAGAGTCGCGTTCGCAGACCGCCGACAGCTTGTTGCCATCGGGGTCTCTGACATAGCAGGCGTAGAAATGCGGCGCATAGGGCCTCAGGCCCGGCGCGCCCTCGTCGCTGCCTCCGTTGGCCAGGGCGGCCTTGTGAAAGGCATCCACCGCTGCCCGGTCGGCCACATCGAACGCAGGCATGGAGCCGTTCCCGACCGTCGCCGGACGGCCGTCGAAGGGCCGCGTCACCCAAAAGCGGGTGCGCTCCCCAGGCTTGCGATAGCCAACTTCGCTTGCGTTCTCCGCCGCTCTCTCAAATCCCAGGGTGGCCATGACGGCGTCGTAGAAGCGGCCCGCCCGCGCCAGATCGTTCGTCCCGATCGTAATATAGAGAAACATGCGCCCCCGAAGCCTCCACGCGGCGATTTTGCTGTTTCGCCCGGCGGGCGTCACCGTTATAGGACGCGGGGTTTGTCAAAGTTGCAAGGACAGGATCATGGCCAACGTGGTTGTCGTGGGCGCCCAATGGGGCGACGAGGGCAAGGGCAAGATCGTCGACTGGCTGTCGGAACGCGCCGACGTCATCGCGCGCTTCCAGGGCGGCCACAACGCGGGCCACACGCTTGTCATCAGCGGCAAGGTCTATAAGCTGAACGCGCTGCCGTCGGGCGTGGTTCGCGGCGGCAAGCTGTCCGTCATCGGCAACGGCGTGGTGCTGGACCCCTGGCACCTGGTCAAGGAAATCGCCTCGATCCGCGAACAGGGCGTCGAGATCACGCCCGAGACGCTGATGATCGCGGAAAACACCCCGCTGATCATGCCCTATCACGGAGAGTTGGACCGCGCGCGCGAGGCGCAGGCGACCGGATCGAAGGCCAAGATCGGCACGACGGGGCGCGGGATCGGTCCGTGCTACGAGGACAAGGTCGGCCGCCGCGTGATCCGGGTCGCGGACCTGGCCGATGCGGCGACGCTGGAATTGCGCGTGGAACGCGCGCTGGTCCACCACAACGCGCTGCGCGCGGGTCTGGGGCTTGAGCCGATCGACACGGACGCGCTTCTTGCCCAGCTGAAAGAGATCGCGCCCGAGATCCTGCAATATGCCGCGCCTGTCTGGAAGGTGATGAACGAAGCCCGTCGGGCCGGCAAGCGTATCCTGTTCGAAGGTGCGCAAGGCTCCCTGCTTGATATCGACTTCGGGACCTATCCGTTCGTCACATCGTCGAACGTCATCGCGGGACAGGCGGCGACAGGCGTGGGACTTGGTCCGAACGCCATCGACTTTGTCCTTGGCATCGTCAAGGCCTACACGACCCGCGTCGGCGAAGGCCCCTTCCCGACCGAGCTGCACGACGCCGACGGCGAACGCCTGGGCACGCGCGGGCACGAGTTCGGCACCGTCACGGGCCGCAAGCGCCGCTGCGGCTGGTTCGACGCGGCTCTGGTGCGCCAGACCTGCGCGATCTCGGGCATCAACGGCATCGCGCTGACCAAGCTCGACGTGCTGGACGGCTTCGACACGCTGAAGATCTGCGTGGGCTATGACCTGGACGGAAAGCGGCTGGATTATCTTCCGACCGCCGCCGATCAGCAGGCGCGCTGCGTGCCGGTCTACGAGGAAATCGAGGGCTGGCAGGAAAGCACCGAGGGTGCGCGCAGCTGGGCAGAACTGCCGGCCGCCGCGATCAAGTACGTCCGCCGGATCGAGGAGCTGATCCAGTGCCCGGTGGCACTTCTGTCCACCAGCCCCGAGCGGGACGACACGATCCTGGTCACCGACCCGTTTGCGGACTGAGCCTATGCTTTCCTACCGCGCCCGCCGCAGGCTTTCCCTACTGATCCTGATCTTCGGGTTGCCGGCCTATATCGTCGTGGCGGTCACGCTGGCGAACTGGATCGACGCGCGCTTCGGACGACTTCCGATCTGGGCGGAGGTCGCCCTCTACGTGGCGCTTGGCTTCCTGTGGGCACTTCCGTTCAAGTCGGTGTTCAAGGGCGTCGGGAAAGAGGATCCCGACGAACCCAAGGACTGATCCTTAGCGCGATCCCCGCAGTCCATCGCTGAGAAAGCGCGAGGCGTCCGTTATCTTGAACTGCCCCCTCCGCACCTTCTGGATCTTGCCTTGCCGCAGAAGCATCCCGAACGACCGCAAGCCGTCCTCGCGGCTGAAGTCAGGGGTATCCGACACGGTTGCCACCTTGCGCAGAAGCTGCGGGCGAGAGAAGTGCGGCGTGCCTTCGATGGTCGCGGTATAGGCCGCGGCGGCCTCAAGCAGGTCCGAAAGATCCGAGGCGCCCATCATTTCGGCGAACTCTGCGAAGCTGTCGGCGTCCTCGGGCTGCACCCGGCGGCGCGGCACCACCACCTCATCCTCGGTAAGGATGCGGGTCGGGATCGCCGAGCGGCGACGGGCTACCGCAGGCTCTGCGGCTTGTGATTCATCCTGAACCTTCTGCTCCGAGAAAAGCACAAGCGGCGCGGGATGGACCGACGACCGGGGCGGATTGGGGGCCGGCGCCTTCGCGGGCTCTGCCACCGCTGGCGCTTCGGCCTTACGCTCTTGGGCAGGCGCGGGTGGTACTGCAGGCCTGCCCGTTTCTGTAGCCTTGGGCGGCGTCGAGGGCGCGGAAGCCGCCTGCCTCTTGGGCGGGGACGGCGGCGTGGGCCGCGGGCGGACGACGCGCGACAGGTCCTCCCGGTAGCGGTTCAGCTGGGTTTCCTCGCCGCCCTCATCACCATCGTCCTCGACCTCTGCCTCCGCCTTGAACCGGCGGTCTGCCACCGTCGCGGCAACCGCGGCCTTCATATGCGAGATCGCCGAAAACTTGCGCTTGCTTTCGGGGCCTTCAAGCTTGCTGTGCGCCTCTTTCATCAGGCGGGCAACAGCGGCTTCGTCGTCACCCGACGCCTGCTCGAGGATTGAGCGGCCTTGAACGGTGTCAGCGCTTACCGCTTGGTCTTCGGCGCGGCTTTCCTCGGTGACGCGGCGCAGAAGGTCCTCATCGACTTTCGGCGCCGGGCGCGGAGATGCCGGGGGGCGGGGACCACCGCGCAGATAGGGTGCCTCCGCCTCGTAGGCGCGCAGCCGCGCGGCAAGGTTCGGCAGCGTCGTCTGACCCGCGGGTTCTTCCCGTTCATCGCTTGCGGCGGCCTGGGATGGCCGCTCCGTTGCGGGTGCAGCGATGTCCTCGGCCTCCTCGTCCTCGTAGAACTCCTCCTCATGGAATTCGTCCTTCGCGGGTCCCGCCTTGATGTTGGCGGATACGACATCAAGCGTATAGCCGAAATCGGCGGCTGGGGCCTCGGCGGAGAATGAGGTGCGGTTTTCGACCCAGTCTTCTTGTGACGCTGCGGCCTCGGCCTCGGCGACCGCCGCCCGGAGGCGCTTGAGCTTCTCGGCAGCGGTCTCGGCCGGGGTCTCGGCCGGGGCCAGGCTTTCCTGCTCAGGGCTGGCCTGATCGGGCTCTTCTACGGTTTCGGGCTCCTGAACCTCGGGTTCCGCTGCTTTCAGGGTGATCCCCTCGTCGTCCACGCGGGCCTCGACCCGGCGGCGCACCTCGCGCTCGGCGATGCGGTGAAGCATTTCGGTGTCAGGCGTGGGCGGCTCGGCGCCAAAGTATCGATCCTGCGAGGCGAGATCCCGGAAGTACTCAGCGATTGCCCGCATCGTGCCAAAAGGCTCCTCAAACCCCTCCAGAGTGCAGGAGAAGGTTCCGTAGGAAACCGTCAGGATCTTGTTCGCACCTACCATCGTCATTCTCTACCCAAACACGGCTCACCTTTTGCAGGTTTGCCCACTACTCGTCCCCTACAATGATGACATATAGGAAAAAGGAAGGATTCTTTCAGGCCTGAATTGCCTTTCTTTGCCCTAATCGTCATCAATGCCGCCATGCCACCAACATTGCCACCATTTTCGCAACCCGTCACGCTTCTGGGCGGCGGTGAAGTCGACCGCGAAACCCTCTCGGAAGCCCTGTCATTCGCCCCTCGGATCGTAGCGGCGGATGGTGGCGCGAATGTGGCGCGGGCCTTTGGTCACGTTCCCGAATGGGTGATCGGCGACCTGGACAGTGCCGATCGGCGGCATCTGGCCGAACTTGACCCTTCGCGCGTGCTGTTTGTCGCCGAGCAGGAAAGCACGGACTTCGAAAAATGCCTGATGCGGCTTCGCGCACCGTTCATCCTGGGGCTTGGATTCACGGGGTTGCGATTCGATCACTCGCTTTCGGCCTGCAACGCCCTTGTGCGCCATCCAGGGTCAACGTGCCTGCTGGTCGGGCGCGACGACGTGATCTTTCACGCCCCGTCCAGCGTGTCGCTGGACCTGGCCCCCGGCATGCGCGTGTCACTGTTCCCGATGGCCGAAGTTTCGGGCCGTTCCGAGGGACTGCGCTGGCCGATCGCGGGCCTGACGCTTGCGCCTGGCGGGCGCATCGGCACTTCGAACGAGGCGACCGGAAGGGTCGAGATGGAATTCGATTCCCACGGGATGCTGGTCATCCTGCCGCGCATCGCGCTTGGCGCGGCTATTGCGGCACTGCGACCGGATTGCGGACAACCAGCCGCGCCTGCCGGTCCAGCTGCCGCTCGCGGTAGATGACGTAAAGTCCGGAACCGACGATCACCCCGATTCCGGCCCAGGTCAGGCCGCCGGGAAAGTCTCCGAAAACCAGGTAACCGAAAAGCGTTGCCGTCACGATTTCCAGATAGTGCAACGGCGCCAGCGTCGAGGACGGCGCAAAGGTCAGCGCATAGGTCATCGCCATGTGACTGACCGAAGCGGCAAGCCCGACGCAGAACAGCCAGAGCCAGAAGATGCCCGAGGGCAGCGTCAGCTTCAGCGAAGGCTCGCCCAGGTAGTTGCCGATGGCAAGCAGCGGCACACAGACAAGAGCCGCGACAAGCGCGGTGTGGAACTGCATCGGCACCGGATGCACCAGCCGCGAAAGGCGCCGCGTGACCAGCATGTAAAGCGCGAAGGTCACGGCCGTGCCCAACGGGAACAGCGCGACCGCGCCGAATGCCGCGAAGGACGGCTGGATGACCATCAGCGATCCGCCGAAACCTATCGCGCAGGCCACCAGGCGGCGCGGGCCGACCTGTTCGGCCAGCACGAGGCGTCCTATCAGCAGGATGACGAAGGGCTCGACGAAGGCGATGGCCAGGGCATCCGCGATCGGCATCGCCTTGAGCGCGGCGACGAAACAATAGGTGGACAGGATCAGCATCGCAGCCCGGACGGCGGTCAGCCCCAGTGCGCGGGGGGACAGCCTGAGCCCGAGGCCCAGCACCAGCACTACGGGCAGCATGAGCCCCGCCTGGACCACGAAGCGCGCCAATGCGATCACGCCGACGGAAACAGCGACCGCCGAAAGCTTCGATGCCACGTCGATCAGCGGCGCGAAGACGCAAAAGACGATCATCAGCGCGACGCCGGGAAGGATGCGGTCAGACGGGTTCATGACGCCCCGCTATAGCGGCGCTTGGACTACGTCCATGGGGAAAATGTGCCAGATACAATCCGCCCGCGTGTTCCCGGTTCAGGCCAGCGCTATGGATGCGAATGTGCGCGCATCCAGTTCGGCGCGCAGCGCGGCACCGCGGCCAGCGAAACCGCCCCCCGGCAGGATGCAGTCCTCGATCGCTTCCATCCGGAACAGGCGAAGGTCTTCGGCAAGCTCGCACCACGCCACGACGAACGCGGCATCAGCGCGCGTGACGGACGCGACAGGCAGAATCGCGCGATGTGAAATCGCCCCGTCCTGCCCCCTGTAGGCGATGGCCAGCCTGCGTTCCTCTCGCATCGCCCTGCGCAACAGCGCCGGCTCGGCGGCGGTCGATGAGGATGCCCGCGGCAAGGTCCGGCGGCCTTTCGGCGGTTGCGCGATCTGGATCTTCGCCGCGACCGAGCGGGCCGCGGCAGACAGGCCCCCTGCACTGGCCGGCAGAAGCGCGAGGCCGACGATGATCGCCTCGATCTCGGCGGGTGAGAAACCGATCGGCGGCAGGTCGAAGCCCGGCCGCAGCACATATCCCTGCCCCGCGGTTCCATCGATCGGGACGCCCATCGCCTGAAGGGCCGATATGTCGCGGTATATGGTGCGCCGCGACGCACCAAGCCGCGCGGCCAGCGCCTCTGCCGTCAGCGCCCCTCCCTCTGACCGGAACAGCGCTATGATCTGAAGCATCCGGTTCGGTTTCATCCCCGTGCCCACCGATTCCCTGCTGCCAGGATAATGGCAGCAGGATCGCGGGTCTGGGCGCCCCCGGCAAGCGCATACCGATCAGCAGTTGGGGACGTTCACCGCCAGGCCGCCCAGCGAGGTTTCCTTGTACTTCTCGTGCATGTCGCGGCCCGTCTGCCACATCGTCTCGATCGCGGCATCAAGCGGAACCAGGTGCTGGCCATCGCCCCGAAGCGCCAGAGAAGCGGCGGAGACCGCCTTGATCGCGCCGAGGCCATTGCGTTCGATGCAGGGCACCTGAACCAGACCCTTCACCGGGTCGCAGGTCATGCCCAGGTGATGTTCCAGCGCAATCTCTGCCGCGTTTTCGACCTGTTCGGGCGTGCCACCCATCACGGCGCAAAGCCCTGCCGCCGACATCGCGGCAGCGGATCCGACTTCGGCCTGGCAGCCGCACTCGGCGCCCGAGATCGAGGCATTGTGCTTGCAGAGCCCGCCGATCGCCGCCGCGGTTAGCAGGAAATCACCGACACGGGACGCGCTTGCGCCGGGAACGTGATCCAGCCAGTAGCGGATGACGGCGGGAAGCACCCCCGCCGCACCGTTCGTGGGCGCGGTTACGACCTGCCCGCCGGCTGCGTTTTCCTCGTTCACGGCCATTGCGTAAACGCTCATCCAGTCGTTGATGGTGTGCGGCGCGGACAGGTTCATGCCGCGTTCGGCCAACAGCGCTTCGTGGATGCCCTTGGCACGGCGGCGCACCTTCAGCCCGCCCGGAAGGATGCCATCGGTCGCAAGTCCACGCTCGATGCAGTCGTTCATCACCTGCCACAGCCGCGCCATGCCATCCTCAAGCTCGCGCTCGGTGCGGAAGTGCAATTCATTGGCCCGCTTCATCTGGGCGATTGACTTGCCCGATGCCTTGGCCATCTCAAGCATTTCGGCCGCATTCTGGAACGGATAGGGGCAGCCGGATGGTTTGGCCGCGACCTTGTCGGCGGACTCGCTTTCGGCGGCCGTCAAGACGAAACCGCCACCGATGGAGTAATACGTCTCCTGCAGGATGACGTCGCCCTGCGCGTCCGTGGCCATCAGGATCATGCCGTTGGCATGACCGGGCAGCGCCGGACCATAGTCAAAGGACAGATCCGTCGAGGGGTCGAATTTCAGCGTGGGAAGGCCGGGCGGCGTCACGGTGCCGGTTTCGGCGATCGCGGCCAGCGTCGCCTCGGCCTTTTCGTTGTCGTAGGATTCGGGCACGAAGCCGGCAAGCCCAAGGATCGTCGCGCGGTCAGTGGCGTGTCCCTTGCCGGTGAAGGCAAGCGAGCCGTGAAGCGAGGCCTTGAGGCCCGCGGGATGGAAAGGCGAGGCGCGCAGCAGGTCAAGGAAGCGCGAGCCCGCCACCATTGGCCCCATCGTGTGCGAGGACGAAGGGCCTACCCCGACCTTGAACATATCGAAGACGGACAGAAACATCGGGTGGTCCTTTCAGGTCGCGCTGCCCTCTGTCGGGCAGGCATAAGACGGTTGCGTAAAGATCGTGGCTCCAAGCCCCTCGATCAAGGAGGCCTGGAGAGCAGAGGGCCTTTGCTCCATCGCGGCGGCGACCGCGCCAAGCGCGGGGTAACGCCCCAGGTCGAGCCATCCGGCGGTTTCAACCGGATAAAGCGCGAGCCAGCGCACAAGGCAGCAGACATAAAGCGTCAGGACCGACGGCGCATCCGGCGAAAACCAGCCGGGGCGGGTCGCGGCCATCGCCTCGACCAGACCAAGATGACTTGCGACGCGGTTGCGCGCGGCATCCCGGAAAGCCGCGACATCGGCCGACTGCCCGGCGTGACGCTCGGGATAGAACAGCAGGCGCGTGTCGGCGTGAAGCGTGTTGGAAACGAAGAAAAGCCACTTGAGGAAATCGCCGCGCGCGGCGTCGCCCGGTTGCGGAGCCAGCGCGCCGTGGCGTTCGGACAGCCACAGCAGAATCGCGCCGGTTTCGAAAAGCGCCCCATCCGGCGTTTCCAGCGCAGGGATCAGACCGTTCGGGTTCAGTCGCCGATATTCCGGCCCGTCCTGGGCGCGGACACGCCGGTCGACAAGCGACGTCCGGTGCGCGGCGTCCAGTTCCAGAAGCACCAGGCGGACGATCAGCGAAGCATTGTCAGGCGCGTAGTGGAGCACGTACATGGTTTTCTCCTCGTCTGGCCTTATCGCCGGAGCGGCTTTCGCGGAAAAGCGCGAAAGCGACGTTTCTTGCCGCGAAGGCGGTCGGGCACCTCCGCTTCCGGGCTTGCGCCCCGGACGTCATACGCCTAGATAGGCGCGTCAGCCCGAAACAAGACCCGGTCCCGATGGAAAACGTCATTCTTACCGTCCACCTGATCCTCGCGCTCATGCTTATCGGCGTGGTGCTGCTTCAGCGGTCGGAAGGCGGCGGTCTTCTGTCCGGCGGCGGCGCCATGAGCGCGCGGGGCGCGGCGAACGCGCTGACCAAGCTGACCTGGGGACTGGCGGCCGCCTTCATCGCGACGTCGATCGCCCTGACGCTGCTTGCCGCACAGAATTCCGAAGGCACCTCGGTCGTCGACCAGGCCGAAACCGAAGCTCCGGCAGACGCGCCGGTTGCACCTGTCGTCCCGACCGGAGACCTGCTGCCACCCTCTGCGGCCGATGGCGATCAGGCACCTGCTGCCGATGATGCGCCGCTGACGCCCCCTCCGGCCAACTGACCACAACCCTTTGATCCGAGCGCGAAAGCGCACCACTAGACCTTGCGGTCCTGTTGCGGGCAGGCTGCGAATCTGATAAGGCTTGAATCCCGTGATGCCGAAGCTAGGGCGCTTTGGCGAAACCAAGAATTTGAGGCATTCACGGGGGCATCCGAACCATGGCGCGTTACGTTTTCATCACCGGCGGTGTGGTTTCTTCGCTCGGCAAGGGGCTTGCCTCGGCGGCGCTCGGGGCCCTTTTGCAGGCCCGCGGCTATTCGGTCCGCCTGCGCAAGCTGGACCCCTACCTCAACGTCGATCCCGGCACCATGTCGCCCTTCGAACATGGCGAGGTCTTCGTGACCGATGACGGGGCGGAAACCGACCTGGACCTTGGCCACTATGAGCGTTTCACGGGTGTTCACGCCCGCAAGACCGATTCCATCTCCTCGGGCCGGATCTACTCGAATGTTCTCGAGAAGGAACGCCGGGGCGACTATCTGGGCAAAACGATCCAGGTCATTCCCCACGTCACCAACGAGATCAAGGACTTCCTCCACATCGGTGAGGACGAGGTCGATTTCATGCTGTGCGAGATCGGCGGAACGGTCGGCGACATCGAGGGCCTACCCTTCTTCGAGGCGATCCGCCAGTTCATCCACGAACGCCCGCGCGGTCAGTCGATCCTGATGCACCTGACCCTTCTGCCCTACCTGGCGGCCAGTGGAGAGCTGAAGACGAAACCGACCCAACATTCGGTGAAGGAACTCCAGTCCATCGGCCTCGCGCCCGACGTTCTGGTCTGCCGCTCGGAACACCCGATCCCGGAGAAGGAGCGCGCCAAGATCGCCCTTTTCTGCAACGTCCGGCCCGACGCCGTGATTCCAGCCTACGACCTCAAGACGATCTATGAGGCGCCGCTGGCCTATCACCGCGAGGGGCTGGACCAGGCGGTTCTGGACGCCTTCGGCATAGCGCCTGCCCCCAAGCCAAACCTCGCACGTTGGGAAGACGTCATGGACCGGCTCGTCAACGCCGAGGGCGAGGTTCGCGTCGCCATCGTGGGCAAGTACACGCAGCTTGAAGATGCCTACAAATCCATCGCCGAGGCGTTGACGCATGGCGGCATGGCGAACCGGGTCCGGGTCAAGGCCGAATGGATCGACGCGGAGATCTTCGAGCGCGAAGATCCCGCGCCTTATCTGGAACGATTCCACGCCATCCTGGTGCCGGGCGGCTTCGGCGAGCGGGGGACAGAGGGCAAGATCAAGGCCGCCCAGTTCGCCCGCGAAAAGAACATCCCCTACCTGGGCATCTGCCTGGGGATGCAGATGGCGGTGATCGAAGCAGCGCGGAACAAGGCCGGCCTGACCAAGGCGGGATCCGAGGAGTTCGACCACGAAAAGGGTGAAAAGCGGTTCGAACCCGTCGTCTATCACCTGAAGGAATGGGTGCAGGGCAACCACACCGTCGCGCGCAAGGTCGACGACGACAAGGGCGGCACGATGCGCCTTGGCGCCTACACCGCGCATCTGAAGGACGGATCGAAGGTCGCCCAGGTCTACAACGCATCCGAGATCGAAGAGCGACACCGCCATCGCTACGAGGTGGACGTGAAATACCGCGACAAGCTGGAAAGCTGCGGAATGATCTTTTCGGGCATGAGCCCGGACGGGCGGCTGCCGGAAATCGTGGAATGGAAGGACCATCCCTGGTTCATCGGGGTCCAGTTCCACCCGGAACTGAAGTCCAAGCCCTTCGCCCCTCATCCGCTGTTCGCGGATTTCATCCGCGCCGCGAAGGACGTCGAGCGGCTGGTCTGACCCACGGCCAGAACAATCTTGGTTCCCGCCCCCAACGACACGGTTGGGGACCGAGATAACCGCCGACCGACGGCGATTGCCGAGTTTGCTTGACCACTCGGAACACTTTTCAGTGTTCTGAAATTCGACGAACGTGGTACATCCGGAAAGACGCGATGGGGGGCTGATTACGCCCCCCCGCCCATCGAACGCTTGGCCCAGACATGTCCGCCCGGCCCTTGCTTGTCCTGCTTCTTCTTGCCGCCCCGGCGCAGGCCGAGACGCTGAAGGGAAAGTCCTACATCATCGAGTTGTCTTCGTCGCAATATGCCAGCGGTTACGGCGAGTATATTCTGCCGCCGCTCGCGTCGGTTCTGGACCGGTCGGGAATGCGGGCTCGGAACGGTCCTGGCGCCGACTACGTCGTGAACGTCGTCACCGACAGCGATGTCGGTCGATGGGTCGGAACGGGCGAGACCAAGACGTGGACATATACGATTTCTGCAATGGTGGGTTTATCCCCCGAGTCCCATGTGATCCCGCTTGACGGCACACCGGTCCTCGGCGTCCGCGCCGTCCTTGAGACCCCGAACCCGGACCGGCAGGATGAATGGAATTGCCTGATCACGATGGCCGCTCGAACGGTTCTGGAGAAGGCGGGAGATAGGGGCACAAGCCGCGTAGACGGGCGCCCTTGCCTGCGCCGTTGAGTCGCCAATGTCGCGACATTTGGCTGCCCCGACCTGACATTTGGCGGCACCGCCCTCTTGAAACCGCGCAAGGTCCTTGCCAGTTCCCCGCCTCGGAACGCAACCAATCAAAGTTTCCAATACAAAAACGCTGCATTTCCCAAGGGACCACAAAGGGACTCGGCTGCATTTTGCCGAAATGCAGCATGCGCAGGCGCGCTTTTTCGCGTGCCGCCAAAATTTTGCCCTAATCGCCAATCAAGCTGATTTATGATCACGATCTGACGCGGGGGCGCAGAATGTATCTTGGAATGCTGATATTCGGATGGGTGCTGGGACTGGCCGCTGGGCTGGTGGCTTCGTTCGTTTACGGCGCTCCTCTCTGGGCCGGATTCCTGATATGGTCGTTTGGCGGCGCGGCCATCGCGCTTCTGGGCCTTGTCAGCCTGCACCTGCTGCCAGGCGATCAGGCCAAGGAACGCAGGCACTCTGCGCGCGTCGGCACGCGCGCAGGCTAAGGCGCTTTTCTACAGGCACCGGGATCGCTATATCCTGATCATGTTTTCAAAGCTGCTATCGACGCTGATGGCGTCGCCCACCTCACTTCCACCCGACGACGCCCGCCTTGCGCTCGCAGCGCTCTTGGTGCGGATCGCGCGCGCCGACGGCGTCTATGCCCTGGTCGAGGCGGCGCGGATCGATCGCGCCCTTGTCAGCAGGTACGAACTTTCACCTTTCGAAGCGGCACATTTGCGGCAGGAAGCCGAAGCACTTGAGGCAGAGGCGCCAGACACCGTGCGGTTCACGCGCGCCCTGAAAGACGCGGTGCCGCATGAAGATCGTATCGCGCTGATCGAAACGCTATGGTCGATCGCCCTTGCGGACGGCGAGCGCGACGCGCATGAGGATGCCGTGATCAGGCTGGCCGCCAGCCTGCTTGGGGTCACCGATGCCGAAAGCGGACTGGCCAGAAAAAGAATGGAGCGCGGGACATGATCGCACTCTTGCCAATGTACGACTGGGACGAAGTGCGCGAACCGACCGATCGCTTCTGGGGGCTGATCCGCGACGGGTTGCGCGCGCGCGAGATCGATGCGCCCGACAACCTGACCCGAGGGATGGATCTGTGGGAGGCATGGGAAAGCCCCGACCTGATCCTGGGGCAGACCTGCGGTTTCCCATACCGCACACGCCTGCATGATCGGGTGTCATTGATCGGAACGCCTGATTACGGGCTGCCCGATGCGGCACCCGGACACTATTATTCCCAACTGGTCGTCCGGGCGGACGAAGAGCGATCGACGCAGGATTTGTTCGGGCAGCGTTTGGCGGCCAACAGCACCGACAGCCAGTCGGGCTGGGCCGCGCCCCTCAATCACTCCGCGATGTTGGGGATTGCCGTCAATGAGGTGATCCTGACCGGCGCCCATATCGAAAGCGCTCGTGCTGTCGCGGAAGGGCGCGCCGACATTGCTGCGGTTGACGCGGTGACCTGGCGGCTTCTGGAGGCGCACCGGCCTGCCCTTGCCGCGCAACTGCGCGTCCTTGGCCCCACGGCGCCCGCCACCCCCGGCCTGCCCTACATCAGCGCGCTAGGGCGCGACGTCGTTGCCATCGGAGAAACGGTGGATGCGGCAGTCCGTGCGCTTGCCCCCGGCGATCGTGCGGCATTGGGGCTTGCCGGCCACGTGCGGATCGGCCGGGATGCGTACCTGAACGTTCCGGTGCCGCAGCGTCACTGACGTTTTGCGCGCTTTTGTCGTCCAAATCGCGCAACTTCTTCCAAAACGCCCCACATCGGACGTTGCATGACGCCGTTTTTTTAGCACACTTGGTCGCCAGACCAGGGGATGGGCGACAGTGACGACGAAAGAAACACCGGTCATCGAAATCAGGGACCTGCACAAATCCTACGGACAGCTGGAAGTTCTGAAGGGCGTGTCGATAACCGCGCACAAGGGAGAGGTAATTTCCCTGATCGGTTCTTCAGGCTCTGGAAAATCCACGCTTCTTCGCTGCTGCAACCTGCTTGAGGACAGCCAGCAGGGCGAGGTGATCTTCAACGGCGACGCCGTGCGCTGGCGCGGAGAGGGCCTTGGCCGCCATCCCGCCGACCGCGCGCAAGTGATCCGAATCCGCACCAACCTGTCGATGGTGTTCCAGCAGTTCAACCTCTGGTCACACATGACGATTCTTCAGAACGTGATGGAGGCGCCTCTGACCGTTCTCAGGCGCGACCGCGCGGACGTCGAAAAGGCCGCGCGCGGGTATCTGACAAAGGTAGGAATCGGTGACAAGTGCGACGCCTACCCCGCGCAGCTTTCGGGCGGGCAGCAGCAGCGCGCGGCAATTGCCCGCGCGCTGTGCATGGAGCCGACCGCCCTGCTTTTCGATGAACCCACCTCGGCGCTTGATCCCGAGTTGGAGCAAGAGGTGGTCAAGGTGATCAAGGCGCTGGCCGAGGAAGGCCGAACGATGCTGATCGTGACGCATGACATGCGCCTGGCCGCCGATGTATCGGATCATGTGGTATTTCTTCACCGCGGCCTGATCGAGGAAGAGGGCCGACCGGACGACCTGTTCGGCAACCCCAAAACCGAGCGTTTGCAGCAGTTCCTGAGCGCGACCGCGCCGGCCTGACCCCCGGCACGAGCCATTTCGGGCAAGCCCGCCAGACCTAACAATAACAACCAGACGACCATCAAGGAGAAAACGATGAAATACCTTCTGATTGCGGCGGCCGCGCTTGCCGCCGGGGCAGCCCAGGCCCAGACCGTGCGCATGGGCACCGAGGGCGCCTACCCTCCGTACAACTACATCGACGATAGCGGCCAGGTCGCCGGCTTTGAGCGCGAACTGGGCGACGAGCTTTGCAAGCGCGCCGAGCTGACGTGCGAATGGGTCACGAACGACTGGGATTCGATCATCCCGAACCTCGTCTCCGGCAACTACGACACCATCATCGCCGGCATGTCGATCACCGACGAGCGCGATGAGGTCATCGACTTCACCCAGAACTACACCCAGCCCGATCCCTCGGCCTTCCTGGCCAAGGCCGGAGCGGATGTCGATCTGACCGGTGGCGTGATCGCGGCTCAGACCGGGACGATCCAGGCCTCCTACGTCGCGCAGTCGGGCGCGACCCTGCTTGAGTTCGCCACGCCCGAGGAAACCATCGGTGCCGTGCGCAACGGTGAAGCGGACGCGGTGCTTGCGGACCGCGCCTACCTTGAGCCGATCGCGGCCGAAGACGCCGACCTGGACTTCGTTGGTGACGACGTCCTGATCGGCGGCGGCGTCGGCATGGGCCTGCGCGAATCCGACACCGAACTGAAAGAGAAGTTCAACGCCGCGATTCAGTCGATGAAGGATGACGGAACGCTGAACGAACTCATCACCAAGTGGGAAATCGGCGCAACCTTCTGACCGGAAAAGGGGGGCGGGGTCGTCGCGATCCCGCCCCGGACCCGCATGTTTTCATACTGTTCGGACCCCGAGACGCTTTCCGGCCTCACTTGGCTTTCGTGCTATCTGACCACCGGCAAGCACACGTCGCTTTACCTGTCCTTCGGGACCGTGCTGCTGCTACTTGCGATCACGGCCCCCATAGCCCTTGTCTTCGGCTTCGGCGGCGCCAGCGCTGCGCGGTCGCGCTTCGTGCCGCTGTCCTGGCTCGGCAAGGCCTATATCGGCATCGTTCGGGGCGTACCGGACATCGCCTTCTTCCTGTTCTTCGTCATCGCCCTGGATCAGGCGTTCGAATATCTCCGCCACACGATCAAATGCCCCGATTGGGATCAGCCGATCCGTCAGGGCAATGATTTCGTCGTCTGCGCGGCAGCCAAGCTGCCCTTGGGCGACGCACCACAGTGGGTCCATGAAACCTACGGATTTTTCCTGGCGGTTCTGACATTCTCGATCATCTTCGGGGCTTTTGCCGCCAACGTGCTTTACGGCGCGATGCAGGCGGTTCCTCGCGCCCAGGTTGAAACCGCCGAGGCTTATGGCATGACGCACCGCCAGGCGTTCTGGCGCATCATGGTGCCGCAGATGTGGGTCTACGCGCTGCCGGGCCTTTCGAACCTCTGGATGGTGCTTATCAAGGCGACGCCACTTCTGTTCCTGCTTGGGGTGGAGGATATCGTCTATTGGGCCCGCGAACTTGGCGGCACCAAGACGCCAAAGTTCACCGACTATCCGCATGGCGACTGGCGCATGTGGTACTTTGGCGCGCTGCTAGTCTTCTATCTTCTTTTCACCAAGGTTTCCGAGGTCGTGCTTGGCCGGATCATGCGCCGTCTGACCCACGGTCAGGCCACGATGGGGGGCGAAGCGCAAAGAAAGGCTGCCGCATGAGTTGCTGGGATACGGTCGCCGACTACGCGCTGCGCAGCGTCGGCATTGGCGAAAGGCTTCTGCCCAGATCCGACTTCACGCTTTGTCAGCAGGTGACCCTGATCGGCTCCGGCATGATCTGGAACATCTATTTCGGCACGATCGCGCTGTTGTCCGGCTTCTTCCTGGCCACGGCGCTGGCCATGGCCAAGGCGGCGCATTCGCCGTTGCTGCGCAAGCCGGCAGAATGGTTCATCTTCGTCTTCCGGGGCTCGCCCCTCTTCATACAGTTCTTCTTCGCCTACTTCCTGTTCCTGAGCCTGAAGAACGTCTTCCCGGTCTTCTCTCCGCTGACCTCGGCCTGGGCGGGGGCGCTGGTTGTCCTGTTCTTCAACACCTCTGCTTACTCGGCGGAAATCTTCTACGGCGCGATGCAGTCCATTCCCAAGGGCGACATCGAGGCCGCGGACGCCTACGGAATGTCCGGCTGGCCGCGCTTCCGCCGGATCATCTGGCCGACGATGCTGCGGCTTGCCTGGCCCGCCTACACGAACGAGGCGATCTTCCTGTTCCATGCCACGGCTCTTGTCTTCTTCTCGGGGTTCCCGGCGACGCAGCAGATGGGCGACGCGCTCTACTATGCGAACTACTTCGCGGACAAGACATTCAACCCCTTCATCCCCTACCCGATCCTGGCCTGCTACTTCATCTTGCTGACGCTCACGGTCATCAAGCTTTTCGGCATCGTGAACCAGCGCCTGAACCGGCACCTGCCGCAACTGCAACGCGGCAGAATTCGCTTGCGTCCTATGCTGGTCCGGTAGTATCTGTTATTTGATCAAATTCATCTGGTGCAGCCCCTTCGGCGCAAAACTGCAGGGGCCTGCCATGTCGGCCACCAGATCGCGATTTGATCAATTGAACGGAAGGACAACGGCCGGGCCATTCCGCCCCCTGCCCCTGAGGGACAGCGCGAGGCGTGCCGAATGCCCAGGTCTCCCGGTGAGATGATGAAGGACTGGCTCAGAAAACACCCGCAGGTGCGCACGATCCGTGTGGCCGCGGCAGACCTGAACGGACAACCCCGCGGCAAGCGCATTCCGACGCGCTTCGCTGACAAGATCACGGCCGATGGGACAAGATTCCCGTTCTCGGTCCTGAACCTCGACATTTGGGGCGAGGACATCGAGGATAGCCCACTGGTCTTTGACACGGGCGATGCGGACGGCGTGCTCAGGCCGACCGAACGCGGGTTCATGCCAATGCCCTGGCTCGAGGCGCCGACGGCGCTGCTGCCGATCTGGATGTTCCGCGAAAACGGCAAGCCGTATGAGGGCGATCCCCGCCACGCCCTGGCCCGCGTCGTCGATCGCTACAAGGCGCTCGGCCTGACGCCGGTCGCGGCAATGGAACTGGAATTCTTCCTGATCGACGACAGCGGCAAGACCCTGCAGGTTCCACCAAGCCCGCGGTCGGGCAAGCGTCGCAAGGCGGCCGAGATCATGTCGATCCGCGCGCTGGACGCTTTCGACACGTTCTTCACCGACCTCTACGACGCATGCGAGGAGATGGACATACCCGCCGATACCGCCATTTCGGAATCGGGTCTGGGGCAGTTCGAAATCAACCTGATGCACCAGGAAGATGCGCTGCGTGCCGCAGACGACGCCTGGCTGTTCAAGCTTCTGGTCAAGGGTCTGGCCCGCCGGCATGGCTTTGCCGCGAGTTTCATGGCCAAGCCTTACCCGGAATACTCCGGCAACGGGCTGCACACCCATTTCTCGGTCCTGGACCGCGACGGACGCAACATCTTTTCCAACGGCGGGCCCGAAGGATCGCTGAAGCTGCGGCAAGCCATTGCCGGATGTCTGCACGCGATGCCGGACTCCACCCTGCTGTTCGCGCCGCATTCCAACAGTTTCGACCGCCTCGTGCCCGAGGCTCACGCCCCGAATGCGGTCTGCTGGGCCTACGAAAACCGGACCGCGGCAATCCGCGTGCCTTCAGGCAACCCGGCCGCGCGCCGGATCGAGCATCGCGTGGCGGGGGGCGACGTCAACCCCTACCTGATGCTGGCTGCGATCCTGGGTGCGGGCCTCTTGGGGATCGAGCAAGAGCTGACGCCACCGCCGCCGATCACCGGAAACGCCTATGCGATGGACCTGCCGCTGATCCATGACAACTGGGCCGACGCCATCGAGGCGTTCGAGAAAAGCTCGATCATGCCCCAGATCTTCGCGCCAGAGCTGATCCGCAATCTGGTGATGACCAAGCGTCAGGAACTGCACTACATGGCAGAGCTTTCGCCGGTCGAGCAGACCGAAATCTACCTCGATACCGTGTGAACCGCCCCGCCCCTTGCCAGGTGGTAGGGGGCGGTCTATTTTGATCAAAAGCAGCCAAGAGACAGCCATGCTGATCGGCATACTTCAGACGGGACAGGCGCCCGACGTCCTCAGGACCGAGATGGGCGACTATCCCGACATGTTCATCCGTCTGCTTGCGAACCGCGGGCTGACTTTCAAGACCTTCCATGTCGAAGCGATGGAGTTTCCCAAGGATGTGCATGATTGCGACGGCTGGCTGATCACCGGCTCGCGCCATGGCGCCTACGAGGACCACGCGTTCATCAAACCGCTCGAAGACTTCATTCGCGACGCCTTCGCGCACCGAGTGCCTATTGTGGGTATCTGTTTCGGTCATCAGATCATCGCGCAGGCCCTTGGCGGCAAGGTCGAAAAGTTCAAGGGCGGATGGGCCGTGGGCCCGCAGGACTATAATTTCGGCGGCGAGACCATCAGTCTGAACGCCTGGCATCAGGACCAGGTCGTCGAGCGCCCCGAGGCCGCGGAAGTGATCGGCTCGAACGCCTTTTGCGAGAACGCCGCCCTGCTTTACGGCGACAGCGCCTATACGGTCCAGGCGCACCCCGAATATGGCAATGAGTTCATAGACGGGCTGATGCGCACAAGGGGCAAGGGCCTTGTCCCGGATGAGCTGATGCAGCAGGCGCGCGCGCGCTTCTCCGACCGAAATTCCTCGGCCGCGATCGCAGATCGGATCGCGGATTTCTTCAAGCAAACCCGTAACTGAAAAAGCGTGATCCCATGTCCGACTGGACCGAAAAACTGCCCGAAGCAGCACGGGAATATATTGCCGGCCGCCGACTGGACGAGGTCGAATGCCTTGTCTCCGACCTTGCCGGCGTTGCCAAGGGCAAGGCCATGCCCGGCTCGAAGTTCGCCAAGCAGAAGTTCTTTCACCTGCCCAACTCGATCTTCGCCCAGACGATCACCGGCGACTATGCCGACATGCCCGATGAAAGCGAGTTCACCGAGCCCGACATGGTTCTGGTCCCCGATTTCACCACCGCCACCGCGGTGCCCTGGACGGCTGACATTACTTTGCAGGTAATCCACGACGTCAACGACCAGAAGGGCAACCCGGTCACGATGGCGCCGCGGAACGTGCTGAAGCGGATGGTGCAGCTTTACACCGAACAAGGCTGGCGCCCGATCGTCGCGCCCGAGATGGAGTTTTACATCGTCGCCCGCAACATAGACCCCAACCAGCCAATCATCCCGCCGGTCGGCCGGTCGGGCCGGCGGGTCATGGCCAACCAGGCCTATTCGATGTCGGCGGTGGACGAGTACGGCAAGGTCGTCGACGACATCTACGACTTTGCCGAAGCGCAGGGGCTCGAGATCGACGGCATCGTGCAGGAAGGCGGGGCGGGCCAGGTCGAATTGAACCTCTCCCACGGCGACCCGGTCGTTCTGGCGGATGAGGTCTTCTATTTCAAACGACTGATCCGCGAGGCAGCCCTGCGCCACGATTGCTTCGCCACCTTCATGGCCAAGCCGATCGAGGGCGAACCGGGCTCTGCCATGCACATTCACCAGTCGGTCGTCAATGCACAGACCGGAGACAACATTTTCTGTGACGCCAACGGGCAAGAGACGCCGGAGTTCTTTCACTTCATCGCGGGGATGCAGAACTACCTGCCTGCGGTCGTGGCGCTCATGGCACCTTATGTGAATTCCTACCGTCGTTACGTCCCGGATTTCGCCGCCCCGATCAACCTGGAATGGGGGCGCGACAACCGCACCACGGGCCTGCGCGTGCCCATCTCCGAGCCGCCGGCGCGTCGGTTGGAAAACCGCCTGCCCGGCATGGACTGCAACCCCTATCTGGGCATGGTCGCGACGATGGTTTGCGGCTACCTCGGCCTGATGGAAAAGAAGATGCCGCGGCCCGAAAAGGTAGGGAACGCCTACATTGACTCGGACGAACTGCCGACCAACCTGGGCGACGCCCTTGACCTTTTCTCTGAGTGCCAGCCGGTGCGCGAAGCGCTGTCTTCGGATTTCTGCGACATCTACGAGGCGGTGAAGCGCAACGAATACAAGGAGTTCCTGCAGGTCATCAGCCCTTGGGAACGTGAACACCTGCTTCTGAACGTATGAACCTGCTTTTCGCCAATGACCGCCGGGGCGAATACCCCCGAAGCTATTACGCTGCCACGGCCGCGCCCATCGACCGCTTTCCGGCGCTGGAAGGTGACGCCAAGGCGGATGTCTGCGTCGTGGGTGCTGGCTTCACCGGGCTTTCCGCGGCCCTGCACCTAGCCGAAGCCGGGTTGTCCGTCATCGTGCTTGAGGCGCATCGCGTGGGCTTCGGTGCTTCGGGGCGCAACGGCGGCCAGGTGGGCTCGGGCCAGAGGCTTGAGCAGGACGCGCTGGAACGGATGTTCGGACTGGATACGGCGCGCGGGCTCTGGGCGTTCGGAGAGGAATCCAAGCAACTGGTCCGCGACCTGATTGCCGCGCACGACATGCCCTGCACGTACAAGCCGGGCATCGCCCATGCGTGCTGGCACGACGGCGAGGTGCGCCACTCCCACGACTATGCCGAAAAGCTGTCGCGCGATTACGGATACGACCAGGTCCAACCGCTGGACGCGGCCGAACTGGCCGCGATCATCCCCTCGGGCGTCTACAAGGGCGGTGACATCGACCACGGCTCGGGCCATATCCACCCGCTGAACTTCGCGATAGGACTGGCACAGGCGGCCGCAGCCAAGGGCGCCCGAATTTGCGAGGACAGCCATGTGACGGCGATCCGCCATGGCCCGCGCCCTGTGGTCGAAACCGCGCAGGGACGTGTCACGTGCGGCCATGTCCTGCTGGCCTGCAACGGATACCTGGGCGGCCTCGATGACAAGGTGGCCGCACGGGTGATGCCCATCAACAACTTCGTCATCGCGACCGAACCGCTGGGCGAGCGGGCGGACGAAGTGCTGGCACGAGATGTGGCCGCCTGCGATACCAAGTTCGTCGTGAATTACTGGCGGCTTTCCGATGACAAGCGGCTGTTGTTCGGCGGCGGCGAAAGCTACGGCTACCGCTTCCCGGATGTCGTCAAGACCGTGCGCCCGCCGATGCTGAAGGTTTACCCTGGGCTTGCGGATGTGCGGATCGACTACGCCTGGGGCGGCACTCTCGCGATCACGATGAACCGGATGCCGTGTTTTCTGCGGCCCGCGGACAATGTGCTTTCGGCGTCCGGCTACTCGGGCCATGGCGTCGCGATGGCGACGCTTGCCGGCAAGATCCTGGCCGAGGCGGTTCGCGGACAGACGGGGCGCTTCGACGTCTTGTCCGGACTGAACCTGCCGCGCTTTCCGGGAGGGCCTGCGATGCGCTGGCCGCTTCTGGTGCTGGCCATGACCTGGTATTCCATGCGCGATCGCCTTGGAATATGAAAAGGCCCCTGCGGGGGCCTTTGTCACATCTTGGACAGCTTGGCCTGCAGTTCTGCCAACTGCTTCTTGATGGCCGCCAGGTCTTCATCGTCCCTGGGCTTGGATTTCGCCTTGGCAGGCTTTTCCCGCTCGGCGTCCTCTTGCGCTGCCTCGGCCCATCCGCCCATCATCGACTTCAGAAAGGCTTGCTGCTGGCGCTGCAACGCGTCGAAACCCGGCATCGACGCCATCGGGTTGGGGAACTGGTTCATGTTCTCCAGCATCTTGGAATGGCCTTCGCGCAGCATTTCGAATGACGCGGCCAGGAACTGCGGCACGACGCTTTGCGCGCTTGTGGTGTAGCTTCGGACCAGATCCGTCAGAACGTCGATCGGCAGGACGCTTTCACCGCGGCTTTCATGCTCTGCGATGATCTGCAGAAGGTATTGCCGTGTCAGGTCGTCGCCGGTCTTGAGATCGACGATCTGAACCTCCCGACCATCGCGGATGAAGGCTGCGATGTCCTCAAGCGTCACATAGTCGCTTGTTTCAGTATTGTAGAGCCGTCGGCTTGCATATCGCTTTATCAGCAGCGGCTTGGAGTCTTCGGCCATGCAATCCTCCCAAAGGGTCGTTTCTTATTGGCGCTGCAGCGAGATTAAGGCGCGGCGCGGAAAAAACAACAACCGAAAAGCCGCACAGTGCTGCGAGCGCAAAGAAAAGCGGGCCCCGAGGGGCCCGCCAGTGCGATCGACCGTATGGGAGGAGGACGGTCGTCGACAGATTACTTCGCAGCGGTGGTCGCGGCGGTCGCGGCTTTTTTCGCGGCGGTCTGGACTTCGGCGGTCGCCTTCTTGACGGCGGCGGTCGCTTCTTCCGAGAAGTCCTTGCCGGCGGCCAGCATCAGCTCGACGGTTTCGGTCTGGGCTTTCTTCGCGACTTCGGCGAAGGCGGCCAGGTTTTCAGCAGTCAGCTCGGCAGCCGACGAGGCGAAGTCGCTGAACGCTTTGGTGTAGTCGGCCGGCTCGGCCTTGGCTTTCGACAGCTCGCCGAACTTGGCGATCGCTTCCTTGGCCCACTTCGAGGAGATGTCGTTCGACTTCTCGGCGGCTTCCAGTGCGACCTTGGTCATCTTCTCGCCCAGAACGGCAGAGTTCTTGTAGGCGTCTTTCATTGCAGCGGCGTCAACCGGGAACGCCGAAACCATGTCCTGAAGGACTTTCGAGTAATCTTGCGGCTTCGTCATGGTGGTCACTCCATTTGCGACGGGGGGTTTCATTCGCTTCTGGAGCCTAGATACATGCTGCGGCGCAGCATTTCAAGTCCTTTTTGCTGCACCGCAGAAAAAATTCACAAAACACTCACGTGCCGGGAACCTCGCTCACGTAGGTTCCCGGCGCCGCGGCAAGCACCTTGTGGGTCTGGGAGCCCAGGGGGCGGGCGTCGATCATGCGCCCGGAGCGGGCCGACAGCCAGTCGCGCCAGCGTGGCCACCAGCTTCCCTTGTGATAGCCCGCGCCCTCCTTCCATTCATCAACGGTGCGCATCGGGCCCTCGTTCGTGTAATGGCCGTACTTGTCCTTGCCGGGCGGATTGACGATGCCCGCGATGTGGCCGCTTTCGGACAGGATGAAGGTCTTCTCCCGCGATCCGAATTGCTGGATTCCGTTGTACGAGGACTTCCACGGCGCGATGTGATCGGTCTCGCAGGCGATGGCGCAGACCGGGATCTTGACATCCTTCACTGTCACGCGTTCGCCACCGACATCGAAACCGGGCGCGATCAGCTGGTTTTGTTGGCACAGCTCCCGAAGATATTCGACACACATGCGACCGGGAAGGTTGGTGCCATCGCCATTCCAGTAAAGCAGATCGAAGGCCGGGGGGGCCTCGCCCAGCATGTAGCTTCTGATGGCAGGCGTGTAGATCAGGTCGTTCGCCCTCAGATAGGAGAAGGTCCGCGACATGAAGAACTTGTCCAGATAGCCCTCCTTGTTCACCGTTTCCTCGATCCCGTCGACGAAATCGTCGTCCAGGAACACGCCGATCTCTCCGGGATCGGAGAAGTCGGTGAGCGTGGTGAAGAAGGTGGCGGAATTCACGGACTTGTCGCCACGCTTGTTCATCAGCCCAAGCGTGGCTGTCAGAGTGGTCCCCGCGATACAGTAGCCCACGGCATTGATCTTTGCCTCGCCCGTGATCTCCTTGACCTGCTCGATTGCCGTCAGGTAGCCATCCTGCACGTAGTCGTCCATGCCGACCTCGGCATAGCTGGCGTCGGGGTTCTTCCAGCTGACCACGAACAGCGTGAAGCCCTGGTCGACGATCCACTTGATCAGGGAATTCGCGGGCTTCAGATCCAGGATATAGAACTTGTTGATCCAGGGTGGGAAGATCAGCAGCGGGGTCTTGTGAACCTTGTCCGTCGTGGCCTTGTACTGGATCAGCTCGAACATCCGGTTACGGAAAACGACGCCACCTTCGGTCGTGCCGATATTGTTGCCGACCGCGAAGGCCTCCTTGTCGGCCAGCGTGACCAGCAGATCGCCCCGGTTAGCCTCGACGTCGCGCACAAGGTTTTCAAGCCCCTTGACGAGGCTTTCGCCCTCGGTTGCGACCGCGCGCTCAAGGGCGTCGGGGTTGGTGGCCAGAAAGTTCGTCGGCGCCAGCATGTCCACGATCTGCCGCGTGAAATACGCGATCCTGCGTTTGTCCGCTGGTTCAAGCCCCTCGAGCCCCTCGACGGCCTTCGACATCGCCTCGACGTTGGTCTGGTACTGGCGCTTGATGAAGCTGAAATAGGGATTGGTGTCCCAAAGCGGGTTCGAGAACCGCCGGTCCTTCGGCCCCTTGTCATCTTCGGGCTCCACCGTCTGGCCGGCGAATGCCTGCTGCATCTCCATGTAGTGCTCAAGCGACTTGCCCCAGAATTCGACCTGCTGTTCGAGAATCCGGGTCGGATTCGAGATCGCCTCGCTCAGAAACGCGGTCATCGCCTTGCCGTAAAGTTCCTGTCCGGGGGCTTCAAGCGCCGGCGTCCGCATCCGCTTTTGCTGCAGCGCAGCGACCAACCGTTGCGTCAATTCCTCAATCTTAGCAAGATTTGAGGTGAATTTCTCGAGATTGGGGCCAGATTCGGTTACCTCTGTTGTCATCTCGATCTTTCCCTCCTAATCTTTCTTGCGGTGCAGCATAGCGCTGCCCGCGCGACCGTGAAAGCAATGAT
Organism: Albidovulum marisflavi; assembly: GCF_025751435.1. Lineage (GTDB taxonomy): Bacteria > Pseudomonadota > Alphaproteobacteria > Rhodobacterales > Rhodobacteraceae > Albidovulum > Albidovulum marisflavi. The sequence goes on along the minus strand of NZ_JAOWKY010000001.1, from coordinate 1,274,549 downwards.
TTCCGCAGGGCCAGTCCCGGAGAAGGAGATACGATGAAGGGCATGGCAACCTACGACCTGATGGAAAGCATTCGCAACACCAACGAATGGCTTGGGGCGAGCGCACGCGCGATGGCCTCCTATCCGGTCTGGGGACTTGCCCCGCATCCGATGTTCAAGGTCATGTCCGCCTGGGGCCGCATCACCGAGCGGTCGTTTGCGCGCATGGTCATCAAGCCCGACTGGGGCATCCGGACGATTGTGGGCCCCGACGGCCGCGACCACATCGTCGAGATCGACACTCTGGTCACGCGCGCCTTCGGCGACCTGATCCATTTCCGCGTTCAGGGCCGCGCTCCAATGAAGCGTCGCGTCCTGCTGGTCGCGCCGATGTCCGGCCATTATTCAACGCTCCTTCGTTCTACGGTCAAAAGTCTCCTTCCCGACTGTGAAGTCTATGTGACGGACTGGAAGAACGCACGCGACATCCCGGTTTCGCAAGGCAAGTTCGACGTCGAGGATTATACGCTCTACCTCGTGGATTTCATCCGCTTCCTCGGACCCGACATCAACATCGTATCGGTCTGTCAGCCTGTGCCCCTGACGCTTGCCGCCACGGCGTATCTGGCCGGCGAAGACCCTGCCGCGCAGCCCAGGACGCTGACGCTGATCGGCGGCCCGGTCGACCCCGACGCCGCCCCGACCGAGGTGACGGACTTCGGACGGCGCGTAACGATGGGTCAGCTTGAGCATATGGTGATCCAGCGCGTCGGCTTCAAATACGGCGGCGCGGGACGGCTGGTCTATCCCGGGCTCATGCAGCTCGCGTCCTTCATCTCGATGAACCTAGATCGCCACACCACCGCGTTTTCCGAACAGATCCTGCGCGCGGCCAAGGGCGAGGCAACCGAACGGGATGCGCACAACCGGTTCTATGACGAATATCTGTCCGTCATGGACATGACGGCAGAGTTCTATCTTTCGACGGTCGAGCGCGTCTTCAAGAACCGCGAGATCGCGCGCAACGACTTCACGGTGGCCGGCACCAAGGTCGACTTCGGCAAGATCACCGACGTTGCGGTGAAGATCGTCGAGGGCGAAAAGGACGACATTTCGGCGCCGGGCCAGTGCCTTGCGGCCCTGGATCTTCTGACCGGCCTTGCCGACGAAAAGAAGGCCCAGCACCTGGAACCCGAAGCCGGCCACTATGGCATCTTCGCCGGCAAGTCCTGGCGCAACAACATCCGCCCGCTCGTGCTCGACTTCATCGATGCCAATGCCGGGCCGTCCAAGGCGCATATCCGCGCGGTCTAAGCCGCGCGGTTTCCAACCTTCAGCACGGTAGCCTCGATAAGCCTCAGGCAGTCGGGCGTCGAAAACCGATGGTCGGCACCCTTGACCAGGGTCAGCCGGATGTCGGGGCCCGACATGTGATTGAGCAGGCGCATGGCGACGTCGACGGGAACATCGGCATCCGCCGTGCCTTGGAGCATGCGGACAGGCATCGCCAGATCCAGCGGCCGGTCGAAGATCAGCCGCTCGCGTCCCTCTTCGATCAGCCTCCGCGTGAACACATAGGGCTCGGGCGAGTAGTCCGAAGGACGCTCCAACCGGCCCTTTTCCATCATCTCGTGCCGCTCGGGCTCGGTCATTTCGCTCCAAAGGCTTTCGGTGAAGTCGGGTGCCGCCGCCACGGTGACCAGCCCCGCCACCTTTTCGGGATAGTCGCGAGCCAAGAGCAGGGAAATCCAGCCGCCCATCGAAGACCCGACAAGTATCTGCGGCCCTTCGGTCAGCGCGAGGATCGCCGAAAGCGCGTCGTCGAACCAGTCGCCGATGGCGCCGTCCATGAAATCGCCGGAGGACAAACCGTGACCGGAATAATCGAACCTGAGAAATGCGCGCCCGCGGGTTCTTGCCCAGTCCTCAAGCGCCAGCGCCTTGGTGCCTTCCTTGTCCGACTTGAAGCCCCCGAGGAAAACGATGCCCGGCCCCTTACCTTCAAGACGGTCATAGGCAATGTGCCGGCCCGTTTCCGTTCGATGATGATCGCTCATGCTCCGCCCCCCTTTGCCTTGCTCCATGCGACAAATACCGTCGAGCGGCACGGCGTGAAACCCCCGGTGATTGACTTCCCCGCCGCGATTGAGGAATAAGGCGCGACATCACCCGCAACCGGGCGTTCCGTGGGCGCCAAACCGACGAGGAGCCGGCCATGAGCCAGATTTCCCTGACATTTCCCGATGGCAAGCAGCGCGACTACGACAAGGGCGTGACCGCGGCCGAGGTTGCGCAGTCGATCGCGCCCTCGCTTGCGAAAAGCGCGATTTCGGCCAGCGTCAACGGCAAGCACTGGGACCTGCAGTGGCCCATTGAAGACGATGCGCAGATCGCCATCCACACGATGAAGGACGACGCCCAGGCGCTTGAGCTGATCCGCCACGACTTTGCACATGTCATGGCCCGCGCCGTCCAGAAGCTCTGGCCCGACGTCAAGGTGACAATCGGCCCGGTGATCGAGAACGGCTGGTACTACGACTTCGACCGGGATGAGCCTTTCACGCCCGAGGACCTTGGGCTGATCGAAAAGGAAATGAAGGCGATCATCAACGAACGCGACCTGGTCAAGACCGAGGTCTGGGATCGTTCGCGCGCGATCGAGCACTACATCCGCAAGAACGAGCCCTTCAAGGTGGAACTGATCGAGGCGATCCCCGGCGATGAACCGCTGCGGATGTATTGGCACGGCCACTGGCAGGACCTGTGCCGCGGCCCGCACCTGCAGCATACCGGCCAGCTTCCCGCCGACGCCTTCAAGCTGATGTCGGTCGCGGGCGCCTACTGGCGCGGCGACCACACCAAGAAGCAGCTTCAGCGCATCTACGGCGTGGCGTTCAAGAACCGCGAGGACCTCAAGGCCTACCTGACCATGCTGGAAGAGGCCGCCAAGCGCGACCACCGCAAGCTTGGCAAGGAGATGGAGCTTTTCCATCTGCAGGAAGAAGCGCCTGGCATGGTCTTTTGGCATCCCAACGGCTGGACGGTCTATCGCGCGCTTGAAGACTACATGCGCCGCCGCCTCGCCCGTGCCGGATACAAGGAGATCAAGACCCCCCAGGTCGTCGACCGCATCCTGTGGGAACGTTCGGGCCACTGGGAGGCCTACCGCGAAAACATGTTCATCGTCGAAGTCGAGGAAGAACATGCCAAGGAAAAGCGCATCAATGCGCTGAAGCCCATGAACTGCCCCTGCCACGTGCAGGTATACAATCAGGGCCTGAAATCCTACCGCGACCTGCCACTGCGCCTGGCCGAGTTCGGCTCCTGCCACCGCTACGAATCCTCGGGGTCCATGCACGGCCTGATGCGCGTGCGCGGCTTCACTCAGGATGACGCGCATATCTTCTGCACCGAAGACCAGATCGAGCAGGAATGTGCGAACTTCATCGGCCTTCTGTCCTCGATCTATCGCGACCTGGGCTTCACCAAGTTCGACGTCAAGCTGTCCACCCGCCCCGACGTGCGTGTCGGCAGCGACGAGATCTGGGACAAGGCCGAGGCCGCGCTGGAAAATGCCGTCCGCAAAGTCACGAACGACTATGAGGTCGACCCCGGCGAAGGCGCGTTCTATGGCCCGAAGCTCGACTTCAAGCTGACGGATGCGATCGGACGTGAATGGCAGTGCGGAACCTTCCAGGCCGACTTCAACCTGCCCGTTCGGCTGGGTGCGGAATACGTTGGCGAGGATGGCGCAAAGCACCGGCCCGTCATGCTGCACCGCGCGATCCTGGGCAGCTTCGAACGCTTCCTCGGGATACTGATCGAAAACTACGCAGGCAAACTGCCGATCTGGCTGGCCCCGCGGCAAGTCGTCGTGGCATCCATCGTGTCGGACGCGGATGACTACGTGAACGAGGTCGTGGCGAAGCTGCGCGATGCAGGCATCCGGGCCGAGGCGGACACCCGCAACGAGAAGATCAACTACAAGGTTCGCGAACATTCGGTGGGCAAGGTTCCCGTGATCCTCGCGATCGGCATGAAGGAAGTGGCGGAACGGACTGTTTCACTTCGCAGACTGGGCGAGACGCGCACTGAAACGGTGGCGCTGTCGGACGTGCTATCGTCTCTAACGGCGGAAGCGGCGCCGCCTGATCTGGCAAATCACTGATATATAAAGAAAAGCGCCCCGTTTCAGGGCGCTTTTTTCTTTACCTGCGGCGTGCTGGACCTTCATCAGCAATGTTTCACTGGGTCACACCGGCGTGGCCCACGGGGTCGTGACTGGCCCGTTACGCCGTCCGCCGGATAGGACTCCGGTGTCGATAAAGAAACGACGCAACACATTTCAGGAGGAAGATAATGTCCAATTCCGTCAAGACCCTCGCCGTTGCAAGCTCTCTCGCAGCAGCCCTCGCCGCACAGTTCGCCACGCCCGCCGTCGCCCAGGAAAACGAAAAATGCTTCGGCGTGGCGCTTGCCGGACAGAATGACTGCGCCGCGGGTCCGGGCACGACCTGCGCTGGAACCTCGACGGTCGACTATCAGGGCAACTCCTGGAAGCTGGTGCCGGCCGGCACCTGCACCACGATGGAGCTTCCCGACGGCCGCATGGGATCTCTTGAGGCGCTCGAGCGCGATCTTCCCCAGAGCTGATGGAAACAAGTCCCCCCGTGCACTGGCGTGGGGGGACGCTTGCAACCAGGGGGTAAGAAATGTTGGACCAGGGTTCCCGCCGCAGACTGCCGACCAGTCCCGGTATCGGTTACAAGCCCCAGCACATATCGAACATTCTGGAGCACCCAGGACCGGTTGAATGGCTTGAGATCCATGCAGAAAACTACATGGGGGCCGGTGGACGCCCGATCGCGCAACTGCGCCACCTGGCCGAACGGTTTCCGATCTCGGTTCATGGTGTGGGCCTGTCGATCGGGGGGGAAGCGCCACTGGACCGCGATCACCTTGACCGGCTCAAGCATCTCCTGAACTGGCTGAACCCCGCCAGTTTCTCGGAACACCTGGCCTGGTCCACGCATGGGGCAGAGTTCCTGAACGATCTGCTGCCTCTCCCATACACAAATGCGACGCTGGCACGCGTCGCCCGCCACATCGACCAGGTGCAGGAATGCCTGGGACGCCAGATGCTGTTGGAGAATCCTTCGGTTTACGTCGAGCTCACCGGATCGGCGCTGGATGAGATCGATTTCCTTGTCGAACTTGCCCGCCGCACCGGCTGCGGACTGCTTCTGGATGTGAACAACGTCTACGTATCCAGCACGAACCGGCGAACCGATCCGCAGGACTACATCACCCGATTTCCGCATGATCTGGTCAAGGAAATCCACCTTGGCGGCCATGATGAAGACCGTGACGATACAGATCAGCCTTTTCTGATCGACGCGCACGGATCGGAAGTCGTGGACCCTGTCTGGCAACTCTACGCTCGGACGATCGAACTGGGCGGCGCGAAACCCACCCTGATCGAGTGGGACAACGACGTGCCGGACTGGCCCGTGCTTGCCGCCGAAGCCGCGCGCGCCGCACGCATCCTCGACCGGGTGAAAGCATGAACCAGTCCGAATTCCGCGCGGCACTTCTTGACCCCGAAAGGCCCCTGCCCGCTGGCATTACGGATCCTGAGGGCCGTCCCGCGCCGAAGCGTTTCAATGTCTACCGGAACAATGTCACCGCATCCCTGACAGAAGCCCTGCGCAAGGCGTTTCCCGTCGTCCATGCGCTGGTCGGGGCTGAGTTCTTTGCGGACATGGCGCGCGTGCACCTGCGCGCGCATCCGCCCAAGTCCCCGCTTCTGATGTTCTATGGCGAAGACATGCCTGCTTTTCTTGAAGGCTTCGACCCGGTGCGGCATCTGGGCTATCTTCCCGATGTCGCGCGATTGGAACTTGCCATTCGCCACTCCTACCATGCTGCCGACGCATGCCCCATGCGCCGCGAATTGTTCGCATCGATCTCGCCAGACCGCCTGATGTCGGCGCGGGTGCGCTTCACCCCCCCGACCAGGTTATTGCGGTCGCGTTGGCCCATCAGGTCGATCTGGGCCGCGAACGTGTTGGGCGAGAACCCACCCAAAGCGGCCGCGGCCGAGGACGTCTTGATCGTGCGTCCGGAATTCGACCCCGAGCCTGTCCTGCTGCCGAACGGTGCGGGGGACTTCATTGCCGCGCTCATGGAGGGCGCGCAGCTGTCCGAAGCACTTGATCGAGCGCCGGAGATGGATCTGACCGCAGCGTTGACGATCCTGGTCGGCAGGCGCGTCATCGCGGAAATCGCCGCAGGAGATGCGACATGAACATGCTTCTTGCCCTTTACGACCGAGTCTCTGCGACGCTCGCCAGCGTCGCGCCTGGCGTCCTTCCCACCTTGGCGCGGCTTGGCTTCGCGGGCGTGCTGCTTGTCTACTTCTGGAACTCGGCGCGCACCAAGGTTGGCGACGGCATCTTCGGCATTCTGTTCCCACGCGATGGGGCCTACATTCAGATATTTCCCAAGGCGGTCGAGGCTGTCGGTTATGACGTGAGCCAGCTGGGCGTGTTTCACTACCTGGTCGTTCTGGCTGGGACCCTGGCCGAGCTGACCTTGCCCGCCCTGATCCTTGTCGGCCTGTTCACCCGGCTTGCCGCGCTTGGCATGATGGGCTTCGTCGTCGTCCAGAGCCTGACCGACGTCTACGGCCATGGCATCGGCGGCAGCGACTTGGGAAGCTGGTTCGACAGGGCATCCGACGCGCTGATCCTTGATCAGCGCGCGCTGTGGATGGTGCTGCTCTCCATCCTCGTCTTCCTTGGGGCCGGCCCGCTTTCCCTGGACCGACTATTTGCCCGCGCCAGAGCCAAAGCGCGCGGTTTCTGACCTTATCGTCAAAATTCTTGATTTTTTGCGCAAATCGCTCATCCTTCACTCCGCGTGACCGCAGACTTTCTACCGCTCCTCGTTTCGGGGCAGCCGGACTGAGTGAAAGACCTGGCTGCACGATCCGCAGGCAATCTCGCAGGCGGAGAATTAAACAGGGAGTAAACGGATGGCCACCGGCACCGTGAAATGGTTCAATTCGACGAAGGGTTATGGCTTCATCGCCCCGGATGACGGCGGGAAGGACATTTTCGTCCATATCTCCGCGGTCGAGCGGGCTGGGTTGAAGTCGCTGAACGACAATCAGAAGGTTTCGTACGAACTTCAGGCGGGGCGCGACGGGCGGTCGTCGGCCTCCGACCTCAAGCTGCTCTGAACTTCGCCAACGCGCATGCAACGGCCCGCCCCGCGGGCCGTTTTCATTTCAGGACGCGGGCCTTGGCCTCGGCGGTCCAGCCAAGGATCAGTTCGCCCTCGTGCTCGATCACCGGGCGCTTCATCAGCGTCGGATGATCGGCCAGAAGCTTTTCCGGAGCGGCCGCACGGGCATCGTCGTCAAGCCCCCGCCAGGTCGCCGACGCGCGGTTCACCAGACGGTCGCCAAACACGGACAAGAAGCGGGAGACCTGTTCCGGCTCAAGCGGCTCGGCGCGGATGTCCCGAAAGGCGACGGCCTTGCCAGCGGACTCGATCTCTTTCCTGGCCTTTCGGCAGGTGTCGCAGGTCGGGATGCCATAAAGGATCATGGGTGTCCTATCCTTACAGTCAGCGGACCGGCAATAGCAGCCCGCGGGGCCAGAGCCAAGCACGCCCTGCGGCACGCCCCCCCCACGAACGGCGCAGACATTTCTGATCCACATTCACGAAACGGTGAAGACATGATCCAGCCTGCCCTTCCGCCCGTAGTCAAAGGGTCGATCTAAAAGACGGCACAACAATGGGGGTAGATATGAAAACGACTCTGACGATCCTGACGGCGGGACTTCTGGCTGTTGCCGCGCCGGCGATGGCCGACAGCAACAAGGACGCGGCACAGAACATGGCCGCGGCGCTGAAGGGCGGCGGCGGTGGAAACAATTCGCCCATCAAGGAAGCGCTTGGGCTTGAAGGCAACGGCGGCGTCGCCAGCTATGTCTCGGGCGGCGGGACCGGCGGCTGGGGCAACGTCGGCAGTGGTCTAGTCGGCGACCAGGTGTCGAAGCGCAACAAGTGATCGGACGATCCGTCCGGGCAAGGCCCCGTCCGATCGGCGGGGCCTTTTTCCTTGCACGCTAGAACTCTTCGTCCACGAAGCGGTATTCGCCGTCGCGGAGGATCTTCATGACGTGGCGGTCGTCGTGATACTGGTCCACCAGTTCCTCGCATCCGGAAACCACGACCGCGGTGATCGCCAACATGAGGAAGCGCGTCGGCGCGGGAGCGATCTTGTCGGGCGCTTTCGCCCACTTTTGCCAGAGGTCCATGGATTGAGCGTCGCACCAAGGGGCGAATGGCGCAAGGGGGAATGAAGGGTGCGCTGGCGCTGGCGCTCCAAAATCCTAGATTATTAACTTCAGAGAACTCATAAAGAGAACCCTATTAATTATTCAGCGCAAATCTATCAGTAATACACCGAATGAATTGCGCCGACCCCGCATATTCTCCTAGTGCGCAACGGGAATCGCATTCCAAGGTCGTTTGTTCGAGGTGGAAATTCGTCTGAGATAATGACAAAGAAAGTTATCAGTATCTACTACCAAGTCGTCAACAAGATTCGTCAATTCAGTAAGACGTTCAATGCGGACATATTGCGCATCTGCGCCTCGATGAGCAATTTCGCCACGCAGCCCAACAAAATCGTTCAGAGAATCAGCGGGATGCCGCCAAGCGCCTTCTAATTCCTCGGCGGGAACACCTAACCATTTCTGAAACAATCCAGATACCTGCGAGAATTTTGGTGTATTTAAAACGGCACACTCAGCCACTGCAGCATTCTTGTAGACATCCTTCCAACCATCTCCACACAATTCCAAGGCGCCGTGATCATGTTTTGACTTCTTTGCTACTGACGCTATCTCTGTTTTGACATTGGCGGGCAAAAATTCTGGACTCATAGAACTCTTCACTAAGAAATCAATTCCTTCAACAATGACTTCTTCTGTATACAACTCCCAAGCGGCACATAACATAACCACGCCACTACGGGTAATGTGCCCAAGGTATCGCCTCCCTCGTCCTGGCGCGTTCAATAGACCGTGAGTGGCGATGAGTTGAACTACATCTGGATATAGTTTGTCGTGAAAAAACTTTCTTGATTTTGACGGCATCTCACCCCCAAACGCCTTCGAACTCCCGCCATTCACCCTTCGACATGCCCGAGGTCTCTTGCGTGACGACCTCGCCGGCCAAGCGGCGTTTCAGGACCTCGACCCCCTTGGCCGACAGCGTCGCGCCGCCCATGCGGTAATCCTCGAAGGCGGCGTAGGCGAGCGGGACCCAGTCCTTGACGATTCCGCACATCGTTTCGGCATAGGCGCGGATTTCGTACTGGGCGTGGGCGTCCGCGCGCAGGCGCAGGAAGTGGAACAGGTTGTGCAGGTCCACCTTCCAGTACCACTGGGTGTAGACGTTCGCGGGCAGGTTCATGCGGGCGAGTTCACGAGCCAGGCCCTTCTGCCCGTCCTGGCTCAGCATGTCTTCGTAATGATCGTAGGCGCGGGTGGCGTCGTCGCGCAGGATGTCCAGCACTCGCTGCGCCTCGTCCCCTTCAAGCAATTCGCCGCGGCCCTGGTTGTTGACCGTCGATTGCGCGGCCAGGTGTTCGGGCGCGGGGATGTAGAATTCGCGGTCCAGAATCGAGTAGCGGGCAGAGTACTCGTTAACGTTCGCTGTGCGATGGCGGATCCACTGGCGGGCGACGAAGACGGGAAGCTTGACGTGAAACTTGACCTCGCACATCTCGAACGGGGTCGAGTGCCAGTGCCGCATCAGATAGCGGATCAGCCCCTCGTCGTTCTGCACGGCCTTGGTTCCACGGCCGTAGCTGACGCGGGCGGCCTGGGTGATGGCGGCGTCGTCGCCCATGTAGTCGATGACGCGGACAAGGCCATGGTCCAGCACCTCGTGCGCGACGTAAAGGCGGCGCTCCATCCCCTCGGAGGTGGCGCGCAGCGTCGGCCGAGTGGTGGCGCGGGCCTCGTCGATTTCGGCTTGCTGTTCGGGGGTGAGGGTCATCGGTCGTCCTCCGCATCATCGAATCGTTACCCACCTTATATTGATGCAGGCGCACAGGACACCACGATGGAATGTGTCTGCCGTGTTTTTTCCGGGCGGCTTGGAAAACCGGAGCAGGGTGGTAGTCTGGGGGCCAATGAAAGACGGGGGAAAGATGACGATCCGATATCTGCATACGATGGTCCGGGTGCTGGACCTTGATAAATCGATGGCGTTCTACGAGCTGCTCGGGCTGAAGGAAACGCGGCGCTGGGACAACGAAGGCGGGCGCTTCACGCTGGTGTTCATGGCGCCGCCGGGTCAGGAGGAGTGCCCCGTCGAACTGACCTGGAACTGGGACGGCGATCCGGGGCTGCCCTCGGACAGCCGCCATTTCGGGCATTTGGCCTACGAGGTCGACGACATCTACGCCACCTGCGCGCATCTTCAGGCGAACGGCGTGACGATCAACCGGCCGCCGCGCGACGGTCGGATGGCCTTCGTCCGGTCGCCCGACAACATCTCGGTCGAGTTGCTGCAGAAGGGCGAGGCAAAAACGCAGGCGGAACCTTGGGCCAGCATGGGCAATACAGGGCACTGGTAGCGGCGGCGGCGCTGTCGCTTTGGGCGGGGCCCGGCTGGGGCGCCTGCCGTCTGGCGCTGGCGCTGGGGTTCGATGTATCGCGTTCGGTCGATGTGCAGGATTACGCGATCCAGCGCGACGGGATCCTTGCCGCGCTGGCCGCACCAGAAATCGTTCGCGCGCTTCTGGGGGGCGATCAGCCCGTGCGCCTGGCGCTGTACGAATGGTCGGGCCAGGGCGCGCAAGCGATCGTGGTCGACTGGACCGAAATCAGCACCCAATCGGATATCGACGCGATATCGGCCCGGGTTGCGGCGCACCCCAGATCCGAGGACAAACTGCCGACAGCGTTGGGGGAGGCGCTGGATTTCGGGCTGGACCTGCTGAACCGGTCAGGGGATTGCCCAGTGAGGACGCTGGACATATCGGGCGACGGTCGCAACAACGACGGCGACGCACCTGAACAAGTCCGCGCGCGGCGCGACCTTGGCGACATTCTTGTCAACGGGCTGGCGATCGGCGGGCATGAAGCCGACATCGCCGTGTACTACCGGCAGCACCTGATCCACGGCAAAGGCGCCTTCGTCGAAGTCGCGCGCCAGCACAGCGATTTCCCACGCGTCTTCCGCCGCAAGCTTGAGCGAGAGTTGACCGAGCAGCTTCTGGGCCGCCTCGAACCGCGGGAGGATCGTGGGTGAAGGCTTTGGCCCTGGCACTTGCATTCGGTTTTCCCGCGACCCAGGCTGCGGCAGCAGAGTGCCGTCTGGCGCTGGCGCTGGGGCTTGATGTCTCGTCTTCGGTCGATCCGCAGGAATACGCGCTTCAGCGCGACGGCCTTGCCGCCGCGCTTCTGTCGCAACAGGTGAAAGAAGCGCTGTTTTCCGGTGACCCCCGCTGGGTCGCGATCGCCGTATACGAATGGAGCGGGCGCTGGCAGCAGGCCATGGTGCTTGACTGGACGCCGATCCGGAACGACATGGACCTGACGCTTGCCGCCGAACGCATCGCATCGGCGCAACGCAGCTACCAGGACTATCCGACTGCGCTTGGTGCAGCTCTTGGGTTCGGCTCAACGCTGCTGGATCGCGGGCCGGCTTGCGACCGGCGAACGCTTGATATCTCTGGCGACGGCGTCAACAACGAGGCGTTCGCCCCTTCCGACGCGTACCGGGCGTTTCCGTTCGGTGACACGTTGGTAAACGGCCTTGTCATCACGGGATCCGACCCGAACGTCGCGCAATTCTACATGTCTCATGTATTGCGCGGCCCCGGCGCATTTCTGGAGCAAGCTGGGGACTACCGCGACTATGAAGAGGCAATGGCGCGCAAGCTGAGGCGCGAGATCGGATTCGCGATCATTGGCGCGGCTGCGCAACCCGATGGAGAAGAAGGGTAGATGCGAAAGACGCTGATTCTTGCGGCGACTCTCGCGGTGGCGGGTCCGACGGTGGCCCTGCACTGGCCGCGAGAAGCGCGCGTGGCAGCGCAGGTCGTCATGGCGCAGTTTGTCAACCCCGCCGTGCCGGACGCCCATCTGGTTCCGACCACGCCCGAGGCGGCGCGTCTGATCACAGCGGCAGAAGCGCAGGTGGGCGTAACCAGTCGTTATGATCCCGCCTATGTGACGCTGGCCTTTCCCGGCGGGGATGTTCCGGCCGAGCGCGGGGTCTGCACCGACGTCGTGATCCGTGCCCTTCGGGCCGGGCTGGGCATCGACCTGCAGGCGGCGGTTCATCACGACATGACGCGCAATTTCCAAGCCTATCCGGCGCTATGGGGGCTCACCCGCCCCGACGCAAACATCGACCATCGCCGCGTGCCGAACCTCGAGGCGCTCTTTCGCCGCACCGGGGCGGAGGTTCCGATTGGGCCAACACCAGCGGCGTTCCGACCCGGCGACATCGTGACGTCACGGTTGCCGGACAACAGGCCGCATGTGATGATCGTGACCGCGCGGATTTCGCCGGACGGCACCCCCCTTGTAGCGCATAACATCGGCGCGGGCGTACGGATTGAAAATGCTCTGTTCGACTATCCGCTGTCGGCTCAGTTCCGCTTGACGCCGGACGTCCTTGCGCGTCTGTCCGGTCTTGCCAATCAGTAGATGTACCGGATCTGGTCCGTCCAGTAGCGCTCAAGCCGCTTGAGCGTGGTGTTGGTTTCCTCGGCCATCAGCCGCACGATCAGGCCGCGCGCCTCCATCCCGTCGGCGTGGCGTCGGAACAGCGCGGCGACGACATCGCGGACCCGCCTGCCCTCGGCTGTCAAGCTTACCCGAACCGAACGGCGATCCACGGTCGAGCGTTCGTGATGCATGTAGCCGCCATCCACCAGCTTCTTCAGATTGTAGCTGACGTTCGACCCCTGATAGTAGCCGCGGCTTTTCAATTCGCCCGCCGTCACCTCGGCGTCGCCGACATTGAACAGCAACAGCGCCTGCACCGGGTTTATCTCGAACATGCCCAGCCGTTCGAACTCGTCCTTGATAAGGTCAAGCAACAGGCGATGCAGCCGTTCGAGCAGCGCCAGCGTTTCCAGATAGCCCGCCAGGACATGCGCCTGCGGCGTGTCCGGCACGGCTGCGTGAATGGTCATCCTGGCCTCCACCTTGGTCTTGCCTTTGGGCAGACTGGGCGAAAAAGCCAAAGTTTCTGTTAAAAGCGTGAAGGCTCAGTGCGCCTTCGCGTGACGTGCGCGCGCGAAGGCGGATATGTCGGCCACCAGGGGCCGAAGGACCGGCGGCGCATCCGCGACACCGGTCATCCAGGGATAGATATCCTGATCATTCTCGGCCAGAAGACGCTCATACAATTCAAGCGCATCGGCCTGCATCGAAGCCAGGTGTGCGTCGGCATAGGGGCCAAGGATAAGATCCATTTCCTTGGTTCCCCGCCGCCACGACCGCATGGCGAGCCGTTTCAGCCTGGCCTCGTGCGGGTCGGTCATGCGGCCTCCAGTCCGATCAACCGTTCGAGGCGGCTTTCCAGCGCGGCGATGCGACCGGCCAATTCTGACGCATCGCGATACAGCACGCGCAGGTCGCCCCGAAGGCGGGTCATCTTGCCATTGTCATCGGAGCTGGGTGGCGCAACGCCCGGCCCCTCTCCGGTCAGCAGCCACATGATGGACACGCCAAGCATGCCGGCGATCATCTGAAGCCGGTTGGCGCGCGGCTCTCGCGCGTCTTCTTCCCACTGCCGCACTGTCTTCAGCTTGACGCCAAGACGCTGGGCGAACTCTTCCTGTCTGATCCCCTGCGCCTCGCGCGCAGCAGCCAGACGATCGCCAAAGGTCGCGATGCTGTCCGCATACCAGCTTTCATCGGTTACGTCGGGCATGGTGTCTCCTCTCGTTGCCGCTTGAACAGGTTCTGCACCCAACCTATGACATGGGCCCGGCAATTACAAACCGGAGTACCCCCGATGGCCTTCCTTTCCGACACATTGGCCCGCGTCAAACCGTCGCCCACCATCGCCGTGACGACCAAGGCGCAGCAACTGAAAGCCGATGGCAAGGACGTGATCGGCCTTGGCGCGGGCGAGCCCGATTTCGACACGCCCCAGAACATCAAGGACGCAGCCAAGCGCGCGATCGACGCGGGCAAGACGAAATACACCGCCGTAGACGGCATCCCGGAGCTGAAGGCCGCCATCTGCCGCAAGTTCAAGCGCGAAAACGGCCTGGACTACACACCGTCGCAGATCACCGTGGGCACGGGCGGCAAGCAGATCCTCTACAATGCGCTGATGGCCACCTGCAATCCGGGGGACGAGGTGATCATCCCCGCGCCCTACTGGGTCAGCTATCCCGACATGGTGCTTCTGGCCGGCGGCACGCCGGTGACGGTCGAATGCGGGATCGAGACGGATTTCAAGCTGACAGCCGAAAAGCTTGAGGCCGCCATTACGCCGAAGACCAAGTGGTTCATCTTCAACTCGCCCTCGAACCCCACCGGCGCGGGATATACCGCAGAGGAGCTGAAGGCACTGACCGATGTTCTGATACGTCATCCCCAGGTCTGGATCATGTCGGATGACATGTACGAACACCTTGTCTTCGACGACTTCAGATTCGCGACGCCGGCCCAGGTGGAGCCCCGCCTTTACGACCGTACGCTGACCTGCAACGGCGTCTCCAAGGCCTATGCGATGACAGGCTGGCGCATCGGCTACGCGGGCGGCCCGGTCGCGCTGATCAAGGCGATGGGCACGATCCAGTCGCAATCGACATCGAACCCCTGCTCGGTTTCGCAATACGCGGCGGTCGAGGCGCTGGACGGGCCGCAGGGCTTCCTTGACGAAAACCGCAAGCTCTTCCAACGCCGCCGCGACCTGGTCGTATCGATGCTGAACGAGGCGAGCGGCATCACCTGTCCGCGCCCCGAGGGCGCATTCTACGTCTACCCCGACATTTCCGGCTGCATCGGCAAGACTTCGGCCGGTGGGGCGCCGATCAAGGATGACGAGGCGTTCGCCACTGCACTGCTTGAGGAAACCGGCGTCGCGGTCGTCTTCGGTGCGGCCTTCGGCGTGTCACCGAACTTCCGCGTCAGCTACGCGACCTCGGACGCGGCGCTTGAGGAAGCCTGCCGGCGCATCCAGAACTTCTGTGCAGGGCTTCGTTGAGCGAACGGCAAAAGCGGCGCGGTGCTTTTGACAGCGCCCGCCGCGGCCCCTAAAGTCTGCGAAAACCAAGGGCGGGTGCCATGTCCGAACTGCCAGAGTTCTACTTCCGCATCCGCGAAAACGGCGCGGCGGTGTTTCGGGTCGATACCGAAAACCGCATGCGCCGGATCGAGATGGACCAGATCGCCGTCGTCAACGTGAAGAACGGCGAGATCAAGCCGCAGGGCGGACGCACGCTGTCACCAGGGGACCTTGCCGCGATACGGGATTGGCTAGCCCAACGCCAGGCGCTGGTCGCGCGGCGCGATACCGACGACATCCTCAGAACCGTGGACCACCTGAACCAGACCGCGCATTGGGCCCAGACACGGGCAAGCGAGGCACAGCTTGACCAGGTCACCGACGCGCTGCTTCTGGCCATGCATGACCTGAGATCTGTTTTGGTGAAGAAAAGATCCGAACGCCCGTCCAGAGAGCCCGCGCGGGATCAGGCGGGCTGAGCGGCTATGCCGCGCCAGCGCCAAAACCGCCACATCAGCAGGACGGCCGCCACGGTCAGCCCCGCGACCAGGCCAAGCCATAGCCCGATGCCCCCCATGCCCATCGGAAAAGCCAGCAGGTAGCTGACCGGAATCCCGATAAGCCAATAGCTGATCGACGCGATGACCATCGGCACCCTCGTGTCATGGATGCCGCGCAGCAGCCCCAGCGCCATGACCTGCGCGCTGTCCGCCATCTGGAACAGGGCCGCCATGGCCACCAGGCTGGTAGCGTAGGCAACGATCTGGGGGCCTTGCGGGTTTTCGGGATCCAGGAACAGACGGATCATCGGCTCTGGCAGCATCAGGAAGGCGGTCACGACCAGTACGCCGAAGAGCGAAGACATGTAGATCGCCGTCCGCGCGCCGTCGCGCAATCCGATCATGTCTCCGATGCCAAAGGCTCTTCCGGCGCGCACGGTCGCGGCGTTCGACAGGCCAAGGTGGACCATGAAGGTGATCGCGGCCAACTGCAGCGCGATCCCGTGAGATGCAAGCTCGACCGCGCCGATCCATCCCATCATGATCGCCGCCGCTTCGAATAGGCCGCTTTCGAAAAGACCCGTCAGCCCGATGGGCCAGCCCAGCCGGAAGACCTGAACCAGGGCCGCGTAGTCCGGCCGCCAGAACCGGACGAAAAGCTGGAAGCGGCGCAGGGCCGGATGAAACGATGAGTGGAGCGCCAGCAAGGCCATCATCAGGAACTGCGTCGAGGCCGAAGCGATCGCCGCGCCGCGCACGCCCATTTCGGGCGCCCCCCAATTGCCGAAGATCAGCAGCCAGTTGAGAAAGACGTTCAGGAAAACCCCCGCGATCGTCGCCCACAGGACAACGCCGGCACGCTCCAATGCGGACAGCAGGCTTCGCAGTGCGGTCAGGACAAGCGCCGGCAGCATGCCAAGTCCGGCGATGCGCAGGTAATCCTGTCCAAGTTCGGCCACGCGCGGCTCCTGGCCAAGCGCCAGCAGCAGGGCGCCCGACCACCAGAAAACCGGAATCGTGAGAACCGAGAAGCCGATCGACAGCCAGAGCCCCATCCGCGTGTCGCGCCGCACCTGCACCTCGTCCCCGCGCGCAAGCGCCGAGGCCACCATCGGCATTACCGCCTGGGCAAAACCTGAACCAAGGATGAAAATGACGAAAAAGGTGGCGGACCCGATGACGACAGAAGCCAGTTCAATCGTGCCATACCAGCCAACCATGACCGTGTCGGCGACATGCAGCGCCATCTGGGCGATGTTGGACCCGATCAGCGGCAGGCCCAGCACCAGCAGCGCCCTTGCATGGGCCGGATATGACAGTCGCGCGCTCATCCCCGAGGATTACAGCCACGGTTGAGACAGGTCCAGAGGCGTAGAGATCAGCCAGATGGGTGCCCCCCAAGTCGCAACAACCTTCGCCAGAGGGGCGTCTTTCCAAACCGCGCGTGTACCTCGGCGATGTTCGGATCACCACTGTCAAGCGGCTCCAGGCCTGAGCGCGCTGCGATGCGCTGCATCGCCGCGTTCGCCTTGCGGAAGTAGAGATGCACGTCCGCGAAGCCGCGCCTCCGACCTTCCTTCAGCGCGGCGTCGATCAACGCCTGTCCGATGCCTGACCGGCGATGGCCTTCGTTGACCGATACGGCAATCTCGCCCTCGCCCGACACATCCGGCCAGCGGTAAAGCTCTGCCACGCCGACGATGACACCGTTTTCCACGGCGTCGAAGACGACCTCGGGCCGGGACGTCGCGGCGTAGCGCTCCAGATGCGCGTCGGACACCCATGTGAAGAAGCGGTTGAGCCGGGCGTCAGGTCCAAGGCCCAGCAGATGCGCCTTCATCCGGTCCCGCCAGCCGGGCTCTGCCGGCGAATGCGAGGCGATCCGGACACCTTTTGCAGGTGCAGCGGCCATGGCGGCCTCCTTGCAGGCACCGCCATGCTGCGGCGCAGCACAAGGATGGGCCCTGCCGCCGCGTTTGACCAGCCCCACCGGCGCAGAGCAGTCATGCATCAGCCTCAATGCGGCCAACGTGACCGCAGTATCAGACCTTGCTGCGCCGCAGGTCCGGATGAAGCGAAGCGCCCAGGATGTGTTCCGCCTGGTGAACGACATGGCTGGCACGGCCGACGATAAGGGGGTCGGGCTGGGTGACAACCGTCAGATCCTTGTCGGGATAGTCCAGCGAGGACAGGAAATGCTTCATGCAATTCAGACGGGCGCGTTTCTTGTCGTTCGACTTCACGATCAACCACGGTGCATCCGCCGTGTCGGTGTAGAAGAACATTGCCTCCTTGGCCTCGGTGTAGTCGTCCCACTTGTCAAGCGACGCCTTGTCGATGGGCGAAAGCTTCCAACGTTTCAGGGGATCCGTCTCGCGTGACATGAAGCGCCTGCGCTGTTCTTCGCGCGTGACCGAGAACCAATACTTGTAAAGCCGGATGCCGGAACGAACGAGCATCCGTTCCACCTCGGGCGCCTGGCGCATGAACTCGAGATATTCGGTGGGCGAGCAGAAGCCCATGACCCGCTCGACGCCCGCGCGGTTGTACCAGCTGCGGTCATAGAAGACCATTTCCCCGGCGGTCGGCAGGTGTTCGATGTAACGCTGAAAGAACCACTGTCCCTTCTCGACATCCGAGGGCTTGTTCAGCGCCACGACACGGGCAAAACGTGGATTCAGGTGTTCCATGTAGCGCTTTATGGTGCCACCCTTGCCTGCGGCGTCGCGCCCCTCGAACAGGATCACGAATTTCTGTCCGGTGTCCTGCGCCCAAAGCTGGACCTTCAGCAACTCGGTCTGAAGCCTGGCCTTTTCTGCCTCGTAAGCCTTGGTCGCCAGCTTGTGCCCGTAGGGATACTTGCCGCTTTCGAATGCGTGGCGGATTGCGTCGGCATTGACGACCGGAAACGCGCGCGGACCCTTCCTGTCAGGCGATGCGGCGGCACTTTCGGGCGCGGCTGCGTCAGGGATGGCTGCTTCAGCGGCGGTTTCATCGGCGGGAACAGCTTGAAGGGTTTCGGCCATGGATCCTCCTTCCAGTTTTCAATGACAGGCCGAGTCTCTGGCCCTCGGCGACGCCGCGCCATGACTCGTGTCAAATTTCGGCTGCCCGACGGGAAAAATCGTCATCGGCGGCGAGCTCGCGTGGCTTGATCGATGGCGTGATTTGCCAACCCGGACGATGGCAAACGACGCGATTGCACCTTAGAAAGGACAGGACCCCGCGACCCGGCGCGAAACACCGGGCCCGCTTCAAAGGAGAGCTTCCATGCTTCGTCTTCACGGCGTCTACCGATCGCGCGCGGCGCGCAACATCTGGCTTCTGGAAGAACTCGGCCTGCCTTACGACCATGTGCCGGTCGTTCAGCGCTACCGCCTGTCCGACGAACAGGCCGAAACGCGGATCCACACGCAGTCCGAAACCTTCAGGTCCATGTCGCCCGCGGCGGCGATCCCGGTTCTGCAGGACGGCGATCTGATCCTGTCTGAGTCCATGGCGATAAACCTTCATATCGCGCGGACGCAAGGCAAGGACCTTGGTCCTCGCGATGAACGGGAACAGGCGATGATGGACCAATGGTCGTATTACGGCATTACGGCAATCGAACCCCCGGCGCTGGAACTGCTTTATGCCGACCAGGCGACCGATGACGGGCGCGCGCAGGTCTCGGCAGCGGCGGAAAAGCTGCGCCGACCGCTGTCGGTGGTGAACGGCGCGCTAGCGGAAACCGGATGGCTTGTCGGCGGGCGGTTTACCGTGGCCGACATCAACATGGCCGAGGTCGTCCGCTATGCGATGCCCGCATCCGGCCTGATCGAGGGTTTTCCGGATCTGCAGCACTGGATCACGCAGCTGCATGCCCGCCCCGCGTTCCGGAAGATGTGGCAAGCCCGCGAGGCCGAAACGCTTTGACGCCAAGGCATCACTGGGGTTTGCGCGCTATGAAATCTATCAGCGCCGAGCGGCCGGAATGGCCGCGCCCCTCGTCGACGTCGGCGTCGAAATCCTTGGCGCGCAGAATCTCGTAGTCCGAGAATGCATCGGTTAGCATTTCGAGCGTGTACATGTTTTCCCGATGCGGCGGCCCGCCCGTCCCGTAATCCACTTGACGCGGCGCGTAACCGTGCAAAAGCAGCAGCCCGCCGGGGCGGATCGCGCGGTCGATGCGGTCGAACAGCAGCGACCGCTCGGCGGGCGTGACGAACTGGATGAAGATGCCCGCGACGACGTCAAAGCGCCGCGACCAGTCCCAGCCATCCAGATCGGACAGGTGGAAATCCACCGTCACAGCCCGAGCCGCGGACAGCTTCCGCGCCTTGGCAACGGCATTGGGCGCCGGATCGAAGGCGGTCACCTTCAGGCCCTGCCCCGCCAGCCAGACCGAATTGCGGCCCTCGCCGTCCGCTATGGCCAGCGCGGTTTCCCCTTCCTTCAGCCAAGGTTCAGCGCGCAGCAGGAAATCGGCCGGCTCCGTCCCGAACAGATAGTCATCCCCGGCGTATCGCTCGTTCCACATTCCACGCTCCCTTGTGGCCCTTCGGGTGTCTTCACCCATATTTCGTGAGGCCCGCAGCGCGATCAAGCCCCGACCGCTTGCCCCTGCCCCGCGCGCGTGGTCTAATCCGCAGCCAATCAGAACGAAGAGCAGTGCCATGCCCAACGACCTTCTATCCGCTCGGGCGGACGACTATAACGCCCATTCGATCGAGGTGCTCGAGGGGCTTGAGCCGGTTCGCAAGCGGCCGGGCATGTACATCGGCGGCACCGACGAACGCGCGCTGCACCACCTGGTGGCCGAAATCCTCGACAACTCCATGGATGAGGCCGTGGCGGGTCACGCCACCCGGATCGAGGTGGAACTGCACGCGGACTTTGCCGTCACCATTCGCGACAACGGCCGGGGCATCCCGACCGATCCGCATCCCAAGTTTCCCGGCAAATCGGCGCTCGAGGTGATCCTGTGCACCCTGCATGCGGGGGGCAAGTTCTCGGGCAAGGCCTATGAGACCTCTGGCGGTTTGCACGGAGTGGGCGCGTCTGTCGTGAACGCGCTTTCGGACAGCATGGTGGTCGAGGTCGCGCGCAACAAGGAACTGGTCGAGCAGCGCTTTTCGCGCGGCATACCGCTTGGCCCGGTCAGGAAGATCGGGCAGGCCCCGAACCGGCGCGGCACATCCGTAACCTTCCACGCAGATGAGGAGATCTTCGGCCACCACCGCTTCAAGCCCGCGCGGCTGATGAAGATGGTGCGCTCCAAGGCCTACCTGTTCTCGGGCGTGGAAATCCGCTGGAAGACCGCGATCGAGGATGGCGAAACCCCGAAAGAGGCCGTGTTTCACTTCCCCGGCGGGCTGGCCGACTACCTGGGCGAAAACCTGAACGGATCGACGACCTACGCCGACCGGCCCTTCGCGGGCAAGGTCAGCTTCCAGGACAAGTTCGGCGAGCCGGGTAGCGTCGAGTGGGCGATCAACTGGACGCCGTCGCGCGACGGGTTCATCCAGTCCTACTGCAACACCGTCCCCACGCCCGAGGGCGGCACCCACGAGGCCGGATTCTGGTCGGCGATCCTGAAGGGCATCCGCGCCTACGGGGAGCTGGTCAAGAACCGCAAGGCCGAACTGATCACCCGCGACGACCTGATCGCGGGCGGCTGCGCGCTGGTGTCCTGCTTCATCCGCGAACCGCAGTTCGTGGGCCAGACCAAGGACCGGCTCGCGACCGAGGCCGCCGCGCGCATGACGGAAGGCGCGGTCCGGGACCATTTCGACAACTGGCTGGCCTCGGACACGAAGTCGGCGGGCGCGATCCTCGACTTCCTGGTGCTGCGCGCGGAGGAACGCCTGCGCCGCCGGCAGGAAAAGGAAACCGCCCGCAAGTCGGCCACCAAGAAGCTGCGCCTGCCGGGCAAGCTGGTGGACTGTTCCGCCACCAACCGCGAGGGGACCGAGCTTTTCATCGTCGAGGGTGACAGCGCGGGCGGCTCTGCCAAGATGGCGCGGGACCGGGCAACGCAGGCGCTACTGCCCCTGCGCGGCAAGATCCTGAACGTGCTTGGCGCGGCCTCGGGCAAGATCGGCACCAACCAGGAGATCAGTGACCTGACGCAGGCGCTTGGGGTCGGCCTGGGCACCAGGTTCAACGTCGATGACCTGCGTTATGACAAGGTCATCATCATGACCGACGCCGACGTGGACGGGGCGCATATCGCATCCCTTCTGATGACGTTCTTCTTCACCCAGATGCGCCCGATGATCGACAAGGGGCACCTCTACCTTGCCTGCCCGCCGCTTTACCGGCTGACACAGGGCGCACGCCGCATCTACGTCGCCGACGACGCCGAGAAAGAGGCGATGCTGGCCAAGGGCCTGGGCGGCAAGGGCAAGATCGACGTCCAGCGCTTCAAGGGCCTGGGCGAGATGGACGCCAAGGACCTGAAGGACACCACCATGAACCCCGCCACGCGGAAATTGATCCGCGTCAGCATCGACGAGGATGAACCGGGCGAGACCTCGGACCTTGTCGAACGGCTGATGGGCAAGAAACCCGAACTGCGGTTCCAGTATATTTCCGAGAACGCGCGGTTCGTGGAGGAGTTGGATGTTTGAGTAATGGCGCTGAGTGGTGCCATTCTTCAGGAGGCACGCCTTGTATCTTGGATATTTTGATGAAGCTGATCACACTTCCAAAAACAACTTTACGGTATGTGGCCTGACTGCAATTCATGTAGAACATGCAGCAGATCTGTCGCGGCAGATTGAAAAAATCAGGATTGTTGGCGAATTTAAACCAGAAGACCTCCTCAAATTTTCGACCAATTCAAGGCCAGTATATTGCAGTGAAGACAATCACAGACAGACCAAAGACTCTGTAATCAGTGCGGCTGTCGACCATGGCGTCGTATTCTTCGGTTATTGCCATTTCAACGAGGACCACGTCGCACATGATTCTGATCGGAACAGAATTTACTGATTCAACACTTTAGCTGCTAAGTTCAACGATTTCCTTTCACAGAACCGAGCCTTTGGTATTCTGCAAATGGATAGGTGTGACTTTTCTCGAAATACGAAGAAAAGATATCGAGATGCATATGATTTTATGAAAGAGAAGTTTCAAAATGGAAATTCGTACCCCGAAGGTTACAGGAAGCTAGAAAACATCATTTCATATGGAATGAGTAGTGAAGGCACGTCGCACCTAAGTTCTTTAAATGATATTCTAACAGGAAGTCTCCGGTATCTTGCGAACGGCGATAACCCGATTGCCAGAAGGACAATTCAGTCGAAGCTGCAGAAACTTCTGTGGAAAGATCACTCAGGTCGATATAGGGAGCGCGGCTTCACATTGCGGCCATACAATGTTAGCCGACTTAAACCCGTCATTCTGTCCGAATACACCGCGCTAAGAGAGTTCCTAAACTCGTCGACGCAATAGCGCAGCACTCGCTGTGGCACTGGTGCACGGCAACCTCTACCCTCTACCTCACCCGCCAGGCCTGCGTGCGGCGCAGGATGCTCCGCGAGGCGAACGCGTGCAGGACCCTTGCCGTCGCGTTGGTGTAGAAGATCATCATGCCCATCGCGGCGGCGGGCGCGATGTCGCCCGCGTCGTCCATGTTCAGCACCGCGACCGAGGCGAGCGCGGTGTGGGTGGAATAAAGGAACACCACCGCCGACACCGTCGTCATCGCGTTCACGAACATGTAGATCGAGATGTCGAGGATCGCGGGCAGGCAGACCGGCACCGTGACGCGGGCAAAAAGCCTCCAGAACGGCTGGCGAAGGGATGTGGCGACAGGCTCGAACTCTGCGTCGATCTGCTTCAGCGCGGTCAGCGCGGTCAGGTGGCCCACGGTGTAGAAATGCGTCACCGTCGAAACGACCAGGATCGCCATCGTCCCGTAGATCGCGTTCAGCGGATTGGCGGGGTTGTTGAAGAAGAAGATATAGGCCAGCCCCAGCACCATCCCCGGAATCGCCATCGGCAGCATCGCCAGGAACTGGAACGCCGCCCGGCCGGTTTTGAAGCCGTCGATCTTTTCAACCATGTAGGCGCCCACGAAGATGATCGCGGTGCCGATCACGGCGGTCAGCGCGGCGAGTTCGAGCGAGTTCCAGTAGGCCCCCCAGCCGCCGCCATCCATCTTGTTGAAGTCGTAGTTGCGCAAGGAGAAGCTCAGGTCATAGGGCCAGTAGTTGATCAGAGCCGCGAACTGGCAGACGGCGATGATCCCGGCGATGAAAATGCCCATGATCGTGCACCAGGCCAGCATCGCCATGTCGAAGCGGCGGTTGGGCTTCGGCTCATACGGGACAGAGCGGGCGGAAAGGAGCGAGACCTGTTTCTTCTGTACCTGCCGGTCGATGACGAAGGCGACAATGGCGGGGATCAGCAAGACGACGGACACGACCGCCCCCATCTCGAAATTCTGCTGGCCGATGACCTGCTTGTAGATGTCGATCGCCAGCACGTTGTATTGCCCGCCGATGACCTTGGGCAGGCCGAAGTCGGTGATGACCAGCGTGAAGGTCACGAAGGCGGCCGAGATCAGCCCGTAGCGCGCGCCCGGGATCGTCACCGTCCAGAAGGTCCGCCACTTCGAGGCGCGAAGGGACTCCGCGGCCTCGTACTGCCGCTGGTCGGAAATCGAGAGCGCCGTCGAGATGATGATCAGCGCGTGCGGGAAGGTGAAGAACACCGAGCCGATGACGATGCCCAAGGGGCCGTAGATCGACTGGCCGAACAGAAGCGGCTTGAGGAACCCCTGGTTGCCGAACATGTAGATCAGTGCGATGCCGGGCAAAAGCGACGGCACGAGGATCGGCATCATCGCGATCAGCCGGAACGCCCCCTTGAGTGGCATGCAGGATCGGTTGATCGCATAGGCGAAGCCAAAGGCGAAAAGCACCGTCAGGACAGTCGAGATCGAAGCGATGTAAAGCGAGTTCTCGATCGACGAGAAAAGAGCGGGGTTCGAGAAATACTCCTGGTAGTTCTGCAGTCCCGTATCCGCGACCGGGCGCAGGTTCACGCGGCGGAAGGTGTTGCTGTCAAGCTCGCGCCAGTCGGTCGAATTCTGGAGGTCGAGCCCGACAAGGTAGGGCGCATTGTCGGTCGTGCCCCGGATCCGGTACATGACCGGGCTGCGAAAGCTGAAGTCGGGGAACAGATCCGTCACCGAAAGACGCCCGTCCGAGCTTGAGCGCAGATCGTCCGGCGCGAACTCGCCGAGCCGGTCGTTCAGTTCGGCCGCGGTAACCGGATCACCCCAGACGGCGCCGCTTTCATCGCTGACCTGGAATTCGTAGCGCGTCAGGTCGAAGCTGTAGGTCACGAAGCTTTTGGACAGCATCGCGTAAAGCGGCAGCGCAAGCGCCACAACCAGGTAAAGCGCGATGACCCCCATGAAGGCGCGCTTGATCCAGCCGTCGCTGTCGATCCTGAGCCGAACGTTGCGGCCCTCGGGAAGGACGGTCGCGTCAGCCATCTTCGCCCCCGCGCGGGAAGACAAGCACACGCTCGGCCGGCAGTTCGACCGTCAGCGAAGCGCCGGCTGAAAGCCCGAAGCGGCGGACCGCATTCATCGAGAAATTCGCGAACAGCGGCGTGTCGCCCAATGCCGGGCTTGTCAGATGCGTGCGCCAGTAGGACCCGAGGAACTCCATCGCCTCAATCCGGACGTCCAGGTGATTTGGGCGCGGCGCGGCACCGTCCGCGCTGGCATGAGGCAGCACATCCTCTGGCCGCACCGCCATCGTGACCGGGGCACCGTTCGCCAGCCCGACGGCATGGGTTTGTAGCACGGCGTCCCCGATCGTCACGGCGCCGTCCGAATAGGTCGTCGCGACGCGGTTCGTCTCTCCGATGAAGTCGGCGACGAACAGCGTCGCCGGTTGCCGGTAGATTTCCGTCGGTGTGCCGATCTGCTCGATCACGCCATGATTCATCACCACGATGCGGTCGGCCATCGACAAGGCCTCTTCCTGGTCGTGGGTCACCATGATGGTGGTGACCCCCAGCTTGCGCTGAAGCTCCTTTATCTCGTGCCGCAGGTGAACGCGCACCTTCGCGTCCAGCGCCGACAGCGGCTCGTCCAGCAGCAGCAAGCCGGGGTTGATCGCGATGGCCCGCGCCAGGGCGATCCGCTGCTGCTGGCCGCCTGAAAGCTGGGCCGGATACTTGCGTGCCTGGTCGGGCAGCCCGACGAGGTCCAGAAGCTCCCGCACCCGCGCGGCGATTTCGGCCCTTGGGCGCCTGGTGTTTTCCAGACCGAAGGCAATGTTCCGTTCGACCGTCAGGTTGGGAAAAAGGGCGTAGGACTGAAACACGATGCCGTAATCGCGCTGTGACGCCGGCAATTCCGAAATATCGCGTCCGCCCTGCCAAATCGTCCCGCGCGTCTGCGGGTCAAGTCCTGCGACCGCCCTGAGCAGGGTCGTCTTGCCGCAGCCGGACGGCCCGAGGAAGCAGATG
The DNA here is from genome assembly GCF_025751435.1 of Albidovulum marisflavi. Classification (GTDB taxonomy): domain Bacteria; phylum Pseudomonadota; class Alphaproteobacteria; order Rhodobacterales; family Rhodobacteraceae; genus Albidovulum; species Albidovulum marisflavi. The sequence continues at coordinate 1,248,306 of NZ_JAOWKY010000001.1, read as the reverse complement.
AATTCCCCTTGCGCGATTTCCAGCGAAATGTCCTTGAGCGCGAGGAAGTCGCCAAACGCTTTCCACAGCCCTTCGATCTTCAGATAGGTCGGTTCCGCTGCGGCGCCTTGCATCACCACTGCCTTGGATTCGCTCATGTTTGCCGTCCGGTCAATGCAGGCGCAGAAGGGGCGCCGGTCAAACGGCGCCCCCGCCCAATTCGGGTCAAGATCAGCCCTTCGGCTCCGATTTGGAATCGTAGCGCTTCGACCACTCTTCCAGGATGGCCGAGCGATTGTTCGCCGCCCATTCGAAGTCGTTGTCGATCATCTTTTCCGGAATGTTGGCTGGGAAATGTTCGACCGGCTTGGCCATTCCCGGAATACCGACGACGGCGTAGCCTACGTTGTACATCTCCATCGCCTTGGGCGTGATGGACCAGTCGACAAGCGTCTTTGCCGCCTCTTCCTTGGCCGTTCCCGCGACGATCGCGGTCGCCTCCATGTCCCAGCCGATGCCTTCTTCGGGGATGATGATCTCGACCGGGGCGCCGTTGGCCTTTTCCTTGGCGCCGCGGAAGGCGAATGAAACACCCATCACGGTTTCACCGGCAGCCGCCATCTTGCAGGGCTTGGATCCCGAATGGGTATAGGCCGCGATGTTGTTGTGCAGGGCGTCCATGTAGGCCCAGCCGCCTTCCTCGCCCATCATCTGAAGCCAGCTCGACACGTCAAGGAAACCCGTGCCGGAGGACGCCGGGTTGGGCATGACGACATGGCCAGCGTATTCCGGCTTGGTCAGGTCCGCCCAGCTTGTCGGTGCGGTAAGGCCAAGCTTTTCACCCTCGACCGTATTGTAGCAGATCGCGGCAACCCATGCGTCCATCCCGACCCAAGAGGGCGGATTGTCGCTGTCGCGGAACTTCGGATCCAGCGCATCAAGACCGGCAGGCGCGTAGGGCTCAAGCATGTCTTCCGTCTTCAGAACCAGAAGCGATGTCGCGGCCAAGCCCCAGATCACGTCTGCCTGGGGGTTATTCTTCTCTGCCAGCAGCTTGGCGGTGATGACCCCGGTGGAATCGCGCACCCAGTTGATCTTGATGTCGGGATGATCCTCGTTGAAGGTCGCGGCGTAGCGCTCCAGATCCTCCGCCTCGACCGCCGTGTATACGGTAAGTTCGGTTTGGGCCCAAAGCGCGGTGCTGCTCATCACAAGCGCCAGCGCGCCCAAAGCCAAAGATTTCGAATTGGTCATTTTTTTCCCCAGTGTTGGCCAGTGCGATTTCACTGTTGTCGAGCCTGTCGGCGCATGGCGCCGCAGGCTTCTTTGCGTTCGGTAGCGCGTGAGTGTGACACCCGCATGAACCGGTGTCCGTTCTACGCGACCCCGAAAGGAGTTTGGGGACCGCCAAACAATAAGTAAAATCTATTTATCTTATAGATCCGTCAAAATAATCGATACCGCTAGATGACGGACGCACGGCATTTTCAACGGTCAGGCGGCCTCGTCCGCGATCGCTTGCGCGACGATGTCGAGCGCGCGATCAAGGTCCTGCCTTGCGATCGTCAGCGGCGGCGACAGCGTCAGCACGCAGCCGGCGCTGATCTTGAAGCTTAGCCCCGCCTCCAGACAACGATAGTAGATGCGCTCGGCGGCGGCCTTCCCCGCGGCCTTGAACGAACGGTCCTCGACGATCTCAACCCCGAACATGAGCCCGCGCCCCCGAATGTCGCCGACGATTGGGCAATCCCCGACCATATCGGCAAGCCGCTGAAGCGCGTGACAGCCAAGCGCCGCAGCCCTCTCGACCAGGCCCTCTTCCTGAATGACGGCAAGCGTTTCCAGAGCGGCGCGCGCCGTCACGGGGTTCTTTTCATGCGTGTAGTGGCCGATGGCGAAATCGCCGCACAGGTCCAGGTCGCGCCGCGCGACGACCGCCGCGATGGGCAGGATGGCGCCGCCAAGCGCCTTGCCCAGGGTCACGATGTCCGGAACGATGTCGTCATGCTCGAACGCGAACATGCGGCCCGTCTTGCCCAGCCCCGTGGGGATCTCGTCCATGATCAGAAGCGCGCCGTGCCGGTTGCAGGCTTCGCGGACATGCTTCCAGAAGCCCGCCGGCGGAAGCGTGGGAACCGCCCGCATCGGCTCGGCGATCACCGCGGCCACATCGCCCTCGCGCTCAAGGACGAACTCGACCATTTTCGCACAGGCCAGTCCGCAAGCCGCCGGTCCGGGATGCCCGTAGGCGCAGCGGTAGCAGTTGAATGGCGCGACATGTTCTGCCCCCGGCAAGAGGGGACCCGCGATATGCGACCGGAACGTCGCCTCGCCGCCGACGCTTGAGGCGCCGAAACCCGCGCCGTGGAATGCGTCCCAGAAGCTGACCGTCTTGAAACGCCCGGTGGCCGCGCGCGCGAGCCGCAAGGCGACCTCGTTCGCGTCCGAGCCTCCGGTCGTAAACAGCACCTTGCCCAGATCGCCCGGCGCGATCTGCCCCAGACGCTCGGCCAGTTCGACCGACACCTCGTTCGTGAAGCGGCGCGGCGCGAAGCTCAATTCATCCAGTTGCGCCTTGATCGCGGCGACGACGCGAGGATGGCTGTAGCCGATGTGATGAACCGAGTTGCCATGGAAATCCATGTAGCGCCGCCCGGCGGTATCCTCGATCCAGATCCCATCCGCCTTCGCGATCGTCGAAACGCAGGGGGAGGACAGCGACTGGTGCAGGAAGGCGCCCGCGTCGCGCGCCAGAAGCGCGCGCGTCGCCGCATCCGGGTGCTTCTCTGCCCAGGCGCGGCGCGCTTGCGACGTGTTAGACTCGCCCTCGGTATGCGTGATCACACCCCGCCCCTTCCTCTTGTCCATCCCGGCCCGGGACCTGCGCGACCCAAGCCTTTCAGCGCGGCCAGGGAAGCGAATAGGTCTTCACGTTGGTGAAGAACTTCATGGCCTCGCTGACACCTTCCTTGACGCCGTTGCCCGAGTCCTTGATGCCGCCGAAGGGCGAGGTCTCGATCCGGTATCCGGGCTGCTCCCAGATGTTCACGGTACCCACATTCAACCCCTCGATATAGGCCTGCATGCGGCGGAAGTCGTTCGTGCACACGCCCGAGGACAGCCCGAAGGGCGTTCCGTTCGATATCCGCATGACCGCGGCATCGTCGTCGGGCACACGCACGATGGGCACGATGGGGCCGAAGGTTTCCTCCATCACCAGTTCGCTGTCATGGGGCACATGGTCAACCACGATCGGCGGCAGAAGCGCACCCTTGCGGCCGGGATCGTAGAGCACCTTGGCGCCCTGCTCGGCCGCCATGTAGACGCGCTTCTCGAAAAGCTCCGCAGCCTTGGCATGGATCACGCAGCCAAGCTCGGTCGCGGGGTCCATCGGGTCGCCGAAGCGGATCTTCCTGGCCTTTTCCAGCACCATCGGCACGAAGCGGTCGGCGACGCTTTCCTGCACCAGGATGCGCTTGACCGCCGTGCAGCGCTGCCCCGAATTGCCCGTGGCTCCGGCCACGGCGATCGTCGCGGCCTTTTCAAGGTCGGCGTCGTCCAGATCGTTCAGCACGATCAGGGGATCGTTGCCGCCCAGTTCCAGCGCCTGGCGCTTGTAGACGCCCTTGTCCGCGATCATCTTGCCGACTGGCACGCCACCGGTGAAGGTGATGATGTCGATGTGCTCATTTGTGATCATCTCGTCGCCGATGTCCTGCGGCCAGCCGGTGACGACCTGGAACATCTGCGGCGGAAGACCCGCCTCATACAGAATGTCTGCCAGCGCGATGGCGGTCAGCGGCGTCAGCTCGGTCGGCTTGCAGACCATGCAGTTGTTGGTCGCGATCGAGGGCGCGATCTTGTGGCTGACCATGTTCAGCGGATGGTTGAAGGGCGTGATCGCGCTGATCGCCCGGACTGGCTCGCGCTTGGTGTAGATCTTGCGGTCCTTGCCGTTGTGCGTCAGGTCGCAGGAAAAGATCTGCCCGTCGTCTTGCAGCGCCTGCGCTGCGGCGAAGGTATAGACATCCTGCGCACGCTTGGTCTCATAGATCGCATGCTGCCAGCAGATGCCAAGCTCAAGCACAAGCCACGTTGCCAGGTACTCGCGCCGCTCTCCGATCAACTCGCCCGCGCGCTTGAGGATCTGGCTGCGCTCGTAGCGCGAAAGCGTCGCGCGATAGCTGGCGGCGATCTCGAAGGCGCGGCGGGCATGTTCGGCCGTGCCCGCCGGGACCGTTCCCACCACCTCATCGGTGTAGGGATAGCGGACCTCGATCACGCGGTCGGTAAAGACCTTTTCGCCCCCGATCCGCATGCCTTCGTGCCGGACCTCGATCGTCGTCATGTCCTGGTCCTTCATGATCAAAGCGCCGCCGCCGTGCAGGCGTAAAGGAAGGCGTCGAAATTGCGAAGGTCCGGCGCGTCCGGCAAGTCGACCTTGCGATTGACGATGAAGGGCACCTCCTGCTCGGTCAGCCCGCCATGGCTGCGCAGCGGCTCCTTCAGCGCCGCCAGGTCGTGGCGGTGGGCCGAAGTGCCGATGGTCATGTTCTCGCCCGAGATCATGACGATGTCGCCGATCCGGTCGGCCGGCAGTTCGAAACGCGTCACCGCCTCGTCCCGGTCCACGACAAGGATCAGCTCATCCCGCGCCGAAAGCCGCGCCATGATGTCCGCCCTGTCCGCGCCCTCGGGCAGATAGGCGGTGGCAAAGGAGCCGAGTGCGCCGTGATGGACGACATAGGGATCCGTGATGGGCAGGATCACGCGCGCCGCGTCCTTTCCGAGCCAATCGTCCAGAAGGTCCTGGACGTAGATCACGGCAGGTGTGCCGTCGGCGTTGTGCTTGGGCTTCATGCCATGGTCGGCCGTCACCACGATCGCCGCGCCAAGCGCGTCAAGCTGGGCCAGGTAGCCGTCGAACATCCTGTAGAAATCCTTCGCCCCCTGTTCGTCAGGCGCGAACTTGTGCTGGATGTAGTCGGTCGTGGACAGGTACATCACGTCGGGCTTCCATTCCTTCAGAAGCTTGACGCCAGCGGCGAAGACGAATTCCGACAGGTCGGCCGAATAGACCTCCGGCACCGGGCGGCCCAGCCAGGCACTGGCGTTGTCGATCCCGTGTTCGGCCTTCGTCGTGGTGTCGGCGCGCTCCGAGGAAAAGGCGATGGCGCGATCTTCGTCGAACTTCAGCCCCGCGCCCAGAAGCGCGCGAAGCTTGTCCTTGGCGGTGACAACGGCCACTCGGGCGCCGGCATCGTAGAACTGGGCGAATACGGTCGGCGCGCGCAGGAAGCGCACGTCGTTCATCATCACCTCTTGCCCCGTTTCCGGCTCATACAGGTAGTTTCCGCAGATCCCGTGCACCGCGGGCGGGCGCCCCGTGGCGATCGACAGGTTGTTTGGGTTCGTGAAGGACGGAATGACCGAGTGCGCCAGACGCTCGGTGCCGGTTTCACGAATGCGCTTCAACGTGGGCATCAGCCCTTCGGAGATGGCCACGTCCAGGTATTCAGGTTCGCATCCGTCCAGGCAGATCGCGATGGCGGGCACCTTGGGCCAGGGATAAACGCGGCCGTTGGCGGTCACGGCGGCGCGGTTGATCATGTTCATCTTCGGTCCTTCCGTCAGTGTCTCGGGGCCGCTCAAGCGGCAAGCCTGGCGCGTTCGGCGATGGCGGCTTCGGGCGGGGCGGCAGAAGCGACGCCCATTTCGGCCAATGCTTCCTTCGCGGCCTGAACCACCTTGCGCATCACGTGTTCGTCCATCCGCCCGATACAGCCGACACGGAAGCTGTCCACGACCGTCAGCTTGCCGGGATAGATGATGAAGCCCTTGGCCTTCATCAACTCATAGAAGCGCGAAAAGACGAAGTTCGGATCGGCGGGGCAGAAGAACGTGACGATGATCGGGGACAGCCAGCGGTCCTTCAGAAGGGTTTCGAACCCCAAGCCCCGCATCCCGTCAACCATCACGTCGCGGTTGCGGGTGTAGCGCGCGCCGCGGGCGGGAACGCCGCCTTCTTCCGCGTGCAGGCGCAGTGCCTCAAGGAAGGCCGCGACGACGTGGGTCGGCGGCGTATAGCGCCACTGGCCGGTCTTTTCCATGTAGGCCCACTGCGCGTGCAGGTCGAGCGCGAGCGAATGGCTGTTGCCCTTCGCAGCCTCAAGCTCGGACCTGCGGGCGACAACGAAGCCGAAGCCCGGCACACCTTCGATGCACTTGTTGGCCGAGGACACCATCGCCTCGTACCGGATCCGGTTCACGTCCAGGTCGATCGCCCCGAAGGCCGACATGGAGTCGATCAGCAGCTTGCGCCCGCGTGAATAAACCGCCTCTGAAATCTCGGCGACCGGGTTCAGGATGCCGCTGGACGTTTCGCAGTGGATCGCGACGACATGGGTGATCGCGGGGTCGGCGTCCAGCTCCGCCGCGACCTCATCGCCCCGCGGCGGCATGTAGTCGCCCTTGTCGATCAGCGTGTAGGCGCGGCCAAGGTAGCGCATGGTTTCGGCCGCCCGCAGCCCGTAGGCGCCGTTTGCAAGGACCAGCGCCTTGCCCTCCCGCGGGACGAAGGTGCCCAGCATCGCCTCGACCGAGAACGAACCGGAGCCCTGCATCGGCACGCAAACGAACTCGCCCCGGCTGTCGCCAGCAAGCGCAACCAGCTGATCGCAAAGCGACCTGGTCATCGCCCGGAAATCGGCGTCCCAAGACCCCCAGTCTTTCAGCATCGCCTCCTTGGTTGAAAAGGCGGTGGTCAGCGGACCGGGCGTCAGCAGGTAGGGTTCGCCCAGATGCGGCGCGGGAAGCGGTTTGGCAGAAGCAGTCATGGGAACGTCCTGGCTTCGTGTTTCGGCATGCCTTTCGTATCTGTCACGCGGCTTGTCATCTGTAAAATCGTTAATTTGTATTGTTATATAAGCTCAGCTTACCGATAATCCCGCCCAGGCTCCAAACAGTACGACCGGATCAGCCCCAGAGCCGCATCAAACCACGAGGACCCGGATGCGCTACGTTCAGCTTCGCGCCTTCCACTATGTCGCGATCTGCGGCGGATTTTCCCGCGCGGCAGAGGAGCTTCGGCTGACCCAACCCGCCATTTCGGACCAGGTGCGAAAGTTGGAGGAAGAATACGACGTCCTTCTGTTCAACCGGCACAAGAAGCAGGTCGCGCTGACGCCGGCGGGCGAGCGGCTGCTTGAAATCACGCGACGTCTTTTCGACAACGAACAGCAGGCGCTGGAGCTTCTTTCGGAATCGCGCGCACTGCGGGCTGGCACGCTCAGGATCGTCGCCGACAGCGCCCATCACCTTCTGCATGTGCTTACCCAGTTCCGGCAGCGCTATCCGGGTGTGCGGATATCGATGCGGGCCGGCAATACCGACACGGTGCTTGAAAGCCTGCACAGTTACGAGGCCGACATCGGCGTCCTTGGCGAGATACCCCAAAGCCGGGACTTCGACTATATCCGCCTGAACTCCACCCCGATCATTGCCTTCGTGGCAAAGGAACACCCGTTTGCAGGTCGGGTCTCGGTGTCGTTCTCGGATCTTGCCAATCAACCGCTTGTAATGCGCGAAAGCGGGTCGCGCACGCGCCAGAAGCTGGAAGCCGCGGCACGGGCGAAAGGCTTCGCCCTGACCCCGGCGATCGAGGCCGAGGGACGGGAGGCCGTGCGCGAAATCGTGGCCTCGGGCGCGGGGATCGGCTTTGTTTCCGCCGCCGAGTTCGGACAGGACCCGCGCCTGGTGCGGATCAGGATCGAGGGGGAGGACGCCATGCGGATGGACGAGGCCCTTGTTTGCCTGCGCGAAAGAAGGGGAAGCACCCGCGTTTCGGCCTTCTTTGAAATTTGCAGGGAATTTGCTGAAAAATCATTGCGTTGATCGTCATCACACGCGAAACTTCGTATCGGGACGGGCAGCATCCCAAATTCGCCCCATCCCGTGAAATTCTGCACTAAGCTGGTTGCGGACACATCCATCCGGCGAATCAAATCGCCGCCCTTGACGCCCATATTGCGCTGAACGACGGGCGCACCCAGCCCTCAAGAGGTTTGCCATGCCAATGACCCCCGAAGCGACCGAAGAACTCAAGTCGATGGTTCCCGTTGCGCGAAAGCGGGCCTTGGGGTTCGGCGTGTGCCTTGGAAAGAAACCCGAGGGCACCGTGATGGTGCTTCACCGCATGAAGGAGCCCGCGATTCTTGCCCGCCAGGCCAAGAAGGAGGGCGAGACGCCGAAGGTCACGTTCGGCACGGTCGAAATCAAGGGCAAGAAGATGATGCTGCAATGCCAGGGCGACATCCTGCCCGGCATGTCGAAGAACCTTCGCAAGTTCCTTGCCGGGCTTGACCTGAAGCTGAAGATCGTGGCGCTTGACGCCGACGGGAATGTGGCGGACGACGACGGGGAGCCGGAGGAAGAGGGCGATCAGGATCAGGTGGAAACCGCCGAGGCCCAAAGCCCCGAGGCGCAGAACTGGGCCAAGATCGCACCGGCCATGACGGCGATGGTCGAACGGGCGCTGAATGCGGGACATGAAAAAGCCCCCCAGATCGAGGCCGCATGGAACCGGGCCCTTGAGGCGGCGGAAGCCGGCAACCATCAGGAAGCGCTGGCCATCGCGGCGAAGCTGCGCCCATTGCTGAGCGCCCAGCAACCGCAACAGCAGGCCCCGGAAAGCAACGCGCCCGAGGGTCCGGACGCCAAGCGTTGGGGCGCGGTCGCGGGCGCGATCGGCCAGCTATACGAAAAGGCCATGGCGCTGAACCCCGAGAACCGCAGCCAGCTGAGTGCCGCCTGGGCCATGGCGACCGAGAAGGCAGAGGCGGGCGACTTCGCGGCGGCGCTTCAGATCGCCACCAGGCTGAAGTCAGCGCTCGAGGCCGCGATCAGCAAGGGCGGATCAGGCACCGAGCGCGAGGTCCCCAAGGATGTCGTGCCCTTCCAGAAGTCCCGCGTGCTCTGGGGCGCCACCAGGTCCACCATGATGAAGGAAATGGCGAAACTGGAATCCGCGATCGTCAGCGTCTGCGCTGGCGACCCGGAACTCGCCCCCATCGCGGCCGAGGCAAGCGAACTGCGCAAGCGGCTTGATGTCTTCGACGCGCGGCTCGAGGATGTGCTTGACCGGATCACCAACACCCCCGAGGGCGATCAGCGCAGCGCGCTGAAGGTCGAGGCGCGCGCCGCAATTCGGGACTACAGTAGCGCGCTTGAAAGCGACTTCTTCGCCGAAGTGGATGACGACAACGGCTTTGTTCAGGTTGCCGTCGCCGCAAGTGCGCGCAAGGCATTGGATGCGATCGCAAAGGTCCTTGGCTAGGACGCATCCGCCAACTTACCCCCTTCAGACCTCAGCGCCCCGAGGAGATATAGATGCCGTTTTCATCGCTTGACCCCAAAGCCCAGAAATTCGTCAAGAAGTACTTCAAGTCCGGCGGGCTTTTCGGAAAGGGGACCAGTCAGGTCGACAAGGACCGGATGTCGGATGAATACCAGGCGTACCAGGACGCCTGCGCGCAATTCTCTCTGAAGATCCAGAACTACCCGCCCTTTATCGGCACGAAATCCATCGTCAAATCGTTCGATACGGCGCGCGACTCCGTCGACAAGGACAAGAAGCAGCTGAACGCCGCCGCCGCGACGCAGGAAATAGGCCGGCTGAGCACGGCATTGGAGACCTTGGGCCAGACCTACGTCAACCGGTTGCAAACCGAGGCGCAGCAGGCGGTGACACGGATGCAGGCGCTCAGGGGCACCGTCATTCACCGTCAGAAGGCCGAAGCGCGTCTGGTCGAGTTGCGCAATGCCGGCGCGCGAACCCCTCCCGACTTTGACGCGGTGCGTTCGGCGCACGCCTTCATCCTTGGCGAAGAGACAAGGGTCACGCAGGTTTCGAACGCCTACATGGCCGAATACAACAAGTACAAGGGCTGGCCGCAGATGGTCCGGAATCGCTATCCCGAGATCAACGACGCCTTCGTCAGTACCGAACGGCAAGAGGTCGAAAGGCTTGTCGCCCTTGCAGAGCAGCAGCTTGATGAGCACTCCATCTCGGTGGCGCGCAGCAACATCAGCATCGCCTGGGGCAAGGTCGACGCGGCCAAGCGACTTCTGGACAACCGCGCCGACTACGAACTCGTCAAGGCCGCCGCCGAAACCGAGATCAACAAGCTTCTGGCCAAGCGTTGTCCAGGGGTCGAGGAAGAATGCGCCGAAATCGTGCGCCGACAGGGGGAGGCTGCGACCGCTGTCGCTGCGCGCGACTTCATCACACCATGGCACATCATGCAGGACCTGAAGAAACGCGCGGTGGCAGAGTTGCCATTCGCGCAAGGCTACCTTGACTTCGAGGCTGCGGCCAAGACGGCAAGTGAAGCGATCAGCGCGCTTGCCAGCCATCCTCAGGGCAAGTTCGCCCTTGGTCAGATCGCCGAGGCGCGGTCGGTCTTCGCGCAGGCAGAGGCGCTTGCCGGCGTTCGCAAATACGCCCAAGCCGTCGCGCGCCTGGATCTCATTCCCGACATGTGCAAGGCCGCCGCCGAGAACGCGGCGGCGGGTGCTCCGTTCACGAGGCTTGAGGAAGCCGTCGGCAGCGAGCCGCCCGAACGGATCATCTCTCAGGCCGAGGCGCTGATAAAGTCGCTCGAGGCGCATCCCCGCGCGGCCCAGATCGCCGAAGCGATTGCGGACTTGAAGCGGCGCCACAAGGCTGCCGACGAGGGCGTTGAAAACTTTGACGACGATACCGCCCGCAGTCATCTTAAGGAACTGGCCGAACTGGCCAGCGGCGCCCGGCGACTGGCCGATATCGTCGACGCGCTGATGACGCGCGCGGACAGGCTGATCGATCGGATAACAAACCTGCGCGACACGCACGGCCAGGCGAAGTACGCCGAAACCAGCCTGAAGACCGCGTTGGAAACCGCCAAACAGGGCCGCGAAGCCGCCGAAAAGGGCAATGACGCCGCGACGGGAATGCTGGACCGGGCAGAGGCCGCACTGGACCGCGCGCGCATGTTGGCGGACGGCCAGGAGGTCTATCTCATCCGTCGCGCCGAGGTGAAATCCGAAGCAGACAAGGCGCTGAAGCAGAACTTCCCCGACAAGCCGGGGGCCCAGGGCCGCATCAACGACGCGATGCTTCGGGCAGAGGAGTTTTCCAAGGGGCTTGAACCCGCAAAGGCCAAGGGTGCGCTTGACGGTGTGATGGCAGAGGTCGCCAGCATCAACATCGCTGCGAAGGCAAAGGCCGGGACGCCGCCGACCAAACAGGAAGTTCTGGACATCATCGCGCAACCAAACGGCCAGCGAATGCTGGATGGTCTGATCGAGCAGCTTGGCCCGAACGACGTGACGCAGGAAGTCATGATGGCCTTGCTGGGCGCCCGCTTCGACATGGAGGTTGGAGTATTCGATACCAAGGCGCAAATGGAAGCCGGTGGCGGCAAGGCGTCACTTACCGGGCCCGCGCCAAATTTGCTTAAATATTACAAGATGATGACCAAAGTTCCTGATGCTCACACCAAGCTCAATGAAAGCCTTCTTCGTTTTGATGAGGTCGAACAAGTCGGTGTTTACGATTCCTTCTACCAGTCCGGCAAGCGCCAGGTCGTAATGGGCTTGGGTGGCGCCATGGACTGGGGCTCAAGCCTCAGCGACCCCGACAAGCTCGAGGACATCGAGCCTGACTGCGTTTGCGTTCCCGACACCGAAAAGCCTCAGCCAACCTACGGAACCTGGACGACCCTGCATGAGATCGGACACGCGGTGGATGATGCGAAGGGGTTCATGAAGGGCAAGGCAGGTAATGCGGCATTCGGTGGCTGGACCGAATATGGAGGTGACATCAGGCCAATCGCGAAGGCGGTAGCCGCCGAATACAAGTACGACGAGTTCTACGTCGAGCGCTTGATCTCGGGTGGTGCACCAGAAGATCCGGAGATGCCGGAAGAACTGAAGGAGAATCCCAACGGCGCAACCGCCTGGAGCGCTCGGAAGCAGAATGTGGACAACTGGTACAAGGCAATGTCGACTGGCAGCAAACCCTGGGACAACAAGCGTGCCTCAAGCGACTATGCGATAGGCGGAAAGGTCTACCATGAAGCCTACGGTGACACGTGGGTTTCGTATGACGCAGGTTCGCGCAGGCAAGGCGTTACAGGCTACCAGTTCCGAGCACCGGGCGAGTGGTTCTCGGAACTGTATGCGGCCTATCACACCGGCAAGCTCAACCCCAAGCATCCGGCTGCCAAGTGGCTGTCGACCCTCTGACACAGTGAAAGGATCACGCCATGTCGATGTTTACCACACTGTCCGTGGCCTGTCCCAACTGTGGGACGGCAAACGAGATGGACATCTTCCAGAGCGTCAATGCCGACCGGCGCCCAGACCTGAAGACCGCCATCCTAGAGCAGCGCTTTCAGGTGAAACCCTGTTCAAGCTGCGCGACCGAATTCAGGCCGGAACCCGATTTCAACTACCTTGACGGCAAGGCCGGGATCTGGATCTCTGCGCGCCCGATCGCGGCGCTTGCCCAGTGGGATGCCGAAATCGCAAAGGCGGCCGACGACTTCGCGCTGGCCTACGGCGACAAGGCGGGCGAGGCCGCGCGCGACATCGGGCGCGCCCTGAAGGCCAGGCTTACATTCGGATGGCCCGCGGTCCGAGAGAAGATCGTCATCGCGGACGCGGGCCTTGACGATGTCGCGATCGAGACGGTGAAGCTGGTGGTTTTGCAGACCCGGCCAGGAAATATCCTGCAAGCGGGCGCGGAACTGCGCTTGATCGACGCCGCCGGCGACCAGTTGACCTTTGGCTGGATCACGGTCGCCTCGGACGAGATCCTGCAAAGATTCGTGGCGCAGCGCGCCCTTCACGACGCGGTCCGGGATGGGGAGGACTGGGCCCAGACGCGCACGGACCTTTCGGGCGATCTGTTCGTGGACATCCAGCGCAACTTTATCGTTCCCGAACCGGTCGAGGTCTAGGACGCGCCGGCGGTGCCTTAGGCGTCGCTCTCCCTGCGCTGAGAGGCCGCGTCAAGCTTGAGCCGTGTTTCGAACGCTTTCGAGATATGCGCGCGCAGCGCAGTCTGCGCGCCGATCTCATCCCCGTTGGCAATCGCGCTCACGATGGCGTCATGCTCGGCCAGAGCCGCCTCGCCCCGTCCTTCCGCCGCAAGCGACGTCGTCGCCAGAAGCGCCATGGAGCGGTGGACCAGCCCAAGCTGCTGCACCAGGTAGCGGTTGTGGGAAGCAAGGTGAATCTGCTTGTGAAAGCGCCGGTTGGCGCGTGACAGCGCCTCGGGATCGCTAAGATGCGCGCGGTCTTCATCAATCATGTCCTCAAGCACGCGAATCTCCTCTTCGGTCGCGTGCTTGGCGGCCAACCGCGCAGCCAGGCCTTCAAGCTCGGCGCGCACGACGTAAAGCTCGGCCAACTGGTTGTGATCCAGAGAGGCCACGATCAGCGACCGCCCGTCCCGCGTCAGCATCGACTGCGTTTCCAGACGCTGAAGCGCCTCCCGAACCGGGGTGCGCGACACGCCAAGTCTCTCGGCCAGTTCGGATTCAACCAGGCGATCGCCCGGACGGTAGGTCCCGCCCTCGATCGCTTCGAGGATCAGGGTATAGGCATCTTTCTGCATCCGCATGTCCTGGCCGTAGTGAACAAGGCGCAAACCTAGGGCGCATCGCCCCCCCTAAGCAAGAGGCTTCGCTGCCGCATGGGCCTGGCGGCCTTGCCCCCTGCCCCGCCGCATGAGACAAATGCCCTGGTTCGACACGATGTGATTGCCGACATGCCCGCTTCTGCCTTTGCCCATGTGACCTGCTGGGTTTTCGACCTGGACAACACGCTATACCCCCCGGAAGCGCGGCTTTTCGATCAGATCGAAGTGCGTATGACCACATATGTCATGCAGTCGCTCGGCGTGGCGCGGGACGAAGCGGACCGCCTTAGGCGCCATTACTGGGCGCGCTATGGCACGACCCTGGCGGGGCTGATGACGGAACACGGCGTGGATCCCGCCCCCTATCTGACCGAGGTTCACGAAATTTCGCTGGACGCGCTGGCGCCGGACGCTGCGCTGCGACAGGCCATCGCCGCGCTGCCCGGCCGCCGCATCGTCTATACCAACGGCAGTCGCCCCTACGCCGAGCGGGTGATCGCCGCGCGCGGACTTGAGGGCGTATTCGATGCCGTCTACGGCGTGGAACACGCGGGCTTCCGCCCCAAGCCGGAACGCGGCGCCTTCGAGGCGGTCTTTGGCCACGACGGCATTGACCCCATGCGCGCCGCCATGTTCGAGGACGATCCGCGCAACCTGACCGAGCCTCATGCGATGGGAATGCGCACCGTGCACGTGGCGCCGCAACCTGATCCCGCGCCGCATATCCACCACCACACTGACGATCTGGCCGCGTTTCTGGCCCGGCTTGTCTGAGCCCTGCGGCGATACGTCTTCTCGTGTTCCTGCGCCCTCGACCTTAAGTCGACGCCGCGAACAGGAGTTTACGATGACTGACATGCCGATTTCCTCGGGCCGCCCCGTTCGGTCCTGGTTTCACCACATCCCGGTCCTGGGATGGATCGCCTTTGACATCGCCTACGGCGACCCCGACACCATCTGGTACGCGCTGGTCATCCTGGTGACCGTGATGGTTCTGGCGGTTCAGACCTGGGGGCTCGTGGCTTTGGCGATGACGGCGTTGGCGATGGTGCCGGTGATGTTTGTCACGCTGATCCTGATCACCCTTGGAAAGTAGCGCTCGGGACGGAATGTCGCTTGGCCCTCCGGCGCGGGACCGCATATCATGCGCCCAAAGGAGCATGATATGCAGGCCCAGGCGATAGACATCCTGATTTCCGGTGGCGGCGTGGCGGGGCTGACCGCCGCATCGGCCTTCGGTTCGGCGGGTTTTTCCGTCATTTGCGTCGACCCCGCCCCCCCGGTAACCGAGGCGGATGCCGCAGGCGCCGACATGCGAACGACGGCCTTTCTGCAACCGGCGCGCAAGGTGCTTGAGCAGGCGGGCCTTTGGGATCAGCTTGCCCCCCATGCCGCCGCGTTGAAGGTCATGCGGATCGTCGATGCCGGGGGCGAAGTTCCCGAACCCCGTATCGTCAGGGATTTCGATGCCTCGGAAATCGGGGATGAACCGTTTGGCTGGAATTTCCCGAACTGGCTTCTGCGCCGGGAAATGGTCGCCCGCCTGGCAGAGCTTCCGAATGTCGAATTCCGCCCCGGCGTGTCGACGCGGACAGTCCTGACCCGAGAAAGCGAGGCGCGGATTGCCCTGTCGGACGGAACGCAGGTCGCGGCCCGACTGCTTGTCGCCGCCGATGGTCGCGCCAGCCCGGTGCGCGCGGCGGTGGGCATCGGCGTCAAGACGATGCGCTACGGGCAAAAGGCGCTGGCCTTCGCGGTGACCCACCCAATCCCGCATCAGAACGTCTCGACCGAGGTTCACAGGACCGGGGGACCCTTCACGCTGGTGCCGCTTCCGGATCGGGAAGGGAAGCCCTGTTCCGCCGTCGTCTGGATGGAGCGCGGACCAGAGGCGGAACGCCTGGCCACCCTGCCCCTCCCTGAATTCGAGGCAGAGATGTTCACGCGTTCGGCCGGACTGTTCGGGCCGCTGAAGCTGGTCACCCGCCGATCGGTCTGGCCGATGATCGCCCAGATCGCCGACAGGTTCGAAGCTGAACGGACGGCGCTGATCGCCGAAGCGGCCCATGTGGTGCCGCCCATCGGCGCACAGGGCTTGAACATGTCGCTTGCGGATCTGGCCTGCCTGCTGGACCTTGCGGCCACAGCGCCGGATCGGCTGGGTGAACGCGCGATGCTGTCGGCCTACAACCGTCGACGCTGGCCCGAGGTCAAGGCGCGCGTGACGGGGATCGACCTTCTGAACCGCACGTCCATGCTGTCGCCGCGCCCCCTGCGCGACCTGCGCGCCGGGGCTTTGAACGCGCTTTATTCGCTGGCCCCCGTGCGCAAGACCCTGATGAAGGCTGGGCTCGGCATGCGCTAGGGCAGCCGGGCCCTCCTTGCTTAGCCCAAGGCCTCGTCCAGCGCGCGCCGGACGCGCGCGACGGTCGCTTCGACGTCGTAAAGCTTGTCCAGGCCGAAAAGGCCGATGCGGAAACTGCGGTAGCTGTCGCCTTCCCCAACCTGCAACGGCACGCCGGCGGCGATCTGCACCCCTTGGGCCGCGAATTTCTTGCCGGTCTGGATGTCGGGATCGTCGGTGAAACTGACAACGACACCGGGCGCCCCGAAACCCTCGGCCGCGACCGAACGGATACCACGGGCGGCAAGGTCCGCCCGAACCGCGTCGCCAAGCGCCCACTGCGCTGCGCGAAGCCGCTCGAATCCGTAATCCCTGGTTTCCAGCATCGTATCGCGGAACGCCTTGAGCGCGTCCGTCGGCATGGTCGCATGATAGGCGTGTCCGCCGCCCTCATACGCAGTCATGATCGCGCGCCACTTCTTGAGATCGAGTGCGAAGCTGTTCGAAACCGTCGCCTCCATCCGCTTTTCGGCCTCGGCGCTCATCATCACCAGACCCGCGGACGGCGATGCCGACCATCCTTTTTGCGGGGCGGAGATCAGTACATCGACTCCGATCCCTTGCATGTCGACCCATATGCAGCCAGAGGCGATGCAATCCAGCACGAAAAGCGCACCCACCTCGTGCGCGGCTTGCGCCAATGCCCTGAGATAGTCGTCGGGCAGGATCATGCCGCTTGCCGTTTCGACATGCGGAGCGAAGACGACGTCGGGCCTTACCTCGGCGATCTTGGCCGCGACCTCTTCGATCGGGGCCGGGGCAAAGGGCGCCTGAACCTCGTTTCCGGCGCGGCGCGCCATGGCGACATGGGTTTCCGCGGCAAATCCGCCCGCCTCGAAGATCTGGGTCCAGCGGTAAGAGAACCAGCCGTTGCGGACGATCAGTGCCCTTTTTCCACCCGCGAACTGGCGCGCCACAGATTCCATGGCATAGGTCCCGCCGCCCGGCACAAGGGCCACCGCGTCGGCGTTGTAGACATCTTTCAGCATGGCCGAGATGTCGCGCATCACGCCCTGAAACTGCTTGCTCATGTGGTTGAGCGAACGGTCAGTGAAGACCACCGAGAATTCTTCCAAACCGTCGGGATCGATGTGGGGCAGCAGCGCGGGCATAAAATCCTCCTGTCTCTCTTGGTCCTGCGGTAGCGCAGGATGGCCGGAAAGGCCAAGGATTTCACGACAGAGCATGACGGTTTTGGGCATCAGCCCAGGGGACCGGGGCGTCTTTCCTCGCTAAGCAGCACGTTTGCCTCGACGTTTCCCACGCCGGGCAGCGTCATGATCCGGCGCCTCAGCACGCGCTCGAAGTCCGCAAGGTCCCGGGCGGTCACGCGCAGCCGGTAGTCGTAAAGGCCCAGCACATGCTGGACTGTCTGCACTTCGGGAATCGCTGTCGCGGCACGTTCGAAATCCTCAAGGCTCACGCGCCCCTTCGCCGCAAGCTTCACACCAAGGAAGACCGTCACGCCGAAGCCAAGCGCCTCGGTGTCAAGGTCAATGCGCCGCCCCGCCAACACGCCCGCCTGCTCAAGCCGCCGGATCCGCCGCCAGGTCGCAGGTTGCGACAACCCTAGCTGCCGGCCGATCGCACCCGCACTTTGCGTGGCGTCCGCGACCAACTCCCGCAGGATCGCGCGGTCGATGTCATCAAGCTCGATCACAATGGCACGCTCCCCGTTTCCTTGATCGTGGAAACCAGCATCAGGCTTTCGATGTCGGAGATATGCGGCAGCGTCAGGATCCGGTCGCGATAGACCAGTTGGTAATGCCCCATATCGCGCGCGATGACGTTCAAGCGCACGTCGACCCGTCCAAGGAAGGTCTGGATCTCGATCACCTCTGGCACGTCGCGCGCGGCGGCCAGGAATTCGTCGAAGGCGCGCGGATTGGTCTTGTCCAGCGTGAAGCGCAGCGAAACCTCGACCGCCCAGCCAAGCGCGCGCCAGTCGATCACCGCGTGCTGCCCCTTCAGGACGCCCGCGGCGGTCAGCCTTTCCAGCCTCCGCCAGCAGGTTGCGGCCGTCACTCCGGCGCGCTCGGCCAGATCGGCAGTCGCGAGAGTGGGATCGGCCAGCAGCTGCCGCAGGATGCGCCTATCGGTATCGTCCAACTGCATTCTTTTTTCGTATTTGCAGACTTATGAGCATTGTTCTTTGCACAATAGCCGAAACTAGTCAATTTTTGCACGGTAATTCGCGCCGAAGTCCGTATGCTCGCCGCCAGAAACCAAGAAAGGAATGCATCATGCGCGTCTATTACGATCGCGATTGCGATATCAACCTGATCAAGGACAAGAAGGTCGCCATCCTTGGCTACGGCTCGCAGGGCCATGCCCATGCGCTGAACCTTCGCGACTCCGGCGCCAAGAACGTGGTCATCGCGCTGCGCGAAGGCTCGGCTTCCGCCGCAAAGTGCGAAAAGGAAGGTCTCAAGGTCATGGGCATCGCCGAGGCGGCCGCCTGGTGCGACGTGATCATGTTTACCATGCCGGACGAGCTTCAGGCTGAAACCTACAAGAAATACGTCCACGACAACCTGCGCGAGGGCGCGGCGATCGCCTTCGCCCACGGTCTGAACGTGCATTTCGGCCTGATCGAGCCGAAGCCCGGCGTCGACGTCATCATGATGGCACCGAAGGGCCCCGGCCACACCGTGCGTGGCGAATACACCAAGGGCGGCGGCGTCCCCTGCCTCGTCGCGGTCCATCAGGACGCGACCGGCAAGGCCATGGAAATCGGCCTGTCCTACTGCTCCGCCATCGGCGGCGGCCGTTCCGGCATCATCGAAACCAACTTCCGCCAGGAATGCGAAACCGACCTCTTCGGTGAGCAGGCCGTGCTTTGCGGCGGCCTGGTCGAACTGATCCGCATGGGCTTCGAGACCCTGGTCGAAGCCGGCTACGAGCCGGAAATGGCCTATTTCGAGTGCCTGCACGAAGTGAAGCTGATCGTGGACCTGATCTACGAAGGCGGCATCGCCAACATGAACTACTCGATCTCGAACACGGCCGAGTATGGCGAGTATGTCTCCGGTCCGCGCATCCTGCCCTACGACGAGACCAAGGCGCGGATGAAGGCGGTTCTGTCCGATATTCAGACCGGCAAGTTCGTCCGTGACTTCATGCAGGAAAACGCTGTCGGCCAGCCGTTCTTCAAGGCGACCCGCCGGATCAACGACGAGCACCAG
The DNA here is from genome assembly GCF_025751435.1 of Albidovulum marisflavi. Lineage (GTDB taxonomy): Bacteria > Pseudomonadota > Alphaproteobacteria > Rhodobacterales > Rhodobacteraceae > Albidovulum > Albidovulum marisflavi. Next base: position 1,229,054 of record NZ_JAOWKY010000001.1, on the reverse strand, counting down.
ATCGAGAAGGTCGGTGAAAAGCTGCGCGCCATGATGCCCTGGATCTCCAAGGGCAAGATGGTGGACAAGTCGCGGAACTGATCCGCACGACCTGCTGACTTACCTGCCGGGAGGCGCGTGTCGCGCCCGGCAGGCTTTTCCTTTGTCCGCACCCGAAGCGATGGTAGGCTTTTCCCCTCAACAAGTCAGGAGGGGAAGATGGACCGAAGGGCATTTGGCACCGGCCTTGTCGCCGCCGGTGCGAGCTGTGCATTCCGCCCCAACCCGGCGTTCGCGAACGAACGCGACAAGGAGGTGCGCGCCCTGGCGGACGAATTCACGCGCGTCCACCTTACGGTGCCCGGTCTGCGGCAAGCCATTGTCCTGACCGCCCTTCTCGTCGTGGCCGGGAACATAGCCTATTCCTACAACATGCAACAGAAGTGGCAGCGCTTCGGCCTGTCGCGCGCCAATCTCGGGGCGCTTCCGCTTCTCGGCAGCCTGACCCGGCAAACGGTCCAGACACGGATCGCAAACATGCACCCGATCGGCCAAGCGTATCTCGTGCAAGCCACGCTGGTCCTTCTGCTCAGTGCCGCCCTGCCACGCGCGCCGAAGACGATGACGGTCGTTAACGACGACAACGAGTTCTGGACGAAGTCGAAGCCCGACCGGGTCCGCTGGAACAGGAATGCAAACGCCTTCGACCGCGCGCTGACGTCCGCCAATGTCGGGGCCCATTTCGACCCGAAGACCGGCGAGCTTCTGGCGCTCATTCCGCCGCATCTGCGCCTCCACTGACCGGCGGAAGGGCGCGGACGAACGCGCGCAACCCCGCGCTATCGCGCGCCGCTAGACCGCATCTTCCACCGCCGCGACGATCCCGCCGACCACATCGGCCAGAAGTGCTTCGTCCTCGCATTCGGCCATGACGCGGATCAGGGGCTCCGTCCCCGACTTTCGGATCAGGAGACGGCCCGATCCGTTCAGCCGCGCCTCTGCCTCTCCGATCACTTTTCGCACATTATCGGCGGCCAAAGGCTCCTGCCCGGCCGCATAGCGCACATTCTTCAACATCTGGGGCACGGTCTCGAACTGACGCACAAGCTCGGACGCCTTCTTGCCGGTCTCTGCCATCGCAGCCAGGAACTGCAAGCCCGCGATCAGCCCGTCGCCGGTTGTCGCGTAGTCCGTCATGACGATGTGCCCCGACTGCTCTCCGCCCAGGTTGAAGCCGCCTTCCCGCATCCGTTCCACAACGTAGCGGTCGCCAACCGCCGTGCGCTCAAGCCGTAATCCCTGCCCGCCCAGGAACCGTTCGAGCCCGAGGTTCGACATCACCGTCGCGACCAGCGCACCGCCGCGAAGCCGACCGGCTTCGGCCCACCGGCGCGCGAACAGCGCCATGATCTGATCCCCGTCGGCAACCTGCCCGGCTTCATCCAGGATCATCACCCGGTCCGCGTCGCCGTCCAGGCTGATGCCAAGATCGGCCCCGTGCGCCACGACCGCCTCGGCCGCCGTGCGGGTGTTGGTCGAGCCACATCCATCGTTGATGTTCAGACCGTTCGGAGCCACGCCGACTGGAATGACCTCGGCCCCAAGCTCCCAGAGAACCTCGGGCGCCGCCTTGTAGGCAGCACCATTGGCACAGTCGATGACCACCTTCAGGCCCGATAGCTGCCCTCGCGCCGGGAAGGTCGTCTTGGCGTATTCGACGTACCGCCCCAGTCCGTCGTCGATGCGTTTCGCACGCCCGATGTTCTGCGGTTGGGCCGGTTCGATCTGCCCCGCGACGATGGATTCGATCTTCGCCTCGGCCTCGTCAGACAGCTTGAAGCCGTCCGGGCCGAAGAACTTGATGCCGTTGTCATGCGCGGGATTGTGGCTGGCCGAAATCATGATCCCGAACTCGGCCCGCATCGAACGGGTCAGGAAACCCACGGCGGGCGTTGGCACCGGACCGAGCAGCAGCACGTTCATCCCGGTTGAGGTCAGACCCGCGGTCAGCGCGTTTTCCAGCATGTAGCCCGACAGCCGCGTGTCCTTGCCGATGACGACACGGTGGCGGTTGCGCCCGTCGGTGCGGAAATAGCGCCCGGCTGCCGCACCGAGCCGCAAGGCCATCTCGGCAGTCATGGGATGGGTGTTTGCCGTGCCCCTGACCCCGTCGGTTCCGAAAAGCTTGCGCGTCATTGCATGTCTCCCGCCGTCACCGCCTGCCAGAGCCGGATGGCCTGCCTTGTTTCTTTGATATCATGCACCCTGTGCCACTGCACACCCTGGGCAATACCCGAAAGCGTGACCGCGATCGTGCCCGGTCCTCGATCGGCGGCGGCATCGGCACCGCCCAACGTGCCGATGAAACGCTTGCGCGAGGCGCCCAGCAGAACGCCGCATCCAAGCCCATGGAAAAGCGACAGCCCCCTCAGAAGCGCCACGTTGTGTTCCAGCGTCTTGCCAAAGCCGATACCGGGATCGACAAGGATGCGCGCGCGGGGAATTCCGACCGACTCCGCCTCTCGCACGCACTCGGCAAGATAGTCGTAGACGTCAAGCAGCACGTCGGCATAGCGCGGGTCGTCCTGCATCGTGGCGGGCACGCCCAGGGCATGCATCAGGCAGACCGGCACCTCGCGCGCGGCAACCAGATGGCCAAGGGCCGCGTCATAGGCAAAGGCCGAGACGTCGTTGACCATCGAGGCCCCGGCGTTCAGCGCCGCGCAGGCGACAGGCGCCTTGCGCGTGTCGATCGAGATGGGCGTGGTTATCCCTGCCTGCCTCAGCGCGGAAATCACCGGCACCGTTCGGTCGGTCTCTTCTGCAAGCGGGACATCGGCTGCGCCGGGCCGAGTGCTTTCCCCTCCGATGTCGATCAGGTCGGCGCCTGCCGTCACCATCGCCAGGCCGTGCGCCCGCGCGGCGGCCGCTTCGGCGAAAAGCCCCCCGTCAGAGAAGCTGTCGGGCGTCACGTTCAGGACGCCCATGATCCTTGGCCGGTCCAAGCCCATCCCAAGAAAATCGGGGCGCGGATCGGTCAGCGCCGCCTTGGCCTCAGGGGGCAATTCGCTGGCTGGGATCATGCCGCGCGGTCCCTGCCGCGTCAGCACCTCGACCCTGTCGAACCAGCACCAGCCCCCGGCAAGGGTCAAGGCGCCCTCGGGTCGGGCGGGATCGGTCATCGCGATTGGTCGAAAGTATTCCATGGCGCGGTTTTCCGACGAAGCGTTGCGATTGGCAAGGCGGCTGTCAGCGGCGCTGTACGGGCACGCGGCTTCCCGCCGGGATGGTGACACTGCCGTGAACGACAAGCTGGCGTGCCTCCAGCGTCTCGGCCAGCCAGACGGCGAGCGCGGCGCCATCCTCGGCCGACGCAAGCGGCGCACCCGGCGTATCCAGCACCAGCTTCGAAGGCGCCCAGACGGCGGTGCGGCCGTGGCGCATCGCCCAGTCGAGCTCGGTGCGCGAGGCCACTACCTTGAGCCGTGGATCGCGTGCGGCAAATGCCCAGGCGTTCTGTTCAATCGCCAGAAGCGCGATGCGGCGGCGCGCGTCCTCGGTCGCAGCGGCCGGTCGCGGTTCGGGCGGCAGGCCCAGCGTGACAACGACCGGGCTGGCTGCGTCCATGTGGCTTTCCAAACGCGCCGCCAGATCGGTTGCCATCAGGGCGTCCGCCCCGAAATGGATGACGACGGGATGCGGGGCAGGCGCTTCGTCGACAGGACTGTCCGCTGCCTCCCGCACAATTTCGACACCAAGCGCGAAGGGGCCGCGATCCAGCTTCTCGATCCGCACAAAGACCCTTTGCGCCTGCGGTTCGGCAAGGATGCGCGCCGCCACGCCGTCGGCCAAGGTCTCCAGAAGGTTGAGCCTTTCGCGCGCCAACTCTGCCTCGACGGCCTCGATCAGCCGATCGTACGACAGGATCTGGTCGACATCATCATCCAGCCCTTCGGGCAGAGGCGCAATTTCAACGACGATGTTGAAGCGCAGACGCTGCTCGGCGCCGCGTTCTTCCTGAAACGCGCCTATGTCCGCCGATACGATGAAATCGCGCAGGGAAAGCCTGTCCGCGAGCGTCGCAGTAGCGCGGGATCGCGCCTCCGGGTGGTCAAAGGCCTGGGCGATGTCGTCCGTCATGTTCCGTCCCTCAAGGTTTTCCCATGCTAGCGGGACCGGACACGAATGGGCAGCACGGACGCGACGCCAGAGATCAGTTCAGCGCCGTGACGATCGGGGCGCGGTAGAACAGGTGCGCCCCGATGGTTGCGGTCAGTTCGAACCGCTTGGACCACGACGGGGAAACCTGCGGGGTGTGGAAATAGGTAGCACCTTCGGTCAGAATCCGCGGCGCGCCATCCAGCATCGCGCCCGCGATCTTGGCCGAACGTTTCCACGCCTCGGGTTCAGCGACCACCTCGGCACGCCCGTCGCATGTGTAGGAAAACTGGCATCCGCCGTTGCCGCCCTGGTTCACCACCGCGCAGACGGTCTTGGGAAACGACGGGCTATCGACCCGGTTCAGGATGACCTCGGCCACCGCGGCCTGGCCCTTGATCGACTCGCCCCTCGCCTCGAAGTAGAGCGCCTGCGCCAGACAATCGAGTTCGTCGCTGGATTCGGGCCGCGGAAGCGCGGCAAGCCAGGTGCCGTCGTAGGACATCACAGCCTTGCCCTTGGACTTTCCGGGCTTCATCGGCGCGGTCGCGATCGCGGCCACGTCGCTTGAAGTGAGCGTGCTCAACGCGGCACGCTCCTGCCCCAGAAGCGCCGTCATGTGCACATCAATGGATCCGTCCGGATCGTTCGACTGGCTCACCGTCATCTCGGCTTGAACGCCTCCGGCAAGTCCGAAGAGCAGGACGACTGGAGCCGCCCAGCGCATCAGCACTGTCATTGGTAGTTTCCCGAATTGCTTCGACGAGCCATGGCCCCCAGGCAATGACTGGCGGCGGATTAGCGCAAGTTGGCAAGACTGTCCACCCTTGTTGCGAAATTGCAACGAATGCGCCAAGCAGAGCGTTTTTGTTCCCGCTTTCTAGACAGGTAGCAGTCCAGACGACCGCCAATTGCGCCATGGCGCGGCAGAAATTGGCTTAGTCAAATCAGCCGGGCGGCGTCGTTTTGCGTGCTCCAGGTGATTCGTTTCGGCGGGTTTTCGGCTTGGGAACAGCGCCGAAGCGGCCAGTTTGGATGTCAGGGACGAAGCCGCCAGCCTGTCCGGAAAATCGCCCATACCGCGACGAAACCAAGCCCCAGAAAGATCGCCAGCGCGATGATCGAGGAAAGGATCGGCACATCGGCCATGCCGAAGAACGTCCAGCGAAAGCCCGAAACAAGGTAGAGCACCGGGTTGAGCTTGGCCACGCCCTCCCAGAACGGCGGCAGCATCGAGGCAGAGTAGAAGGCGCCGCCAAGGAAGACCAGCGGCGTGATGACCATCATTGGAATGAACTGCAGCTGCTGCCAATCCTTGGCCCATATCCCCATCAGGAAGCCCCAGAGCGCAAATCCGAAGGATGTCAGGATCAGCAGCGCCAGCGCGAGCACGGGGTGAACAAGCGGCAGATCGACGAACAGCAATGCCGTCAGGTAGATCACGATCGCGATGATCACCGACTTCAGCGCAGCCGCCCCCACGAACCCCGCGACGACCTCGATGAAGGATATCGGGGCTGCAAGGATCTCGTGTATTGTTCCGACGAACTTTCGCATGAAGATCGCGTTCGAGGCGTTGGCCAGAGACTGCTGCAAAACCGTCAGGATGATCAGTCCCGGAACGATGAATGCGCCATAGCTGATGTCGTCCACCGACTGGATGCGCGTGCCGATCGCCGCCCCGAAGACGACGAAGTAGAGCACAGTGGACACCACCGGCGCGGCCAGCGATTCCCATGGGGTCCGCCAGAACCGCGCCATCTCGAAGTTGAAGATCGTCAGGATCGACCGCCAGTTCATGCGAGGTCCCTCACCAGCCGCAAGAATACGTCCTCAAGCGAGGATTGCTCGGTGGCGACGTCACGCACGCTGATCCCCTCGGCCGCGAAACTGGCCAGAAGCCGCGCGATCCCCGTCCGATCCGCATGCGCGTCATAGCGATAGCTCGCCCTGAGACCGTCCGACGAAAGTTCGAGACTGGACAGGGCGGGCGGCAATGCGGTGATCGGTTCCGTCAGCTCTACCGTCAGCACCTTGCGTCCGAATTCGTGCATCAGGTCGGACTTGTCGCGCACCAGAAGCAGACGCCCCTTGTCGATGATGCCCACCCTGTCGGCCATTTCCTCGGCTTCTTCCAGGTAATGGGTGGTCAAGATGATGGTCACGCCCTCGGACTTCAGCCCGCGGACGACCTCCCACATCTCGCGCCTCAGATTCACGTCGACCCCGGCGGTCGGCTCGTCCAGAAAAAGGATGCGCGGGCCGTGCGACAGCGCCTTGGCAATCAGCACCCGGCGCTTCATTCCCCCCGAAAGCTCTTTCAGTTTCGCGTCTCGCTTGTCCCAAAGCGCCAGTGCCCTGAGTATCCGTTCCAGATAGGCGTCATCGGCCGGCTTGCCGTAGAGGCCGCGCGAAAATCGGACGGTATTGATGACCGTTTCAAAGTATTCCAACGCGATTTCCTGCGGCACAAGGCCGATCAGCGCGCGCGCGGCGCGGTAGTCGCGCAGGATATCATGGCCACCGACGGTCACCTTCCCGCCAGACGGCGTCACCAGGCCGCAAAGGATTGAAATGAATGTGGTCTTTCCGGCACCATTCGGACCCAGCAACGCCAGGATCTCGCCTTCGCGGATATCAAGCGACACTCCTGACAGTGCCGATGTGCCACTGGCATAGGTCTTCGAGAGGTCGCGGACCTCGATCATGGCAGACATGCAAAGCTCCTTCGCGCGCCGCGGATGGTAGCGGCACGAACCGAGGCTGGAAAGGGGGTCAGGCCACGGCGGCCGAAGATCAGCGGCGGCGGTCGCGCCGCGCGCTCATCGGCTGGAACGCGACGCCCACATGCGCTTCGCAATAGGGCTTGCCAGGTTGCGCCGGCAGACCGCAGAACCAGAAATCAGCCGTCGCCGGATCGCCGATCGGCCATTTGCAGGTCCGCTCGGTCAGTTCCATCAGCGTCAGCTTGCGGGCGCGCTTTTCGACCTCTCGCACCGAGGCCAGGGCCTCGGGGCTGATCTCGCCGACCGAGGGCTGCGGGGGAAGCGGCTGCCCGGCCGGAACGATCGGTTTTCGGACAGCCGGCGCGGTCGTCTGCGCCGCTGGCTGGGGCGCCGGCTCCACGGCCCGGGGTGCGGGCTTGGGCTCAGCGCGCGCGGCCGCAGAGGGTTTCGTCGCCTCGGCGGCCGGGGGTGCATCGTTGCGAACCGGCGTCGCGGCAGCCTTCGGCTTTGCCTCGGGCACAGGGGCGGCACCGACGCGGTTGGACAGACCAAGCCTGTGCACCTTGCCGATCACGGCATTGCGCGTCACGCCGCCAAGTTCCTTGGCGATCTGGCTTGCGGACTGGCCTTCCGACCACATCTTTTTCAAGGTCTCGACGCGTTCGTCGGTCCAGGACATCTCTGACCCTCGGGCTTCGTGCCGGCAGGCCGGCGATTTTCGGTTGGCCCCATTCTAATCGGGACGAACTGAGATACAACCTGACGGCGGAGGTTTCAAGCGCTACGGGCTCAGCGCAGCAATTGCGCTGCCAGAAGCCGTGTGCGCCTGGCGGGACGCGGCGGCCTTTCGCCAGCCTTGGGGGCGCAGCCGGACGGCTCGCGCGCGGCCGCCTGCCATTCCAGAAGCATCTCGGCAAGACGCGCCGTCACGGGATCGTCCGGGTCAAGTTCCCGCGCGCGCTTGCACATGCCCAGAAGGGCCATCTCTCTGAAGCGGGCGTCGACCTCGGGCCGGGCGCTGCCGGTGATCTCTTCAAGGATCGGCATCAGGTCCTCGGGCGTCTGCGCCGCGCGGCATATCGCTTCATGGCGCTGGACCAGTGGGCGCAGAACCTGGTTGCGCTGAGCCTTCGCGCGATCGCTTTCTATCATGTCGCGCGACACCGCGTATTCGGTACCGGCGACGACATCGTGCCAGTCCCGTTCAAGACGCCGCGTCGTCAGGCTTTCCAGGTCCAGCCGGTAGGCCCGCGCCAGGGCAAGGGAATAAAGCGATCCAAGCCGATGGCGGCCCGTATCTCCCAGCTGTGATAGCGCCGCGACGGAAAGCAGGACGTCGCGAAGCTCTTCGACCGTTCTGGCCCGGCCGATCGCGCGTTGCGCTTCGGCCTCGACGGTTCCGATTTCGGCCTCGGTCAATGCCTCGCCGCCGATCGCGGCGGCTCCGTCATCGGCCGGGCCGAAGCCTTGCCGCAAGGCCGTTTCCATCACCGACTGCCCGACCCGCGTCGGCAGGCGGGTCTCTTCGAGGTTCTTGTCGTCCAGAACGATCAAGGCGCATGATCTGAAGACGCGACGGGCGTCAAGGGTGCGCGAAAGATCGACGCCCATGCCGTTCGCCAGCGACATGAGCGCCATGCGGTCAAGCCTGTGCGTTGCGGCGTCGCCGCCCAAAGCCTCTTCGAACGGCTGCGCCCGCCCCGATGCGACGACCTGCCAGTCGTCCACCTCGTGCCGGCGGCTCTCGACGCGCCGCAGAACGCGGGAACCGCGGCGCAAGGTGAAGCGGTGCACATCCTCGGCTTCGCCCAAGACGCCGCCGCGCAGGGACAGAACCGAGATGCCCGGCCGCAAGCGCGCGATTGCGGCAGCAAGCCAGGCGTTCCCGTAATCCTCGATCAGGGTAATGCCTTCCGCGTCCGAGGGCTCCGACAGCACGATGGGCCAGTGCGCAAGCACCCAGGCGCCGGTCCTGTTCCGCAACCGCTCGGTCATCTGCTGTTCTGCGGCGAACAGCGTCTGGGGCGTACTCAGCACATTCTCGGCCAGCGCAACCTGACCGTGGCGCGCGCGGAGGATGCCGGTGGCGGTCGGCAGAACCTTTTCGAAAGGGGCGAAAACCAGCGTCACCGAAAGCGGAGGCATCTCTGCGGATGGATCGTCGGCATCCGCGACGGCTCGTAAATTCCGGTTCAACGCATTCTCCTTTTTACTGAAGTCCGAGGATGCCGGAAAACTTGGCAAAAATTCGGCATCTTCAACGAAATTCTGTGGCTTCTGTCGCCGCCAGCGCTAATTGTCGTGTTTAGCCAGGCTCAAGTCAGTGTTTTGTGCGGCACCGATGGGCGTGACCTGGGCCGTGGACAATCCGCGGGATTATCGCTAAGGGGCTGGCATGACCCTAGGGATCCGACATTGCTCACGCCCCCTTTGCCGCCCGGCGCGACGCGCCTGAGGGCCGGTCATCGCGTGGCCTTGCGCCACACCCCTCTGAAATCGTTGACATGACGCCCGCACTCGGGCACCCCTTGGCCTTCCTTGACCGGAGCTTCCCATGATCCCGACCGTTCTGCCGACCTACAATCGCGCCCCCATCGCCTTCGTGAAGGGCGAGGGCAGCTGGCTGACCGCCGAGGACGGCACGCGATACCTTGATCTTGGGTCGGGGATCGCCGTGAACGCGCTTGGCCACGCCAACCCCGCGCTTGTGGCGACGCTGACCGAACAGGCGGGCCGGCTCTGGCATGTGTCCAACGTCTATCGGGTTCCCGAACAGGAGCGTCTTGCGGACCTTCTGGTCGCCAAGACCTTCGCCGACACCGTGTTTTTCACGAACTCGGGCACCGAGACCGCGGAACTCGCCATCAAGATGGCGCGCAAGTACTGGTACGAAAAGGGCGAAGCCGACCGGATCGAGATCCTGACATTCGAGGGCGCCTTCCATGGCCGCTCGACTGGCGCGATCGCGGCGGCCGGGTCCGAGAAGATGGTCAAGGGGTTCGGCCCGCTGATGCCAGGTTTCCGGCAGCTGCCCTGGGGCGACATCGCCGCCTTCGAGGCGGCCATCGGCCCGAAGACCGCCGCGGTGATGGTCGAGCCGATCCAAGGTGAGGGCGGCATCCGCGTAATGCCCGACGCCGACCTGCGCAGGATACGCGAAGCCTGCGATCGCACCGGCGCGCTTTTGATCATGGACGAGGTGCAGTGCGGCGTCGGCCGCACGGGCCGGCTTTTCGCCCACGAATGGGCGGGCGTCACGCCCGATATCATGATGGTGGCCAAGGGGATCGGCGGCGGCTTCCCGCTGGGCGCGGTCCTGGCAACCGAAAAGGCGGCATCCGGCATGACGCCGGGCACCCACGGATCGACCTACGGCGGCAACCCGCTGGGCTGCGCCGTCGGCGCCAAGGTGTTGGAAATCATATCGGAACCGGACTTCCTGGCCGAGGTCGGACGCAAGGCGGGCCTGTTGCGCCAGCGTCTAGAAGCCCTGGTTGCAAGCCACCCGGACGTGTTCGAGGGCGTTCGCGGCCAGGGGCTGATGATCGGTCTGAAATGCCGTGTCGCGCCGGCGGACCTGGTCACGGCGGGCTATGCCGAACATATCCTGACGGTCGCCGCTGCCGACAACACGCTGCGCCTTCTGCCCCCGCTGACAATCAGCGACGCGGAGATCGCAGAGGCTGCAGGCAGGCTGGAAGCCGCCGCGGCACGGATCGAACAGAGCCTTTCTTCTTCACAGTAGTACGATCGCGGGGGTTTCGGGGCAGAAGGCGCCCCGGGCCGCCCGACTAAGGAGCCGACATGCGCAGCTTTCTTGATATCCACAAGACTTCCCGGGACGAACTGAGGGCGATGATCGACCAGGCCCGCGCGATGAAGACCGCGCGCGACGGCCTTCCCAAGGGTACGACCGACTCCGAAACCCCGCTGTCGGGTCGCATGATCGCTCTGATCTTCGAAAAGCCCTCGACCCGGACCCGCGTTTCCTTCGACGTCGGCGTGCGGCAGATGGGCGGACAGACGATGGTCCTGTCGGGCAAGGAAATGCAGCTTGGCCACGGCGAATCCATTGCCGACACCGCGCGCGTGCTGTCGCGGTTCGTCGATCTGATCATGTTGCGCACGTTCGAGGAAGCGACGCTGCTCGAAATGGCCGAACACGCGACGGTGCCGGTCATCAATGGCCTGACCGATGCATCCCACCCCTGCCAGATCATGGCCGACATCGTGACCTACGAGGAACATCGCGGCCCGATCGCTGGGCGCAAGTTCGTCTGGTCGGGCGACGGCAACAATGTCTGCGCCAGCTGGCTTCACGCGGCGGGCCAGTTCGGCTTTGACCTGACCTTCACCGGCCCACAAACGCTTGACCCCGATCCGCGCGCCGTGGAATTCGCCCGCTCGCGCGGATCCCGGATCGAGATCGTGCGCGATCCGCTTGAGGCTGCGCGCGATGCCGACGCCATCGTCACCGACACCTGGGTTTCGATGCACGACCCCGAAAGCGCGCGCGAGCGGCGCCACAACCAGCTGCGTCCCTACCAGGTCAACGCCCGCATGATGGCCGAGGCGAAGCCTGACGCGCTTTTCATGCATTGCCTGCCTGCCCACCGCGACGAAGAGGCGACAAGCGAGGTCATGGATGGCCCGCAATCCGTGATCTTCGACGAAAGCGAAAACCGGCTTCATGCGCAAAAGGCGATCCTGCGCTGGTGCCTGGGCGTCTGATGGCCTCGCCTAGGTTCCCCGCGGCTTGGCCCTGAGCGTCGGTTCGGCCTGCGTGGGGTCCTCGGGCCAGGGGTGCTTGGGATACTGGCCGCGCATGTCCTTGCGAACGTCTGCATAACTCGACGCCCAGAAGCCGGGCAGGTCCATCGTCACCTGCACCGGCCGCCCCGCCGGCGACAGCAGCGTGATCCTGAGCGGGTGGCGCCGGGGGCCGACCGTCGGGTGCACCGTAACGCCGAACAACTCTTGCAGGCGAACAGCGATAGCGGGGTGTTCGCCCTCATAGTCGATGGGAACCGCACGGCCCAGCGGGCTTTCGAATTTGCCCGGCGCGAGCCGGTCCACCAGCTGCGCCTCCTCCCATGTCAGCGCGGCGCGCAGCGCATCGGTCAGGTCAAGCGCGCGAAGATCGGCCTCATTCCGCTTGCCCCGCAGGTAGGGCAATATCCAGCCTTCCGCCCGTTCCAGAAGCCCCTCATCCGTGAAATCGGGCAGGTCCGCGCCCTCGCGCCGCAGGAACTCGACCCGCGCGCGAAAGCGCCGCGCGGGGTCGCTCATGGGCAGGCCGATGCGGCGCAGCCCCTCCAGCGCGGCGCGCGCCACGGCCTCATCCGGCGCATCGGTCCAGTTGCGTTCGGCCAGCACCAGCGCACCCATCCGCTCCTGCCGGCGCGCAATCACCCTGCCCTCGCGCCGCGACCATTCGCAGACATCCGTCCAGGCGATCAGGTCGGCGAACAGCTCCCGCACCTCGGCTTCCGATATCGCGGCACCCTGGCGGATGCGCGCCTCACGCGGGTCGCCGTCCAGATCGGTCGCGACCAGAAGCCGCGCGCGACCCAGGGCGTCGCCATCGGCCACCACCGCCCCCTTGCCGCCGGACAGGACGTAGCGCGGGTCTTCGCCGGCGCGGCGCAGCCCGATGCGGTCAGGATAGGCAAGAGCCGCGCATTGCGCATCGCTTGGACGATCCGCGACCGCCGGGGCCAGGCGCGCAAGCCGCCTCGCCTCTGTTCCGATCCGCTCGATGGCGGCGCGGTCCGCGGGCCAGGGATGATCGTCAGCGTAGCGCCTGGGATCGCGCAGGGCCTGCAGCCTTAGCGTCAGATCCGCGGGTGCCCCCCGCAGCGGGTCACGATCGGCCAGCAGCGCAGCCAATGGCGCCGCCTGAGGTCCGCCGACGACCAGCATGTGGCCCAGGCGCGGATGCAGCGGCAGCGCCGCCAACGCCCGGCCGTGCCCAGTGATCCGACCGGACGCGTCAAGCGCACCCAGATCGTGCAGCAACGCCCGAGCCTCGGCCAAAGCGGGCGCAGGCGGCGGCGTCAGGAAGGCCAGATCCGCCCCATCCGAGCCCCAGAGGGCCAGTTCCAGCGCCAGGCCGGTCAGGTCGCCTGCCTCGATCTCGGCCGGCGGAAAGGCCGCCAGCGCGCCCTCCTCCCCCTTTGCCCAAAGCCGGTAGCAGGCGCCTTCGGCCACGCGCCCCGCGCGGCCCCGGCGCTGCTCCGCCTCGGCCCGCGTCACCCGTTCGGTCACCAGCCGCGACATGCCGGATGCAGGATCGAAGCGCGCACGGCGCGCGCGCCCTGCGTCGACGACGACCCGGATGTCCTCGATCGTTAGCGAGGTTTCCGCGATGGATGTCGCCAGCACGACCTTGCGCCCCGAAGGCGCGGGTGCGATCGCAGCACGCTGCGCGCCGAATTCCATCGCACCGAACAGCGGGCGGATCGTGCAATCGCCGGGCAAGCGGTCCCGCAGCATCGCTTCGACGCGGCGGATCTCTCCCTCGCCGGGCAGAAAGACCAGGATGCCCCCATCGGTTTCGGACACGGCGCGCTCTACCAGCGATGCCACTGCGGCCTCGAACCTAACCGTGCGGTCTAGCGGCCGGTCCAGCCATCGGGTTTCCACGGGGAATGCCCGTCCCTGCGAGGTGATGACCGGCGCACCGTCCAGAAGTGCTGCAACGGGTTCGGCGTCAAGCGTCGCCGACATCACCAGCACCATCAGGTCCGGGCGAAGCGCGCCCCGCACCTCCCACGTCAGGGCAAGGCCAAGGTCGGCGTTCAACGATCTTTCGTGGAACTCGTCGAACAAGACCGCGCCAATACCCGAAAGCTCGGGGTCGGACTGGATCATCCGGGTCAGGATGCCCTCGGTCACGACCTCGATCCGGGTGGTGGCAGACGTCCTCGCCTCGCCCCGGATGCGGTATCCCACGGTCTGACCTACGGGCTCGCCCAGCGTGGCGGCCATCCTTTCTGCCGCCGCACGCGCGGCAAGGCGGCGGGGCTCAAGCATGACGATCCGTCCTTTGCACAGGCCCGCCGCATGCATTGCAAGAGGGACCCGGGTCGTCTTGCCCGCGCCGGGCGGCGCCTGCAGCACTGCACGCCCCGAGCCACGCAGCGCGTCCACAAGCCCCGGAAGGGCGTCGTCTATCGGAAGCCTGTCCTTCATCCGGCGCTTATCGCCGTTTCAGACGGCGTTTGCCATAGCGGGCCGAAGGGACACGGTTCCGATCGCTTCTATCCGGTTGTGCTGGACATCCCTTCCCTTAAAAAGGCAAGAAACGGGCCTGAGACGAACATCGGGCGAACGCGGATCAGGCAACAGGGCCGGAGCACCAATATGCAAACACGCGATCTTGCGCAGGCCGTGATCGCCGGGGACCGCCGGGCGCTGGCACGTGCGATCACGCTTGTGGAAAGCGGGCGCGCGGATCACCGCGAAGCGGCCGCCGAGTTGCTGGAAGTCTGCGCCAAGTCCGGTCGGCAGGCGCTGCGTATCGGTCTTTCAGGCACGCCCGGCGTCGGCAAATCCAGCTTCATCGAGGCTTTCGGAACCATGCTGACCGGCCAGGGCCTGCGCGTCGCCGTGCTGGCTGTGGACCCGTCCTCCGCGCGCTCTGGCGGCTCGATCCTGGGCGACAAGACGCGGATGGAACGATTGTCGCGCGATCCAAGGGCGTTCATCCGGCCCTCGCCCAGCCAAGCCGAACTTGGCGGCGTCGCGCGGCGCACGCGGGAGGCGGTGGCGCTCTGCGAAGCGGCCGGGTTCGACGTCGTGCTGATCGAAACCGTGGGTGTCGGCCAATCCGAAACGCTGGTCGCCGGAATGACGGACATCTTCGTCCTGCTTCTCGCCCCTGCGGGTGGTGACGAATTGCAGGGGGTCAAGCGCGGCATCATGGAAATGGCGGACTTGATCGTCGTCAACAAGGCGGACGGCGATCTGAAGCATACCGCCACCCGCACCTGCGCGGACTACGCCGGCGCATTGCGACTGCTCAGAAAGCGTCCTCAGGACCCAGAGGGTTTTCCCAAGGCGCTGACCGTCTCGGCCGTCGAAGAACACGGGCTGGACCGGGTCTGGAACGAGATCAGGGACCTTGCCGAGTGGCGCAGTTCCAGCGGTCACCTGGCCAGCCGCCGCGCCGAACAGGCCCGCGGCTGGTTCGAAGAAGAGGTGCGTCAGGGCCTCTTGGCGCGGCTCACGCGCGACCCTGTGGTCAAGGGTGAAATGGACAGGCTGGGCCAGTCCGTCGAGGCTGGCGATATCGCGCCCGCCCGTGCCGCATCCCGCATCCTGTCGCAAATCAAGGGTTAGGCGGCATCCACATCCTCGCGCGGGTCGATCAGCGCGAAATGCGCGGCCGCCAGTCGCGCCACCGGGACCCGGAAGGGTGAACAGGAGACGTAGTCGAATCCCGCCTTGCGGCAGAAGGCGATGGATTCAGGGTTCCCGCCGTGTTCGCCACAGACCGAGATCGTGACCTCAGGCCGAACCTCGCGGCCGCGTTCGGACCCGATCAGCAGCAGTTCTCCCACGCCTTCGCTGTCAAGGACGTGGAACGGGTCCTCGGCATAGACTCCCTGCTGCACATAGGACCCCATGAACCGCCCCGCGTCGTCGCGCGACAGGCCGTAGGTCATCTGCGTAAGGTCGTTGGTGCCGAAGGAGAGAAAGGCGGCATGCTGGGCGATTTCGCCCGCACGAAGCGCCGCGCGCGGCGTTTCGACCATGACCCCAAGCCGATAGTCGAAATCGGCCTTCAGCTCGTTCTTGACCGCCGCCGCCACGGCGTCGATCCGGGTCTTGACCAGCTCGACCTCGCGCTTGGCGGAAACCAGCGGGATCATGACCTCGGGCACCACGGTCGCCCCGCGACGCGATGCTTCGACGGTCGCCTCGAAGATGGCGCGGGCCTGCATGTCGTAGATTTCCGGGACGGTGATGCCCAGGCGGACCCCGCGCATCCCGAGCATCGGGTTGAACTCGCTCAGCGCCTCGACGCGCCGGGTGACTTCGGACAGCGGACGGTCCAGCGCCTCGGCCAGTTCGCGCATCCCTTCCCGGTCCTGCGGAAGGAATTCGTGAAGCGGAGGGTCGAACAGGCGGATGCACACCGGCGATCCCGCCATGATGTCGAACAGCGCGATGAAGTCCGCGCGCTGCATGGGCAGAAGCCGGTCCAGCGCGACCTTCCGGTCCTTGGCTGAGTCCGCGAAGATCATCTCGCGCATGACGGTCAGGCGGTCTTCGTCGAAGAACATGTGCTCGGTCCGGCACAGGCCGATCCCCTCGGCCTCGAACATGCGCGCGGTGCGGGCGTCGTCGGGCGTGTCGGCATTGGCCCGCACGCCGATGTCGCGCACGTTGTCGGCCCAGTGCAGAAGCGTGCGGAACCATTCGTCCAGGGCGGGTTCCAGCATCTCGGCGGACCCCGCCAGCACCTCGCCATTGGTGCCGTCGATCGTCACCACGTCGCCCTCGCGGAAGATGCGCCCGTCGCGCGTGGCAAAGCGTCTTTCCCGCAGATCAAGCGTCAGTTCCGAAGCCCCGACGATGCAGGGAAGGCCAAGCCCGCGCGCGATCACCGCGGCGTGGCTGGTGACACCGCCGCGCTCTGTCAGGACGGCGACGGCGGCATGCATCCCGCGGATGTCCTCCGGCGCTGTTTCCCGGCGCACCAGGATGCAGCGTTCATCCCGCGCCGCTGCGGCCTGCGCGTCTGCGGCGGAAAAGACGATACGGCCCGAGGCCGCGCCCGGACTTGCCGCGATGCCGCGCGCCACGCGGTCGCGGGGGACGCGCGGATCGACCTGATAGTGCAACAACTCGGAAATCGCGCGCGGCTGCACCCGCAGGATCGCCTCCTCGCGCGAGATGATGCCATCCTTGGCCAGCGTGACCGAGGTGCGCACCGTCGCGCGGGCCGAACGGTTCACGCGGGTCGCGTCGATGACCTTGAGCGATCCGTTCTCCAGCGCGAATTCCAGCTGCATCTCCTCTCGCAGCAATTCGCGGCAGCGGCGGCACTGGTCCTGAAGGGTGGCGAAAACCTCGGGCGCGGCTTCTTCCAGCGAATGCCCGCGCTTGTCCTTGACCAGGTAAAGCGTCTCCTCCGCCTTGCGGTTGGCTGGATTCAGCCCGCGGAATCGGCCCGTCACCTGCGGCGCGCCGGTCACGGATTCGATCAGCTGGATGGTGCCCGCGCCGGACAGGCCCGGACCGATCGCCTGTGCCATTTCCTGGACGACAAGGCCAAGCGCGGCGTCGCTTGGGGCGCCCTTCGCCTCGCGCAGCAGGCGCGCCGTGGTTCCCTCCCAGGCGCGCGCCATTGATCGCAGTACCTCGGACAATTGCTTGGCGGGCGATTGCGGAAATTCCTCGTCCATCTCCGCCTCGTAGGCGGCAAGGGCGGCGGCCAGCGCCTCGGACGAGGGTTCGGCGGTGAACATGTCGGGGTCAAGCCGGGCGACATGGACGGCGTAGGATTGCACGAAGCTCAGGTAGATCGCATCGGCGAAGGCCTGTCCCTGCGTCTTGACGAAGCGGGCGTGGATGGCCGCGTTCATGCCGACGTTCAGGACCGACCCCGGACCGCCCCATTCCGGGTTGGCGGGGCTTGGACGGACCGAGACCAGAACGTCGGGGAACAGCGCCGAAAGCTTCTTGGTGTCGGGCATCTGGCCCGCTGCAATGGCGCGAACCGTGTCGCAGGGCAGCGCCACGGTCGGCGGCACCGGCAGATCAAGCCGGATCAGCCGTTGCAGGCACTTGGCGCGCCAGCCGTGGCGCGCGGTCTCGATCCCCGCCGAGGGGGTGATCACGGTAAACTCTGCAAAGTCCGTATGTTTCTGCACTGCGGCAAACCTTTCAAGGGCTGCAGAATACGCCGTTCGCGCCACTTGTCCAGCGCCACGCGGGATCGCGCGCAAAGGGTGCGCCGCGCCGGCACCCTGGGTCCGTTTGGGCGGGGCGGGAAGGCCCCGTCAGCCTTCGATCCTGTTCAGGTCCGCGACGGACAGACAGATTGCGCGGATGCGGGACAGAAGGTTCAGCCGGTTGCGGCGCACGACCGCGTTGTCGGTGTTGACCTGCACCGCCTCGAAGAAGGCGTCCATGGGCGCACGCAATGCGGCCATCGCGGACATCGCGGCGGTGAAATCCTCTGACTTCATCGCGGGGGCGATGGCGGCCTCTGCCGCGTCCAGCGCGTCAAAGAGGGTGCGTTCGGTGGCGTCCTCGGCGAACTTCGGATCTGCGCCGAAGCTGTATTCGACGCCGTCCTTTTCTTCCGCTTGCGTCAGGATGTTGTTGGCGCGCTTGAAGCCCTGGAGCAGGTTTTCGCCGTCGTCGGTTTTCAGGAAGGCGGCCAGTGCCTCGGCCCGTTTCACGAGCAGCGTGAGGTCGTCATTGCCCGGCATGGCCAGGCAGGCGTCGATCACGTCGTGGCGGATGCCTTGGTCCTTCAGGTGGACCTTGAGGCGGTCGTGGAAGAAGGAGAGGAGGTCACCAGCAATGGAACCTGCTGGCGCAACGGCTTCTTCTCCCTCATAGTCCTTAACCATTTCAAAGCTTGATGGAGTGCGCACGCGAACGAGTTTCCCACCAACCCAAGCCTCACGGACACTATCCTCTGTATCCGGCATCCAAATCATCTTGCCGTTATTGAACGCGACAAACCTTGTGAGAGTCTCACCTTCGCCCTCAACGCCATTGAAGTTCGACTTCAAACGCTGCCGCTTCCCCAGATGGCCAGCCTTAGCGGTCGCGACAACATTTAGATCAAGTCCATGTTCGAGAAGGTCAGCTAGGTTGCACCTAAGATCGCCCATCAACACCAACCGGATCACCCCGAGCGCCGCCCGCCGCAGGGCAAACGGGTCCTTCGACCCCGTGGGCTTCTCGTCGATGGCCCAGAAGCCGGTCAGGGTGTCGATCTTGTCGGCGAGCGCCACGGCGACGGAGACGGGCTCGGTCGGCACGTCGTCGGAGGGGCCCAGCGGCTGGTAGTGGGCCTTGCAGGCGTTCGCCACCGCCTCGGGCAGCCCGGCGGCACGGGCGTAGTAGACGCCCATGGTGCCCTGAAGTTCGGGGAATTCGCCGACCATGGCGGATTGCAGGTCGGCCTTGGCCACGCGGGCGGCCTCGGCCGCGAGGTCGGGGGCGGCGCCGACCAGCGGCGCGATCTCGCGCGCAAGCGCCTCGATGCGGCCGATGCGGTCAGCCTGTGAACCCAGCTTGTTGTGGAAGGTGACATTGGCAAGGCCCGCGGCCATGCCCTCCATCCCCACCTGATCGACGGTGCGCAGGTCGTTTTCCCAGAAGAACTTGGCATCCGACAGGCGCGCGGACAGCACCTTTTGGTTGCCCTTCAGGATCGTCGCGCCGTGATCGGCGGTGGCGTTGTTCGCGACCGTGATGAAACCTTCGATCCGCCCCGTCTTGGGATTGCGACAGGAAAAGAACTTCTGGTGCTCCTTCATCGAGGTCTGCAGAACCTCGGGCGGCAGGCCCAGGAAATCGTCGTCGATCTTGCCCATCAGGACCACGGGCCATTCGACCAGCCCCGCGACCTCGGTCAGAAGGCCCTTGTCCTCGACCACCTCAAGCCCCGAGGCGAAAGCCATGTTGGTGGCGTCGTGCCAGATGTGTTCGGCGCGGTCCTCCGACGACAGGATCACATGGGCGCGCTTGAGTTTCGCCGCATAGTCGTCGAACCCAGTGACCGCGAAACTGTCGGGCGACAGGAAGCGGTGGCCGCGCGTGGTGTCGCCCGAGGCGATGCCGTCGATGTTCAACTCCACGACCTCGGACCCGTGGTCGTCGGTGAGAAGGCAGAGGATCGAATGCAGCGGACGGACCCAGCGAAGCGTACCCGATCCCCAGCGCATCGACTTCGGCCAGGGGAAGGTGCGGATCGTCGCCTCAAGCACCTCGGCGATGATCTCGGCGGCCTTGCGGCCCGGCTTCTCGATGACGGCGAAATAAGCCTGCCCCTTGCCCGCGTCCCGCACCTCGAGCTGATCCAGCGTCAGTCCGGTCGAGCGCAGAAAACCCTGCAACGCGGCTTCGGGCGCGGTCGTGGCGGGACCTTTGCGTTCCTCGCGCACGGCGCGGCTTTCGGCGGTCAGCGCCTCGATCGCCAACGTCAGGCGGCGCGGCGTCGAAAAGGCCTGCGCGCCGCGATAGGTCAGCCCCGCCTCGACCAGACCGTCGGTGACAAGCTTCTTCAGGTCCTCGCGGGCTTTCGCCTGCATCCGGGCCGGGATTTCCTCGGAAAAGAGTTCGATGAGAAGGTCGGGCATTTACTTTTCCGCGCTTTCGTTCAGCTGGTGCCAGGTATAGGCCCGGCCGTCGGGATAGACCGCGACGACGCGGTCAACGCCGGGGTGGATGTTCTTTTCGGACAGGAAGGCAAGGGCCGCACCGCTTTCCAGGTCCGCGCCGATACGATCGGCGTCGAAGCAGTCGAACCAGGACGGTGCGACAAGCGGCGTGGGATCCTCGTAGGATTCGAAGGTTTCGCTGAGCATCGCCAGCGTCATCGGCGTGACGAAGCAGCCGCGGAACCGCAGGGGGGAGCTGTCGGCGTCGATGCCCTCGAAATCCGAGGTCAGCATCGCCTCTTGCACGCCGCCCAGCGACATCAGCCGGATCGCGGCCGCGGGCGAGGAGACCTCGACCGGCCGGTAGAAGGCGTAGACCTGCAGGTAATACATCGCGGCGCCCGCGACAGCGGCGGTCAGCACGAGGAACCCTCCGATGATCTTGCCATTCACGCCGCGACCCCGCCGCCCGCTTCGGTGGTCACAAAGGCATCGGCGCATTTCTTGGCCAGCGCCCGGACCCGGCCGATATAGGCCTGCCGCTCGGTCACCGAAATCACGCCGCGCGCATCGAGCAGATTGAACAGGTGCGAGGCCTTGATGCACTGGTCGTAGGCCGGATGCGCCATGACGATGCGGCGGCCTGCCTTGTCCTCGGGCTGTGCGGCCAGGATGCGCTCACACTCGGCCTCGGCATCCTCGAAATGCTTGAGCAGCATCTCGGTGTCGGCCTGGTCGAAGTTCCAGCGGCTGTATTCCTGTTCCGTCTGGCGGAAGATGTCGCCGTATTTCAGGGCGATCGGCGCATCTGGATCGTTGAAAGGCATTTCCATGACGTGGTCGATGCCCAGCACATACATTGCCAGCCGCTCCAGCCCGTAGGTCAGTTCGCCCGACACCGGCTTGCAGTCATGTCCGCCGACTTGCTGGAAATAGGTGAACTGGCTGACCTCCATCCCGTCACACCAGACTTCCCACCCCAGGCCCCAGGCACCCAGCGTGGGGCTTTCCCAGTCGTCTTCGACGAAGCGGATGTCATGCAGGCCCGCGTCGATCCCGATGGCGGCCAGCGACCCGAGGTAAAGGTCCTGAAGGTTCGCGGGGCTGGGTTTGATCAGCACCTGGTACTGGTAGTAGTGCTGAAGCCGGTTCGGGTTTTCGCCGTAGCGCCCGTCCGTCGGCCGGCGCGAGGGCTGAACATAAGCCGCGGCCCAAGGGCGCGATCCAAGCGCGCGCAGCGTTGTCGCCGGATGGAAGGTGCCCGCCCCCACTTCCATGTCGTAGGGCTGAAGCACGGCGCAGCCCTGCGCGGCCCAGTAGGACTGGAGCCGCAGGATGATCTCCTGGAACGAACGCGGGGCGGTGGTGTTCATGTCGGGCCTGTTATGGTGCGAAAGCGCGTTCTCAATAGGCAACAGCCTGGGGGCGGTCAATCGGCGCAAGGGGTTTTTGGCGTGACGCCGCCGCCCATCCTGCTAGTTTCGACGCCGGATTCGTCCGATCGGAAACAAAAGGAATTTCTGGGTATGCTTCGTGCGCTTTGCTTTGTCGTTCTGATCACCTCGCTTCTGGGTGCGCGTGTCGCGCTGGCGCAGGAGTCCTGGGTGCAGATAGAGGCGCATTCGACGCTTCAGGAAGCACAAGAGCGCGCGCGCGCTTACGGCGGGGCCTTTCCGAACGTGGTCGGGTATTCGATGTCGACGGGATGGTACGCGGTCGCCCTTGGCCCCTATACGGCGGAAGAGGCGGGCTACGCCCTGACCCGGCTGAAAAGCGACAGGCTGATCCCGGATGACAGCTACGTCACCGACGGGTCGCGGTTCCGGCAGCGATTCTGGCCCGTGGGGACGCTCGGCGCGACCGAGGCGCCGGCGGCAATCGAACCGGAACCCGTGGTGACGGCCCCTGCCGAAGCGCCAGAGGAAACACAGGCCGAAGCCTACGCGTCCGAGGCGTTGCTGACACAAGAAGAACGCAGGCTTCTGCAGACCGCGCTGCAGTGGGCGGGCCACTACACAAGCGCGATCGACGGTGCGATCGGGCCGGGCACGCGGCGCAGCATGGCGGAATGGCAGGCAGAGGCCGGGTATCCGGTGACCGGCGTCCTGACCACGTCGCAGCGCAACGCCCTGATCGGCGCCTACCAGGCCGAGCTTGCGCTTTTCGGCTTCACCAGGGTGCAAGAGGACGAGGCCGGCATCGAAATCGACCTGCCGCTTGGTCTTGTCGCGTTCGACCGCTACGACGCCCCTTTCGCGCGCTTCAGCGAAAAGGACGGATCGGGGTTCCAGGTGCTGCTCATCTCGCGGCCCGGTGACCAGAATTCATTGTTCGCGCTTTACGAGCTGATGCAGACGTTGACGATCGTCCCTCTGGATGGGCCGCGTGACATCCAGCGCAACAGCTTCACGATCTCGGGCGCGAATTCCACGGTCGCATCCTACACCCAGGCAAGCGTGGATGGAGGATTGATAAAGGGCTTCACCCTGGTCTGGAACGCCTCGGACGCCGAGCGCGCCGACCGCGTTCTTCGGACCATGCAGGCAAGCTTCAGGCCCTTCGGAACGCATGCCCTGGATGACAGCCTTGGCCAGCCGCTTGCGGAACCGCGCGAAAACCTGATCGCCGGGATCGAGGTTCGGCGCCCGGTGCTGTCGCGCTCCGGCTTTTACGTCGACGGCGCGGGCACCGTCCTGACCACCGTCGAGGCGGTGAAGCAATGCGGCCGCGTCACACTTGACGGCACGCACGAGGCCGATGTCGTCTATCGGAGCGCCGACAGCGGCATCGCGATACTGAAACCGCGCGAGTCGCTCGCCCCGATGAGCCATGCCGCATTTCGCGCGGTCCCGCCCCGGCGCAATGCCGAGGTGGCGGTCGCGGGCTATTCCTATGGCGACGCGCTGACGCAACCGGTGATGACCTTCGGCACGCTTGCCGATGTGCAGGGGCTTGACGGGGAAACCGAGGTCGCGCGGCTGTCGCTCAGGGCACTGCCGGGCGATGCGGGCGGTCCGGTTTTCGACATGTCGGGATCGGTGGTCGGCATGCTGCTGCCGCGCGAAGACAAGAACGGCCGCGTCCTGCCCGAAGACGTGGGTTACGCGTTGGAGGCCGACGTCATCGCGACGGCACTGGGCGAACAGGGGCTGTCGGCCATGCCCACCGATCGTTCGGGCGCCATGGCACCCGAAGACCTTACGCGGATTGCACAGGGTATGACCGTCCTGGTATCCTGCTGGAACTGACACTTGGGCTTGCGGGCGGCCAAGCCGCCCGCAAGCCTCAGACCATGGCCTGCGTCATGTGGATCAGTGTCGGGCCGTCTGCCGAAAGCGCGTTGTGAACGGCCGACTGAAGATCGCCGATCGATCCGGGACGCACGGCGTTGGCGCCATAAGCCTCGGCAAGGCGCACGAAGTCTGGATTGCGCGCGACGACGGCATTGGGCGCGATCTGCGAGCGCACCATGCTTTCCTCGATCTCCTTCAGCTTGCCGTTGTCCCAGACAAGGATCGGCAGCGGCAGGCCCAGTTCGACCGCCGTCCCAAGCTCCTGGATCGTGTACTGAAGCCCGTAGTCGCCCGCGATCGCGACCACGGGTTCGCCGGGCAGACCGACCTTGCCGCCGATCGCCGCCGGCAGCGCATAGCCCAGCGTGCCGAACCCGAAGGGATGATGCCATAGGCCGGGTTCGGGCATGTCCCAGACCTCCTTTGCGACATAGGCGAACTGGGTCATGTCGGAATAGATCCGCGTCTGTTTGGGCAGGCAGTCGCGCAGCGCGTCCACGACGCGCACGATGCCGGGCCTCTCGGCATCCGTCTCAGCCCGCCAGCGGGCGCGGGCAGCGGCGATCTCTGCGGCGTTCCAACCGCTGGACGCGCGCTCTGGCAGGGCATCGGCAAGAGCGCTCAGGAAAGCGCCCGCATCGCCAAGCACGGCCAAATCCGCGGCGCTGTCGTCGAAAAGCTCGGCCGGGTCGATATCGACGCGCAGAAGCGGCACGTCGGGCAACGCACGCGGCCGCCAGGCGTCAACCTCGGAGAGTTCGGTTCCAATCGCGATGATCAGGTCGGCCCGCGAAAGCATCCGCTCGGCGTCGGGGCGCGCCAGGTAGTTGCCCAGCGACAGGGGATCGCCGGGCGCGACGATCCCGCGCCCGGCGTAGGTGACGATGCTCGCGGCGCGGGTCTTCGCAAGGACCCGGCGCGCGGCCTGCCAGCCTGCGCGCGCGCCACCACCAAAGACGAAAAGGGGACGCTCGGCCCTGGCGATCCGTTCGATTGCCGCCGACAGGTCCGCGGCGACCGGGCGGGCGGGCAATGCACGCGGCGCGTCGAACTCCGGGGCCAGGGCGCCCAGGACCTCGATCGGGACCTGCATGTGCTTGGGCCGGGGCCTGCCCGCGGCGAACTCGGCGAAGGCGCGATCGACAAGCTGGTAGGCGGTGGCGGCGTCCATCGCCGTCCTTGACCAGTCGCAGACGGTTGCGGCCGCGCCTTCCTGGTCCTTCATCTCGTGCAGACGCGCGCGCCCAACCCCCAGGTCCGCGCGGTTGAGGCAGGAGGAAATCGCCAGCACCGGCACGCTGTCCGAATAGGCCTGCCCCAGAGGCGTCAGGATGTTCGTAAGCCCCGGCCCGGTGATGACATAGGCCACGCCCGGCCGCCCGGTCGCGCGCGCGTAGCCGTCCGCCATGAAGCCTGCGCCCTGTTCGTGACGAGCCAGAACATGCGTCAGCCCGGCTTCCTCGATCCCGCGGTAAAGCTCGACATTGTGGACCCCCGGAATCCCGAAGATCACTTCGACACCACGCGATTTCAGCATGTGCGACAACTGCGCACCCAGCGGACGTTCGACCATCAGGCCCTCCAGAATCTTGGCAAGAAAAGAACAAGCACGACCAGAAGCTCCAACCTGCCAAGCAGCATCGCCCCCGTCAGGATCCACTTCGCGGTATCGTTGATCGGCGCGAAATTGCCCGCCGGCCCGATCGTATCGCCCAGCCCTGGTCCTATGTTGGCAATCGCCGTCGCAGCCCCCGAAACCGCCGTCACGAAGTCAAGCCCGGTCATGCCCAGCAGGACCGACGTGACCCCGAGCGTCAGCACGAAAACCCCGAAGAACGACGCGACGGAGCTGATCAGGGCATCGCCCACGGGACGGCCATCGTAGTGCTGCACGAACACGCCGTTCGGGGAATGGATGGCGCGGATCTGCCGAACGACGGCGCCGAACAGGATCTGGTATCGGAAGATCTTGATCGAACAGCAGGTCGAGCCCGCGCAGCCGCCGATCAGCCCGATGAAGAAGAACAGGACAACGGGAAAGCCGCCCCAAAGCTGGTAGTCGACGCTGGCATAGCCGGTTCCGGTAATGATCGACGTGACGTTGAACAGCCCCTCGCGAAACGCGTGTTCGGCGTGGTCCCCGTTCGCCACGACGCGGTAGGCGGCCACGATCAGCACCAGCCCCAGCACGGTCCACATGAAGCCGCGCACCTGGCTATCCTGGAGGAGCGACCTGGTCTGTCCGGACAGGATCTGGACATAGCGCACGAAGGGAAGACTGGCGAGCACCATGAAGATCGAGGCGACGTATTCGGGTGCCCCCTGATACGCGCCGAACGACGCGTCCGAGGTTGAAAACCCTCCGGTCGAAAGCGTCGTCAGCGCGTGGTTGATCGCCTGAAAGCCGTCCAGCCCCACGGCCAGGTAGGCAAGGTGGCACAGGACTGTCAGCCCGACATAGATGACCGAGATATGCGCCGCGATGGCGGCAGCGCGCGGCAGCACCTTGCCACCGGTTTCGAAAGCCTCGGACCGGAAGATCTGCATTCCTCCGACGCGCAGTTCCGGCAGGAAGACCATCGCGACCACGATGATGCCGATCCCGCCGAACCATTGCAGCATCGAGCGCCACAGCAACAGTCCCGGCGGCAGGGACTCAAGCGCGACGAACACGGTCGAACCGGTTGTGGTCAGTCCCGACATCGCCTCGAAGATGGCGTCCACCGCCCTGGCCTCGGTCGCGCCCACAAGGAACGGGATCGCGCCGAACAGCGGCAGCACCGACCAGACGCCGGTCGCGAGCAGAAAGGTTTCCTGTGTGCTGAGCCGTGCCCGCACACCGCCCGCGCAGGCCATCGCAATGATGCCGCCAGTGACGGTGGTGATCAGGGAAGACTGCAGGAAGATGCGCCAGTGCTCGTTCCCATGCAGCAGGTCCGCCATCAATGGAAATAGCATCGTTGCCCCGAAAATTGCGGCAAGCAGGCCGATGACATATCCGACGGGGCGCAGATCGAGCATTTCGCTACCATGTCGAGCGGGCTTGGCCTGTCAAGCCCCTGCCCGCTCCATTCAATCCCGCCAGAAGCGCGGCAGGATGACCACGAACACCGCCAGCAGCGAAAGCCGACCCATGATCATGGCCAGGATCATGAGAAGTTTCGCGACATCGGGGAAATCGATGAAGGTCCCGGTCCTGACCAGCATCGGGCCAAGCCCGTAGCCGATGTTGCCGATGGAGGTCCACGATGCGAAGACGGCGCTTTCGAAATCGACGCCGCTTTGCAGGATCAGCACGGCAATCACCCCGAACGTCAGGATGTAGGCACCCAGATAAAGAATCATCGCGTCGATAGTGTCCGGATCGACCGAGCGGCCCTGGTAACGGATCGGCGCGATGCGATGGGGTGCGTGGATGCGGCGTATCTGCTGGTGGAGGGCTGCGAACATCAACTGCACCCGAAAGACGGACAGCCCCGCGGCGCTCGAGCCCGAACAGGCGCCGATCACGCCAAGCCACATCCCCACGATGATCGCGAAGCTGCCCCAGGCGGGAAACGACCCCATCCCGAAACCCGTGCTCGACATGATCGAGACAAGGTTGAACAGGCTTTCGCGGAATACGCTCTCGGCGGGTTGATCGGACGTCCCGACCCGCCACAGGCAGACGGAAAGCACCGCCACGGTGACCCAGCCCAGATAGGCGCGAACCTGGGCGTCGCGCCACAAGGGCCGCAACCCGCCCTGGACGATCTGGACGTAGCGGATATAGGGCAGGCTGCCCAGCACCATGAACAGCGCCGTCGCATAGTGGATGCCGCTGGAATAGTCCGCGAATGAAGCCGCCCGCGGCGAAAACCCGCCTGTCGCGATCGTGGCCAGCGCATGTTCCACCGCCTCGATCGCTGGCATTCCAAGGAAGGCGTAGGTCCCCATGCAGCAAAGCGTCAGCGTCACGTAGACGAAGAAAAGCTGACCCGCGATATCGGTCGCGCGCGGCAGGATTTTGCCAAAGGTATCGAACCCCTCGGTCCGGAAGAACTGCATGCCGCCGACGCGCATGACCGGAAGGAAGATCATGGCGATGAAGGCGATCCCCAGCCCGCCCAGCCAGTTCAGCATGGCCCGCCACATGTGCACGCCGACCGGCAGGCTGTCGATGTCGACGAAGACCGACGCCCCCGTCGTGGTGATGCCGGACACAGCTTCGAAATAGGCGTCGATCAGGCGCACCGAGGGCGCGCCGATCACAAGCGGCAGCGCCGCGAACAGCGGCACCAGTAGCCAGATCCCGATCGTAAGCAGGAACGCCTGCCGGATCGAAAGGCTATGGCCCGCTCGGTTCTGACAGGTGATCGTGGTCATCAGGCCCACGACGACCGTCATCAGGGCCGATTCGAAGAACGCGCTGGAATTTCCCGTCTGCGCCGCGGCATCCACGATGCCGGGCACGATCATCGTGCCGCCCAGGACAGAGATGATAAGGCCGATCACATATCCGACAGGGCGAAGGTCGATCATGATGGCAAACGGATGCAGCGCGGGAAAGACAGTGTCAATATCCCGCGCGACAATGCAGCCTTGAGGCCAGATCAATCCCGCACTGCGGCGAACGCCGCGCCCTTTGGCGCAAGGTCAGCCTTCTTGCCTCACCCGGCCTTGTGCAGGGACGCGAAAAGCCGGGGATCGATGCTTTCGGACACGAAGGTCGGACCCTCGGTCAGCATTGATACCGCGTCGTGCGAATGCAGGCTTTCCTGGTGGCTTGCCACGATGCGGAAATCACCGATGCGGTCGTCCGCCAGCAGCCTTTCCGCGAAACTGCGGGCGGCGTCCTCGACGAAGATCGGATTGGCGGCGTTCAGCTCGGCGAATGCCTGTTCATCCTCTCGCTTTACCATCACCTGGGTTTCGGTCGGCACTGCGGCGCGGGCAAGGTCGATCAGATCTTCGTACCAAAGCCGCTTGCCGCCGAACTCCACCGCAGAGATGCGTGCGACGGAACGCTGGGAATGAGGCGTTGCAAGCTGACCGCGCGCCTGTCGAGCGTGTTCGGAAAGTTCCAGCGAACAGGGGCAGGTCGACGAATAGACGTAGTCCAGATGGATGATGCGCTTGCGCGCGCCCTCTCTCTCCATCAATTCGAGGGCGATGTCGTAGTATTGCCAGCCGCTCAGACCGGAGCGCAGGGAATTCACCCGCGCCGGGAAGGAAAACCGCATCATCAGGCGGGCGTCGACACTGTCGTGATCGGTCTTGTAGTCCTCAAGCACGGCCTCAAGGACCGAGAACGAGAACGTGCGTTCCGCATGGGCGTAGAAGGACCGCATGATGCGGCTCATGTTGATGCCCTTCTTCTCACCGATCAGGCTGACGGTTCCGGTGACAGAGGTCTCCAGCGTGATGTCGTTGCCGTCGCGGGTGTGGAAGCGGATCGGCAGGCGGAAATTGGATATGCCGACATGCTGGATCTGCGCCTTCGCTCCGACGATCAGGCTTGAGGGCCCGTTCTGCAGATCCGGCATGGAAGCGCGATAGGCGGCGTCGGCCGCGAAGTTCTGCGGATAGACACGGGACAGATCGGGATAGTTGCCGACTTCCCTGCCCGGCAAAAGCCGCGCGATGGCGGGATCAAGCCGTGCAACCTCGGTCGGGTCGGCCTGGGCCGCCCAACGACGCAAGAGCCGAAGCGCCTGTTCGGCGTCGGCACGCTCTGGTTCGCGGTCAATTTCGCCCACGAAGTTCATCGGCATCTCCCAGATCCCAGGGGAATGTCACATTATGTGGGTGCGGGATGGCACTTGTCCAACCCTACACGAACAGTTGCGTCGTTATTGCGACGTCAGACCGCCGCCAGCGCCCCGGTCAGATCGGCAAGCAGGTCTTCGGGATCCTCGAGCCCTACCGACAGGCGGACCAGCCCCGGCGTGATGCCAAGCAGCACCTTCTGCTCGGCCGGCAGGCGCTGGTGGGTTGTCGTGGCCGGGTGGGTGATGATCGTCTTCGCATCGCCAAGGTTGTTGGAAATCATGATGATTTCCAGAGCGTTGAGGAAGCGGAACGCGCCCTCTTGCCCGCCCTTGACCTCAAGCGTCACGACGGTGCCGCCCGCCCCCATCTGCGTCATCGCGATGTCGTGCTGGGCGTGGCCCTTCAGGCCCGGATAGATCACTCGGGCCAGCTTGTCGTGCCCCTCCAGAGCCTTTGCCAGGTCAAGCGCCGATGCCGCTTGCTGGCGGACGCGCAGGTCCAGCGTCTCCATCCCCTTCAGCATCACCCAGGCGTTGAACGGGCTCAGCGCGGCCCCGGTGTGCTTGAGATAGGGTTCCAGCACCTTGCGGATGTAATGCTTCGTGCCGCAGACGATGCCGCCCAGGCAACGGCCAGAGCCGTCGATGTGCTTGGTCGCGGAATAGACGATGACATCCGCACCCAGTTCCACCGCCTTGGAGAACGTCGGCGTGGCAAAGACGTTGTCTACTACGACGGCCGCGCCGACCGCGTGGGCGATTTCGGCGACGGACTTGACGTCGATCACCTCAAGCGTCGGGTTCGACACCGACTCGAGGAAGACGACCTTGGTGCCCTCGCGCACGGCCGCGCGCCACTGGTCCAGGTCCGTGCCGTCGACCAGCGACACTTCGACACCGAAACGCCCAAGGATCTCAAGCACGTAAAGGCATGACCCGAACAGCGCGCGCGCCGCGACCACGTGATCGCCCGCCTTCAGCATCGAGGTCAGCGCGCCGTTGACGGCTGCCATTCCGCTGGCCGTTGCGAACGCGTCTTCGGTGCCCTCGATCGCGGCCATGCGTTCCTCGAAGATCCGGACGGTCGGGTTGCCGTAGCGCGCATAGATGAATTCGTCCGGCCCGCTCTCGATGAAGCGCGCCTCGGCCTGTTCGGCGCTGTCATAGACGAAACCCTGCGTCAGAAAGATCGCCTCGGACATCTCGCCGTACTGGCTGCGCCGGGCCCCGGCGTGGATCAGTTTCGTGCGCGTCTTCCAATCAGTCATGGCCGTTCCTCCGGCAACAAAAAGCCCCCACCGGGACGGGTGGGGGCCAAGGGCCTCCGACCTTTTTAGCGGCATGTTTAACGTGGCCCGCAATCCGGTGAACAAATCGCCACGCTCGCGCGATAGCGCGAAGCGCGCGCCAGGTCAACTGGTAGCTGGGGCTTGTCGGCGCACCGGCATTGGGTGAAAGTCCCTGACAGAAGCCAAAGGAGGTCCCGTATGTCCCGCACCGCGCTTGCCTGCATCCTTGCGCTTGCCGCCTGCGCGCCCGCCGCCACGCCGCCCGAGGTTGGATCGGTAAGCTATGCAGGCGCGACCTATCCGATCCATGCCCTGGGTTCGGATCCGACCGTGTGGCGCGTGGAAGCCGGCGGCCAGGTCGTCACCTGCCGCGCCGCGACCGAAGAGGACTGCTACTGGTCGCTTCGAAATTACCTGCAAAGCCGCGCCGCGCTTGATGACATTGAGCCCTGATCACGTTTTCGAAACCTGGACGATCAGGCCCGCCGCAGCCCGCCGCCGCACTTTGGGAAGGCCTTCATGACCGACATGCTGGACGCATTCTTCTGGCCCGCGCCCAACGGCTGGAAGCTTACCATCGCGCTTGAGGAGATGGGCCTTCCCTACAGCCTGCGCCTGGTGAACATCGACGCGGGCGAACAGCACGCCCCCGACTTCCTGCGCGTCTCGCCCAACGGTCGAATTCCGGCGATCGTCGACCCGAACGGCCCTGGCGGCGCGCCGGTCTCGGTCTTTGAGAGCGGGGCCATCCTGCTTTACCTTGGCCGGAAGACCGGACAGTTCCTTGGCCGCACCGAGAGAGAGCGGATTTCGGTCCTGGAATGGCTCATGTGGCAGATGGGCGGACTTGGGCCAACTGCCGGGCAGGCGCATTATTTCCTGCGCACCGTGCCGGGCACCGATCCCGACCAGGACGTGACCTTTCCGCAGGCGCGGTTTCGCAAGGAGGTCGCGCGACTATACGCGGTGCTCGATCGCCGGCTGGCCACCCATGAATACGTCGCGGGCGACTTCCTGTCCGTCGCGGATTTCGCGATATGGCCGTGGGCATCCCAGTGGATCCGGCAGGGACAGACGCTGGGGGACAAGCCGCATTTCAGCCGGTGGCTCCGCGCGCTTGGCACACGCCCCGCGCTGCGGCGCGGGCGTCTCTTGCACGCCGAACTTCGCAAGGAGACAGCGGAAGAACTTGCGCACCGCAGGGAAATTGTCGGCGGCTGACCCCGCGGCCTTAGCCGTCCTGGTTGCCGTCCTTGATGCCGTAGCGCTGCAGCAAGCGGCCCTGCGCCATGAAGAAGACGAACATCGCCGCTGTCAGGCCGAAGGTCTTGAAGTTGACCCATGCCGTGTCGGACATCGTGCGCCAGATGACCTCGTTCAGGATCGCGAGCGCGCCAAAGAACGCAGCCAGACGGCGGGTCAGGATCATCCACCCCTCATGCTCAAGCGGCATGACCTCATCCATGACAAGCGCCAGGTAAGACGTGCCGCGCAACAGCCCGAAGCCCAGAACGCCCGCGAAAAGCAGGTAGATCATCGTCGGCTTCATCTTGAAGAACCGTTCGTCGTTGAACCAGACCGAAAGCCCCCCGAAGACGATCACCAGGACAAGGGTCACGATCTGGATCGTCGCGATCCGCCCGGTCAGCCGCCAGAGCGCGAGCGTGCTCAGGATCATCAGCGGCACGAAAATCGCTGTCGCCAGGATGAAGCCGCCATAGCTCGTGCCGCCGAACACGAAGTGCGCGTCCTTGAAGCGGGTAAAGGCCACGAAGAAGGCCAGAACCGGGCCAAACTCCAGCGCCAGCTTCAGCCACGGATTGATCTTGCGTCCGGCCACTTTCTACCCCGCCAGTTTCACGACCACGGCGCCCGCCGCGATCAAAATCATGAGTCCCAGCCTGCGCGGCCCAACCCCTTCCCCCAGCATCAGCCAGCCGATCAACGCGGCGAACAGGGTGGAGGTTTCCCGCAATACCGCCGCCTCCCCCACCTTGTCGAGCCTTGTGGCCAACATGAATGTGCCGAAACTTGCCCATGCGACGATCGCTCCCACCACGCCGCGCAACGCAAGACCGGGCAGCGCCGAAGACGGGAGGCGCCGCCAGCGCCGCCATGTCCAGACCGGCATGAAGACCCCGTCGACCAGGAAGAACCAGGCCAGGAAGGTGAAGGGATCCGCTGTCGAGCGGATACCGAAGGCGTCGTAGGTCGAATAAAGCGCGACGAAGCCCCCTGTCAGGATCGCCAGCAGGATCGCGGGCACCAGCGTTTCGCGCCCCAGCGTCAGCGTCCTGTAGTTGTAGACCGCGAACCCCCAGATACCCGCAACCAGAATCGCCACGCCGAGCCATTGCCCCGGCGCGAAATGTTCCCCCAGAAGGACGCTTGCCCCCAGCACGGTAAACAGCGGGGCCGTGCCGCGCACCACGGGATAGACGACGGTATAGGCCCCGCGCGAATAGGTCGCCGCCTGCGCCAGCTTGTATCCCGCGTGGATCACGAAGGCACCGGCGAGGATCGGCCAGAGATGCGGCTCGGGCCAGGGAACGACGAACAGCGCGATCGGAAGCGCCATCAGCGCGTAGCAGGCATCGATCGCCGCGCGCGACAGCCAGGGATCGTGGCGACCCTTCTGCAGCGCCCCGAACAGCGCGTGGGTGAATGCGGCCCACAGGGCAAGACCCATGGCCAGGTGGTGCCCAGCCTCGGTCCCTTCAAGCGAGATCAACCAGTCGCTCAGCAAGCGTCAAGCCCACGGGGCGCGCCCTCGGGCTCTCCGACGGTCAGGTTGGGCCACGGCGTCAAGGTCGGCATTGAGGGCTCAGCCATCCATCCCGACAAGGGCGCAGGCAAAGTCCTGAGGATCGAATGGCGCCAGATCGTCGATCTGCTCGCCCACGCCGATGGCATGGATCGGAAGGCCGAACCGATCCGCCAGCGCAACCAGGACGCCGCCCTTGGCAGTGCCGTCAAGCTTGGTCATAACCAGGCCCGACACATCGGCCAGCTTGCGGAAGGTGTCGACCTGGCTCAACGCGTTCTGACCCGTGGTCGCATCAAGGACCAGAAGCGTGTTGTGCGGCGCCGAGGCGTCCTTCTTGCGGATGACGCGCACGATCTTGGCCAGTTCCTCCATCAGGTCCTGGCGGTTCTGAAGCCGCCCGGCGGTGTCGATCAGCAGCAGGTCGGCCCCCTCGCGCTCGGCGCGGTCCATGGCGTCGAAGGCAAGGCTGGCGGGGTCGGAGCCTTCCGGCGCGGTCATCACGGGCACGCCTGCGCGGGCGCCCCAGACTTGAAGCTGTTCGACGGCGGCGGCGCGGAACGTATCGCCCGCGGCGATCACCACCTTCTTGCCCGCGGCGCGGAACTGGCTGGCAAGCTTGCCGATCGTCGTGGTCTTGCCTGATCCGTTGACCCCCACGACCAGGACGACCTGCGGCTTCTTCGCGTAAAGCGGCAGAGGCCGCGCGACGGGCTCCATGATCCGGGCGATTTCACCTGCCAGCAGGCCCTTGATCTCGGCCACGGAAAGCTTGCGCCCCATGCGGCCCTCGGCAAGGTTGGCGGTCACGCGCAGTGCGGTCTCAACCCCCATGTCGGCCTGGATCAGCACCTCTTCCAGGCTTTCGATCATCGCGTCATCCAGCACGCGACGGGGCGCGGAGGACTCGCCACGACCGAAGATGCGCCCAAGCAAGCCCGGCTTTTCGGCAAGGGAAGCGGCAGAGGACGGCGCTTGGCCGGGCAACTCCTGTGGCGGCTCCATCGGCGTTTCTGCGGGCGCTGCGGGAACCTCGTCAGGCATGTGCGGAAGTTCGGCCGGCGTCGCCGCGGGCGTTTCGGACGGCGGCTGGGGGACCTCGCCGGGTGCAGGTTCGGGGACGGTGTCAGCCGCGGTCTCGGGTTTTGCGTCCGGCGCGTCGGCCACGATCGCCTCAAGCCCCTCTTCGAGCTTCGAGGAGGATTTGAAGAGCCGTTCCTTCAGTTTCGAGAAAAACGCCATTGCACACCCCGTCCGTGAATGTCTCCACCTAGTCTTTTTGGATCGGGGATGGAAGAGTGGGGTCCGCACCACCTGCGTGCCTTCGTCTTGGACTTGCAGGAAGGACCAGACAGAAATGACCGCAATCGCCTCTCGTGTCCTGTCCACTCCCGTCGCCCGGTTCTGGGCGGCAAGTGCCGTGCCGATCGTCCTTCTGGCGCTGGCCGCCATTCTTGGCGGATGGTTCAGCCTTGCCGCCTTCCTGTGGATCACCGGCGTGGTCTTCGCCATGGACGAGGCAGAGGTCATCCCCCGCGGGATCATGG
Organism: Albidovulum marisflavi; assembly: GCF_025751435.1. GTDB lineage: Bacteria > Pseudomonadota > Alphaproteobacteria > Rhodobacterales > Rhodobacteraceae > Albidovulum > Albidovulum marisflavi. The sequence continues at coordinate 1,194,196 of NZ_JAOWKY010000001.1, read as the reverse complement.
GCGGGGCAGACGACCCGCGGCTGACGCTTTGGCTGCCGGTGGCGCTCGGCATCGCGCATTTCCTGATGATCCCGCTGGTGTTGTGGTCGCTGACCGCACCCGTTCCTGGGCTCTGGGACTGGTTTGTGACCTTCCTTGCTTTCGGGCTATGGTTTGGCCAGGTGTCGAACGCCAACGCGCACGAACTGATCCACCGGTCGGATCGCCGCCTGTTCCAGCTGGGCATGTGGGTCTACACCTCGCTGCTGTTCGGCCATCACACCTCGGCCCATCGCAAGGTGCACCATCGCTTCGTCGCCACGACGGACGATCCGAACACCGCCCAGTGGGGCGAAAGCTTCTACGCCTTCGCTGTCCGCGCCTGGCCTGGCGCCTTCCGGGCGGGCTATGAGATCGAGAGGTTCCTGATGCGGCCCAGGCTTGGCCGCAAGGCGGGCCGCATCAATCCCTACGCGGTCTACATTGGCGGCGCCCTGGCCGTTCTCGTCGTGATCGGCGCAATCTTCGGTCTGGCCGGCATCCTGGTCTGGATCGCGCTGTCGGCGCATGCGCAATCGCAGATCCTGCTTTCGGATTACGTCCAGCACTACGGGCTGCTCCGCAAGACGGGCCCCGACGGACGGGCAGAGCCAGTTGGCCCCCAGCACAGCTGGGACGCGCCGCAGGGCTTTAGCGGCCTTTCGCTATTGAACGCCAACCGGCATGCGAACCACCACATGCGGCCGGGCCTGAGCTTCGCGGAACTGGAACTGTCACCCGGCGACAAGGCGCCGCTGCTGCCCCATTCGCTTCCCGTGATGGCGACGGTTGCGCTTTTTCCGCGCCTGTGGCGGCGGATCATGGACCGCCGCCTGCCGCTCGAGGACAGTCGCGCGCTCTGACGGCTTTCGCATCGGGCTGCGCTGTGCGATCCTTGCGCAGTTTTCGAGATGAGGTTGCGATGCGCAGCGCCATGCTTCTCATCCTCCTGTCCGGCCCGGTCCTGGCCGCCGACGACAGCCCGCTGTCGGCCGAGGAGTTCGAGGCGCGCACCACTGGCCGCACGATCACCTATTCCAGCGGCGGAACTTACTACGGCACCGAACAATACCTTCCAGATCGCCGGGTCATCTGGACATTCGGAGACTTCTGCCGCGAAGGCCGTTGGGAGGCCGTCGGCGAAATGATCTGCTTCACCTACGAGGACAGTCCCGAACCGTCCTGCTGGATCTTCCGCGCACACGGCGGCGGGCTTGCCGCCTGGAGCGATGACGACCCCTCGGGCGAACCGCTGGTTTCGACCTACCAAAGCCACGCTCCGATGGCGTGTGGTCCAAAGGTCGGCGTCTGACAGTCAGAACAGGCTTCCCTGGGACGGTGGCGGATCGCCCCGTGACTTGCGCTGCTTGGGGCCCGCGCCGGTCCCGGCGGACAGACGGCCATCCTGGAACTCGATCTCGAACGACCCGGCCGCCTCTGCTGCCGCCTTGGTGGTCAGCAGGCCGCACTCACCCCGCACCACGGCATAGCCGCGGCGCAGCGTTTCCGTATAGCCAAGCGTCTGGCGCATCCGGTCAAGGGCGCCAAGGCGTTCCGTCAAGCTGGCCAGACGCAGGGGCATCGCTGCCTCAAGGCGGGCGCCGAGGCCGTCAAGATCTGTGCGCCGACGCGCCGTGTCGCGGCCCGCGTCGCGGGCAAGCCGCTGAAGGGCCGGGCCCAGACGGGCAGCACGCTCTTGCAGAAACCGCCGCTCGCGCCCGATGAACGAGGTCAGCAGGCCGGGCTGCATCCGCGCCGCCGTCGCATTGAAGGTCGCCCGCTTGCGCGTCGCCGCCGCCAGAAGCGCAGGCCCCAGCCGGTCGGACCAGTTGTCGAACCGCTGGCGCGCCGGATCCAGCAGCGCCTCCGGGCGGCCAAGCGCACGGGACAGGTCCGAAAGCCGCTGCTGCCGCAGATCCTGGCGCTGGCGGATCGAGCGGGTCATGCGTGCGCCCTGCTCGGACGACCAGGCCAGTAGCTCCATCCGCACCGGCACCGCCATCTCCGCCGCGGCCGTGGGCGTCGGCGCCCGCCGGTCTGACGCGTAGTCGATCAGCGTCGTGTCTGTTTCATGCCCGACCGCCGAGATCAGCGGAATGCGCGAGGCAGCAGCGGCCCGCACGACGACTTCCTCGTTGAAGCCCCAGAGGTCCTCGATCGATCCACCGCCGCGCGCGACAATGATCAGATCAGGGCGCGGCACGGGCCCATCGGCGGGCAGCGCGTTGAACCCCAAAATTGCAGCGGCGACTTCTGGCGCGCATTTCTCTCCCTGGACCGCGACAGGCCAGATCACGACGCGGCGTGGGAATCGGTCGCGCAGGCGGTGCAGGATGTCCCGGATCACCGCGCCCGAAGGCGAGGTGACGACACCGATGACATCCGGCAGGAAGGGAATGGACTTCTTTCGGGCCGTATCGAAAAGCCCCTCGGCCGCAAGCGCAGCCTTGCGCTTTTCAAGCATCACCATCAGTGCGCCCGCGCCGGCCGGCACGATATCCTCGACGATGAGCTGGTATTTCGACTGGCCGGGAAAGGTGGTCATTCGGCCGATGGCGATGACCTCCATCCCTTCTTCGGGGCGCACGGTCATCCGTGCGGCCTGGCCCTTCCAGCTGACCGCCGCGATCACCGCGCGGTCATCCTTGAGATCGAAATAGAGATGCCCCGAAGACGGACGGGACACGCGCGAGATCTCTCCCCTCACACGGACATGGCCAAATTCGCCCTCGATCACGCGCTTCACCGCGCCCGATATTTCCGAGACGGTGTATTCGGGCTGATTGCCCCGCGGGGCGCTTTCTTCCAGAAGGTCCATGGGGCGCTTGTATCCTTTGCCCCCCCACCTTAGAACGCGCGCGAACGAAGGCCAAGGGAGCGGTCGCATGAACATTCTGATCCTCGGCGGCGGCGGGCGCGAACATGCGCTGGCCTGGGCGGTCAAGCAGAACCCGAAGTGCGACCGGCTGATCGTGGCGCCGGGCAATGCCGGGATATCCGCCATCGCGGAATGCGCCGACATCGACATCCTGAGCGGCGCGACCGTCGTCACATTCGTCGAGGAAAACGCGGTCGATTTCGTGATCGTCGGCCCCGAGGCACCGCTGGCTGCCGGGGTTTCCGACGCGCTGCGCGCAGCTGGCATCCTGACCTTCGGCCCCTCGGCCGAGGCAGCGCGGCTTGAGGCGTCCAAGGGCTTCACCAAGGAAATCTGCGACGCATCCGGCACGCCAACCGCTGGCTACGCGCGCTTCACCGACAAGGCGGCGGCTGCCGACCACGTCCGGCAGAACGGCGCGCCCATCGTGGTCAAGGCCGACGGCCTTGCCGCTGGCAAGGGCGTGGTCGTCGCCATGACCGAGGACGAGGCGCTGGCCGCGCTGGACGACATGTTCGGTGGCAGCTTCGGTGCCGCCGGCGCGGAGGTCGTGATCGAGGAATTCATGGAGGGCGAGGAAGCCTCGTTCTTTGTGCTGTGCGACGGGACGGACGTGCTGCCAGTCGGCACCGCGCAGGACCACAAGCGCGTGGGCGAAGGCGACACCGGACCGAACACAGGCGGCATGGGCGCCTATTCCCCCGCCCCGGTCCTGTCGGACGACATCGCCCAGGCCGCGCTGGACCGGATCGTGAAGCCCACGGTTGCCGAAATGGCGCGGCGCGGAACGCCGTTCCAGGGCGTGCTTTACGCGGGGCTGATGATCAAGGACGGACAGCCGCGGCTCGTCGAATACAACGTCCGCTTCGGCGATCCCGAGTGCCAGGTCCTGATGATGCGACTGGGTGCGCAGGCGCTGGATCTCATGCTGGCCTGCGCCGAAGGACGGCTGGCCGAGGCGCGCGTGAACTGGGCCGACGACCACGCGCTGACCGTCGTCATGGCGGCCGAGGGTTACCCCGGCACCTATCGCAAGGGAACCGAGATCCGCGGCCTGGACGCCCTGCCTCCGGATTCGTTCCGCATCGTATTCCACGCCGGCACGGCCGAACATGATGGACATGTCGTCGCGACGGGCGGGCGTGTCCTGAACATCACGGCGCGCGGCGCCTCGCTGGCCGATGCGCGTGACCGTGCTTACGCGATGGTCGACGCGATCGACTGGCCCGAGGGGTTCTGCCGCCGCGACATCGGCTGGCGGGCGCTCTAAGACCTCTGGCTTCGGATCACGCGGATCGCCTTTTCGGCGGCGCGGCCCCGATTGTACGGACCACAATTTGCCAGTGGACAACGCGCGGGCGCGGACCTAGCAGTTTGGGATGATCGATCGCCCGACAAGCCGGTTCCTGATCCGGTCCACCCCGCCGCACATCGCGACGCTGATCCTCATCGCGGGGATATCGGCGCTGTCGATGAACATCTTCCTGCCCTCGCTTCCCGCGATGGCCAAGGCGTTCGGCACCGATCCCCACGTCATGAACCTGGCCATCGCAGGCTATCTAGGCGTCAACGCCGTGCTGCAGGTCCTGATCGGCCCGCTGGCCGACAGGATCGGCCGGCGCCCGGTGATCCTTGGCGGGCTGGCGGTCTTCGTGCTGGCCACGATCGGCTGCATCCTTGCGCCGACGATCGAGCTTTTCCTGCTGTTCCGGATGATCCAGGCGGTCATCGCCGTGTGTTTTGCCGTATCGCGCGCCATGATCCGCGACATGGTCCCGCCCGAGGAGGCGGCATCCATGATCGGATATGTCACGATGGGCATGGCGATCGTCCCGATGATCGGACCTGCCATCGGCGGCGAACTGGACCGCGCCTTCGGATGGGAGGCCAGCTTCTGGGCACTTGCGGTAGCGGGGCTGGCCATCGGCGCGCTCTGCTGGGCGGACCTGGGGGAAACCCAAGTTCATCGCTCAGCCGGGATCGGCAAGCAGCTTCGCGAATACCCAGAACTGCTCGCCTCGCCCAGGTTCTGGGGCTATTGCATGGCATCGGCCCTGTGTTCGGGGGCGTTCTTCGCCTATCTTGGCGGCGCGCCCTTCGTCGGGACCGAAGTCTTTGGCCTGGCCTCTGACAAGCTTGGCTACTTCATCGGTGCGCCGGCGCTTGGCTATGCGGCGGGCAACTACCTGTCGGGCCGCTTTTCACGTCAGGCCGGGATCGACCGAATGGTTCTTTGGGGCACGCTGATCACGGCGGCGGGCACAGCGCTTTCGCTGGCCCTGACCTATGCCGGACTGACCGACCAGTGGAGCTTCTTCGGACTGATGACCTTCGTCGGCCTGGGCAACGGCATGGTGATCCCGAACGCGACATCGGGGATGCTGTCGGTCCGCCCGCATCTGGCCGCTACCGCGTCGGGCCTGGGCGGGGCGATGATGCTGGGGGGCGGCGCGCTGCTGTCCGGGCTTGTGGGTGCAGTATTGACGCCCGGCTCGGGGGCGGCGCCCTTGCAATGGATCATGGTGCTGACATCGATCGCGGCCACGATGTCGGCGCTCTTGGTCATCGCGCGGCGCCGAGCCATCCGCCGCTAGGCGCTTGCGCGGCGGGTTTGCAAAAACTACCGTGCGGGTTGGCAAACCCGCCCGGAGCAGATCATGGCCACGCAGAAGCTTTACGCAGGCGTCAAGCTGCGCGAGACGCGCGCGCGGCTGGGGCTGACCCAGCGGGCCTTTGCCCAGAAGCTTGGCGTGTCGCTGCCCTATCTCAACCAGATGGAGAACAACCACCGCCCGGTTTCGGCGACAGTAGTGCTGGCGCTTGCGGGAGAGTTCGGTCTGGACGTGACCGAGCTTTCATCCGGCGATGCCGAACGGATCGTCACCGACATGCGAGAGGCGCTGGCCGATCCGGTCTTTGCGGATATGGCGCCGCCGCTGGCCGATCTGCGCCTGACCGCGTCGAACGCGCCGGCCTTCGCGCGGGCCTTCCTGGAGCTGCACCGCGCCTACAGGCAAAGCCACGAACGACTTGCTTCGCTTGACGAGGCATTGGGGCGGGACGATGCGGCGGCCCTGGCGTCACCCTGGGAAGAGGTGCGGGACTTCTTCCACTACTGCGACAACTACATCGACGCGGTCGATCATGCGGCAGAGCGTTTTGCTGCGCCCGACGGGCGGCTGGCCGATCCCGTCGCGCGCGCGGTCGAGGTGCTGAAGACACGCGGCATCGCGGTGGACTTCGCGGACAGCCCGGCGCTTCGCGAAGCATCCGAGGGGCGGTTGGTCCTGTCGACGCGCGCCGCCGCACCGACCCAGCGGTTCCAGATCCTGCACCAACTGGCGCTTGTGACCCACGACGACCTGCTGGAGGCGACGCTCGACCTTGCGCGCTTTCAGACCGAGGCCGCGCGCGCGATCGCCAAGATTGGCCTTGCCAACTATTTCGCGGGGGCAGCACTTCTGCCCTATCGTGCGTTCATGGAAGCCGCGCAGGAAAGCCGGCATGACCTGGAACGGTTGGCCGACCGCTTCGGCGCCTCGATCGAACAGGTCGCGCACCGTCTTTCGACGCTTCAGCGACCGGGGCTGAAGGGCATCCCCTTCTTCTTTGTCCGTGTCGATCAGGCGGGAACCATCACCAAGCGGCATTCGGCGACACGGCTTCAATTCGCGCGCTTCGGCGGCGCCTGCCCCTTGTGGAACGTGCATCAGGCGTTCGAAACGCCGGGCCGGTTCCTGCGCCAGCTTGCGGAAACCCCGGACGGGGTCCGCTACCTGTGCCTTGCGCGCGACATTTCGAAATCGGGCGGATCCTTCAACGCACCCGTCAGGCGTTTCGCCATCGGTCTGGGCTGCGAGATCAGCCATGCCAAGGGGCTGGTCTATGCCGACGACCTGGACCTGACGAACGCCCGCGCCTACGAACCGATCGGCATTTCGTGCCGGATCTGCGAAAGGCGCGGGTGCCACCAGCGGTCAGTGCCGCCGCTGGAACGACGGCTTCGCGTCGATCCGTCGCGGCGGGGGCTTCTGCCTTACGAAGTGGAGTGACTCAGGCGTCCGACAGCATTCGGGCGATTTCGTCCTTCAATGCGGCGCGCTTCTTGCGCATCAGCGTTTCGGTCATGCCGTCCACAGGCTCGACGTTGGTCTCGGCCCGGTGCACCTGCCGGTTGATGTCGTGATACTCGTCCGTGAGCCGCGCGAAGTGGGCGTTTCCAGCCTTCAAGTCGTGAATTTTCTCGGCGAGGCCCGGGAATTCCTCGGCCAGTTCATGCGGGGTGTTCGACATCGCGCTCTCCTATCGTTCGTGTCTTTGCGCCGATCCTAGGCATGCCGTCGCGCCTCGACCTTGACACGTGTCAAATCGCGCGCGCCGCGAACGGACGCCAAAGCGGCGGCGGCATACTTGCAACAAATCCCGTAACGAGCGAATTTGCGGCACGATTCCGCCCCCCAATCCCGGCAGCTATCCGGGTGCTGACACAGACCGATGATCCTTCTCGAAAACGGCCCTTTCGGCGAACCCGCGCTATTCGACAGTCCAAGGCGACTGATCCGTGCCGATACCGCCGCCGAGGTCGACGCGGCGCTGTCGGCGATCGATGCCGCGCGGGACGAGGGTGCGTGGCTTGCGGGCTACGCCAGCTATGAACTTGGCTATGCGCTGGAACCGAAGCTTTCCGCGCTGATGCCGCCACGGCCGCCGGGCCCGCTTCTTCATTTCGGCGTCTACGACTCGCCGCGTCTGGCCCAACCGCTGCTTGACCAGGCAGGGGCCGAGGCGGCAGGCGCCACCATCGCCCGCGCAAACCCGCTTTGGGACGCGGCCGCGCACGCGCGCGCGGTTCGCGCGGTGCAGGACTACATCGCGGCCGGAGATGTCTATCAGGTCAACCTGACGATGCAGATGGTGGCGCGGGTGACGGGATCGCCGCTTGGGCTTTACGGGGCGCTGCGGAACCGTCAGGCGGTCGCCCACGGCGCATTCGTCGCCCTTCCCGACGCGCCGATCATCCTGTCGCGCTCACCCGAGCTGTTCTTTGCCACCGACGCCCGGGGACGGATCGAGACGCGGCCGATGAAGGGCACGGCGCCGCGTGCGACCAACCCCGCCCATGACGCGGCGCTGAAGCTTGAGCTGCAGGAAAGCATCAAGAACCGCGCCGAAAACCTGATGATCGTCGACCTTCTTCGCAACGACATCTCGCGCATCGCGCGGGTCGGATCGGTGCGTGTGCCCGCGCTTTTCGCGATCGAAAGCTACGCCACCGTTCACCAGATGGTCAGCCATGTGACGGGCGACCTGGTCGCGCGCACCGCCGCCTCGGAGATCTTCCGCGCGCTTTTCCCCTGCGGATCCATCACGGGCGCCCCGAAGATCCGGGCGATGGAGATCATCCACGAGCTTGAGGCAGGACCGCGCGGCATCTATTGCGGGGGGATCGGCTGGATCGCACCCGACGGCGCATCGGCCTTCAACGTGGCGATCCGCACGATGACCCTGGCCGGGGACGAAGTCAGCTTCGGTGTCGGCGGCGGCATCGTCATCGATTCGACCGCCGAAGGCGAATGGGAGGAGGCCCTGTGGAAAGCCCGCTTTGCCGACCTGACACCCGCCTGATCGAAACCTTCGGCTGGGATGAAACCGGCTTTCGCCGCCTTGAGGCGCATCTGGCGCGCGCGCGCGCCTCGGCCCAGGCGCTTGGCTTTCGCTGGGACCGGCGTGCCATTGACACGGCGCTGGCCGGCGTTTCGGGTGATGCCGCACTGAGGGTGAGGCTGACCATCGGCCAAGCCGGCGACGCCGAAGTCACGACGGCCCCGCTGGCCCCGAACCCGCCGCGCTGGATCGCGGGCCTTGCGACGGAACGCCTGGCCTCGGACGCGCCGCTTCTGCGCCACAAGACGACCGAGCGCGCGATCTACGATCAGGCGCGCGCGCGCCTGCCCGAGGGGCTGGACGAGGTGATCTTTCTCAATGAACGCGGCGAGGTGTGCGAGGGAACGATCACCAACGTGTTCGTCGAACGGGGCCGCACGCTTCTGACCCCGCCCCTCGCGTCGGGTCTTCTGCCCGGCGTGCTGCGGGCAGAGCTTCTGGCCGCGGGACGCGCGCAGGAAGCGGCGCTGACCCCGGACGATCTGCGGGGCGCGCGCGTCTTTCTTGGCAACGCATTGCGGGAGCTGATCCCGACGCTGGTTCTTGGCTGAGCTCAGCGCCTTCCGTTCAGCAGAGTTTCGATCCGCTCTTCGATCCGTGCGAAGTGATCCACCAATTCCCGCTGGCGCAGGGCATCCAGCTTTTCGTGCAGACTCATGATCTCGAGCTCGGACTTGAGATTCACTTCGTAGTCATGCGCGGCCGCGACGCGATCCTTCGCCGCCTGGCGGTTCTGGGACATCATGATGACCGGCGCCTGGATCGCGGCCAGCATCGACAGGATCAGATTCAGGAACACGAAAGGATAGGGATCCGCCGGAACCGTCAGCAGCCAGGCGTTCACGGAGACCCAGCACAGGATCACGGCAGCGAACAGGAAGATGAAGCTCCACGATCCGCCGAAGGACGCGACGCGGTCGGCAACCCGCTGGCCGAACGTCAGCCTTTCGTGAAACGCTTCGTTAATGTTGCGCGATATGGCTGCGCGGGCCGCGATGCGCCGCAGCACGCGCTGTTCCCGCTCGGGCAGGTCGTCGTAGCCCCGGCTCAGAAGCCGCTCGGCCAGATCGCGCACCTTCGTGTCCATGTCAGCCTCCGCACCAGACTGCGGGGATCATAGCACAGGGCTTCGCACCGGCCATCGGACAAGGGGCGGCGAACCCTAGCGCTGCGCCGCCGCCCAGCGTGGGCTGAGCCATGGTTCCGAATTCGCGGGCGACAGCATACCCCTGCCCAGGATGTGGTCCGCGGCCTTTTCGCCCACCATGATCGACGGCCCGTTCAGGTTGCCGTTCGTGATGCGCGGGAAGATCGAGCTGTCCGCCACGCGCAGGCCCTCGACCCCGATCACGCGGCATTCGGGGTCCACGACCGCCATGGCATCGTCACGACGGCCCATCCGCGCCGTGCCGCAGGGGTGGTAGGCGCTTTCGGCATGTTCCCGGATGAAGGCATCGATGTCATCGTCGCTTTCGACCGCCGCGCCGGGCTGGATTTCGTGCCGCACGAATGGCGCAAACGCATCCTGCGCGAAGATTTCCCGCGTCAGGCGAACGCATTTGCGGAACTCGGACCAGTCGTCGGGATGCGACATGTAGTTGAAGAATATCTTCGGCGCCTGTTTCGGATCGGCCGAGGCAAGCGTGATCGCCCCGCGCGACTTCGACCGCATCGGTCCCACATGGGCCTGGAACCCGTGGCCTTCTGCCGCGGCCTTGCCGTCATAGCGCACGGCGATCGGCAGGAAATGATACTGGATGTCGGGATAGTCGACGCCCTTGTCAGAGCGGATGAAGGCACAGCTTTCGAACTGGTTCGACGCGCCGATGCCCCCGCCCGTCAGCAGCCACTGCGCGCCCACCCAGGCCTTTCCCAGCAGGTTCCAGTAGCGGAACAGGGTGATCGGCTGACGCGACGCATACTGCATGTAGATCTCAAGGTGATCCTGAAGGTTCGCCCCCACCCCGGGCCGATCCGCGACGACCGGGATGCCGTGTTCGGCCAGATGTGCAGCCGAACCGATGCCTGACAGCATCAGGATCTTGGGCGTGTTGATGGACGAGGCGGCAAGGATGACCTCGGCCCGCGCGCGGATGACACTGACTGCTCCGCCGCGCTCGACCTCGACGCCGGTTGCCCGGCCGTTCTCGATCACCACGCGCCGCGCAAAGGCGCGTGTCAGGGTGCAGTTCGGCCGTTTGAGGGCAGGCTTGAGATAGGCATTGGCCGCCGACCAGCGCCGACCCTTGTAGATCGTCGCCTCCATCGGGCCAAAGCCCTCCTGCTTCTGCCCGTTGTAGTCCGAGGTGACTTCATATCCAGCCTGTCGTCCCGCCTCGACGAAGGCGTGGAACAGGGGATTGGTCCTTGGGCCGCGTGAAACGTGAAGCGGTCCGGAGGTGCCGCGAAACTCTCCGGCGTCGCCACCGTGCCAGGTTTCCATCCGCCGGAAGTAGGGCAAGACGTCGGCGTAGGACCAGCCGGCGGCCCCAGTGTCGGCCCAATGGTCGAAGTCGCGCGCGTGGCCGCGCACGAAGACCATGCCGTTGATCGAAGACGATCCCCCGATCACCTTGCCGCGCGGCGTGGCAAGCCGTCGCCCGCCCAGATGCGGTTCGGGTTCCGTCCGGAACCCCCAGTCATACATCGGCATGTTCATTGGATAGGACAGCGCGCCCGGCATCTGGATGAAAGGTCCGGCGTCCGACCCCCCATGCTCGATGACGATGACCGAGCGGCCGGCTTCGGCCAGCCGGTAGGCCATCGCGCATCCGGCGGACCCCGCGCCGACGATCACATAATCCGCTTCCATTTCTTCGCCCCTAATCCTGTTGGCCCAAGACAGCCGCAAAGCTTTCAAAGGCCACATTTCCGCCTGTCACGAAGACCAGCAGGTTTTCCCCCTCGACCGGCAGTCGTCCCGCCAGGGCCGCCGCAAGCCCCACCGCGCCTGACGGCTCAAGCACCAGCTTCAGCCGCTCAAAGGCGAACCGCATCGCGCTGCGGACCTCGCCATCGGTGACGGAAAGCCCCGTCACCCCGGCAAGGCGGGCGGCGGCGAACGGCGCGGCCCCCGGTTCGGTCGCCTGAAGCGCGTCGCAGATCGTTACCCGCCCCGAGGCGACGCGCCGCCGTTCGCCGGCGGCCAGCGACTGCCCCATGCCGTCGTAGCCTTCGGGTTCGACCGCAAACAGCCGGACGGACGGGTCGGCATCGTGAAACGCAAGCGACACGCCGCCGACCAGCCCGCCGCCGCCCACGGGACAAGCGACCAGATCGACGCGGGCTTCCTGTTCCGCAAGCTGCTCCAGCGCTTCCAGCGCGGCGCCCGCCTGTCCGGCCACGATGGCGGGATCGTCGAAGGGATGAAGCAGCACCAGGCCCTCTTCCGCCGCGATTTCCCTCGCAAGGGCCGAGGCGGCCTCTTCCCGTGGGCGGTCGCCGTGATGGGACAGGACGATGCGCGCGCCCAATACCTCGGTTGCGCGGCGCTTGGATTCTGGCGCGTCGACCGGCATCACGATCGTCACGGGAACCCCCTGCGCCTGCCCCGCTGCGGCCAGGCCTTGCGCGAAATTGCCCGACGAATAGGCCACCACACCCGCCCTGCGCTCATCCTCGGAAAGCCGGGTCAGACGCCAGGTGGCGCCGCGGATCTTGAACGACCCCGCGGTCTGAAGGTTTTCCGCCTTGACGAAGGCCCGTGCCGCCCCTGTGGCCCGTGCCAGTGGCGCGGACTCGATCAGCGGGGTCCGCACCGTGGTCCGGCGCGTCGTCGCAAACGCCTCGGACAATTCCTGGGGCGACGCGATCATCTGTGGTTCATCCGCGACTGGTCCGCCATCGTCAGTCCCTCAGTTCCAGCTTGATGTAGGACAGGACCTCTTCCGCCGCAGCTGCGGCGTCTGGGGGCGCGGATTTCAGCGCCTCGCGCAGGTAGACACCATCGATCAACGCGCCGACGTGGCGCGCCACTGCGTCGGCACGCGCGCCGATCAGCGTCCGCAGTTCGTGGCAAAGGTTCGAATGCAGGCGTCGATGGTAGATCGAGAGAAGCCGCTTCGCCTCTGGCACCGTCTGGGCCAGCACATAGAAGTTCAGCCAGGCGCCAATCACCTCGCGGCGGAAATTCGCGGTCGAGAAGCTGGCGCGCACGATGCCCGTGACCCGCGCCCACTCCCCGTCAGCCGCCGTCAGCGCGCCGCGAACCTCTGCCCCATAAAGCGTCAGGATATGGCGCATCGCGGCCAGGAATATCTGTTCCTTCGATCCGAAATAGTGATGCGCCAGCGCCGAGGACATGCCAGCGCGCTTGGCGATCTGGCTGACAGTCACGTCCAGCGATCCGGTGCGTCCGATCTCGACGATCGTCGCCTTCACAAGTGCTTCCTTGCGAATCGGTTCCATCCCGATCTTGGGCATTGCTCGCTCCTGTCCTTGCTTCCGAGTTACAAGAGCGTTTGTTGACTCGTCAATCAAGAAAAAACTTGTTCACAACTGCGCCTTTGCCACGACAGCCGCTATGGCATAGGCTTTCGGGACTGAAGAAGCCGAGTAGATGAGATTTTGCTTGCAAGGCCCGGTCCTGGTGCGGTTAATTGACGCGCCAATCAATAAAAAAGGGAGTTCCCCATGATCCTTCGTTCGATCCTGCTTGCCAGCGTCGCCCTTACGGCGGCGCCCGCCTTTGCCGAAGGCTGCGACACCGTGACGTTCTCTGATGTCGGCTGGACAGACATCACCGCGACCACGGCAGTGACGACCACGATCCTTGACGCCCTCGGCTATGAAACCGACGTCAAGGTTCTTTCGATCCCGGTGACCTATACCGGCATGGCCGAGGGCGACATCGACGTCTTCCTCGGCAACTGGATGCCCACGATGGAGGCCGACATTGCGCCCTACCGCGATGGGGGCACAGTCGACATCGTTCGCGTCAACCTGGTCGGCGCGAAATACACCCTTGCCACGAACGAGGCCGGCGCGGCGCTTGGCATCGGCGACTTCGCCGACATCGCCGCGCACAAGGATGCGCTTGAAGGGCAGATCTACGGGATCGAACCCGGCAACGACGGCAACCGGCTGATCCTTGACATGATCTCCTCGAATGCTTTCGGCCTGGAAGGGTTTGATGTCGTCGAAAGCTCGGAGCAGGGGATGCTTGCCGAGGTGGAAAAGCACAACGGCGACGACAAGCCGATCATCTTCCTGGGCTGGGAGCCCCACCCGATGAACGCCAACTACAAGATGACCTATCTTGCGGGCGGCGACGACTGGTTCGGGCCGAACTTCGGCGGCGCCGAAGTCTACACCAATGTGCGCGCGGGCTATGTGGCCGAATGCCCGAACGTCGGAAAGCTGCTTGAGAACCTCGAATTCTCGCTTGCCATGGAAAACGAGATCATGGGGGCGATCCTGAACGAGGGCGAAGAGCCAGGCGACGCCGCGAAGGCATGGCTGGCCGCGAACCAGGACGCGCTGACGCCCTGGCTGGACGGCGTGACCGCCAAGGACGGCGGCGACGCGATGGCGGCCGTGACTTCGGCGATCCAGTAAGACCTGTCGGGCATAAACCCGCATGACCCAGTTGCGGCGGCCGTGGATGTCGCCGCAACCAGAACGCCATGAAAGCGCAATCGGGGGACACCCATGGAATGGCTGACGATGATATGGCTGGGGATCGTCACGGACGAAAAGATCCCCGTCGGCAAGCTGGCCAAGGCTATGTTCGACTGGATGAAGGCCAACCTCAAATGGCTGTTCGACGGGATGTCGGAGGCGATGGAGTGGCTCATCGCCGCGATCCTGTGGTGCCTTGAAGCGCCCCATCCCCTGATCCTGATCGCCCTTGCCGTGGCGCTGACCTGGTATCTTCAGCGGAAGTGGAAGACCTGCGTTCTGGTCGGACTGGGTTTCCTGTTCATCCTTGACCAGGGCTACTGGGACGAGACGATGGAAAGCCTTACGCTGATCCTGTCGTCCTGCGTGGTCTGCATGGGCGTCGGCGTTCCGATCGGAATTGCCGCCGCGCACCGGCCGCGTCTTTACGCGGCGATGCAACCGGTCCTTGACCTGATGCAGACCCTGCCGACCTTCGTCTACCTGATCCCCGCGATCGTGTTCTTCGGACTTGGGATGGTGCCCGGATTGATGGCGACGGTGATCTTCGTGGTGCCCGCGCCGATCCGGCTGACGCATCTGGGCGTTTCCAACACCCCCACCGCCCTGACCGAGGCGCTGACCGCGTTCGGCGCGACCAAGCGCCAGGTCCTGTTCAAGGCCGAACTTCCCTACGCCCTGCCTCAGATCATGGCCGGGCTGAACCAGACCATCATGCTGTCGCTTTCGATGGTGGTGATCGCCGCGCTGGTGGGTGCCGACGGCTTGGGCGTTCCCGTCGTGCGCGCGCTGAACTCGGTCAACACCGCGCTTGGTTTTGAATCCGGCTTCGTCATCGTGGTCGTCGCCATCGTGCTTGACCGCATGCTCCGCAAGGGAGGTTCGAAATGAGCGCGTCACCCGAAATTGCCGTCGAGTTCGACAAGGTCAACATCGTTTTCGGCGATCACCCCGAACGCGCCCTGCCCTTGATGGACCAGGGGCTTTCCCGGTCCGAGATCCAGGAAAAGACAGGTCAGATCCTTGGCGTTCACGACTGTTCCCTTTCCGTCGCCAAGGGCGAGATCCTGGTGCTGATGGGCCTGTCCGGGTCAGGAAAGTCGACGCTTCTGCGCGCGGTGAACGGGCTGAACCCGGTCTGCCGGGGCGCGGTCACGGTCCACGACAATGGCTGGAGCTGCGAAATCGGCAGCGCCGGGGGCGAAGACCTTCTGAGGGTTCGGCGGGAATGCGTCGCCATGGTATTCCAGCAGTTCGGCCTTCTGCCCTGGCGCAGTGTGCGCGAAAACGTGGGCCTGGGGCTGGAACTGGCCGGCATGGATCCCGCCAAGATCCGCGAAAGGGTCGATGCGCAGCTTGCGCTGGTCGGATTGGCGGAAAGGGCCGACGCCAAGGTCGGAGAGCTGTCGGGAGGGATGCAGCAGCGCGTGGGTCTGGCCCGCGCCTTCGTGACCGAGGCGCCTATCCTTCTGATGGACGAACCCTTCTCGGCCCTGGATCCGCTCATACGCACGCGCTTGCAGGACGAGCTGCTTGAGTTGCAGCAAAAGCTTCAACGCACGATCATCTTCGTGAGCCACGACCTGGACGAGGCGTTCAAGATCGGGAACCGGATCGCGCTGATGGAAGGCGGGCGGATCGTACAATGCGGCACTGCGCGAGAAATCATCGCGAACCCGGTTTCCGACTATGTCGCGGACTTCGTGAACCACATGAACCCCCTGTCGGTCCTGACGGCGCGCGACGCGATCGAAATCACGCCGAACACCATTCCGACCGCCGGCCAGACCGACATCGACACGCCGATCAAGGACGTCATGGCGCAGCTCAAGGATGAGACGCGCGCGCTTGAAGTGCTGGATCGGGGTCAGGTCGTCGGCCAGGTGTCGCGCAGAACGGTCATCGCGCGCCTTCTGGACCCGCGCGGATAGCTGGGGCCTGGGAACGGCATCGCGTCGTCAGATCTTGGCCGCTTCGGGCGCGGGGGTCGTGACCCGGCGCCTGAGCTGCGCTTCGCGCAACGTCATGTAGCTGATCGCCGCGATGATCATGCCGCCCCCGGCCAGAACGTAGGGATCCACCGGCTCTCCGAAGACAAGCGCCCCTAGCAGCGTCGCCCAGACCAGTTGCAGGAAGGTGACCGGCTGCGTCACGGTCAGCGGCGCCGCGGCGAAGGCGCGCATCATCGCGTAGTGGCCAAAGGTCGCGAAGGCCGCGACGATCGCCAGCCAGAAGGTCTGCTCTGCCGTCGGCGGGACCCAGACCGCCGCGGCGAAGGGCGCAAGCCCGACGGTGACCGTCAGCGACAGGAACGCCACCAGCGTCACCGGCCGCACCATCCCCGAAAGCCGCTTGGCGATCAGATAGGACAACCCGAAGAACAGGGCCGCGCCAAGCTGCGCGAAATGGCCCGGCAGGATCTCCCTCATGCCGGGGCGAAGTACGATGACCGCACCGACAAGCGCCACACCGATCGCCGTCATCCGCCTGAGCGCGATCTGTTCGCCCAGGAACAGCGCCGCTCCCGCCGTGACGACGATCGGGTTCAGGTAGCCGATCGCCGTGACCTCGGCCAAGGGAATGCGCGCCATGGCGAAGAACCACAGCATCACCGCCATCGTGTGCAATGCCCCCCGCCCCAGCACCAGCGGAATGGCGGCACGCGGCAACCCCGCTCGGAAGCCCAGCACCAGCGACGGCCCGAGGAACAGCAGGCCGAAGGCAAAGCGGATGAACGCGCTTTCCGCGGCAGGCAGGTCCGTGCCCAGATGCCGGACAGTCGCGTTCACCGCCACGAAACTGAGCCCGGTCACGAGCATCCAGGCGATCCCGCTCAAGGGGTTATTGTCGGGCTGTGGCAGCATGGCGCGAGATGACAGCAAAAGCGTCGACGCCGCAAGTCATCCGGTTGCAAGGCTCCATGCGATCGACCACATGACCAGCGCGATCGCAAGGTCCAGCACCCGCCATGCCGCTGGCCGCGCGAAGACCGGCTGCAAAAGGCGCGCGCCATAAGCCAGGGTGAAGAAGAATGCAAACGAGGCCGAGCCTGCGCCAAGCCCGAATGCGGCCGTTCGGCCCGGATACTGCGCCGAGATCGACCCGACCAACACCACCGTATCCAGCCAGACATGCGGGTTGAGCCAGGTCATCGCACCAACCATCAGCAGGGTAGGCCATAGCTTGGCATAGGCCCTGCCGCCTGCGCGCAAGACAGCGCCCCCTTGCAGCGCCTGCCAGGCGCAGCGGGCGCCATAGACCATGAGGAATGCCACGCCGCCCCAGAGCAGAACCGGACCAAGCCACGGCAAGGCGCGGCTTGCAATCGCGAAGCCCGAAACGCCCAGCGCGATCAGGACTGCGTCGGACACCGAGCAGAACAGGGCGACCGCGAAGACATGCGTTCCCTCAAGCCCCTGCCGCAGGACGAACGCATTCTGCGCCCCAATCGCAAGGATCAGTCCAAGTCCAAGCTGAAATCCTGAAACATAGGCCGTGTGCATCGTCCGCTCCTTCGACGCCTTGCCCCTAGCGCAAGCACGGAATTAATTACAGTTCATGATTCTTAACTTTGTTAAGGCTTGCTAATGTTCGACCCAGCGCGATTGCAGGCCCTGGCGGCGATTCTGCGCCATGGATCCTTCGAGGCCGCCGCTCAGAAGCTTGGAGTGACGCCTTCGGCGATTTCCCAGCGCATCCGGGCGCTGGAGGATCAGGTGGGCGCACCGCTGATCCAGCGCGGACAGCCTTGCCAGGCAACCCCGGCGGGCGCGCGACTGGCGCGCCATGCAGAAGACATGCGACTTCTTGAACGTTCGGTGGCGCAGGATATCGGGACGCCGCCGCCCGATGCCCGCCCGGTGGTGCGCCTGGCGGTGAACGCGGACAGCCTGGCAACATGGTTCGTGCCGGCACTTCGTGCCTTGCCCGACGTGCTTTTCGACCTGGTCGTCGAAGATGAGGACCATTCCGGCGACTGGCTGCGTCGCGGTCAGGTGCAGGCCGCCGTCACCAGCCATGGCACACCGATCGCCGGGTGCGACGCCTATCCGCTGGGCAGCCTGCGGTTCGTGGCGGCGGCAAGCCCCGAATTCGCCCGGCATTGGTTTGCCAGCGGCGTGAACGAGGAAACCCTGTCCCGCGCCCCCACGCTGACATTCAACCACAAGGACCGCCTTCAGGCAGAGTGGGCCTGCGCGCAGGCGGGCCGAAGGATCGAGCCGCCCACCCATTACCTGCCATTGACGCAAGGCTTCGTGGACGCGGCGCTGGCCGGTCTGGGATGGGCGCTGCATCCGGTGTCACTTGTTCGCGGCCATCTCGCTACGGGGCGTCTGGTGCCGCTCGTACCGGACGCGCCGCTTGACAGGGCGCTGACCTGGCAGGTGGGGCGCCTGACCGCTGGTGCGCTGGCGCCGCTGACGCAGGCGGTGCGAAAGGCTGCCGCCGCGACGCTTCAGGCCCCGAAATGAAACGGAGCCGTCACCGGCCCCGCAAGATCACGCCAGCTGTGCGACCACTTCGTCAGGTACATCGAAGTTGTGCGTGACAGTCTGCACGTCGTCGTCCTCTTCCAGCATGTCCACAAGACGCATGAGCTTCTGCGCGGTCTCGAGGTCGACCACGGTGCGGCTTTGCGGTTTCCAGATCAGCTTGGACTCGGTCGATTCGCCCAGGATTTCCTCAAGCTTGTCGGACACGTTCGAAAGGTCCTCGACCTTGCAGTAGATCCAGTGCCCGTCCTCGTCGGATTCGACGTCATCCGCGCCCGCATCAAGCGCGGCCATCATCACCGTATCGGCGTCACCCGCCGACGCGGGGTAGGAGATTTCGCCAACGCGGTCGAAGCTGTGGCTGACCGAGCCGGTCTGGCCAAGGTTGCCGCCGCACTTGGTGAAGTAGCTGCGAACGTTCGACGCGGTGCGGTTCAAGTTGTCTGTCATCGCCTCGACGATGATCGCGATCCCGTTGACGCCATACCCTTCGTAACGGATCTCGGTATAGTCCTCGGCGTCGCCGCCCAACGATTTCTTGATGGCGCGCTCGATCACGTCCTTGGGGCAGGACACGGCCTTGGCCGCCTTGACCGCCAGACGCAGACGCGGGTTCTTGTCGGGGTCCGGGTCGCCCATCTTCGCGGCGACGGTGATTTCCTTCGCCAGTTTCGAAAACAGTTTCGAACGTGCCGCATCCTGCCGCCCCTTGCGGTGCTGGATGTTGGCCCATTTTGAATGGCCAGCCATGACCTTCTCCGTCGGAATTTCTCGCGCGTCTCTATATGTCAGGCGCAAGGGGGGCCGCAACCCCGCTGCGCATGGTGGTTCTGCGGGGTTGCCCGCGCGGCCAAGCAAGGCTTGAATGGCCAAACGGAGGGCGCCCCATGTCGCGAGATCAGATCATCCTGTTCACTCTCTTCGCGCTGGTGTTCATCGCGCTTATCTCGGGGCGTTGGAGATATGACGCGGTCGCCTTCACCGCGCTGCTGGCGGGGGTCCTTCTGGGCGTCGTTCCGGCCGCCTCGGCGTTCGAGGGTTTCGGCCACCCCGCGACCCTGGTGGTCGCGCTTGTCCTGGTGGTCTCGGCAGGGCTGACGCGGGCGGGGGTCGTCCTTATGATCACCCGTCGCTTCATCAAGCCGGGGCGCGGGATGGGCGGCCATATCGTCATGATGGGCGCGATCGGAGGAGTGCTTTCCGCCTTCATGAACAACGTGGCGGCGCTGGCGATCCTGATGCCCGTCGACGTGTCCACCGCGCGGCAGCAGGGGCGCGCGCCGGGGCGCACGCTGATGCCGCTGTCCTTTGCGACGATCCTTGGCGGCATGGTCACGCTGATCGGCACGCCGCCCAACATCATCATCGCGGCAATCCGCCAGGATTCACTTGGCCAACCCTTTTCCATGTTCGATTTCGCGCCGGTCGGCGGTGTCGTGGCGCTGACCGGCCTGATCTTTGTCGCGCTGATCGGCTGGCGGCTGATCCCACAGCGCGAAGAGCAGGAGGCGCGGGCCGAAGTGGCCGCATTCGTCGCGGAGCTTGTCATCTCGGAAAGCTCGTCGATTGCGGGCAAGCCGATAAGCGCGTTCCTGGAAGAGGCGGATCGCGCCGGCGCATTCCTGGTGGCGGTCACCCGTGATGGCCGCACCCGGCAGACCCTTTCCAAGGACCTTGAAATGCAGCCCGGCGACGTCTTGCGCCTGGAAGCCGGGTCCGAAGCGCTGGATGCATTGCGGGCGGGGCTTGATCTCGATTTCGCGGATCAGCGTCGCAAGCACTACCTCGAAGCGGAAAAGGCGGGGCTTGTCCTGGTTCAGGCGGCGGTCCCCGCAGGAGCCCGGATCGTCGGCAAAAGCGCCGAATCGGTCGGGCTGATCTGGCGCCGCGGAACGGTGCTGATGGGCATTTCCCGACAGGGCCGCGTGGTCACAGGCCCATTGCGCAAGGCCGTGATCCACACCGGCGACGTGTTGCTTTTGCTGGCCCCGAACGACAGCGCCGCGCGCGTGATCAATTGGCTGGGGTGCCTGCCGATGGCAGAAGGGAACCTGCCCCTGACACGGCGCGACCACACCGCCGGCGCGATCACGATTTTCGTGCTTGCCGTCATCGCGGCCAGTTTCGGCCTGGTCGATCTTCCCGTTGCGCTCGGATGTGTGGTGGCGGGCTATGTCGGCTATCGGATCCTGCCGTTGGCCGAGGTCTATGACCAGATCGAGTGGCCGGTGATCGTGCTTCTGGGCTCGATGATACCCCTTGGCGCCGCGCTGGAAACCTCTGGCGGAACCAGCCTGATCGCCTCGGGCATCCTGACGCTTAGTGCTGGCGCGCCCGCATGGGTCGCGGTCGGGCTGTTGATGGTGGTCACCATGTCGCTGTCGGACGTCCTGAACAACACCGCCACCGCAATCGTCGCGGCACCGGTGGGGATCGCGATGGCCGACGCCTTAGGGGCATCGCCCGATCCGTTCCTGATGGCCGTCGCCGTCGCGGCTTCCTGCGCCTTCCTCACCCCGATCGGGCACAAGAACAACATGCTGATCCTGGGACCGGGCCAGTACCGTTTCGGGGACTACTGGCGCATGGGGCTGCCGCTGGAGGCGCTGGTCATCGCGACCGGCTTGCCCGCCATCCTTTTCTTCTGGCCCCTCTGATCAAGACTAGAAGTCGTAAAGCAGCGGCACGACGATCGTGCAGACCAGCGCCGAAATGATGTTCATCGGCAACCCGAACCGGACGAAGTCGGTAAAGCGGTAGCCGCCCGGACCGTAGACAAGCGTGTTCGTCTGATAGCCGATCGGCGTGGCGAAGGCCGCCGAGGCGCCAATCATCACGGTCACGATCAGCGGCCGCGGGTCGATTCCCATCGACTGCGCCAGCCCGATCACGACCGGCGTGACGATCACCGCGACTGCGTTGTTCGACACGATCTCGGTCAGGAAGGAGGTTCCTGCATAGACGCAGAACACCAGCATGTAGGGCGGCAGGTCCTGCAGCGCGGGCGAGGCCCAGGCCACGACCATGTCCACCGCGCCGGAATGTTCAAGCCCCGCGCCGACGCCCAGCATCCCGAACAGAAGCCCCATGAGCTGTCCGTCAACGGACGAAAATGCCTCTTCGGCATCGATGCAGCCGGTCAGAAGCACCACGGCCACGCCGACGAAGGCCAGAAGCTGAATCGGCGCGATTTCCAGTGCGGCCAGCAACACGACCCCGGCCAGGACCCCGATGACGATCGGGGCGTGTCCGCGACGGTAGGCGCGCTGCGTCGGGCGGCCGACGTCCACCAGTTCCATGTCAGAGGCCAGGCGCCCGATATCCTCGGACGCGCCTTCCAGCAGCAGCGTGTCCCCAACCTGAACGATGAGGTCATCCAGCTGCCGGCCGATGTTCTGGTTCCGCCTGTGCACAGCCAGGGGATAGACCCCGTAGCGGCGGCGCAGGCGCATCGATCCCAGCGACCGGCCGACCATATGGCAACCCTGGGTGATCAGCACCTCGACGGTTTCGGTCTGCACCGAGGACAGCTTGTCGACCATGCGGACCTGCTTGTTCGACTGCATCCCTAGGATTTCCGACATCGGCGTGCGCAGAACGACGCGATCGCCCGCCTGCAACTGGACCGAGGCCAGATCCCGCCGCAGCGAAACGTCGCCGCGCAGGACATCGACCACGCGGACACTGCCTCGCTTGAAGATATCGACCTCGTCCAGTGTCTTTCCCAAAAGCTCGGAATCCTCGGGGACCGCGACCTCGGTAAAGAACTTCATCTTCGACCGGTCGGCCAGCAGCGCCGACATCGAATCGCGCGTGGGCAGCAGCCGGCGGGAAAAGAGCCCGATGTAGGTCAGCCCCACCAGCGCCACGCAGATGCCGAGAGGCGTAATGTCGAAGATCCCGAAGGGTTCCAGCCCCCTGACCCGCGCCACGCCATCGACGACAAGGTTGGTCGAGGTGCCGATCATGGTGAGCGTGCCGCCAAGGATCGTCATGTAGCTGAGCGGGATCAGCATCTTGGATGGCGCGACCGACAGCTTCTTGGACAGGGTGATGAAGATCGGGATCATCACGACCACCAGCGGCGTGTTGTTCACGAAGGCCGACAGGCCGGTCACCAGAAGCCCGACCCCCACAAGCGTGCGGACCGGATGCTTTTCGACATTCTGCGCGGCCACCGTGCTGAGCGTTTCCAGCGCGCCGGTCCTGACCAGCGCGCCGACGATGATGAACATGGCCGCGATCGTCCAGGGCGCATTGTTCGACAGGACCGCCGCGACATCGTTGTGGGGAAGAATGCCAAGCACCAGCATCACCGCCGCGCCGCCGATCGCCACGACCTCGACCGGGTAGGTTTCCCGCACGAACATGACAAGCATCGTGGCCAGGATGCCAAGCGAAATGAACGCCTCGGCGGTTTGCGATAGGTCGAGGTCGAACATCATGTCTCCCGGTCGTATGGCATGAGCCATACAGAAACGCGGGGCCCAATCAAGCGCGACGCGTCCAAATCTCAGGGCCTGGCTTCTTCAAGACGCCCGCCAAGCCGGATCATGCGGATTTTTCGGGCAAGTCCGCTGCGATCGTCGGTTTCGACGTAGACACCCGACAGCGTCGCTTCGCCGTTCGCGGGGCTGAAGCGTTCCTTCACCATGCCCGTGACGAAGCGGCGCATGGGTTCCAGCTTCTCCATCCCGATGACCGAGTTGTAGTCCCCGCACATGCCTGCGTCGCTGAGGTAGCCGGTGCCGCCAAGCAGCACCTGCGCGTCGCCCGTCGGAACGTGGGTATGCGTGCCGACGACAAGGCTGGCCCTTCCGTCGCACCAATGCCCCATGCCCATCTTCTCGCTCGTCGCTTCGGCGTGGAAGTCAAGGATGGAGGCCTGCACCGCGCCGCCCAGCGTGTGCGCCCGCAAGAGCGAATCCACGGCTGAAAACGGATCGTCGAAAGGCCGCTTCATGAAGACCTGCCCCAGCGCCTGGGCGACCAGCACCTTTTGCCCGCCAGCGGCGGTGAAGACGCGCGCGCCCTTGCCCGGCGCGGTCTTGGCATAGTTCAGCGGTCGCAGGATGCGCGGTTCGGTTTCGATGAAGGACAGCATGTCCTTCTGGTCGAAGGCATGATCGCCAAGCGTCACGCAATCGGCGCCTGCAGCAAGCAGCGCCTTGGCGTGTTCAGGCGAAAGCCCCGCCCCCGAGGTCGCGTTTTCACCGTTGACCACGACGAAATCGAGGCCCCATTCATCCCGCAGCGCCTTCAGCCGCGCGGACACCGCAGCACGGCCCGAGCGGCCCACCACATCGCCAAGAAAAAGCAGTTTCATGCCCACTGCCTAAGGCCAGCGCGACGGAAGGGCAAGCGCGCACCTGATCCCGCAAGCCAAGAGATCAGCGCGAAGGAACGAAAACCTCGGACTCGGTCACGATCAGATCAAGCGGCTGGTCGGTGGCTTCGATCGGAACCTCGTCAACCTCCTGCGCCGCGAAGGCGAAACCGATCGCCGTGACCGGCCCCTTGGCGCGCAGCCCTTCCAGAGTCCGATCATAGAAGCCCCCGCCGTATCCCAGGCGGAATCCGCGCCGATCAAAGGACAGGAGCGGAACGATCAGGACCTCTGGCTCGACCCAGTCGCCCGTCTCGGGGATGAAGGCGCCGAACTCACCGGCGACCATGTTCGCGTGCGGATGCCACTGGCGGAACTTCAGGGGCCGACCGGCGCCCAGAATCACCGGCACACCCACGGGACCGCGATGCGCCGCCATGGAGGGCATGCAGTCGATTTCGGTCCGCATCGGCATGTAACCCGCCAGGGTCTTGCCGACATGTTCGGCAAGCACGCCGGTCAGCCGGTCTCCGTCGTCGGGCGACCGCGCAGCGAAGGCCGCCTTGCGGCGCGCAAAGGCTTCTGCCCGCGCCTCGCGCTTGATTTCAGTCAAAGTCACAGTAGCACCACCGCCGCCAGTCCGAGGAAGGCAAAGAACCCCACCACATCGGTCACCGTCGTCACGAAGGCGCCGGAGGCGAGCGCGGGGTCCACACCGATCTTCTCCAAGGTGACCGGAACCAGGATTCCGGCTAGCCCGGCAACGACCAAATTGACGACCATTGCGGCGGCCAGCACCGCGCCGATCCCGGCCGAGCCGAACCAGAACCAGCCAACAGCGCCCATCGCCGCCGCGAAGACGACGCCGTTGACCGCGCCGACCATCGCCTCGCGCCGGACGATCCGCCAAACGTTGGACCCGGTCAGGTCGCGCGTCGCGATCGCCCTCACCGCGACGGTCAGCGACTGGGTGCCGGCATTTCCGCCCATCGACGCGACGATCGGCATCAGTACGGCCAGCGCCACGATGCTGGCGATCACACCCTCGAACTGCGCGATGACGATCGAAGCGAGGATCGCGGTGATCAGGTTGACGCCGAGCCAGGGCAGGCGTTGCTTGGTCGTCTCGAAAACGCTGTCCGACAGCGAGCCTTCGCCGACACCGGCCAGGCGCAGGATGTCCTCCTCGTGTTCCTCGTCCAGGACCGCCATCGCGTCGTCGATGGTGATGACGCCGACAAGGCGCCCGTCGCCATCCACGACCGGGGCGGAGATCAGGTGGTACTGGTTGAAGGCATAGGCGACGTCGCCCTCCTCTTCCAGCACGTCCATGGTGCGGAAGCTGTCTTCCGCAAGCTCGAGCAGAGGCGTCGCGCGTTTCGAGGACAGGAGCTTGCCAAGCGTGACGTAACCCACCGGGTGCCAGCGCGGATCGATCAGGATGACGTGGTAGAACTGGTCGGGAAGTTCCTCGGCGTTGCGCAGGAAATCGATGGCGTCTCCGACCGTCCAGTGTTCCGGCGCGGTCACGACCTCGCGCTGCATCAGGCGGCCCGCGGAATATTCCGGATAGGTCAGCGACTGTTCGACGGCGGCGCGGTCGCTTTCCTCAAGCGCGCCCAGGATGCGTTCCTGCTGCGGCTCTTCCAGGTCTTCCAGAAGGTCGACGACGTCATCCGAGTCGAGTTCCCGGACAGCTTCGGTCAGGACCTCGGCCGGAAGCGCCTCGATCACTTCCTCTCGAATCGACTCGCTGAGTTCCGACAGGATCTCGCCGTCGATCCCCCGCGACCAAAGCGACAGCAGCGCGGCGCGTTCGTGGTACCCGATCTGTTCGAAAAGGTCGGCGATGTCGGCCGCATGAAGCGGCTCCATCAACGCGTCGATCCGGGCGGCGTCGCCGGCCTCTACCGCGTCAAGGATCGCGCTGACGACCTTGTAGTCCAGCGCATACTCATCCTCGTCGCGGTCAAGCTCGGTTTCTTGCGCGTCCGTCATTCAACTCCCCTCGCGATTAGCGCGACATTATCGGAAGCACTTTCAAAGAAACAGGGGCAAAGGGCGGATTTCCCCGCATCCCGCCAAGGCTTAGACTGCGCCTGCGACAGATCGATGACATCGGCGACATGACGGGGGAACAGGCGCGACATGGCGGACCTACTTCTTGGCCAGACCCTTCGCTTCGAGGGGAGCCCGACACTCGAGGGGCCGGGGGCGGCCCGGCATTCCGCGCGCGGCGGCGTGCTGATCGAGGATGGACGCATCGCGGCAGTCGGCGAGGCCGACGATCTGCGCCTCGCCCATCCCGGGGCACGCGTGACCGACTACGGCGACGCGCTTATCTCGGCGGGCTTCATCGACGCCCACGCGCATTATCCGCAGACTGCAATGATCGCGAGCTGGGGCAAGCGGTTGATCGACTGGCTGAACAGCTACACCTTCCCCGAGGAGATGCGGTTTTCCGATCCGGACTACGCGGCAGAAATCGCCCGGACCTATTTCGACCTGACCATCTCGAACGGCACCACCACCGTCTGTTCCTACTGCACGATCCATCCCGCAAGTGTAGACGCCTTCTTTTCCGAGGCGCGGCAGCGCGGGGTTCGCGCCTATGCCGGCAAGACCTGCATGGACCGCAACGCCCCAGAGGGCCTGCGCGACACCGCCCGATCGGCCTATGACGACAGCAAGCGGTTGCGCGACCGCTGGCATGGGACGGATCGCCTGAGCTACGTCATCACCCCGCGCTTCTCCCCCACCTCGACCGAAGAGCAGCTTGAGGCCCTGGGCGCGCTCTGGGCGGAAAGCCCCGGGCTCCTGATGCAGACGCACCTGTCGGAACAGACGGACGAGGTTGCATGGGTCCGCTCGCTCTTCCCGTCCCTTCGCGACTATCTGGATACTTATGAACGCTTCGGACTGCTGGGTTCCGGCGGCCTCTACGGCCACGCGATCTATCTTGAGCCACGCGAACATGCACGGCTGAAGGAGGTGGACGCAAGCCTGATCCACTGCCCCACGTCCAACACCTTCATCGGTTCGGGCCTGTTCGACATGGACGGAATGACGCGCGCGGACTACCGCGTCGGGCTTGCGACCGACACCGGCGGCGGCTCCAGCTTTTCCATGCTGCGCACCATGGCCGCCGCCTACGAGATCGCGCAGCTGCGCCACCGCGCGCTGCATCCGTCCGAGCTCTGGTGGCTGGCGACGCAAGGATCGGCACGCGCGCTGCATGCCGAGGACCGCATCGGCAACCTCGCCCTCGGCCTGGAAGCCGATATCGTCGTGATCGATCTTGCTTCGACCCCGTCCATCGCGCAGCGCTCCGCCCGTGCCAGCGACATTTGGGAGGCGCTTTTTCCAACGATCATGATGGGCGACGACCGCGCGACCAAGGCCGTCTGGATCGGCGGCAAGCCGGTCTGAAGCCGCGGAGCGCCTCGGTCCGATCCTGGATCGCCCAGGATCGCCGCGATGGAATAGCGTTTCAGCTGTCCCATCCCGCCTCAGCCCACTTCTTCTTTTCTCAAGTATCCTCGGGGGGCGCGGGGGGCAGACAGCCCCCCCCCCTAGCCTGCCAGCCGCGCGGCCATGCGGTTCTGGAGCTCGATCACCCGTGGCAGATCGATTGTCGTGACCTGGCCGTCGCGCACGACCTCTCGCCCTTCGACGAACAGATCACGCACGCGGGTCGGTCCGCAAAGAACCAGCGCCGCGACGGGATCCCAGGACCCCGCGGCCTCGATCCCGGTCATGTCCCAGATGGCGATGTCCGCGCGCTTGCCTTCCTCAAGCGCGCCGCAGTCGGCCCGGCCAAGCACCTGCGCCCCGCCGAGGGTCGCGATCTCAAGCGTTTCTCGCGCACTCATCGCGTCCGCGCCACGCGCCACACGCTGAAGCAGCAGAGCCTGGCGCGCCTCGGCAATCAGGTTGCCCGCGTCGTTCGAGGCCGAGCCGTCCACGCCAAGTCCGACCTTGACGCCCCGGTCACGCATCGCCCGGACCGGTGCAATCCCCGATCCCAGGCGGCAGTTCGAACAGGGACAATGCGCGACGCCCGTGCCGCTGCGCGCAAAAAGGTCGATCTCCTGACCGTCGAGCTTGACGCAATGCGCGTGCCAGACATCGTCGCCGGTCCAGCCCAAGTCCTCGGCATACTGGCCGGGACGGCAGCCGAACTGCGCGAGCGAATAGGCTATATCCTCGTCGTTTTCCGCCAGGTGGGTGTGCAGCATCACCCCCTTGTCGCGTGCCAGAACCGCCGCATCGCGCATCAGGTTGCGGCTGACCGAAAAGGGCGAACATGGCGCCAGGCCCACGCGCACCATCGCGCCGTCGGCAGGATCGTGGAACGCGTCCACGACCCGCTCCATGTCCTTCAGGATCGCCTGTTCCTGCTCAACCAGCGCGTCCGGGGGCAGGCCGCCCGCGCTTTCCCCGATCGACATGGCGCCGCGCGTCGGATGGAAGCGCATCCCGATTTCCCGGGCCGCGTCTATCGTGTCCTCAAGCCGTGCCCCGTTCGGGTACAGATAAAGGTGATCCGAGGTCAGCGTGCATCCCGACAGCGCCAATTCGGCCAGACCGGCCAGTGCCGAGACGCGCATCTCTTCGGGGCCGAATTTCGACCAGATCGGGTAAAGCGTCTTGAGCCAGCCGAACAGCAAGGCATCCTGTCCGCCCGGCACGGCGCGGGTAAGCGTCTGGTAAAGATGGTGATGGGTGTTCACCAGGCCCGGCGTGACCACGGCCCCCCGCGCCTCGATCACCTGTCCTGTCGTGGTCAGGCCCTGCCCCACGGCTGCGATCACGCCATTTCGGACCAGCACATCGCCACCCGCTATTTCGCGACGCGTGGCGTCCATCGTGACCACGGCATCTGCGTTTCGGATCAGGAATTCTGACATGCGTTCCCCCTTGCCTCCCCTTCGGCGGATCGGGAACGGCCGGGCGACAGAAGGGGCAAGGGCTCGTCCCGGCGCGGCCAGACTAGTTCATCGCGCCGCGGGCGGCTATCCCGCAACGGCGCAAATACTTTCACCCAACTCAAGAAGATCAGCCGCCAAGCAGGCACAATGCCTCGGCATGGACGTCGGCGTTCGCGGCGGCGATGACCTGCCCGCCGGCGTGCGCGGACCCGCCCTGCCAGTTGGTGACGATCCCGCCGGCGGCTTCGATGACCGCGATCGGCGCCTGGATGTCATAGGCGGAAAGCCCCGCCTCGATCACCAGGTCGATCTGCCCTGCCGCAAGCAGGGCGTAGGCGTAGCAGTCCATGCCGTAGCGGGTCAGGCGCGACCGTGCCGCGACCCGGCGGAAGGCTTCGCCCTCAAGCGCGGTGCCGACCTCCGGGAAGGTGGTGAAAAGCACCGACTCGGCCAGGGGGCGCGCGGACCGGCACTGCAGGGCGCTTCGCCCCATGGGGCCCGCAACTTCGGCCAGGCCCAGGCCGCCGATGAACCGTTCCCCGATGTAGGGCTGGTCGATCACGCCCAGGATCGGCCCCGAAGCATCCGAGACCGCAATGAGGACGCCCCAGGTCGGTGTTCCGGACATGTAGGCACGGGTTCCGTCGATCGGATCAAGCACCCATGTCAGCCCCGATGTGCCCGCCGTGCGCCCGAACTCTTCGCCGAATATGGCGTCATCCTGCCGCATCTCGGCCAGGACCGCGCGCATCGCAAGTTCCGCCGCGCGGTCGGCCTGGGTCACCGGGTCGAAGCCTGACGCGCCCTTGCTTTCGATGGACAAGACCGGAGAGCGGAAATGTGTCAGCGTCTCTGCGCGCGCGACATCGGCCAGGCGATGCGCGACCGCGATCAGCGACAGGCGAACGTCGTCTGACAGGGACAGGGATTTCATGCGAACCTCGGCGTTGGCTGCGCCGGGCGTAGCCACCCCGCCGGGCAAGGTCAATGGGCCTAGGCGGCGTCCGAAAGGGCCTTGGCCAGATCGAACAGCCTGCGGCGCTGCGTTTCCGGTATGGCGTAATAGGACCGCACCAACAGCAGCGCCTCCTTGTCCGCCAGAATGTCGCCCTCAACGTCTTCCGCGGGCGCCACCTTGGAATCGAGTCCCTCGAAGAAGAAGCCGATCGGAACTGAAAGCGCCTCTGCGATATCCCAAAGACGGGATGCCGAAATGCGGTTCATGCCCGTTTCGTACTTCTGGATCTGCTGAAACTTGATGCCGACCTTTTCCGCAAGCTGCTGCTGCGTCATGCCAACCATCCAGCGGCGGTGCCGCACACGCTTTCCGACATGAATGTCAACGGGATGTTTCATCGTTATCTCCGTTCCCCCCACCTTGCACCGCATCAGACGGCATGCACATCACACAGAAACCAGAAAGTCGTTCGCCCGGAATTGGTTGGCAGCACGCGTGCCGGACAGGCCCGCTCTCTCCGCTGATTTTCAAAAGAAGTTTTCGGCTGCGCCAGGTCACGCGCAAAGCCAGCCGGGCTATCCAGAAACGAAATTAACCTACCAACATTTCCCGCGGAGGGAGAATAGCATTTTTCATCGCTGAAGGCAACGATCCGAACTGCAATGCCGTTTCCTTCAAAGGGTCGTCTCTTGCCTCGCTCCGATCCGCACGGCTAAGGTCCGCCAAACCCCGGAGACGACATGAAAAGTTTTCAGATCACCGCATTCGGCGCCGCCCCTGCACTCGTGGAGGCACCCGTTCCGGAACCCGGCAAGGGAGAGATTCGGATCAAGGTCGCGGCCTGCGGCCTCAACTTCGCCGACCTGCTCATGTCGGAGGGAACCTACCAGGACAGCCCCGCCCCCCCTTTCGCCTTGGGAATGGAGCTTTCCGGAACCGTCGACAAGTCGGGTCCTGACACCGTCGGCCCTTCGGCCGGTACGCGCGTCGCCGCCTTTTCCGGCTCTGGCGGGCTGGCCGAATATGTCTGCGTGCCGGTGTCATCATGCGTGACGCTGCCCGATGACCTGTCCTTCGAACACGCGGCGGGCTTTCTGGTCGCCTATGGCACCAGCCACCTCGCGCTCAGCCACCGGGCGCAGCTTTCCAATGGCGAAACCCTGCTTGTCCTGGGGGCCGCCGGAGGCGTCGGGCTGACCGCGGTCGAGATCGGAAAGCTGATGGGCGCGCGCGTCATCGCGGTGGCCCGCGGCGCGGAGAAGCTTGCGGTCGCTCGGGCCGCCGGCGCCGATCACCTGATAGATGCCGAGGCGGACCTCCGGGCCGAGGTCAAGGCGCTTGGCGGCGCCGATGTCGTGTATGATGCGGTCGGTGGCGACCTGTTTCAGGCGGCGATGCGCGCCACGCGGCCGGACGGGCGGCTGTTGGCGATCGGATTCGCGTCGGGCAAGGTTCCGCAGGTGGCAGCCAACCACCTGTTGGTCAAGAACCTTTCGGTGATCGGTTTCTACTGGGGCGGCTACCTGAAGTTTCGCCCTGACCTTCTGACCGCGTCGCTGGCGACGCTGCTAGACTGGTACGCGCAGGGCAAGCTTCACCCGCATGTCAGCCACGTTCTTCCGCTGGACCGGGCGGCTGAGGGTCTGGCGCTGTTGCGCGACCGGCGCTCGACCGGGAAGGTCGTCATTCAGATCACGCAGCAGTAGGCCAGGCGCAACTCGTCCTTCAGTGCCTCGATCACCGGCCCCTTCTGGGCGCGGGCGTCATAAAGACCGATGCGGACCGCGCCAAGCGATGGAAGCCCGTTGGCCTCTCCGACGTCGATGGTGCCTACGGGCAAGGCGCCG
This sequence comes from Albidovulum marisflavi, assembly GCF_025751435.1. Taxonomy (GTDB): domain Bacteria; phylum Pseudomonadota; class Alphaproteobacteria; order Rhodobacterales; family Rhodobacteraceae; genus Albidovulum; species Albidovulum marisflavi. The sequence continues at coordinate 1,162,462 of NZ_JAOWKY010000001.1, read as the reverse complement.
CGCATCCGCACCGACACGGCCAGGTCCGCTGCGACCATCGCCATGACAGCCTCGTTCGAACGGCCGCTGAAGCCCATCTCCCATGGGATGTCGGCTGCATCCAGCGCAGACTGTGCCAGCGTGCGGAAGCGGCAGATCTCTTCGAAACCCAGCCGCAGCGGCCGCTTCTGGGCGGCGACGCCGCCCTCGACACCGATCCAGACCAGATCCCGCGCCGCAAGCTCCTCGGCATCGGATCCGATCGCCTCTTCGGTGGTCAGCATCAGATCCAGTTCCCCCCGCGCGAAGGACTCGTGCATCAGATTGGTGAAGGAGGACAGAAGGTTGATCCGCACGCGCGGGTAGAGCGCCGCAAACCGGCCAAGGATGCGCGGGATCGCAGGATAGACGATGTCGTGCGGCACGCCGAGTCGAACTTCGCCCGCAAAGACATCGTCCGTAAGGCGGCTCAATGCCTCGTCGTTGAGCTCCAGCATCCGTTTGGCATAGCCCAGAAGCTGCTCGCCCTCGGGCGTCAGCGTCAGCTTGCGAGCGGCCCTGACGAAGAAGTCCCGCCCCATCGCCTGCTCCAGCCGCTTGATCTGCATCGAGACGGCGGATTGCGTCAGGTTCAACAGGCCCGCCGCGCGTGTAACGCCGCCGGTTTCGGCCACCGTGGCGAAGGCCCTGAGAGCTGTGAGATCAAGATTTCTAGGCATATCACGATCCGTGATGGATAAGGCAACCAACATTCATTTCCAATATCAATCACAATCAGGCATCAATATCAACATAGATCATCAATCAGATCGCAAATATCACGAAAGGGAATGAAGCTATGGACCGCTGCATCGACCACCCCGCCCGCGCCCGCCGCCGCTTCCGGTTTTTCCGCCGCCTGGGCCTGATGCTTGCCTTCGACCGCGACCGGCGCGCACTGTCGCGGCTTGAACCGAGGCTTTTAAGGGATATCGGCCTGACCGCTGATCAGGTCCGCGCCGAACTGGAGAAGCCCGTCTGGGACGTGCCGAAAAACTGGCTCAGGTAATTGCAGAACTGCGGTCGGAAAATCTTGAAATTAGCCCGCTGCTTCCCGATATTTTCCAGCAAGGTGCGGCCCCGCACGGGCCAACACCAAAGGAAACGCAGCAGGAGGCTTTGATGGCTCAATACGAAACGATCCGCGCAGGCCGGGCTGGCGCCCGTACGCTCGCGATCGATGAAGGGCTTCGCGCCCATATGAACAAGGTCTACGGCCTTATGTCCGTAGGCATGGTGCTGACCGCCGCCGCGGCCTGGGCCATCGGCGGTCTGACCGTGACCACCGACCCCACCAACGCGGTGGCGCAGATCGGGGCATCCCGTTATCTGACCGAACTCGGCGCGATGCTGTACACCTCGCCGCTCAAGTGGCTCGTGATGTTCCTGCCGCTGATCATGGTGTTTGCCTTCGGTGCGATGATCAACCGCATCTCGTCGGCGGGCGCGCAGCTGTTCTTCTACACCTTCGCCGCAGCCATGGGCGTCTCGATCAGCTGGATCTTTGCCGTCTACACAGGATTCTCGATCGTCCAGACCTTCCTCGTGACCGCCATCGCCTTCGCGGGGCTGTCGCTTTGGGGCTACACGACGAAGAAGGACATCTCGGGTTGGGGATCGTTCCTGATCATGGGCGTGATCGGCCTGATCGTCGCCTCGATCGTGAACATCTTCCTTGCCTCGACGGCGATGCAGTTCGCGATCTCGGCCATCGGCCTTCTGATCTTCGCGGGCCTGACCGCCTACGACACCCAAAGGATCAAGAACACCTACCTGGAGCACGCCCACCACGGCGATGCGGAATGGCTGGCGAAGTCCGCGATCATGGGGGCGCTGAACCTCTACCTCGACTTCATCAACATGTTCATGTTCCTGCTGCAGTTCCTCGGCAACCGCGAGTGATCTGAACGGGCGGACGAAACAACGAAGGGCCGGGGTTTCCCGGCCCTTTTCTTTTGCGGTGACAGGCTTCGGTCCCGCGCCCCGTGAAGTGAGGCCAAAGAAAAAGCCGCGCTTTTGGCGCGGCCTTGCTGTCCCATCGGATCGGCAGATCTTACTTGATCTTGCCTTCCTTGTATTCGACATGCTCACGCTTGACCGGGTCGTACTTACGCACGACCATCTTTTCGGTCATGGTGCGGGCATTCTTCTTGGTCACATAGAAGTGCCCGGTGCCCGCCGTCGAGTTCAGACGGATCTTGATCGTCGTCGGCTTCGCCATTGTCGTTCTCCTGCTTCGGACATCGCCCGAACGGCGCAGCCCGCAAATCTCTTGAAGCCCGCCTTTTACGGATGGCAGCGGCAGAGTCAACAGACAAAGCGCGGGAAAGGCGACGCTTTGAAGGCTTCCGTGGCCGCGCTCCTTAACCGAAGGGCAGAAATGCGCGGAGAACCTGTAAGCCGGATTCTGTCCAAGGGGCGAACCCCTCTGGATGACCATTCCTCTCGGCCCGCCGTTACCGGCGCGCTCAAGCTGCCAACCCGGGCCTCTCGGGCTGAAGCGTCCCTGCGGGCGGTCTCCGTTGCCGGACCGGCCCCCGCGCGAGGCCCCTATTTGGCATTGCTCCCGGTGGGGCTTGCCGTGCCGTCCCTGTTGCCAGGTCCGCGGTGGGCTCTTACCCCACCGTTTCACCCTTACCCGCGCGGACGCGGGCGGTCTGTTCTCTGTGGCGCTTTCCCTCGGGTTTCCCCGGCCGGGCGTTACCCGGCACCGTTGCCTCATGGAGTCCGGACTTTCCTCGTGGGGCTTGCGCCCCCCGCGGTCATCCAGTTCTCCGCGCAGGGATCAGTTAGGCCTGCCGGCCCGCGCCGTCAACGGGAAAGCGGGCCGCGAGATCGGCCATCTGCGCGCGATCCTCACTCGTCTCGGGGCCTGCCGCCCAGGGACGGAACCGCAGGCGAAAGGACGTCAGGATCGCCTGCCCCTCCGCGTCCGGGTAGCCGAAGGCGCGGGCCGAGGTCATGAACTCGGGGGAATCATTCGCTGCGTTTACGCGCGCATCGGGCCAGACGGACAGCCCCTGTCGCGCCAGCCTGCGCCAATCGAAACGTGCGCCGGGGTCCCCCTTGCGCTCGGGCGCCATGTCGGAATGCCCGATCACGCGTTCTGGCGGGATCCCCCAGCGTTCCATGATCCCGGCCAGAAGACACTCCAATGCCGTCATTTGCGGTTCGGGGAACGGCGCGTCGCCGGGATTGGCAAGCTCGATTCCAATCGAGCGGGAATTGACATCCGTCACCGCGCCCCAGCCCCCTGCGCCGGCGTGCCAGGCGCGGCTGTCCTCATCCACCAACTGCTCGACGGTGCCGTCAGCGCCGATCAGCCAGTGCGCGGACACCTCTGTCGACGGATCGCACAGGCGGTCGCGCGCCTCTTCGAGCGTGGCCATGGCGGTGTAGTGCAGGACAATCAGGTCAGGCTTGGCGCCACCGCGGCGTTCGCCGAAGTTCGGAGAGGCAAGCCCAGCCACCGTCAGCCGCGCACCTTCTGGAACGGCGTCGGATCCCAGGTGCAGGCGAACCCGTCGCCATCGGGATCCAGGTTCTTGCGATCGCGATCCGGCCCGCCAGCCTTGAGAAACGCGATCTGCGCATCCTCGGGCGACTGGTAGCGGGCACAGGCGCGCTCATGGTTCGAAAGCGCCAGCCCGCCGCGCTTGTAATAGGTCTGGCCAAGGCGGTTCGGGGCGTTAAGCGCATAGGAAATCAGGTTGGGCGCCGAGGTTTCGGTACGCTCGGGCAGCGCAGTCGGGGCGATCTGCTGATACTGCGCGCGGTTCTGAGCGATCCGTTCCTTGTCGCTTTCGATCGTCTCGCGCGAGGAGACGGCAGAAAAGTCCTGCTCGTCCGAAATGCCGACGTGGGCGGCCTCCGGCTCGGTCGCAGCGGCAACGGCGGCGTCGGTCGCGCTGGCACCGGGGGCAAGGCCGGCCTGATAGTTGCGCTGGTAATCCGCATAGCTGCCGCGCCCGGTCGCATCCGGCGAAGCGCAGGCGCCAAGCAGAGACAAGGCGACGATGGCGATGGGTAGACGCATTCTGTTCCCCGAGATGCTGGTTTGCAGCGCGATTACCACCATTTACGCGGCTTGGAAACAAAGCCTGCGGCCTGCTCCAGCGCATAGGCGTGATTCAGCAGATCGCCTTCTTCCCAAGGGCGACCGATCAGCTGAAGGCCCAGCGGCAGCCCCTGCGCGTTCAGCCCGACCGGCACCGCCACGCCCGGCAGGCCTGCCAGGTTCAGGGTCACGGTGAACACGTCATTCAGGTACATGGCCACCGGATCGCTCTCGGCGACCTCGCCCAAGCCGAACGCCGCCGACGGCGAAATCGGCGCCAGGATCGCGTCGATGCCCTCGGCAAACACGTTCTCGAAGTCGCGCTTGATCAGCGCGCGGACCTTGCGGGCACGGTTGTAGTAGGCATCGTAGAACCCGGCAGACAGGACGTAGGTGCCGATCATGACCCTGCGCTGAACTTCGTAGCCGAAGCCCTCGGCGCGGGTCTTTTCGTACATCTCGGTGATGCCGTCGCCCTGACCGAGCTTTGCCCGGTGGCCATAGCGCACCCCGTCGTATCGGGCGAGGTTCGACGAAGCCTCGGCCGGCGCCACCACGTAATAGGCCGGCAGCGCGTATTTCGTATGGGGGAGCGAGATGTCGACGATCTGCGCGCCCGCGTCCTTGAGCATCGCCGTACCCTGATCCCAGATCGCGGCGATTTCCGAGGGCAGCCCCTCGATCCGATATTCGCGGGGAATGCCGATCTTCTTGCCCCGGATGTCACCGGTCAGCATCGCCTCGAAATCCGGAACGGGAATGTCGGCGCTGGTCGAATCTTTCGGATCGTGGCCCGCCATGGCGCCCAGCATGATCGCGGCGTCCCGGACCGATTTCGTCATCGGCCCCGCCTGGTCAAGCGAGGAGGCATAGGCGATCACGCCCCAGCGCGAGCAGCGCCCATAGGTCGGCTTGATGCCGACGGTGCCCGTAAAGGCAGCCGGCTGGCGGATCGAGCCGCCGGTGTCCGTGCCGGTCGCGGCCAGGCACAGATCCGCTGCGACCGCCGCCGCCGACCCGCCGGAGGATCCGCCCGGCGTCAGCGGGGTTTCGTCGCCCTCGCGCCGCCAGGGGTTCACCGCGCGCCCGTAGCAGGAGTGTTCGTTGGACGAGCCCATGGCGAATTCGTCCATGTTCAGCTTGCCCAGCATCACGGAACCTGCATCCGCCAGGTTCTGGGTGACGGTGGATTCATACTCGGGCCGGAATCCGCTGAGCACGTTCGACGCAGCCTGCGACAGCACGCCCTTGGTGCAATAGACGTCCTTGATCCCTACGGGAATGCCGCACATCGAGGGCGCATCACCCGACTGGATGCGCGCATCCGCCGCCCGCGCGCGCTCCAGCGCGATGTCAGGGGTCTTGTGGACGAAGGCGTTGAGCGGGTCAGAGGCGTCGATCGCGGTCAGGCAGGCCATCGTCAGGTCGACGGCGGTCGTCTCGCCCTTGCGCAGCAGGTCGCGGGCCTCGGCAATCGTCAGTTCGTTCAGCATCGTCATTCCACCACCTTCGGCACCGCAAAGAAGCCTTCGCGCGCATCGGGCGCGTTCGACAGGATCCGATCGGGAATACCCCCTTCGGTCACGACATCCTGTCGCCGCTTCAGGCGCATCGGCGTGACCGAGGTCATGGGCTCCACGCCCTCCACGTCAACCTCGTTCAACTGCTCCATGAAGTTCAGAACCGCGCTCAGCTCACCGGCGAGCGCAGGCAGATCCTCTTCCTTCACGGCGATCCGCGCCAGATGCGCTACCTTCCGCGCGGTGTCGATGTCGATGGACATGGGGGCACCTCTTTTCCTGCGTCCTGCCCCGCCCCTTTAGCCGCGCTCCCTTCGCGCTGCAAGCGACGCGCCACAATAGTGGGGTCCGATGCCCGCCACAGGCGTGCCGGCCGTGCCTTTCCAATCAAGTCGATTGCGGTACCATTCGGAATGGGAAAGCGAGCCCAAGGAGGGGATCTTGGTGTGAGAGGCAGACTGGAAGGAATACAGGCCCTTCGCGGCATCGCGGCGCTGCTGGTCGCAGGCTTCCACCTCGCCGTCGCCTCTCGGGACCAAGGATTCGATCCGGGACTGTTCACAGCCTTTTTCCACGGCGAAATCGGTGTCGATATATTCTTTGTTATCAGTGGCTTCATTATCTATCACGCCGCTGCGCCCAAGGCCGGACAGGGGGCAAGGAAATTCCTCCTGGCGCGATTCTGGCGGATCTTTCCGCCCTATTGGGCCATTCTGAGCCTCTACATCGCCGCGCGTGTCGTATTGGCTCTGGGCTCGGGCGACTTAGGCCGAATCCCGGAGGGGCAACAGGTCGTCATCTCCGCGCTCTTGTTGCCGCTTCCGGGGCAAATCGTTCCGATTGCGTGGACATTGTCGATCGAGATCGTCTTCTATGCGATATTCGCCGCGACATTCTTCAAGTTCGGCCCCCGGGCCCTCGTTGGGTCCTTGCTTGTCTGGGTCGGGGCCAGCCAGTTCTACACCCATAGCGCGACCGAACCGCAGCAATGGCTCAATCTTGTATTGTATTCCGGAAATGCCGAGTTCCTTTACGGCGTTGCGATCGCCATTGCCCATCGTCGAGGGCGACTACCACTTGCAGGCCCGGCGCTGGCGCTCGGACTGGCGTTGTGTATCGCGGTGCTGGCTGGCTGGCTGCCTTTCAGTTTCCCCTCTCGGGAAATCGCCGCGGGACTCCCCTCTGCACTTCTGGTGTATGGGGCAGTCGGGGTTCGCTTGAGGACCCCAAGGGCATTCCAGGTTCTCGGTGACGCATCCTACCTTCTCTACCTCGTCCACATCCTTGTCTACTCAGTCACCAGCAGGGTCTTCGAGGCGATCCTTGGCACCTACGCTTACACTTCACCCGCGATCATGCTGGCGATGCTTGCGGTCGCGGTGGCGGTTTCGATCGCGCTCAACCAGTTCGGAGAAATGCCTTACCAGCGATGGTACAAGCGCCGGTCCGCAGCCGCGCGCGGCGATATCACGGCCCAAATCTGAGCCAGCGGCCCTCGCGGAACGTTGCGCAGTGGGCCCGGCGCCCCTAGCCTTGAACCAGGCCGCAGGCAAAGGAGGAGTGAATGAAGATCACATGGCTGGGCCATTCCGGCTTCCGCATCGAGATCGAGGACGCCGTCATCCTTGTCGACCCCTGGCTGACTGGCAACCCAATGTTCCCCGCCGACAAGCGCGCAGAAGCGATCACCGGCGCAACGCATGTGCTGATCACGCACGGCCACGGCGATCACACCGGCGATGCCGTTTCCATCGCGCAGGAACTTTCGATCCCGGTCGTCGGCATCTACGACCTGATGAACTGGTGGGAAGGCAAGCACGGCATTTCCACCATAGGCTACAACAAGGGCGGGACAGCAGACCTGAACGGCGCCAACGTGACCATGGTCAACGCCTGCCATTCCTCATCCATCGGCGGCGAGGAGGGACCGATCTACGCGGGCCACGAATCCGGCTACATGATCGCGGGTGAGGGCCACACCATCTACGTTTCCGGTGACACCGACATAATGGCCGACATGGGCTGGATGGGCGAATACTACCGCCCAGACATCGGCATTCTGTGCGCCGGCGGGTTCTACACGATGGACATGAAGGCCGCCGCCTTCGCTGCCAAGAGGTTCTTCGACTTCAAGACTGTGATCCCCTGCCACTACCGCACCTTCCCCGCGCTTGAGCAAAGCGCGGAGACGCTGGCGGCAGGGCTTCCGGGGGTCGATGTGATCGAGCCCGACGTTCTGGTGCCGATCACGCTGTGACCGAAGCCCGTGGCGGGGGGCCCTTCCCAGCCGACCCCTTGCGGATCACAGCCGAAGGTCCCAAGGCCGCGGCCTTGGCGGATCCCAGTTCAGACCCACGTCGCGGCGCAGCCAGGCCGGAAGATGGTCGGCATCGACCTGGGGCGGCCGGCGCATTCGGCGCAACAGAGCCACGGCAAGCGCCAAAATGACCCGAACGGGTCCGTGCAGGTCGACCAGCGCGCCCAGATCGGCAGCTGGAAAGTGGTGTTCATCGGCTTTCAATTCCATGCTCACAATCGTCTCCTGGGCCGACGCCGCAATGGCGGACGGCCCCATGGTTGGGGGGATAAGGACCGGGGACAGACGCAGGGCCGAGGCCCGTAGCGTGTCGTCCGGCTGCTAGGTTCGGGTTTTGGAAAGACCGGCCATCAAGGACCGGCAGGATTGGGGGTCAGCGCAACGCGCGGATGCCCAGAGCGCCGGACAGGCGAAGATTTCCCGCTCGCTGGCGCAAGGCATAGCCGTATACAGTCATGATGCGCCCTCCTGTCTCGGGGTTGCGGGATGCAGGCACATTAGCCGGTCGCGCGCCGCTACAAAGCGCGCAATTGTACCGATGGCAGATTCCGGATTGTATGTGCCGCCTGCGACACAATGGCGCAGTCAGGCGGCAGAGCCCCATTCCAGCCAACGCAGATCCTGTTCGGGCAGAAGCTCCCTCACGCGCCGGTCGTAGCAGGCGACCTGATCCGGCGTGAGATGCCGTTCCCACTTGTTGCTCGTCCCGCTCGCAAAGAACGATGCGGGGTCGTCCAGCACCGAGCCCTTTTCGCGGACGGTCTCGCGCGCGTTGCGCTTCATCGTGTCGAAGCGCGCCCCCTCCACCACCGCATCGATGAAGCTTTCGGGATGCTCGCAGCCGATGATCCCGGCCAGCCGCTGGACCTGCCCCCTCAGATCCCGCTGAAGGTCGGCGTAGTGCACAAGATGAACGTTGGGCAGATGCGCCCACCGCCGGAAGGACTGGTAATGATAGGTGATGGAATCAAGCGTCATGTCGTCGTTGCCGCCATCCTTCGACCTGTCGTCCAGATACATCCGGAAGCCTTCCGCAACATCGTCGGGAAAGCGGTCGTTCATCAGATCGACGTTCATCGACAGCGCGAAGCGCCGCATCGAGAAGTGCACGTCCAGCGGATGCCGGTAGACCGCGAAATAGGTGCAGGACGGGTCATAGGGAATGCCGTCGAAGGGCGTATGCGACTTGATGCATCGCCGGTGCGGTTGAGCCGCCAGCATTGCCGCGCGCTCGTCGACATCGCGAAATCCGCAATCAAGCCATAGCGAAACCTCGTCCAGCACCTTGTCCATGCCGATGCTGCCATGGATCAGCATCAGCAGGATGGCCTGGGTCCAGGTGGTGCCGCACTTGGGCGGGGTCACCACGAACACGTCGTCCGGCCGAAGCTGGAACCGATCCCAGATCGTCGAGTCCGTCAGCCGGCCGCCGTAGATCCTGGATCTTTCGGGCAACGCTTGGGGCATGGTTCCCTCCGTTCGTCAGCTGCGGTCAAGCCTGGCCATCTCGGCGTTCGGCGAAGAAATCCCGCAAAAGGCGCGACGCCTCGGTCGCGCCGATGCCATCGTAGACCTCTGGGGCGTGGTGGCATTGCGGATGGGCGAAGACCCGCGCCCCATGCGCGACGCCGCCTGACTTCGGATCGTCCGCCCCGTAATAGACCCGGGCAATCCGCGCGAAGGAAATCGCGGCAGCGCACATCGGGCAGGGTTCGAGCGTGACATAAAGGTCGTGCCCCGACAGCCGCTCTGAGCCAGCCGCAGCGCAGGCGGCGCGAAGGACCAGGATCTCCGCATGCGCAGTGGGATCGCAAAGCTCGCGCGTGCGGTTGCCAGCCGCGGCGACGACCCGCCCGTTGGGCGCGACCACGACCGCACCGACCGGCACCTCTCCGCGAAGCCCCGCCGCCCGCGCCTGCTCCAGCGCCCGCTCCATATGGGTACGAAATCCGACCATGGGATCGTCATGCCGCGTGAAGGGCCATATGTGCAACTGCTTTCAGTTTGACCGAATCAGCGGTAAGGGGTGCCTTTCGATTCCTCCACCCGTCTACCCCCCGTGCCGAAAGGGCCAGCCGATGACCGAAGACGCGAAACAGGGCGAACGCATCGCCAAGGTAATGGCCCGGTCCGGTGTCGCCTCGCGCCGGGATGCGGAACGGATGATCCTGGAAGGCCGGGTCAAGGTGAACGGCAAGCCGGTGACAAGCCCCGCGCTGGACGTTCTGGCCAGCGACAAGGTGACGCTCGACGGCCAGCCCATCGACGCGCCCCAACCCGCGCGCGTCTGGCTTTACTACAAGCCACTGGGTCTCGTGACCTCGGAAAAGGACGAAAAGGGCCGCCAGACGGTTTTCGACACCCTGCCCGACGGCTTGCCCCGGGTTATGAGTGTCGGCCGGCTCGACCTGAACTCCGAAGGACTTCTGCTTCTGACCAACGACGGCGAACTCAAGCGCAGGCTCGAGCTGCCTTCGACCGGCTGGCTGCGAAAGTACCGCGTGCGCGTCAACGGCCGGCCGAACGACATGACCTTCGATCCCCTGCGCCGCGGCGTGACCATCGAGGGGGAGGAGTTCCTGCCCATGGAGATCACGCTGGACAAGCAGCAGGGCGCGAACGCCTGGCTGACCGTCGGTCTGCGCGAAGGCAAGAACCGCGAAATCCGCCGTGCCATGACCGAGGTCAACCTGATCGTGAACCGGCTGATACGCGTCAGCTACGGCCCGTTCCGCCTGAACCAGATGAAGCCGGGCGAGGTCATCGAAGTGAAGCGCAAGGTGCTGCGCGAGCAGCTTGGGTCGTTGTTCGACGGGCTCGCGGGCACGGATGGCGGCGATGGCTCGGGAGAGCGGACACAGGGCGGACGCGCCGGCGCGAGACGTGGCCCCGCGCCTGAACGGCGCGGCGATGATCGGACTTCGTCCGCTCGGGGCAAGTCCTTCGCTCGCAGCGCCGGACCGCGCGACGGTGACAGCGGCCGTTCGTTCGCAGACCGGCCCGACCGCAAGCCCCGCACGCCCCGCGCCGAGGGTGACGCCCCGCGCAAGCCCCGCTTCGACAAGGGCAGCGCCCCGCGCAACGACGGCGACCGCGAAAACCGCCCGTACCGGGCCAAGGAACCGCGCGACGGTGACAGCGGCCGTTCGTTCGCAGACCGGCCCGACCGCAAGCCCCGCACGCCCCGCGCCGAGGGTGACGCTCCGCGCAAGCCCCGCTTCGACAAGGGCAGCGCCCCGCGCAACGACGGCGACCGCGAAAACCGCCCGTACCGGGCCAAGGGGCCGCGCGACGGCGACACGGGCCAGTCCGGCTGGAAGCCGCGCGCCGATCGTCAGGGCGGGTCCGAGGGTCGCTCTGACCAGTCGCGCCCATGGCAAAGGTCCGGCGGGTCCGAGGGAGCGTCCGGCAAACCGAAGTGGGAAGGAAAGCCCGGCGGCGACTCCGCACGCGGTCCGCGCAAGCCCTGGTCCGACGCCCCTCGTGACCGGGAGCCGCGCCCCGACTACAAGAAGCCGCGCTCTGACCGGGCAGAGAGCGCACCCAAGCCGCGCCAACCGCGCGGCAGCACTCCGCGGCGAGGCCCGAAGAAGGACGACTGAGCCCGGACGCCGCGCGCCCAAAGCTTTGGGCTTGGCCGAAAGCAGCCCGCGTGGCACTGTGGGCCAAAAAACGGGGTTTGGATTGGCCGGATCAATCGGGCAGACAAAGGCGCGCGGCGCTTGGCTTGCCGCGACGCTGATGACGGCGCTGACCGTCGCCGGCTGCGATTTGGCCGGCGCCCCGCTGGGCGTAGCCAATCCGACATCGGTGGACACTCCGCCTCCGGAACCCCAGGTGACCCCCTTGTCGGAGGACAGCCTGGCCGCCCGCGCCTACTACCAGCGGATAGAAACCGCGGCACTTGCGCGCGGGCAACTCAGGACCGACGGCGGCGGGACGGACACCCCCTTCGATGCCGACGACCTGGCACGGAACTTCGAGCGCATCGCATTCTTTGATGAGTTCCAGCGCGAAAACGGCAAGCTGGTTCCGCGCCCTCGGGAAAGTACCCTGCACCGGTGGCAGAGCTCCGTCAGGGTCGAGGTCGAATTCGGTGGCTCCATTCCCGCCGAACAACGTGCGATGGACCGGGCAAGCATCGCCGGGTACCTTTCACGGCTAAGCGATCTGACCGGCCTGCCGATCCGAATGACCGGCTTTGCCCCGAACTTCACCGTGCTGGTCCTGAACGAGGATGAACGGCGCCAGGCCGGCCAACACCTGCTGGAGATCGCGCCCAGGATGGCCCCCGAGGCGGCAGCATCGGCGGTGGACATGAGCCCGGACACCTACTGCACGGTCTTCAGCTTTTCGCCCTCGGGAAACAGCACCTACATCCGCGCGCTTGCCGTGATCCGCGGCGAGCTGCCCGACCTGCTGCGGCTGTCGTGCTTCCACGAAGAGATCGCCCAGGGGCTTGGCCTGATCAACGACAGTCCCAAGGCACGTCCCTCGATCTTCAACGACAACGATGAATTTGCCACGCTCACGCGGCAGGACGAACTCATGCTGAAGATCCTTTACGACAACCGCCTGCAACCGGGCATGACGCTGGCTGAGGCGTCGCCCACGATCAACCAGATCGCTGCCGAACTCGTGGGTGGCGAGGTCATCGCCGCCCTGCCCTGACGCCTATCCGCGCCCGATCGGAATCTTGCGGGCGCCTGCGCCGGCTTCCGTGTCGCGCTTGGGCACGAGAACCGTCAGGACACCGTCCTTCAGATGCGCTTCGATCCTTGACCCGTCGGCATCGGCCGGCAGGCGAAAGCTCCTGCTGAAACTGCCGAACTGACGTTCGTTGAAATACCACGTTTCGCCCTTTTCCTCGCGCGAGGTCCGCTTTTCACCCCGCACCGTGACCATGCCCTGGTCGGCGGTCACTTCGATATCCTCCTCGGCCACGCCCGGAAGCTCGATGGCAATGCGGTAGGTGTTGTCGTCGGACGAGGCTTCGGAGGCAGGCGCAAGCCAATCGGCCACACGCGCGCCAAGGCTGCGCAGAGGCTCGTAGACGGACGGCGAGAATGAACCGGCAAGTGATTTCTCGACCATGGCAGGCTCCTTTCCGTTCGGTCGCAATCAGGTCCTTCTACGGCAGAGCCGCGATGACGCCATGATGCGCATCAAATAACATTGATGATAGCGCAACCACCCGGTAGGAAGTACGCCATCAATGGGAGGTCCGGATGATCCTGTGCTGCGGAGAGGCGCTGATAGACATGCTGCCGCGCGAAAGCCGCGAGGGCGAGCGCGCGTTCGCGCCCCATCCCGGAGGCGCGGTCTTCAACACCGCTATCGCGCTCGGGCGTCTGGGCACGCCCGCAGGCTTCTTCGCCGGTCTCTCGACGGATCTTTTCGGCGACATGCTGTCAGACGCACTGAGCCTTTCAAACGTGGGCTTCGATCTTTGTCCACGCTCCGGCCAGCCCACGACACTTGCGTTTGTCCAGCTTCATGACGGGCAGGCAAGTTACGCCTTCTACGACGAAGCCACCGCCGGGCGCATGCTGTCGCCCCAGTCGCTGCCAGAGATTCCCTCGGGCGTCTCTACCCTGTTTTTTGGCGGGATCAGCCTGGTTTCGGAACCCTGTGGTTCTGCCTATGAAGCGCTCATGCTGCGCGAGGCACCCGCGCGCGTGACCATGATCGACCCCAACATACGCCCCGGCTTCATCATGGATCAGGGCCTTTATCGCGCCCGGATCGAACGCATGCTGGCAGCAGCGGACATCGTCAAGGTTTCGGACGAGGATCTGCGCTGGATCTTCGGCCCTGGCGACATTGCCTCGCTGGCCGGACGGTTGCTGTCGCTTGGCCCCAAGGTCGTCTTCGTGACCGAAGGGGCAATGGGCGCCCACGCCTTCACGACGCGGGACACGCGCTTCCGCCCCGCGCGCAGGGTCGCGGTCGCGGACACCGTGGGCGCGGGCGACACGTTCAACGCGGGGGTGCTGGCGGCCCTGCACGAAGCCGGCGCCCTTTCTCGGGACAGGCTGGCCGCGCCCGAACCGGCGTTGCTTGACGCCGCGCTCGATCTTGGTATCGCTGCGGCGGCCGTAACCGTTTCGCGCGCGGGCGCGAACCCTCCATGGCGGAAGGAGATCGACTGATGCGCGCACTTGTCCAGCGGGTGTCCCGCGCCCGGGTCACCGTTGCGGGCCGCACGACCGGCGAGATCGGGGCGGGCCTGATGATCCTCATCTGCGCCATGCAGGGCGACACGGAAGCCGAGGCCGACCGCCTGGCGCAGAAGATCAGCAAGCTGCGGATCTTCAAGGACGATGCCGACAAGATGAACCTCTCGCTGTCCGATGCCGGCGGCAGCGCGCTGGTCGTCAGCCAGTTCACCCTGGCCGCCGATACCTCTCGCGGAAACCGTCCCGGCTTTTCGACAGCGGCGCCCCCGGACGAGGGCGAACGGCTTTACAACTATTTCTCCGATCGCCTGAGGGCACTTGGTATCACGGTTGCGAATGGCGAATTCGGAGCGGACATGGACGTCGAACTGGTCAACCAGGGTCCGGTCACGATCTGGCTGGATACTGCCGCCTAGACCTGCGCGTCTAGCAACCATCGGCCACGTCAAGCACCCAGTACGGACGACCGTCCTTGCCGCCAGGCGCCAGCCCAAGACCGGCGACCCGCGCATTGGGCAGAAGCAGGATCTTGCGGTGCGGCGGCGACTGCATCCATGACGCCACGACCTCTCCGGCGTTGCGCTGGCCCATTGCGATCGCCTCGCCTGTCAGGCGCGCGTTGCAGCCGTCCTTCTTCATGCGGCGTTTCGGCCCGCCGTTGCCGTCATGCGTGAGCTTGCCCCGCGCCGCCATGTCACATGCTTGCCCCTGCGCCGCCTTATCGATCCGCGCGTCGCGTTCAAGCGGCTTCCGCCCTTCGGACTTGCGATGCGCGTTGACGGCATCAAGGACCGCGCGCAGTTCCGACCGGGCGGCGCCGGTCGGTTCGCACTGCGCGGCAAAGGCCGAACCGGGCGGGAACAGGACGGTGGCTAGAACCAGGGCAAGGCGTTTCATCTTGTTTCCGGCATCAGGACTGGCCCGGTAAGCTAGGCCGGATGGCCCCGGCGCTCAACCCTGCGGGGTCATGGACTGGCGCTGCCTGGCACGTTCCAGCCCAAGCTGGCGTTCGCGCCAGATGATCAGTATGCCCGCCGCCACGACGATCGCCGCGCCTGCCAGCACGACAAGTGTCGGCACCTCGGAGAAGACAAAGTATCCGACGATCAGTGCCAGCACCATCGAGGCGTATTCGAACGGCGCGATCACCGACGCGGGCGCATGGCGATAGGACGAGGTCAAGAGCACCTGCCCTACCCCACCCAGCAGCCCCGCCAGGATCAGGATCGCCGCCGTGCCACCGGTGGGGACGACCCATCCGAACGGCAGAGTCACAAGCGAAATCACCGTGGCCGTTAGGGAGAAATAGAAAACGATCGCCGTGACCTTTTCACCCACCACCAGCTTTCGGATGAAGACCTGCGCCAGCGCCGAAAACACGGCGCTGGTCAGGACAAGCATCGCGCCGAACGCCTCGCCATTGTCGATCGCGCTGTCCGACACCCCCGATAGTCGCGGCGACAGGATGATCAGCACCCCGACAAGCCCCATCGCCACGGTCGCGATGCGAAAGATCCGCACCTCTTCGCCCAGGAACATGGCGGCGAATATGACGGTAAGAAGCGGCGCGGCGTAGCCAAGCGCCGTGACCTCGGGCAAGGGCAAAAGCGCGAGCGCGGCAAAGCCAAGGCCCATCGCCATCGTCCCGCACAGCCCGCGCCAGACATGGCCCAGGGGATTGGCTGTATGCAAACCCTCGCGCAGTTGGCCTCGCCACATCAGCCAGACAATGATCACGGGGATCGCGAAGGCCGAGCGGAAGAACACGACCTCGCCCGCCGGCACGGCCCCCTCGGTCGACTTGATGAGCGAGGCCATCGCCATGAAGACGGCGACGGAACAGACCTTGAGCGATATGCCGAAAAGCGGGTTCATGCGGGACCTTTGCCGCATGCAGATCCCATGCCACGGCGGAAGGCAAGGGATTATTCTCCAAGCGGCATTGGGTCCTTCTCTGGTATCAATTGCCCATCATCCGCGTGAGCGCAGCAAGGACGCCTCCGGCGCGACTGCCTGTGCGCTTCCTACTCCGGCCGGACCCGCGCCGCGGTCTTGTTGGCGAAGGCTTCCAGCCGTCCGCGAGAATCGGGCTGGGTGTTGACGATGCCGGCCACGACGGCCTCGGCATAGGCGGCGTCGAGGGCGGACATGTTCTGCATGTGGCTGATGGCCGAACAGATGGCGAAGTTCGTCAGCGGCGGGTTCTGCGCCGCCGCGCGGGCAAGCTCCATCGCCTTGGCCTCGGAATCCTCGACCAGGTACTGGCAGAGGCCCACCGACATCGCCTCTTCGCCCTTGTAGACGCGGCCCGTGAGCATCATGTCGATCATCCGCGCCTTGCCGACAAGATCGGCGACCCGGATCGTCGCGCCGCCCCCTGTGAACAGGCCCCTCTGGCCCTCGGGCAGGGCGAAATAGGTCGAGGTATCGGCCACACGGACATGCGCGGACGAGGCCAGTTCCAGCCCGCCGCCGACGACCGCGCCCTTCAGCGCCGCGATGATCGGAACGCCGCCGTATTCCATCTTGTTGAACGCCTCGTGCCAGCGCATGCAGATGTGCATGAATTCGGCCGGGCTGCGGTCCTCGCGGTGGTGCTCGACCAGATCGAGCCCGGCACAGAAATGCGTGCCCTCGGCGCGCAGGACGACGGCCCGCACCTTGGTGCGCGGCAAGAGCGTGAACAGCGCGACCAGTTCTTCCACCGTTTCGGCATTCAGCGCGTTGCGCTTCTCCGGCCGGTTCAGGCTGACCCGTGCGATCCCGTCGCCGTCCGCCTCGACAGACAGGTTCTTCAGTCCCAGGTCATCGATCGCTTGCATCGCATCCTCCGCTTCAGTGCGCGCGCAAACTGCCAGAAGGCGGCCACGCGGATCAATGATGTCCGCGCCCTGACGCTGCGTCAAATCGGGTGTCGCCCTGTGGCGCGGAACCGTTGCCGCGTTTTGACCCGATTGTTAGCTTGCGTCTGGATTCGCCCCAGACAGGGAATACCATGGCCCGAGACCCGCGCTTCGACACCCTGTTCACGCCGGTCAGGATCGGCCCCGTCACCGCGCCCAACCGCTTCTGGCAGGTGCCGCACTGCACCGGGATGGGATATGCGCTGCCTGCGACTTTGGCCGCGATGCGCGGCGTCAAGGCCGAGGGCGGCTGGGGCGTGGTGAACAGCGAATACTGTTCCATCCACCCGACCTCGGACGATACGCCCGCGCCCTACGCCTCGCTCTGGGACGACGGCGACATCCGGAACATGGCGGCCATGGCAGAGTCGGTCCACCGTCATGGCGCGTTGGCAGGGGTGGAACTCTGGCACGGCGGCTGGCGGTCCGGCAACGTGCTGAGCCGAGAGGCGCCGCTTGGCCCCGAAAGCATGATGGCCGAAAACGTGCCATGGCAAAGCCGGCGTATGGACCGCGCCGACATCGGGGCGCTGCGCGACTGGCACAGGGCCGCGGCGCTGCGGGCCAGGGATGCCGATTTCGACGTCGTCTATGTCTATGCCGCGCATACCTACCTGCTGACGCAGTTCCTGGACCCATCAACCAACCCGCGTGGCGACGACTACGGCGGCACCTTCGCAGCCCGTTCCCGGCTGGTGCGAGAACTTGTCGAGGACACGAGGGAAGCCGTGGGGCAGCGCTGCGCCATCGCCATCCGCATCGAGGTGACGGACGAAGACGGAACCGGCGCCGAGGAACGGGCAGCCTTTCTTGCCAGCCTCGCGCCGCTGGTCGACGTCTTTGACGTAACCATTCCCGACTACGGGATCGAGATGGGACCATCGCGCTACGTCAAGGAGGCGGCGCTTGAGCATCACGTGGCGCATGTCCGCGCAACGACGGGCAAGCCTGTCGTCAGCGTCGGGCGGTTCACCAGCCCGGAAACGATGTTGCGCCAGATCCGGCGCGGCATCATGGACTTCATCGGTGCGGCGCGCCCCTCGATCGCCGATCCCTTCTTGCCAGTGAAGATCCGGGAAGGGCGGCCTGAAGATATCCGCGAATGCATCGGCTGCAACATCTGTTATGCGCATGATGGGCTGGGCGCGCCGATCCGCTGCACGCAGAACCCGACGATGGGGGAGGAGTGGCGCCGAGGCTGGCACCCCGAACGCGCCCCGGCCATCGTCGGCCAAGCCGACCCCGTGCTGGTGATCGGCGCAGGACCTGCCGGGCTTGAGGCCGCGATGACGCTCGGACGGCGCGGAGTGCCGGTCATGCTGGCCGAAGCCAGCCGCGAGCCGGGCGGCCGCGTGACCATGGAAAGCCGCCTGCCGGGCCTGACAGAATGGGCAAGGGTCCGAGACTGGCGCGTGGACCAGATCCGACGCCTCAGGAATGTCGAGCTTTTCCTGTCCTCAGCGATGACCAGGGATGCGGTGCTTGAAACCGGCGCGCGCCACGTTCTGGTCGCGACCGGCAGCCGGTGGAGAGTCGACGGGCGGGGCCGCAGCAATCCCCGCGGCGCGCCCAGTTTCGCCGACGCGCGGACGATGACGCCCGAGGCGATCCTGTCCGGCGCACGGCCCGGCGGACCCGTCGTGATCTTTGACGACGAAGGGTATCATCTGGCCGCGGGCCTGGCCGATCTGCTTGCGGCCGATGGCGCCGACGTGACCTACGTCACATCAGAGGGCAAGGTCGCCGCGTGGTCGGCCCACACGGTCGAACAAGCGCGCCTTCAGGCGCGACTGATCGAGCGCGGGGTTCGCATCCTGACAGGCACCGTCGTGACGGGCCTTTTGCCCGGCAGCGCGTCGCTGTCCTGCGTCTACACCGGCCGCGCCTTCGCCATACCCTGTGCGGGCTTCGTCCCCGTGACATCGCGCGAACCCCACGACGGTCTCTGGACTGCATTGCAGGATGCCGGGCTTTCCTCGCTTGAGCGCATCGGCGACGCCCGCGCGCCCGGACTTATCGCCCATGCGGTCCACGACGGCCATCGCTTCGCGCGTGCCCACCTTGCCGCGACCGATGAGCTGACAGTGCATCGGGAACGGGTCGTCCTGAGGGCGACCTAGGGGCGGCTGGCAAGAACCTGCCGCGACGCTGGTGAAGATCCGCCCGGAATTTCTGTGACGCGTTGCAAGGAAACTTGCCGCGACGGCATTGGTCGCTACGCTCGAAACTCATGGACACAGCGTTCCTGCAGACGCAGTGTACGCCTATCGGAGGAGGACACCATGAACGAACTGACCACCACGCGGCGCAAGTTCTGCGTCGGCGCGGCCGCTGCGCTTTCAGCCGCATCGTTGCCCATGGCGGCGCGGGCCGACGAATTCATCAACATCCTGACCGGCGGGACCTCCGGGGTCTATTACCCCCTTGGCGTTGCGCTGTCGAAGCTCTACGGCGAGAATATCGAAGGCGCGCGCACGCAGGTGCAGTCCACCAAGGCCAGTGTCGAGAACCTGAACCTTCTGCAGCAATCCAAGGGCGAGCTTGCGCTTGCGCTTGGCGACAGCGTCAAGCACGCGTGGGACGGCAACGCCGACGTCGGCTTCGCGCAACCGCTGGATCGCATTCGCGGCGTTGCCGCGGCCTATCCGAACTATATCCAGATCGCGGCATCCGCCGACAGCGGGATCAAGACGCTTGCCGACATCAAGGGCAAGAGCATGTCGGTCGGCGCGCCGAAGTCGGGGACCGAACTGAACGCCCGCGCGATCTTCGCCGCCGCGGGCATGAGCTACGACGACATGGCCAAGACCGAATACCTGCCTTTCGCCGAGTCGGTCGAGCTGATGAAGAACCGCCAGCTTGACGGAACGCTGCAGTCCGCGGGCCTGGGCGTCGCGTCGCTGAAGGATCTCTCGACCTCGATGCCGACCACCATCGTCGCGATCCCGGCAGAGATCGCAGATGTCCTGGGCGCCCCGTACGAGGCCGCGACCATTCCCGCCGGGACCTACGAGGGCCAGACCGAAGACATCCCGACGCTTGCGGTGCGCAACTTCTTCGTCACCCACGAAGGCGTGTCCGAAGAAACGGTCTACATGATGACCAAGCTCATGTTCGAAAACCTGCCCGAGCTTGTCGCAGCCCACAAGGCGGCTGGCGGCATCTCGCTGGAGGGGGCAACCTCGGGCATGCCGATCCCGCTCCATCCCGGGGCGGAACGCTACTACAAGGAAGCCGGCCTGATTTAAGACAGGCATCACTTCGGGCGGGCGCGCCGGCCGGCGCGTCCGCCGCTTTCGGTTTCGGGGAGGACGCCGGATGCAGAAAGAGCCAGACGCGCGCGAAGCGGCGCTTGACAGCGCCATGCACGATCCGCTTGCGGCGGGCTTCCCCAAGGGATCTCAGGGAAGGCTGCTTTTCTGGATCGCCGTCGCCTTTTCCGTCTTTCAGATCGCGACCGCCGCGCATTTCATCGACATGCCAAGCCAGGTGACGCGGGCCATCCACGTCGGCTTCCTGGGGCTTCTGGCGTTTCCGCTGATCACCCTCGTCCGCAAGCGCGGCCCCGTGCTGACCACGATCGCCTGGGTTGCGGCCATGGGTGCGGTATTCGTCGCGGGCTACCAGTGGTGGGAATACGTCCCGCTGCTCATGCGCGCGGGCGATCCCCTTGGCCGCGACATCGTCGTTGGGGTCCTGGCGCTGATGCTTGTCTTCGCCGCCGCGTGGATCCTGATGGGACCTGCGCTGCCGATCATCGCTGGCGCCTTCCTTGCCTACTGCCTGTTCGGCCAGCACCTGCCCTCGCCGCTGAACCACCGCGGCTACGACTTTGCGCAGATCGTCGACCACATGGCCTATGGGACCGAGGGGATCTATGGGATCCCCGTCTATGTCTCCTCGACCTACATCTTCCTGTTCATCCTGTTCGGCGCGTTTCTGGAAAAGGCGGGGATGATCAAGCTGTTCACTGATGTCTCGATGGGGCTTGTCGGCCACAAGATCGGCGGACCGGCCAAGGTCGCGGTGCTGTCCTCGGGGCTGATGGGCACGATCTCGGGTTCTGGCGTCGCCAACGTGGTCACCACCGGTCAATTCACGATCCCGCTGATGAAGCGGTTCGGCTACCGGTCCGCCTTCGCGGGGGGCGTCGAAAGCACGGCCTCGATGGGCGGACAGCTGATGCCGCCGGTCATGGGCGCGGTCGCCTTCATCATGGCGGAGACCCTGGGTGTCGATTATGTCGAGGTCGTCACGGCCGCCGTCATCCCGGCGATCCTCTATTTCGGCTCGGCGTTCTGGATGGTTCACCTTGAGGCGGGGCGCGCCGGCCTCACGGGCCTGTCGCGCGCGGACCTGCCCTCGCCCCTGCGCGCGGTCAAGGAGGGCTGGCACCTTCTGTTCCCCCTCGCAGCACTCGTCTACCTGCTTTTTTCCGGCTACACGCCGCTTTTCGCGGGCACCACGGGACTCGCGCTGACGCTGGTGCTGATCCTTGGCGCATCCGCCGCGCTTGGGTTGCCACAGGGCTGGCTGCGCATCGTCTTCTGGATCGGCCTCGGGCTTCTGGCTGCATCGTCGCTCCAATACGGGATCGGTATCGCCGCTCTTGCGGTCGCGGGTCTGGTGGCGTGGAACGCCTTTTCGAAAGGCGGCCGGGAAACGCTGATCCTGTGCCGCGACAGCCTGGCCGACGGCGCACGCACCGCGATCCCGGTCGGCGTCGCCTGCGCGCTGGTCGGTGTGATCATCGGCACCATGACGCTGACCGGCGCCGCGAACACCTTCGGCCAGTTCATCGTCAGCGTTGGGGACAAGTCGCTGTTCCTGTCGCTGGTGCTGACCATGCTCACCTGCATCGTGCTTGGAATGGGCATCCCGACGATCCCGAACTACATCATCACTTCGTCGATCGCCGGGCCCGCGCTGCTGGGACTGGGCGTGCCGCTGATTGTCAGCCACATGTTCGTCTTCTACTTCGGCATCCTTGCCGACCTGACACCGCCCGTGGCGCTGGCCTGCTTCGCGGCCGCGCCGATCGCCAAGGAAAACGGCCTGAAGATCTCGCTCAACGCGATCAAGATCGCGGCGGCGGGCTTCGTCATTCCCTTCATGGCCGTCTACACGCCGGCGCTGATGCTGCAACCCGGCGGCGCGCTGGCCGAGGCGGTGGGTTTCGCGCCCGCCGTCGCCTATGTCGTGGCAAAGGCCGTGATCTCGATCGGCCTCTGGGGCGCGGCGGTGATCGGCTGGCTGGGCCGCCCGCTTGCGCCGTGGGAACGCGCGCTGGCTATGGTCGCGGCCTTCACGCTGATCGCGGCCCTGCCCCTGACGGACGAAATCGGCCTTGCGCTTTTCGTGCTTTTTGTGGCCCGCATGTGGCTGTCCCGACGCAAGGAACAGTCGGCATGAGCACCTGCCTGGCGGTCGGCGCGCTTTTGCTGTCGCTGCCATCGCCGGTCTTTTCGCTGGAATGGACACATTCGGTCGAAAAGACGCTTTGGCGGGAGGAGTGGCGGATCACCGAGGGCGCATTTCATCTGGACAAAGCCATGGTGAAAGGTTCCGGCGCCGGGATGGAGCCGGGGGACGGCGCGGTTCTGCAGGACGGCTGGTGGGTCTGGACGCCGGACCTTCCGCCTCAGCAGGAGCTCGCTCTGGCGGCTTCGGGCGCCACGGGTGCGGGCTGGCGGCTTTGTTCAGGGGGCGACTGCCACGAACTTGGTGGCACGCCAGGAACGGCCCTGCTGCTTGCGCCTTGCGCCGGGTCCTGAACCGTTTCTTCTTGTTGCAAGACGCGGGGATCTGGGTCCTTCTGCATGGATGAACACCGCACCACAGCGACCAGGCCCGCGCCGCCGGCAGGCCCACCCGACATGACCGGCTTGCGTGCGCTTGCGTTGCTTGCCGCGGTCGGATTTGCCGCTGCCCTGATCGTCTACGCCATGGCCGAGCGCGTGCTGCTGGCCGATCTGGACGCGCAGCTTGACCGATCCCTCATTCTGTCATCGCGCGCGGTCGAGACCGAGATCGAACGGCTCCGGTCGTTGCCCGACGTCGCGGCGCAGGATGCACGGATCCAGGCCGCGGTCGAAGCACCGGGCGACGCCGGGACCATCGACACCGCCAACCGGTACCTGGAAACGATCGCCCGGCATACAGGCGCGGATCAGCTTTACCTCATGGACGACCGGGGGCTCACGATCGCCGCGTCGAACTGGAACAGCGCCGAAAGCTTCGTTGGCCAGCGCTATGACTTCCGTCCCTATTTCAAGCTTGCCCTCGCCCTGGGCCGGGGAACCTACTACGGCATCGGCGCGACCACCCGCCGGGCTGGGTATTTCCAGTCCCTGCGCGTCGACGCACCGACGGGTGCCACGGGTGTACTGGTGGTGAAGATCGAGCTTCAGGCGCTTGAGGACACCTGGCGAAGCGCCGAACTTGCGACCGCCGTGGCAGACCGCGACGGGGTGATCTTCCTGTCCGGGATCGATGATTGGCTTTACCGCCCCCTGTCGCCGCTGCCGGCCGAGGCGCTTCAATCCCTGAAGACGGCGCGGACATACGATGGCGTCGACCTGGAAGCGGCTGGCGCGCTCCTGTCCGCCGGTGTCATTCACGATGCGCTTGGCGCCCCGATGCGGCTGCGCAGCGCGCCCATGTCGCGCGAAGGCTGGACGCTGCTGGCCGCGGCCCCGCTTGCGCCCGTGCACGCCTCGGCCCGGCTATGGGCCGCGGCCGCGGCCCTTGTCGCTGCGCTTCTGACCGGGACGGTCAAGATCTGGCGCCAGCGGCACGAGCTGACGCAGTTGCGGCTGCGGCAATCGGCGATGCTTGAGGCGCAGGTGGCCGAACGCACCGCGGATCTGGGCCGCGAGGTCGAGGCCCGAAAGCGTACCGAAGCGGACCTGCGCGCCGCGCAGGACAGTCTGATCCAGTCCGCGAAGATGGCGGCGCTTGGCCGCATGTCGGCTGCGATCGTCCATGAGGTAAGCCAGCCCCTTGCCGCGCTGGAGGCGACGCTGGCCGCGGCAGGGATGACCCTGCCACCCGAGGATACGCGCACCGGCCCGCGCATCGAGACCGCCCGTGGACTGATCCGCAGGATGCAGCGCACGGTGAAGAACCTGAAATCCTTCAGCCGCCGCGCGCCCTCGACGACCGAAATCGCCGACCTGCGCCAGATCGCGGCAAACGCCATCGAGATCGTGGCACCGCGCGCGCGCACGCTTGGCGTCACCCCCGAGATCACGGGCGCCGACGGACCGGTCGAGGCGCGCGTCGGTCCCGTGCGGATGGAACAGGTCTGCGTCAACCTGCTTCTGAATGCGCTTGACGCTGTGGCGGATGGCGGCGGCAGCGTAGAGGTGCGGCTTGGCCCCGGCCCGTCACTGTCGGTCGTCGACACGGGACACGGCATCCACGAGGACCGCATGTCCCAGGTGTGGGAGCCGTTCTATTCGACCAAGACAGGCGGAGAGGGGCTGGGGCTTGGCCTCTCGATCTCCCGCTCGATCATCGAGGAGTTCGGAGGCAGGATGGAGATACGCTCGCACCCCGGCCGCGGAACCGAGGTGACCGTCCGCCTGCCACCGATGAACGCCAGCGGAACGGAGGCGGCGGAATGACGGGCAAACGGGCGCTTGTTCACGTGGTTGACGACGACACCGATCACCTGTCCGCGCTTGCCGACCTGGTCGGGGCGGCTGGCCATGACGCCATCGGGCTGTCATCGGGGAAGGAAGCCTTGGCCGCCGCGGACCAGGCCGCGCCCGATGCCGTTATCACCGACCTCAGGATGCCCGGACTTGACGGCATGGCGCTGATGGCGGCCCTGCGCGCGCGGGGTCACACCATGCCCGTGATCATGCTGACCGGCCACGGCGACGTGCAACACGCCGTTCGCGCCATGCGGGCCGGGGCCGAGGACTTTTTGGAAAAGCCCTACGATGCGGCGCATCTGCTTGCCGTGCTGGCACGCGCATTGGAAACCGGCGCGGCACGGCGCGAACTGCTTCGGCTTCAGACGCTTGTCCAGGCGCGTGAAGCCGATACGATCCTGGGCGAAAGCGCCGCGATGGACGCGCTTCGCAAACGCATCGCCGCGCTGGCGCCGCTTGACGTCGATGTGGTGATCACCGGCGAAACCGGAACCGGCAAGGAACTTGTCGCCCGCGCGGTTCACGCCCAGGGTCCGCGCTCTGACGGGCCCTATGTGGCGGTAAACTGCGCCGCCCTGCCCGACGCCCTGTTCGAGATCGAGATGTTCGGCCATGCCGCCGGGGCCTTTCCGGGCGCGGTGGCGGACAAGATCGGCAAGCTAGAGGCCGCAAGCGGCGGTACGCTCGTGCTGGACGAGATCGAGGCGATGCCCGCGCCGCACCAGTCGAAGCTCTTGCGTGCGCTGCAGGAACGGCAGGTCGAGCGTCTGGGCGAAAACCGGCTTCGGCCGCTGGATCTGCGCGTCGTCACCACATCGAAAAGCGATCTGCCCACGATGGTGCGCAACGGCGGGTTCCGGTCGGACCTTTACTGGCGGCTCGCGGGGGCCGACATCGCCACCGAGCCGCTTCGCGCGATGGGTCAGGACATCATACTGATATTCACGCATTACGCCCGGCTTGCGGCGCGCCGCTACGGGCGCGGGCTTCAGGATCTGGGCTTCGCGGAACGGCGCGCCCTGCTGGGTCATTCCTGGCCGGGAAACGTGCGGGAACTGAAGGCCGCGGCAGAGGCGTTCGCGTTGGGGATCGGGCGCGCGATCCCGGTCGGCGCGGATGCGGCGCCGCTTGCGCCGGGGACGCTGGCCGAACGCGTGGCCGGATTCGAGGCGCGAGAGATCCGCGCCGCGCTCGAACGCTTCAGGGGCAACACCGAACTGGCGGCACGGGCGCTTGGACTGCCCCGCCGCACGCTGAACGACAAGATGAACCGTTTCGGGCTTCGGAACTGACGGCCGCCGCGCACTGGCAATCTTGCTAGCGCGGCAGCTCAAGCCCCTGCATCGCGCGGCCCAGGTCGGTTTTGCAACGGGCGATGATGAAATCGGTGAAGGCGCGTATCTTGGGATCGCGCAGCCGGCGGTGCTGCGTCAGGCAGCTCATTTGCACCGGCAAGGGCGGGGTCGCCTGCGCCACCGGAACCAGATGACCCAGCCGCAGATGTTCCGCCACCTCGAATATCGGCTTGAGGATGATCCCGCGGCCGTCCAGCGCCCAGCCGGTCAGAACGTCGCCGTCATCTGTCTCGAACGGGCCGGCGACGTCGTAGCGGCGTGGCCCTTCGGGCGTGACCAATGTCCACTGGAATTCGCGCGCGCCGGGGAAGCGCAGGTTGAGACAGGCGTGGCCGTCACGGATAAGAGCATCGCCATCCGCAGGACTGCCGCGCCGCGCGACGTAAGAGGGAGACGCGCACAGGATGCGCGGACAGTCGGCTACCAGGCGCATCTTGAGCGTGCTGTCCTCAAGCATGCCAAGGTGAAAGGCCATGTCCAGCCCTTCGCTCACGATGTCGATCGTCCGGTCCGACAGCCGCAGCCGCACGTCGATCTGGGGGTATTCGTCCTTGAAGGCGGGAACATGCGGTGCGATGAACCGGCGGCCGACGCCAAGGGGGGCCGCGACAAAGATCGTGCCGCGCAGATTCTGGGTCGAGGTCATGACCGCCGCCTCGGCCTCGTCGATCGCATCGAGGACCTTGCGCGCGCCCTCGTAGAACATGCGGCCGTTTTCGGTCGGCTTCAGCCGGCGGGTCGTGCGGTTGAACAGCCGGATTCCAAGGTGTTTTTCCAGATCCGCGATCCGGGCCGAGGCCACGGCGGGCGATGTGCGCTGATCGCGTGCCGCCGCGCTCATGTTGCCCAGTTCGTAGACCCGCACGAACATCTTGAGGTTGTTGACATAGGACATCCCGGCCCTCCCGCCGCATTCTTTGCGTATCATTGAAAGTTCTGCGGCATTCAAAGGATTATCAGGAAGATCTCTTTGGGTATAGCTTAAAGCGAAACGCCGCGGAGGGACCTGGCATGTACGACTTCATCGTCTTGGGTGAATGGCTCGAATTCGCCGTGCGCTGGCTGCACGTCATCACCGCGATCGCCTGGATCGGATCAAGCTTCTACTTCATCGCGCTTGACCTGGGTCTGCACCGGGACCGCAACCTGGCCACCGGCGCAGATGGCGAGGAATGGCAGGTGCACGGCGGAGGTTTCTACCACATCCAGAAATACCTGGTCGCGCCCGAAAAGATGCCCGCGGACCTGATCTGGTTCAAATGGGAAAGCTACGCGACCTGGCTGTCGGGCTTCGCGCTGCTCTGCCTTGTCTACTACCTGGGCGCAGACCTGTACCTGGTCGATCCCAATGTCCTGGACATCCCGGTCTGGCAGGCGGTCGGCATATCGCTAGCCTCGCTTGCGGCGGGCTGGCTGCTTTATGACCAGCTCTGCAAGTCGCGACTGGGAGAAAACCCGACGGCGCTGATGGTGCTGCTGTACCTGATCCTCGTCGCGCTGGCCTGGTTCTATACGCAGGTCTTCACCGGGCGCGCAGCGCTGCTGCATCTGGGGGCGATCACCGCGACGATCATGTCGGCCAACGTCTTCATGGTCATCATCCCCAACCAGAAGATCGTGGTCGCTGACCTGATCGAGGGCCGCACCCCCGACCCGAAGTACGGCAAGATCGCCAAGCTGCGCTCGACCCACAACAACTACCTGACGCTGCCGGTCATCTTCATGATGCTTTCGAACCACTATCCGCTGGCCTTCGCCACGGATTACAACTGGATCATCGCCAGCCTTGTCTTCCTGATGGGCGTCACGATCCGGCACTGGTTCAACACGCGCCACGCCCGCAAGGGCAGCCCGACCTGGACCTGGGCGGCAACGGTCGTGCTGTTCCTGATCGTTGCCTGGCTCTCCACGGCGCCCATGTTCCGCGCCGAGGACAGCGAACAGGTGCAACTGACCCCTGTTGCGCAGAAGTTCGCACAGGCCGAGGACTTTGAGGAGGTGTCGGACATCGTCCTTGGGCGCTGCTCGATGTGCCACGCGGCCGAGCCTGTCTATGACGGGGTCCATTGGGCTCCCAAAGGCGTCATCCTGGAAACCCCGGCGCAGATCGCGAACTGGGCGCGGCAAATCTATGTGCAGGCCGGTCTCAGCCATGCCATGCCGCCGGCCAACGTATCCTACATCGAACCCGAGGAACGCGCGAAGATCGTTGCCTGGTATCGTGGCGTGGCGGGATAGTGCCGCGTGCGATGACCACCTCCAAACGGAAAGGGCCGGAGGTTTCCCTCCGGCCCTTTGCCTTGGATCGGTAGCGATCAGAACGCCGACAGGACCGTCGACGACAGGACCGCATGGGTCGGGTTCATGACAGAATCCGCCACGCTGTTCAGCGGAACCTTGTTCGCTTTCGCGCCGAACGGGATCGTGAAGCCGATGCGAACCGAGTCGATCGACCCGTCCGAACCGCCCAGATCAAGGTTCGTGCGCGCGAGTTCCAGCGACGCGATGCCACCGAACGACGACATTGCGGACAGATCGTAGCTGACGCCCAGCCCGAACGTGGTGATGTCCAGATCCGCGAGATCGACGGAGGTGCGGCTCACGCCGCCGAAGGCGGTCCACTGATCGTTGATCGAATAGCTTCCGGCCAGTCCGACCATGTCCAGATCGACCGACTCGCCACCCGCCGAGATCCGAGTGCGCATGATGTTGCCGCCGATCGAAAGCTGATCGTTGGCCTCGTAGCCCATCGTCAGGCCGTAGTCCTTGAAGTCCAGCCCCAGATCGGGGTCGGTGCTCTTGCGGCCGTAGAAACCGCCGACTTCAAGACCGTGGGTCTCGTAGCTCGCGCTGACGCCGTAGGAGCGGGCCGAGATGCTGAGCGGCGTGTCGTCGATGCCGATCTCTGCATCTTCCCAGTAGGCGCCGACCCCGAAGCCGTTTCCAAAGCCGTAGCCAAGGTCAAGGCCGATCGCATCGCCGGTGATGTCGAAGGGGACCCCGTCGATCGAGGTGTCGACACGGTCATAACGGGCCCCGAAGGTGAGGCCATTGGCGAATCCGACTTCGACCCGTCCGTCGATCGTTGTCGTGTTCAGGTCGGCGTTCACGTCCGAAATGTCAGAGTCGGCGTAGCCGAGGGTGAAGGCCCCCGAAATGTCCTGCGCAAGCGCGACACCGGGAAGCGCCGCGATCAACGCCGCGGTCACAGACGTCACAATCTTCATTTTCCTGCCTCAAAGTTGTTTGTTGGCCTGCGGATCCATGCCCGCCGCACGTCCTCTCCGATCACGCTGGTGGCGTCGGATTTGACTGGTGGCAAGAGTAGACCAACCGGTCGGCAGCAACAATCCGCCGATAGCCCAGTCCGTTAACCATTTGGTCTTGTTGCCTTGAAACAACAGGCTTCCTGCGTCCGGCCAGGACAGGTTTCTCCCGCTGCAACACGTCCGCTGCGGGCAGGTCGCGTCAGACCGTGCCCCGCCTCAGATAGGGGAACCAGTCTTCCCTGAGGCGCTCTCCGGGTTGCATGCCGTGGCCCGGAAATGGCGGCGACGTTCGCCCCGGCCGTTCGACGTAATGCGCGTCGCGCCCGACCAGCCGCAGTGAAAACGCCCGCCGCCGCGTCGTCGAATTGTTGCCGCGCGCGCCGTGAAGCGTCTGATAGTCGAAGGCCACCGCGTCGCCCGGCTCCATGGACCATTCGCGGACATTCAGGCCCTCGGCATCGGGGTCAGGCACGGGCATGTAGGCATCGGGGTCGGGATAGAAGTCGGTCTCGGCAAGCCAGCGTTTCGGCAAGACCTCCTTCGCCCACCGGTGCGATCCCGCGACACAGCGCAGCGTCGCGTCCGTGACAGGGTCAAGCGGCGACCAGAAACTGATCGTCTGGCTTCCCTTCACGAAGTAATAAGGCCCGTCCTGATGCCAGGGCGTCGGCTTCGAGGTTCCGGGCTCCTTCACCAGGACGTGGTCGTGAAACACCTGCACGATGTCAGACCGCATCAGGCGTGCCGCGACCTCTGCCACGTCGGACCCTTCGATCACCTCGCGGAACTCGGGAATACGGGTCCAGTTGCAGTAGTCGTCGAAAAAGCGCCCGCCCTCGCCCGGCTTCAGATTTTCCGCGGCATGGGGGCCGGGTTCGGCCAGGTTCCGTTCGATCCCCGCGCGGATCACATCGACCCAGTCCTTCCAGAGTCCCTTGATCAACACGACACCATCGCGCTGGAATGTCTCGACCATGTCGTCCGTAACCGGTGTCATCAATGTTCTCCTGCCTTCGCGCGCAAAAGCTGCGCCATCCGAATAAGTGATCTCAGTAGCGGGTCGTCATGCGGTAGCCCTTGGCAAAGCAAAGCCGCACTTGGGTGATGGGCTGGCCTTGCCACCATGTCGCCCGCTCGGCGGTGAATGTCGGTTCGCCTGGCTCCATCCCAAGGACGACCGCGACATCGGCGGGGGCGGCGCTTGCCAGGAAACTGATCTCGACCTCGGAATAGGGCACAGCCTCGACCAGCCATTCGTTCGGTCCCTGCGTCGAGAAATCCGCTGCCTCGGCCTGCGGGAGCGCGGCAAGATTGATCCAGCGATCCTCGTGCTGATAGGGCGCGCCGTCGGCTGAATGCAGGCAGACCAGATGCAGCGCGGGCGCGCCCGGCGTGAGACCGAGCCGGGCGCAAAGCCATGCCGGGGCGGGCAGGACCTCGCGAGAAAGCAGCGCGTAGCGATAGTTTGCGCCCGCGGATTCGATCTCAGCCCGCACCAGGGGTATCTCGAACCTCGCCTGCCGGATCGGCGTGATGCGCACCCGCGTACCTGCCTTGCGCTTGCGATCCAGAAGCCCCTCTTCGGTCAGCTCCCGCATGGCGCGGTTCACGGTGGCGCGCGCGCAGCCGAATTCCTCGGCCAGTTCGATTTCGCCGGGGACCAGTTCTCCCGGCCCCCAGATCCGCCTTTCGATGCGGCGGCGGATCTCGGCCTTCACGTCACGGAAGGAGATCTTGTCTGCCGCGGCGGCATCATTGGGCGGATCATCGGACATCGCGGGTCTGCATTCTGGTGTTTTGCCTGACGTTATGTTCCATTTGTATAGGTCTTTACCCGATTGGTGCGCAAATGCGGATATTTTCCCCCGATGATTTCGACACGCAGCCGTGGAAGAACGGCGGCGGCGTCACGCACGAAATCGCGCGCGAAGACCAGGGCGGGGCACTTCTGTGGCGCCTGTCCATCGCCGAGGTGAAGACCGACGGCCCCTTTTCCTTCTTCCCCGGCCTCGCGCGTGTCCTGACAGTGATCGAGGGCGCGGGCCTCTACCTGGAAACGCCCGAGGGCCGGATCGAGGCGCTGCCCCTGACGCCGGTCGCCTTTTCCGGTGACACAGCCGTCACGTCGCGGATGATCGACGGGCCGGTTCGCGATTTCAACGTGATCTACGACCCCGCGTGGCTGTCGGTGCATGTGGACCGGCCGCCCGCAGGCCGGTCCGACTACCCGTTGGCCCAGGGGCAGTTCCACGCCTGCCTCGCGCTCGCGGCGGGGGTATCGGTCGAGGGCGTGACGCTTCCGGTCGGCGGCGTGGCGCATTTCGAGACAGGCCACGTCGATTGCCCCGCAGGCTTCGCTGCCCTGATGGTCCGCTTCTCGCCGCGTTAGCGCGCTCACGCCCATCCGGCCGTCAGCCCGATGCGACAAGTTCGGCCACGGCACGGCGGTAGCGTTCGGCCACGCGGTCGCGTGCGATGTGGCGGCCTGCACGCACCTGATGACGCCCCGCCGCCCATACATCGGTCACGACCCCGTCCGGCGCCGCGAAGCAGAGCCCGTCCAGCAGGTTCGGTTCGGACAGCGCGCACAGGCTGGGATGGGTGCTGTCCATGGCAACCAGGTCCGCAAGCCGCCCCGTGGCGATCCGCCCACCGTCGCGGCCCAGGGCCTGCGCCGAACCGACGGCGGAACCTTCGTAAAGGAACGCGCCCACCGACCCCTCGCCCGGCACCAGCACGTTGCGCGCAAGGTCCCGCAGGCGTTGCGAATATTCCAGCGTCCTGAGTTCCTCGGTCAAGGAGATCCGCACGTTCGAATCCGATCCGACGCCGAAGGCGCCCCGCGCCGCGATCCAGCCCGGGCCGTTGAACGGGCCATCCCCCAGGTTGGCCTCGGTGATCGGGCACAGGCCCGCCACGGCGCCGCTGCGCGCCAGCGCCGCGGTTTCGGCCGCTGTCATGTGGGTCGCGTGGATGGCGCACCAGGCCCCGTCAACCGGGGCGTTCGCCAGAAGCCACTCGACCGGCCGCGCACCCAGCCACGCGGATATGTCGGCGACCTCCTTGGGTTGCTCGGCGATGTGGATGTGGATAGGGGCGCCTTTCGCCAGCGGAAGCGCGCGCGCCAGATCCTCGGGACAGGTCGCGCGCAGCGAATGGGGCGCGATGCCCACCACGGTGTCGGCCGGCAGATCGCGCGCCGCCTGACGCGCACCATCCAGCAGCCGGGAAAAGCCGTCCACGTCGTTTCCGAACCGAAGCTGCCCCCCGGCCAGTGGCGCCGT
This sequence comes from Albidovulum marisflavi, assembly GCF_025751435.1. Classification (GTDB taxonomy): domain Bacteria; phylum Pseudomonadota; class Alphaproteobacteria; order Rhodobacterales; family Rhodobacteraceae; genus Albidovulum; species Albidovulum marisflavi. The sequence continues at coordinate 1,129,899 of NZ_JAOWKY010000001.1, read as the reverse complement.
ACCGGCCCCGCCGTAGCTGTAAAGCACGGGAAGATGCGTCAGGCCGATGCCCGTCTCTGCCGCCGCCGCCATGATCCGCGCCGACAGTTCCGCCGCATCGTCATACCTCACCCCGCCCGGCTGGTGGTGGACATAGTGGAACTCTCCGACCGAAGCATAGCCGGCCTCAAGCATCTCCACCTGCACCTGCGCGGCAATGGCCTCAACCTGCTCCGGCGTCAGCCGGTCAAGGAAACGGTACATGAGGTCGCGCCAGGTCCAGAAGCTTTCCCGCCCCGCCGCGCGGTATTCGGTCATGCCCGCCATCGCCCTCTGGAACGCGTGGGAATGAAGGTTGCCGAGCGCCGGCAGCAAGGTGTCCACACGCTCGTCCCCGGGCGCCGCGTCGACCTCCGTTTCGATGGCAGCGATGCGGCCTTGCCGGACCACCACCCGAACATTGGCCGCCCAGCCCAGGGGCAGCAGCGCCCGTTTCGCGAAGATCATCGCTTGCTCCATTATGTCTAGACATATATCGTATAGCCGCATACAAGCCGACTCGGCAACCCGATTTCGAAAGTGACCATGCGCCAGCAAAGCAGCCTGATCGTGAACTGCCGCGTCGCGACGCTGACCGGGCCTGACTACGGCCTGCTCGACGATGCGGCGATCGCGGTGACCGCAGACGGGATCCTGTGGACAGGCCCCAGGACGGACATTCCTGCGGCCGTCGCGGCCTTTCCGCGCCATGACCTTGGCGGGCGACTTGTCACACCCGCGCTGATCGACTGCCACACGCACATCGTGCACGGTGGAAACCGTGCCGGCGAATTCGAGATGCGGTTGAAAGGTGCCAGCTACGAAGAGGTCGCCCGCGCGGGCGGCGGCATCGTTTCGACCGTGCGCGCGACGCGTGAAGCGACCGAGGAGGACCTGGTCGCGTCGGCGCTCCCCCGGGTCGATGCGCTGATCGCCGAAGGCGTATCGGTCATCGAGATCAAGTCGGGATACGGGCTTGACCTGGAAACCGAACTCAGGATGCTGCGTGCCGCACGGCGGATCGGCGGTCTTCGTCCGGTCACGGTGCGCACCACGTTCCTTGGCGCGCACGCGACGCCCGCGGACCACAAGGGGCGCGAGGACGCCTATATCGACGATGTCTGCATCCCCGCGCTGCGTGCGGCACACGAACAGGGGCTGGTGGATGCCGTCGATGGCTTTTGCGAAGGCATCGCGTTCGACACCGTCCAGATTGCCCGGGTCTTCGACGTGGCCCTCGAACTCGGCCTGCCGTTGAAGCTGCACGCGGAACAGCTTTCGAACCTTGGCGGCGCGGCACTTGCCGCCCGCTATGGGGCGCTTTCGGCAGATCATCTGGAATACCTGGACGAAGACGGCGTCAAGGCGATGGCCGATGCCGGCACCGTCGCGGTAATCCTGCCCGGCGCGTACTATACGTTGCGCGAAACCAAGGCGCCGCCGATCGACCTGTTTCGCGCCCGTGGCGTGCCGATGGCAGTGGCGACCGACATGAACCCCGGATCCTCGCCCATGTGCTCGATCCTTCTGGCGATGAACATGGCCTGCACGCTGTTCCGCATGACGCCGGAGGAAGCGCTGCTGGGCACGACCCGCTACGCCGCCCGCGCACTGGGTCTTGCCGATCGGGGCACCATCACGCCGGGCAGCCGTGCGGACCTTGCCGTCTGGAACGTCGACCACCCGGCCGAACTGGCCTATCGCATCGGCTTCAATCCCCTTCACCAACGCATCATCGGAGGCCGCATTTGAGCGTTCTCACCCTGACCCCCGGCACAGTCACCCTGGGCGACCTTGCCCGTGTCTACTTCGAGGAGCTGCCCGTGCAGCTTGACCCGTCGGCCAAGGCGGATGTCGACAGGGCCGCTTCGGCAATCGCCGCCGCCGCCGCGGGCGAAGCGCCCGTTTACGGCGTCAACACCGGTTTCGGCAAGCTGGCCAGCATGCGGATCGCCCCAAAGGACACCGCGACCTTGCAGCGCAATCTGATCCTCAGCCACTGCTGTGGCGTGGGTGAACCGATCGGGCGCGCCCACACGCGGCTGATGATGGCGCTGAAACTTCTGTCCCTGGGACGAGGGGCGTCCGGTGTTCGCTGGGAACTGATCGAACTGCTCGAGGCGATGCTTGAACGCGGCGTGACCCCGGTCATTCCCGCGCAGGGCTCGGTCGGTGCTTCGGGCGACCTTGCGCCGCTGGCGCACATGACCGCCGTGCTGATCGGCGAGGGCGAGGCGGATTACGAAGGCCACGTCATGCCGGGGGCCAAGGCGCTTCAGGCGGTGGGTCTGACGCCCATCCCGCTTGGCCCGAAAGAGGGCCTCGCCTTCATCAACGGCACGCAGTTTTCGACGGCCTTCGCGCTTGCCGGCCTGTTCGAGGCATGGCGCGCCGCACAGGGGGCTCTTGTCGTCTCGGCCATGTCCACCGACGCGATCATGGGGTCCACGGCGCCCCTTCAACCCGAAATCCACACCCTGCGCGGCCATGCCGGTCAGATCGAGGCCGCAGCCACCCTGCGCGCGCTTCTTGACGGGTCGGAGATCCGCGAAAGCCACCGCGAAGGCGACAGCCGCGTGCAGGACCCCTACTGCATCCGCTGCCAGCCGCAGGTCACCGGCGCCGCGATGGATGTCCTTCGCATGGCCGCCCGAACGCTTGAGGTCGAGGCCAATGCCGCGACCGACAACCCGCTGGTCCTGACCGGCGCCGGACAGATCGTTTCGGGCGGCAACTTCCACGCCGAACCCGTGGGCTTCGCCGCCGACATGATCGCCCTTGCCGTCAGCGAGATCGGCGCGATCGCGCAGCGCCGCGTCGCGCTGATGGTCGACCCGACGCTGTCCTTCGACCTGCCGCCGTTCCTGACGCCCGATCCCGGCCTGAACTCCGGCCTGATGATCGCCGAGGTCACGACCGCCGCGCTGATGAGCGAAAACAAGCACCTGGCCACACCCTGCGTCACGGATTCCACCCCGACCTCGGCCAACCAGGAGGATCACGTCTCGATGGCCGCGCACGGGGCGCGGCGGCTGATGCGGATGGTCGCGAACCTGGACCGCATCCTTGGCGTCGAACTTCTGTGCGCGGCGCAGGGGATCGAATTCCGCGCCCCGCTTGGCACATCAGCGCCTCTGAGCCGCGCGCTTGCCCGGCTGCGGCAGGACGTGGCGACACTTGGCGAAGACCGCTACCTCGCGCCTGACATCGAAGCGGCAAGCCGGCTTGTCGCGACCGGGGATATCGCGATGGCCGCCGGCGTGGCACTGCCGGAGTTGTGGTCATGAAGCCCTTTACGGTAAGCCGGGGCGACAGCCCGGTCATCCTCGGGATGCCGCATGGCGGCACGTGGCTGCCCGATGACCTGATGGCGCGGCTCAATCCCACCGGCCGGGCGCTGGCCGACACCGACTGGCACATCGCGGCACTTTACGAAGGGCTCCTGCCCGGCGCGACTGTCGTCGCCTCGACCGTCCACCGCTACGCGATCGACGCCAACCGCGACCCGGCGGGTGTCTCGCTTTACCCCGGGCAGAACACCACGACGCTCTGCCCCCTGACCGATTTCGACGGGAACCCGATCTGGCAGCCGGGGCAGGAACCGTCCGAGGACGAAATCCTTGCGCGCTGCGACGCCTATCACGCGCCCTATCACGCCGCGCTGAGCGCAGAGGTCGAACGCGTGAAGGCCCGTCACGGCGCTGCCGTCGTCTATGACTGCCACTCGATCCGGTCGCGCATCCCGTTTCTGTTCGACGGGCTGCTGCCGGTGTTTTCCATCGGCACGAACGACGGAGAGTCCTGCGCCAAGACCATCGAGAACGCGGTCCGGACTCGTTGCGACGAGGCCAAGGGCCTCGACAGCGTCCTGAATGGCCGCTTCAAGGGCGGATGGACCACGCGCCACTACGGACAGCCCCGACAAAGCGTCCACGCAATCCAGATGGAGCTTGCCCAGCGCGCCTATCTGTCCGCCGAGCACGCGCCCTGGGCCTACGATGCGGCGCGCGCCGAACCCCTCCGCGCCGTGCTTGGCGCAATCCTCACCGAAATCGATACGCTCGCCCGCTCGGGCGCCCTTTCCTGATGGAGGCACACATGCGCGACCTCGACCGCAAGAACACCCGCGACGTCTTCCCGCCCACCGGAACCACGCTGAACGCGAAAAGCTGGCAAACCGAGGCCCCCCTGCGGATGCTGATGAACAATCTGCATCCCGACGTGGCCGAGAACCCGCACGAACTGGTCGTTTACGGCGGCATCGGCCGCGCGGCGCGAACCTGGACCGACTTCGACCGAATCGTAGCGACGCTGAAGGACCTTGAGGGCGATGAAACGCTTGTCGTGCAATCGGGCCGCCCGGTCGCGGTGGTGAAGACCCATGCCGATGCGCCGCGCGTCCTGATCGCCAACTCGAACCTGGTTCCGCACTGGGCGACGTGGGACCACTTCAACGAACTCGATAAGAAGGGGCTGATGATGTACGGCCAGATGACCGCTGGGTCCTGGATCTACATCGGCACGCAGGGCATCGTGCAGGGCACCTATGAAACCTTCGCCGAAGCGGGCCGCCAGCATTACGGCGGCGACCTGAAGGGCAAATGGATCCTGACCGGCGGGCTTGGCGGCATGGGTGGGGCGCAGCCACTGGCCGCCGTCTTCGCGGGCGCCTGCTGTCTGGCCGTCGAATGCGATGAGACCCGGATCGACTTCCGCATCCGCACGAAATACCTCGACGCCAAGGCCCGCACGCTGGATGAGGCTCTGGCGCTGATCGCCGACTGGACCGCGAAGGGCGAGGCGAAGTCCGTGGGGCTCCTGGGCAACGCGGCAGAGGTCTTCCCCGAGCTTGTCCGCCGGATGAAGGCCGGCGGCCCGCGCCCTGACATCGTCACCGACCAGACCTCGGCCCACGACCCCCTGCATGGCTACCTGCCCCTGGGCTGGAGCGTCGCGGAATGGCGCGCGAAACAGGAAACCGAACCCAAGGCGGTGGAAAAGGCCGCCCGCGCCTCGATGAAGGTTCATGTCGAGGCGATGGTGGATTTCTGGAATGCCGGCGTCCCCACGCTGGATTACGGCAACAACATCCGCCAGGTCGCGAAAGAGGAGGGCTTCGAGAACGCCTTCGCCTTCCCCGGGTTCGTCCCCGCCTACATCCGGCCGCTGTTCTGCAAGGGAATCGGCCCCTTCCGCTGGTGCGCGCTGTCGGGCGACCCCGAGGACATCCGCAAGACCGATGCGGCCATGAAGCGGCTTTTCCCCGAAAACCATCACCTGCACCGCTGGCTGGACATGGCGGGTGAACGCATCGCCTTCCAGGGCCTGCCCGCGCGCATCTGCTGGATCGGGCTTGGCGACCGGCATCGCGCCGGGCTGATGTTCAACGAGATGGTTGCGAGCGGAGAGCTCAAGGCCCCCGTCGTCATCGGCCGCGACCACCTGGACTCGGGTTCCGTCGCAAGCCCCAACCGCGAGACGGAAGCGATGAAGGACGGCTCGGACGCGGTTTCGGACTGGCCGCTGCTGAATGCGCTGGTCAACACCGCCAGCGGCGCGACCTGGGTTTCGCTGCACCACGGCGGCGGCGTCGGTATGGGCTTCTCGCAACATTCCGGTGTCGTGATCGTCGCCGACGGCACGCCAGAGGCCGCCAAGCGCCTTGAGCGCGTACTATGGAACGACCCGGCCTCGGGCGTCTGGCGTCATGCGGACGCGGGCTATGACATCGCAGTCCAGCACGCCAAGGACATGGGACTTCGCCTGCCCTCGATCCTGGGGAACTGAACCTCTCAAGCGACCAAACGAACCCTCCTGCACCAGTACTGGCCCGGCCCCGAAAAGGCGCGGCGCATCTTGCCCGGCTTGCCGCCGTACGCCTGCCGTGCAAGATCAAGACCCATGTGGCTCTACCGTTTGATCCTTGCGCTTTTCGGCCCGCCCGCACTGTTGCTGCGTGCGGGGCGCCTCGCTTTGACCGGACGCGCCGAACCCCGCGGGTTGGCCGAACGCCTTGCGCTGTCCCCGCCGCGGCCCAATGGTCCCGTGCTCTGGCTTCACGCGGCCTCGAACGGTGAACTTGCTTCGGCCAAGGCGACGATCCTTGCCATCCTCAGCCGTCATCCCGGCCTTTCGCTCGTCGTGACCACGAACACCGCGACGGGCCGGACACTTGCCGAAAGCTGGCGATTGCCGGGACTTGTCGGTCGGCTTGCGCCGGTGGACACCTGGGGCGCAACCCGCCGCTTCCTGCAGGCCGTCCGCCCCGCCGCGCTGATCGTGATCGAGAACGAGCTTTGGCCAGAAAGGTTGGTCCAGACCGCGGCGCGCGGCATACCCGTATTCGTTCTGGGCGCGCGCATGTCGGCCGGAAGCGAGCGCGCCTGGGCCCGCTTTCCCGGCATCGCGCGCCGCATCACGGATGCCATCGCATGGCTTTCGGCGCAGGACCGGGACAGCGCCCGCCGTTTCGAGAGCCTTGGCCTGAACAAGGACCGGCTTGGACCCGTTCTCAATCTGAAGGCAGCCTTTGTGCCGGACGACGCCCCGGCCGCGCTGCCCTTCCCGCGTGCGACGACGCTTCTGGCCGCCTCGACCCACCCCGGCGAGGAAGAGGTGATACTGACCGCGTTCGCAAGCGCGCAGGCCAGCAATCCCGGCCTGCGCCTGATCCTTGCCCCCCGCCACCCACGTCGCAGCGCCGAAGTCGTGCGGCTGATCGCTGACACGGGGCTTTCCTTCGCCGTCCGCTCGAAGGGCCAGGAGCCAACCGCACAGACGCTGATCTATCTTGCAGACACGATGGGCGAAATGGACAGGTGGTACGCTGGCGCGGGCATGACCTTTGTCGCGGGATCGCTGACGGATCGGGGCGGTCACACACCCTATGAGCCCGCGGCCCATGGGTCCGCCATCCTGCACGGCCCTGACGTCACGAATTCCGCCCCCGCCTATGCCGCGTTGCAGGCCGCCGGCGCCTCGGTCCAGGTGGAGACCGCCCGTGACCTTGCCGCGGCGATCATCCGGCTGGCGGATGCCTCGATACAAAAGGAAATGGCGGAAAAGGCGCGCGATGCCCTGTCGGCGGCGGATCCTGCCTCCATGCGCCCCTTCCTTGCCGCGCTTGAAACCGCCCTTTCAGGAAAGCCCGCCGCCGATGTTCACCCTGCCCGAGCTTGAGACAGCCGCCCGCCTGGTCCACCGCCACATGGAGCCCACTGCGCAATACGCCTGGCCCACGCTATCGGACCGGATCGGGGCCGAGGTCTGGGTCAAGCACGAAAACCACGGGCCGACGGGCGCCTTCAAGGTGCGCGGCGGGATCACCTTAATGGACTGGCTCGCGCGCGAACACCCCGGCTACGGTGGCATCATCACCGCCACGCGGGGCAACCACGGCCAATCGCAAGCCCGCGCGGCGACGGCCTTGGGGCTGCGCGCGGTGGTATACGTGCCGCGCGGCAACTCTGTCGAAAAGAACGCCGCCATGCGGGCCTTCGGGGCGGAGTTGCGCGAACACGGCGACGACTTCGACGAAGCCAGGACAGAGGCGATGCGCGTCGCGGGCGAAGAGGGGCTTTATCCAGTGCCGCCGTTTCACCGCGAACTTGTCCGCGGCGTCGCAAGCTATGCGCTGGAATTCTTCCGCGCCGCGCCACGGCTGCACACGGTCTATGTTCCCATTGGCTGCGGCTCGGGGATCTGCGGCGTGATCGCGGCGCGTGATGCGATGCGCCTGCCCACCCGCGTCGTGGGCGTGGTGTCTGCAAATGCCCAGACGGCAAAGCTTTCCGCCGAGGCGGGCCGACCCATACCGACCGACAGCGCGCGGACCTTCGCGGACGGCATGGCCGTGCGCGTCCCGGTGGCGGAAGCGCTTGCCGTCTATGGCCCCGGCGCGGCCCGCGTCATCGCCGTGACAGAAAATCAGATCGCAGAGGCGATACGTGTCTATTTCACGGACACCCACAACCTGGCCGAGGGCGCAGGGGCTGCGGCTTTGGCCGCGTTGATGACCGAAAAGGACCAGATGAACGGGCGCCGCGTTGGCGTGATCCTGTCGGGCGGAAACATCGACACGGGCCCGTTCCGCACGGTCCTATCCGGCGCCGCGCCACCACCATGATGGTGGAAAATCCCTGCGTAACATGCTAGATAGAAGAAAACGTCACCTAAGGCAGCGACAGGAACGGCAGGACAACAACGAAAGGCCGGGCGGAAAAACGCCCGGGATCGCGCAGTGAAGAAACTCGACAACACCAGCCCCGGCGCCCAGGAGGCGCTGACACAATATGCCGCGCTTTGCCACCGCAAAAGCGCGAAGGGCAAGCTTGAGGTTCTTCTGATCACCAGCCGCGACACCGGCCGCTGGGTCATTCCCAAGGGCTGGCCGATGAAGGGCAAGACCGGTTCGCAATGCGCGCTGCGCGAAGCCTACGAGGAAGCGGGAGTCGAGGGCGTTCTGGGCAACCGCTGCATCGGCATCTACTCCTACGACAAGGTGCTGAACGACGGCAAGAAGCAGCCCTGCATCGTCGCGGTCTACCCTGTCAGGGTCCAGCGCCTGAAGGATGATTTTCCCGAGAAGGGCCAGCGTGTGCGCAAGTGGTTCAATCCCAAGAAGGCCGCCGCGCAAGTGGCCGAGCCCGAGTTGTCGCAACTGCTTGCCAACTTCGACCCCGACCGTCAGGCTGAGGAAATCAGTTGAATTCCTGCGCGGAGTTCATAATTGAACTCAGACGACCAACCCGAACGACATCATGATCCGTTATTCGCTGACATGCGACCACGACCACAGCTTCGAAAGCTGGTTCAAGTCGGCCGAAGCCTTTGAAACGCTTCGGGCTGCGGGCCACGTCGCCTGCGCGATCTGCGGCTCTACCACAGTGTCGAAGAACCTGATGGCCCCTGCGGTGCGCCCAGCCGGAAAGGCAAAGGACCGCCCCCTGGCCACGCAGAAGTCGGAACTTCAGCAGGCGATCGAGGCCATGCGCCGCCAGGTCGAGGAAAACTCGGAATACGTCGGGCTGAACTTCGCGTCGGAAGCGCGACGCATTCACGAAGGTGAGGCGCCGGGCCGGTCAATCTACGGCGAAGCCAAGATCGAAGAGGCCAAGAAGTTGCTGGAGGAAGGCGTTCCCGTGGCACCCCTGCCCTTCATGCCGGTGCGCAAGACCAACTGAAGACGAAGAAGGGGCACGGCATGGACGTCTTGATCACCGGCGCAAACCGCGGGATTGGCGCTGCCCTGCATCAGGCATTTCAGGCATGCGGCGACACGGTTCACGGCACATCTCGCGCCGCTGCGAATGAAGCAGGCTTGTTCCAGCTTGATGTCACCAACTCAGAATCCGTGGCCGGGCTGGGCGCCGCATGGAAAGACAGGCCCCTGGACCTGCTGGTCTGCAACGCCGGGATCTACATCGACAAGGGACAGGACCTTGGATCGGGCTACCCTGCCGATGCCTGGGCCGATACCTTCGCGGTGAACGTGACCGGCGTGTTCCTCACGATCCAATCGCTTTTGCCGGCGCTCAGGTCGGCGCGCGGGAAGGTGGCCATCCTGTCCTCGCGGATGGGATCGGACACGCTGGCGCCGGGGGGCAGCTATATCTACCGCGCCTCGAAGGCGGCCGTCCTGAACCTTGGGCGCAACCTTGCCGCCGATCTGCGCGGTGATGGCATCGCGGTCGGCATCTATCACCCCGGCTGGGTGAAGACCGCGATGGGTGGGCCTGGCGCCGACGTCGCGCCCGAAACATCGGCCCGCGACCTTGTCGCCCGCTTCGACGAGCTGAGCCTGGAAACCACTGGCTGCTACCTGAACCACGACGGCGCGACCATCCCGTTCTAGGCCCCGGTGCCGGCGGTCCGCAATGACACAGTTGGCGACGGCCTCCGTTGAACGCCCTTGCCCTTGCGCACGTGCGCGCCTATGAAACGCGCGGTTTGACTCGGGGCGCCTTGGCGCGCGCAGCTTGGGGGGGCTAGGATGCCGCTTCTCGTGATGAAATTCGGCGGCACCTCGGTGGCCGATCTCGACCGCATCGCCAATGCCGCCGAGAAGGTCAAGCGTGAGGTGGAGCGCGGCTATGACGTGATCGTCATCGTCTCGGCCATGTCGGGCAAGACCAACGAACTGGTGGGTTGGGTGGAACAGACATCCCACCTTTACGACGCCCGCGAATATGACGCGGTTGTTGCCAGCGGGGAAAACGTGACCGCCGGGCTGATGGCGCTGCGCCTGCAGGAAATGGGCGTTCCCGCCCGCTCCTGGCAGGGCTGGCAGGTGCCGATCAACACGACCTCGGCCCATTCGGCGGCGCGCTTCGTGTCGATCCCGCGGGAAAATCTAGACGCGAAGTTCGCCGAAGGCTTCAAGGTCGCGGTTGTCGCCGGTTTCCAGGGGGTCTCGGAAGAAGGACGGATCACCACGCTGGGCCGGGGCGGGTCCGATACGACCGCGGTGGCGTTCGCGGCCGCCTTCGACGCGGAACGCTGCGACATCTACACCGACGTGGACGGCGTTTACACGACCGATCCGCGGATCTGCGGCAAGGCGCGCAAGCTTGACCGCATCGCGTTCGAAGAGATGCTTGAACTGGCCTCACTGGGCGCCAAGGTCCTTCAAACGCGCTCGGTCGAACTTGCCATGCGCTACAAGGTGAAGCTGCGCGTTCTGTCCAGCTTCGAAGACACAGACGAAAACTCCGGAACCCTGGTCTGCGACGAGGAGGATATCATGGAATCGAAGGCCGTCTCGGGCGTCGCCTACAGCCGCGACGAAGCGAAGATCACCCTTGTTACAGTCGAGGACCGGCCGGGCATCGCCGCCGCGATCTTCGGCCCGCTCGCCGAAGCCGGGGTCAACGTGGACATGATCGTCCAGAACATCTCGGAAAAGAACTACGAGGGCCACACGATGGCCGTCACCGACATGACCTTCTCGTGCCCCACCAACCAGGTGGCGCGCGCGAAGAAGGCACTTGAGGAGGCGCGCGCCGCCAAAACGATCAGCTACGATGACCTGGTCGTGGATACCGAGGTTGCCAAGGTATCCGTCGTGGGCATCGGCATGCGGTCGCAGTCCGGCGTCGCCGCCAGGATGTTCGCGGCCCTGGCCGCCGAAAACGTGAACATCAAGGTGATCGCGACGTCCGAGATCAAGGTCTCGGTCCTGATCGATCGCAAGTACATGGAACTGGCCGTTCAGGCGCTGCACGACGCGTTCGCGCTCGACGTGGCCTGACCCGACACCCCCGCCGCCAGCTTTGGAAGGCCCGCCCCTAGGGGCGGGCTTTATCGCTCCCGACGTTCAGCCAGAGCCAGCGAAGGCTTGCTGGGCCCAGTGCCGCCGCGGGTCAGTGCAGAGCGCGCCCGCGCAGATGCCGGAAGGCGTCCCTCAGCGCGGCGGGCGGCGTAAGATGCGCGTCGGACAAGGCTGCATCCAAAGCGCCTTCGACGTCACGGATCAGGCTCATCACCGTCTCGTCCGAAGCCGGGGTATCCATTCCGAACTCGGACATGTCACACTCGGCCGCGACCAGTGGCCGCGCAGGCGATGCCTGCAGCATGTCCAGCAGCTTTGGCTCATCAAGTCCCTGCGCCTCCGCCCAGTCAAGAGCGAGTCGCGTCATCGCCGAGCCGGAGGCAGACAGGAAATCACGCAGCACCTTGGCCGAGGTTCCGGCGCCCAAGCTTCCCATCCGTTCGACTTTCTGGCCCAGAGCCGCCAGAACCGGCTTCGCGCCCTCCACCGCCTCGACCGCGCCACCGACAAGGAAGGTCAGCCGGCCTTCGGCGGCTTGGCGGAAGCTTCCAAGCGCCGGGGCGTCGATCACCGCTATGCGATGCGGGATGCGGTGGCGCAGCGCGCGAATGTAGCGAGGCGTCAGCGTCGCGCAGATGATCAACGTCTCAAGCGCGGGCGCACGCGTGACCAGCGCATCCGTGTCGAACAGAAGCGCTTCGGTTTCGGCAACGTCTGCCGCCATGACGATCAGCGTGCCAAGGCCCTTGGCGAATTCTGTCGCATCCTGCGCTGTCTGCCCGCCGCCGGACGCAAACCCCGTGGCCTCGAACCTCGCATCGCGCAGCAGACGCAGCGCCGGAACCGCTAGGCGGCTGGACCCGGCAACACCAACCTTTCCGGTCAATGCACGATCCTTTCGTCGCGGACGAACATGTTGGCCCAGGCGCGATCGATCAGCTGCGGGGTCATCTGGTAGGGAATGCCCTCGAAGTTGCAGATCGCGATGATCTGGTCGATCAGGAAAACCGGCTGATAGTTCGCATAGATGTTGTCGATCGTGGGATACTTGCTCTTGAGCAGGTGGATCAGCGATGCCTCGTCCAGTGGCACCTTCTTCTTCTTCGCCACCATCGCGAATATCTTGAGATACATCTCCTGGTCGGGCCCGTCGATCTTGATCTTGAAGAAGATCCGGCGCAGCGCCGCCTTGTCGAAGATTTCGTTCGGATGGAAGTTGGTCGAGAACACGACGAGCGTATCGAAGGGAACCTCGAATTTCTCGCCCGACTGAAGCGCCAGGATATCGCGGTGCTCTTCAAGTGGCACGATCCAGCGGTTGACGATCTTTTGGGGGGGTTCCTGCTGACGTCCAAGGTCGTCGATGATGAAGACGCCGCCGGTCGCCTTCATCTGCAGCGATGCCGTATAGGTCCGGGCCGTCGGATTGTAGGTCAGGTCCAGCATGTCGAGCGATAGTTCGCCGCCGGTGATCACGGTTGGGCGGTCGCAGAGGACATAGCGGTTGTCGAACCGGTTCGACGCGCGCCGCAGGGCCGTCGGATCATCCTGCTGTTCCTGCGCTGCCGAGTGCACGATCGGGTCATAGACCGTGATCACCTGGCCCGCGTATTCGACCGCACGCGGAACATAGATCTTGTCGCCCAAGGCATCGCGGATCCCGTTTGCGATCGAGGACTTCCCGTTGCCCGGCGGGCCGTACATCAGGATCGAGCGGCCTGCACTGACCGCGGGCCCCAGATGGTCCAGAAGAGCGTCCGGAAGGATCAGGTGCCCCATGGCGCCCGTAAGCTGCTGCCGCGTCATCTGGATATTGCGGATCGATTGCTTCTTGACCTGGTCGCGATAGATCTCAAGCGGAACGGGCATGGCGCCGTAGTATTCGGACTGCGCCAGCGCATCCAGCGCCCGCGCCTTTCCGGTGTCGGTCAGCTGAAAGCCCATCTCGTTGCCCGAGTTGGCGTGCAGGGTCCCCATCGCCTCGACCAGGCGTTGGGACCGCGACAGGTCGATCAGTTCCTGCACGATCGGTACGGGGATGCAGAGCGCGCGGGACAATTCCGTCGCCCGATCCAGATTCATGCGGAACATCGTCTTGAGGAAGATGTCGCGCATCATCACCGTGTTCAGCCCAACTTCCGCCAAATTCCGCGGAGAAGCTGGCGCAATCACGTTGGGTACCTGCATGTTCATCGGCTTGACCCCCTTACCGATCCAGTTCAGGGCGGATATTTCCGCAGTGCCGATCAGATAGTTCGGCAGGAGTCCTCATCAGGATTCCCTTGTGCATCCTGCGAAGCTATTGTGGCTAAAAAATGGAAATTGAGGCGGGATTCAGGGACATGAACAGAACGCAATTGTGGCGGCTGTCGGGATTTTCCGTTGCTTTGATCGCAATTGTTGCGGCGCTGACGCTTTTCAAGGGCGGCCTTTACCTTGCCATGCACGAAGGCGACGCCATTCATCTGGCCGATATCGTGCTGCGAATGGCGGCAGGAGAGTGGCCGCATCTGGACTTCATGACGCCGCTGGGCGTGCTGTCGGCTGCGCCGATCGCGCTTTTCGTCAAGCTGGGCTTCGGGATCGGCCACGCATTTCTGCTGGCGCAGATCCTTGTCGCGGTTCTCATCGCCCCCGCGGCAATCCGGGTCGCCGCAACGCGCCTGGACGGCCTCCTGGCCTACGCCTTCGTGGGCTATGTGCTGGTGCTGTGCATTGCGTTGGTGCATGGGGGCGACACGACCACGGTCTCCCTTTCGATGCACTACAACCGCTGGTCCTGGGCTATCGCCTATGTCGTGCTTCTGCAGGTCCTGATTGCGCCCCGCGACACCCCGGCACAGGTGCAGGACGGCATCGTCCTGGGCCTGGGCCTTGCCGCTCTTGCCTTGATCAAGATGACCTATTTTGTCGCCTTCGCCCCGGTCGTCCTGGTCGGACTGATCACGCGCAAGTGGTGGCGCACGCTTCTGGTCGCTGTGCTGGCAGGGCTGTTGGTGATGGCGGTGGTGACGCTTGTGGCAGGGCCGCGGTTCTGGCTTGCCTATCTGGCGGACCTTCTCACGGTAGCAACCTCGACCGTTCGGGAACGTCCAGGGGACGAACTTTCGGACATTCTTGGCGGTTCGGCGTACCTCGCGGGGAACCTGGCCCTCATCGGAACGGTCATCATCGCACGCAAGGCCGGGCACTTGACCGAGGGGCTGCTGCTTTTGCTGCTCTACATCCCCTTTGCCTATGTCGTGTATCAGAACTTCGGGAACGACCCACAATGGATCGTGCTGGTTCTGATCTGCCTTGTTGCACTGTGGCGCGAAGACGAGGGGACACGTAGCCTGGGCCTGCGGCCATCGCAATGGACCCTGATCGCGGCAGGGGTTTTTGTCGGCGCCGGCTATGCCTCGGTCCAGAACCTGTTGATCAGCCCCGTCAAGCATCTGAACCTGCAGCTTGCGGACATGCGCCCACTGCTGGGCGGCGCGGGGCCCACGTCCGACCTGTTCGCCAACCGTTCCCGCATGGTGCGGACACGGGCAATCGTGGCTCTGGACGGGCCCGAGTGGCAGGTTGCCTCGCTTGCCGCCGATGAGGAGGATGGTTCCGAAAACCGGACCGTCCTTCCGGACGGAGAGATCCTGCCAGACTGCACGCTGCAAGGCGGGTTCACGACATGGCTGGCCGCGGCGGCAGACGATCTGGAACGGAACGGCTATGCCGGCAAGGCCGTCATGGCTGCGGACATTCTGTCAAGCTTCTGGACCTATGGGGACCTGGCAAGGGTGGAAAGAGCCGCGCCATGGTACTACGGGCGCCTTTCCGGACTTGCACAATCAGACTATCTGCTGATCCCGCTATGCCCGATCTCGGGCAAGGCCAGAAAGAACTTCCTGGAGGAGATGGAGCGGAAAGGCTGGACCATGACCGAGGTGCACCGGACCCCGCTTTACATCCTCATGGACATCAGCGCGAGCGTGAGCGAGGGGAACGCCAGCGACGCCAGATAAGCCATGAGCGTCGCGGCCAGTGCGACGCCCATTGGGAATTCCTTGCGCGTCCAGGATGCCCAGTCGGGCGCCAGCGAACGAATTGCCGATACCCTGCGCACCAGGCGATGGGCGACGAAGGCCGCCAGAAGACAGGCTGCCAGCAGAAAGATCACGATCGACACGTGACCCTGGGCGAAAAAGGGCGCGGCTGCGGCCGCGAACTTCACGTCACCCTCGCCGACGCGGGCTACGACATGCAAGACCACGCCGATGGCCAGCACAACGACAAGATTGACCCAGCGCCAGAGCCAGACCTCGGTCGGCAACACGATGAAACCCGCCACCGCAAAGACCACCACCGTAGCCAGAACCGCAAGGTTCGGGATCCGCATGGATCTCAGGTCGGACAGCATCACCCAAATGGCGATTGGCAGCATCAGCACAAAGAAGACCAGATGCACCTGGTTTGCGTTCAGATCCAGCATGGCTGCCCCTTGTTAGGTGTTGAGTGCTTCAAGCGCGCGCACGGCTTCTTCGAAATGCTGCGGATGGGTTTCGATCGCGTCTTCCAAAAGTCCGCGCCCGATCACGACGTCGCCCTGTTTGATCGCCGACAGCGCGATCGTGTATAGCAGCTGCGCGCGTTCCACCTGGGTCATCGAAATGATCGGCAGGTCGTATTTGCGTTGCGCCGCGCGGGCCAGAACCAGGTTGTTCTTGGCAACGAACATGTTGCGGTCATAGGTCAACGCCTGACCGAACAGCTTTTCCGCGCCCGGATAGTCGCCGCGCGTCAGCTTTGAATAGCCCCAGTTGTTCAGGACGCCCGCCGGACGCGTGGTCATGCCGGCAGCGGTGTCGTAGAAGCTGTCCGCCTTGTCCCATCTCTTGTTCGCGTCGGCGATCATCGCCTCAAGCCGGTAGCGGTCGAAGGTTTCGTAGGTCGGCGGGACGGCATTGAGCTCTACCTCCGCGCGCTTCCATTCGTTGGACCGGATAAGGGCATCGGCCAAAAGCACCCGGTCCTCGCTTGTGCCGCCCGGACCCTGGATGATCTCGCCCAGAACCTTGGTCGCCTCCACCGGCTTGTTGGCCCGGATCAGCGACTTTGCCAGACCCCGCTTGAGGTCGACACGGTTGGGTTTTTCCCGCACCGCGCGCTGAAAATACGCCACCGCTTCCTGCGGGTCGGCCGAGGTGAGCATGACGTCATTGAGGTTGCTTTCATCAATGACGTTTATGCTGTTCAGGGCATCCTGAACGTCCTCGTCTTTCTGCTGGTTACACGCCGACAGGCCAAGCGCGCCTGCGACGACAAGTATCAAATGAACCGACTGGCGCATGTTCTGCGTCCCTTGCTGCTCTGGCCTCACTTCACCGTGAGCAGAAGGTAAACACCGCCCCCACGCCGCACGAGTGAGAATTCTTCTTCTTTGTGCTCGGAACCATAGTCGGGATCGTCTCGCATGGCGAGGGCGCGGCGCAGATTTTCGCGTATGGCGTCCGTTCGGCCACTGTCCAGCGCAAAGGCCGTCTGGAACGTCTGGCTTGCCTCGGCGACTTCGCCCTTTTCCATCAGGACGACCCCCAGGTTGTTCCAGGCTGGCACAAAGCTTTCGTCAAGATCGATCGCGTTGCGAAGATTGCGTTCTGCCTGCCCCAGTCGTCCCAGATGCAGGTTCGCCGAACCGATCGCGGAATAGACGTCCACCGTGGCCCCGCGTTCGGAAGCGGCACGATAATAGGCCTTCAAAGCCAACTCGTACTCACCTGCCGCCATAAGACGGTGGCCGACAATCAACCCGTCGACCGATTCCTCGGCCGATGCGTCGAGCGACGGCGCGAAGGGCGAGTCCGACTTCCGGAACGGATCGCCGGACATCTGACAGGCGGCGAGGGCGAAAGTTGCAGCAGCAAGGGCCGTGGTGTGGCGCAGCATGAACCTAGATCTTGAAGTTGGCGAACGCCTCCAACATAGCGTAGACGGACGGGCCGACAATGACGATCAGCAGCGGAGGCACGGTAAACATCATCGTGCCAAGCGTGATCTTCGTCGGAAGCTTGTTCGCAGCCTCTTCGGCGCGCATCACCCGCTTGTCCCGCATTTCCGACGCGTAGACCCGCAGGGCTTCTGCGATCGACGTCCCGAAGGTCTGCGACTGGATCATCACCGTGACAAAGGACGACACGTCCTGAACGCCTGCGCGCTCGGCAAAGGCGCGCAAAACCGATGTCTTTTCCTTGCCGGCCTTCACCTCGGCGGAAACAGTGCTGAGTTCCTCGGCAAGTGCGGGGTAGCCGACCGCGATCTCGCGCGCGACCCGGACGATCCCCTGGTCCAGCGACTGGCCGGCTTCAACACAGACCAGAAGCATGTCGAGCGCATCTGGAAACCCGTCCTGAATTTCCTGCTGGCGCATCTGCAAGCGACGCTCAATCCAATAGCGCGGCAGGAAGTAGCCGACGATGCCGGGGCCGACCCCGAAAAGCGCCAGCGTCGTTGTGCTGATCTCTCCGGTCGTGGACTTGTAGAGCACGAAGCCTGCGCCCAGCAGAAGGAAGGTCACGCCAAGTACAAACTG
Source organism: Albidovulum marisflavi (assembly GCF_025751435.1). Taxonomy (GTDB): domain Bacteria; phylum Pseudomonadota; class Alphaproteobacteria; order Rhodobacterales; family Rhodobacteraceae; genus Albidovulum; species Albidovulum marisflavi. The sequence continues at coordinate 1,112,044 of NZ_JAOWKY010000001.1, read as the reverse complement.
AATCGCGTGGAAGGTTCTGACGGCGTGCTTGCCACGATATCCCGCGCGCATGAGCTTGAGGCGCGCTGATGTCATTTCCTCTTCGGTCTGCGGCTCAAGGAAGGCGGCGAACTTGTCCAGCTTTTCGCCGCGCCCCCCCATGCGCAGGGGCTTGGCCTGGCCCTTGCCGGCAGCGCTGTTGCCGGCCCGCTGGGCGTCGCGCAGCTTGCTCAGCGGATCGATGCGGCGTTTCAGCAGCGTCGGCAGGGTCACGATGATCAGCAGGGCGCCCAGGAAGCCCACCGCGGCTAGCGGCCCGAGCGGCCCAAGTTTCTCGAGCAGAATCGCGTTGATCGTGTTGATAATTTCCATGTCTTTGCCTCAGACCTTGATGTTGGTCATGATGCGCATGAACACCAGATTCAGCGCCAGCATGAAGGCCACGACCAGTGCCGCGTAGATGAAGTAAGGGCTGTCCTTCACCTTGTCGAAATAGTCCGGCTTCGCGACCTGGATCGCGACAAGGGCAAGCAGCGGGAAGGCCGACAGGAAGTTGCCGGACCACTTGGCCTCCGCCGTGATCGCCTTGACGCGACGGAAAAGCCGGAACCGGGCGCGCACCACCTTGGCCAGACCATCGAGAATTTCCGCAAGGTTGCCGCCCGACTGCTGCTGGATCGTCACCGCAACGGCAAGGAAGCGCAGGTCCTGCATGTCCATGCGTTCGGCAAGGTCCTTGAGCGATTCCGAAACCTCGCGGCCATAGGCGCTTTCGTCCGCGATCATGCCGAACTCGCTTCCCAGCGGGTCGGCGACTTCCTTGGCGACAATCTGGATCGCCGAGGAGAACGGGTGCCCGACCCGCAGGCTGCGGACCATCAGTTCAATTGCTTCGGGCAGCTGCTCCTCGATCTTTGCAAGCCGCTTCTTGGCCTTGCCGCTGACCCAGATGTAGACGGCGCCGACGCCCATCGTGATGCCAAGGGCGATCTGCACCGGCGTCGATGCCTGGGTGCCTATTTTCAATCCCATGAAGGCCACGACGGAAAGCAGTGCCATCACAAGCACAAGCGCCTTCGGCGAAAAGGCGATATTCGCCTTCTGCGCCTTCGAGGCGAGGATGGAATATAGCGGGATGCCCTTCGATTTCAGGTGCTGGCTGGCCTCCTTGCGGAGCTGTTCCAGAACCTGTTCGCGCTGGCCGCCCTTTTCCAGAAGCGCGAGGCGCCGGTTCACCTTGTTGTTCAACGAAATCGACTTGCCGAAGAACAGCAGGTACAGGCCCTCGACCAGCAGCAGGACCGCCAGGAAGATCAGGCCGTAGATGATTGGGGTGGGGCTGAGGATCATGCGCCTTACTCCGCAGCGATGGGATCGTAGATCGAGGCTGGAAGGTCATAGCCCCATTGACGGAAGCGGTCCGAGAAGTGCGAGCGCACGCCCGTCGCGGTGAAGCGGCCGATGATCTTGCCCTCGGGCGTAATCCCCAGACGTTCGTAGCGGAAGATTTCCTGCATCGAGATGACGTCGCCTTCCATGCCGGTGATTTCGGTGATCGACACCATCCGACGGGAGCCGTCCTGAAGACGCGAAGCCTGCACGATCAGGTTCACGGCGCTCGCGATCTGGCTGCGGATGGCCTTGATGGGCATTTCGATCCCGGCCATCGCGACCATGTTTTCCAGACGGCTGATGCCGTCACGCGCCGAGTTGGCGTGGATCGTGGTCATGGAGCCGTCGTGGCCGGTGTTCATGGCCTGAAGCATGTCGATCACCTCTTCGCCGCGGGTTTCGCCGACGATGATGCGATCGGGACGCATCCGAAGCGCGTTGCGCAGACAGTCTCGCTGCGTGACCGCGCCCTTGCCCTCGACGTTCGGGGGACGGCTTTCCATGCGCCCCACATGCGTCTGCTGAAGCTGAAGTTCTGCCGTGTCCTCGATGGTCAGGATGCGTTCGTTGTTGTCGATGAAGGACGACAAGGCGTTCAGCGTCGTCGTCTTACCGGAGCCCGTGCCGCCCGAGACGATGACGTTCAGCCGCGTCGCGACCGCCGCCTGAAGATAGGCGGCCATTTCCTCTGTGAAGGCGCCAAACTTCACCAGGTCGTCGATGGCAAGCTTGTCCTTCTTGAACTTCCGGATCGAGACCAGCGACCCGTCGACCGCGATCGGCGGCACCATGCAGTTGAAGCGCGAACCGTCCGCCAGACGGGCGTCGCAATAGGGGTTCGATTCATCGACCCGCCGGCCAACCGCCGACACGATCTTGTCGATGATGCGCAGAAGGTGGCGCTCATCCTTGAAGGTGATGTCGGTCAGCTCAAGCTTGCCGGACCGTTCGATGAAGATCTGCTGGGGGCCGTTGACCAGGATGTCGTTGACCGTGTCGTCCTTGAGCAGCGGCTCCAGCGGGCCAAGGCCCATCACCTCGTCATAAAGCTCCTGGTGGAGCATTGAACGTTCGTCCTTGTTCAGGACGACGCTCAGTTCTTCCAGCGCCTCAGCAGAGATCGAGGCGATTTCCTGCTTCAGGTCGCTTTCCGTCGCATGTTCAAGGGCCGAGAGGTTCAGGTTGTCCAAGAGCCGCTTGTGCAGTTCGACCTTCAGCTCGCCCATACGTTCCTTGCGCTTGCGCTCCTTGTCGGTCACGCTTGGATGCGCCGGCACCAGATGCCCGACGTTCGAGCGGCGGATGGGCTGCGTTTTCGCCTCGCCTGCCTTGTCCGCAGGCGCTTGAGCGGCTTCCGGTTTCGGTTGGGCGACTGGTGCGGATTTCTTGTAACGAGAAAACATTCAGACCCCCGGATATCAGGAAGAAGCCACTTCGGTCTTCTGCTGCGAATTGACGAGTGAAACCGCGAGCTTCGCGATTTCCTTGCGAAGCGGGTTCTTGCTTGCGTTTTCGGCCAGCGGCAGGCCCTGGTCGTTGGCTTGGGTGATTGCCTTGCCGCCGTCGGGAAGGTGGATCTCGATCGCGATGTCCAGGCTTTCGGCCAGACGCTTGGCGCGGCCCTTCCCGGTCAGGTCGGTGAAGCTCGGCGCACGGTTCAGCACGTAGCGAAGCTTCTCGAACGGCAGATCCTCAGACTTGAGCGCCCGGATCAGGCGCAGCGTGTTCTGGGCAGAGCGCATGTCCAGCTCGAGAATGCCGAAGTACACCTTTGACTGATGCAGCACCGCCTCGGTCCACTGGACCACCGTCTTGGGCATGTCGACCACGACGAAATCGAAATGCGAGCGCGCCAGATCGAGAATTCGGTTGATGTCCTCGGACTGGACGATGTCGAGTGGAAGCATGTCGGCCGGTGCGGTCAGCACGTGCATGCGGTCATTGAACGTCAGCATGCTCTGGATGAAGGTATCCCGATCCAGTTTCGCAGTTTCGGATAGCATCTCGTACACCGCTTCGCGGCGCGGCAGGTCCAGGTAAGTCGACACGGAGCCATACTGGAAATCCAGGTCCAGCAAGCAGACCTTGGGCGGATTCTTCTTGTTTGAGATCGCCAGTTCCCAAGCGAGGTTGACGGCAAAGGTGGTCCCCCCGACACCGCCCGCAAGCCCGTGAACGGGCAGGATCATGCCATCTCGGTCGCCCTTACCGCGCGCGTCGGGCGCGGCGTCCTGAACCTGCGCGGCGACGGGCGCGCGGCGGATGCGCTCAATCGCCTCATGCAGCGCGTTCTCGGGCAGCGGATAGGGGACGAAGTCGTCGGCGCCAAGCTTGAGCAACTGATGGAGGGCGATCGGGCTGACTTCCTCGGCGATCAGGATCACCCTGATGTTCTTCGCCTTGGCTGCGGCAATGACGTCGCCGACGCGGGACATACCGCTTTCGTCCTGGCCGTCCACGGCGACCGCGATGAACTGGAGCGCATCGGCTTCGGGCTGCGACAGAAAGGCGATAGCGTCATCGAAGCCGAGGTCACCCCAGCTGTCGCCCAACTCGGTTTCCATGTCCTCGATCAGAAGATCGAATGCGCTGACGTCACGCGACACCGTGCAAGCGATGATCGGTGCGGGGTCCGTCTGCAAAGCCGCTGCGTTGGCCATGGTCCTACATTCCCTCTTACCAGGTCGGCTCCGTGCGGCCGATCCGTTACCGTTTCGTTGAAGCCGCAGGTTCGTCCAGCCAGCCCTACGCGACTCTTCGCGCTTGTTCCCGACTTTGAAAAATCAGTGAGAAAGTTGGCAAGAATGGGGCCGAAATATCGAATTAATGCGGTGCTTGGAGACGATAGAAAAAAAAGGCGGCCTTTGTTGCCAAAGACCGCCCTTTAAACAGAAACAATTTGACGTGCGTCAGTTGCCGCCGCTGTCACCGCCAGCGCCAGGCGCCGCGTCGGCCTGCTGATGAGGCGGAGTCGCGCTCGTGACATACTCGCGGAAGATCACCTGCGCGTACTTGCCGTTCAGCAGAAGCGGGTTCGTGGCGACGAAGCCAGAAACCTCGGTGACCGTCCGGCGGTTGCGGCGCTCTTCGGACTGAACGTAGACCAAGGGCTGCGTTTCGCCATAGGATACGACCGCCTCAAGACGCGAACGCGAGATGCCCTGCCCGATAAGGAAGTTCACCACTGTCTGGGCACGGCGCAGGCCAAGGGCCTTGTTGTAGGCGTTTGATCCCACGAGGTCCGTATGGCCGTACACCCGGAAGCGGATCTCGGGGAACTGCTTGATCCAGTTCGCCTGCTGCACCAGAGCCGCCCTGGCGCTGGCATCAAGGGTCGAACTGTCGAACGCGAAGTTCACCGTGTTCGGCACGTCAGCCGCAAACTTGCGCGTCATGTTGATCAACTGATTGACCGCGCCGGTCTGAATCGCCGTGTTGTTGCGGGTTGCGTTTCCGAAGTCGCTGGTTTCCACCTCGCGTCCGGCTTCGCCGTAGAACGCACGGGCCGCATTGGTTTCAGGCGAGCAGGCCGCGATGGCCAGAATGCCTGCGGAGAGGAGCAAGAATTTTACATTACCGCGCATTGTCTTACTCCATCACATAGCCATAGGCACCGGAGAAGTCCTGGCGTGCGACTTCCGCGGCTCCGCCAGTCACCTTCGTCCCATCCGAGGCCGTCTGCCCCAGGAGGAACAGCTGCGCCTCTGAGGGCGGCTTCACCCGGTCTGTCGGCAACGCCAGGGCCTCGCCCCGGATCGGGGACACGAGGTGTGCGGTGACGATCACGACAAGCTCTGTCTGATTGCGCTGATACTCCGCACTGCGGAACAGCGCGCCGAGGATCGGGATGTCACCCAGCCAAGGCACCTGACCGTTGTTGTCGCGGAAGTCGTCCTGCAGAAGGCCCGCGATCGCGAAGCTGTCGCCATCGTGCATTTCCACCGTGGTTTCCGCTTCGCGGCGACGGAAGGCCAAGGCACCGCTTGCAGCCTCGATTTCCGAATCGATCCCCGAAACCGCGGTGTTCAGCGCAAGGTTGATCACGTCGCCATCGACCACGCGCGGCGTGAATGCCAGTTCGACCCCGAAAGGCTTGTACTGGATCGTGACGCTCGTACCCGATTCGTCAGTTTCGCGCACGGGGATCGGGTATTCACCACCGGCAAGGAACTTCGCCTCTTGCCCGGAAAGCGCCGTCAGGTTCGGCTCTGCCAGGGTGCGGATCAGGCCCTTGCCCTCAAGCGCTTCGAGGGTCGCGGCCATCTGGACGCTTCCGGCCGAGAATCGGACACCGATGGTTCCGAACTGGTCCGTGATCGGAGCGCCGCCGCCGATCACGCTGTTGAGCGAATTAAGGTTGTTGGCGCCGCCGCGTGCGTCGGTTCCGATGAAACCGAACGATCCGCTCAAGCTCTTGCTGACGGACCGCTGCATTTCCGCGAAGCGAACGTGCAGCATCACCTGCTGGGTGCCGCCAACGCTCATGAGGTTGGAAACACGGCCCGGTGCATAACGGTCCGCAAGATCAAGCGCCCGATCAAGTTTTGCGATCGACGAAACCACGCCCGAAAGCACGACGCCGTCGTTCGCGGTCCGAACCTCGATCTTCTCGTTCGGAAGGATCTGCTGCAGCCGCTCCTTGAACTCGGCGACGTCAAGCGAGACCTGAACGTCAACGTTCGCGATCAGCTGGCCGTCGGGCCCCAGAAGGGTCATCGTCGTCCGCCCCGGCGCCTTGCCGAGCACGTAGATGGTCCGGTCCGAGAGCGTCGAGATGTCGGCGATCCCCGGGTTTGCAATCGACAGTTCCGCGAAAGGCCGGTCGGCTTCGACGACGACTGCCCTGTTCATCGGAACTGTAAGTGGTGCTGCTGTTGTGCCCTCCAGGACCTTCAAGGTCTCGGAGTAGGCTCCAGGCGCGATCACGACAGCGAGCGATGCGCCCACTACCCCCGCCCGTATGATTGTCTTGACGATCATGTTTTCATGCCTCTCGATCGCGTCCGCATTTTTTTGTTCGGGTCTTCTGCCCATTGGTCGAAGAATGCGTGAAACCTGCTTTTATTGCAATAATCAACGGTTTGGGAAGCTATGCTTGTGTGGGTATATCGCAACACCGCGACACTGCTTGCGTTAAAGGGCCCGCTGGCCACTCGATCTAGTGTCCAGCGGGCCGGGTCTGCGCCGTCGCCTAGTTGGTGCAGGGGATAACGGTCTCGACGATTTCACCGCCCTTGTTGGTCCGGATGGTGCAGATCTTTTCCTTTTCAACCTCGACCACTTCCTGCTTCTTGATGCCCAGAAGCGTGTCGCGGTTGATTTCGACGCCATCATCGGCCGCCACGGCCTCGACGCCGCTTCCACCAACCAGTGACAGGCTGAGCTTGCCCGTCTGCTGGGCAAGGGCCAGCGAGGCGACGCGCTGCCTGGTCCCCTCAATCGTCACGGTGCGCGCGATGATGGTTTCCTCGGTGCGGTCCGCATCGGCGCTTTGGTTGATCGCGATCAGGCGGACGTTGCTGTCGATCAACTTTGTGGTCTCGCTGTCGCCCAGGTTCCCGGTCCAGTAGACGTCAACAAAGTTGCCCGGGCGCAAGAAGCCCGCAACGCCGGTCGAAACGTCAACGTTGATCGAAAACGCGCTCATGCCCGGCGACAGGTTCGACATGATGCCGGCATCAACGCCGGGGTCCGTGATCTTCGAGGCCAACAACGGCTCGAACGGCTCGTAACTGCGCAACGCCGAGCGCGGGCGGGTTTCCGTATCGGTGAACACCGGCTTCTTCTCGGCCGCCTCTTCCAGAGAAGTTGTGACGAAGGAAAAGGCGCCCTCGGGAACCTTGCCGTCTTCCCATTTGATGACCTGAAGGTCATCGCGCGTGAACCGCTCGCCATAGTCCAGGTGGCGCTTGACCACGACGACGTCGACCAGCTTGGTCGCGCGAGCCTGGGCTGCCAGCAGATAATCCCGCTCTCGCTGGTTCTTCTCGATAAGCCCCTGCGCCATGTAAACGGCGAACCCTGCCAGGCCGAGCCCGACGATCAAGACCAGGCCGAATACCAACCGCATGATAGTTCCTTTCCTCGAAACATTCCGCGCCGAAGTCGGGTGCAGAGCACCTCCGACGCTTTCGGGGCAAATATCCCCATAGATTCAGGCAAAATCGTGGTGAGGTAGCGCCCAACCGGTGGAATTTTTCCAGATTGGAAACGGGAGCGCCGCCAGAACGGACAATGCCCGGGCAGCTCTTGGGCTGTCCGGGCATTCAAGCCTTGCGCTCGGCGATCAGTTCAGGGTGATGCCGGAAAGGTAATTCTCGATCTCGTTGGTCGCCTTCAGCGCGCCGTTGGTATAGAGCGATAGCGACCAGACGCCCAGGACCACGACGAGCGACGTCAGCACCACCCAGTCCACCGTAACCGCGCCGGCGTCCGCCGCCGCAAACTTCTTTACGTTCTTGAGCAATTTCATCTCTTTACTCTCCGATCCGCGACAGCGCTTCGGACGATTGTTCGCGATAGCGCAGCTAATGGGATTTGCATCCAGAACAATGGCAATTCTTGGGCGATGCCTTGGTAAAGTGCGACAATTTCGGGAAATCTTGCCTATGCCGCCAGGCAACGTCACTTAGGAAAAGGCCGCGCCCGGTGGGGCGCGGCCTGAATTTTCTGTCGCTGGATCCGATTACTGGATCGTGATCGCCGACAGGTAGGTTTCGATTTCGCCAGAGGCGGCGCCGACGCCGCGGGTGACGAATTGCAGAGCCAGGATGCCGAGGATAACGACGGCCGCGGTCAGCACGACCCAGTCAACCGTCACGGCGCCGTCTTCGGACTGCCAGAATTTCTTCGCGAGTTTGAACAGCTTCATGTCACTTCTCCAGGTTTCGCTCTCTTCACCATCCGCTGCGTATTCCCGGGTGGCTGCGCCTGAAGCCCGATTGCGATGCGGTGTAAGTGCATATCGCCCTTGAACCATGGCAAGAATTAGGCGGCTCCGGTACATTTTCGCGCTCATTAACAGGCAAATAGCTGGCAATCGCGATTAGAGATGAGTCTTTGTTTCCTTTTTCCGCAAACAGCGCGGAAAATTCGATGTTGCCGAAAGGACGACGATCGGCACCTTCTGCTGCGGCCGACGTTCCGATACTGGCAATGAACGCCACTTTCTGGGACAGTGCCGGAAAAAGAGATCGAGGCGGAACCAAGCAGATGAAAGGCAAACTCCTTTCGGCAATTGCCATTGCGCTGCTGTGCGCAGTCAGGGGCGCCGAGGCCGAAGAGCCAGCCGACACATCCGTCGGATATGAACAGTTCACGTTCAAGAGAATCGGCGCGCCGACGAACGCTGCCCGAAAGCGAATCACCATCCAGATCGACCCTGATGAACAGGCGCGCCGCCTGGCAGGGGTGCTGCCGCCGCCCGAAAACCCGATTCCGCGAGGCGGCACGGCACCGGGCCTGATCCCGGTTCCCCCTGGCCGCAGCGGAGGGGGCGACTACGCCTGGTACTGGGATGTTGTTTCACCTGCGATCGGGGAGTCGCCGGGGCGATTTTCGCAGGCGCTCCTCGCGTTGACGCAGGGTCCGGAAGGTGCTCAGGTCGGTGCGCCAAGATTGCAGCATCTGCAGGATATCGCCCTGTTGCACGGACGCGAGATCATGCGCGCGACGATCGGAACCCGTGTTTCGCCGGCGCTGGCGCTTGCGGTGATATCGGTCGAGAGCGCCGGGCGAAGCGACGCCGTATCGCATGCCGGCGCCGCCGGGCTGATGCAGCTCATTCCCGCCACCGCCGAAAGGTTCGGAGTGGCCGACCGGATGGATCCGGCCGACAATATCAAGGGCGGCGTTGCCTATCTGGATTGGCTGATGGGCGAATTCGGCAGCGACCCCCTGATGGTGCTTGCAGCCTACAACTCGGGCGAAAATGCCGTGCGCGGCGCGGGCGGCGTGCCGCCCTATGCGGAAACGCGCAACTATGTTCCGAAAGTCCTGGCTGCCTGGATGGTGGCGCGCGGGCTGTGCGTCACACCTCCGGAGCTGGTCTCCGATGGCTGCGTGTTCGCCGCGAACGGATGAGGACGCAATCATGACGATCGAAAAGCCGCTGGTTCTGGACGTGGACGGCACGTTCCTGCGAACCGACATGCTGTACGAAAATTTCTGGGCGGGACTCGGCGCCGCGCCCGTTAAGACCCTGGTCGCCTGCGTGCGGCACATCCGCAACCCGGCCATGCTCAAAGCCGAACTCGCCCGGATCGCTCCCATCAGAACGGACCTTCTGCCGGTGAACCCGGAAATCGCGGAACTGGCTCTCCAGTGCCGCCTGGGCGGGCGCGAAGTCGTTCTGGCCTCGGCCAGCGACAACACGCAGGTTGCGCGCCTGTCGGCCGACTACGGCCTGTCTGAGCACGTTTTTGCTTCGGACGGGGTTTCGAACCTCAAGGGCGGGGCAAAGGCGCAGGCGCTGGTCGAGGCTTACGGCGAAGGCGGCTTCGATTACGCGGGCAACAGCTCGGTCGACATGCCGATCTGGGAAAAGGCGGAAAACGCGCTTGTGGTCGGGCATGTCCCGTCGGCCCGCGCGCTGGCGGCGGACGGCCGCAATGTGGTGGAGTTTCCGGGCGGATGGGAATTGCGCGCCCTGTTCAAGGCGATGCGCCCCCATCAGTGGGTGAAGAACGTTCTTCTGCTGCTGCCGTTGCTTGCCTCCCACCGGTTCGAGATGGCGACGCTGGTGCCGATCCTGTGGGGCATGGCGGCCTTTTCGTTGGCGGCCTCGGCGATCTACATCTGCAACGATCTTCTCGACCTTGAGGCCGATCGCCTGCATCCAACCAAGTGCCGCCGCCCCTTCGCAAGCGGCGAGGTGCCGATATCGGTGGGCATGGTCGCGATGGCTGCGCTGTCGGCGGGCGCGCTGCTCATCGCCATTGGCCTGTCAGCGGGCTTCCTGCTGGTCACACTGCTATACATGGCGCTTTCGCTCGCCTACTCGCTCAAGCTGAAGCGGATGCGGTGGGTGGATGTCACGATGCTGGCTGCCCTGTACACCATACGCGTCGTCGCCGGCGCCTCGGCGGCAGCGGTCGAGGTTTCGATCTACATGCTGATCTTTATCTTCCCGATCTTCCTTACCCTGGGCTGCGTGAAGCGGATCACCGAGCTTTCAAAGGCCAACGGTGACGAACGACTGCCCGGACGCGGCTACGGGCGCGGTGAACTGGCGGATCTGCGCAACGTCGCGGGCATAGGGATCGTCGGAGCGCTGGTGATATTCCTGCTATACTCCGTGTCCGATCAGGGACTGTCGCTATACCCCACGACCTGGCTTCTTTGGCTGGCGATGGTCCCGATGGCGGTATGGATGGTGCGCATGGTCAATCTGGCCTGGCACGGCCGCCAGGACTACGATCCGATCGTCTTTGCCCTCAGGGACCCGCTGGGACTTGGCCTGTTGATGCTGATCCTCAGCCTTATGTTCTGGGCCGCCGGGCTCTGGCAACAGTGGTTCGGCTGACCCTCAGATCTTCATCTTCTTGAAGATCGGTTCCGGAATGTGGCGGATGATCAGCATGATCAGCGCCCAGAAGAAGGGCGTATAGATCACGTTCCGGCGCTTGCGGGCCGCCTTCACAAGATCCGCCGCGACCTGTTCAGGGGAAGCGACAAGGAACATCCCAGGCAGGCCCCAGGTCATCGCCGTGTCCACGAAGCCGGGCTTGACCGTCACGACATGCCCACCCGCGCGGGTGAGCCGGTTCCTGAGGCCCGACAGATACGTGTGAAAGCCCGCTTTGGCCGCGCCGTAGACGTAGTTTCCAAGCCGCCCACGGTCGCCGGCGACCGATCCCACGCCGATGATCGTGCCCATTCCGCGCTCCTCGAGCACGGGGGCAAGCAGGTGCAGGAACCGGGCGGGGCCGGAAAAGCAATCAGTCACGGTTCCGTCGATCAGCGACGGGTCCGCGTCGATGTCCGACTGTGCCGGCATCGAGCCGACAAAGACAGCGGCGTTGATCTCTCCATCCTCGGACCGCGCGCGCTCGACAATCGCGGGAAATCCTTCCGGGTCGCGGGCATCGAAGATCACCACTTCGGCCATCCTCGCGCCGCGCAGCGAACAATCTCCGGCCAGGGCCTGCAGGTCGTCACGGTCGCGGCCAGCCAGCAGAACCCCCGCGCCGTCGGCGGAAACCTGTCGCGCGAAGGCGCGCGCCATGGACGAGGTCGCGCCAAGAATGATCCAGGTCCGGTTCATGCCGCCCCCCTCAGTTGCAGCCGGCGAACGATATCGGTGGCAAGCGCGCGCTCTGGGTCGGCCAAGGCGGCCGCCGCGCGCCAGGCGTCCAGTTCGGGATACATCGCCGCGACATCCTTGGCGCTTGCAAGGCTGTCCTTGGCGAAATAGATGCGACCGCCTGCCCCCTTGGTCCGGTCGATCAGTCGCACGATCAAATCCCTTGCCTCTGCACGGTTGGGGAAATCCACCGCCAGCGTGTATCCCTCCATCGGGAACGACAGATGGCCTGCCCGCCCCTCCCCCATGCGCTTGAGCACGGCAAGCGGCGAAGCCAGCCCGGAGCCTGCGATCGACTCGAGCATCCCGCGCAACTCCTTCACGGCTGCAAGCGGCACGACACATTGGAACTGATGAAATCCCGCACGTCCGTAAAGCCGGTTCCAGTCGTGGATCTTGTCGAGAGGGAAGAAGAAATCGCCGATGGGCTTGACGACGGTGCGCCCGGATTCGGGAACGCGCCGCCAGTAAAGCTGGTTGAATGCGCGCACCACGGGCGCGGAAAGCGCGAAACGCGGCGCGTCGAAGGGCACCTTGCGGTACTTCGCCCGTTTTGGAACAAGTCCCGATCCCGTTTCGCCCTCTTCCAGGATGCCGCGCCCAAGCGCCGTTCCGGTCGCGGTCGCGTCGATCCAGCCGACCGTGTAGGTCGCGCGCGACGCGTCAAGCGTGGCGATGTGCTCGTCCCAGTCAGCAATACGCCGCTCGGTGACGATCATGACGTCGCCCTTGACCGGCATCAGGCGCAGCCTGGCCGACAGGATAACGCCCGTCTGCCCCAGCCCACCCGCCGTCGCACGGAACAGATCCGGCGTGCCCTCTGGCGTCACCTCGACGACACCCGTGGCCGTGCGCAGCCGCATCGAGAGGACATGCTGGCAGAAGCTGCCGCCGTGATGGTGGTTCTTGCCGTGAACGTCTTGGGCGATGCAGCCCCCGATCGTGGCAAAGCCCGTGCCCGGCATGACCGGAGGCAGCCATCCACGAGGCGCGAATACCTCGGCCACCTGTCCCACCTGCACACCGGCCTCGACCTCCAGCTCTCCGGTCGCGGCATCGAAGGCGATCATGCGGTCGAGCCGCGTCATCTCGATCGCCCGCCCGTCGGAATTCAGCGCTGCATCGCCATAGCTCCGGCGCATGCCCATCGCCGGAACCAATCCGTCAGCCAGAAGGGCGTCAAGCGCGCGGCTCCGTTCGGGCCGTGCGACGTCGCACCGCGCGGTCAGGGCGCGGCCCCATCCGGCGAAGTCAGCGGTTTTCCAGAGCATCGCGCCCCCTTGTCGAAAACTTCTCTGCCAGCGGAAAAGCCGCGATGCCAAGTGCCAGCGCGAACCACAGCGTCGTGACCCGGATCACGGCCGTGGCGGGGACTGAAACCTCCATCGGCACGCCTTCAAGGGTCAGAAGCGCGATCATGGCCGCCTCGGCCCCACCGACGCCGCCCGGCGTGCCGGTCAATCCGCCCGCAAGCGTCGCGAAAACGAAGATGCCCACGGCCTTCCACAAGTCGATCCCGGCCCCCATCCACCCCAGCAGCAGGTGAAAGGCAAACCCTTCGGCGAACCAGCCCGCGAAGCCAAGCGCGAAGGCCGCGGCAAGAACCGAGGGATGGCTGAACAGATGCATCGACCGCGCAGCAATCCGGGCCCGCGCGAAAAGGCGCGGCAAGCGGCCAGTCAGGCGATACCCCAACGACACCACGGCGACGATCAGGCTGGGGCGCGTGGCGGCATAGGCCACGACAAGGGCCACGACTGCGACCGCGAAGCCGCCACCCATTCCGCCCGCGGCCAGCGAAACCGCAAGCGCAAGGATCAGAGCCATCACCGCCAGGTCGGACGCGCGATCGACCAGCGCCAGCGGGGCGGTGCGCTCGACCGCCCATCCCGTTTCACGGCTCAGCCATCGCATCCGCACCAGTTCACCCACCCGCCCCGGCGTCACGCTCATGGCGAAGCCGCCCAGGTAGTGGCGCAGGGACTGCGCAGGCGAAAGCGGCAGTCCAAGTCTACGCGCGAAGACGTGCCAGCGCAGCGAGCGCATCAGATAGTTCACGAGCGACAAGGCAAGCAGAAGCGCGATCTGGGCGCCGGTCAGCCGAGCGATCTGCGCCGCCGTCTCTTTCCACCCGGTTGCAGCGGCCAAGCCCGCGACGCCCGCCAGGAACAGCACAAGCAGCAGCCCGACGATCAGCAATTCGGGTCCCCGGCGCCGGCTGGGCACCTTTCTGATCTTGGAGCAAGTCGGATCGCTGGTCATCATTGCCGCCGATCTAGCAACGGATTTAGGCGGGATTGTGGTGTTGTTTCAGAAAACGCCACAGTGAGGCGAATTAAAAGGGCCGAGCGGTTCCGCAGCGGCCCTTTTGGCGCCCTTTAGCCGACGATCGCGGCCTCGGTCGCGGCACGCAGTTCGCTTTCGGACACGCCGGGCGCCAGTTCCACGATGTGAAGCCCCTTGTGACCGACATCGAGAACGCCGAGGTTGGTGATGATCCGGTCGACCACGCCCTTGCCGGTCAGCGGAAGGGTGCATTCGCGCAGCACCTTCGATTCCCCGTGCTTGGAGGTGTGGTCCATGACCACGACCACGCGACCGACGCCCGCGACCAGGTCCATCGCGCCCCCCATGCCCTTCACGAGCTTGCCGGGGATCATCCAGTTCGCGAGATCACCGTTTTCAGCCACCTCCATCGCGCCCAGGATCGCCATCGCGATCTTGCCGCCACGGATCATCGCGAAGCTGGTCGCACTGTCGAAATAGGCCGTCTGCGGCAGTTCGGTGATCGTCTGCTTGCCCGCGTTGATCAGGTCGGGGTCTTCCTCGCCTTCATACGGGAAGGGGCCCATGCCCAGCATCCCGTTTTCCGACTGCAGCGTCACATGCACACCCTCGGGGATGTAGTTCGCGACCAGCGTCGGGATGCCGATGCCCAGGTTCACATACATCCCGTCGCGCAGTTCCTGCGCCGCGCGGGCGGCCATCTGGTTGCGGTCCCAGCCCTTCACGTCCCCGGCCATTACGCGTTCTCCCGCTTGCGCACGGTGCGCTGTTCGATCCGTTTCTCGTGCGTCCCCGCGATGATCCGGTGGACGTAGATCCCCGGCAGGTGGATCGTGTCGGGATCGAGGCTGCCCAGCGGCACCACTTCCTCGACCTCGACCACGCAGGTCCGGCCGCAGGTCGCTGCTGGCACGTTGAAGTTGCGCGCGGTCTTGCGGAACACGAGGTTGCCCGAGGGGTCAGCCTTCCACGCCTTCACGATCGACAGGTCCGCCACGATCCCGCGTTCGAGGATATAGGTCTTGCCGTCGAAATCGTGATGTTCCTTGCCCTCGGCGATGACGGTGCCGACGCCGGTCGCGGTGTAGAAACCGGGGATCCCCGCGCCGCCGGCCCGCATCCGCTCGGCAAGCGTTCCCTGCGGGTTGAATTCCAGCTCCAGTTCTCCGCTCAGGTACTGGCGCATGAACTCGGCGTTTTCGCCGACGTAGGAAGAGATCATCTTCTTTACCTGCCGCGTTTGCAGCAGAACGCCAAGTCCGAAGCCGTCAACGCCCGCGTTGTTGGACGCAACCGTCAGGTCCTTGGTCCCCGCGTCGCGGATCGCTGCGATCAAAAGCTCTGGAATGCCGCACAGGCCGAACCCTCCGGCCGCGACCAGCATACCGTCGAAGAGGAGCCCGTCGAGCGCCTCGCCCGCCGAGCCGTAAACCTTGTTCATGGATCTCTCCCAGAAAATTCCACGCAGATTTGTGGCGTGGTGGGGCGGCGCTGTCAATCGCTGCGGCGCAGCAGCCTGTCAGTCGCTTTTCGCCTTCGCCTTCGCCGGGGATTTTGCAGCCTTGGGTTTCGCGGCCTTTGCAGCCTTGGACTTGGCGGATTTTGCGGCCTTGGGCGCGGTTTTCGCCGCCCTGCCCTTGCCACCCTTCGCCGCCTTCTCGGAGATCAGCGCCAGCGCCTCGTCAAGCGTCACCGACTCCGGCGCAAGGTCCTTGGGCAGGGTCGCGTTGATCTTGGCCCATTTGACATAGGGTCCATAGCGCCCCGCCATCACCTGCACGGGACCGCCGTCGGGATGCTCTCCGAGCTCGCGCAGAGGAGCGGCCGCGGCGGCGCCGCGCCCGCCCCTTGCCGCCTTCTGCGCCAGCACCTCGACCGCGCGATTCATACCGATCGTGAAGACCTCTTCCACATCGGGCAGGTTCGCGTAGGTCGAGTTGTGCTTCACGTAGGGGCCATAGCGGCCGATCCCCGCCTCGACCAGCGCGCCATCGTCGGGGTGGGACCCGATGGGACGCGGCAAGTCCAGCAGCATCAGCGCGCGCTCAAGCGTCAGGCCGTCGGCGCCCCACCCCTTGGGCAGGCTGGCCCTGTCAGGCTTGGGATTGTCCTCGGTTGCCTCGCCGCGCTGGACATAGGGTCCGAAGCGCCCCGCGCGCACCGTGATCGGATTGCCATCGGCATCCTCGCCCAGCGGCTTGCCGTCGGGGGTCACGGCCTCTTCGCCATTCGGCGCGGACAGGGGGCGCGTGTAACGGCAGTTGGGGTAATTCGAACAGCCGATGAATGCCCCGCCCGATCGCGCTGTCTTGAGGTTCAGCCGCCCTTCACCGCAGGTCGGACAGATACGCGGGTCAGAGCCGTCGGCGCGCGGCGGATAAAGGTGCGGCGCAAGGAAATCGTCGATCCTTTCCAGAACCTCGCTGATCCTGAGTTCCGAGGTTTCCGCGATGGCCGCCGTGAAGTCGCGCCAGAAACGCGCCAGAACGTCCTTGTAGTCCCGGTCGCCGGCCGAAATCTCGTCCAGCTCGTTCTCGAGATCGGCGGTGAAATCGTATTCGACATAGCGGCGGAAGTAGTTCGTCAGGAACGCTGTGACCAGCCGCCCCTTGTCCTCCGGGACAAGCCGGCCCTTGTCCTTGCGCACGTAGTCCCTGTCCTGGATCGTCGTTACGATCGAAGCGTAGGTCGATGGCCGGCCGATCCCCAACTCTTCCATCCGCTTGACCAACGTCGCCTCGGTATAGCGGGGGGGTGGCTGGGTAAAATGCTGCTCGGACGCCACGGCGCGCTTGTCGGCCGCCTCGCCGCGCATGATCTGCGGAAGGCGCGCGCCGTCCTCGTCGCCGTCGTCGTCGCGCCCTTCGTCGTAGACCTTGAGGAAGCCGTCAAAAAGCACGACCTGCCCCGTCGCGCGCAACTCGACCTCTCCGTCGGAGCTGCCGATATCGACCGTGGTGCGTTCCAGCCTCGCGGCGGCCATCTGGCTTGCAATGGTGCGCTTCCAGATCAGGTCGTAAAGCTTCTTCTGCTCCCCTTCGGCCTTCAGCTTGTCCGGCGACAGCATCATGTCGGTGGGCCGAATGCATTCGTGCGCTTCCTGCGCGTTCTTGGCCTTGTTCTTGTACATGCGGGGGCTTTCGGGGACATAGTCCGCACCGAACCGCGCCTTGATCGCATCGCGCGCCGCCATGACCGCCTCGGGCGCCATGTCGATCCCGTCGGTCCGCATGTAGGTGATGTAGCCCGCCTCGTACAACCGTTGCGCCGCGGACATGCAGGCCTTGGCCCCCATGCCAAGCTTGCGGCTGGCTTCCTGTTGCAGTGTCGAAGTCATGAAGGGCGGATAGGGATTGCGCGCCGCCGGCTTCGCCTCGACTGATTTCACCATCAGATCCCGCGACCGGATCGCCTGAACTGCCAGTTCGGCCGCCGTTTCGTTCGCCAGATCGAAGCGGTCCAGCTTCTTGCCGCCCAGCACGGTCAGACGCGCCTGGTATTCCTGGCCCCGCGGTGTCGCAAGCGTTGCGGTCACGCTCCAGTATTCACGCGCCCTGAACGCTTCGATCTCAAGTTCGCGCTCTACGATCAGGCGCAGGCAGACCGACTGGACGCGACCCGCGGATTTCGCCCCGGGCAGCTTGCGCCAAAGTACGGGCGACAGGTTGAAGCCCACGAGGTAGTCCAGCGCGCGGCGCGCCAGGTAAGCCTCGACAAGTTCCATGTCGACGTCGCGCGGATGAGCCATCGCCTCGCTCACCGCAGTCTTGGTGATCGCGTTGAAGGTCACGCGGCGGACGGTCTTGCCCTTCTTGAGGCTCGACGCCAGCGCTTCCTGCAGGTGCCAGGAAATGGCCTCCCCTTCCCTGTCGGGGTCGGTGGCGAGGATCAGAGTGTCGTCGGATTTCAGCGCGTCGGCGATTGCGCGAACATGCTTGCGGCTGTCCGGCGAAACCTCCCATTTCATTTCGAATCCCGCTTCGGGTTCGACTGAACCGTCCTTGGCGGGCAGATCGCGGACATGACCGTAGGATGCCAGAACCGTATAGTCCGAGCCCAGATATTTGTTGATTGTCTTGGCCTTGGCTGGGGATTCGACGACCACGACGGCCATGACTGCCTCACTCGCATGCTTCTTTGACTTGGGCGCGGAACATGGGGGGCAGGGACAGGGAATGTCAATGACCGCGCCACAAACCGCCCGTCACAAAGGGTTTGCGCCTGATTTCCTGCAAGATGCCTGCCATGCATTTGGCCAAATGGAATGCGAGTAGGGTTTCCTTTCTGGCCGCAATGCGGAGCCCGGCGTCACGCCCGCATCAGCAACCCGCCGGGGGCGCGCTGTATCTGCCCCTCCATTTCCAGAAGCACAAGTTCGGGCGCGACCTCCGCCGCGGACAATGCCAGATCGCGGATCAGCTGATCCTCGGACAACGGACTTGGACCCAGATGATGCAGAATGCGGCCGTGCAGCGGGTTCCTTTCCGCACGATCCGCCGCCGAACCCGAAGCCGGTGCCGGATCGCGAACCGGACGTGGGTGGTCATTCCTGGCCGGGCGCCGCCGGTCCGGCGCATCATTCGTCCGCGCGGTTTCGGCAAGCGAGCCAATCGCCGCAAGCACATCTTCGGGCCCCCGCACCAGCGTGGCGCCATCGCGGATAAGCATGTTGCATCCGGCCGCCCGACCGTCGAACGGGTGGCCCGGTACGGCAAGCACCTCTCGCCCCAGATCCAGCGCCATGCGCGCGGTGATCAGGCTGCCGGATTGGGCAGCCGCCTCCACGACGACAACGGCGCGCGCCATTCCGGCAATGATACGATTGCGCATTGGAAAATGCCGAACCATGGGCTCAAGTCCGGGGGGTTGTTCGGATATCCGCAGCCCTTTCGAGGCGATTTCCGCCGCAAGTGCCGCATTTTCGGCCGGGTAGACATGATCGACGCCACCCGCCATGACCGCCACGGTGCCCGTCGCAAGGGATGACCGATGGGCCTCGGCGTCGATACCGCGCGCAAGTCCGGAGACCACAACGTATCCCGCTTGCCCAAGACCTTGCGCCAGGCGGCGCGCCATTCGCATTCCAAGGGAGGACGCGCCTCGCGCGCCGACGATCGCGATCATTGGACGGTTCAGAATCGCGACGTCGCCCATGTGCCAGACGACGGGCGGCGCATCCGAAGTTTCGGCCAAGGCGGCAGGATAAGACGGTTCCCCCATGCACAAGAGCTGCGCGCCCGCCAGGCGCCCGGTCTTCAACTCCTTGATCGCGACCGCTTCCGGACAGGGGTCGTAGTTCCGGACTCCGGCTGCGCGCGCCAGGTCCGGCAAGGCGGCAAGCGCTTCTTGCGCCGTCCCATGCTCTGCCAGAAGTCGGTAAAAGGTCGCCACACCGACCCGATGAGAGCGAATGAGACGCAGCCACGACAGTCTGTCGTCTTCCGTGGTGGGTGGGGTGAAGGGGGTGGGGTAAGAAAACAAACCTTGTCCTTCGTGCCTGCGCCTCACTCGCAAGGCCGAAGATCACCCGGCAAGGTTAATCAAAGATTACGAATCGCGGGGCCAAGACCCTCGGTTCCAAAATATTTCGACGCAGTTGGTGCTTGTGCGCGCTTTACTGAAAGACTTGGGGCCGGGGCTGGCCGGAGGTACAAAAAACCTGACACTGAATAACATTCCTCCGGCGACGCAGCCGTGCGCCAAGGGCGTTTTAGACCGCAAGGTCAATTTATCCGCAAGGCAGGAAAACCTTACCTTACGTCAGGCAGCCGATCCGCCGACAGTCAGCCCGCCGATCAGCAGGGTCGGCTGACCGACGCCCACAGGCACCCACTGCCCGGCCTTTCCGCAATTGCCGACGCCGGGATCAAGCTTCATGTCGTTTCCGATCGCGCGGATGTTCTTCATCGCCGTCGCACCGTCACCGATCAGCGTGGCGCCCTTGACCGGATCGCCCACGACGCCGTTCTTCACGCGATAGGCCTCCGTGCAGGAAAAGACGAACTTGCCGTTGGTGATGTCGACCTGTCCGCCGCCGAATCCGACGGCGTAGATCCCGTCCCTGACCTCGGCCACGATCGCGCCGGGATCTGCCGTGCCGCCCAGCATGTAGGTGTTCGTCATCCGGGGCATCGGAATATGCGCGAAACTTTCGCGACGCCCGTTTCCGGTCGCCGCCACACCCATCAGGCGCGCATTCTGCCGGTCCTGCATGTAGCCGACCAGTATACCGTCCTCGATCAGCACGTTTCGCCCCGAAGGCGTGCCTTCGTCATCAATCGTGATCGAGCCGCGCCGGTCGGGAATGGTGCCGTCGTCCAGGACGGTGACGCCGGGGGCTGCGACTCTTTGCCCCATCAGGCCCGCGAAGGCAGAGGTCCCCTTGCGGTTGAAGTCCCCCTCGAGGCCGTGCCCGACGGCCTCGTGCAACAGGACACCGGGCCAGCCGGCGCCCAGGGCGACATCCAGCACCCCCGCCGGCGCGGGCACGGCTCTGAGGTTGACAAGTGCGATGCGCAGCGCCTCTCGCGCGACGGATTGCCAGTGATCGGGCACCATCAGCGCCGCAAGCCCCGCACGGCCGCCGCCGCCGTGCCCGCCGCTTTCGCGCCGCCCGTTTTCCTCGACGATGACCGATATGTTGAGCCGGCTCATCGGGCGAATGTCCGAAACAAGCCTGCCTTCTGGCCGCAGTATGAAAACCTCTTGCAGCGATGCCGCGATCGTGGCCGACACCTGCACGACACGAGGATCCAACGCGCGGGCGAAGGCGTCGATTTCCCGAAGGGTTTCAACCTTGATCCCGAAGGTGGCGTCGGCCATCGGATCGGCCTCGGTGTAAAGCTTGCGGTTGGTTCCCGGTGGGGGGGCGGCCAGGGCGCCCCCACCCGCGCCCACGGCAAGCCGCGCGGTTTCGGCCGCACGGCGAAGCGACTGTTCCGAAATCTCGGTCGAATGGGCATAGCCCGCGACGTCGCCGTTGACCGCGCGAAGCCCGAATCCTTCCGACGCGTCGTAGCTTGCATTCCTCAGGCGTCCGTCGTCGAAAACCAGCGCTTCCGACCGGCGGCGCTCAAGAAACAGCTCCCCGTCTTCGGCTCCTGCGACCGTGTCGCGCAGAATCGCAAGCGCCCTGCCCTCATCCAGATGGGTCTCGAACGGAGAAAACCGGGTATCGTTCATGGCAGATCGCTTTCCTGTCCTTGATATCGATCAAAAGCGACGCCGTGCCGCGTTGGTTTCGCTTGTCGCCTTGCTTCTAATATGATTTTAGAGTTCGCAGATACAACCGGCCCTTGCCAGGGAAAGGGCAGGGCCGGGAAGCGGCATAAAAAGCCGCGGCAGGAACGGGAAAACGACATGCGCTTTGCGACAAAACTTTCCGGCCTCGGGGCCGCCATCACCGCAACCCTCGTCGCCGGATCGGCGCTTGCCCAAGATGGAATAACGGGCCTTGAAAGCGTCGGCAAACCCCATGCTGGCGGGATTGGCTTCCAACCCGCGGCGACGGAACTCGCCCGCGACCAGCAGTGGCTGGACGGAATGCTGCTGTACCTTTGCATCGCGGTCAGCGCGTTGGTCATGGCCCTTCTGCTGATCGCCATCCTGCGCTTCAACAGCCGCGCCAACCCGAAGCCGGCGAAGTTCAGCCACAACACCCCGCTCGAGATCGCCTGGACGCTTGTGCCGGTGCTGATCCTCGTGGTGCTCGGCGCGAACTCGCTTCCGATCCTGTTCAAGCAGCAGCAGATCCCGCACGGTGACGTCGTGATCAAGGCGACCGGCAACCAGTGGTTCTGGTCCTACGAATACCCGGACGAGGAAATCTCGTTCGACAGCTTCATGCTGGCGCGGGAAGACCTGGCGGCAAACGGCTACAGCGACGACGAATACCTTCTTGCGACGGACACCGCCGTTGTCGTTCCGGTCGGCAAGACCGTCGTCGTGAACGTCACGGCCGCAGACGTGATCCATTCCTGGGCGGTTCCCGCGTTCGCCGTGAAGCAGGACGGGGTTCCGGGACGCATCGCCCAGCTCTGGTTCAAGGCAGAGCGTGAAGGCGTGTTCTTCGGCCAGTGCTCCGAGCTTTGCGGCAAGGACCACGCCTATATGCCGATCACCGTGAAGGTTGTCAGCGAAGAGGCATATGCGGGCTGGCTTGCCCGGACCAAGACTGCCGCCCTTGGCACCGCTGCGCCTGTCAAGGTGGCATCGTCCGAGTAAGGACTTGCGGCTGGACGCGCCCCCATGGGTGCGTCCGACCACAGGGGGGAAGCGATGAGCGATCTGAGCGCCTATGAACACACGCAAGAGGCGGGGTTTGGCGATTACGTCCAACTCCTGAAGCCGCGCGTGATGTCCCTGGTTGTTTTTACGGCGATGGTCGGCCTGATCGTGGCGCCCGTCGGCGTCCACCCCTTCGTTGCCTTCACCTCGATTCTTTTCATCGCCCTGGGCGGCGGCGCATCGGGTGCCCTGAACATGTGGTATGACGCGGACATCGACCGCGTGATGCGCCGCACCCGTGGTCGCCCGATCCCGGCGGGCCGGATCGGCGAAGGCGAGGCGCTGGCCTTCGGCCTTGCGCTTTCGTTGATTTCGGTCCTGATGCTGGGACTTGCCGCAAACTGGTTCGCAGGCGCGTTTCTGGCCTTCACCATCTTCTTCTACGCCGTCGTCTACACGATGTGGCTGAAGCGCTCTACCCCGCAGAACATCGTCATCGGCGGCGCCGCTGGTGCCTTCCCTCCGATGATCGGATGGGCCGTCGCCACGGGTGGCATCTCGGTCGAATCCGTCCTGATGTTCCTTGTCATCTTCATGTGGACGCCGCCGCATTTCTGGGCGCTCGCGCTCTTCATGAAGGACGACTATTCGAATGCCGGCGTGCCGATGCTGACCGTTACGCACGGACGTCCGGCAACCCGCAAGCACATCTTCGTCTACACGCTGCTTCTGGCACCCTGTGCCGTGGCGCTGGCCCTGTCGTCAATTGGCGGGCCGGTGACCTTGGCGGCCGCGATCGTGCTGAACGCCCTGTTCATTCTTGGTGCGGTCCGCATTCTTCGTCGAAACGAGGACACTGCGGAAGCCGACGGTTACCGGGCCGAGAAGAGCTTCTTCAAGCTGTCGCTTGCATACCTGTTCCTGCACTTCGGCGCGCTTCTGATCGAGGCGAGCCTTGCGCCAATCGGGCTTGGAGGGTGGTAATGGCGATCCACGCCGATCACGAACTTCACCGCCGCCGCTTCGGCCGCAACCTGGGTCTTGGCCTGGTTCTGGGCGCGTTCGTCATCCTGGTGTTCGGCCTGACGATCGTCAAGGTTTCGCGCCAGGACGAGCACGGCAATCCTCCCGGAATGGAGGCAAGCCAGTGAAGCGGCTCGAGGGGAACAACCGGACGGCGGCCATGCTCGTCGGGGTGATCCTGACGATGGGTGCGCTCGCCTGGGCCGCCGTTCCTTTTTACACCTGGTTCTGCCAGGTGACCGGCTATGGCGGAACGCCCAGCATTCGCGAAGCTGGCGCCGACACCGTTCTGGACGAAACCGTGACCGTGCGCTTCGACGCGAACACGGCACCGGGAATGGGATGGGAATTCCGCCCGCTTCAGAATGAGATGACAGTAAAGATCGGCGAAACCGGCATGGCGTTCTACGAGGCCTACAATCCGACCGATCATCCGATCGCGGGTCAGGCCACCTACAACGTCGCGCCCGACCTTGCCGGATACTACTTTTCCAAGATCCAGTGCTTCTGCTTCACCGAGCAGGTGCTGCAACCCGGTGAGCGTGTGGAGATGCCGGTCATCTTCTTCGTCGACCCGGACCTGGTGGAAGACAGCGACGCGAACCACATTCGCGACATAACCCTGTCGTACACGTTCTTTGAAATCGACCTGCCCCAGGCTCAGGCGGCTCTTCCGCCCGCCGAAGGGCCAAACTATAACTGAGGCCAAATCAGGGAAACCGACATGGCGCACGCGAAAAACCACGACTACCATATCCTGCAACCGTCTCTTCTGCCGTTCCTCGGCGCGGTGGGCGGCTTCATCATGCTTTTCGGCGCCGTCATGTGGATGCATGCCGTCACGCCGTTCATCTTCCTGATCGGCTTCGCGCTGGTGGCCTACGTCATGTACGCCTGGTGGGCCAACGTGGTTCACGAAGCGCAGACGGGCGACCACACGCCGGTCGTGCGGATCGGCCTGCGCTATGGCTTCATCCTGTTCATCATGTCCGAGGTCATGTTCTTCTCGGCATGGTTCTGGACCTTCTTCAAGCACGCGCTTTACCCGATGGGCCCTGAAAGCCCCGCGGTCGACGGCGTCTGGCCGCCGGTGGGAATCGAGACCTTCGACCCCTGGCACCTGCCGCTGATCAATACGCTGATCCTGCTGTGCTCGGGCGCCGCGGCCACCTGGGCGCACCATGCGATCGCGCACGAAAACAACCGCAAGGACATGATCAACGGCCTTGCTCTGGCAGTTTTCCTTGGCGTCTGCTTCACCTTCCTGCAGGCCTACGAGTACAGCCACGCCGCCTTCGGCTTCGCGGGCAACATCTACGGCGCCTCGTTCTTCATGGCGACGGGCTTCCACGGCGCGCACGTGATCATCGGCACCGTGTTCCTTCTTGTCTGCATGATCCGGGCAATGAAGGGCCACTTCACCCCCGATCACCATGTCGGCTTCGAGGCCGCCGCCTGGTACTGGCATTTCGTCGACGTGGTGTGGCTGTTCCTGTTCGCCGCGATCTATGTCTGGGGCCAGTAAGCGCTGAACCCGCAGTGGAACTGACAAGCGCGGGGGAAACCCCGCGCTTTCTTTTTGAGGTGACGATGCGCCGCGTTCTTTTTCCCTTGGCTCTCGGTCTTTGCGGGATCGCGATCCTGATGTCTCTGGGCTTCTGGCAGCTTCGGCGCCTGGAGTGGAAAGAGACGATGCTGGATCAGATCGCCGCAAGGATCGACGGCACGCCCGTGGATGTTTTCGCCCTTGGCAGCCCCGACCCGGAAACGCAGATCTACCTGCCCGTCACGGCCTCCGGTCGCACCACCGGGCAGGAAATCCTGGTGCTGTCGGGCCAAAAGCACGTCGGCGCCGGATATGAGGTGATCGCCGTCCTGGAAACCGACGGCGGTCGCCGTATACTGATCGACAGGGGCTTCCTTTCCGAAGACGCGCGCGACGCGGCACGGCCGCCGGTGGCGCTGACCGTCACCGGGAACCTGCACTGGCCCAATGAATCCGACGCCTACACCCCGCCACCCGATGCCACGACAGGACTCTGGTTCGCCCGAGACGTCAAGGCGATGGCCGAAAGCCTTGAAACCGACCCGCTGATGGTCGTGATCCGGACGGCGGAGGGTGACGCACAGGGTATCGTGCCCCGGCCGGTCGACACCTCCGGCATTCCGAACGATCACATGAACTATGCAATCACCTGGTTTTCGCTGGCAGCCGTCTGGGCGGGGATGACACTTTACCTGCTCTGGCGTATCAGGCGGAGAACGATCTGAGGACGGAAGAATGCGCTACGTTTCCACGAGGGGCCAGGCCCCGATCCTGAGCTTTGGCGAAGCGATGCTGACGGGCCTGGCCCGTGATGGCGGGCTCTACGTCCCCGAAACCATCCCGACGCTGGGCAAGGAAGAAATCGCCGCGCTTGCCGGTCTGTCTTACGAGGAAGCCGCCTTCCGCATCATGCGTCCCTTCGTTGGTGACGCGTTTTCTGACGATGAGTTCCGTTCGGCCATCGCCAAGGCCTATGCGGGTTTCGGCCACGCCGCCCGCGCGCCGCTGGTGCAGCTGGCCCCGAACCACTTCCTGCTTGAGCTGTTCCACGGGCCGACACTGGCCTTCAAGGACTTCGCAATGCAGCTGATCGGCCAGCTGTTCCAGATCGCGCTTCAGCGGGATGGTCGGCGGGTGACAATCGTGGGCGCGACGTCGGGCGATACCGGCTCGGCGGCGATCGAGGCATTCCGCGGCCTCGAAAATGTCGACGTCTTCATCCTCTTCCCCCATGGCCGGGTCTCCGAGGTCCAGCGCCGACAGATGACGACGCCTTCCGAGGCGAACGTGCACGCGCTGGCGCTCGACGGCACGTTCGACGACTGCCAGGCGCGGCTCAAGGACATGTTCAACCATTTCGAGTTCCGCGATGCCGTCGGCCTTGCCGGCGTCAACTCGATCAACTGGGCGCGGGTGCTGGCGCAGGTTGTCTACTACTTCACCTCTGCCGTTTCGCTGGGCGCACCGCACCGTGAAGTCAGCTTCACAGTGCCCACCGGCAACTTCGGCGACATCTTCGCGGGCTACATCGCCAAGCGCATGGGACTGCCGATCGACAAGCTGGTGATCGCCACCAACCAGAACGACATCCTGCACCGCTGCATGACCACCGGGCGCTATGAGATGGGCGGCGTCAAACCCTCGATCTCGCCCTCGATGGATATCGAGATCTCTTCGAACTTCGAACGAGCGCTGTTCGATGCCTACGGTCGTGACGGTGGCGCGGTCGCACAGCTGATGGACGAAATGAAGACCACGGGCGGTTTCGCGATCAGCCAGGGCGCGATGGAATGGCTGCGCGACACCTTCGCCTCCGGCCGCGTGTCCGAAGAGGAAACCCTCGAGACGATCGCCGATGAGCGCACCGTGTCGGGCGAGCTTCTCTGCCCGCACTCGGCGGTCGGCGTGAAGGTCGCGCAGGATCATCTGGGTGCGGTTCCGATGATCACGCTGGCGACGGCTCATCCCGCCAAGTTCCCTGATGCGGTCGAAGCTGCGACCGGCATCCGCCCCGGCCTGCCGCCGCGCATGGCCGATCTGTTCGACCGGGCCGAACGCGTGACCCGCGTGCCCAACGACCTTTCCGCCCTTGAAGCCCTCGTCCACGAAAGGCGCGCCCGTTGAACACGAACCTGACAACACTGCCGAACGGTCTTCGGATCGTCACGGAAAGGATGCCGGCACTGGGGTCGGCGGCCATCGGACTATGGATCAACGCAGGCGGGCGCCACGAACATGCCGATCAGAACGGCATCGCGCATTTTCTTGAGCACATGGCCTTCAAGGGCACGAAGCGGCGCACTGCCCTTCGCATCGCCGAGGAAATCGAGGATGTCGGCGGCTACATCAACGCCTATACCTCGCGCGAGATGACGGCCTACTATGCCCGCGTTCTGGAAGCGGACGTGCCGCTGGCCCTCGACGTGATCACGGACATCGTGCTCAATCCGCTGTTCGAGGAGAAGGAGATCGAGGTCGAGCGCCACGTCATCCTGCAAGAGATCGGGCAGGCGCTCGACACGCCGGACGACATCATCTTTGATTGGCTGCAAGAGGCGGCCTTCCCCGACCAGGCCCTGGGACGCACGATCCTGGGCCCGGAGGAACGCGTATCCTCGTTCAACCGCAGCGATCTGCGCCGCTTCGTCGCCGAACACTACGGGCCCGACCGGATGATCCTGGCCGCAGCGGGCGCGGTCGACCACGATCAGATCGTCCGGATCGCCGAAACCACCTTCGGGCACCTCAAGCGCGTGGGCGACAGGGCGCCAGAACCGGGGCGCTGGCAGGGAGCGGAACGTCGCGAGGAAAAGGAGCTTGAGCAGGTCCACTTCGCGATGGGCTTTGCCGGACCCGGCTATCGTCACCCCGACCTTTACACCGCGCAAATCTATTCGACCGCGATGGGCGGGGGCATGTCATCGCGCCTGTTCCAGAAGATCCGGGAAGAGCGCGGCTTGTGCTATTCGATCTATGCCCAGGCGGGCAGCTATGACGAAACCGGCATGATCACGGTCTATGCCGGAACCTCCGCCGAGGAGATCGGAGAGCTGTGCAACCTGACCATGGACGAACTGAAGCGTGCCGCCGACGACATGACCGAGGCCGAGGTCGCCCGCGCCCGCGCGCAACTCAAGGCGGGCCTGGTCATGGGGCTGGAAAGCCCGACGTCGCGCGCTGAACGCCTTGCCCGCTACACCTCGATCTGGGGCCGCGTTCCGCGCCTTGAGGAAACCGTCGAAAAGATCGAGGCGGTGACCACCGCCAACGTGCGCGATTTCTCGGGCCGCATGGTCGAGGGCGCGGCGGCGCTGGCGCTATATGGTCCCGTGACGGAAGCACCGCGGCTGGAATTGCTGCGCGAAAGGCTTGCCGCCTGATGCTGGCGCGGCGTCGGAAGGTTCGGATCGAGACGGAGCGGATGACGCTTCGTCTGCCGGCCCACTCCGACTATCGCGCCTGGGCCGCGCTCAGAAGCGAAAGCCGCGACTTTCTGACCCCATGGGAGCCGACTTGGGCGTCTGACCACCTGACGCGACGCGCCTTCACCAACCGAGTCTACTGGGCCGCCCGCGCCACAACGGGCGGGACCGCCCTTCCCGTCTTCCTGATCCGGCGCGAAGACCAGGCGCTGCTTGGCGCCCTGACGCTCGACAACATCCGTCGCGGACCGGCGCAGGCGGGCACGATGGGATACTGGGTCGGCGCCCCCCATGCCCGGCAGGGCTACATGCGCGAAGCAATCCGCGCGATGGTTCACTACGCCTTCACCGAGCTGGACCTGAGCCGGATCGAAGCGGCCTGCCTGCCGGAAAATGCCGCATCCCGCGGCGTGCTCGAAAAGTCGGGATTCAAATATGAAGGCGTTGCGCAAAGCTACCTTCAGATCAACGGCCGCTGGCGCAACCACGTCCTCTACGCCAACCTCAGGGCCGACCGGCGCGGGCGCACCGAGATCGGCTAGCCGCGCTTTGCGCTCGCCCGCCGGATTTAGACTTGCCGAGGTCTCTGCGCCATGCATCATCCTTCACCATGCTGAACCCTGCCGACGATGCCTTTGCCCGGACGCTTTCCGACGCCCTGCCCGAAGGCACGGTCGCGCGCGCGGCTGACCGCTACCTGGAAGAGCCGCGCGGCAAGGGGATCACTCCGGCGGCTCTGCTGGCCCGCCCGCGTTCGACCGCAGAGGTGGCGCGCATCGTGCACGCCTGCGCGGCGGCGCGGGTCGGCATCGTTCCCTGGGGCGGCGGCACCGGCCTTGTCATGGGGCAGGTCAAGCCCCTGGGTCCCGCACCGCTGATCCTTTCGCTGGACCGCATGACCCGTGTTCAGGCTGTTCATCCGCGGGAAAACGTGATCGTCGTGGATGCCGGAGCGGCCTTGGCCGATGTCCGCGCCGCAGCCGAGGGCGCCGATCGGCTGTTCCCCCTGTCGCTTGCCTCGGAGGGCACGGCCAGCATCGGCGGCAATCTTGCGACCAACGCAGGCGGGGTCAACGTCCTGCGCTACGGCAATGCACGCGATCTGTGCCTGGGACTTGAGGCGGTTCTGCCTGACGGCTCGGTGTTGAACGGGTTGACGCGCCTGCGAAAGGACAACACGGGCTACGACCTGCGCAACCTGCTGATCGGCTCCGAAGGCACGCTGGGCGTGATCACTGCCGCCGCGCTGAAACTCTTTCCCCGGCCTTCGGGCGTCGGAACCGCGTTCTTCACGGTGCCTGGCCCCGGCGCCGCGCTTGAGCTTCTGGCGCGGGCGCAGGCCATGACCTTCGGCGGCGTGACCAGTTTCGAGCTGATCCATCGGCAGGGGCTACTGTTCCTGGACGAGTGTTTGCCCGATCTGCGGCAACCGTTCGAGGTCCGCCCGGAATGGATGGCCCTGGTCGAAATCGGGTTGCCCGAGGGTCTGTCACCTGAACGGATCATGGCGGACCTCTTCGAGCAAGCGCACGCAGCGGGGCTGGTGGGCGATGGAGTCATCGCCGGCTCGCTGGCGCAGCGGCAGGCTTTCTGGGCGCTGAGAGAGGCACTGCCAGAGGGCAACCGCCGCATCGGCGCCGTTTCATCGCATGATATTTCCCTGCCGCTTTCGGAGATCGAAGGGTTCCTGGCCGAGGCGCCTGCGCGCATCGCCTCAATCGGAGATCTGCGCATCAACTGCTTCGGCCACCTGGGCGACGGTAATCTGCATTACAATGTCTTTCCGCCAAGGGGCCAGCGGGCCGCCGATCTGAGGCATCTGGCGCCCCTGATCATGGACTGCGTCCACGCGATGGTCACCGCCCGTGGCGGATCGATCAGCGCCGAACACGGCATCGGACGGCTGAAGGTCGAAGAGCTTGAACGATACGGCAATGCGACAAAGCTTGCGGCGATGCGGTCGATCAAGGCCGCACTGGACCCCGTGGGCATCATGAATCCCGGCGCGGTGCTGCGGATGGGGTAAACGCCCCGCCGGTGGAGATCCCGGCGGGGCTGGATACATGCCCGGTCCTTGAAAACCGAACACCGGAGAGCGTTACCGGCAGCGCCATCCTTAACCAGAGCTGACCAACAAGTCGTTAATGGCGAACGGAAAACTTCGCGTCACGCCCCTTCGAACTCGCACAGCACATGGACGTTCATGCCGAGCTTCTCAAGCAGCGCCCGCCCGCCAAGCTCGGGCAGATCGATCACGAAAGCGCAGCCCATGACCTCGGCTCCAAGCCGCTCGCACAGCCTAATGCCCGCCTCGCAAGTGCCCCCCGTGGCAAGCAGGTCGTCGACGATCAGCACCCGTTCCCCCGGCAGAAGCGCGTCTTCGTGAATCTCCATCACGGCCTCGCCGTATTCCAACTTGTAGGCCTGGCTGACCGTCGCGCCCGGCAGCTTGCCCTTCTTGCGGATCGGCACGAAGCCCTTGCTTAGCTGGTGCGCGATGGCGCCGCCCAGGATGAAGCCGCGCGCCTCAAGCCCCACGACCTTGTCGATCCGTTCGCCCGCGTACGGATGCAGAAGTTGGTCGATGGCCATCCGGAACCCGCGCGCATCGGCGAAAAGCGTGGTCACGTCGCGAAACATGATCCCTTCGTGCGGGAAATCGGCGATGGTGCGGATGTAGTCCTTGACGGTCTTTTTCATGCGGCCTCCGGGATCCAAACGTTCCTGTCGTAGCATGCCGGAAAGCCTCGGCGAAGCGCATAGGCAACGCCTATCGACACCCCAGCACCCGTCCCGCCACAGCGTCCAGTTTCGCGACGAGAGCGGGGTCGCGCCTTTCGGGGGCGGTCATCAGCGCGAACTCAAGCGCGCGGTCGCAGCCGCAGGGACAAACCTCGGGGCGATCGCCGAAAAGCGCCGGAAGCCGTGCGACAAGTGCGCGGGCGTTGGCAGAGTTCAGCGTCAGTGTGCGGATCACGGCGGCCACGTCCACGGCATCGTGGCCGGGGTGCCAGCAATCGTAGTCCGTGACCATCGCGACCGAGGCATAGCAAAGCTCCGCCTCGCGGGCGAGTTTGGCCTCGGGCATTCCCGTCATGCCAATGATGTCGGCGCCCCAGTGTTCGCGATACATCCGGCTTTCGGCCAGGGTGGAAAACTGCGGCCCCTCCATCGCAAGGTAGGTGCCGCCGCGATGGACAGTGACGCCCGCCATTTCCGCCGCCTGCACCGCCGCATCGGAAAGCCGCGCGCATGTCGGATGGGCCAGGCTGACATGCGCAACGCAACCCGAGCCGAAAAAGGACTTGGCCCGCGCGAAGGTGCGGTCGATGTACTGGTCCACGATCACGAAGTCGCCCGGCGCCATGTCCTCGCGGAACGATCCACAGGCCGACACGGCAACAACGTCGGTCACGCCGAGCCGTTTCAAGGCGTCGATGTTGGCGCGGAAGGGAACCTCGGATGGCGCAAGGACATGGCCGCGCCCGTGCCGAGGAAGGAAAGCCATCGCGATCCCGTCAAGCCGCCCCGTCAGGATCTCGTCCGAGGGCCAGCCCCAGGGCGTCTCGACCTGGCGCCATTCGGCATCGGCCAGCCCCTCGATCTGATAGACGCCGGAGCCTCCAATGACCCCGATCCTGGGATGTGCCATCCATTCCCTCCTTGGTTGCGACGCCCACGCTAAGCGCATCCGAGAGGAGACAAAAGGAGGAAATCCGGCCCGGTTTGCGAGGAAATCGGGTCATCCTATGCGCACCGTCATGCAAGGATTGCCGTGCGGCGTGTAAGGTTCGCAAAACGCTCCGACGGCTAAGAGGTGACCATGAGGCCAGTCGGCAGTCGAACCTGGGCGGTTGCCTGGCTTTCGCTGGGGCTGTTTTCGGTGTGCCCGCGTGAAGCCGCAGCGGTGGAGTTGACCTGCGCCGACCCCGCGCTCAGCGCCACTGCCCGAGACGCCGCGCTGGCCGCCAAGGCCTGCACGGCCGGCGCCCTGGCGAAACGGTCGTTGACGGCCTGCGGGCTGGTTCAGACAAGGCCGATCCGCATTGCGGTGGTCGAACAGGCGATGCACCCCGGCTTCGGCGCCTGCCTCGCGATTTACGATGTTCGGGCGGGTTGCCTGGAAATCACCGAACCCGACCGGATCGCACCGATGCTGGCGGGCAAGGACGCCCGCGCCGATCTGCCCGCCGAAGAGGTCTTCGGCGCGCTGATCGCGCATGAGCTGGCCCATGCGCTGGTGGCGCAATCCGCGCCGGGCATCCGGATCGGCCCCGCCGAGCAGGAATTCGTCGCGAATGTCTTCGAGATGATGTCGTTCCTGCCCCGATCGCGGGAGCTGTTGCTAAGCGCGCATCCGGTCGATCCCCCTGGTTCGCTCAGTGTGGTTCATGCCAACGTT
The DNA here is from genome assembly GCF_025751435.1 of Albidovulum marisflavi. Lineage (GTDB taxonomy): Bacteria > Pseudomonadota > Alphaproteobacteria > Rhodobacterales > Rhodobacteraceae > Albidovulum > Albidovulum marisflavi. Next base: position 1,079,465 of record NZ_JAOWKY010000001.1, on the reverse strand, counting down.
TACGTCCTTGCACCACGCGCCTTCGTCAACAACGCCTGGCGCGTCTTCGAGGCCGAGGGCAATGGCTGTGCGCTCGTCCAAAGAATCATTGCCGGGGAGTACCGCTTCCCAGAGCGTTGACCCTGAGCCAGATTTCGCCCCGCCCGATCTAGGCCGAGGTGTCGATCACCTCGAAGTCGTGACTCATCTCGGCTGTCTTGGACATCATGGCAGAGGCGGAGCAGTACTTTTCGACGGAAAGATCGATCGCGCGCTCGACCTTCTTGGGGTCGAGGCCCCGGCCTTTCACGACGAAATGCATGTGAATGCGCGTGAAGACCTTGGGCTCGGTTTCGGCGCGATCGGCGTCCAGTTCGACCACCACGTCCTCGACGCGCTGGCGGCCCTTCTCAAGGATCGAGACCACGTCATAGGCCGCGCAGCCGCCAGTGCCGATAAGGACAAGCTCCATCGGACTGGGACCGGGTTTCGGGCCGTCATTGTGGCCCGTGCCGAAGGCGATCTTGTGGCCGGTGGTGGCTTCGCCGACGAAGGTGCGGGCCTCGGCCCATTTGACGCGCGCTTTCATGTTCATTCTCCGAATTCGGGACCGGGCGAGATCATAGGGGGGCGCGCGACAGGCGCAAGGCCACTACTTCTGCCCCGGGCGCAGCATCTCGAAAACCTCGGTCACGACGGAATAATCCCGGTATCCAAGGCGCGCGAGCGGCTGGAACCGGGTGACGTCGAAGCGCCCATCCACAAGGCAGTCGTCGCGCAAATGAATGCCCGTCACCTCTCCGATCGTCAGGAAGTTGGCGCTGCCCAGCAAGGGGACGATCTGATGGACGCGGCACTCCAGCGTTGCGGGTGCGTCCCCAACGCGGGGGCAATCGATGGTTTCGCATTCCGCCTTCGCGATCCCGGCCAGCATGAACTCGTCCGTCTGCGGCGGGTAACTGCCCGAGGAGACATTCATCTGGTCCCGCATCGCGTATTCAACGATGTTGACTGCGAAGACCCCGGTTTCGCGTAGGTTGGAAAGCGAATCCTTTTCCTCGGTCGAGGAAAAAACGACCTGCGGTGGGGTATAGGCCACGCCATTGAAAAAGGAATAAGGGGCGATGTTGTCACCCTGACTGCCGCGGGTCGATATCCAACCGATGGGCCGGGGCGTGATGATCGCGTTGAACGGGTTGTGGGGAAGGCCGTGGCCATCCTCGGGTCGGTAGAACATGCACCAAACTCCTTAGCGGGTTTGCCCCTGACCTAGGGCCATGCTAGGCGCGATTCCAGAAGATTCGACGGAAAGGCAACGACCCCGTGTACAGGTTGGAGGAAGAGACGGAAGCCGACTGGTGGGAGGTGGAGGCGCTTTATGACCTTTGCTTCGCTCCGGGTCGGACGGCGCTTTCCTCTTACCGGCTCAGGGACGGAGTGGCCAAGGTCAAGGACCTCTGCCACGTCCTGCGCGATCACGACGGGGTGCTGGCGGCCGTCATCCGATACTGGCCGGTCCTGGTCGCAGGCCGCCGGGTGCTGCTGTTGGGGCCCGTCGCCGTTCATCCGACACGGCAGGGCGAGGGGCTTGGCGCGCTTTTGATCAACGAAAGCCTGGCCGAGGCGCGCAGGCTGGGCTGGGAACGCGTTCTCTTGGTGGGGGACGCGCCTTATTACCGGCGCTTCGGTTTCGAGAAGCTTGAAGGCGTGGAAATGCCGCCGCCCACCAACCCCGACCGGGTGCTGGGGCTGGAGCTGCAGCCCCGCGCGTGGGCAGGCGTTCGGGGCAAGGTCGAGAGGTGCGAGCGGTAGGCCACGGCTGTCTTTCCCCCTCGCGCCAAGATTGAACCGGCGGCGGAAATGCCCAAATCTGAAGCTGGCCCCGACATGTGAGGCGCGAGATGACAGATGACACCCCATTGACCAGCCCCCGGCTGCCCATGGACGCAGAGGCGGAAATCGAGGCGCTGGTGAAACGCGCCGCCAAGGCGCATGGCCCGGTCATCAAGGCTTTGAACTCTGTTGGCGGGTCGCTGGAATCGCAGGCTGGCGCACTGCCTGACACGTTTCGGCGCGCGCTTGACGCGGGTGTGGTGGGGCTTCTGGAAAACGCCTACAGGGCGGCGGGCGCGGTCGGCGCGATCCCCAAGCTGCCCGAGGCGCGCGACTGGACCCACCGGGTTGCTGCAGCCGCCGGAGGGGCACTGGGCGGCCTGGGCGGGCTCGGTTCCGCGATGGTGGAGCTGCCGGCAACGATCACGCTGATTTTTAGCGCGATGCAGCGCGCGGCGGCGCGTGAGGGGTTCGATCCCGCTTCGGCCGAGGTTCGAATGCTGTGCCTTGACATCTTCGGCTCTGGTGGGCCGGGACGCGCCGACGACGGGGTGAACACCGCGTTCCTGGGCACGCGGCTCAGCGTGAACGGCGTCACGCTGCAAACCCTGATCCAGAGGATCGCACCCGGCGTGGCCGCCATCCTCGGGCGCAAGCTCGCCGGGCAGGCGGTTCCAGTCCTCGGCGCGGCAGCGGGCGCCGGCATCAACTACGCCTACATGTCCTATTACGAGGAAATGGCGCGCGTGCGCTTCGCGCTCAAGCGGCTGGCGGACACCCATGGCGAGGACGAGGTGCTGACCGCCTGGCGGTCGCGCGCGCTGCCTTTGGCAAAGCGCTGAGGCACCCAGGGGCGGCCCGTTCCCACGCCCCTTGCGGGATCAGATATCCTGCGACGACAGCCAGGACATGACCGGGCCGCGCAGGTTTACCGCCCCCGCGGCGCGGGCCTCGTCCATCGCCGCGCGCAGTTCCTTAAGATTTATCTTTCGGATCAGGTGCTTGACCGGGCCGATCGAGGCGGGTCGCATCGACAGCGTCCTGATCCCCATCGCGGCCAGGCAGGCGGCCTCGATTGGTCGGCCCGCATCCTCGCCGCAGAACGACAGCTGTGTGCCACCCTCGGCGCAGCGGGCGACGATCTGTTCGATGAAGCTCATGTAGCTGGTGTTCAGCATGTCATAGCGGCGCCGCACCGTTTCGTTTTCGCGATCGGCGGCGAAGAAGAACTGCTTCAGGTCATTGCCGCCAATCGAGATGAAGTCCGTCATCTCGAAGAATTCCTTTGGCGCGAAAGCAAGCGAGGGCGTTTCAAGCATGGCGCCAATCTCGACCCTTTCAGGGAGGGCATGGCCAAGGTGCCGCTCCCGCTCGATCTCATCCAGAAGATGGCGCCGCGCGGCTCGGAATTCGTCAAACTCGGCGACGAAGGGGAACATCACCGTCAATGGCCGCCCGTTCGCGGCACGGATCAGCGCTTGAAGCTGCATCCGCATGATGCCGGGCTTGTCCAGCCCGACGCGGATGGCACGCCATCCCATCGCGGGGTTCGGTTCCTCGACCCGCTTCATGTAGGGCAGAACCTTGTCCGACCCGATGTCGAGTGTTCGGAAGACGACGCGCTTGCCCCGCGCGGCTTCCATGACGCGGGCGTAGATGGCGACAAGCTCTGCCCGCTTCGGAACATGGGCGCGGATCAGGAACTGCAATTCGGTCCGGAACAGCCCCACGCCTTCGGCGCCCGACCCCGCCAGCGACGGCAGATCGGCGATCAGGCCCGCGTTCATATGCATCTGGATGCGCGTGCCGCAAAGCCCCGTTGCCGGCAGATCGCGCAAGGACGCGTAGCGGCTTTGGGCGGCTGCCTGCATCGCGATCTTGTCGCGGAAGGCGCTGGCCACGGTTTCCTCCGGGCGAAGGTGAACGACCCCCTGGTCTCCGTCGACCAGGATGCGGTCGCCGTTCAGCGCCTCGGTCGTGATCCTTTCGGCATGGATAACCAGCGGAATTGCCAGCGCACGCGCCACGATCGAAGCATGCGACCCGACGGAGCCTTCCTCAAGCACGACGCCCTTCAGCTTGCGGCCGTAGTCCAGAAGCTCGGCCGGCCCGATGTTGCGTGCGACCAGGATCGGGTTCGGCGGCATTTCCGCCCCGGTGTCCGATCCCTGCCCCGTGAGGATGCGCAAAAGCCGGTTTGATAGGTCGTCAAGGTCATGCAGCCGATCGCGCAGATAGGGATCAGGCACGGATTCAAGCCGGGCGCGGGCGGCCGATTGTTCCTTTTCCACGGCGGCCTCGGCCGAAAGGCCGCGCGCGATATCCTCTTCCATCCGCCGCAGCCAGCCGCGCGAATTCGCGAACATCCGATAGGCTTCAAGGATGTCCTTCTGCTCCTTGTCGACACCATCATTGGTGGTCAGCATCGCATCAACCGACAGGCGCAGCGCTGCAACCGCTTCATTCAGGCGGGCCTGTTCCTTCTTGGGGTCGTCCGCGACCGGGTTGGTGATGACGACGCGGGGTTCGTGCAGCCAGACCTGGCCCTCGGCACTGCCCTCCTGTCCGGTGGCCCCACGGAACAGGACCGGTTGCTTGTGCAACGCGGCAAGCGCCTCGCCCTCGCCGACAAAGGCGCCCAGTTCGGTCATCTCGGCCAACACCATGGCCACGACTTCAAGCGCGTAGACCTCATCATCCGAAAAGGCCCGAGCTTCCTTCGACTGCACGACAAGAACGCCCAGCTTTTCTCCCAGCCGCTGGATCGGCACGCCGAGGAACGAGGAATAGATCTCCTCTCCGGTTTCCGGCATGTAGCGGAAGCCCTTTTCGGCGGGCGCATTGGCGGTATTGATCGGGCTGGAGGCCTTGGCGACACGTCCAACCAGACCCTCGCCCAGCCGCATCCGGGTCTTGTGGACGGATTCCGCCTTCAGGCCCTCGGTCGCACAAAGTTCAAGCGTTTCGTCGTCGCGGAAAAGGTAGATCGAGCAGACCTCGCTTCTCATCGAATCCGCGATCAGATGGGTGATGCGGTCAAGCCGTTCCTGCCCCGCGCCCGCTTCGGCCAGGGTATCGCGCAAACGCCTGAGAAGCTTGCGGCTTTCGCTTTCGGTCCGCTCCACCATGTCCGTCCCGGTCCCTCTTACCCCTTCTATAGGCGATGCCGCGGGGAATGGGGAGTGGGAAAGGGGCGGCCGGTCGCCGGGGCAAACAAATTGGCTTGGAGGCAAGCAGCCGCCGCCACAGTGCCTGTTCCTTGGGCGGTTGCGGATTCCGAAATGCCTTCGCCAACGCCGAAAGGCTGTCGTGGCGTTCGCCCTCGCCCGCGCGATGGTGCCGGCTTTCCCTTGCCGCGGCGTACGATTAAATTCGCCCGCATGCGCGCCCTGCCCGCCAATTTTGCCCAATGGTTCTCTGGCCGTGGATGGCACATCCATCCGCACCAGCAGGCCATGATGGACCGCGCCGAAGCGCCGGCGCTTCTGCTTGTCGCGCCGACGGGCGGGGGAAAGACGCTTGCGGGGTTCCTGCCGACGCTGGCCGAGCTTGCCGATGGTCGCCACCGGGGGCTGCACACGCTCTACATCTCGCCACTCAAGGCGCTTGCCGCCGACATCCGCCGCAACCTGACTACGCCCGTCACCGAGATGGACCTGCCGATCCGGATCGAAGATCGCACCGGGGACACAAGCCATTCCCGGCGCCAGAGACAGCGCGCGGACCCGCCGCATATCCTGCTGACCACGCCGGAAAGCCTTGCGCTGCTGCTGAGCTACGAAGACGCGCCGCGCATCTTCGCCGGATTGCAGCGCGTGATTGTCGACGAGATTCACGCCCTGGCGGAATCCCGGCGCGGCGACCAGTTGATGCTGTGCCTGTCGCGGCTTTCAAGCCTGGTTCCCGGCCTGCGCCGCGTCGGCCTTTCCGCCACGGTCGAAGACCCAAAGGCGATCGCGCGCTTCCTGTCGCGCCATCCGGACCCGTGCGAAGTCCTGTACGCCGATTCCGGCCCGGACCCCGATATCGCGATGCTTGCGACGGACGAGCCCCCGCCCTGGGCCGGCGGCGGCGGCCGCTACGCGATCCCCGCGATCCTCGACCAGGTCCGCCGCCACCGCACGACGCTGATCTTCCACAACACCCGGGCGCAGGCCGAGATATTCTTCCATCATCTCTGGCTGGCGAACGAAGACGCGCTGCCGATCGGCATTCACCACGGATCGCTATCGCGCGAGGCGCGGGAACGGGTAGAGGCCGCGATGGTCAGCGGCGATCTGCGCGCCATCGTCTGCACCGGCTCGCTTGATCTGGGCATAGACTGGGGCGACGTCGATCTCGTGATCCAGGTCGGCGCGCCCAAGAACGTCAAGCGTCTGGTGCAAAGGATCGGGCGCGCCAACCACCGCTACAACGCGCCGTCAAAGGCGCTGCTTGTCCCCGCCAACCGCTTCGAGGTCGTCGAATGCCAGGCCGCGCTTCAGGCCGTGCGCGACCGCGACCTTGATGGCGAACCGCGCGGCCCCGGCCCCCGCGATGTGCTTTGCCAGCACATCCTGATCGCTGCCTGCGCAGCCCCTTTCGACGCGGACGACCTCTATGCCGAGGTGACGACCGCGGGCCCCTATTCCACGCTTTCGCGCGCCGATTTCGACGCCTGCCTGGAGTTCTGCGCAACCGGCGGCTACGCGCTCAGGGCCTATGACCGTTGGCAGCGGCTCATGCAGCGCGATGGGCTCTGGTCGCTGCGCGATCCACGGTCTTCGCGTGCGATCCGCATGAACATCGGAACCATCACTGACGCGGAGCTTCTGAAGGTGCGGCTCCGGAACCGCGGGGGCGGCCAGCCGCTGGGCGAGGTAGAAGAGGGGTTCGCCGCGTCCCTGACCCCGGGTGACACTTTCCTCATCGGCGGCCAGATCGTCCGCTACGAAGGCTTGCGCGAACTGACGGTCGAAGTCAGCCGCGACCCGGGGCGCGATCCGAAGGTTGCGGTCTTTTCCGGGTCGAAGTTTTCCACGTCGACCCGTCTGACAGAACGCATCCTCGCGATGCTGCGCGAGCCGTCCTGGCCGGATCTGCCCGCGCACACCGCCGACTGGCTGGCGCTTCAGCGCGAGGTTTCGCGCCTGCCCAGCCGCGACCGGCTTCTTGTCGAAAGCTTCCCGGCCGATGGGCGCGAACACCTGTGCATCTACGGCTTCGCGGGCCGCAACGCTCAGCAGACGCTCGGCCTGCTGCTGACCCATCGGATGGAGAGCCTCGGTCTCAATCCGCTTGGCTTCGTGGCGACCGACTACGCGACGCTGATCTGGGGCCTTGATCCCGTCGCGGATTCGGCCCCGCTTCTGGACCGCGCTTGCTTGGCCGATGAGCTTGAGACATGGCTTCAGGGCAACGCGGTGATGAAGCGCACCTTCCGCAGTGTCGCTCAGATCGCGGGTCTGATCGAACGCAATCATCCCGGACAGCGCAAGTCGGGCCGTCAGGCCACCTTTTCGACGGACATCCTTTACGACACCTTGCGCCGGCACGACCCTGACCACCTGATGCTTCAGATCACGCGCGAAGAGGCGATGCGCGGGCTTGTCGACTTCGCGCGGATCGAGGCCATGCTGGACCGTGTCGAGGGCCGCATAGATCACCTGCGCCTCGATCGCGTCACGCCGCTTTCGGCGCCGCTTTTCCTGGAACACGGCAAGGTTCCGGTCGAAGGCGCTGCACGCGAGCGTCTTATCGCGGAAACCGCGGCCCGATTGATGGCCGAGGCCGGGCTTGCCTGAACCTTGTCTCGGTTTGGACCCGATGGCCGTCCAAATGGCAGGGCGCACCTTCCCCTTCGGCCCGCCCCCGCCTAGGATCGCGCCATGACCGGCCATCCCTTTACCCTATCCGCGACCGCGCTTGTTGCCCTGCCCTCCGGCGCGCTCTGGTGGGCGGCCGAACGCCTTCTGACAGTCTCCGATCTTCACCTTGGCAGGTCGTCGCGGATTGCCCGGCTTGGCGGCACGCTTTTGCCGCCCTACGAAGTGGCGGAAACGCTGGCCAGGCTGGATGCCGACATCGCGCGGATGGACCCGCGCGTGGTCGTTTGCCTTGGCGACAGCTTCGACGACCTGGCCGCCGCCGACCTGGACGACCGCAACCGTCTGTGGCTTTCTCGGCTGATTGCCGGGCGTCGCTGGATCTGGATCGAGGGCAACCATGACCCCGGCCCAGTCGCCATTCCGGGCGAACACCTGCGCGAACTCGCGCTTGGGCCCTTGTCCTTCCGGCACATCGCGCGTTCGGGCGCCTCCGGAGAGATCTCGGGCCACTACCACCCCAAGTTCCGTGTTGCAGGCCCCGCGCGTCCCTGTTTCCTGATCGACACGGAGCGCGTGATCCTGCCGGCCTACGGCGCCTACACGGGGGGGATGGATGCCTTGCGCCCGCCGCTTCGGGATCTCATGGCGCCCGGCGCGATCGCCTGCCTGACTGGCCCCACCCCCTGCGCCCTGCCGCTGAAAGGAAGAAGATGACAGCGCTTTCCCCCGCGATCGACCGCAAGACCCGTGACAGCTTCGCCCGTCAGGCCCTGATGACGACCTTCGGCGCGACGATCGCCGATCTTGCCCCCGGCGCATGCACCCTTTCCGCGCCGATCCTGCCGATCGCGCGCCAACAGCACGGTGTCGGTCACGCCGGGCTGACCTTTGCCTTGGGCGACACGGCCGCAGGCTATGCCGCGCTGACCCTGATGGCCGAAGAGGCCGAGGTCATGACGGTCGAGATGAAGATCAACCTGCTTGCCCCGGCGCAGGGCGACCGGCTGATCGCGGAAGGCCGCGTCATCCGTCCGGGCCGCCGGATCTCGGTCGTCACGGCCGAGGTCTTTGCCGAGGCCGCAGGCGACCGCGCTTTGGTCGCGATCCTTCAGGGGACGATGGTTCCGGTCACCGCACGCAGCAGAACGTAGGATTTGACAGGCGTCCGGCCCAGCCCCATTATTCGTATACAAATGAAAATGGGGAGTCCTGCATTGACCCTCATACGGCCCGGAACCGTTGCAGAAGCGCTTGCGGCGCTGGCGCGAACGCCGATGCCGCTGATCGCGGGCGGCACCGATTTCTACCCTTCGCGACAGGGCCGACCGCTGCCCGATAACGCGCTGGATCTAACCGGCATTGCCGGGCTGCGCGGGATTGGCCATGACGGCGACGGCTGGAGGATTGGCGCGGCGACGACCTGGACCGATATCGCGATGGCGGATCTGCCGCCCGCCTTTGACGCCCTTCGCGCCGCAGCACGAGAGGTCGGCTCGGTCCAGATCCAGAATGCTGGCACAATCGCGGGAAATCTGTGCAATGCGTCTCCCGCCGCCGATGGCGTCCCCCCGCTTCTTGCGCTGGACGCAGTGGTTGAATGCGTCTCGGCCGCAGGCATCCGACGGCTCGCGCTGGCCGATTTCTTGCTTGGGCCGCGCAAGACGGCGCTTGGCCCGGCAGAGATCGTGACGGCCTTGCTGTTTTCAGATCCGCCTGCAACCGAACGCGCCACTTTCCTTAAACTGGGCAGCCGCCGCTATCTGGTGATTTCCATCGCCATGGTCGCGGCGAATGTCAGCACGGATGCCGAAGGCCGCGTCCAAACCGCCAGGATCGCCGTCGGCGCCTGTTCGCCGGTTGCCCGCCGCCTTCCTGCGGTCGAGGCGGCACTGCTTGGCCGCGACCTGCACAAGGGGCCCGACTCGTTCGAAATCACGCCCGAAATGCTGTCCCCCCTTTCCCCCATCGACGATGTGCGCGCGCCTGCACGCTACCGCATGGAAGCGGTGAACGAGATGATCGTTCGCGCGCTAGGAAAGATCATGGAGAGCCCGCATGGCTAGCATCGCCTTCACGCTGAACGGTCGGAAGGTGGCTGCGGAAGTCCCGGGTGTTGAGCGCCTGTCGCGCATGCTGCGCGAAAGCTGCGGGTCGCGGGACGTCAAGGTTGGGTGTGACGCGGGCGATTGCGGCGCCTGCACCGTCCTGGTCGATGGTGCCCCCGTCTGCGCCTGCCTGACGCCCGCGGCAACGGTCGAGGGGCGGCGAGTGGAAACCCAGACGGGCCTTGTGGCGACCGATCAACTGACCCGCCGGCTTGCCGACGCCTTCCTTGCGCACGGCGCGGCACAGTGCGGCATCTGCACGCCGGGAATGATGGTGACCGCGACCGCCCTTCTGCGGGGCACACCGACACCGAACGAACGGCAGGTCATGGACACGCTTGGCGGCGTCCTTTGCCGCTGCACCGGCTATCGCAAGATCATCGATGCGGTCGTCGCGGCGGGCCTGCCGATCGATGCCCGGACCGACGCAAGCGGCGCAGTGGGCACCGCCCTGCCCCGGCTCGACGGCGCCGACAAGGTGACGGGGCGTGAAGCGTTCGGCGACGACATCGCCCCCGCCGATACGCTGGAGCTGCGCGTGATACGGTCGCCATTTGCACGGGCACACTTCAGCTTCGGCGATCTCGACGCCTTTGTCGCCAACTCCCCCGGCATCGCAACTGTCCTGACGGCAAGGGACGTTCCCGGCCGGAATGCTTTCGGCGTGATCCCCGGATTTGAGGATCAGCCCGTGTTCGCAGCGACCGAGGCCCTGTTTCGCGGCGATGCCGTGGCCGCGGTCGTAGGCACGCCAAGTGCGATCGCGGCCTTCGACCCCGCTCGGTTCCCCGTGACCTGGGAAGAACTTTCGCCCGCGTTGACCCCCGCCGAGGCCAAGTCGTCAGGCGCAGCCCTTCTGCATTCGAACCGGCCGGGCAACCTGATGACCGGCGGGCGCGTGTTCTGCGGAGACCCCGATGCGGCGCTGGAGCGCGCCGATGTGGTGGTGGAGGGGCGCTTTATGACCGGGTTCGTAGAGCACGCCTATATCGAGCCCGAAGCCGGTTACGCCATCGCCCGCGACGGACGGGTCGAAGTGCACGCCTGCACCCAGGCGCCGGTAATGGATCAGGAAGGGCTCGCGTCGATCCTGGGGCTGCCGAAGGACCGGGTTCGCATCGTGCCGACCGCCGTAGGGGGCGGCTTCGGGTCGAAGCTGGATCTGTCGGTGCAGCCCTTCCTTGCCATCGCCGCGCTGAAGCTGGGCCGCCCGGTCCGCATCGCCTACAGCCGGGCGGAATCCATGGCCGCGACCACCAAGCGCCACCCGTCCGAGATCACGCTTCGGATCGGGGCCACGAAGGACGGGCGCATTTGCGGATTCGACTTCTTCGGCACCTTCAACACCGGCGCCTACGCGTCTTGGGGACCGACGGTCGCCAATCGCGTGCCGGTTCACGCCTCCGGCCCCTATCGCATCGCGGACTATCGCGCGATTTCGGAAGGGATCTACACCAACAATCCGCCCGCAGGGGCTTTCCGGGGGTTCGGCGTTCCTCAATCGGCCATCGCGCAAGAGGTGCTGTTCGACGAACTGGCCGAACTGCTTGGCATTGATCCGCTGGACTTCCGGCTTGGGAACGCGCTCCATAACGGCGCGCCGACCGTATGCGGCCAGGTGTTTTCCCAAGGCGTCGGCATCGGCGCCTGCCTGCGCGCGCTTGAACCCGGATGGAAGCGGGAACGCGACAGCGCGCGGGCCTTCAACGCGACGAGCATCGGGACGAAACGCGGCGTCGGCATTGCGGCGGGATGGTACGGTTGTGGCAACACGTCGCTGCCGAACCCGTCCACCATCAAGGCGGGCATCCGCGCCGATGGTCGGCTGTTTCTGCACCAGGGCGCGATGGACATCGGCCAAGGCGCCAACACCGTCATAGCCCAGATCTTCGCCGAGGTGCTTGGGGTGCCCGTTTCGCAGCTTCACCTCGTCGGGCCCGACACCGATGTAACCCCCGATGCGGGCAAGACGTCGGCCTCTCGGCAGACCTTCGTCTCGGGCAATGCCGCGCGCTTGGCGGGCGCCGCGCTGCGCGCCGACATCCTGCGACGCGCCAACGCCGGCGGCGACGCACGTCTTGGCTTCGGGCCCGGCTACATCGAGGTCCGGGACACGGGTGGAATCCACCGGCTGGATCTGACCTCGCTTATCCCGGATGAGGAAGGCTATGTGCTGAAATCGCAGGAAACCTACGACCCGCCGACCAGGCCGCTGGATGCCGACGGACAGGGCCATCCCTACGCCCAGTTCGGCTACGCCGCCCATCTTGCGGTGGTCGAGGTCGATATCACGCTTGGCCTGGTGCGGCCGCTGCACTTCGTGGCGGCGCATGACGTCGGCCGCGCGATCAATCCCCTCCTGGTCGAAGGCCAGGTGCATGGAGGCATCGCCCAGGGCCTGGGCATGGCCCTGATGGAGGAATACATCCCCGGCCGGACCGAAAACCTGCACGACTACCTGATCCCCACGATCGGCGACGTGCCCCCGATCGAAACCCTCATCGTCGAGGAACCCGACGCCCACGGCCCCTACGGCGCCAAGGGGCTGGGCGAACACGTCCTGATCCCCACGGCGCCCGCGATCCTGAACGCGATCCGCCACGCCACCGGCGCGCGGCTGCGGCAGGTTCCAGCCACGCCCGACCGCGTCCTTGCGGCCATCAGGGAGGCAAACGCATGACCCAGCGCGCAGATCGCATGGCCGACAAGATCCGCTGCGACGCCTGCCCGGTGCTCTGCTACATCGCCGAGGGTCGCGCGGGGGCCTGCGACCGCTACGCCAACCATGGCGGCGAACTGGTGCGCCTTGATCCGCTGACCGTGATCGAAACCGGCGCGGAGACCGTCCCCTTCCTTGCAACGGATGAGGAATGGGACGGCGACATCCTGCGCGCGAACCGGCCCTTCATCACCGCGGTGGGCGCGGGCACCACCTATCCAGATTACAAGCCCGCGCCCTTCATCGTCAGCCAGGAGATCGAGGGCGTCGACATGGTCACGGTCGTGACCGAAGGCATATTCAGCTACTGCGGCGTCAAGGTGAAGATCGACACCGACCGCCATATCGGTGACGAACGCGCGGTCGTTCGGTCCGCGGGCGAACCGATCGGCCATGTCATGACGTCGGAATATGGGTCCAAGATGCTGTCTTTGGGCGGGGTCGAACACCTGACCGGGGGCACCAAGGCGGAAGGCCGCGCGACCTGCGACGCGCTTATGGCGCTTTGCAACCGCGAGGCTGTCGAACTGACCGTGGATGGCGGCGCGACCGTCATCGTTCAGGCTGGCCATGCGCCCATCATCAACGGCGTTCAGGAAAGGCTGATGCGGGTTGGCTGCGGCTCTGCCGCGATCGGCATGTTCGCCAGGCAATGGGCGCCGCATGTCGATGAGGTCATCGTCGTGGACGACCACATCACGGGCGTCCTGTCCGAACACCAGGCGGGGCGGATGCTGGACGTTCCCGCCACGGGCATCCGGGTCAAGGGACGGAAATCGACGCCCGGGCGCTATTTCCAGGTCGCGCAGCCCGGCACCGGCTGGGGCGGCACGGACGTGGAGGACCCTCTGACGATCCTCAAGCCCGCCGACCCCAAGATCGCATGGCCCGGGCTCAGGTTGCTGATGGTTTCGACCACGGGCGAACAGTGGGCCTATTTCGTCCTGGACGACGACCTTGTCCCGCAACCGGCCAAGATCACGGCACCGCTGCGCGCCTCGGTCGAACGGGTCGCAGAAAACTGCGAACCGTCGGTCTGCTCCGTCCTGTTCATGGGCGGCGCGGGCGGGTCGCTGCGCGCGGGCGTGACGGAAAACCCCGTCAAGCTCACCCGTTCGGTCAAGGAGGCGCTGACCCATGTTTCCTGCGGGGGCGCCAAGGCCTATGTCTGGCCCGGCGGCGGGATCACGGTCATGGCCGACGTGATGGACATGCCGACCAACTCCTTCGGCTACGTTCCGACCCCCGCACTTGTCGCACCGATCGAATTCACGATGCGCAAGTCCGACTACGCCGCGCTTGGCGGGCATGTGGACCGCATCGTTTCGGCCAAGGACGTCGTGAAACCAGGCATCCGCAAGGTCGGACCCTCGCCGGGTCACCCCGATCCCCGGCACGCCAGGAACTTTGACTGGCCGAAGGGGGGCTGAACCCATGCCCGCCACCGCCGCCCGCCTGCCCGGAAACCGCCTGCACCTGCAGCACGGGCCCATAGACCTGGTGATCGGCGCCGACGGACCGGGGCGAGAGGCCGCCTTTGACGCCGCAGTCCGTCGGTTCGCGCCCCTGCTGGACGAGCTTGTGGCGGAACTGCCGCTGCTGCGCCGGCCTTGGGGCGGCCCCTCACCCCAGGGGCCGGTCGCGCGGCGGATGGCCTGCGCGGTTGCCCCGCACGCCCGGCGCGCATTCATCACGCCGATGGCCGCCGTCGCCGGCGCCGTGGCCGATGAAGTGCTCTCGGCCATGGTCTTGTCCGGAGGACTTGCCCGCGCCATGGTCAACAATGGTGGGGACATCGCCATCCACCTTTCACCGAGTCAAAGCTATCGCGCCGCCATGGCGGGGGTCGACGCCGCGGTTCTGGGCACCCTGGACATCCGGGACGGCGACGGGATCGGCGGCATCGCCACCTCCGGCCGTGGCGGGCGCAGCCTCTCGCTTGGCATCGCGCAGTCCGTCACGGTTCTGGCAAGCTGCGCTGCCGCGGCGGATGCGGCTGCGACGCTGATCGCGAATGCGGTGGACCTGCCGGGGCACCCCGCGATCACCCGCGCGCCTGCCCGTGACCTTCAGCCCGACAGCGATCTGGGCGACCGGCCCGTCACCGTGCATGTCGGCCCGCTGGGCGCGGACGAAACCGCCGCCGCGCTTGACCGCGGGCTGGCCGAAGCCAGCGCGATGCGGGCGGCTGGCCTGATCGCCGGGGCTGCGCTATTCCTGAACGGGGCGGCCCGCGTGATGGCCCCCGCACCAGAAACGGAGACTTTGGCTCATGCCTGAACCCGAAATCCGGAAGTTCATGACCGTGGTCGAGGAGATCCACCACGAAGGCGGACCGCGCGCCCAGCAGCCCTTGATGCGCGCGGCGGCGCTGGCCGTCGTGAAAAATCCCTTCGCGGGGCGCTACGAGCCAGAGATCAAGGGCTTCATGGAGGACCTGAAACCGCTTGGGCTGATGATGGCCCAACGGCTTCTCGAGGCGTTGGGGGGCGACCCGAGGTCGGTCGAAGGCTACGGCAAGGGCGCGATCGTCGGCGCGGCGGGCGAACTGGAACACGGCGCGCTCTGGCATGCGCCGGGCGGCTACGCGATGCGGGAGGTCTTGGGCGGGGCCAAGGCCATCGTGCCCTCGGCCAAGAAGGTGGGCGGTGTTGGCGCTCGGCTGGACGTGCCCGTCACCCATGTCAACGCAAGCTACGTGCGCAGCCATTTCGATTCGATCGAAGTGGGCCTGAACGACGCTCCGCGCGCCGACGAGATGGTTCTGGTGCTGGTCATGACCACGGGTCCACGCATCCATTCCCGCTCCGGCGGGCTGGAGGCATGGGAGGTAAAGGGGGAGGACGGGCTGAGATGAAAGCCGATATCCGCAAGATCGCCGTCTGGGTCGAGGAGACCCGCAAGGAAATGGGCCGGGCGATTGATCCGGCCACCCGCAAGGCCGTCGCGGTGGCGGTCATCGCCAATCCCTTCGCGGGCCGGTATGTCGAGGATCTGTCCGACCTGATGGATATCGGCGCCGAGCTTGGCGGGCTTCTGGGCGAACGATGCGTCAAGGCCCTGGGGATCGAGCCGCAACAGGCCGAAAGTTACGGCAAGGCGGCGATGGTCGGCGAAAACGGCGAGCTGGAACATGCCGCCGCCATCCTGCATCCCAAGCTGGGCACTCCGCTGCGGGCGACCGTGGAAAAGGGTGCCGCTCTGGTGCCGTCATCCAAGAAGATGGGCGGGCCGGGACAGGACCTGGACGTTCCGCTTGGGCACAAGGACGCGGCCTATGTCCGGTCCCATTTCGACGGGGTCGAGGTGCGGATGAACGACGCGCCCCGCGCGAACGAGATCATGGTCGCCGTCGCGGTCACCGACAGCGGACGGCCGCTGCCACGGGTCGGGGGACTGACGGCCGCCGAGGCCGAGGGCAAGGACGGCCTTCGGTGAGCGATGAGGCCCGCCCCTACCACCTGGACGACCAGGTGGGCTACATCCTGCGGCTTGTCAGCCAACGGCACGCCTCGCTGTTCCTTGCCCGGTTCGGACAGGACCTGACGCCCACGCAGTTCGCGGCGATGGCGCGGCTGGACGAGGTGGGGCAATGTTCGCAGAACGAACTGGGCCGCAGGACAGCGATGGATGTGGCGACGATCAAGGGCGTCGTCGACAGGCTGCGCGCAAAGGGCCTGGTCGAGCAGACCGCGGACCCGGGCGACAAGCGCCGCAGCCTTTTGTCGCTGTCAGCGGCGGGTGCCGGGATGATCGCGGCCTTGCACCAGATGGGCCATGCCGTGACCGAGGACACGCTGCAGCCGCTGAATGCACAGGAACGCCAGGACCTTCTGGCGCTGTTGCGAAAGATGGTCTGAGCGTCAGGCCCCTGCGATTTCGGGGATCTTCCACGCGGGCGGGGTGTTGCGGCTGCGCTGCGACCGCACCTCACCGTCGATGATGGTCATGCCGACGCCCGGAAGGTTGCCTAGCTGCACCGATTCCAGGATCGTCCTGCCGCCGGAATGCTGTGCCTGATCCATAAGCACGAAATCCGCTGCGTAGCCGCGTTCGATCAGCCCCACGTCAAGCTCGCGCTGGCGCGCTGTGTTGCCGGTGGCGAAGCAGAAAGCCACTTCGGCCGGCACGTTGCCCAGTGACGACAGCATCGCGACCATGCGCAGGATCCCCAGCGGCTGCACGCCCGACCCCGCCGGGCCATCGGTGCCCAGGATGATCTGGTCCATCTTGCCCAGTTCTCGCGCGGTGTTCAGCGTCAGCAACGCGGCACGCTCGTTGCCGTTGTGGACGATCTCAAGCCCCTTCAGGCAATTTTCGCACAGGCAGACGATCTGGTCGTCCGGCAGGGCCGAATGGCCGCCGTTGATGTGGCCCACGACGTCGGTCCCGGTTTCAAGGACCATGTCGGCATCGATCAGGCCCGATCCGGGGATCGAGGGGCCACCGGTGTGGATCGTGGACTGGATGCCGTACTTGCGCGCCCAGTCGACCATCTGGCGGGCCGTCTTGCCGTCCTTGACGGACCCCAGGCCGACTTCGCCCAGGAACCTCACACCGGCGTCGGCCAGATCCTTGAAGTCGTGCTCTTCCATCCCGTGTTCTATGACCGGCGCGCCCGCCAGAACCTTGACACCAGAGGGGCGGAAATTTTCGTACCAGCGCTGCGAGGCGATCGCCATCGCCTTGAGCCCGACGATGTCCTTGGGCCGGCCCGGCATGTGGACCTCTCCGGCCGAGATCATCGTGGTGACACCGCCGTGAAGGGTCGAGTCGATCCAGTGAAGCTGCTGTTGACGGGGCGTGTAGTCGCCGACGACGGGATGGACATGGCTGTCGATCAATCCGGGGGCAAGGGTGGTGCCCTGCGCGTCGATCAGGGTGGTTGCGCCCTCGGTGTCCAGGTCCGATTCGCGGCCCCAGTCCGAGATCCGGCCATCCATCGCGACCAGGCAATCGGCATCGTAGATCGGATGTTCCAGCTTGCCTGACAGCATCAAGCCGATGTTGCGAATGACGAGCTTCCTTGCCGCGTGCTCCATGATCGCCTCCCCGAAACCGGCTGGATCATTGGTACGCTAACACATGCCAGCCCCCGATCAAGGGGCCGGCCTGCAGGTGTCACTGCTGCAACGCCTTCTGTTCGTCCGCGCGCTGTCGCGCGATGCTGCGCTTGGATATGAGCGAAGCGCTGATCACCCCGATGGTGACGATCGAGATCAGGATCGTCGAAAGCGCGTTGATTTCCGGGCTGACCCCCAGGCGCACGGCCGAGAAGATCTTCATCGGCAGCGTCGTCGAGGATGGACCGGCCACGAACTGCGAGATCACGAGGTCATCCAGCGACAGCGTGAAGGCGAGCAGCCAGCCCGAGATCACCGCGGGTGCGATAATCGGCAGTGTCACCGATTTGAACGCATCGAAGGGCGTGCAGCCAAGGTCCAGCGCCGCTTCCTCCAGCGACTTGTCGAAGGTCGCCAGGCGCGAGGACACCACGACCGAAACGAAGCACATCGTGAAAGTGATGTGCGCCAGGATGATCGTGAAAACCCCGCGGTCCAGCCCCAGCGAGATGAACAGAAGCAGCATCGCAAGGCCCGTGATCACCTCTGGCATGACAAGCGGGGCGTAGATCATGCCCGAAAACAGCGTGCGTCCCCAGAAGCGGCCTGCGCGGACCATGACATAGGCGGCCATCGTGCCCAGGACGGTCGCGACCGTCGAGGAGACCACCGCAACCTTCAGCGTGACCCAGGCTGCGCTCAGGAACGCCTCGTTGTGGATCAGCTCACCGTACCACCTTGTCGAAAACCCCGCCCAGACCGTGACCAGCTTGGATGCGTTGAAGCTGTAGATCACAAGGATCAGCATCGGCAGGTATAGAAAGGCGAAGCCAAGCGTCAACGCGGTTGCGTTGAACCAGGAAAAGCGGCGGTTCATTGGTTCGCCTCCCTCTGTCTCTGCTCGTTGCGCTGGAACAGCACGATGGGCACGATCAGGATCAGGAGCAATACGACGGCCACCGCCGATGCCACCGGCCAGTCCCGGTTCGAGAAGAACTCTTCATAGAGCACCTTGCCGATCATCAGCGTATCGGACCCGCCCAGAAGCGAGGGGATGACGAATTCGCCAAGCGCCGGAATGAAGACCAGGAAGCATCCGGCAATCACGCCGGGGATGGAAAGCGGAAAGGTCACCAGCCAGAACGCCGAAATCTTCGAACATCCCAGATCCTCTGCCGCCTCTATGAGCGACTCGTCCAGTTTCTCGAGCGCGGCGTAGATCGGCAGGATCATGAAGGGCAGATAGGAATAGACGATGCCGATATAGACCGCATTCTGCGTGTTCATGATGGCCAGCGGCTCGTTTATGATCCCGGTCCACAGCAGGAACTGGTTCAGGAAACCCTCGTTCGAAAGGATCCCGATCCACGAATAGACGCGGATCAGGAACGACGTCCAGAACGGCAGGATCACCAGCATCATCAGCGTCGGTCGCCACTCTTGCGAGGCCTGCGCCATGCCGTAGGCGATGGGATAGGCGACCACGAGTGTCAGCACTGTAGAGATCAGCGCGATCTTCAGGCTTGAGAGATAGGCCGTGTAGTAAAGCGCGTCCGTTGCCAGGAACGCGAAGTTTTCGGCATCAAGCTCTGAAACGAACTCCTTGAAGCCTTCCCAACCCGCCGAGATGTCCAGCGTGGGCGTGTAGGGCGGAATCGAGATTGCATAGTCCGACAGCGCGATCTTCAGCACGATCGCGAAGGGGATCAGGAAGAACAGCAGAAGCCAGGCGTAGGGGGTGAGGATCAGGAACAGGCGGCGCAGGTTCATGGCCGCCCCCTCAACCCAGAAGGACGACGCCGGCGGTGTCCGTGAAGGACAGCCAGACCTTGTCGTCCCAGGTGATGTCGCGCCGGGCGATGCGGCGGTCGTTGGCGACCTGCGCCTTCATCATGCGGCCGCCGGGCAGTTCGACCTTGTAGGTCGAGATGTTGCCCAGGTAGGCGATGTCGTGCACCACGCCCTCGATCACGTTTGCGCGGTCGGCAGGGGGCTGCGTGGCGATGGCCACCTTTTCCGGCCGGATCGCGTAATGCACCCTGCTGCCCTTGGCCACGCCTTCGCCGACAGTGCCCAGCAATCTGGGCTGACCCTCCGCCCACTCGATCGAAACCTTGCCGTCCACCGTGTCGATGACGTTGCCTTCGATGATGTTCACGTCCCCGATGAAGTCCGCGACGTAGACAGAGTTCGGCGTCTCGTAGATGCGGTCGGGGGTGTCGATCTGGACCATCTTGCCGTGGTCCATGACCGCGACGCGGCTGGCGACGGTCATCGCCTCTTCCTGGTCGTGCGTCACGATCACGAAAGTGGTGCCGGTCTTTTCCTGGATGTCCATAAGTTCGAACTGCGTGTCCTGGCGGAGCTTCTTGTCGAGCGCGCCCAGCGGTTCGTCCAGAAGCAGCAGCTTCGGCGCCTTGGCGAGCGAGCGGGCAAGGGCGACGCGCTGGCGTTGGCCGCCGGAAATCTGGTGGGGCTTGCGCTTGGCGAATTTCTCAAGCCGAACAAGGCGCAGCATGTCCTCGACCCTGGCCGGGATCTGGTCCTTCGGCATGTCCGAGCGGCGCAACCCGAAGGCGATGTTGTCCCACACCGAAAGGTGGGGAAACAGCGCATAGCTCTGGAACATCATGTTCACCGGGCGCTTGTTCGGCGGAACCGGCGCGATGTCGACGCCATCAAGCAGGATGGTGCCCGAAGTCGGCGCTTCAAATCCCGCAAGCATGCGCATCAGCGTGGTCTTGCCGCACCCCGAAGGCCCGAGCAGCGCGAAGAATTCCCGCCGGTATATGTCAAGCGTGATGTTGTCGATCGCGACGAAGTCACCGAACTTCTTGGTGACGTTCTTGAACTGAATCAGCGGCTTTTGTTCGGGATCGTTCCAGGGTGCGAAGACGAGGCGCGTGCCGGGCTGAGCCATGATGTTTTCAATCCTCATTCACGAGAAAGCCCCGCGCCGAAAGGGCGCGGGGCGATTTTTCAAGCGTGACGATCAGGTCCCGGACTTGATCTTGGTCCAGAGCCGCGTGACGTTGCGGTTGACCTTCGGATCCCAGGTCGTCGTCGTGTAGAGATTGCTGACGGTTTCCTCGTCGGGATAGATCGCGGTGTCGCCGATCACGTCTTCGTTCAGGAACTCCTGCGACGCCTTGTTGCCGTTGGCGTAATAGACATAGTTCGACGCGGCGGCCGCGTTCTGCGCGTCCATTATGAAGTTGATGAACTTGTGCGCACCGTCCGCGTTGGGTGCGTCGACCGGAATGGCCATCTGGTCGAACCACATCAGGGCGCCTTCCTTCGGAATGTGGTACTCGATCTCCACCCCGTTGTCGGCTTCGGCGGCACGGTCGCGCGCCTGCAGGACGTCACCCGACCAGCCGAAAGCGACGCAGATATCGCCGTTGGCCAAGGCGTTGATGTATTCCGAGGAATGGAATTTCTGCACGTAGGGTGCAATCGCCGTCAGGACCGGCTCGACCTTCTCGATCGTCTCGTAATCCTGCGCATCGGACTCCTCGCCAAGGTAAGTCAGGGCGGCGGGGATGATCTCGGTCGGGGCGTCAAGCATGTGGACGCCGCAGGAGGCGAGCTTTTCCATGTTCGCCGGATCGAAGACCAGCGCCAGCGAATCGACGGGTGCGTCTTCGCCCAGCACTTCCTTGACCTTGTTGATGTTCACGCCGATGCCGGTCGAACCCCACATGTAGTTGACCGAGTACTCGTTGCCCGGATCGTACTTTTCGGTCCGCTCCTGGATCGCGTCCCACATGTTGGAAAGGTTCGGAAGCTTCGACTTGTCGAGCTTCTGGAACGCTCCGGCCTGGATCTGCCGCGACAGGAACGTGCCCGAGGGTACGACCACGTCGTAGCCCGAACCGCCGGCGAGCAGCTTGGTTTCAAGAATTTCGTTCGAGTCGAAGACGTCGTAGATCAGATCGATCCCGGTTTCTTCCTTGAACTTGGTCAGCAGTTCTTCGTCGATGTAGTCCGACCAGTTGTAGACATGAACCTCCTCGGCGCTTGCCGAGAACGCCCCGACTGCCACGATCGCGGCAACGGACAGCAGTGTTCTTTTCATCTTGAGCTCCCTGTAGTGTCGTCAGCAGGGCTATCCTACTGCCGACATTTGATCAAAATCCCAGCCAAAATACAATATGGTAAATTTCGGACGCAACAGCTACTGTGTTCGCCCAAAACCACCATACTGATGGTGGGCAGCCCCTCCTACGAAAGGCGAAGCTCGTTGAACGCTGATTTTCACAAGCCTCCAACTCACGAAATCGTCTACCGCAAGATTCGCGAGATGATCCTGTTCGGAGAACTCGCTCCGGGTCAAGCGGTGACGATTCAAGGACTTGTGACGGATCTCGACGCGGGCATGACGCCGGTGCGCGAAGCCATTCGGCGGCTGACGGCCGAGGGGGCATTGCAGTTCCAGGGCAACCGCCGCGTCAGCGTGCCCGAGCTGACCCTTGCGCAACTGGACGAACTGGCCTTCGCGCGACAGGCAATCGAGCCGCAACTGGCCTTTCTGGCTGCGCAGAAGATCACGCCCGCAGCAATATCGCGCCTTGAATCCATCGACGATTCGCTGAATGCGGCGGTGCGCCGGGGTGATGTGAAAGCCTACCTGGAACATAACCACCGTTTTCACACAACGCTGTATGAACAGGCAGAGGCGGGCATTCTTTTTGCAATCGCCCAGATGCTCTTGCTGCGTGGCGGCCCGTCGCTGCGTGTCGTCTGCGGGCGACTGGGCACGAACGGTCTGCCGGACAAGCATCTGCAGGCGCTGTCGGCCTTGCGGTCGGGCTCGCCCGAGGCCGTGGCGAACGCGATCCGGGATGATGTGAATCAGGGAATCGAACAGATCCGCATGACGCTTTCGCCCCCCGGCGTTTGATCAAATCGGGTTGACATCCGGTATTTTGATCATATTCTAGCGGCAATCGGCCAGCGCTCCGAATCCGGTGTGCCCGGGCGCGTCGGACAGTTCTCCGGCGCCGGACTGGCCGGCACTCATGCCAGGAGCCCGCCATGACGACGATCACCAACCACATGCCGACCAAGGAGCTTCAGGCTCTGGACGCCGCCCACCACATGCACCCCTTCACCGAGGATGCGGCGCTGGCCAAGAAGGGCGCGCGGATCATCACCCGCGGCAAGGGCGTGTTCCTGACCGACAGCGAAGGAAACGAGATTCTGGACGGCATGGCCGGACTCTGGTGCGTCAACCTCGGCTACGGCCGCAAGGAGCTTGCCGAGGTCGCGGCGCGCCAGATGGAAGAGCTGTGCTACTACAACACCTTCTTCCAGACATCGCACGTGCCCGCCATCGCGCTGGCCGCCAAGATCGCGGAACTTGCTCCGGGCGATCTGAACCACGTGTTCTACGCGGGCAGCGGATCCGAGGCGAACGACACCAACATCCGACTGGTGCGCCGCTACTGGGACGTGAAGGGCAAGCCGGAAAAGAACATCATCATCAGCCGCAAGAACGCCTACCACGGCTCGACCATGGGTGGCGCCTCGCTTGGCGGGATGTCCGGGATGCACGCGCAGGGCGGCCTGCCGATCCCGAACATCGCGCACATCAACCAGCCTCACTGGTACGCCGAGGGCGGCGACATGACGCCGGAAGAGTTCGGCTTGGCCCGCGCGCGCGAGCTTGAGGCGAAGATCGAGGAACTCGGCGCCGATCGCGTCGCCGCCTTCATCGGCGAGCCGATCCAGGGCGCAGGCGGTGTGATCGTGCCGCCGTCAACCTACTGGCCGGAAATCCAGCGCATCTGCGACAAGTACGGCATCCTTCTGATCGCGGACGAGGTCATCACGGGCTTTGGCCGCACCGGAAACTGGTTCGGCAGCCAGACCATGGGCATCAAGCCGCACATCATGACCATCGCCAAGGGCCTGTCGTCGGGTTACGCGCCCATCGGCGGCTCAATCATCTGCGACGAGGTCTACAACACCGTCGCGGGGTCCGGTGACGACTTCAACCACGGCTATACCTATAGCGGTCACCCCGTCGCGTCGGCCGTCGCGCTGCGCAACCTTGAGATGCTGGAAGAGGAAAACGTGCTCGACCATGTCCGAAATGTTGCACATCCTTACCTGATGGAGCGCTGGCAGGGTCTGACCGATCACCCGCTGGTGGGCGAGGCCAAGCTTGTCGGGCTGATGGGCTCCATCGCGCTGACCCCGAACAAGGAGACGCGGGCAAAGTTCGCATCGGACGCGGGCACGGTCGGCTACATGACGCGCGAACGCTGCTTCGCGAACAACCTCGTGATGCGCCATGTCGGCGACCGCATGATCATCTCTCCGCCGCTTGTGATCAAGCCGTCCGAGATCGACATCCTGATCGAGCGTGCGACGAGGTCGCTGGACGAGGCCTATGCGAAGATCAAGGCAGAGGGCCTTCTGAAGGCAGCCTGAAAAGCGACAGGCCCGTCCCCCCACCGGACGGGCCTGCTGTCCCCACCCTTGGGGCGTTCCGTCAGCCGGGTGCCAGAAAGATGACGACGAAAGGGTGCGCCAGACCGGCAAGCCCGATCGACACCCCCATCGGAAACTGCCTTCCAGGCCGCATGGATGCCCAACCGGTCTGGGCAAAGATCGGAATGCGTTTCATCGTCAGAACGGCGGCGATCCCGACGAACATCGACAGTGAAAACACGTGGGCGAAGGTCCCCAGCGTCGAAACCGGGATCAGCAGCATCAAAGCGGACAACAGCTTCACGTCTCCGCCGCCGAACGCCCGGAAGTGGAAACCGACCAAACCGATCGCAAGGACGATCGCCGCGACCAGAAGCCGCCAGAAGAGATCGTGGGGCGGAAACGCCAGGCTGAACAGCACGAAGGTCGCGACCACGATCAGGCTCAGCACGTTTGGAATCCGCAGGAAGCGCAGATCGAACCAGCCCGCAGTGATCATCACCGGCGCGACTGCGATCAGTGGAACGAAGGGAAGGAAGGCGCCGGTGACCATGTCCTACGCCCGCCGAAGCGTCACGTTCGCCTTCTGATCGCCCTGGTCGAGCAGGCGGAAGACAAGTTCTGCCAGCGAACGGGTGACCGTCTTGGAATAGATGCTGCGCAGGTGCGAACGCACCGTCGCATCGGAAAGGCCCAGTTCACCCGTGACGCCTTTCACGGACAATCCCCGGCTCAGCATCACGCAGACCCGAAACTCGGCCCTGCTGAGCCCCGCGGGATTGGAGACATCGAGGATCTTGCCATGGACGGCGTTCGGCGCCTTGGGGGCGTCCTTGATCTTCTTTTCAACGACTTGCGCCGTGACCAGGCCGACCTTGCGTCCCGTCCATATCCTGACGATCGACGGGAGCAACATGTCCAGAAGCGCCTGGGCGTCATCATCCAGCCGATCATGGAAATGCAACTCGATGTGGTCCCGGAACGAAGGGTCCGAGGTGAGAATCAGCACCGCCATTTCACGCATGTGGCGGGCGACCTGCCAGACGTGCAGGCCAACGCCCGCGACCGGATCGGATTCGTCCGAATGCTCGGTCGCCAGCCAGATCGAGGCCGGACGGGCCGTCTGCAGATGGGCGCCAAACAGGTTCGTCGCATGGCTGCCGCGCAGCGGACGCGCCGCAGGATCGCCCGCGCGTTCATCATGCAGGGCGACGATCTGGGGGAACGGCCTGCCGGGATAGGTGCGCACGATCGCGCCCGCCTCTGCGCCCAACCCCCGCACGAGCGCCGCGAACGCGACATCAAGCGAGGCGTTGCCATGCAACCCCTCGCTCCAACTGGCGACAACCTCGATCAATCGAACCGGGTCGACCGGGCCTGCCGGCGCATCTGTCCCTGGAGCTTTTCTCAACACAACCAAAGCACCCTCCACGCCCCGCGATCCCGAGAAAGGGTCAGCCAACAATGCTGCCACAGACTCGTGAAGTTCTGAATTCCACTACCCAAAAGTAGCGTAAGTTCGCCTTTCGGAAGGGTCAATGATCTGCGGCAGTTGGGACCGAAAGCGCCCCAAGATTCAACCTTGGGGCGATATTATGTGCGATTTTCGGGATCAGTTGGTCAGATCCGGATACATTGTTACCGGACAGGGCCTTTCGCGGGCGACTCAGCCCGCCCCGGCCACGTTGCGCAGATAGCGGATCACCACCGGTCCAAGAACCAGCAGCACAAGCGCCGGCAGCATCAGCGAGGCCAGTACCGCTGACATTTTGACGGGCAGCTTGTTGGCCTTTTCCTGCGCGCGCATTTCCCGAGCGTGGCGCATCTCGGTCGCATAGGTCGTGAGCGCGTCGGAAATGCTGGTGCCGAACTGGATGGACTGCATCACGACACTCGCGAAGGACCCCACTTCCGGCACGCCCGTGCGCTCTGCAAAGTCCATCAGGGCCCTGTCCCTGGACCGCCCGGCCTGGATTTCGCGCTGCGTGATCAGCAGCTCTTCCGAAAGAACCGGGGCCGTCGTGACGATCTCATTCGCCACGCGCGTCATGGCCGCGTCGAAGCTCAGCCCGCTTTCCACCGATATCTGGATCAGGTCCAAGGCATTCGGAAACGCCTCTTCGATCTGACGGCGGCGCTTCTCAACGCGGGCGCGCAGCCAATAGTTGGGCCCGTAGAACCCCGTCCAGACCAGTGCGGCGATGCCGGCCGTGATCTTCGCCTGCGACAGTTCCGCAAAGTTCCTCATTACGGCGTCAGGCAGGGGAACCAGCACCGCGCGCGAATTGTAGATCATGAAGATGTAGATACCCGGAAGCAGAAAGCCCATGACCAGGCGGAACACATAGTAGTTGCGCAGCGCGTTCGGCCTGTTGAAACCGGCCTGCGCCAACTGGCGCTGGATCTGCGTGCGCTCTTTCCTGTCGACCGGCACGATCGCTTTCATCAGGCCGGTCGGGTCGTTCTGCACGAAATGAAGGATGTCGGCGTCGCGCCGTTTCGTGCGTGCGCGCCCGCCGGCCCCCGCCATGCGGCGCGCGACGGGGTCCTTCTGTGCAATGGTCCCGAAAAGCCCGTAGACGAACAGCATCACCCCCAGACCGATACCGATGACCAGAAGTGTCTGCAAAAGCGTGGGATCTTGTGCGATCCGTGTTGTCAGGGCCTCAAACATCATACTCTCCAATCAGATGCGGAAGTCGACAAGGCGACGAAGCACCAGATAATTGACCACGACCAGCGTGCCGACGATGATCGCGAAGGGTTGGAACAGCGGGTCATCAATCACGCCCATGTAGTAATTGGGCGACGTGAACTGCGTGAACAGAACGATGAAGACCGGCAATGCGGACAGGAAGACCGACGTCAGCCTGCCTTCGGCCGAAATCGCCTGGATCCGGCGGCGCATCGCCATCCGTGCACGGATGACCGTCGAAAGCGTGTTGAGAACGCGTGCAAGGTCGCTGCCCGTGCCATGCTGGATCGCGATGCTGATCGCGAGATAACGCACATCTTCCTGATCGATCCGGTCCGCGAACTCGGAAAACGCGTCGGGCAGGTCGTCGCCATAGCTGACCTGATCCAGGACGACCCCGAACTCGGTCGCGATGGGGTCCGACATCTCGTTCGCGACGGACGCGATGGTGGCGTTTATCGGATGCCCGACCCGAAGCCCGCGCGCCATGAGGTCAAGCGCATCGGGAAGTTGGGCGACCATCGCCTCCATCCGTTTGTTGCGCAATGCCCGGAAGATAACGATCGGCGTCACCAGGCTGACCGTCAAGGCAATCGCCGCCGCTGGAAGCGCGCCAATGAAGGGGGCCGCCGCGACGGCAAGCACGATCGTCGCCGCAAGGCTGCCGCTCAGGACGACGGCGGGGTTGATGGTCAGTCCCGCCTGGCGAAGAACGACGGGAAGATTGCCGATCAAGGGCAGGCGCGCAAGCGCCCAGCGATCCACCGAGGGCCGGAGCAGCCGCAGCATCTCCTCGGTCGTCGCACCCGACGCGATCATGCGCATGCGCCGGCTGCGCGCGGCGCCCTTGGTTTCCGATCGCGACAGCAGCTGCCGGATGCCTTCATAGGTAATCAGGACACCGATGAAGATCCCGATGTAGACCAGCGCCTCGAGTTCAAAGCTGTCAAGTCCGCGCATCCTGGCCTCCATCCCTGCGGATGAACAGGTCCTGGCGCAGATCGACGCCGGCCTGCTGAAGCAGCTCCGCGCAGCGGGGCCGGATGCCGGTCGCCACGAAGTCGCCCAGCACCTCCCCGCTTTCGGACTTGCCAGAGCGCTTGAAGACGAAGATGTCCTGCATGGTCAGCGTGCTGCCTTCCATGCCGGTGATCTCGCTGACGCTGACGACACGGCGCTTGCCGTCGCTCATGCGGTTCAGCTGAACCACCATGTGCAGACCCGAGGCGATCTGTGCACGGATCGCGGAAAGGGGGAAGTCGATCCCCATCATCGTCACCATCTGCTCAAGCCGGCCAAGGGCATCGCGCGCCGAGTTCGCGTGGACGGTGGTCATCGACCCGTCGTGGCCCGTGTTCATGGCCTGCAGCATGTCGAAGGTTTCCGCGCCGCGGACCTCGCCCACGATGATGCGGTCGGGGCGCATCCGAAGCGCGTTGCGCACCAGGTCGCGCTGCGTCACCGCGTTGTTTCCGCCGGGGCTGGCCGGGCGGGTTTCAAGGCGCACCACGTGATCTTGCTGCAACTGAAGTTCCGCCGCATCCTCGATCGTGACGACGCGTTCGGTTTGGCCGATGTAGGACGACATCGCGTTCAGCATCGTCGTCTTGCCAGAGCCGGTGCCGCCGGAGATCAGCACGTTCAGGCGAGCCTCGACCAGGCCTTTCAGAAGCGCGGCCGCCGGCGCCGTCACCGACCCGATATCGATCATGCGCTGCATCGTCAGCGGATGGCGCGAGAACTTGCGGATGGAGAGCGAGGGCCCGTCGATGGCGCAGGGGCGAATGATCGCGTTGACCCGGCTTCCGTCCTCGAGGCGCGCATCGACCCACGGCTGGCTTTCATCGACCCTGCGCCCGATCCGCGACACGATCTTGTCGATGATGCGCAAGAGATGGCGTTCGTCGCGGAAGCGAACCTTGGTCCGCTCAAGCTTGCCGAAGCGCTCGACATAGACGCTGCGATGGCTGTTCACCAGGATGTCGTTGATTGTCGGGTCGGCCAGCAACGGCTCAAGCGGGCCGAAACCGAGAACCTCGTCAAGAAGTTCGTCGATCAGCTGGTTAAACTCTTCCGAGCGCATCGGCCGTTTCTGCTGCGACAGCACGTTGGACACCAGCGCCGCGACCTCGCGCCGCAACTCTTCCGGCTGGACTTTGTCGATCACGGCCAGGTTCAGGCGCTCAAGCAGGACTTCGTGCAGCTGGCTCTTCAACTCAAGCCGTTCGATCAGCTCGTTGTCTGCCTCGGTCGGCTGCCAAAGCGGTGCGGTCTGCTCATCCGTTTTCTTGCCGATTTCGATGACATTGCTGGCAGCGGCCGGATTGCTTCTCGTGAAACTCTTGAACACAGGCAGACCTCCTATCTGGACGCCTCGACCCGCGCCGCGGCGGGAAGGGCTTTCGTTATGGCTTTGGCGAGATGACCGATCGCCTTGGTCAGCGGTGAGCGGCCTGCGACGGCAGTCAGCGGCTTGCCCTGATCGACGGCCGCGCGCGCGGCCTTGTCATCAAGGGGAAGCCAGAATTCGAGCTTGCTGTCGAGCGCAGCGGCGGCCTCCTTGTGCACGCTCGAGCGGATCAGGGGCCGGTGTTCTCGGTTCAGGACGACGGTCATCGGCAGGCCGATGTTCACGGTCTTGAAGAAATCCATCAGCCGCCGGGCATGCCGCACCGACGGCACGGCCAGATCGGTCACGATCAGAAGCTCGTCGGCCTCTTCGATGACCGGCTCGACCCAGCTGACCAGAGCGCGGGGAAGATCCACCACGACGTAGTCGTTGGTCTGCCGAAGCAGGTCGATGATCGTCGCGACCTGGTCGTTGCGCAAGGCATCTACGGGCGCGAACTTGGATGGCGCTGGCAGAACGGAAAGCCCGCCAGTGAACTTGGTCATCGACTGTTCCAGGAAGCGCAGATCCGGAACCGTTCCATCCTGCGCCAGTTTCAGCATGGAGTCCTGTTCTTCCAGATCCAGCGCGGTGCCGATCGTTCCGAACTGCAGATCGAAATCAACCAGCGCGACGGTATGCTTGTCGGCCTTGTGAAGAAGACCGCCCTTGCCGGTCAGCGCATCAGCCAGGTTCAGCGCGACCGTCGTGGCCCCTGAGCCGCCGCGCGCCTGGGCGACGGCGATCACCCGCCCGATACGCCCCGAGCCGCGCCGGGTATCGGGAACCGCCCGTGCGCCCAGACGCTCAAGCTGCTCGGTCAGTTCGGCACCGGTGATCGGATAGGGCAGCACCTCGTCAACGCCCGCGCGGGTCAGCTTGCGCGCCTCTGCAAGCGAGATGTCGCTGGACGCGAGCGCCAGCAGGATGGTGCCCTCGCGACGGTTCTTCGCCAGGTCCTCGATCGCCCTAAGATCCGCTTCGTTGCCGGGGTCCGTATCGAAGATGATGAAGTCGTGCTCTTGCGCGAACTTGACGGCCTGCCCGTTCAGCTGGGTCAGGCTGGACGACTTGGTATCGACCTTGAGCGCGGGATCGCCGCCAAGCGCCGTCCCAATGGCCTGCGACACCGCCGCATCCGGCGTGATCACGAGGATGGATTTCAGTGGAACCTTCATGCCTTGGCCTTTCCTGTCGATGTTCCGCACCCGCCCCCGGTCATCCGTTTTCCCCCTGCGCCAGATCCTCGGCCGGCAGCGAAACGCTGAGCGCCGGGAACTGGATCGTGCTTGCAAAGGTCGACGTCCCGCCGGCGATGGAAACGAAGCCGGCGATTGGCGTCACGAAGTTGAATGTCAGATTCTGAACCTGCGCCGTCACGATCGGCACGTAGGGCCCACCCAGGAATCCCAGCCGCAGGCTGTCGCTGCCCAGAATCGCGGTGTCGTCATAGGTGATGCGCACGTTTGCCGCGGTGGCGTTCGCGGGCATCAGGTCGTCGATGTTGTTCCAGATCTCGATCGCGGTCGTGTTGCCCACCGCGATGCCTTGGGCAAGGCTGCAGGTCGACTGCGCCTGCTGCAGGCAGATCGTGCCGGACTGATTGCAGGCGGTGCCGAAGCGCGGCGGGATCGTGTCGTTGTTCAGCGGATCGCGGCTGGTCGTGTTGGGCACGGTCGCAGTCCCGGTAACGCCCGCGCAGGCGGCCGGGCGGACCGCCGCGATGCGCACCGCCCGCTGCATCGCCTTTTCGGCGGTGACGACATCGTAGCCAAGCCGCCCGAAGTCGATGATGCCCAGGAAGACCAGCAGAAACACCGGAATCACGATCGCCAGCTCAACCAGCGCCGCGCCCCGGTCAAGACGGATGAACCCGCGCAGCATGTCGTACGCGCCCCTCATGTCCCGAACACCTTGGTTGAATCGCTGATGGTGGTCGTCAGGCCCGAAAAGCTTTCGCCCCCCAGAAGCTCGAAAACCGAGGAAAACGGGAAGTCGATCGTCAGCGTTGCCGTCACCCGCACCACCGCGGGGTCGACGTGATAGGTCCCGGCCGGGCAGCTGTAGGTCGCTTGCACCGAACTGAGCGTAATGCCCGAGGGAAACAGCGTCACGCCGCTGACGCTTTGGCCGACGATGGCGGCAAGCGTGCCGCTGTAGCCATTCAGGTTCGCCGGGGCCACGTCGCACAGGTTGATGGGCAGATGCCGCGACATGTAGCGGGTCGCGTCACGCACACCGGAAATCGCGCTGTGGTAGTTCTTCATCATGCGCGTGCCCTCGACGATCACCGCGAAGAAGATCAGAAGGATCGGCAGCGCGAAGGCGAACTCGACCAGGATCGCCCCGTCATCCTTTCGCAGGAACCGCCGAAGTCGTCCGAGTATGTTTGTGCGCGTGCAGGTCATGGCGTCACCGATACAACTGCACGACTTCGTGGAACACGCCGCTGCCCGAATTGCCGTTGCCTCCGGCCGATCCGATGACCTCGCCATAGATCGAAAGTTCAGGGGCGGGACCGACGGGCTGCAGAAGGAACATGCGGACATATTCCTTGACCGGGATGTTCGTTGCGCTTCCGCGCAGATCCTCGGCAACGGTGCCTTGCGAACAGTCGACCGCCGCGATGATCAGTTCCCGGCGCGCGGGATCAGGGAAAGGCGCGGCACCGCACATCGGGCGCCCGGTTTCGGCCTTGCCGGAAGGAAGGATCGCGGGCGTGGTCGAGGAATAGTTCCCGGCCAGTTCCGACAGGTACAACTCATATCGCGTGGTCGCACTCCCATGCGGAACTGGCGAGGGCGGATTTCCCGGTGTGCCGTAGTTCGTGTTGATGTAGTTTGTGCGACCGGTCGACCAGATGCCATCGCCGTAGCGCGTGCACGTACCGGCGGCGAAGCAGTCATCCGGCGGCAACGGAACCGTGTTCGGCGACGGGTTCGAATTGTTGTTGATGCAGGCGTTTCCGTTGTTCGCCACAAGCCCCTTGATGACGCCAGGCGCCGGCGCATACACGATGCCGTCCCTGGCTGGGTTCAGGTCACCGGGCCACATGTCGAACCGCGTGTTCAGCGAATTGGTCAGGCCGTTCTTCTGCCCCGGCTCGGTGTCGACGCCGCGCTGGCGGAAGCACTGGGTGATCGACCCCGCAGCCCCCAGGACGCAGCTCAGCCCCTGCGGGCCCGACAGCCCCCCGCAGTTGCCCGTGGAATCGATCGCAAGCGTCGATGGCTGCAGGAAACCGAAATCACCTGGCCCCCAGGCAGAACCGTTGCCGCCCGCGCGCATCAGGATCGTGCGCCCTTCCCATGTGTTCGCATCGAAGTTCGGCGGCATGCAGAACATCATCGGGGTGATGTCGCAGGCATATGTCGTGAAGCCCGCGACGGCCTCGGCCCCGAATGTCGGCGTTCTCTGGGCGAACCCCAGAAGCGCAAAGAAGGCACGGCCAAAGGTGAAGGGCACAGTCTTGGGCGTGACCTGGACACGGGCATAGACCGCATCATTGTCCGTCGTGGCCGAATTCGCCGAAGTGATCGCGGTCGTGTCCAGCGCTGGAAGCGAACGCAGGAAGGTCAGCGTGAAATCGTCCGCGTTCAGAACCTGGCCGGTGTTGTCATCCGCGAAGGTCTGACGGTCGGTAAAGAAATTCGTGGCCGCGGCCTGCGCCCGCGCCCGCGCGCCGTTTTCCCCGTCAAGCTCGCCTGCGGCGGTCAGCGCGACATGGTCGGCGAAGGACTGCAGTTCGGATGTCGTGGCGGCCATGCGACCCAGGTCGTAGGACAGCGCGATCATGCCCAGGATGGTCCCCAGCGACACCGCAACGATGACCAGGATCGCTCCTTCCTCGTCCTTGGCAAATCTGGCGGCAGTCCTGCGCATAGCATCGCTCCGTTTGACCAATCCCGTCCGCTGCCCATCCGGATAGCGGTGCCAGAGGGTGTTCGTCCCTCCGGTTCGTCAGTTGCTGATTTCCACCTCTGAAAGCTCGTTGCCGCGCCGCACCTTGATGCGCGTCTTCTGGACCTCTTCCTCGGTCGGCGATTTTTCCTGAAGGATGTCCGACAGGCGGATCGAGTTCAGCGGCTGATCGACGACGCTGTCGAGCGTGCGCAGGGTCAGGCTCAGCGTGCCGGCATTCTGCGCCAGCGCGAGTTTTTGGCTGTTCTCGGGCGAAACCTCGACCGTGACGGTGCGGGCGACGATCGGGCTGTTGGATTCCTCGTTCGCCAGCTGGTCCACGCCGATCACGCGAACGTTCTGAAGGATCGTGACGGCGCGCATGTTTTCGCCGCCGCCCTGGGTCAGCACGATATCGACCGTGTCGCCCGGCGTGACGAAACCGCCGACGCCCGTCACCGCGTCCACGCGGATGGACATCGCACGGCTGTTTTCACCCAGCGTCTGGACGATCGTGACCTTTTCGCCAAAGTTCGACACCTTGGACGCAAGGATCAGCTCTCCTGCAGACATGGAATTCTTGGCGCGGCGCGGTTCGCCGCCCGCCTGGGGCAGAAGCATGTCGACGTCGGTGAAGGCACCGACCGGCAGCGCCTCGCGCGGCCAGGACACGATCTGCAGCATCTGGGGTTCGAGCGCCTGGCCGAACTTGATGTCGCGCCCGGCGACGATCGCCGTGACCAGTCCGTTTGTCGGATCGGTCGAGGCCGTGGCAGCCGTCTGGCGCAGGTATTCGCGGGCCCCGTAGGCCGATCCACCTGCGACAGCGATGCCCAGAAGTGCGACGAATACGGATTTGAGCGCCATTTGATTAATCCTTCTGCTCTTTTAATGTCGGCACTCGCAGCCGACTGAAATGTTGGAAACGGGCGATGACGCCCGCCTCCCAAGTTTGGTCTCTTGAACGGCGAGCCTTAGGTTCAGCAGGTGCCGGTGTCGCCGGTCAGGCCGCCGCCGCCGGTCATCTGGTTGCACGCCGCATCCATCTGCAGGTTCACGTCTTCAGCCAGACCGCCAAGAACGGTCACACCGACGGTCACGGCGAGGATCAGCGCGATGCCGTATTCGACAAGGGTCACACCTTCATCGTCCTTGCGGAAGCGGGCGAAAAGTTTGGTCAGAGCGTCACGCATTTGTTTCTCCCTCAATTGCGTTCCGAAAAAATGGCCGGAGATCCGGCGATGGGTCAGAACCGGAAGCAACCCTCACGGCTCCTGATCATCATCGCGCTTTGTTCACGGCGGCGCATCACCAGAACCGATGAATTTTTCCCCTGTGGGTTGTTTTTCTGCATACGCGATATTCCCTGACATGAATTTTGCCCCCTCTGACCTATCAATCGGCGCGCCAGACGGACGGAATCGGGCCAAATCCCCGTGGAATCACGATTCGGAGCAAGCAAGGACCAACCCCACTTTATCTATATTGGAAACAATCCGAACAACGAACCCGGATCGAAAACAAAAGGGCGGCGATGTTTCGCCACGGTAACGATGTTTCATGGATTCCACTGCAAAACCGGCCGTTCAGCGCGGACGCCGGCCCCTGGCCCTCAGGTCAGGGCGCGGCGGATCAGGTTGAGTCCGGTGATGGCAAGTACGACCAGCGTCCAGCGGCGAAAACGCTGGGCGTCCAGCCTGTCCTGGATGGCGAAGCCCAGCCAAAGCCCCGCCAGCGCCGGCGCGACCAGCAAGCCCGACAGCGACAGGCGCCCCGAGGTGATGACGCCAGAGCTTGCATGACCAACAAGAAGCGCGACCGAACCGATCGTATAGACCACGCCCTGAACCCGCACGCTTTCGCGCTTTTCGGCGCGCAGCGACACCAGAAGCGCGATGGTGGGCGGCCCCCAGACCCCGGACAGCCCACCGTAGATGCCGCCGACCATGCCGGTCAGAACCTCGGCCAGGCCGCGTCTTGCGGCATGGAACCGGAACTGGTGGCCAAGAAGCTGGCTAAGGGCAAAGGCCACGATGGGCAGACCCAGGGCGCCCAGAAGCAATGCTTGCGGGATCATCGGCACGGCCTGCGCCGTCAGAAGAACGAAAACCACCAAGGTCGCGATCATCCGCCAGTAGTCTCTGACCGAAACACAGGCCGCCCGAGCCCCCTGCCTGAGCGCCTGCACCACGTTGGTCAGCAAGGTCGGCAGGATCAGGGCGACCAAAGCCTCTTGCGCGGGCATGATCGAGGCCAGTCCCGAGATCAGGATCATCGGCATGGCAAACCCCACCGCGCCCTTCACGACGCCCGCGAACAGCGTGATGCCCGCAGCCAACAGGAGGATCGTGAATTCGGGTGCAGCCATGTAAAGCGTCCTTTCGCGGCTTCTATACATGGCAATGGCGCGCCCCACAGCCGAAATCCGGCGCGACACTTTAGTACTGCTTCCGGTCGCTTCACGAATTAATATTGCGCCGCACCTGCGAAATGGCTAGGACAGTGCAACTGCAGAAAAGGAGCCGACCGATGGCGCATGACGGGGCCGATATGCCGATGACCGCGATCCTTTCCGACCTTGGCGCGCTGACGGGCGCCGCGCTCCCGCAGGTCGAGGCCGTTCTGGCCGACGCAACCGCCAACGTGCGCGCCATGGTCGACCGCGACGGCAAGGTTTCCGGTGCCGCGCTCGAGGCCAACCAGTTCGCGGCCCACGCGCTGTCTTGGCTGGCCACTTACGTCGAATCCCTGCGCCAGTTGAATGCCTGGGCAGACCGGATCGCCGGTGAGGGTGCGTTCGGCGAGATGGAGCAGCTGATCCTTCAGATCGGCTTCGGTGAATACCTGGCCCAGATCGCGGGCGGCATCCCGATGAGCCAGGGAGAGGTCGCGCGGCTGTCCGATATGGCCGTGGCCTGGGCGCCCGACGGCGCTTCCGCGACGCTGATCGCCCAGGGCAATACGCCCGCCGCCCGCGCGCGACTTGTCGCGCTGATGCGGGACAACCACGGCCGGGCGACCTTCGGCGCCTCCGGTCTGGACGACGAGCTTGAGATGATCCGCGACCAGTTCCGCCGCTACGCAGACGAGCGCGTTGTGCCGAACGCGCACGACTGGCACCTGAAGGACGAACTGATCCCGATGGAGGTCATTCGCGAACTGGCCGAACTTGGCGTCTTCGGCCTGACGATCCCCGAGCAATTCGGCGGGCTCGGCCTGTCCAAGGCCTCGATGGTCGTGGTCAGCGAGGAACTGAGCCGCGGCTACATCGGCGTGGGCTCGCTTGGCACCCGGTCCGAGATCGCGGCCGAACTGATCCTGTGCGGCGGCACGCCCGAACAGAAGGAGCAGTGGCTGCCGAAGCTCGCCAGCGGTGAAATCCTGCCGACCGCGGTCTTCACCGAGCCCAACACCGGCTCCGACCTCGGATCCTTGCGCACGCGCGCGGTCCGTACAGAGGACGGGTGGGAGATCACCGGCAACAAGACCTGGATTACCCACGCCGCGCGCACCCATGTGATGACGCTTCTGGCCCGGACCGATCCGGCGACCACCGATTACCGCGGGCTGTCGATGTTCCTGGCGGAAAAGGCGCCGGGCACCGCCGACGCCCCCTTCCCCACCCCCGGCATGACCGGCGGCGAGATCGAGGTGCTGGGCTACCGGGGCATGAAGGAATACGAACTTGGCTTCGACGGGTTCAAGGTCAAGGCCGAAAACCTCTTGGGCGGGCAGCCCGGCCAAGGGTTCAAGCAACTGATGCAGACCTTCGAAAGCGCCCGCATCCAGACCGCCGCCAGGGCCATCGGCGTGGCGCAATCGGCGCTGGAAGTCGGCATGAAATATGCCGAGGACCGCAAGCAGTTCGGCAAGAGCCTGATCGAGTTCCCCCGCGTTGCCGGAAAGCTTGCGATGATGGCGGTCGAGATCATGATCGCGCGTCAGCTGACGTATCATTCGGCCTGGCAGAAGGACCACGACAAGCGCTGCGACCTGGAGGCGGGCATGGCCAAGCTGCTGGGCGCGCGCGTGGCCTGGGCCGCCGCGGACAACGCGCTTCAGATCCACGGCGGCAACGGCTTTGCGCTGGAATATCAGATCAGCCGGATCCTGTGCGATGCGCGCATCCTCAACATCTTCGAGGGCGCGGCCGAAATCCAGGCGCAGGTGATCGCACGGCGGCTTCTGGACTGAAGCCACCGCTCCTAGGCGTAGCGCGCGCCCAGTCTTGGGTGCAGGCGCGTCGCGACCGAGGCGGCAACCGCCAACCCTGCGCCGCACGCGATGAAGACGCCCGGAACCGGTGACACCAGCAGCACCAGCCAGGCAAAACCCGGCGTGAGGATGCCTGAAACGTCGCGGAAGCTGGCATAGACGGCGGCCATTTCGGACCTTTCGGCGGGACGGACGGCCATCAGGAAGGGCAGCCCGCCGAACGTGTCCAGCATGACAAGGAAGAACGACGCCGCAAGAAGCGTGATCAGCGAAAGCGGCGGCCAGACCGGCGCGAACCCGGCGGCGACGAACAGGCCCGCCGCGGCACCGAAGGAAAAGATCACCGACCGCCTCAGCCCCCGCCGCTGCATCCAGCGCAGCATCAGCGGTGACAGGAACAGGAACGCGTTCGAGATCGAATAGGCAAAGCTCGCCACCTGGTCGCCCAGGCCCGCCTCGATGCAGTAGATCGGCAGGTAGACGATGTAGACCCACCAGCCCACCGACCTCAGCACCGCGAACAGCCAGCCCGCGACCAGACGCGGCTGCGCGAAGAAGCGGCCGAGGAACGCCAGGGGATTGGGCGCGGGCGTCCTGGCGCGGGTGATGGTCTTGCCGTTGCCCATCCGCATCGCCCAGAAAGCGACCGTCAGGATCACCGTGAACCCCATTGCGATGAGAAACGGCAGCGGTTCCCACAGCTTCCACAGCCAAACGCCGGACATCGGTCCGATGGTCCAGGAAATCGCGCTGTAGGACAGCTTGCGCGTCTCGACCCGGCCCAGTTCCTGCCGCGCGATGAAATCCAGCAGATAGGCGTTGATGCAGGTGAACGAGGTCATCGTCGCCCAGCTTGTCAGCAAGAGCCCGACCGGCGTCAGCAGCGGCCCGCCGATCACGGCGCAACCGGGCCCCGCGATGTAAAGCGCCATGCCAATCGAATACAGCCAGCGCCGGGCGATGAAGCGCCCGATCCAGGGCAGCAACATGCCATAGCTGAACGACAGGATCCCGGCGTAGAAATAGAGTCGGCTGACGCCCTCTGCATCCCCAAGGGCCTGGTAGATCACAAGCGGCCAGACAGAGGTGAGAATGCCGCGCACGGCGGCCTCGATCCCGGCCAACAAAGCGAAGCCCTGCACACCGGGCACGGGTGCATGGCGCAGGAATGTAGGTATGTAACGGCCGATCATATGCGTCTCCTGCCACCCGTCAGACCCGAAGCGGAAGGCGAAGTCGCAGACGTTTTCGACACGCCAGCGTCGCAACAGAAGCAAAGCGACGGGACGGCTGGCGGAACCGTCCGTGACGCGCTAGGCTGGACTCATGCGCAATCTCGTTGTCACAGCCTTCGCGCTGATCTTAGCCACCAGCGCCTGCACCGCCCAGGAGACCATGGCCCCCATACCGGAAAGCGATGCCGTCTGGGGACTTGTCACTCTTGACGGCGCGCCGTTCGAGGCCCGCGCGACGATTGGCTTTCCGGAACCGGGACTGATCGCGGGCGAAGCGCCCTGCAACAGCTACAGCGGCGAACTGAGGGGCAGTTTCCCGGCCTTTGAGCTTGGACCGCTGCGCGTGACGCGCCTCGCCTGCACCCAGTTGGAGGCCGAGCGCGCCTTCTTTACGGCGCTGGCAGTCATGACAGAGGCCGAGGCTGCCGACGATGCCCTGATCCTGTCCGGGCCAGAGGGCCGGCGGATGGTGTTCAACCGCCTTCAGCCCTGACGCGCCAGAAGTGCTACGAACCGGTGGCGCGCCTCTGGCAGGGGCCGCGTTCCCAGGTCGGACGCAAGCCGATGTTCCAGAAACCAGCCGGTCGTGCCCAGCCCGGCAACGACTTCCTCGGTGGTCGCGGCCCCTTGTCCCAGCAGACAGGGCGGCAGCGGCAACAGGCGGTCGGCCCATTGGCCTGCCGCATCCCGCCCGACCGCCCGGCCGGAACGCGGGCTGACATAAGCCAGGTCTTCCCGGCTGCCCGTGACGGCGCAGGACGACAGGTCAAGCCCGTAGCCAAGCTCTTCAAGCAGCATCGCTTCCCACCGCAGATAGTGCGTGAGCCAGTCCGGCGTGCTGCCAAGCGCGTCGAGCAGCGCGATACTGGACCGGTAAAGAGCGGGATGCGCCTCCCTTTCTGGCAGGGCAAAGCGCAGAAGCGCGCAGACGGAATTCAACCCCGCCAGCGCCAGCCTGTCCGACAACACGCCGCTACGCGCGCGAAGCGGCTCAACCACGAAGGCCCCGATATGCTCGTCCAGCCGTGCTCGCCATGTCACGTCAAGCTGCGCGCCGGGTTGCAGAATGGGCGCCACACGCCGTGACGCGCCGCCGCGCACGACACCCGCGTGCCGTCCGTGATGGGCCGTGAACACCTCGATGATCGCGCTGGTCTCGCCATGCGGGCGGACCGACAGAAGCGCGCCTTGGTCCCGCCATTCCATGCGCCCCACCTCCTGCCAGCGACTATTCCCTCACCGCCGACCGAAGTCCACGGCGGAAGCAGACGGGCGCCGAAACCTCAGCTTTCGCCCGCGACGTCCTTGTGCACGATCACCTCGCATTGCGGGTAGGTCAGGATGATCTTCCGCCTCAGACCGGCGCCGATGGCGTGTGCGTCCCGAAGGCTCTGGTCCCCGTCCAGCTCGATATGGATGTGGACGAAGACCCGGCTGCCCGCCATCCGGGTCTTCAGGTCGTGAAAACCGCGCACCCCCGGCCAGTCGCGGGCGATCGCCGCGATCGCCTCCACCAGGTCGGGATCCGCCGTGCGATCCATGAGCGCGTCCCAGGCACCCTTTCCGATCCGCATCGATCCGACCAGCAGGATGGCCGCCGAGGCCAGCGCCACGACGCTGTCGACATGGGCCAGGCCGAAACGCTGCGATGCCCACAGCGCCCCGATCGCCCCCAGTGTGGGCAGCAAATCGGACAGGTAATGCAGCGAATCCGCCGCCACGACGCGGCTGCCGGTCCGGCGCGCGACGCGCCGCTGCCAAAGCACAAGCATAAGCGTCAGCAGGACGGACAGCCCCATGACCGCAATCCCCTGTCCCTGCGCGGCGATGCGGGACTCCATCAGGCCCAGAAGCCGCGCCGTCGCCGCCCAGGCGATCACCGTGCCGGACACCGCGATGAAGACCGATTGCGCCAGTGCGGCCAGATCCTCGACCGAGGTATGGCCAAAGGCATGGTCTTCGTCCGCCGGGCGTGCCGCGTAAAGAATGGCAAGCAGCCCGCCAAGCGACATCATCAGGTCCAGCGCGTTATCCGCAAGCGAGGCCGCGACCGACAGCGAAGAGGTCAGCCCAAGCGCCCAAAGCTTAAGCGCGACAAGCGTGGCGGCGACCGCGACCGAAGCGAGCCCCGCCGAAATGTTCAGCCTGGTATTCTTCTGACCGGCCATCGTAACGCCCCTCCGCAGACAGGCGTGGTCATAGCGCCCTCCGGCCGCACAGGCCAGAGGTCCGATCGCCTCAATCGCGCAGTTCGTCAGGGTCCACGCCCCACAGGGCAGACTTGGGCACCCAGCCGTCTCCGCCGTCTGCCGAAATCTCGCACCAGTCGGTTTCGCAGGTATGAAGCCGGGCGATCACCCCCGCCTGGGCCTTGGCCACGACCGGCGCGCCTGCGTCCGGGCGCGTGTGCAAGGACGCCATGTTCGCCTCGACCAGCACGGTCCTGACCCCGGAAAGCAGCGAATAATGAATCCAGCCGCCTTGCCCCTCGTTGTCTTCGACCCGGCGCCAGTGTCCGAATTCGGCTGTGATGCGCAGTGGCATCGACCGGTGGGTAAAGACCCAATCGATCCGATGCGACAGGCTGGGGCCCCGCCGGACATTGCCTTCGCTGGTCTTCAGCGAAACGTAGCGCGGCAGCGGCAGGTTCGTGACCGGACCCTTCGCGCCGTCCCCTTGGGCTGCCGCCACGGGAAGCGAAAGCGCCATTGCGACTGCAAATGCGATAGCGACGAGTCTTGCCCGTTTCATCTGCCTGTTCTCATGCCCTCGCGCCGCCACCGGCGCCCTTTTCGGGGCTTGTGACTTGCCCCGTTCCCCTGCACTTTGCCA
Organism: Albidovulum marisflavi; assembly: GCF_025751435.1. Classification (GTDB taxonomy): domain Bacteria; phylum Pseudomonadota; class Alphaproteobacteria; order Rhodobacterales; family Rhodobacteraceae; genus Albidovulum; species Albidovulum marisflavi. Next base: position 1,038,255 of record NZ_JAOWKY010000001.1, on the reverse strand, counting down.
ATTAAGAGCGCGCCGCGAAAGAGAGGAGAAGCCCCCGATGCCTTCACAACGTCTGAGTGTTGTCGTCACGCGACGCCTGCCCGAGGTGGTCGAGACACGCATGAAGGAACTCTTCGACGTGGAACTGCGTGACCCCGACACGAAGATGACCCGCGACGAGCTGTCCTCCGCGATGCAAAGGGCCGATGTCCTGGTGCCCTGCGTGACCGATCACATCGACGCCAACCTTCTGGCCGGCGCGGGAGAGAAGCTGAAGCTGATCGCCAACTACGGCGCGGGCATCGACCACGTCGACGTGGCCTCGGCCCGCCAGCGCGGCATCTTGGTGTCGAACACGCCCGGCGTCGTGACCGAGGATACCGCCGACATGACCATGGCGCTGATCCTGGCGGTCACCCGGCGCATCCCCGAGGGGCTGGCCGTCATGCAGTCTGGCGAATGGAAGGGCTGGGCCCCGACCGCCTTCATGGGCGGGCGCGTCGGCGGGCGCCGGCTGGGCATCCTTGGCATGGGCCGGATCGGCACCGCTGTCGCCCGCCGTGCCCGCGCCTTCGGCATGCAGATCCATTATCACAACCGCCGCAGGGTCCGCCCCGAGCAGGAGGAGGAACTTGAGGCGACCTACTGGGAAAGCCTTGATCAGATGGTCAGCCGGATGGATGTGATTTCCATCAACTGCCCCCACACGCCCGCCACCTTCCACCTGATGAACGCGCGGCGGCTGAAGCTGATGAAGCCGACCGGCGTGATCGTGAACACCTCTCGCGGCGAGGTCATCGACGAAAACGCGCTGACGCGGATGCTGCGCTCGCACGAGATCGCGGGCGCCGGGCTTGACGTCTATGAACACGGCGTCGAAATCAATCCCCGCCTGCGGGAACTGCCCAACGTCGTCCTTCTGCCCCACATGGGGTCCGCCACGGTCGAGGGCCGGATCGAAATGGGCGAGAAGGTGATCATCAACATCAAGACCTTTGCGGACGGCCACCGCCCGCCCGATCTGGTCGTTCCGGGGATGCTTTAGGGTCATGACACAGGGCGTCTGGCTGCCGGTCCTGCTGATCGTCCTTGGCGGGGCCGCGATCGCAGTGCAGGCGCCGGTCAACGGCGCCCTTGGCAGATCGCTGCAAAGCCCGCTGGCGGCCGCCGCGGTGTCTTTCGGGATCGGGTTTGCCTGTCTTCTGGCACTTACCGTGATGTCGGGCAGCGGCGCGCTTGGCCAACTGGCGGGCGCCCCGGCATGGCAGCTGGCCGGAGGGCTTCTGGGCGCGTTCTACGTCTGGGCCATGGTGTCCTCGATCTCGACCCTGGGCGTCGTCACCGCGCTGGCCGCCTTGATTCTGGGCCAACTGGGCGCGGCGCTCGTGATCGACCACCTAGGCGCCTTCGGCCTGGCGGTGCAGCCGATTTCGCCCAAAAGGATCGCGGCCGTCGCATTGGTCGCAGCCGGGCTTTTCCTGTCGCGCGTCTGAGCCTGGCCACGCAAGGACCTTTCCCGGCTGGGTGCCAAGCCCTAAGAGATGATGAACATCAACAAGTCCAGGAACGGACATGCAGATAGAACAGACCGATCTGGAAGGGGTCATGATCCTGACGCCGCGCCGCTTCGGAGACGCCCGCGGCTGGTTTTCCGAAGTCTGGAACGCCCGCGTGCTGGCCGAGGCCGGAATCGCCACCCAGTTCGTTCAGGACAATCATTCCTATTCGCGCGACGCCGGCACGGTGCGCGGCCTGCACTACCAGTCGCCGCCCCATGCGCAAGCCAAGCTCGTCCGGTGCGGACGCGGGCGGATCCTTGACGTCGCGGTGGACATCCGCTCGGGGTCGCCCACCTACGGCAAATGGGTGGGGGTCGATCTGTCTGCCGAGGATGGCCGTCAATTGCTGATCCCCGCGGGGTTCCTGCACGGCTTCATCACGCGCGAGCCCGATTGCGAGGTGCTTTACAAGTGTTCGGATTTCTACGCGCCCGAGTGTGACGGAGCCGTCCGTTTCGACGACCCCGGTATCGGCATCGACTGGGGCATCGACCCGGCAACCGCGATCCTGTCGGACAAGGACCGCGCCGCGCAGTCCTTCGGCTCATTCCAGTCCCCCTTCACCCATGAGGCCCGCGGATGAAGATCCTCGTGACAGGGGGGGCTGGCTTTATCGGGTCGGCGGTCGTGCGCCACGCGATCCGCGCGGGCCATGCCGTCGTGAACCTGGACAAGTTGACCTATGCGGGCAGCCTTTCGAACGTGGCCGAGGTGGCGGACAGTCCGCGCTACAGCTTTGAGCAGGCCGATATCTGCGACAGGGCGCGCGTAGATGCAATCCTTGACCACCACCGGCCCGACGCGATCATGCACCTTGCAGCGGAAAGCCATGTCGACCGGTCCATCGACGGCCCTGCCGCCTTCATCGAAACCAACATCACCGGCACCTACACGATGCTGGAAGCCGCCCGCGCCTACTGGGCGGCTGCGGGCAAGCCTGCAACCTTCCGCTTCCACCACATTTCCACCGACGAGGTGTTCGGATCGCTCGGCGCGACCGGGCAGTTCACCGAGGACACGCCCTACGATCCCCGTTCGCCCTACTCCGCCTCCAAGGCGGCGTCCGACCATCTGGTCCGCGCATGGCATGAAACCTACGGGCTGCCGGTCGTGCTGACGAACTGTTCGAACAACTACGGCCCCTACCACTTCCCCGAAAAGCTCATTCCCGTGGTGATCCTCAAGGCGCTGGCCGGCGCCCCGATCCCCGTCTACGGCGCGGGCGACAACGTGCGGGACTGGCTTTACGTCGAAGACCACGCCGACGCGCTCTTGCTTGTCGTACAGAAGGGCCGGGTCGGGCGCAGCTACAACATCGGCGGCGAAAACGAAGCGACGAACCTGCAGATCGTGCGCCGGATCTGCGCGATCCTGGATGAAAAACGCCCCGGAAACCGGCCCTACGCTGAACAGATCAGCTTCGTCACGGACCGTCCGGGGCATGACAAGCGCTACGCCATCAACCCCGACCGCATCCGCAACGAACTGGGCTGGCGCCCCTCGGTCACGCTGGACGAGGGACTGGAAACAACGGTCCAGTGGTTTCTGGACCATGAGGGTTGGTGGCGCGCGCTCCAGAACCGCGACGGCGTTGGCCAGCGGCTTGGCGCCTCGGGATAGGTGATGGGGCGCAGCGCGCAGCCACGCCCCGACCACTTCAGCCGACGTGGAACGGGACGGCCACGAACGATCGTGCCTGACCGCGCGCGATCATGAGCAGCGCCGCCTCGCGGTGCTTGGCCTTGGCCTGATCGATTGCGGTGGCAACCTCGTCCGCAGTGGTGACGGGCGCCTGGTTCACCGACAGGATCACGTCGCCCTCGCGGATGTCCTTGTCGGCCGCCTCGCTTCCCGGCTCGACGCTGGAAACGATCGCGCCCTTGGTGCCTTCGGGCAGGCCAAGCGCCTCACCGTCCGACGGGGTCAGCGTCTTGACCGATAGGCCAAGGTCGGCAACAGCGACGCCCTGGCCGCTCTGGTTTGGCGCGGCAGCGATCTGATCGCCGTCCAATTTTCCGACCGTGACCGTGAGCTCGGACTGATCCCCGCCACGCAGCACCACCAGGGCCGCGTCCTGGCCCGGACTCAGGTCGGCGATGGCGCGCGAAAGGTCCTTTGGCGTCTCGATCTCGATGCCGTTGACCTTGAGGACAAGGTCCCCGACCTGGACGCCGGCAGCCTTCGCAGGCGAGTCCGGCTGGACCGAGGCGACCAGGGCACCGGCGGCCTGTTCAAGCCCGATCGCTGCCGCGATCTCATCGTCCACGGGCTGGATCGTCACGCCGATGAAGCCGTGCTCGATCGTGCCGTGTTCGATGATCTTGGCAACGACCTGCTGGGCGTGGGCCGCAGGGATCGCGAACCCGACCCCGACGTTTCCGCCGTTCGGGGAATAGATCGCCGTGTTGATGCCAACGACGGTGCCCTCGTCATCCACAAGCGGGCCGCCGGAGTTGCCGTGGTTGATCGCCGCGTCGACCTGGATGAAGTCGTCATACGGCCCCGAATGAAGATCGCGACCGCGGGCGGACACGATCCCGGCCGTCACCGTCGTGCCGATCCCGAAGGGATCGCCGATGGCAAGGACCGGATCACCGACCCTCAGCGCATCGCTGTCCCCCCAGCGAACGGTTGGCAGGCTTTCCGATGCCTCGACCTTGAGCACGGCGATATCGCTTTTCGTGTCGGTGCCGACAAGAGTTGCCGGCATTTCGCGACCGTCGTCCAGCGCAACGGTGATCCTTGTCGCACCGTCAACGACATGGTTGTTCGTCACGACATATCCGTCCGCCGAAACGATGAAACCGGATCCCAGGGCCCGGCCTTGCGGCGGCTGTTGAGGCGCCGGCCCCTGCCCCCCCGGCAGACCGGGGATGTTTTCGCCGAAGAAGCGGCGGAAGAACTCTTCTGGCGGGAAGCCCTGGGGGCCACCCTGATCCCGCTGCGAGACGGGGCGGACCATTTCGGTCGTGATCGTGACCACGGCGGGTTTGTTCGCCTCGACGATATCGGCATAGGACACAAGCGGATCGCCGACAGAGGCGGTGGCGGGTCCGGTGACATATGGAATGGGTGCCAGCGGCGCACCAAGCGCCGCGACGACGGCAAGTGTCGAAAGGCCGGCAATGACGCGCTTGCGGCCAGCGGAGGAAACTGTTTTTCCGATCATCTTCTCTTTCCTGCGAGACGGTGGAACTCGATGGCATCCTGCACCGCAAGGACGGTGGAGTGGTGTTGCCGGTCGTGGTCTCGCGCGCGGCCGGGCGCCATTCGAAGCCCTAGATCGGCATTGTTTTCGCATTTGGGAACGATGTGTCGGAATTTTCGCGAATGCGTGATGGATCGTGTTCCGGCGCGAGCGAGACCGGCGAATTTCATTTCCATCACCGGCTTCGCGTGCCAGAACTCGAACGTCCGCAGGTGAGGAAGGCATGCGACTACTGGTATTCGGTGAAACGGGGCAGGTCGCCCGCGAACTGGCGCGCAAGGCCGCCGGGCGGGGGCATCGGCTTGAAAGCCTCGGGCGGGGTGCCGCGGACCTGACCGATCCGGCCGCCTGCGCGGCTGCGGTCACCGCGAGCGCAGCGGACGCCGTCATCAATGCCGCCGCCTATACCGCCGTCGACCAGGCCGAGGCGGAGCCGTCGATCGCCCATACCGTCAATGCAGAGGCGCCCGGGGCCATGGCGCGGGCGGCAGCGGCGCGCGGCGTGCCGTTCCTTCATATGTCCACGGACTATGTCTTTGACGGGTCAGCCGATCGCGGCTGGAAGGAAAGCGACGCGACCGGCCCGCTTGGCGTCTATGGCCAGACCAAGCTGGCCGGTGAACATCAGATCGCCGCTGCCGATGGCAGGCATGTCATCCTGCGCACCTCCTGGGTCTTTTCCGCGCACGGCAGAAACTTCGTCAAGACGATGCTGCGCTTGGGCTTGGAACGGGAAGAGATTTCCGTGGTCGATGACCAGCGGGGCGGCCCGACCCCGGCCGACGACATCGCGCAGACCTTGCTGTTGTTGGCCGAAGGACTGTCGGCGGGCAGGCCAGGCGGCACCTTCCATTACGCCGGAGCTCCGACCGTGAGTTGGGCCGACTTCGCCGAGGCGATCTTTGACGCCGCTTTCCCGACCAGAAAGCCGCGCATCCGCCGCATCCCGTCCAGCGCCTATCCGACGCCGGCGCGACGGCCCGCCAATTCAGCGCTCGACTGCACGCGAATACGAGAAACACACGGCATAGGCCAACCCGACTGGCGCGCAGGGCTGGCGCGGGTGCTCAAGGAACTGGAGTCTGCACAATGACCGCGACAGGCCGCAAGGGCATCATTCTGGCGGGCGGATCGGGCACGCGGCTTTACCCGATCACCCATTCGGTCTCCAAGCAGATGCTGCCGCTCTACGACAAGCCGATGATCTACTACCCGCTTTCGGCCCTTATGCTGTGCCACATCCGCGAGGTCGCGATCATATCGACCCCGCGCGACCTGCCGCAGTTCCGCGCGCTCCTGGGCGACGGCTCGGCTTGGGGAATGCGCTTTGATTACATCGAGCAGCCCTCGCCCGACGGGCTTGCACAGGCGTATCTGCTGGCCGAAGACTTTCTGGGCGGCGCGCCATCGGCCATGGTGTTGGGCGACAACGTGTTCTTCGGACCGGGGCTTTCGGACAAGCTGAAAGCGGCGGACCGGCAGGAACGGGGCGGCACCGTCTTTGGCTACCGCGTCGCAGACCCGGAGCGTTACGGCGTGGTGGAGTTCGACCGTGACGGCCGCGTCCTGTCGATCGTCGAAAAGCCACGGCACCCGAAAAGCAACCATGCCGTCACCGGGATCTACTTCCTGGATGGAACCGCACCAGAACGGGCCCGCAGCATCCGCCCCTCGGCGCGCGGAGAGCTTGAGATCACCGATCTGCTCAATCTCTACCGGGCCGAAGGGCAGCTGAACGTCGAGCGCATGGGGCGTGGCTACGCATGGCTGGACACCGGAACCCACGAAAGCCTGCTGGAAGCGGCCGAGTTCATCCGCACGATCGAGGCACGCCAGAACCTGAAGGTCGGCTGCCCCGAGGAAATCGCGTTCCTGAACGGCTGGATCGCGGCCGATGCACTGCGCGAACTTGCCAAGCCCTACCTCAAGACCCAGTACGGCAGGTATCTTGCCCGTATCGCCGACGAGGCCGAAGCGGAATGATCAAGCCGTTTCGGCGTCACACCCCTTCGATCACGATGATGTCGTTTTCGCTGGATTCCGTCTGAAGCTTCTGCGCTTCGCGGTATTCCGGCGAATTGTAGCAGGCCAGCGCCGCGTCGTAGCTGTCGAACTCGATCACCACGTGGTGTTCGCGCGCATGACCGACAAGGCATTGGAAACGCCCGCCCCTGACGATGAAGCGGCCTCCGAACCTGGCAAACGCAGCCGCGTTAGCCGCCTTGTAGCGCTCATACGCATCCGGATTCTTAACGGTGATGTGACCGATCCAGTGCCCCTTCGCCATATCCCGACCCTCGCACGACTGCGGCGGGGATCCAGTCTGACACAGGTCGGAACGATGCGTAAGATCGGGGGCTGGGGCGACCGATCAGCGCCAGCCAGCAATGCGCGACCTTAGCAAAAGGAAAACCCCGGCAGCAGCCGGGGTTCGACGTCTTTGCGGTGTCTTTGCCTCAGGCGGTGAGCCCTTCGGGTTCGGCCAGGCCATTCGCCCGGCAGCACGCGGTCAGCGTGTTCGCCAGCAGGCAGGCGATAGTCATCGGCCCGACACCGCCGGGAACCGGGGTGATCGCACCCGCAACCGTGGCCGCGCTGGCAAAGTCCACGTCGCCCACCAGCACGGTCTTGCCGTCGCGCTCGATCCGGTTGATGCCGACGTCGATCACGGTGGCGCCCGGCTTGACCCAGTCGCCCGGGATCATCTCGGGGCGGCCAACTGCGGCGACCAGGATGTCGGCGCGGCGGCAGACCTCGCCCAGGTCCTTGGTGCGGCTGTGCGCGATCGTCACGGTGCAGCTGTCGCCCAACAGAAGCTGCGCCATCGGCTTGCCGACGATGTTCGAACGGCCGACCACGACGGCGTCCATCCCGGCGAGCTTGCCGTGATGGTCACGCAGCATCATCAGGCAGCCGAGCGGCGTGCAGGGCACCATGCTTTTCTGCCCGGTTCCCAGAAGCCCGACGTTCGAGATGTGGAAGCCATCGACGTCCTTCGCGGGATCGATCGAGTTGATGACCAGGTCCGAATCCAGATGTTTCGGCAGCGGCAACTGGACCAGGATCCCATGGACTGCCGGATCGTTGTTCAGCTTGTCGATCAGCGCCAGAAGGTCGGCCTCGGACGTTGTCGCGTCAAGCTTGTGCTCGTAGGAGTTCATGCCCGACTCGACGGTCGACTTGCCCTTCGAGCGGACATAGACCTGGCTGGCCGGGTCTTCGCCGACCAGAACCACGGCAAGACCCGGAGTGATCCCATGATCGGTCTTGAGCCGCGCAACGTGTTCGGCCACCTGGCCCCGCACCTTGGCCGCAAAGGCCTTGCCGTCGATGATTTGCGCCGTCATGTCCTAATCCCTCTTCAGCGTGTCCGGGCCAAGCCGGCGTTCTTCCCGCGCGATCGACCATTCGATGAGCCGCCGCCACAGTTCCTCGACCAGCGCGGGGTCCAGGCCATCGGCCTGCGCACGCGCCGTCACCTTGGCCACAACCTCCTCGACCCGTTCCTCGATCCGGGCGGGAAGGCCGTTGGCCTTCTTGAGTTCGCAAGCGCGGTCGATATATCCGGCGCGCTCGACAAGCTTCGCGACCAGCTCGGCATCCAGCCTGTCGATCTCTGCCCTGAGTTCGGGCATCGAATGGCAATCCGCCGGCGCCTTCATCGCTATCGCTCCACAAGATCAGATCGGGCGCGTAATAACGCGCCCGATCCGTTATCGCAACTTGGGACCGCCGATCAGAACAGACCTTCGACGTTGCCCTCGTCGTTGATGCGGATGACCTCGGCGGCCGGGGTCTTGGGCAGACCCGGCATGGTCATGATCTCGCCGCAGATGACGACGATGAAGCCCGCGCCGGCCGAAAGCCGGACTTCGCGCACCGGGACCGAGTGGCCGGTGGGCGCGCCACGGCGGTTCGGGTCGGTGGTGAAGCTGTACTGGGTTTTCGCCATACAGACCGGCAGGTGGCCGTAACCGGCGTCTTCCCAGGTCTTCAGCTGGTCGCGGATCGACTTGTCGGCCAGCACTTCGTCGGCATGGTAGATGCGCTTGGCGACTGTTTCGATCTTCTGGAACAGCGGCATGTCATCCGGATACAGAGGCGCGAAGTTCGCGCTGCCGCCTTCGGCAAGCTCGACGACCTTGTTCGCCAGATCCTCGATCCCCGCGGAACCGTTGGCCCAGTGCTTGCAGAGGATCGCTTCCGCACCCTGCTCGGCGACATAGGCCTTGACCGCCGCGACTTCGGCATCCGTGTCCGAGTAGAAGTGGTTGATCGCGACGACGACCGGCACGCCGAACGACTTCACGTTGGCGATATGACGGCCCAGGTTCGGGCAGCCCTTCTTGACGGCCTCGACGTTCTCGGCCCCCAGGTCGGCCTTGGCGACGCCGCCGTTCATCTTCATCGCGCGCACGGTGGCAACGATGACGGCAGCGGCAGGCTTCAGCCCCGCCTTGCGGCACTTGATGTCGAAGAACTTTTCAGCGCCGAGGTCTGCGCCGAAGCCGGCTTCGGTCACGACGTATTCGCCCAGTTTCAGCGCGGTCTTCGTCGCGATGACCGAGTTGCAGCCGTGCGCGATGTTCGCGAAGGGGCCGCCGTGCACGAAGGCCGGGTTGTTTTCCAGCGTCTGCACGAGGTTCGGCTGCATCGCGTCCTTGAGCAGAACGGTCATCGCGCCGTCGGCCTTGATGTCGCGGCAGTAGATCGGCGATTTGTCGCGGCGGTAGGCGACGACGATGTCACCGAGGCGCTTTTGCAGGTCTTCCAGGTCCTTTGCAAGGCACAGGATCGCCATGACTTCCGAGGCCACGGTGATGTCGAAGCCGGTCTGGCGCGGGAAGCCGTTCGACACGCCGCCAAGCGACACGACGATATCGCGCAGCGCGCGATCGTTCATGTCCATGACGCGGCGCCAGGAAACGCGGCGCTCGTCGATCTGAAGCTCGTTGCCCCAGTAGATATGGTTGTCGATCATCGCCGACAGCAGGTTGTGCGCCGAGGTGATCGCGTGGAAGTCGCCGGTGAAGTGGAGGTTCATTTCCTCCATCGGGACAACCTGGGCGTAACCGCCGCCCGCCGCGCCGCCCTTCATGCCGAAGTTCGGCCCGAGCGAGGCTTCGCGGATGCAGATCACGGCTTTCTTGCCGATGCGGTTCAGACCGTCGCCAAGGCCCACGGTGGTCGTGGTCTTGCCTTCACCGGCCGGCGTCGGGTTGATCGCCGTGACCAGGATCAGCTTCCCGTCCGGGCGCCCTTCGAGCGAGCGGATGAAGTCCTGGCTGACCTTCGCCTTGTCATGGCCGTAGGGCAGGAGGTGCTCGGTCGGAATGCCAAGCTTGTCGCCGATCTGCTGGATCGGCTGTTTTTTCGCTTCACGCGCGATTTCGATGTCGGTCTTGAACGCCATATTCCTCGTGTCTCCCTGCGGTAAGCGTCGGGTTCCGCCCCTCTTAGCTGACGGAATGCCGTCGTATTCGGAGATTTCCGACACTTAATTTGTCGGAATCGCCAGCGGCAAAGAACTTCATGAAAGCTTCACCGTCGCGCCGTTCACGATCGGAAACGGACGTTCCGATCTGGCACGCCCCCCCTGCGCCTGGCTCAGCGTTGAAGGACGAAGAACAGCCTTCGGAACGGAAACAGGACCGATCCGTCGGATTCGACCGGATAGGCCGATGCCAGGGCGGCTTCATACCGCGCCAAGAAGGCGGCAAGCTCTGTGCCGGAAAGCTTGTCGGCAAACGGCCGCATGGCGGTGGATTCGGTGAAGCGTCGGACCGGGTGCCCCCCATCCGTAGGCGCGAGCCGCTGCACGTAGTCGGTTTCCCAGACATCCGCGCTGCCAAGCGGCGCCAGCATCCTGTGATACTCGACCGGTGCCGAAACCGGCGCCTTCCAGCCGGTGAAGTCGAAACGGTCCGGGAACATTTCGGCCGCGAATTCCCGCAGGAAGCGGTGCGACGGCGCGCCGTACTGGCGCGGCATCTGCACGGCCAGCACGCCGCCGGGTGCAAGAGATTCGGCAAGCCTGGACACAAGCGCCCCATGGTCTCCGAGCCACTGCAGGGTGGCGTTCGAAAAGACCAGCGCGGGGGCGGCTGCGGGCTCCCACCCGGCGATGTCGGCCGCGAGCAGTTCGTCGTAGTCCTCGGTCTTCGCCGCTTCCGCCAGCATCGCCGGGGATGCATCCACCCCGGTGATACGCCGGCCCGGAAAACGGTGACGAAGCGCGGCCCCAACCGAACCCGACCCGCAGCCAAGGTCCACGATGTCCCCCTGCACTCGGATGTCGCCCACGCGATGCATCAGATCCAGCGCGGGCCTGAGCCGCAGATCGGCGAAGCGCGCATAGGCCGCGGGATTCCAGTCAGAGCTTCCGGTCATGCTGCGCCATTCCTTCCGGCAAGGTTCCGGCCGCATGGTCGGACGCCGAACAGTAGGGGCTTCATGGCCCGGCTTTCAACCCATCTCTTGCACCGAAGTCCCGATGTTTCCCGAGGGCGGCTTCACGGACCGGAACGACAGAGACGCACCCGGGTCGGCACATGCGAAAGGCCCCCGCGGGGGCCTTTCACCAGATCGTTTCGACCGCGTTACGCCGAGGGTTCGGGCTCCATCCCGCCCTTGGGCGATTTCGGCTTGGTCTTGGGAATGGCCGTGACGCTGGGGGCGTTTCCTTCGTCGGGCTTGTCGCCGTCATCGTCGTCGGAAACCGGGGGATCGCCGCGCATCACGCGCTTGATCTCGTCACCGGTCAGGGTTTCGTACTCCAGAAGCCCCTGCGCCAACCGCTCGAACTCTTCTGAGTTCTCTTCGATGATCCGCGACGCGGTGGCATAGCCTTCGTCGATGAAGCGCTTGACCTCTTCCTCGATCAACTCCTTGGTATGCGCCGAGACCGAGAAACCGCCGGTGTTGCCGCGATACCCTTCGTGGGCTTCGGAATAGTCGATGTTGCCGACCTTGTCCGACATGCCCCAACGCATGACCATCGCGCGCGCAAGGCTCGAGGCCTGCTGGATGTCGCCCACCGGACCGGACGACACGCTGTCGGCGCCGTACTTGTAGATCTCGGCCGCCTTGCCCGCCATGGTCATGGCGATCTTTTCGCGCGCCTCGTCCTTGAGCATCTGCAGCTTGTCCATTTCCGGCAGGCTCACGACCATGCCAAGCGCGCCGCCGCGCGGGATGATCGTCGCCTTGTAGACCGGGTCGGTCTTGGTCAGCTTCAGACCCACGATGGCGTGGCCGGCTTCGTGATAGGCGGTCTTTTCCTTCTGGTCCTGGGTCATGACCATCGACCGGCGCTCGGCACCCATCATGACCTTGTCCTTGGCGCTTTCGAAGTCATCCATCGTGACGAAACGCCGGCCGACGCGCGCGGCCATCAGCGCTGCCTCGTTCACGAGGTTCGCAAGGTCCGCGCCCGAAAAGCCCGGCGTGCCGCGCGCGATGATGCGCAGGTCCACGTTGGGCCCCAGGGGCACCTTGCGGGCATGAACACCCAGGATCTTTTCGCGGCCCTTGATGTCGGGATTCGGCACGGTGATCTGGCGGTCGAAGCGGCCAGGACGCAGCAGCGCGGGGTCCAGGACGTCGCGACGGTTGGTCGCGGCGACGATGATCACGCCTTCGTTCGCATCGAAGCCGTCCATTTCGACCAGCAACTGGTTCAGTGTCTGTTCGCGCTCGTCGTTGCCGCCGCCGATGCCGACACCACGGGCACGACCCACCGCGTCGATTTCGTCGATGAACACGATGCAGGGCGCGTTCTTCTTGGCCTGCTCGAACATGTCGCGCACGCGGGACGCGCCGACGCCCACGAACATCTCGACGAAGTCTGAGCCGGAAATGGTGAAGAAGGGCACACCCGCCTCGCCAGCGATGGCGCGGGCCAGAAGCGTCTTACCGGTGCCCGGAGGGCCGACCAGAAGCGCGCCTTTCGGGATCTTGCCACCGAGGCGCGAGAACTTCTGCGGGTTGCGCAGGAATTCGACGATCTCCTCAAGCTCTTCCTTGGCCTCGTCGATGCCCGCGACATCGTCGAAGGTCACCCGGCCCTGCCGCTCGGTCAGCAGCTTGGCGCGGCTCTTGCCGAAGCCCATCGCCCCGCCCTTTCCGCCACCCTGCATCCGGTTCATGAAGAAGATCCAGACTCCGATCAGAACCAGGAATGGCATCCAGAAGCCGAACAACGACAAGAAGCCGGACTGTTCCTGGCGCTTCGCGATCACGTTGACGTTCTTGTCGATCAACTGGTCCGTGATGGTTTCGCCAAGCGGGCGGATCGTGGTGAGCTGCTTGCCGTCCGTCGTTCGGATCTGCACCGTCTCGCCGTCCAGCGTCACACTTTCGACTTCGCCCTTGTCCACGCGCTGAATGAACTCGGAGTAGGAAATGGTGTTGGCCCCCACGCCGGTCGGGTCGCCCTTGAACAGGGTGAACAGCGCCAGGACGAGCAGGAACAGCACGACCCAGAAGGCCAGGTTTCTCGCGTTACCCAAGGGGAACCTCCAAAAAATTCCTTATCCGCTCGCGCGGCGGTCTTGTCCTTAAAATAGAGATATGCCGGTCAGGTTCAATGCGCGAAAATGGAAGAGATGAAGCTCTGGACGCTGAACAGCGGTTCCGCGCGCCAATTGCTGCCAAACAAGGCGATTGGCGCGGCGACAAGCCGCGCGCCGCTCCACACCGCAGGTGATGCGACCAGAGTGGCGTAGGGCAGTCCCGAAGCGCGCGGATCATCAAGCTGCGCCATCCCCTCGGGCCCCAGTGCCCTGATCTCTGCCCCCTGCAAAGCTGGACCAGCCATGCGCCAGCGCCCATCCCAGACCTCTCCGACGGGAACGGTCAGGCCCGCCACCGCCCGATGTTCCCGCGCGACCCGATAGGCGCGCCCGGTCGCCGAAAGAAGCGTGCCCGCCAGCGTCCTGCGCCCGCCCCGCGCCAGCGCCGCCGCGGCTTCGGTCAGCGGTTCGAACCGGGGGCGGTACTCGGCCGAAGCGACAAACCGGACCGCGTGCGCCAGAAGCCTCAGGCGAACTTCTTCGGGCGCGGCATCGAAACCGTCGCGGGCAATCACCACGTCTCCCGCCTCGATCGTGCAGGCGACGCGCGCAAGATCGGCCACCGCGCTATCCAGGGCCGAACGCGCCCGCGCCATCCGCCCTGCCGTTTCCGTCAGACGGGGAACCGTCAGGCCGAGGGGGGCGAGCAGGTCCAGCGCCTTGCGCGCCCTGACGCGGTCATAGCGTTCGTCGGCGTTCGTCGGATCCTCGACCCAGCCGACGCCCCGGGCGGACAGGTCGTCGCGCAGTGCCTGCCTGCGGACACCCAGAAGCGGCCGCACCCATTCGATGCCGTGGGACCGCCTGCGCGGCGCCATCCCCGACAGGCCGTCCACCCCGGAGCCCCGCGCGAGCCGCAGAAGAAAGGTCTCGGCCTGATCGTCGCTGGTGTGGGCCAAGGCCACCGTCCCGATTTCGCTGTCCCTCGCCCAGTTGGCGATCAGGGCCTGCCGCGCGCGCCGCGCCGCGTCCGACAGGTTGCCGCGGCCGTCCCAGCCGGTCCATCGCAGCGTCGCATGATCGACGCCAAGTTGCGCACAGAGCGCCGCCACCAGAGCGGCTTCCTGCGCGGATTCGGGGCGAAGGGTGTGATCGACGGTCACGGCGGCAAGCTTGGGGCCGCCCTCGGCGCGCAAGTCGGCCAGAAGACACAGAAGCGCGGTCGAATCCCCGCCTCCGGAAACGGCAACGCCCAGGCGGTCGGGCCGCCCGGGCGCAAAGAAATCCCGCAATGCGTCCTTCGGATGCACCGTGGCCGTCACTGGCACCCGAGGCTTTGCATCGTGGACGCCGCTTCTGCCGCCTCCTGCGACTGCGGGAACCGTCGCGGCACCTCGCCAAGGGTCACGCAAGCCTCCTGGACCTGGCCGAGGATCCCCAAGGCTGCTCCCAGCCGCAGCAACGCAGCCGGAGCTTTCGGCCCGTCGGGCGCGCCCGAAAACGCGTCCAGATAGGCCCGCGCCGCGCCTGATGTGTCGCCCAGCCCGGCAAGCGCCTCGCCACGCAGGAACTGCGCGTCACCCATCAGCGGACTGCCGGGATAGGTCTGGGAAAAGGCCGCGAATTGGTCTGCTGCGGCCTGATACTCTCCGCCGTCCAGAGCCGCCTTTGCGCGCTCGAAATCAGCTTTCTCGCTGATCGCAAGCTCGGGCGTGCCTCCATTTGCCGCAGCGCTTGCCGCCGGCGCCGTCGATGGCGCGGGTGCCGCGACGGCACCCGCCCCCGCCGACCCGCCCAGCATGCCGGTGATCGGCATGTTCGACACGTCGCAACCCTCTTCAAGTTCGCAGATGCGGAACTCGAGGTCGCCAATCCGGTTGGTCCCGTCCGTCACGACGCGGTCGATGCGGTTCTGCAACTCTTCGGTCCGCGCGGTCAGGCGGACGATCTCGGCCTCCATGGCGTTCATGCGATCCAGCGCGCTTGTGCCGCCGGCCGACTGCATCGCCGTCTGACCGCCGGTCACAAGCTCGGACCTGAGCGATTGCAGGTCCTGCGCAAGCCGCATCAGCTCCGACCTGAGTTCGGCCAGCGTTTCGGCATCCTGGGCGGCAGCCGGAAGGGCCGCCGCCGCGAGCAGGGTGGAAAGAACCAACGCCCGGATCATGCGATGACCCGTATCAGACGCCGCCGCCCACGGTGATCACCGTCACCGCGCGCCGGTTCTGTGCATAGCAGGTTTCGTCCGAGCAGATCGCAAGGGGACGTTCCTTGCCGTAGGAGACGGTGCGAAGGCGCGCGGGCGACACGCCCTGTGCGATCAGGAATTCCTGCACGGCGTTGGCGCGGCGCGCGCCAAGCGCAATGTTGTATTCCCGCGTGCCCTGTTCGTCGGCGTGGCCTTCGATGACCGCGTTGTACTGCGGATGCTGGTTCATCCACTGCGCTTGCCCCGCCAGGACGTTTTGCGATTCCATCGTCAGGATCGACTGGTCGACCGAGAACCGGACCGTGTCGCCGATCGTCTGATTGAAATACGCCGGAGAGTTCGGGTCGTTCGGATCGCCGAGCGAGGCGGTGTTAATCCCGCCCGCACCGCCGGCGCCACCGGCACCCGCCCCGCCCGCACCGAACCGGTCGGGATTGTTACAGGCCGAAACACCCAGTGCGCCAGCCAGAAGAAGGATCATCGAGAATTTGTTCATTGCCTTGCCGCCTCTAGTTTATGGCTCGATGGCCGTTACCTTATCATTCCGCCCGGCACTTGGGAACGCCGTGCCGGGCTTTGTTCTTCAGGGCAAAAGCGGAGACCAAGCGGGGTCTGACGCCGCGCCCTCGGTCGGAACCGCCCGCAGGTTCCGGCCCGAGATGTCGACCGAATAAAGCTGTGCGGATCCGCCTGCACCCGCGCTTTCGCGCGTGAACATGATGACGCGCCCGTTGGGGGCCCAGGTGGGCCCCTCATCCAGGAAGGATGCGGTCAAAAGCCGCTCTTCGCTGCCGTCCGCGCGCATGACGCCGATATGGAAGCGGCCGGCGTTCTGCTTGGTGAAGGCGATCAGGTCGCCGCGCGGGCTCCAGACCGGCGTGCCGTAGCGACCCTCGCCAAAGCTGATGCGCGTTGGTTCTCCACCGCCGACCGGCATCACGTAAAGCTGCTGGGTTCCTGACCTGTCGCTTTCAAACACGATCCGGCTGCCATCGGGCGAAAACGACGGCGCCGTTTCGATCGACGGCGCGTTCGTGAGCCGCACGGGCTGGTTCGACCCAAGAGCCAGGGCGTAGATGTCGGTATTGCCGCCCTGTTCGACCGAATAGATCACCGTTCCCCCGTCGGGCGAGAAGCGCGGCGCAAAGGTCATGTTGCCGGACAGATCGGCAAGCGGCCGCGACGTGACCGACGCTATGTCCAGCATCTTGATCCGCGGAAAGCCGGTCTCGTACGAGGTATACAGAACCCGGCTGCCGTCCGGCGAAAAGCGTGGTGCCAGCACGATGGCCGAACTGTCGGTCAGGTACTGAACGCTGGCGCCGTCATAGTCCATGATGGCCAGACGCTTCAGCCGCTGGTCTTTCGGACCGCTTTCCGAGACGAATACCACCCGGCTGTCGAAATAGCCGCTTTCGCCGGTGATACGCGAATAGACCTGGTCGGCCACCTTGTGTGCGATCCGCCGCCAGTTGTCGGACCCGCCCCCGAACTGAAGCCCGTCGCCCATGGGCTGTCCCGAAAACACGTCGAAGAGGCGGAACTTGACGTTCAGCCGCCCGTCGGATCCCAATGCCACCGACCCCGTGACCAGCGCCTGCGCGTTGATGGCCTTCCAGTCCGCATAGGACACCGGCGCGTCGAAGTTCGTGACCCGCGCGATATGGGCGGACTGGGGAATCTCTCGGAAAAGGCCAGTGCCCGCCAGGTCCGCCGCCACCACGCGGGTGATCTGGTCGGCGAACTCTGCCGCCGAGGGGTTTTCAGCGATGAACGCGGGGGCCGCAAAGGGCAATGGTTCGATCACGCCCTCTTCGATCACGATGCGCAGGGGACCGTTCTGCGCCATCGCGGGCATCGCGACAGGGGCAAGCACGGCCAGGGCCAGGCAGAGGTTGCGTAGGATCCGGGACATTCTTCCTCCGGCAGAGGGTTGGGTGGGGCTTTGCGATGTCCTGACGGTCATCGCAATCGGGGCCGCGTCGCGCAAGCCCGCTGTGGACAGTTGGGCGGCTGGCCGCCGGGCGGATGACGAAAGAGTGATCATCTCAGCCTCATCTTTTCGGGGTTGAAGACGATCTCGATCTCTTTCCATTGCTCGTACTTTTCTCGCGGAAGCGGGTAGCCCTCGCCGGCGCAGCGCAGGATCGCGCGGCGGCCGGCCTCGAACGCCTGCTTGGCCGAGGTCTCGTCGCCGCCCTCGTAGCTCACCATCCGGATCGAGCTGGAGTCGGGCTTGCCGTCGGGGGACATGCCCACCGAAACCGTCACGATCGTGCGCAGCGCATCGGTGGACAGCGCGCCAACATTCCAGCACTGCTTCACGGCGACCACCAGCGCGTCCTTTTCGCCCCCTGTCATCGGCGGGCCACTGGGTGCGGTGCCGGTGCCGGGTGCCGGCTCTTCGGACGCCGCACCTGCCAGCGCTTCGGCCAGGGCATCGGCGACGGCGTCGGATTGGCTGGGGCTCTCTGCCTCGGACGCCGGCTCGGCGGGCTTCGCCGCAGCCGTCGTTTCGGGCTGCGCTTCTGGCGTCTTCGGCTTCTCGGGCCGCGCCTTTGGGCGCGCCGAAGTCAGAGGCGCGGCAGAGGCCACCTCTTCGGTATCCTTGTTTTCTTCGGTCTCCAGGACCTCTCCCGCCTCTTCGGGCGCAGCGGCCTCCTGTGTTTCCTGCGGCTGCGCCTCCTCTGCCGGTGCCTCCACCGTCTGTTCCACGGTGTCGGGCGCTGGCGCAGCGTCTGGCTCGGGCGCCTCGGTCGGAACCGGCGCCACGCGCGGTGCGGGCCGCGGGGTGGGCCGCTTGGAAACCTCGGTCATGATGGTCGCAGACGGTTCCTCGACCGGGGGCATGATCGGGCTGGGCGGTGTGTCCGTGACCTCCGCCGCGGGAGGCGTCAGTTCCGTCACATCGGGGGCAACATCAGGCTCGGGCTCGGCGACCGGAGGTTCCGGCGTCACGGTTTCGGGCTCGGCCTCGTCGACGGGTGCGGGCGCGGGCTCTTCGGCCGCGGGGGGCGCGGGCAAGGACGGCTGTGCCGGCGTTTCTTCCGGGGCCCTGGGTGCGGCGGCGACCATCGCTTCGTATTCCGCCGCCGAGATCAGCGAAACCTCGGTCGCGACCGAAGTCGGAGGCATATCGTGCGAAAAGAAGATCCCGCCCACCAGCAACCACAGGATCACCCCGAGGTGAAATCCTGCCGATACGATGAAGCCGATGCGTTTGGATCTGTCGCGGGGCATCTGCCCTAGTTCCCGCCCTGAGCGCCGAAACTGGGGCCACCCGCGTCCGTCACCAGCACGATATTGCCGAATCCGGCAGAGTTCAGCGCGCCCATGACCTGCACCACCCGCTCATAGGGAATGGTGCCGTCGGCCCGCAGGAACAGCTTGTCGCTGGTGCGCTCCGCCGAGACCGCCATGAGCTTGCCGATCAGCTCGCCCTCGACGATGGGTTCGTTCTGGATCGAGATCGTGCCGTCCGCCTGCACCGAAATGGTCAGGGGTTCTTCCTGTTCGGTCGCAACCGCCTGAGCGGCGGTCTTGGGCAACTCGAGCGGCACCCCCACCACCTGAAGGGGCGAGGCCACCATGAAGATGACCAGAAGCACAAGCATCACGTCGACGAAGGGCGTGACGTTGATTTCGCTCATCATCTGCGAACTGCCGCGACGGCCTCGGCGACGGTTCCGCCCGCCCCTGCCGCCACCCTTGATGACACCGGCCCCCATGGCTCAGGCGTCCAACTGGCGCGACAGGATCGTTGAGAATTCGTCCGCGAAGGCCTCGTACCCCGCGACGATGCGGTCGCCGTCGGTCGACAGCTTGTTGTAGAAGATCACGGCGGGGATGGCGGCCAGAAGGCCGAGCGCAGTCGCCAGAAGCGCCTCGGCGATGGTGGGCGCCACGACCGAGAATGACGTGCTTTGCGAAATCGCGATCTGTTCAAAGGCGACCTTGATGCCCCAGACGGTGCCGAACAGGCCGATGAACGGCGCGGTCGAGCCCACGGTCGCCAGAACGGGCAGCCCGCGCATCACATCCTCGGTCGCCTTCTGGATGGCAACGTCCATGGAGCGGTCGATGCGGGCCTGCGCGCCCGCGATCAGTTCGCCGTCCTGCCGGTGGGACCGGCGCCATTCGACCATGCCGCTGGCAAAGATCTTTTCCGACGCGCCGTCGGGCTGGCCGCCGATACGTTCGAACAGTTCATCCAGCGGCTCGCCGGACCAGAAGGCCCGGTCGAAGACCGCTGCCTCGCGCCGTGCGGTCCGGTACGAGATGAACTTCTGAACGATGATCGCCCAGGACCAGACCGAGGCCACGGTCAGGATGATCATCACAAGCTGAACGGTCAGCGTCGCGCGCATGAAAAGCGCAACCAAGGAGAAGTCGATCTCCTGCGCCATCGCAAGGGTTTCGGTTTCCATCAGGATCTGCTCGCCGGTTAGGCCGCGTTTCAGGCGGCTCTGATTTGACGTGATATTATCTTGCTTTCTTGGACGATGCCAACAGATTGCCGTGACCGGCCGTAACGCAATCCGCCTGAACGGGCGCTATCAGTGCTGCGAAGGCTCCATCTTTCGGCGAAGTTCCGCCGGTATCCGCGCGGGCTGGCCTGCGTCGGTCAGGCAGACCAGCGTGACCACCGCTGCGAAAAGCCGCTCACCGCCGCGCAACACATCCTGCTCCAGCACGATCCGCGCGCCGCTTGTCGCCTGGGGACGGGTCAGCACCGTAAGCTCGTCGTCGAACTTGCCGGGACGCAGATAATCAGCCTCGATCCGGCGAACGGCAAAGACGATGCCCGCCTCGGCCTTCAGGCGGGCCTGATCGATGCCAAGCGCGCGCACCCATTCGCTGCGCGCGCGCTCGATGAACTTGAGGTAGTTGGCGTAGTACACGATGCCGGCAAGGTCGGTGTCTTCGTAATAGACGCGCAGACCGAATTCGTGGACCATTCCATCAGGCGCGTCAGAGACCGCGCCCCTCCTCGATGCCCAGCATGATGTTCAGGTTCTGGACCGCCGCGCCGGACGCGCCCTTGCCAAGGTTGTCCAGCACCGCGATCAGCGTTGCGGCGCCGGTTTCGGGGTTGCCATGCACCGACAGCTCCAGCCGGTTGGTTCCGTTCAGCCGCTGTGGCATGACCCGCGGCTGGTCGGCCGACGCCGGCACGACCGAAACGAAGGCCTCGCCCGCATAGGCATCCGCCAGTGCGGCTTCGGCGGCCGCGATCCCGTCGCTGCCCAGCTCGAGCTCGACCGCAACCGCCATGCCCTGCGCATAGTCCCCGACAGACGGAACGAAAACCGGCGCGCGATCCAGAAGCCCGTGAAGACGGATTTCCGGAAGGTGCTTGTGCGCTTGCCCCGTGCCATAGAGGAACGATCCCGAGACCTTGCCGCTTTCGAATTCCTCGATCATCGCCTTGCCGCCGCCGGTATAGCCGGACACCCCGGAAATCGAGGGTGGCCGCGACGGATCGATGATCCCGGCTGCGACCAGCGGCCGGATCAGCGCGATGGCGCAGGTCGACCAGCAACCCGGGTTCGACACCCGTTGCGCACCCGCGATCGCCGCGCGCTGGCCCGATGCCATCTCGGCGAAGCCGAAGACCCAGTCCGGATCCACGCGATGCGCGGTCGAGGCGTCGATGACCCGGGCGTTCATCGCCTTCAGGTCCGGCGCGACCTCGTGCACCGCCGGATCGGGAAGGCAAAGGATCGACACATCGGCCTCGGCGAAGGCGTCCAGCCGCGCGGCGCGGTCCTTCCGGGCCGTCTCGGACAGGGAAATCAGACGGATGTCGTCACGGCCCTGAAGACGCTCGCGGATCTGCAGACCCGTCGTTCCCACTTCGCCGTCGATGAACACCTTCTTCGCCATCTGTCACACTCCAATCCGTGCCGTAAGCCGCAGCGCATGCGAGGGGTCGCGCGCCGCCGCCGGCAGAACCGGATCGTAGGCCGCGCGGATCACGCCCGCCACGTCGGGGCGCAGTATCACATTTTCACCGACCTGTGCGAGGGGGGAACGCGCCTGGAAAGCGCGATCCGACCAAAGAAGGATGATTTGCGCGGCAAGACCGAGCGCCAGCACCTCGGCCGGAAGGTCCGACAACTCCCGGTCCATCCGCACAAAGGCGACGCAGGCGCGGATGGCGCCGTCCTGCTCGAACCGGAAATGCCGGTACTGGTTCGCGCCATCGGCCTCAAGCTGGGCGACAAGCTCCGGCAGGCCGGGCACCAGCCGGTCCAGGTCCGGCACCTCAAGCAGTTCCGACCAGTCCCTGAAGAAGAAGATCATCAGGTTGGCCCCCTGGTCCGGGTCGGTCTCTGCCATGCGGTGTCCGGCCAGCGTGACCACCGCCTCGATCGCGCCTTTCACGGTCTTGAGCGTCGCGTCATCGACACCGAACACCACGGGAACGATGGGACGCACCCAGCGGGCAAAGACGTAGCCGTCCGCGCTGCGGGTGAAGAGGGCCTCGATCTCATTGGCTTTCATGGAAGGTCCTTTCGCTTCGGCCTCGCTTGCGGCAAGCCCGGAGGGGATTCAAGCGGCCTTGGCCAGGCATGCGCGGCCCCGATGGCTGACAGAGGGCGCGATCACTTGCCGAACAGGTGCCCCTGCCCGGCGCCGCGCGGCTGCGGAAGCCCCAGGTGCGCCCAGGCCTTCTGCGCCAGCATCCGCCCGCGCGGCGTCCTCTGGATCAGACCCTGCTGCAGCAGGTATGGCTCGATCACCTCTTCGATGGCGTCGCGACTTTCCGAAAGCGCGGCCGATATGGTTTCGACACCGACCGGCCCGCCCGCGTAGTTTTCCGCGATCAGCGTCAGATAGCGGCGGTCCGCGCCGTCAAGGCCAAGGTGGTCGACACCCAGACGCGTCAGCGCCCCGTCCGCGATCTCACGCGTCAGCCGTCCGTCTCCCTCGACCAGCGCGAAATCGACGACGCGGCGCAAGAGCCGCCCGGCGATCCGCGGCGTTCCGCGGGCGCGCTTGGCGATTTCGAGCGTGCCCGCGGGTTCCGAGGGCACACCCATCAGCCGCGCACCACGCCCGACGATCAGGTCCAGTTCGTTCACGGTGTAGAACTGAAGCCGCGTCGGGATGCCAAAGCGGTCGCGCAGGGGCGTGGTCAGAAGCCCGAGCCGGGTCGTCGCCCCGACAAGGGTGAAGGGCTGAAGCTCGATCCGCACGGTGCGCGCCGCCGGCCCCTCGCCGATCACCAGGTCCAGCTCGAAATCCTCCATCGCGGGGTAAAGGACCTCTTCAACCGCGGGATTCAGGCGGTGAATCTCGTCGATGAACAGGACGTCCCTGGCCTCAAGATTGGTCAGGATCGCCGCCAGGTCGCCCGCCCGCGCCAGGACCGGGCCGGAGGTCATGCGGAAGTTCACGCCCAGTTCCTTGGACATGATCTGCGCCAGCGTGGTCTTGCCAAGGCCGGGGGGGCCGTGAAACAGCGTGTGGTCCATCGCCTCGCCGCGCCGCCGCGCGCTTTCGATGAAGACGCGCAGGTTCGCCCGCGCCTCCTCCTGGCCCACGAATTCGCTGAGGGCCTGCGGCCGCATCGGGCGGTCGACATCTTCGGGTTGGGGGGCCGCGCGAAGCGTTGGATCGGGCTCCATGGCCTACCCTTTCGGCGCAAGAAGTTTCAGCGCGGCGCGGATCAGCGCCGGCGTGGCCGCGCCATCGTTTTCGCCCGACGCCTGCGCCACGGCTGCCGCGGCCTCCCCCTGCCCGTAGCCAAGATTGACGAGGGCGGACAGCGCGTCGGCGGTCGCGGCCGCCGCAGGTGCGGGCCGCGCCACCGGTTTCGCCCGGCGCGGCGCCGGTGCCTCGATCACCTCGTCCGAGGGTGCCACGTCGACCGTCAGCGCGCCGCCCAACGCCATGACCGTCGGCGCCTTGTCCTTGAGCTCCATCACCACCCGCTGCGCAAGCTTCGGGCCCACGCCAGGCGCGGCCTTCACCGATGCCGCGTCCCCAAGCGCGATCGCGCGCGCCAGACCCTCGGCCCCGAGCGTCCCGAGGATCGCCATTGACGCCTTGGCGCCCACCCCCTGCACGGTCATCAGGAGCCGGTGCCATTCCTTTTCCAGAAGCGTCGGGAACCCGAACAGCTGAAGCAGATCTTCGCGGACCAGAAGGTCGGTATAAAGCGCCGCAGCCTCGCCCACCGGCGGCAGGGCGGCGGCGGTCCGTTGCGATACATGGACCACGTAGCCCACGCCCCGCACGTCGATCAGCACATGGTCCATCGAACGATGCAGGATGATGCCGGCAATCCGTCCGATCATGTCGACCCCTTCAGCGCCGCGGCCAAGCGGCCCGCGCTTTGCAGATGATGCGCGTGGCAGATTGCGACGGCCAGCGCGTCGGCCGCATCGGGCCCCGCCAGGTCTACGCCGGGCAACTGGAAGCGCACCATGTGTTCCACCTGCCCCTTGGCCGCGTGCCCGACCCCCACCACGGCCTTCTTTACCGCGTTGGGGGCGTATTCCCCTACGGTCAGACCGGCCTGCGCGGGCGCAAGCAGGGCTATGCCCCGCGCCTGCCCAAGCTTCAGCGTCGCGACGGCATCCTTGTTGACGAAGGTCTGTTCGACCGCGGCCGCATCGGGTGCGTGGCGCTCTATCACATCCGTCAGGGCCGCATGCAGAGACTTCAGCCTCTGCGCCAGGTCGGCCCCCTCGGAATGAATGATCCCGTTTGCGACATGGCTGAGTCGCGATCCTCTGGCCTCGATCACACCCCATCCGAGGTTTCTAAGCCCCGGGTCGATCCCCAGAACGCGCATTGTTCACCCTGCTCGTGTTGCTTTTCGGACACGACTAGCACGAAGCGCGAACATCGCAAAGCCAGAATGGCAGGCGCCGCCTTTATGGTCCGCGCGACCAAGCGGTCGGAATTCGCCTTCGCATGTGCAGAAAACGACAATTTTCGCACTTGCAGAAACCGTTTTATTACTGGAAGTTAACACCGATATGACCCATGCATTTGCTGCATGGCGGAACTGCAAGGCCATGCCTTGCCGTTCCATTTTGCCTTCTCTAAATCGGCCTCAGCAGCAAGGACATTCCCTTGCAACAAGATTTTCTGAGGACCACGAAAATGACGACCTACAGCAACACCCGCACCGCCTCCGGCATGCACACCGGCTTCTTCGGCAGCCTGGTTTCCATCGTCGCCAACTGGAACGACGCCCGCGTGACCCGCAATGCGCTTTCGCGCCTTTCGGACCGCGAACTGGACGATATCGGCCTGTGCCGCGGCGATATCGAGGAAATGTCGCGCCGCTGATCCATTCAGCCAAGCCAAACAAAAAGGCCGTGTCCGGGATGCCGGGCACGGCCTTTTCTGCTCGATGTGCGGCGGATCAGCGTATCACGCCGCGGATGATTTCGGACAGCCAGACGGTAGCCTGACCTGCTTCCAGCACATAGGCGCCCGCCCGATCCAGCGCGTTGCCCTGCTGCAGCATCGCGATCCGGTCCTGGTAAAGTTCGGGTCCGATCGTCGCCATGACGCCAGCCTTGATCAACAGGACTGTCACGCAAACCAGCAATGCCGGCATCAGCCACGTCGCACGGCGGCGCTTCTTGCGCAGGGCGTTGTAGTGGAACATGCCCAAGGTTCCCTGCGCCTCGAAGCCTCCGCCGGCAGCATGAACCCGCTGGATACGGTCGACGCGTCCGTAGAAGTTTTTCATGTTGGGATCGACCACGGCCAATCTCCTGCACTTGCCTTGGCGCCCTTCGCCGACGTTCAAGCTGCGTTCAAAATGCGGCGAAAGTAGGGCATATGCCTTGAAGCCGCTTTGATTTAGCCCCTCTTCAGGACCAATGTTGTCCATTCAGCCAATTCGTCGCGATCCGTGACATTCAAACCTGTCAAATTGTAGGCTTCGGCCACAGAATCGGCCTGAGTGTTGAGGATTCCGGACAGGATCGCACGCCCTCCGCTGGCCAGAGCCCCGGCAATCGCAGGCGCAAGCTCGATCAGCGGCCCCTTCAATATGTTGGCGAAGATCAGGTCATAGGGCGCGCCCGCGCGCAGGTCGGGGTGATCGAAGCCGGCAGCCTCGACGCAGTGCACGCGGCCTGCCATTCCGTTCGCGGCGACATTGGCCGCAGCGACTTCCACGGCCACCGGATCAATGTCGGAAGCAATCACGGGTTCGGGCCAGATCGCCGCCGCCGCCATCGCCAGAACGGCCGTCCCGCAGCCGATGTCCGCCACCTTGCGGGCGCGGAAGCCCTGATTCTCCAACCGGTCAAGCGCCAGAAGGCATCCCTTGGTGGTGGCGTGGTGACCGGTGCCAAAGGCCATTGCCGCCTCGATCAGCAAGGGAACGCAATCCGTAGGCACCTTGTCGGCGTCGTGGCTTCCATAGACGAAGAAGCGCCCCGCTTCGACCGGCTGAAGTTCGCGTCTCACATGCGCGACCCAATCGGTGTCGGGCACCTCGGATACCGCGAAGGGCCGCGCGTCGTGGGCCATGGCAATCAGGGCAAGCACGATTTCGTCGGGCATCTCTTCGAAATAGGCGCCGACTTCGTAACGACCCGATCCGTCCTCGATCTCGAAAACGCCGACGCCCGACGGCTCTGGCTCCAGGTTCTCAAGCGCCTCGGCAAGGGCCTCAGCGGGTTCGCGGGCATCCAGGGTGGTGAGGGCGGAATAGACGGGCATTGGGGCCTCCGGCGCCGGTTGCATCTTCCGGCCTTAGGCCGCGCCCTGCGGGAGGTCAAGCCGGACCCCGGACAAGACCATCTCCCGCTATCAGATCACGGAGTCGTGAATTGTTTTCTTACAGTGTAAGTTTTAACAATTTCATACAGCCTTACGACGTAAGGCAATCACCGAATCCAGAAAGGAAGGCCGAAGATGACCCGCTTCACCACCGCCGCTTTCGTTTTCTCCACGCTGCTTGCCGTACAGCCCGCGATCGCGGACGACGCCGAGGTCAAGGCGACCCTCGACGACGTTCAGGCCACGTTCGGGGGCGTGCCGACCTTCATGGCCTCGGTCTCCCAGGCGGCGCTTCCGGGCCTGTGGAAGCAATACAAGGAGCTGGAACTCTCGCCAGATACGGCCCTTGATCCGAAGACAAAGGCCCTGATCTCGCTCGCCGTCGCGGCGCAGATTCCTTGCGACTACTGCATCTGGGCCGACACCGAGTCCGCCCATGCGGCCGGCGCGACGGACCAGGAAATTGCCGAGGCCGTCGCCATGGCCGGCATGACCCGCAACTGGAGCACGATCTTCCACGGGATGCAGGTTGACTTCGAAACCTTCCGCAAGGAGCTTGGCGGAAGCTGAGCGCTGGCCCGACACATGCCCCCGGCGCGCGCGCGCGCCGGGATTTCAGCGTCAGAGCGAGACAGGGGACCGATGCCGGAGACCAGCCAACACCGGGGAAGGAAAAGGCGCGAACCGCTCAACGCCGAGCGGATCGCGCAAGAGGCCATGGCCCTGGTGGACGAGGCCGGGCTGGACGGATTCAGCTTCCGCAATCTCGCCGCCCGTCTGAACTGCCAGGCCATGAGCCTGTACCACTATTATCCGTCGAAGGCGCATCTGTTCGAGGCGCTGGTCGGGATCTGCATCAGCGAGACCCCGATCCCGCCCGAAGGCGCCCCCTGGCGGGCACGTATTTTCGATTTTTGCGCAAGCTACCGGCAGACGGCGCTTCGACACCCCGGCTTCATTCTCTACTTCGCGACGTTCCGGCTGAACAACGCAGCCGGCATGGCCTTCCTTGAGGACATCGTAGGGATGATGGCGGCCTCGGGCCTTGGCGGACGGGCGCTGGCGCTACATTTCCGCGCGATCGGCTACTATGTCACCGGCGCTGCGATCGACGAAGCGATGGGCTATGCCAAGGGACCTTCCGCCGTGGAGCCGGTGCCGGGCGAAAGGGCGCGGGCCGACTTCCCCGCGATCACCGCGATCGGCGCCTATTTCGGCAAGGATCACCATCGCGCCATGTTCGAACATGGCCTGAACATCCTGCTTGACCGCATGGAGGCGGACGCGGCCAGCACGCGATCCAGCACCAGCCGATAGATCTTATGCCCGCGCGTCGGGCAGGCCGATCGGGCAGGACACGCCGGTGCCGCCGACGCCGCAGTAGCCGCCCGGGTTCTTCGCCAGGTATTGCTGGTGATAGTCTTCGGCGAAATAGAACGTGCCCGCGGGCGCGATTTCCGTGGTGATGGGTCCGTATCCGGCGGCCTTCAGACGCTCGGCATAAAACGCGCGGCTGGTCTCCGCCGCCTCGGCCTGCGCAGCCGTGTATGTGTAGATGCCCGAGCGGTACTGCGTGCCGATGTCGTTGCCCTGACGGTTGCCCTGCGTCGGGTCATGCCCTTCCCAGAATACCTTCAGGAGGTCTTCGTAGCTGACGACATCCGGGTCGTAGATCACCCGCACGACCTCATTATGGCCGGTCCTGCCCGTGCAGGTTTCCTGGTATGTCGGGTTCGGCGTGATCCCGGCCGCGTAGCCGACCATGGTCAGCCACACGCCGTCGACCTGCCAGAACTTCCGCTCAACGCCCCAGAAACAGCCCATGCCGAACATCGCCTCTTCCATGCCGTTCGGCACAGGCGATTTCAGTGGCAGCCCGGACAGGAAATGGAACTCCGCCGTCGGGATCGGCTCATCCCGTCCCGGCAGGGCCTCTTGCGCTTCCGGCATACGGGCAAGGCGTCCGAACAAGGCGCTGAGCATTGGCATACCTCCTGATTGCAGCTTACGGGCGAATATAGGCAGTGGCGCGGACCTGTACCATCTGCGCGCGATCACTTCGGCGCGAAGATCGCGCTTGGACTATTCCGCAGGGGCCAGACGCGGCCGGGTCAAAAGCGTTTCGTGACCGGGTTCGGGATGGCGCGGTATCAGGAACGAAAGCGCAAGCGACGCGCTGGATATGCCCGCTGCGATCAGGAAGACCGCGGCAGGCGCGACGATCCAGACCAGCCCCAGGACCACCGGTAGCACGACGGCGGAAATGTGGTTGATGGTGAACGCCACAGCCGCGGTGGGTGCGATATCCTCGGGCGCCGCGATCTTCTGGAAATAGGTCTTCAGCGCGATCGCCAGCGCGAAGAACAGGTGGTCTATAACGTAAAGCGCCGCCGCCAGCAGCACGCCCCACCCAAACATGTAGATGCCTCCATAGGCCAGGAAGACGCAGACAAGGCCGGTGTATTCGAACATCAGTGCGCGCCGCTCGCCCCATTTCGCGACGACCCTGCCCATGATCGGGGCAAAGATCATGTTCGCAACAAGGTTGATGAGGAACAGGCCCGTCACCTCGTCAACCCGAAAGCCAAAGCGTTCGACCATCATGAAGCCGGCGAAGACGACAAAGATCTGCCGCCGGGCGCCCGCGAAGAACTGCAGCAGATAGTACAGCCAGTAGCGGCGGCGCAGGACCAGGCGCTTGATCTGCGGGTGCGGCGCCTCGAAACGGGGATACAGCACCAGGCACAAAAGACCGACCGCCGCCGTGAACCCGCCCGAAACCAGATAGACGAAATTGTACGACAGATCGAAGCGGCGCCAGGTCAGCACGATCAGCACATAGGCGACCAGCGTCGCCGCCGATCCGGCCGCCGCGATCCAGCCCAGCGTCTGCGGCGCATGCTTGCGGTCAAGCCACTGAAGCTGCAGCGACTGGTTCACGGTTTCGTAGTAGTGAAACCCGACCGACGACAAGAGCGTGATGACCAGGATCCCGCCGAGCGAGGGGAACCACGCCGTGATCGCCGTCGCCACCCCCAGCAGGACCAGCGACGACAGCGCCAGGACCTGTTCGCGCACGAAGATCAGGACGGCGATAACGCCGATGGCCAGAAACCCCGGGATCTCGCGCACGGTGTGCAGAAGACCGATGTCGGCCCCGTCGAACCCCGCGACCGAGATGACGAAGTTGTTGAGAAGCGCGGACCAGGTGGAAAACGCCACCGGCATCGCCGCTGCCATCACGAACAACAGTGCCTGCGGCCGGCGCCACACCGGCAGCCCTGCGGTTTCGCGAAGAGGAAGGACCGGATGCGCCATGCGTTCGCAATATCCCGGCCCGCGCCGATTTGCGAGGGGGAAACCGAAAGGCGCCCTACCAGAAACTTTGCGGGTCGATGTCGACCTGAAGCCGCAGGTTGTTGGGCGGCCTCAATTGTGCGACCCAGTCCGCAAGCGCCGCCTGCAAGGGTGCGCCCTTTGCCGCCTTGACCAGCAGCCTGACACGGTGCCGCCCCCGGACCCTGGCTATGGGTGCAGGTGCGGGACCGAAGACCTGCGCGCCGATCTTGCGCAGTGGCGCGTCGCGGCGGGCAAGTTCGTTGGCGAAGTCGAACACGCTTTGCACGTCGGGCGAGGACAGGACGATGCCCGCCAACCTGCCGAACGGCGGCATCCCCGCCGCCTGCCTCTCCGCGGCCTCGGCGCGCCAGAACGCCTCTTCTTCTCCAGACAGGATCGCGCGGATGACGGCATGTTCGGGCTGATAGGTCTGCAAGAGCGCGACACCGGGCCGCTCGCTCCGGCCCGCACGGCCCGACACCTGCCGCATCAGCTGAAAGGTGCGTTCGGCCGCGCGCAGGTCAGAGCCCTGAAGCCCCAGGTCCGCGTCGATCACGCCCACCAGCGTCAACAGCGGAAAGTTGTGTCCCTTGGCGACCAATTGCGTGCCGATGATGATGTCGGCCCCGCCCGCCGCGATTTCCCCGATCTTGTCCTTCAGCGCGCGGGCCGAGGTGAAAAGGTCCGACGAGAGGACCGCAACACGGGCCTCGGGAAACCGCTCTGCCACCTCCTCGGCCAACCGCTCGACACCTGGGCCGACAGGTGCCAGCCGCCCGGCAACGCCACACGACGGGCAGCTCTCTGGCATCGGCTTCGTCTCGCCGCACTGGTGGCAGACAAGCCGCTTCAGGAACCGATGCTCGACCATGCGCGCGTCGCAGTGCTCGCAACCGATCTGGTGGCCGCAGGCGCGGCAGATCGTGACCGGCGCATACCCCCGGCGGTTCAGGAACAACAGCGCCTGCTCGCCCGCTTGGATCCGGCCGCGGACGGCGGCTGCCAGCGTCGGACCGATCCAGCGGTTCGCCTCAAGCGTTTCGGCCCGCATGTCGATCGCCCGCATCTCGGGCAGTTCCGCCGTCCCGAAACGCGATGTCAGGTCGATCCGCGCGTATTTCCCCGCCTCGGCGTTCGCCCAGGTTTCAAGGCAGGGTGTGGCAGAGGCAAGCACCACCTGCGCGTCGCACAGCGAAGCGCGCAGCACCGCCATGTCGCGGGCATTGTAAAGCGCTCCGTCCTCCTGCTTGTAGGAGGTGTCGTGTTCTTCATCCACGACGATCAGCCCCAGGTCGCGGAACGGCAGGAACAGGGCAGAGCGCGCGCCGACAACCAACCCCACGCCCCCTTCGCCGGCCATCCGCCAGAGCCGCCGCCGCTCGGTCTGCGTCACGCCGGAATGCCATTCGCCGGGACGCGCGCCAAAGCGGTCCTCGACCCGCGACAGGAACTCGGCCGTGAGAGCGATCTCGGGCAGCAGGACCAGCGCCTGCCGGCCCTGCCGCAAGCATTCGGCCACTGCCTCGAGATACACTTCGGTCTTGCCCGACCCGGTCACGCCCTTCAGCAAGGTCGTGCCGTAGCGCCCAGACCGGATCGCGCCGCGCAATCTGTCCGCGGCACCGGCCTGATCCCCGACCAGCGTCTTTCCCGGCAGTTCGGGATCGAGCCGCGGATAGGGCACATCGCGGGGCGCGTCCTCCTCGGCCACAGCGCCCTGCTTGACCAGCCCCTTGACGACGCCGGTCGACACCCCAGCCAATCCAGCCAGTTCTCCCAAGGTAAAGGCCGCGCCGCCGTAGTCGTCGAGAACCTCCATCACCCGGGCGCGGGCGTCGGTCATGCGGTCGGGCGACGACCAGCCCTTGCGATAGACCCTGCGCGGCCCCGGCGGATCCGCAAGCCCCGGTGCACGCGTGGCAAGCCGCAGCATCGCGGGCATGGACGTCAGCGTGTAGTCCGCCGCGCGCGCAAGGAAGGCGCGCATGGCCGCACCCATCGGCGCCGCGTCCAGCACGCGCGTCACCGACCGGATCTTCGCGGGGTCGAAGCCGCCTTCGCCCGGCCCCCAGACCACGCCCATGACCCGGCGCGGGCCCAAGGGGGCCTCGACGAAGGCGCCGGCATGACATCCGCCCGGCGGCGCGCGGTAGTCAAGCGTGCGGCCCAGCGGCTCGGTCGTGAGGACCGCCACCAGATCACCTTGCTCGAAAAAGTCCGGCCCCGTCACCACAGCCCCCCGAAGAAGGGTTCCGGCGCAGGCCCGCTTGCGCTAGAAGGGCGCCGGAAAACAGCTGCCAGCCGGGGAACCGCCGCCATGAAATTCTTTGTCGATACCGCCGACACCGCCGCCATCAAGGAACTGAACGACCTTGGCATGGTCGACGGCGTCACCACGAACCCCTCGCTGATCCTGAAGTCGGGTCGCGACATCATCGAGGTGACGAAAGAAATCTGCGACATGGTCTCGGGCCCTGTTTCCGCCGAAGTCGTGGCCACCGAGGCCAAGGAGATGATCGCCGAGGGGATGAAGCTTGCCAAGATCGCGCCGAACATCGCGATCAAGGTGCCGCTGAACTGGGACGGGCTCACCGCCTGCAAGGCTTTCGCATCCGAGGGCCACAAGGTCAACGTCACGCTTTGCTTCTCGGCGGCGCAGGCGATCCTTGCGGCCAAGGCCGGGGCATCCTTCATCTCGCCCTTCATCGGCCGGATCGACGATATCCACTACGACGGGACCGACCTGATCGAGGACATCCGGATCATCTACGACAACTACAGCTTTTCCACCGAAATCCTCGCGGCGTCGATCCGGTCGGTCAATCATGTCATCGACTGCGCAAAGATCGGCGCCGACGTCGTGACGGCGCCGCCCTCGGTCATCAAGTCGATGGCGAACCACGTCCTGACCGACAAGGGACTGGAGCAGTTTCTGAAGGACTGGGCAAAAACGGGGCAGAAAATCCTGTAAGACCCGTGTATAGTCCCGGAAAAACCAGTCTGATCGGGCAGATAAAGGGACGGACATGACGGAAACCGCGGCCATCGCAGCGGAATTGCGCGCCAGGATCATGGCGAAGCCTGAAGCGATTCTCGAGGATCGGGACCTGATGCGCGCGCTCATCTCCGCAAATGAGCGGGCGATGGGCGCGAATGTCGTGGACCTTCGCGGCATCGCCATGGAACGGCTTGAGGCGCGGCTGGACCGGCTGGAGGACACCCACCGCAGCGTGATCGCGGCGGCCTATGAAAATCTGGCCGGAACCAACCAGATCCACCGTGCGATCCTGAAACTGCTGGAACCCCTGACCTTCGAGGAGTTCCTGTCCTGCATCGCGAACGACGTGGCCCAGGTCCTGCGCGTGGACTCGATCCGTCTGGTGCTGGAAAGCAGCCATGCGGACGAAGGCGCCGCGCTGGCGCAGTTCCGCGACATCGTCTTGATCGCCGACCCTGGCTTCGTCGAGGACTACATGCGCGGCGGCCGCCCGGCACCCGCCCGTTCCGTCGTGCTGCGGCCGGTGCAGCCGGAACTGTTTGCCTTGCACGGCGACCGGGCCGAATGGATCGGGTCAGAGGCGCTGATGCGGCTTGACCTTGGCGCGGGCCGGATGACCGGGATGCTCGCGCTTGGCTCGGAAGACGCCGAGCAGTTCCGCCCGAGCCACGGCACCGACCTCCTGACTTTCTTCGCCGGCGTTTTCGAAAGAGCGATGCGCCGCTGGCTCGGCTGATGAGCGTGCTGCCTTCACCCGCCTTGCGTGATGCGCTGGCGGGGTGGCTTTCGCACCTGAAGGCTCTGGACGGCGCTTCAGCAAACACCCTGCGCGCCTACCAATCCGACCTGTCCGGGTTCCTTGCGTTCCTGTCTGCGCACAACGGCGACGCCGTCGGAATGACGCGGCTGAAAGCGGTGTCGCAGTCGGACATGCGGGCCTTCCTGGCACATGTCCGGGCAGGCGGCGCATCGGCGCGGTCGGCAGCGCGCACATTGTCCGCGGTCAAGGGCTTCTTCCGCTGGCTCGCCGAGCGCGAGGGGTTCGACCCCACGGCAGTCCTTGCCGCGCGCAGCCCCAGATACCAACGCAAGCTTCCCCGCCCGCTGAGCGAAGACGCCGCGCGTTCTGTCATCGGGACGGTCGCAGACATTGCGCGTGAAGACTGGATCGCGGCCCGCGACGCGGCTGTCGTGACGCTGCTTTACGGCTGTGGGCTGCGCATTTCGGAAGCCCTGTCGCTGACGGGGGCCGAAACCGAGTTGCCATCGGCCCTTCGTATTCGCGGCAAGGGCGGCAAGGAACGGATCGTGCCGGTCTTGCCGGCGGCGCAGTCGGCGGTTCGGGACTATGTCCGGCTCTGCCCCTTCCCGGTAGCGGACGAGCCCGCGTCACCGCTGTTCCGGGGCGTGCGCGGCGGACCGCTGAACCCCCGGCTCATCGCCCGCGCGATGGAACAGGCGCGCGAAGCGCTTGGCCTGCCCGCCAGTGCGACGCCCCATGCTCTGCGCCACAGCTTCGCCACCCATCTGCTGGCCGCCGGAGGAGATCTGCGCGCCATTCAAGAGCTGTTGGGCCATGCCTCTCTCTCGACCACGCAGGCCTATACCGCGGTGGACGCCGCGCGGCTGATGGAGGTCTACGAAAAGGCCCATCCCCGTGCCTGAGCGGTTGCGCCACGACCTGATTTGCGCCAAGAGGGTGCGATGACTTCTGCGATAAAAGCCCTTCTTGTTCACCTTTTTACGGCGACCGGCGCTGTGCTGTCGATGCTGGCGATGCTGGCCGCGGCTCAGGGCCAATGGAGCATGATGTTCCTTTGGCTCGTGGTCGCGCTGGTCGTGGACGGGATCGACGGCCCCCTTGCACGGCGCTACCATGTCAAGACCGAATGGCCGACCTACGACGGCGTCCTGCTTGACCTGATCATCGACTACCTGACCTATGTCTTCATTCCGGCCTTCGCCCTGTTCCAGTCGGGGCTGCTTCCGGGATGGACGGGCTGGCTTGCGATCATCGTTATCACCTATGCCAGCGCGATCTACTTCGTCGACACGCGGATGAAAACCAAGGACAACTCCTTCGCGGGGTTTCCGGCTTGCTGGAACATGGTGGTTCTGGTGCTTTTCGCGCTTGAACCCAACTTCTACCTGATCCTGGGCATCGTCGTGGCGCTGGCCGGGACGATGTTCACGAACCTCAAGTTCATTCACCCCGTTCGCACGCAGCGCTGGCGCGGCCTGTCCTTGCCGATCGCGCTGGCCTGGACCGGTTTCGCCGGCTGGTCGGCCTGGTTGGATTTCACATCCGGCAACATCGCGCACTGGGGGCTGGCCATCACCTCGATCTACCTCTTGGTCGCGGGCGTGGCGCAGCAGATGTTCCCCGAACGCGAATGACCCGGCGGGGCGCAGACGCGCCCTGGTCAGATCAGAAGCGAGGCCGCGCCTTCGTGTTTCAGAAGGGCGACCTTCGTTTCGACCCCGCCGGGTGCTGAGAATCCGCCAAGACCCGTCGCCCCAAGAATGCGGTGGCAGGGCACGACGACCGGAATGGGGTTGGCCCCGCAGGCCTGTCCGATCGCCTGGGCCGAAGCGCCCAGGTCCTTCGCCAGATCGCCGTAGGTGCGGGTTTGCCCAAAGGGAATGGCGCACATAGCCCGCATCACCGCGCCGGTCAGCCCCTGCGCATAGGCAAGCGGCAGTTCGAATTCCTGCTGCCGCCGCGCGAAGTATTCGCCCAGTTGCCGGCACGCCTCGTCAAGCAGGGGCGACCCGCTGTCCGCGACTTCCGCCCCGCTCCATTCCAGCCGTGTGATGGCCCCGCCCGTTTCCGTCAGGACCAGCCGGCCAAGCGGCCCGTCAAAGGCCGCCTGCGAAGTCATCCAAGGACGTCGTTGCAGCGGTGGCAGGTGCCGGGATGGTCGTGGTTGCCCACGTCCGGCAGAATCTTCCAGCAGCGCTGGCACTTTTCGCCCTCCGCCTCTTCGAACACCACGCCGACGCCGGGAACTTCGGGCAGTCGGAAGGCCTCTTCCGGGGCGGGATCTGCGGTCAGCTGGATGTCCGAGGTGATGCAGACATCCGCGAAATCGACCGACTTGAGCGCGGCCAGCACATCGGCATCTTCGACATGCACGACGGGCGCGGCCTCAAGCGAGGCGCCGATGACCTTGGCGGTGCGCTGGATCTCAAGCGCGGCGTTGACGACGCGGCGCACGCGGCGCAGCGCGTCCCACTTGCGGGCCAGGGGTTCGTCCAGCCAGTCGGCGGGCGTCTCCGGCATGTCGATCAGGTGGACCGAGGAGGCCTCGCCCGGGAAGCGGCATAGCCAGACTTCCTCCATCGTGAAGACCAGGATCGGGGCGAGCCAGGTCGTCAGGCGGTGGAAGAGGATATCGAGCACGGTGCGGGCCGCGCGGCGGCGCAGCGCGGTCGGCGCGTCGCAGTAAAGCGCGTCCTTGCGGATGTCGAAATAGACCGCCGAAAGGTCCACCGTGCAGAAGGTGAAGAGCGTCTGGAACACGCCCTGGAAGTCGTATTTCGCGTAGCCCTTGCGCACGACATGGTCGAGTTCCGCCAGCCGGTGCAGAACCCAGCGTTCCAGTTCCGGCATGTCGGCGGGCGCGACCCGCTCCTCCTCGGCGAACCCGGCGAGGTTGCCCAGCAGGAAGCGCATCGTGTTGCGCAGGCGGCGGTAGCTGTCGGCGGTGCCCTTCAGGATCTCTTTCCCGATCCGAAGGTCCACGGTGTAGTCCGACTGCGCCACCCAAAGACGCAGGATGTCGGCGCCGTATTCGCTGATCACCTCTTGCGGCGCGACGGTGTTGCCCAGTGACTTGGACATCTTCATGCCCTTTTCATCGAGCGTGAAGCCATGGGTCAGCACGCCGCGATAGGGCGCGCGGCCCTTGGTGCCACAGGACTGAAGCATCGAGGAATGGAACCAGCCGCGGTGCTGGTCGGTGCCTTCAAGGTAAAGATCGGCCAGCCCGTCCGCGGTTCCGTCAGGGCGGTCGCGCAGGACGAAGGCATGGGTCGATCCGCTGTCGAACCAGACGTCGAGGATGTCGAAGACCTGGTCGTAGCCGTCGATGTCGACGATGCCGGACAGGAACCGTTCCTTGGCGCCCTCGACATACCAGCAGTCCGCGCCCTCGGCCTCGAAGGCGGCGGTGATGCGGGCATTGACTTCGGCGTTCCTCAGAAGGAAGTCGGCGTCGGTCGGCTGCGCGCCCTTCTTCACGAAGCAGGTCAACGGCACGCCCCAGGCGCGCTGACGCGACAGCACCCAGTCCGGCCGCGCCTCGATCATCGAGTTCAGGCGGTTGCGGCCCGTGACAGGGGTCCACTCAACCAGCTGGTTGATCGAATTCAGCGCCCGTTTGCGGATCGTGTCGCCGTAGGTCGACATGCCGTCATCCAGCGTCTTGTCGATGGCCACGAACCACTGCGGCGTGTTGCGGTAGATCAGCGGCGCCTTGGACCGCCAGGAATGCGGGTAGGAATGCTTGACCTTGCCCTTGGCGAACAGCGCGCCCGCATAGGCCAGCTGCTTGATGACCGACACGTTGGCCGGGCCTTCCTTGCCGTCGGGCTGGATGATCGCCTGCCCCCCGAAAAGCGGCAGCGATGTGCGGTAGGTCCCGTCCTCCATGACGTTGTAGGTCATGGGCAGGCCGAACTTCAGTCCAAGCTGGTAGTCGTCGTCGCCGTGGCTGGGCGCGGTGTGAACAAAGCCCGTGCCCGCATCGTCGGTGACGTGATCGCCGGGCAGCATCGGCACGTCATAGTCCCATTCGCCGCCGGCGCCGTCCACGCCGCGGAAGGGGTGGGCAAGCGTCAGCGATCCCAGTTCCTCGGCGGTCACGTCGCGCAGGCGCGTATGGCCCTCGACCTTGGCGGCGGTGAAGATGCCTTCGGCCAGCTTGTCGGCGACGATCAGCTTTTCGCCGGTCTTGGCCGAGGCGTTCTCGGCCACCGCGCCGACCTCGTAGAGACCATAGGCGATCTCGGGGTTGTAGGCGACGGCGCGGTTCTGCGGGATCGTCCAGGGGGTCGTGGTCCAGATCACGACGGCCGACTGAAGCAAGTCAGTGCGGATGCAGCCGTCCATGTCCTTGAACTCGGAGGCCGCGGCCACCGGGAACCGCACCCAGATCGTGTGGCTGGTGTGGTCGTGGTATTCGACCTCGGCCTCGGCGAGCGCGGTCTTTTCGACCGGCGACCACATCACGGGCTTCGAGCCCTGGTAGAGCGAGCCGTTCATCACGAACTTCATGAACTCTTCCGCGATCACGGCTTCGGCGTGGAAGTCCATGGTCAGGTAGGGATCGGCCCAGTTGCCGGTGACGCCCAGGCGCTTGAACTCCTCGCGCTGGATGTCGATCCAGCCCTCGGCGAACTTGCGGCATTCCTGGCGGAACGCGACGGTTTCGACCTCGTCCTTGTTCAGGCCCTTGGCGCGGTACTGTTCCTCAATCTTCCACTCGATCGGCAGGCCGTGGCAGTCCCAGCCGGGGACATAGCGCGCGTCACGGCCCATCATCTGCTGGGACCGCACCACCATGTCCTTCAGCACCTTGTTCAGCGCATGGCCGATGTGCAGGTGCCCGTTGGCATAGGGCGGGCCGTCATGCAGGGTGAAGGGGGCGCGGCCCTGCTTTTCGCGCAGGCGATCGTAGACGCCGATCCGTTCCCAACGGGCCAGCCAGTCAGGTTCGCGGGCGGGCAGGCCCGCGCGCATGGGAAAATCGGTTTCGGGAAGGAAGACGGTGTCGCGGTAGTCGGGTGCGGTCTTTTCAGGCGTGTCGGCGCACATCTTGGGCGTCCTTGGCAAGGGGATCGGATCAGGGGCGGCGCGAGGGCTCATACGCCTTGTCCCGGCGACTGAAGGCTCAGTGCGCCGGGCAGGTAATTCGAATGATGATCGCGGATATGCGCCTCATGTCCGGGGCTTATATTCAGGCCGCTTCCGATGGTAAAGGGGCGCGGCAAAGCGTCCCTTGCCTGTGCCGCGCATTCGGCGCAGGAATGGGGCCGAAAGGACCTGCCATGCCGCCGCCAAGCCCCCTGCCCCCGCGCTTCGAGATCACGCCGGAAGAAATCGAGACGGTCGTGACCGAATTCTACGCCGCGATCCGGGAACATCCCGGTCTTGGCCCGGTCTTCGCGGCACATGTGAAGGACTGGCCCGCGCACGAGCGGAAGATCATGGCCTTCTGGCGCAACGCGATCCTTTACGAAAAGGGCTATGACGGAAATCCGCTGGCGGTTCACAAGGCGGCAGGCAATGTCCGGCCCGGCATGTTCGACCCTTGGCTCGGGCTTTTCGACAGCGTCCTGCGCCGGAACCTGAAGCCCGAAACCGCCGCCGCATGGTCGGCGCTGGCGCATCGGATCGGCCAGGGCCTGCGCTACGGCGTGGTCGAGGCGCAGAAGTTCGACAACGGCGTCCCCCGGCTGCGCTAGCTGCGGCCACCGCCTTGAGCCTTTGCGACCCAGCGGTTCAGCAGGCCAAGCCCGATCAGTGCAAGACCCAGCGCCAGAAGCGAGAACACCCGCGTCAGCCCGGTCAGCCCGGAGATGTCGATCAGGAAGACCTTGGCGATGGTCAGCGCGATCACCGTCATCGCGCCGCGGCGCAGCCCGACCGAGCCGCGCGCAAGCGACTGGTACAAAAGCCCCGCGCCCACGACCATCAGCGCGATCGTGTAGCTGTAAAGCTCGCCCTGCAGGACGCCGGAAACACTGATGTCGGGTCCCTGCCAGAGCCTGCGGATCTCAAGCCCGGCGTAAAGCGAAAGCAACGCCACGCCGCCCGCGCCCAACAGGATGCGAAGCAGCTTGTGCAAATGGCGCAGCCGCGTCAGCGCCAGCAGGATCAAGAGGCCCGGAACCGCGTAGGCCACGAAAAGCGTGTCGAGGATCGGCGGGCCAAGGACATCGCCGCTGCGCCCCCCCATAAAGCCGAACAGCGGATTGGCAAGAAGGGTCGCAAGGGCCAGGCCGCCCGCAGCAAGCAACCCCGCGACGACCGCGATGGTCCATCGCAGCCATCGCATCGCGCCGCCCAACTGGACGCGATGCAACTGGGCAAGCATGGTGATGAGCCAAGGCATCGCGTTCAGCGTCAAACCCCAGTGAGAAATGAAGTCGTCCCCGCCCCGCTCAAGCAGCCAGCGCAGGATCATCACGTTGGCGAACAGCGCCGCATACCCTGCGAACGCACTTTCCAGGAAAACCTTGGCGGTCTTGCGTTCCAGATCGCGCAGCAGGTGCAGCGCGGCCCCAGCCGCCGCGACGGCGCCCGCGTAGGATGCGACGACCTCCCACAGCGGACCACGGTCCACCGCCCACTCAAGGCCGGGGTCGATCACCAGACGCCAGGTCAGTACAAGTGCAGCGGCCTGGATAAACCAGCCCATCTCGGGCAGGCGGAACCGGCGGTCCAGCGCGGCCGCGACGACGATCAGGACACCAAGGGCAAGGCTCAGCGCGCCTTTCGTCAGGATCAGGAACAGCGCAAGCGCGATGAGCGACAGCGTCGACAGGACCGCATATGCGGCGCGGCGCCGGTCCTCGCCATCCGCGCGGGCGAACTGCATGGCCATCCCGGCCATCAGGGCGCCAAGCGCGATGACATGCAGGGCCCAAGGGTAGCTTCCAAGCACCCGGGACGGCGCCCAGAACAGCTCAAGCACCAGCGCGGTCAGGGGCGCGACCAGCGCTGCCCCCGCAGCCCAACCCGCGCGCCAACGGCTTGCCCGCCCGCTTTGCCGCGCCGCGGCCAGCGTGATCGCCGTTCCGAGCCCCAGCAGCAACGCGGCAGTCATCGGCGCTGCGCTTTCGGGTTCGCGATAGGCGATCGCCTTGGCGGCATACTCGGTGGCCAGCGGCCAGCGGTTCAACCCCTCGAACCCAAGGCGCAAAAGGAAGCCTGCCGCCGGGATCGCAGCCAGATCGCTTAGCGCGGGGGCACCCTCGGCCCAGACGACCAGCGCCAATGCGAGCACCGTCAGGCACAGGAGGACCAGAACGCTTTCCGCCGCCGTCGCGGTCGCCATGCCGCTTAGCCAGACGGTAGAAAGCGCGACGGCGCCCCCGGCAAGCAGCGTCGGGAAGTGGGGCTTGGCGGCGCGGGCAAGGACGGCCTCTGCCAGCGTCGTGCCCTGATGATCCGGCATGAAGCCGCGTGCGGGAATGCAGACCGCGAACCCGGCAAGAGCGACCAGCGTCAGCGCCGCCCAGCCCGCGCCGCCGGTTCCCATCAGCACAAGCCAAGTGCCGCCATAGCCAAGCGCGACCGCAAGGACAGACACCCAGGCCCATCGGCGGATCGTGTCGACCGTCAGGCCAACGGCCGCCACGATCGCGTAGTAGCCGTACAGCCAATAGGGCGCCTCGCCGTCGCCACCGACCAGGAAGGGCGCGGCGGACGCACCGATCAACCCGACGGCCGCAAGGAAGGGGCCGTGAAACCAGCCCAGAACCACGGCCAGCGCCGCAGTCAGAAGAAGACCGGCAAAGGCCGTTTCAGACCCGATCAGATCGTAGAGCTGCCGCGCGGCAAGAACCGCCGAGAAGATCGACACAAGCCCCGCGCCCGACAAGGTCGAGGGGACATGGGCGGTGACGACGCTGACCTCATCCCCCCAGCGGCGGCGCACCCATTCGCCGCCCGCGATCAGCGCAAGCCCGAACAGGATGGCCCCGATCACGCGCGCCGGCGGCGGAAGCAGGCCGTTCTCGACGCCGTATTGCACCAGGAACACCCCGGCCAGCGCCAGCGAAAGCGCCGAGACGACATAGACCCAGTTCGACACGATCCACTCCCCAAGCGGGGAAACCCGGTCAGGCACGGGCGGGTGTGCCGGTGGAAGTACCGGGGTTGCATCCCCCGGGGGGGGCAGATCCGACCAGGGGCCGGAAATCGTTGCGGGCGTCTTGGCGGGTTCGTCCAAAGGGGGCGCGGTGGGCGGTTGCTGGGTCTCGGGTTCCGCGGTCACGAATTCGGGCTGGGTAGCCTCTGGCTCGGGCCTTTCGGGTTCTTCATCCGGCCGGGCCGGGGCGGCTTGGGCATTCAGGCGACCCAGGTCCCGGCGAAGATCCAGCAGGCGGCCTTCGAGCGTCGCCATCCGGCGCCTGAGGCCCGAGACCGACACGAACAGAACGATCAGAGCGACAGGCAGGGCAATGAGCAAGCCGAAGGCGACAAGCCCAAGCATGATCTCGAAATCCATCGCCCCTCTCCGCTCGCGCCGGTTTTCCCGGCCCTTGGGCTATTGATACCCGAACCGCGCCTTCGGGGAAGTCAGGATTTTTCCGACCCGCCTCCGCCGAACAGGCCCGCGAGCCCCCTTGTGACCAGATTTGTCACGCGCGGCTTGGGCAAGGCGCGAAACGGCATCGGCCGGCAAAGCTCCATCGCGGCCACGCCGACGCGGGCGGTCAGGGCGCCGTTTATCACGCCTTCGCCGAAGCGGCGCGACAACTTCGACAGAAGCCCGCCGCCTGCGACCGACTGGATCATGTCGTCGCCGACGGCGACCGCGCCGGTGGCGACAAGATGGCCCATCACCCGCCGCAACAGCCGCCAGCCGCCAAAGGCTCCGGTTCGACCGCCGTAGATCTCGGCGATGCGGCGGATCATGCGCAGGTTGGCGAACAGCGCCGCCGCGACGTCGGCCAGCGCAAGGGGGACGATCGCCGTCACCGCCGCGACCTGCCTGGCCGAAGCCTGGATCTCTGCCCGCGCGGCAAGGTCAAGCGGACCCATCAGTTCACGCTCGGCCATGGCCAGAAGCGTGTCCGCATCCAGTATGTCCGGGCCCTGCTCTTTCAGCCGCGCGATCCCCCAGGCCGTATCCTCACGCCCGGCATAAAGGCGTTCAAGCGCCGCGACCGTGCCACGACCGGCCTGAAGATCACCCGTTGCGATCACGGCGTCGACCGACCGGGACAAGCGGTCGATCCGCGCAAGCCGCAGATAGGCAGACATCTCCCTGATGGCCAGAAGCACCAGGGCAAGCACGAAGGCCGCGATCAGAAGCGCCGCGATCAGCCCCAGGACCGGGCTTGAAGCCAGCAACCCATCGACGAACCGCCAGGCCATCACCGAGGCGATGAAGGTGACAAGCGCCAGCAGCGCTGTCAGGGCGAACCGCCCCAGGGCGGACCCGCGACGGCTTGCGACGGCGACCGCCCGGACCATCGCCCGCCCTTCGACCGGCTCGTCGGGGATCGGCGGCGCCGCCCCGGGGTCCAGCGGGGCGGGCGCGTCATGTTCGATCAGGACAGGTTTCTTCATGTGGTCGCGCCCCTTTCGCTTCGGCCGCAGCACCTGCGCAAAGCCCGGTTTTCCCGCATCACAACAGATCCCCGATCAGGAACTCCGCCGCACGGTCCAGCCGGATATGCGGCGGCCCATCGCCGGGCCGCAACGACAGCCGCGCGGGCGCAAAGGCCATCACGGCGTAGTCGGCATCCAGCCAATGTTCCGCGCCGCCATGCGCCTCGGCCAGCATCGCGGCGGGCGACTCGGGCAGTTCGCCGGGGAACAGGGCCGCTTCGCGCCCGCCCGCAAGCAACCGGCCACGCACGCAGTCGACGACCTCGCCCCCCCTTTCGTGGCTTTCCTCGACCGTCGCGCGAAGAGCGGCAATGGCCATCGCCGCGGTGTCGGCCCCGGCAAAATCCGCACGGTCACGCGCGCTGCGCAAAAGCGCGGCAAGGAACCGCGTCAGCCTTGCGTGCTGGGAATGGTGCAGATGATCGGCCTTGGTTGCGGCAAAGAGGATGCGTTCCACGCGCCGCCCGCCCAGAAGCCCCGCCAGCCATCCCGGACGCCCGGGACGGAATGCGCCCAGAACGGCCTCCATCGCGCCGCGCAGATCCTCGACGGCGCGGGGGCCCGAATGGATCGCGCCCAGCACATCCACCAGCACGACCTGCCGGTCGATGCGGGCAAAATGATCGCGGAAGAAAGGGCGCACGACCTTGGACTTGTAGGCCTCGTACCGGCGCGCCATTTCGTGCCAGACAGAGCCGCGCGGCGCTGCTTCGGTCCGGGGCAAGGGCGCGAAGGTCAGCACCGGCGAGCCCTCAAGTTCGCCAGGCAGCAGGAAACGTCCCGGCCCGCAGTCGGAATACCCTGCCGCCCTGGCCGCCTTCAGGTAGCTATCATAATGGCCCGACAGCGATTTGGCCTGCACCTCGTCGAAAGGCGCCGCGGGGTCGATCGCCTGCAGCGCCTTCAGGTATCCGGCCGCCTCGGCCCGTGCGGCGATGCGCGTCATAACCTCGCGCGACCAGCGGCCAAAATCCATGTCCATCAGACCGAGGTCGAGAAGCCATTCGCCGGGATAGTCGACGATATCGATGTTGACGCGCCGCTCACCCCCAAGCCCCGCCAGAAGTCCCGATGGCGCGACCCGCAGCGACAGCCGCAATTCGCTGACCGCGCGGGTGCTTTCCGGCCAGTGCGGGTCTGGCCCGGTCAGCGCTGCCAGATGGGTTTCGTAGTCGAAGCGCGGGACGGTGTCGTCGGGCTGCGGCTGCAGAAACGCGGCAAGGATGCGCCCTTCGGCCACGGCGCGAAGCCCGCTCATGCGGCCGCGTTCCAGAAGGTTGGCGACAAGCTGGGTAATGAAGACGGTCTTGCCGGCGCGCGACAGCCCGGTGACGCCCAGGCGCACGGTGCGCGTGCCGAACCCTC
This sequence comes from Albidovulum marisflavi, assembly GCF_025751435.1. Classification (GTDB taxonomy): domain Bacteria; phylum Pseudomonadota; class Alphaproteobacteria; order Rhodobacterales; family Rhodobacteraceae; genus Albidovulum; species Albidovulum marisflavi. Next base: position 993,976 of record NZ_JAOWKY010000001.1, on the reverse strand, counting down.
CGGTCAGCCCCTGCCCCAGCGCTTCGGCCCGCGCCGTCAGATCGTCCACGAAATCGCCGATGCTCAAGGTCGTCCCCCTGTCGCTTTCGATCACCATAGGACGGGGTCGCGGCGGGTGGTAGAGGCGTTGCCAAGTGCGTGCCGCCGGGGTAGGTCGGGCCATGCCCCGTTATGCGTTGAAAATCGAATATCATGGCGGCCCCTTCGCGGGCTGGCAACGTCAGGCCGAACAGACTTCGGTCCAAGGCGCGGTGGAAGCGGCGCTGGCGAAGCTGGAGCACGATGTGCCCTCGATCGCGGCGGCCGGCCGCACGGACGCGGGCGTTCACGCCACGGGCCAGGTCGCGCATGTGGACCTTGCGCGGGACTGGGACCCTTTCCGCCTGTCCGAGGCGCTGAACCATCATCTGCGGCCGGCACCGGTGTCGATCCTGACCGCCGCCCGCGTGCCGAAGGATTTTCACGCGCGCTTCTCGGCGGTCGAGCGGCGCTACCTGTTCCGCCTTGTCGAACGCCGCGCGCCGGTCACGCATGACGCGGGGCTGGTCTGGCAGGTGCGCGGGCCGCTCGACGCCCGGGCGATGCGGGCGGGCGCGGCCCATCTTGTCGGTCTGCATGACTTCACCACATTCCGCGCGGCGCTCTGCCAGGCGAAAAGCCCGGTCAAGACGCTGGACGAAATCAGGATCGAGACGCACGACATCCCGCATGGGCGCGAACACCGGTTCTTCCTGCGCGCCCGCAGCTTCCTGCACAATCAGGTCAGGTCGATCGTGGGAACGCTGGAACGGGTCGGCGCGGGAAGCTGGCACCCCGACGAGGTCAAGGCCGCGCTGGACGCCCGCGACCGCGCCCACTGCGGCCCCGTGTGCCCGCCGCAGGGCCTGTACCTTGTCGGGGTCGGCTACCCGGAAGACCCTTTCAACTGACGCGCCGGCGCAGCCCTGTCTGCACAAGGAAAGCGTCGGCGCCCTAGGCGTTCAGGTCTTTCAGAAGGCGCCCGTGCTTCTTCACCTCGGCCAGAACGTCGCCGAACGTCCGTATTCCCTGCGCTTCCAGCATCGGTAGCAGTTTCAGGAAGGCGTCGGCGGTGGCCAGCGTATCGCCGATCGCCGTGTGGCGCGCCTCTTCGGGAATGGTGATGCCCAGCCGGTGCGTCAGGGCGTCAAGGCTGTGGGTTTCCCCCTGGCCGAAGACGACCGCCGACAGCAGCACCGTATCCAGGATCGGGTTGTCGAAACGAAGACCGATGTCGACTTCATGGCGGCGCAGGAACTCCATGTCGAACGGCGCATTGTGCGCGATCAGCACCGCGCCCTCGGCAAAGTCGTGGAACCTGCGTCCGATCTCTCCGATCCTGGGCGCGTCGGCCACCATGGCTTCGGTGATGCCGTGAACCTCGGTCGCGCGTGGCGGGATCGAGCGGCCGGGGTTGACCAGCAGGTCCAGGGCCTCGCGCTCGACCCGGCGGCCGTTGACGATGCGGACGGCGGCAAGCTGAACGATCTCGTCCCCCTGGCTGGGCAGCAGTCCGGTTGTCTCGGTGTCGAAGACGACGTAGGTCAGATCGGTCAGCGGCGTTTCCATCACCGCGGCGTTGCGCGCCTTGGACAGAAGCTCGAAGTCATAGACGACACTGCGGCTTATGGGGGCCGGACGGCGGGCCGCGCGGCGGGCGTCGCGCAGCGGAAGGCGGATCGCCGCGCGGCCATGCGCGCGGCGTTCGGGCCAGCATTCGGTCGCATGGGTGTCCAGCACCGTCCGCCCCGTGACATCGGGCGCTGCGGGGTCGACCGGGCGGGCGAGCCAGGTATCGAGCCAGCCCACCGCCACCGGCTCGCCTGTCCAGACAAGGTCGATCACCGCCCCGGCGCCGTCCTCTGCCATGACCAGGTCGAAGGCGCGTTGCCCGGTCAGTCCGGCCACGGCCTCAGCAAGACCCGAGATCAGCGCCACGATCTCGAACCCGTCGCAGCGCAGGATCAGATCGGGTGCCTTGGAGGTCATCGAAAGCCCGCCAGCCTCGGCCCGCGCGCGAAGAGAGTCGGTCAGGTCCGTCGCGCGCACCATGGGCAGCGGCCACCAGCCCGCGCGCTCGGCATCGTAGCGCGCGGCCAGGTCGTTGATCGCGCGCGCAAGCGCGGTCGCGTCCTCGACCATCGCCGCGGAAACCTCGGGCGCGTCTTCACCCTCGGCAATCACGCTGATCGCCGTTTGCAGGTTCGCGGCGGGACGGCGGATGCGGTCGAAGACCTCGGCCAGCAGCCGCTCGCGCGCAGCATGGGCGGCCAGGTCACCGGTGACGTCGCGCAGAGTCAGAACATACCCCCCGTCAGGGACAAGGCGCATGCGGGCCGCAAGAACGCGCGCGCCCGCAACTGTCGCGCACAGCAGGTCCGAAACCGCTTCGGCGTCGCCGATGGCGACAAGCCGGTCATGCGCCTGCCGGACGGGGCCTTCGCGCAGATAGGCGAAAACCTTGCGGTCCAGTCCCGGCGTGGCACCGGCCCCCAACAGGTCGACGGCCTGGCCGTTGTAGAAGACAAGCTGATGATCGGCCGAACATTGCAGGACACCAACCGTCACATCGGCCAGAAGCGTTTCAAGCCGCGCCTTTTCGTCGGCCAGCCGCACGGTTTCGCGCTGCACGGCCTCGGCCAGCGCGTTCCGGGTTTCGCTCAGCGTTTCGGTGACCGCGGCGGCGGCTGGCGCAAGGTCGCCCAGATAGCGCGCCACGGTTTCGTTCAGCGTCGCCCCGCCCGCATGGGCTTCGGCCCGCATCCCGCCCGCGATGCGGCCGATGGCGCGGGCGACGTTTTCGTCGAACAGGAACCAAACCCAGGCACACAGGCCCATAATCGCAAAGCCTGAGACCAGGCCGGCCATGACGAATGCCGACATGGGACCCGCGCTTTCGATCCGGTGGTATCCGACCCACAGTCCCAGAACGATCGCGGCCGTGCTACCCACCGCCAGAAAGGCAAAGAACAGAAAGACCCTGAGCCTGAGGCTCAGTTTCTCAAGCATCTGCGTTCCCCTCGTCAGAGATCAGCCGCCTGAGCTCCTCGCGCAGTTCTTTCAGTTCGAAGGGTTTCGCGATGAAGCCGTCGGCCCCCAAGGCAAGCCCCTTTCGCCGCTCCATCGCCGAGCCGCGGGCCGTCATCATCAGGATCTTGACCCCGCGCAGGTCAGGGTCCATGCGGATGTCCTGACAGATCTCGTAGCCGGAGACTTCGGGAAGCATCACGTCCAGCAGAACCACGTCCGGACGATCCGAACGGATCCGGGGCATCGCCTCGGAGCCATTCGCGACGCGGTCGTGCGCGTAACCCTCTCGCGTCAGCAGATAATCAAGCGCGATGGCGATATTGTCTTCGTCCTCGACAACCAGAACCCGTGGCTTCGTCGCGCTGTCCGCCATGTCATCCTCCCGCGCAGGCCGTGGCCAGAAGGTCGTCCTCCGGTCCAGGCGTCACCCATTCGGCGTCCTCGATCCTGCCACCCGGGAAGACGTCGGTCCGACGGCCGTTCGCGCAATCGAAGGCGAACGGCAGCTGTCTGACCGGTGTCCAGCGTTCGATGAACATCACGGGGGCGACGAACTGTTGCGGCTCGGTCTCGGAATGGATGGCAGACCCGAGATCGACCGCAAGGAAGCGCCGGACGATCGGGAAGGCATAGGTCCAGGGCTGGTAGAACGCTGCGTCGGCCGGAGCGGAGACGATGCGGACGCTTTCGGGCAGCGCATCGCGAACGCGGGGATACCACGCGTATTCGTTCCAGACCGCGAAGACGAACATCGCGACGCCAGCCGTCGCCGGAACCGCCCACCTGGGCAATTTCACGCGCAGCACCCTGGCGACCAGCAGCAGGATCCCTGCCCCGCCGACACCCGCCGTCACCATCGCAACAAGATCCCAGATCATCGTCCGTCCTATCCCAACATGCCTTTGCCCTGCCCCACAGCCGACTGCATGGTCCTCACGACGACGAAGGCGTCGCGCAGATGGCTGCGCTCGAAGTCCGACAGGTCGGAGGGGGCAAGGTAATTATCGGGCTTCCGCCCTGCCTTGACCTGCCGGGACTGGTTTTCAAGCCGGGTTTCCGCGATCAGGTCGTAAGCCTCGGTCAGGTCACGCGCGCCCGAGGCGGAAATCACGCCAGCCTCTGCCGCGGCCAGCAGGCGCGCGCGGGTGTTTGCAGGCGCCAGCCGTCCCTGCAGCGCATAGACGCGCGCCAGGTCCGCGACAGGCACCACCCCGTTGTGCTTCAGGTCGATGTGATTGCGATGCTCGCCCGAACGGATCGTCGCGAACCCCCGCAAGAGGCCAAGCGGCGGCGTATGCTTGAGCGAGTTCGAAACCATGTGCGCAACGAAGATCGAGTTCTTCGACGCCGACTCAAGCGTCTGGGACTGCAGGTCTCCGAACAGGCTGGCCGCGCCGCCGATCGGGCGCAGATCGAACATGACCGAGGCGAGCATCTGCGCCTCTGGATTGGGCGTGGCGATCCAGCCGCGGAAGTAGTCGCGCCAGACGCTGACGGGCTGACACCAGCGCGGGTTCGTCGCCATCATGTCGCCCGGGCAGTAGACGTAACCGCAGGCGTTCAGCCCGTCCGAAACCCGCACGGCCAGATCGCGGAAGTAGCCCATGTCATCCGCGGTCACGGAATCGTCGAGCATCAGGCAGTTGTCCTGGTCGGACACGCCGGTCTGTTCCTGCCGCCCCTGCGAACCGCAGGCCAGCCAGAGATAGGGGACAGGTGGCGCGCCCAGTTCCGCCTCGGCCAGGGCCAGAAGGCGGCGCGTGACCGCGTCCGCAATGTCGGTGACAAGGCGCGTGACCACCTCGTGCGCGTTGTTGCCGCCCACAAGCTGCACCAGAAGCGAAGGGATGCGGGCTGTCACCGCCGCCATCTCCTCGACGGTTTCGGCATCCGACAGATCGCGGATCAGGACGGCTGACGACAGTGCCTGGAAACGGGTCAGGTCGGTCTGGGTGATCATGCCGGCAAACCGGCCATCCCGCACGACGGGCAGGTGGCCGATCTTGCGCTCCAGCATCAGGTGGAGAATGTCGGTGCCAAGCGCCTCGGGCGTCAGCGTCACCGGATCGGAGGTCATGACGGCGCGCACCGTCGCCGTTCCGTCCAGACCCTCGGCCAGGACGCGATTCGACAGGTCCCGCGTCGTGACGATCCCCAAGAGCCGTCCCGCATCGTCGGTCACGCCAAGGCTTGAGACATGCGCGTCGCGCATCTGCTGCGCTGCGCTCGTCACGGTCGTGTCCGGACCGCAGGCGATCGGGTCGCGCGCCATCAGATCGGCGACCTTGCGCGCGCTCAGGTCATTGGCGCGCGCCTCGCTTCCGCGCGCGCGGTTGAAAAACCGTTCGAAGGCGGGAAAGCCTGTAATCAACCGACGCAGTTCAGTGACGGGCAAAAGCAGCAGCCGGCTGTCCTCGGTCGTGCGCGCCGTCGTCACCGCCAGGCCGTCACGCAAGAGCCCGCGTTCGCCGAACGAGTTGCGCGCACCCAGAAGCGAGACAAGGCCGCCGTTCCTGTCCAGTATCTCGACGCCCCCGGCCTCGATCAGGAACAGGCCGGACATCGGATCGCCGAACGCGTAGATTTCGGTCCCGGCCGGGGTTTCCCTGCGGCTGAAGGAACCGGCGACACGCGCCAGTTCGTCCCGCGGCAGGCTGTCGTAGGGGTGTACGGTTGCGAGAAACGCGGCAATCCCTTCAACGTCGCTCAACCGAACCTCCTACACAAGGATGGCGCGCCCCCGAGGGGACGCGCCGTGTTTCAGACCGATCAGTGACCGGTGGCCGCACCTGCGCCCTTCGGGACGCGGATCGATTCCACCAGTTCCTGAATCTCGACCGGCGGTTCCTCGGTGGCGTTGGACACCACGTAGGCAACCACGAAGTTGACGATCGCACCAACCGCGCCGAACGAGGTCGACTTGATCGACAGGAGCAGCGGATCGGCGTCGGTGAAGCTGTTGGTGTCGGGGATGAAGAACCAGCCCTTGTGAAGGAAGATGTAGACAACCGTCACAAGCAGGCCAGCCAGCATCCCGGCAACGGCGCCGGTGTTGTTGATGCGCTTCGAGAAGATCCCCATGAGGATCGCCGGGAAGAGCGAGGCCGCAGCAAGACCGAAGGCGAGCGCCACCGTCTGGGCCGCAAAGCCCGGAGGGTTGAGGCCGAGGTAGGTCGCGACCGCGATGGCAACACCCATCGAGATACGCGCCGCCAGCAGTTCGCCCCGTTCCGAGATCTTCGGGTTGATCGCGCCCTTGATCAGGTCGTGGCTGATCGCCGACGAGATCGCCAGCAGAAGGCCCGCTGCGGTCGAGAGCGCGGCGGCAAGACCACCGGCGGCGACCAGAGCGATGACCCAGCCCGGCAGGTTCGCGATTTCCGGGTTGGCCAGAACCATGATGTCGTTGTTCACGGTCAGCTCGTTGGCGTCCTTGTCGCCGACATACTGGATCATGCCGTCGCCGTTCTTGTCGTCGAACTTCAGCAGACCGGTTTTCGCCCAGTTGTTCACCCAGGTGATGTCCTTGCCCTGGGCATCCACACCAGCTTCGATTTCCGCGAGCGTCAGGGTGGCTTCACCCACGCCGTTCGGATGGAAGGTGTTGATGAGGTTCAGACGCGCCATCGCCGCAACCGCCGGGGCGGTCAGGTAAAGCAGCGCGATGAACACCAGCGCCCAGCCGGCCGAGGAGCGCGCGTCGGCGACCTTCGGAACGGTGAAGAAGCGGACGATCACGTGCGGCAGACCGGCGGTACCGATCATCAGCGAAGCCGTGAACAGAACCATGTTCAACGTCGTGTCGGACTGGCTCAGGTAGGATTTGAAGCCGAGATCGGTCACGAGCCCTTCAAGCGTCGACAGAAGCGGCTGACCCGTCGCGACATCGTTCGAGAACAGGCCCAGGCCCGGGATCGGGTTGCCGGTCAGCTGCAGCGAGATGAAGACCGCCGGGATCGTGTAGGCGATGATCAGGACGACATACTGGGCGACCTGCGTGTAGGTGATGCCCTTCATGCCGCCAAGAACCGCGTACATGAACACGATGCCCGCACCGATGTAGAGACCGGTGGAATTCTCCACTTCCAGGAAGCGGGAGAATGCAACGCCCACGCCGGTCATCTGGCCGATAACGTAGGTGACCGAAGCGACGATCAGGCAGACCACCGCCACAAGGCGCGCCGTCGGCGAATAGAAGCGGTCGCCGATGAACTCCGGCACGGTGAACTTGCCGAACTTGCGCAGGTACGGTGCCAGGAGCATCGCCAGCAGCACATAGCCGCCGGTCCAGCCCATCAGGTAGGCCGAGGTGTCGTAGCCGCCGAAGGCAATGAGGCCGGCCATCGAGATGAACGATGCCGCCGACATCCAGTCAGCGCCGGTGGCCATGCCGTTCATGACCGGGTGAACGCCGCGGCCGGCGGCGTAGAATTCGCTCGTCGAGCCCGCGCGGGCCCAGATGGCGATGCCGATGTACAGCGCGAAGGTCGCGCCGACGATCAGCAGGTTAAGGGTATACTGATCCATTATCCCCGCTCTCCCTTATTCTTCCACGCCGTGTTCACGGTCGAGCTTGTTCATGCGCGCGGCATAAACGAAGATCAGAACCAGGAACACGAGAATGGAGCCCTGTTGGGCAAACCAGAAGCCAAGATCGGTTCCGCCGACCCCGACACCCGACAGCATCGGGCGCAGCAAGATCCCAAAGCCGAAGGACACCAAGCCCCAGACGATCAGGAGAACCCTGATCAGCCGGATATTGGCAGCCCAATAGGCGTTGGATGAAGATTTATCCGCCATGTTGTTACTCCCTGAACTCCCTCGTTCGTTTCCGGCCCCCCCTCACGGGGAACCGGCCTCCCCTAAGCCGAGACGCGCCCGACGATGGCGCCAAGCCCTTCGGCGATCGCCTCGATGGTCCCCATCGCGTCGATTGTCTCAAGAACCCCCATCGCCCGGTAGTGCGCGATCAGCGGAGCCGTCTGGGCGTGATAGGCTTCCAGCCGCGCACGCACCGTCTCGGCATTGTCGTCGGCGCGGCGCTTGAACGCCGTGCCGCCGCATTTGTCACAAGTGCCCGCCGTCGCGGGCTGCTTGAATTCGTCGTGATATCCCTCGCCGCAGCCGGCGCAGGTGTAGCGGCCGGACACGCGGCCAACCATCGCCGCGTCATCGACCTCGAGGCTGATCGCCGCGGTCACGCGGCCGCCGGCGTCGGCCAGCAGCTTGTCCAGCGCCTCGGCCTGGCCTGCCGTGCGCGGAAATCCGTCCAGTATGACGCCGCGTGCGGTATCTGGATCGGCCATGCGGTCCTTCAGGATGGCAAGCACGATTTCGTCGCTGACCAGACCGCCCGCCTCCATCACCGTCTTGGCCGCAAGGCCCGCGGGCGTTCCCGCGGCCACGGCGGCCCTGAGAAGATCCCCGGTGGACAGTTGGACCAGCCCGAACTTTTCTTCAAGCATGCGGGCCTGCGTACCCTTCCCGGCCCCCGGAGGGCCAAGAAGGATCAGGACGGCGGGTGCTGTGGAAACGCTCATGCCCTCAGCCCCGGTTCATGCGGTTGTCGATCAGGTCATCCACGACCGACGGATCCGCCAGGGTCGAGGTGTCGCCCAGAGCCCCGAAGTCGTTTTCCGCGATCTTGCGCAGGATGCGGCGCATGATCTTGCCCGAACGGGTCTTGGGCAGGCCCGGTGCCCACTGGATCAGGTCGGGAGAGGCGATCGGCCCGATCTCGGTCCTGACCCACTTGACAAGCTCCTTGCGCAGCTCCTCGGTCGGTTCCACATCGTTCATCAGGGTGACATAGGCGTAGATGCCCTGTCCCTTGATCTCGTGCGGATAGCCGACGACGGCGGCCTCGGCGACCTTGGCATGCGCAACCAGCGCGCTTTCGACCTCGGCGGTGCCCATGCGGTGGCCCGAAACGTTGATCACGTCATCGACCCGGCCGGTGATCCAGTAGTAGCCGTCCTCATCCCGGCGGCAGCCGTCGCCGGTGAAGTAGTAGCCCTTGTATTGCTCGAAATAGGTCTGCTGGAAGCGCTCGTGGTCGCCCCAGACCGTGCGCATCTGACCGGGCCAGCTGTCGGCGATGCACAACACGCCCTCGACCCCGTTGCCCTCAACCAGTTGGCCACCTTCGGCGGTCAGCACCGCAGGCTTCACCCCGAAGAACGGCAGCGTGGCCGCGCCCGGTTTGGTCTCGATCGCGCCAGGGAGCGAGGTGATCATGTGGCCGCCGGTCTCGGTCTGCCAGAAGGTGTCCACGATGGGGCATTTGCCCTTGCCGACGTACTTGTCGTACCAGACCCAAGCCTCGGGGTTGATCGGTTCGCCGACCGAGCCCAGCACACGCAGCGACGACAGGTCATGCTTTTCCACCCACTCCGGCCCCTGGCCCATCAGAGCGCGGATGGCGGTCGGCGCCGTGTAGAACTGATTGACCTTGTGCTTTTCGCAAACCGCCCAGAAACGGCCCGCGTCCGGATAGGTCGGCACGCCCTCGAACATCAGCGTCGTGGCGCCGTTCGCCAGCGGGCCGTAGATGATGTAGCTGTGGCCGGTCACCCAACCCACGTCGGCCGTGCACCAGAAGACGTCACCGTCCTTGTAGTCGAAGGTCATCTGGTGGGTCATCGAGGCATAGACCAGATAGCCGCCCGAGGTGTGGACAACCCCCTTGGGCTTGCCGGTCGAGCCGGAGGTGTAGAGGATGAACAGCGGATCTTCCGCCCCCATCGGACGCACCGGGCAGTCGGGCGCCGCGGTTTCCATCAGCGCCAGCACGTCGACGTCGCGACCATCGACCCAGCTGGTCTGGTCCCCGGTGTGCTTGACGACAAGGCAGCGCACCTTGTCCTTGCAGTGCAGAAGGGCCGCATCGGTGTTGGCCTTCAGCGGCGTGCGCCGGCCGCCGCGCGGAGCGCTGTCGGCCGTGATGACCAGCTTGGCGTCGCTGTCATTGATCCGGTTGGCAAGGGCGTCGGGCGAGAAGCCCGCGAAGACGATCGAATGAATGGCTCCGATCCGCGCGCAGGCCAGCATCGCGTAGGCGGCCTCGGGGATCATCGGCAGGTAGATCACGACCCTGTCGCCACGCATCACGCCCTGGCTGAGCAGGACGTTGGCCATGCGGCAAACCTTTTCGTGCAGCTCGTTGTAGGTGATGTGCTTGGCCGGGGTGCTGGGGTCGTCCGGCTCCCAGATGATCGCGACCTGATCGCCACGCGTCGGCAGATGGCGGTCGATGCAGTTCGCCGCGACGTTCAGCACGCCGTCCTCGAACCACTTGATGGACACTTCTCCGAAGTTGAAGTTGGTGTTCTTCACCTTGGTGTAGGGCGTGATCCAGTCGATGCGCTTGCCCTGCTCGCCCCAGAAGGCTTCGGGATCCGACATCGAGGCGGCGTACATCGCCTTGTAGGCATCAGGCGTAACCACTGCGTTTTCAAAACCAGGAGGAATGGGATGCTTTGAATTCGCCTCGGCTGAACCCTGATCTCTACCGGCCATCGCATGATCCTCCACTTGTCATTTGCGCCCCACGGGACACCTCACGCCGCCGCTTGGCTGATCACGGGCACCAGGTGTCACGCGGCCACTGTAAACCAATTGTCGAATATTACGTAACCCATTTTATTGATTGCGTTTTCCTGTTAATTCTTTCACAGGCAATCTAGGATATCTGTAAATTTATTGACTGATCCTCGAATTCTCATTGGATTTACCGCATCATGTCTGTTGCGGTCGCGGCCGGTTTTAGGCGGAATGCCGCCGGAAGCGGGCGGAGCGTCGAATCCCGCGGCAAAGGGGGTATTGAATGTCGAACAGATGCAACAGTGCCTGTTAGCGATCACGCGAATCAGTGATTCGCCTGACGTCGCGGATGGCGAAGGCAGCTTGCCAGGCCCAGGCGCGCCGTCGAACCAGCCAGGTGGAGTGCCGGAATGACCGACAAGCCCTCACCCATCAGGGAAACCGACGACGAAGCGCGGGAACTGGCCCAGGAACTGATGCGTTCCGCACGCTTCGCGGCTCTTGGCGTGCTGCATCCCGACACTGGCACCCCGCATGTGACCCGGGTCGGGTTCGGCCTTGCGCCTGATGGCGCGCCCGTCACTCTGATCTCGGATCTGTCGGTGCACACCCGTGCGCTTGCGGCGGACCCGAGGGCCTCGCTCCTTGTCGGAGAGCCGGGATCACGCGGCGACCCGCTGACCCATCCACGCCTGACGCTTTCGGTACGGGCACGTTTCGTTGATCGCCAGGCGCCGGAGCATTCGGCGATCCGTGCCAGATGGCTATCCGATCATCCGAAGTCCGGGCTTTACGCCGATTTCGCGGATTTTCATTTCGTTGTTTTCGAGATCGAAAGCGCCGCATTGAACGCCGGCTTCGGCAAGGCTTTTCTGCTGCTTCGTACAGATTTCGCGGCCGGATGAGCGTGCAGGGCCCAAACTTGCCCATGTGACAAAGCAAAAGGCCGGCTGCGTTGCGGATGCATCGCGCGATCCGCATCGCCACCGGCCATCTGTGTTACAGCGACGGTCGCGCCCGCCGATGGTCAGGTCGGATTGTCCATGCGCACCCTGACGTGAACACGCCCCTTCGATAGATTGGCCCAGTGCAGCGTGACCTGCTGCTTGGCCGCCCCCTGTTCTACTGTCACATAGGGCATGTCAGCGCGCCGTTCGCCGGTATTTCCGGTGATCACTCCTTCCGAGACGATGGCGTCCACGTTCCGGGCCCACCCGCCGAAGGGCAGACGCGCCGAAGGATCGATCGTCCAGGTCGTCGCGGTCGTCGATTGCACATGTTCGACCGTCACGGGGTTGGCGATCGGCCAGTCGACCGAACGGAACGTGTTACCCTGGACCAGGATGTTTTCCATCCGGCTGTTGTCCAGCTGGGCATAGGTCGTGTCCACCTTGTCCACCCGGTCGATCGACCCGTTGAAGACCTTGAAGGTGTTGCCCGTCAGGTTCAGCCCCTCGATGAAGTGTCCCGGACCGTAGGGCTTGAACACGATCCAGCTGAACCATCTGGCCACATCCGAGGCGACGAAGGTGTTCCCTGTGATCGTCAGCCCCCCGAAGGAGAACTGGTTGGCAAAGCCCGGATCGGATTCGTATTCGTTCGTGACCTCGATAAAACAGTTGTCGACATAGTTACCGGTGATCGTCGTGGACAGGTTGCTGCCGGCCAGCACCAGGCCGGCCAGCCGCACACTGTTCGACTGGTTGTCGCCCTGGAAGAAGTGGTTGCCGATGAAAAGGTTGTTGTTGCCGCCGACGACGCCGAAATGCCGGAAGCGAACCGCGCGGCATTCCCGCACCTTGACGTCGTTCCCGTTGGTGTTGAACAGGATCGAAACGCGGTCCTGCGCCGGCAGCGACACTTCCGCGGACAGGAACTGGCAGCGGTCGATCTCCATGCCCTGGCATCCATCGCCATGCGAGGTGATGCCCCGATCCCGCGGCTGGTTGATGGCACAGTCCCGGATCAGGAAATTCTTGCCCGATGGCGGCAGCAGGATGCCGCTCGCATCGCCGTTGCACTGGATTTCGACTTCCGCCAGCGACATCTTGTCCAGTGCGGAGAAGCCCGAGAAGTCCAGCACGTACTTGAACCGCGTGAAGGTGAACGTCTGCGTGCCCGCGGCATCGTGCAGCGGCTTGCTCAGCTTCAGCGTGCCGGCCCCGACGTTGACCGAGGTCACATAGACCTCGCGCCCGACGCCATTCCCCTGAACCAGCGATCCGGGCGCGATCCCGGCTATGTTCGCGACAGAGGTCAGCGTCGTATCGCTCGACGTGCTGTAGGTCGCAATCGAGGTCACGACGGTCGGAGCCCATGCGGGCCCGTCCTCGACCTCGAACTGGCCATTGCGGATCACGCGCCGGGTGAAAAACGTGGTCTTGTTGCTGACCGCGGCCTGCATGTCGATCGGCGCCGTGACGTTGACCCTTCGGCCGCCCATGTCGAGCGAGTCGTGGTCAGTGAAGTTGATCAGCGCCTGGAACGCCTTGCGGAACCCTTCCTCTTCGTCACCGAACGCGTCGATATAGGCGTCAAGCGTGTAGTTCCGGGTGATCGCCAGCCGCCTGTTGACGGGCATGGTCAGGGTCCCCTGAAACCGCACGGGCGCTTCAAGCGTCACATCCGCGTCCAGAAAGTAGCTGCCTGACGAAACAAGCAGCGTCCGCCCCGATGCCGCGGCGGCGGCGTCCGCGGCATCGAATGCGGCGGCGTCGTTCGTTGCGCCGTCGCCCTTCGCGCCATAATCGCGCACATCCACCCAATCCATGAGGTCGCGCAGGAAGGCCGAGGTGACGTCCTCGACCTCGATGTCGTCGATCCGAACGACGCCGCCGTTGGCCCCCGTCAGGTCAAGGCCCACATGGCAGAAGATCGCCGACGCTCCCCAGGCCATGTCCACGCCCTGGCGCGCGCCGGTCCCGATTATTGCCTGGACGGTTTCGACCTTGCCGTAGGCGGTCAGTGCCACGCCAGGGCCGGTCTCGGCCACGCCGGCCAGGTGCGCGTTGCCCGACGTGCCTGCCCAAGCGGCAATTCGGACCGCGGGCAGGTTGCCGCTGATCGCCTTCACGCGCGCCGTCACGCGCAGGTAGCAACCGGGCAGGACGGGAGTCTCGACCATGCAGCGCAGCTTCTGCGTCGTATCGGTCTTGATCATCTCAAGGCAGGCGCCGAAATCCTGGTCCGCCGTGACCAGCGCCGCGTTCGCGGACCCCTCGTAGGTGGCCGATCCCGGCGTGCCATCCTCTCTCGACCACATGTCGAGCCCGTCTTCGAAAGCAGGCGGCATCAGCGCCAGCCCATCCGTGATCGCCTTGTTCATCCCGTGAATCCCCTGTGATCGCCACCCTTCGGGACAAGTGGTCCGCTACCCCCCAAAGGGGGCTTCAGCCGCCATCTGTCGCGAAATGGAACACTCGTGCCGAAGGCGGGGACGTCAGCCCCCGGGCATGAGTGCTATCATCAGACTCCTATCGCGCGGATGAAGCCACCGCGCGCCGTCACATGGGCGTTACCTGGATGTTGTCAAATACGCCGGTCGCAATCTTCCGCGTCAGATAACACGGATCAAAAATGCCATTCGCCTTCCCGGACAAGGACGAGTCCATCACGAAGTCGGTCCGCCGCCTTGCCCGTAACCGCATCGAAGCCTCTCTGGCTCTGATCGCCGACGCAGAGCGCCCGCAGCAAGAACGCGTTCGCGAACTGCGCAAGAACATCAAGAAGACGCGAGCGCTGATCCGGCTGGTCCGTCCCAATTTCAAGGGTTTCGAGCGCGAGAACCAGGCATTGCGCGCCGCCGGCCGCGTGATCTCGGACCTGCGCGACAGCCATGCGCTTGCGGAAACTTTCGACGCGCTATCGCGCCGCGTCTATGTCCCGTTCGAGGCGCGCGAGGCGCTGCGCGATGCCGTCGTGCAGCCTCCGGCGCAACCAACCCCCGAAGAGGCAGAGGCGGCACTGGCAGAACACGCGCGGCTCTTGCAGGAAATTTGCGAACGATCCCGAAACTGGAAGGTCACGGAAAAAGGCTTCGACGCGCTTTTGCCGGGATTGGAGCGCAGCTGGATCGCGGCCCAGAAGGCAATGGACGCCGCCCGGAAGGCCCCTGGTGGCGAGACACTTCATCAATGGCGCAAGCGCGCCAAGGACCATTGGTATCACGCGCGCCTGCTTGCGCCGATCTGGCCCGAGATGATGGCACATCATGTTGCCGCTGCAGATGCCCTGGGGGAACGGCTTGGCGAAGCTCGCGATCTCGCGTTCCTGATCGAGGCCTTTGAAGGCGTCGAGGGCGGATCGGACTTCATCGCCACCGCGCAGCAGGAAAAGGATCGCCTGCTATCAGCGGCCGATGCCCTGGGATCGCGCTTCTTCAGCGAACCGGCAAGCGGCCTGTCCTGCCGCTGGCACGGCTGGTGGAAGGTGTGGCGGCACTAGGCCGCCATGTCCCCAGACAGCGCCTTTTCGATCAGGGCGATCGTTTCCGAAATCCCGTAAAGCGCGATGAAGCCGCCGAAACGCGGTCCCTGGGACGCTCCCAGAAGGACCTCGTAGAGGGCCGTGAACCAATCGCGCAAAGGCTCGAACCCGTGCTCCTTGCCGACGGCGAAGACCGTCGACTGCAACGCCTCCGCGTCAAGGCCGCCGTCCCATGCCCTGAGCCGCGCGACGAGATCCTCCATCGCGGCCCGTTCCTTGTCGCTCGGCGCCCGGAAGTTGCGCGAGGGCGCGACGAAGTCGTTGAAATAGCGCACGGCGAATTCCGCCGCCTGGTCAAGCTGCGGGTTGTTGTCCGGCGTCGCTTCGGGCGCGTAGCGGCGGATGAAGCCCCACAGCCCGGACTTGTCCTTGGCGCCGGCAACGCTGGCAAGGTTCAGAAGCATCGCGAACGGAACCACCATGTCAGAGGCCGGCGGGTTGCCGTTATGGATGTGCCAGACCGGGTTGGCTAGCTTGCCCGCCTGGTCCTGATCCGGAAATGCGCGAAGCTGCTGGTGGTACTCGTCCACCGCCTTGGGGATCACATCCCACCAGAGCCGCTTCGCCGTCTTGGGCTTCTGGTACATGAAGTAGCCAAGGCTTTCGGTCGAGGCATAGGTCAGCCATTCGTCGATGGTCAGGCCGTTGCCCTTGGACTTCGAAATCTTCTGCCCCTGCTCGTCCAGGAAAAGCTCGTAGGTGAAGTGCTCCGGGGCCTTCGCGCCCAGAACCTCGCAGATACCATCATAGATCGGCGTATTGGTCGAATGGTCCTTGCCGTACATCTCGAAGTCGACGCCAAGCGCCGCCCAGCGGGCGCCGAAGTCGGGCTTCCACTGCAGCTTCACGTTGCCGCCCGTCACGGGCAGCGTCCATTCCCGTCCATCTTCGTCGTCGAAGGTGATCTCGCCCTTCGCGGCGTCGACGTTCTTCATCGGCACATAAAGCACGCGGCCGGTCTCTGGGTGGATCGGCAGGAAGCAGGAATAGCTTTGCTGGCGTTCCTCGCGCAGCGAGGCCAGCATGATCTTCATGATGTCGTCGTACTTCTCGCAGCAGCGCAGAAGGATCTCGTCGAACTGGCCGGACCTGTAGAAGTCGGTCGCGCTGATGAACTCGTACTCGAACCCGAAGGTATCCAGGAACCGGCGCAACATTGCGTTGTTGTGGTGCCCGAAGCTTTCGAATTCGCCGAACGGGTCGGGAACCGAGGTCAGCGGGCGCTGAAGGTTTTCCTTCAGCATCTCCTGCTGGGGCACGTTGTCCGGCACCTTTCGCATCCCGTCAAGATCGTCGGAAAAGCAGACGAGCCGGGTCGGAATGTCCGAGATGATCTCGAACGCGCGGCGGATCATCGTCGTGCGCTGCACCTCGCCGAAGGTGCCGATATGGGGAAGGCCCGAAGGGCCATAGCCCGTTTCGAACAGGACGTAGCCCTTTTCGGGCGCCTTCTTCTCATAGCGTTTGAGCACGCGGCGCGCTTCCTCGAAAGGCCAGGCTTTGGAGTTCATCGCGGCATCGCGCAAAGAAGACATGACAATATTTCCCGAAACCGCGGCATCGCATGTGCCGCAAACTCCGTCTCCTATTGAACGGGGGACGGATCGTCAATAATTTGCCCCTCGGCATATCAAGGACTTTGAACGTGACGCACACCCTTCCCGCCTTCACCCCCCAGGATGCGCTTGTCGCGATCATGGTCACCGTTTCAATCTCTGATCAAACCATCCGCACGTCGGAACTCGTGGCGATCGAACGCCAGGTGAACCACCTGCCGATCTTCGCCGACTACGACATCGACACGATCAAGGAGGTCGCCCAGACCGTCTATCGGCTGATGGAAGATGATGACGGACTGGACACGCTTTTCGCGATGGTGCGCGATGCTCTGCCCGACAGGCTTTGGGAAACCGCCTACGCCCTTGCCTGCGACGTCGCCGCGGCCGATGGCATGTTGGGCCAGGACGAACTGCGCCTTCTTGCCGAGGTGCGGCACGAACTGAACATCGACCGCCTGCACGCCGCCGCGATCGAGCGTGGAGCGCGCGCAAGACACCTCACGCTCTGATTGCCGGCCACCAGTCCACCTGCAAGGCAACCATGAGTCCAGCAGCCCCGCTCGATTGCGGGGTGCCTTCTGCTATGCTAGCGGCGCGCGAAATCTGGATCGGGATAAAGCCATGAGAATCATTGTGATGGGCGCTGGCGTGATTGGCGTCACAACGGCCTACTACCTTGCCAAGGCGGGGGCGGAAGTGGTTGTTCTGGACCGGCAACCGGGACCCGGCCTGGAAACCAGCTACGCCAACGCGGGCGAGCTTTCCTATGGCATGTCTTCGCCCTGGGCTGCACCCGGCGTCCCGATGAAGGCGCTGAAATGGCTTTTCATGAAGCGCCGGCCGCTTTTCATCTGGCCGCTGATCAGCCCGCGCATGTGGAAGTGGGGCGCGCAGATGCTGATGAATTGCAACGACGCCTCCTACGCCGTGAACAAGTCGCGCATGGTCCGCATTTCGAACTATTCGCGCGACGTCATGCCCGACCTGATCTCCGAAACGGGCATCGAATACGACGGCCGCGAACAGGGCACGCTGCAGCTTTTCCGCACGGAAAAGCAGATGAAGGCGTCGAAGGCGGACCAGGATATCCTTGCCGAGTTCGACAGCCCTTTCGAGGTGCTCGACCCCGACGGCTGCATCGCCGCCGAACCCGCGCTTGCCCTTGTTCGGGACAAGTTCGTGGGCGGCCTGCGCCTGACCGCCGACCGGACCGGCGATTGCCGCATGTTCACGATGGCACTGGCGGAAAAGGCCGCAGCGCTCGGCGCTCGGTTTCACTACGGACAGAAGATCGAAATGATCCGGATCGAGGGTGACCGGGTCAAGGGCGTCAAGACGGACAAGCTGGGCCTTGTCACGGGCGATGCCTATGTCTGCGCACTGGGCAGCCACGCCCCCCGGCTGTTGGACCCGATCGACCTTCGCCTGCCGGTCTATCCGGTCAAGGGGTATTCGGTGACGTTGCCGGTGACGGATGACGCGGGCGCGCCGCAATCGACCATCATGGATGAAACCCACAAGGTCGCGATCACGCGGCTGGGCGACCGCATCCGCGTGGCGGGCACGGCGGAGATCGCGGGCTATTCCAACCGGCTCGGCCCCAACGCGACGGCCACGGTCAGGCATGTGATCGGCGATCTGTTCCCGCAGGGCGGAGACATCGACCGGGCGGAGGGATGGACCGGCCTCAGGCCGATGACGCCCGACGGCACGCCCATCCTTGGCCCGACACGATACCCGAACCTGTTCCTGAATACCGGACACGGAACGCTTGGCTGGACGATGGCCGCCGGATCGGGGCGCGCAGTGGCCGACCTCGTGCTCGGGCGCACGCCCGACATCAGCTTCGACGGCCTGACCGCGGCGCGCTACGGACTTTGACCGGGGTCGCCCTGCGCCCTACGCGCCGTGGATCTTGGACCAGCGGGCGATCAGGTCGTGCTGCAGGACCCGCGCCCGTTTCACCCAGGCCTTCCCACCCTTCGGCCTTTCGCGCTCCGCCTCGCTGAGCGCGTCGCGCCTTTGCGTGTCCGCAGAGAAGATGGCGAACGCCATGTCGCGCCCGTTCGGCGCCGTGAAGTACCCGGCCAGCGCGGACACGAAGTTGAGCGTTCCGGTCTTGGCCTTCACCGTCGCGGGGAATCTCTCGCCGTTCTGCTCGATGCCCATGTCCTTCATCAGGCCGGCCAGCCGTGCGCCCGGCCCCAGACGCACAAGCGCCTGCGCCATCGCCGCAGCCGAAATCCGGGAAGTCCCGCCAAGCCCGGAATGGTCGACGAAATTCGCGCCCCTGACGTCCGCGCGGCCCTGCAGCCAGGCTGCCATCTCCGGCCCCGAATCCGCGTGACGGTTGACGCCGCGCCGCGAGGAAGCGGCCATCCCCACGGCCTCTGCCGTCAGGTTCGTGGAATAGCGCATCATCTGGCGCAGCACATCCGAAAGATCGTCGCTGCCATGCTCGACCAGGACCGTTCCCGCGGGTTTCGCATCAACGGTTTCAGGCGGCGGCAGCTTGATCCCGGCCCCTGCCGACAGCGCACGGAAGACATCGCCAGCGTAAAGGTCTGGATGACGGACCGGCAGCCACCGGCTTCCCCCGCCGCCCAGGGCGTTGCGCGAAACGCTCCAGTCCTCGAAACCGCCCTGTTCGTCGTAGGCGTATACAGGCAGATCCCGTTCAGCCAATCGTACGCGGGCGACGGTCACAGGCGGAACGAAGCGGCGGTCCTCGGCATTCATGCCGATCGAATAGTCCTGGCCCTTGCGTTTCCAGGTGAAGTTCACCCGGTTGAAGTTCAGGTTCAACCCGGCCACGGCAGGATTGTAGCCCAGCCAGTCGGGCTGATCCGGGTCGATCTCGCGCACGTAGGGCAGCGCGCCACCCCACACGCGAAACCGCCCGGAAATCCCGCGAACACCCAGCTTTGCCAAGGCGTAGACCATCTCGGCCAGGCCATCCGTGGTCAGCGTCGGATCGCCGCCACCGGCAAGCACAAGATCGCCGTCTATGGTAGCGCCGTTTACCGGCCCGGTCGCGATCAGGCGCGTGGAAAAGCGATAACCCGCCCCCAGATGCTCCAATGCGAAGAGCGACGTGATGGCCTTGGCGGTGCTCGCAGGCGGCATGCCAAGGCCGGGCTCCATAGCCTCGATCAACTGTCCGGTTTCAAGATCGCAAAGCGCGAAAGTTGTCTGCCCGCCCAGCTTCGCCTTCGCGACCAGATCAGCGGCAGAGCCCTTGGGGACTGAGGCGCTGGCCGGCAAGGCCGCTGGCCGCGCGACCGGGCGGATCCCTGTCAGCGGCGCGTCGGCGAAGGCGCGGGTTGCAAGACCCGATGCCAGCAGTCCCACGAATAGCCGCCGATCCATGCGCTCTGCCCCTCCCCGGCGTGGCGCCGTTCCAATCTGCCCGGACTATCCCCCTGCCCGCGCCCGCGTTCAAGCCCCCTGGCGCCAATCGCCCCGCGCCCGGATCGCGCTTGACGACACATCGACCATCGGGACATCCAGAAAGCACCAGGCGGGCGGATGCGCCTTGGGCAACAGGCGAGCAGCCTCTCCGGGAAGCCGGTAACGGTCGAATTCCTCTGCCGCGCGCGCGCCCCGGGCGGCAAGCCGCGCGCCGGGGCGGGCAAAGACCCCGATGGGGACGTTCCGCATGATCCATTCCCAGTCCTGCCAGCGGTCGAACTGCACCAGGTTGTCGGCCCCCATCAGCCAGACGAAGCGGACGCCGGGATAAAGCGCCCCAAGCCGGCGCAGTGTCTGGGCCGTGTACCGCGTACCAAGGCGCGCCTCGAGATCGCTGATGATGACCCGCGGATCGTCCATCACCGCCCGCGCCCGCGCGATCCGGTCCGCCATGGGCGCCGGCTGGCGCGCCTTCAGCGGATTGCCAGGCGACACCAGCCACCAGACACGATCCAGGCCGATGCGCTTGATCGCCTCGCGGGTGATATGCGCGTGACCGGCATGGGCCGGGTCGAAGGACCCGCCCAGTAGGCCTATGGTCTGGCCCGCAACGGCTGTTGGAAATCCGGCCCTCATCCCCGCCTCGATCTGCGCGCAACCTTACTGTCGCCCGCCAGTGCCGAGGTCAAGATGCTTGCGCGCCGAGCCAACGGCTGGCACGCGGGGCCTGCCGACCGCACGCCTACCCTTCGAAGCGCACCGGCACCTGGCGCGCGCGATGGACCTCAAGCGTGAACACGTCGGGCCGGGCATAATGGCCCGCGACATCGAACTTCCGGCGCGAGGCGCGCGCCTGCGCGACATCGATCTCTGCGGTCAGAAGCCCCTTTTCACGCCGCATGGGACCCGCAATACATCCGCCGAAGGGCCGGTAGACCACCGCATCCCCGGGATTGATCCAGCCCTCGGTCTCCTGGAACAGCTCCTCTCGGAACGGCAGGTCGGCCGGAATATCCGACAGTTCCAGCGCGGTGGCGCAACCGACGACCCAGCACCCGCCCTCGCGCGCGATGTGCTGCATGGTGGCCAGCCAGGTGTCGCCGCTGTCCCAGGTCGGGGCCAGGTAGATGTCGATGTTCTGCGCGTAAAGCGCGAACCGCGCGAGCGGCATGTAGTTTTCCCAGCAGATCAGGGCGCCGACCCGGCCCACCGCGGTCTCCACGACATTGAGCGTGGAGCCGTCGCCAAACCCCCAGACCATGCGCTCGGGGTTTGTCGGCATCAGCTTGCGGTGATTGTTGAGGATGCGGCCATCCGCGTCGATGATCGCCACGCTGTTGAAAAGCGTGCTGCCGCTGAAGCGCCCGTCGACCTCCTGGTGTCCCATCACCACCACGACGCCATGTTCGGCCGCCGCCTGGCGCAGTGGCGCCAGGTCATCGCGCTCCAGATCGACCGAATTCGCCTGGGATCGCGCGAAGAGCGTGTCCGTGGCCAGCATCCCCGCGCCGGGCTTCAGACGCCAGACATAGCTCGGGTATCCCGGCAACCAGACCTCGGGGAAGACGATCATCCGGCAGCCCTCTGCCGCGGCCTTCCCGACAAGCTCCACCGCCCGCTCAAGCGATGCGGCCTTGTCGAGATAGACAGGCGGAACCTGCACCACGGCAAGTTTCATCACCACACCCTCCCTCTGCTGGACCCAGTGTAGGGCAAAGGGCGCCCTACGACAAAACATGCGCCGACTTAGCCCCGTTGCGCCGCCCCCTTCGCCCGGATAGAACGCCCCAGACCCGGATTTCAGCGCGACGAGGCACTCTCATGGCATCTTACCAATTCGTCTATCACATGGATGGCGTCTCCAAGACCTATCCCGGCGGCAAGAAGTGTTTCGAGAACATCCGCCTGAACTTCCTGCCGGGCGTCAAGATCGGCGTCGTGGGCGTCAACGGCGCCGGTAAATCGACGCTTTTGCGCATCATGGCCGGCATCGACAAGGACTTCTCGGGCGAGGCCTGGGCCGCCAAGGGCGCGACCGTCGGCTACCTTCCGCAGGAACCCCAGCTTGACGAAAGCCTGACGGTGCGCGGCAACGTGATGGAAGGCGTGAAGGCCAAGCAAGCCAAGCTGGAGCGCTACAACGAGCTGGCCATGAACTACTCGGACGAAACCGCCGAGGAGATGGCGCAACTCCAGGACGAGATCGACGCCGAGAACCTCTGGGATCTCGACAGCCAGGTCGATGTCGCGATGGAGGCGCTGCGCTGCCCGCCGGACGACGCGCAGGTCGACAGCCTTTCGGGCGGCGAAAAGCGCCGGGTCGCGCTCTGCAAGCTGCTTCTGGAAGCGCCCGACATGCTGCTGCTCGACGAACCGACCAACCACCTGGACGCGGAAACCATCGCCTGGCTGCAAAAGCACCTGATCGAGTACAAGGGCACGATCCTGATCGTCACCCACGACCGCTACTTCCTAGATGACATCACCGGCTGGATTCTCGAACTCGACCGCGGCCGGGGCATTCCCTACGAGGGCAACTATTCCGCCTGGCTCGAACAGAAGGCCAAGCGGCTGGAACAGGAAGCGCGCGAGGACAAGGCCCGCCAGAAGGTGCTGGAAAAGGAACTCGAGTGGATCCGCGCCGGCGCCAAGGCCCGTCAGGCCAAGCAGAAGGCGCGTATCAACGCCTACGAGGAAATGGCGTCGAAGTCCGAACGCGAAAAGATCACCTCCGCCCAGATCGTCATCCCCAACGGCCCGCGCCTTGGCGGCAAGGTGATCGAGGTCGAGGGGCTGAAGAAGCACATGGGCGACAAGCAGCTGATCGAGGATCTGTCCTTCGCGCTGCCGCCCGGCGGCATCGTCGGCGTGATCGGCCCGAACGGCGCGGGGAAAACCACGCTCTTCCGCATGCTCACGGGTCAGGAACAGCCCGACGCGGGCGCGGTCAGCTACGGCGACACCGTCAAGCTGTCCTATGTCGACCAGTCGCGCGACGCGCTTGATGCGAACAAGACGGTGTGGGAGGAGATCTCGGGCGGGGCCGAACAGATCGAGCTGGGCGACGTGACCGTGAACTCCCGCGCCTATTGTTCGTCCTTCAACTTCAAGGGCGGCGACCAGCAGAAGAAGGTGGGGCTGCTTTCGGGCGGTGAACGCAACCGCGTTCACATGGCGAAACTGCTGAAATCGGGCGGCAACGTGTTGCTGCTTGACGAACCGACCAACGACCTTGACGTTGAAACGCTGCAGGCGCTCGAAGCCGCGCTGGACGATTTCGCCGGCTGCGCCGTCATCATCTCGCACGACCGCTTCTTCCTTGACCGCCTCTGCACCCACATCCTCGCCTTCGAGGGCGAGGCCCATGTCGAATGGTTCGAGGGCAACTTCGAGGCCTACGAGGAAGACAAGATCCGCCGCCTGGGGCCGGACAGCGTCGAGCCGAAGCGGGTGAAGTACAAGAAGTTCACCCGTTGAGCCATAGAGGGTGCCTGCGTTGAACATCCAACGCAGGCCCTTGGGTCAGAGGCAGAGAAACAGGTGCTCGGCCACGTAATCCGGCAGTTGCCGGGTGGATGCGTATTCCGCACTCTTGCTTGTGCCAATCGCGCAGATGCGGTCCGCTTCCTTCTGCGCAACGGCCATTTGTTCTTTGGCCGGGGCCAAATTCGACGTCTGCACCTTAACGCTGGCACCATTGTAATCACTGACGGTGGCCGTCGTCGGCACGCATCCCGACAGCACGGCGAGCGCAAGAACAACCCTAATTGTTACTTTCATTTTCAATTCCTTACGTCATTCAAGGTTGGGCCCCCAGGCGAAATCTGGCGAATGGCATGGCAAGGTCAAGCACATAATGTTGCGGCGCAGAGAAGCGGTCCGGCGGCGTGTCGCCACTCCCTCACCCCTCTTCCCGCCCCGCCCCCTCCCGGTTCCGTTCATAGCTGCGCTTGACCGGAAACGGCGGCAGCCAGCTTGCGCGTCGGATGGTCCAGAGCTCGTAGGTGGGGACAAACCAGTCGGGCGCGTCGAGTGCGCCGAGGTTCACCTCCACCTCGTCGCCGCTTCGGCTGAAGACCGACGATCCGCAGCGCGGGCAGAAATGCCGTCCGGCAAAGGCCCGCGTCCGGCCCGTCACCGTCACCGCATCCTCGGGGAAGATGGCCGAGGCGTGGAACAGCGCTCCGTGATGCTTGCGGCAATCCAGGCAATGGCACAGGCCGACCCGCCAGGGCCGCCCCCGCGCCTCGATGCGGACATCGCCGCACAGGCATCCGCCGCTGACCGGGTCCATTCTGCATCTCCTTCAAACGGTGGCGCGACGGATCAGTTGTAGCCCGGCGCGTCCGCTTTGCAATCGCGCGGCCCGCGTCCCGCCTTGATCCCCGTCAAGGACAACCGACCCGACTCGCCTCAGCCTGACACCATCTCATGAAACGGAGCTCTCAGATGCCGGACGATGACTGGAACACCGACCATCACAAGAAGCGCAGCTGGACCGAAGAGATCGAAGTGGCGGGGGATGAGCTTGTGGCCCGCGTGAAGGAGCTTGCCGCCGACGCACAGGTCAAGCGCATCCGCATCACCGAACCCGATGGCGATCTCGTGCTCGAGGTGCCGCTGACCATCGGCGCGATCGCCGGGGGCGCGGTCGTTCTTGCCGCGCCGCTTCTGGCCGTGATCGGCGCGCTGGCCGCATTCGTCACCAAGGTGAAGATCGAGATCGTGCGCGACGAGGGCAAGGGCTGACCGCGCCGGCTCCGGACGCTTACTTTCCGCGCCGGAAGAACCGCGCGCGGGCATAAAGTTCCTCAAGCCGCTTCATCCGCGCCTGGGTGTCTTCCCACGTCAGGCGCTGGATTTCGGCCATCAAGGTTTCCACAAGCACCTGGATCGCGACGGTCGAGTCCCAGGCAGAGGGCACCTCGATATGCGCCGATAGCCTGAAGCGCGCGCGCTCGGCGGCGGGCGAAACCCATTGATCGGTGATCAGCACGACCTCTGCCCCCTGGTCGGCCGCCATTTCAACAAGCGTCAGCACGTTGTTTTCATAGCGCCGGATATCGAAGGCCAGAAGCACGTCACCCGGCGCCATGTCGATCAGCGCGGGCGGCCAGGCGTTCGACATGTCAGAAATCAGCGTCACGTTCTGGCGGATCACTTTCATATGCGTCACGAAGTAGTCTGCCATCGCATGGGTGATCCGCCCGCCCATCGCGTAGATCTTTCGGTTCCGATCTGCCATCAGCGCCGCGATGGCGTCGAACTCGGCGTGGTCGATCTGGCCCAGGGTCGCCTGCAGGTTCCCCACGACAGAGTCGGCGAAGCGGTTGAGGATATGGGTATCCGGCACACCGCCCGCCCACCGGTCGTGCTTGACAAGAGGCGAGATCAGACGCTCCTCAACCTCGGCCCGGACGGTGGCCTGAAAATCCGGGTAGCCCTTGTAGCCAAGCTTCTGCGCCAATCGCACCACGGTCGGCGTCGACACCTCGGCCTCTCTCGCAAGAGCCGTGATCGAACCGAGAACGGCAACGGGGTAGTGCCGCGTGATGTGCAAGGCCAGCTGTCGCTCGCTTCGCGTGAGGGTGTCGAACCGCGCCCGGATCTGTTGCTCCACCGTCTGCGCGCTGCCCGGCATGATCCAACTCCTTTTCCGAGCGGCTTTCGGCCACCTTCGTGGCCCATCCCCGGTGCCCACGGAAAAGATTGTAACAGAAATTTCCGACAAGAAAATATCTTGACAGAAATGCGCCTGCGGGTGAGCCTTGGGCCGTGAATCGGGGGATGCCGCGCAATGACGGCGACAGACGGGCCACTTCCAGTCGTCACGATTGAGAACCGCGAAGGCGGCGGTCCGTTTCTGATCGTGTGCGAACACGCCTCCAACCACTTTCCAAGCGCGTTCGGAACCCTGGGGCTGT
Organism: Albidovulum marisflavi; assembly: GCF_025751435.1. Classification (GTDB taxonomy): domain Bacteria; phylum Pseudomonadota; class Alphaproteobacteria; order Rhodobacterales; family Rhodobacteraceae; genus Albidovulum; species Albidovulum marisflavi. The sequence continues at coordinate 968,007 of NZ_JAOWKY010000001.1, read as the reverse complement.
CCAAGTCGGCCCGGGTCGCGCATATCGCATGGGATCCGGGCGCTCTGGCACTGGCGCGGGCCCTGTCCGGGGCGCTTGATGCGCCGCTCGTGTCCGCGGGGATCTCACGTCTGATCTACGATCTGAACCGCCCGCCGCACGCACCGGGCGCCATGGCCGCGAAAAGCGAGCTTTTTGACGTTCCCGGAAATGCCGAAATCTCGGGCAACGAACGCGCGCGGCGCACCGAACAGATCTACCTTCCCTTTCATGCGGCCCTGCACGACGCGATCGCACATCGACTTGCGGCGGGTAGGCCGCCGGTCATCGTGACCGTCCACAGCTTCACCCCCGTCTATTTCGGCAAACGGCGGGACGTCGAGCTTGGCATCATCCATGACGCGGACCCGGAATTCGCAGAGGCCGTTCTGGCAGAGGCAGAGGGGCGCACCGGGCTTATTTGCCGGTTGAACGACCCGTATTCCGCCGCCGACGGCGTCACCCACACGCTCAGGCTGCAGGCGACGCCCTACGGGCTGGCCCACGTCATGCTTGAGATCAGGAACGACCTGCTTGGCGACGGCGCGGCGGTCGCAGAGATGGCCGCGCGCCTTGCCCCGGTGCTGCGCGCGGCGCTTTCGCGGATGGTGGCGAAGACAGGGGAAAGGGCGGCGCACTGACATGCCGAACTGGATCAAGACCTATGTGCGAACAGTCGATGCGGTGAACTACCGCGTCGGGCGCATGTCCATGTATCTTCTGTTCCTGCTGATGGGCGTCCTTCTTTGGTCTTCGATCAGCAAGCTTATCAATCAGAACGCGATCTGGACCCTTGAAATGGCCCAGTTCATCATGGTCGCCTATTACATGCTGGGCGGCCCCTATTCGCTCCAGCTCGACAGCAACGTCCGCATGGACCTGCTTTACCATAGCTGGTCGGACCGCACGCGGGCCTGGGTGGATGCCTTCTCGGTCTTCGCGCTGCTGTTTTATCTTGGCGTTCTTCTCTACGGCGCAATCGAAAGCACCGCCTATTCGCTGGAATACGGCGAACGCAGCCCGACGGCCTGGCGCCCCTACGTCGCGCCGATCAAGATCATCATGTGCGTTGGCATCTCTCTGATGCTGCTTCAAGCCATCGCCTTTTTCTTCAAGGACGTGGCCAAACTGCGCGGAGAGGAGCTCTGACATGTCATACGACATGATCGCGATCATGATGTTCTCGACGATGATGCTGATGATGATGACGGGGCAGCGCGTCTTCGGGGCGATCGGCTTCGTCGCCGTGCTTGCGTCGGTTTCCCTCTGGGGTGTCGGCGGTTCGGATCTGGGCTTTGCCGCCGCGATGAAACTGATGAAGTGGTATCCGCTGCTGACGCTGCCGATGTTCATCTTCATGGGCTACGTGCTGTCCGAAAGCCGCCTGGCGGACGACCTTTACCGCATGTTCCACGTCTGGATGGGTCCGGTGCCCGGCGGGCTTGCCATCGGCACGATCCTACTGATGGTAGTGATCTCGGCGATGAACGGGCTGTCGGTCGCGGGCATGGCGATCGGCGCCACCATCGCGCTGCCCGAGCTGCTCAGGCGCAATTACGACAAGCTGATGGTGACCGGGGTCATCCAGGCCGGATCGAGCCTTGGCATCCTTGTCCCGCCGTCGGTGGTACTTGTTCTTTACGCGATGATCGCCCGACAGCCGGTCGGCCAGCTGTGGCTTGCGGGCGTGTTCCCCGGCCTGATGATGGCGACGCTCTTCATCCTCTACATCTGGCTGCGCTGCAAGGTGACGCCCAGCCTGGGCCCCGTTCTGTCGGCCGAGGAGCGCGCGCAGATCACGCGCGCCGAAAAGCTGCGGCTATTGCGGGCTGGCCTTCTGCCGCTGATCATCTTCGTGTCGATGATGGTGCCCTTCGTGACGGGGTACACGAGTCTGGTGGAAAGCTCGGTCGTGGGTGCCATGGCCTCGGTTCTTGCCGCGATCATCAAGGGGCGCTTCACGTGGGCCGTGTTCGAAACGGCGACGCGCGAAACGCTGGCGATTTCCTGCATGTTCATGTGGATCATCCTTGCCGCACTCGCCTTCGGCGCGGTGTTCGACGGACTGGGCGCGGTGAAGTCGATCGAAGGCTTCTTTGTCGACCGTCTGGGCCTGTCGGCATGGCAGATCCTGATCATGATGCAGCTGAGCTACCTGATCATGGGTACCTTTCTGGACGACACCGCGATGCTGGTCATCGTGGCGCCGCTTTATGTGCCGCTGGTCAAGGCTCTTGGCTTCGATCTGATCTGGTACGGCGTGCTTTACACGATCACCTGCCAGATCGCCTACATGACGCCGCCCTTCGGCTACAATCTGTTCCTGATGCGGGCGATGGCACCCAAGGAGGTGACCATCCACGACATCTATCGCTCCATCGTTCCCTTCGTCTGCGTGATGATCCTGGCCCTGGCCATCGTCATGGCCTTCCCTGAAATCGCGCTTTGGCTGCCAAACCACGTCTATTCCCGTTGACCCCAAGGCCCACGCAAGAGGGGCGCCCTGTAACCAGCAAGGAGAGAGAGAGATGACGACGACAAGACGGAAGTTCCTGACCTCTGGCGCCGCGGTGGGCGCTTCGGCGCTGGCCGCCCCGGCTGTTCATGCCCAGTCCGCGCCGATCAAGTGGCGCATGCAGACCTATGCCGGACCCGCGCTGGCGGTCGAGGTCGTTGACCAGTGCATCAAGGATTTCAACGAGATCGCCGATGGTCAAATGGAGATCGAGCTTTTCTACGCCGACCAGCTGGTGCCAACGGGCGAGCTGTTCCGCGCCATGCAGAAGGGCACGATCGACGCGGTGCAATCGGACGACGACTCCATGGCCTCCCCGACCGAGGTGACGGTGTTCGGCGGCTACTTCCCGCTGGGCCTGCGCTATTCGCTGGACGTGCCCGCGCTGTTCAATCACTGGGGGCTCGACGAGATCTGGAAGGAAGAATACGCCAAGGTCGGCGTCAAGCACATCTCTGCCGGGTCCTGGGACCCGTGCAACTTCGCGACCCACAAGCCCATCACCTCGCTTGCCGACCTGAACGGGCTGCGCATCTTCACCTTCCCGACCGCTGGCCGGTTCCTGTCGCGCTTCGGCGTCATTCCGGTCACGCTGCCCTGGGAGGACGCCGAGGTGGCGCTTCAGACGGGCGAGTTGGACGGCATTGCCTGGTCGGGCATCACCGAGGACTACACCTCGGGCTGGGCGAACGTGACGGAGTACTTCCTGACCAACAACATCTCTGGCGCCTGGATCGGCCATTTCTTTGCCAACATGGACCGCTGGAACGAAGTGCCGCCGCATCTGCAGAAGCTGATGCAGGTCTGCTTCGACAGTTCGCACTACTATCGCCAGCACTGGTACTGGAACGGCGAGGCCAACCTGCGCGTGAACGAAACCAAGCTGAAGTCCACCACCATTCCCGACAGCGAATGGCAGACGGTCGAGGACGAGGCCCACAAATTCTGGGACGAGATCGCGGCTGAAAGCGAATTGAAGGCGAAGGTCGTCGACATCTTCAAGCGCTACAACGAAACCATGGTGAAGGCCGGCAAGCCTTACCGCTACAGCTGAGGAAAAGCGGGGCGGCGGCCATCTCGCCGCCCCTTCCCAAGAATTTGATCAAATAATAGAGTGCATCGACAGCGGCGCGAATCCGCCCGCCCTGACGAACGAGGAGAGCCACGAATGCCCGCAAACCTGACCTTTGACGCGCTCAAGCAGGCCGTCGCCGCAGGTGAAATCGACACTGTCCTGGTCTGCATCGTGGACATGCAGGGGCGGCTCATGGGCAAGCGCTTCGTGGCCAAGCACTTCGTCGATGGCGGGCATGAGGAAACCCACTGCTGCAACTACCTGCTCGCGCTGGATGTCGAGATGTTCACGGTCCCCGGCTACAAGTCCGCCAGTTGGACGAAGGGTTACGGCGACTACATCGTGAAGCCCGACCTGTCGACGCTGCGCCGCGTGCCCTGGCTTCCCGGCACCGCCATGGTGATGTCCGACCTCCTTGACCACCACACCCACGAAGAGGTCGCCGTGTCGCCCCGCGCGATCCTCAAACGGCAGGTCGCGCGCGCCAAGGCGATGGGCTTCGACGCGATGATGGCGACCGAGCTTGAGTTCTTCCTTTTCGCCAACAGCTATGACGCCATCAACGAAAGCGGCTACCGTGACCTTCAGACGCTGGGCCGGCACAACGTCGATTACGCGATCTTCGGCACGACGAAGGAAGAGGGCGTGATGCGCGCGATCCGGAACGGATTGTGGGACGCGGGCGTGCCGATCGAATGCTCCAAGGGCGAGGCCGAGATCGGCCAGGAAGAGGTCAACGCCAAGTATTCCGACGCGCTGGACACCTGCGACAACCACACGATCATCAAGAACGGCGTCAAGGAAATCTGCCATCAGCACGGGCACGCAGCGACCTTCATGGCAAAGTACAGCCACGAACGCGCAGGATCGTCGAGCCATGTCCACCAGTCGCTTTGGAAGGACGGCAAGCCCGCCTTCCTGGACCCGAAAGCCCCGCACGGCATGTCGGACCTGATGCGCCACTACGTCGCCGGACAACTCGCCTACGCGCGTGAGATCACCCCGCTTCTGGCCCCGTACATCAACAGCTACAAGCGCTTCGTCGTGGGCATGTTCGCCCCCACCAAGGCGGTCTGGAGCCTGGACAACCGCACCGCTGGGTTCCGCGTCTGCGGCGAGGGAACCAAGGGCATCCGGGTGGAGTGCCGGATCGGCGGCGCCGATCTCAACCCCTACATGGCCTGCGCGGGGCTTCTCGCCGCGGGGCTCGCGGGGATCGAACAGAAACTGGAACTGGAAGCCGCCATTTCGGGCGACATCTACCACGCCAAACGCGTGCGCGAGATCCCGAAGACACTGGGCGAGGCGGCCGATCTGATGTCCAAGTCCAAGATGCTGCGCGCGGCTTTCGGGGATGAAGTGGTAGACCATTACGTCCACGCGGCGCACTGGGAGATCGCCGAACAGAACCGCGTCGTGACGGACTGGGAACTGAAACGGGGCTTCGAACGGCTCTGAGAACACGACCGGCGCATCTGCGCCAAGCGAGGACCAAATGACCAGGATCATCCAATGTATCTCGCCCGTCGACGGGCGGGTCTATGCCGAACGGACAGCGCTGTCGCACGAGGCCGCCGCCACCTGTGTCGCGCGCGCGAAATCGGCGCAGGCGGCCTGGGCGGCGCGGCCCCTGGACGAACGCATCGCACTTGTGCAGGCGGGCGTCGCCAACCTCAACGCCGACAAGGAACGCATCGTCGAGGAACTGGCCTGGCAGATGGGCCGCCCGACGCGCTTCGGCGGTGAATTCGGCGGGCTGAACGAACGGACCAACTTCATGGCCGGTATCGCGGCCGAAGCGCTGGCCCCGATGACGGTCGAGGAAACCGACCGCTTCGCCCGCCGGATCGAATTTGCGCCCCACGGGGTCGTCTTCGTCATCGCGCCGTGGAACTATCCCTACATGACCGCGATGAACACGATCGTTCCGGCGCTGATCGCCGGGAACGCTGTGATCCTGAAGCATGCGAGCCAGACGCTTCTGGTGGGTGAGCGCATCGCCGAGGCCCTGCACAGCGTTGGCATCCCCGCCGAGGTGTTCCAGAACGTCGTTCTTGACCACGCGGGCACCGAAAAGCTCATCGCGGACCGGTCCTTCGGCTTCGTGAACTTCACGGGTTCCGTCGGCGGAGGTCAGGCGATCGAGCGCGCCGCCGCTGGCACCTTCACCGCACTCGGGCTTGAGCTGGGCGGCAAGGACCCGGGCTACGTGATGGAGGACGCCGACATCGACTGGGCGGTCGACACGCTGATGGACGGCGCGATGTACAACGCCGGCCAGTGCTGCTGCGGGATCGAGCGGATCTACGTCAACCACAAGCTCTTCGACGACTTCGTCCACAAGGCCGTGGCCTGGGTCAACACGCTGAAGCTCGGGAACCCGTTCGACGCCGAAACCACGCTGGGGCCCATGGCGAACAGGCGCTTCGCGGAAACCGTGCGCGCCCAGACGGCCGAGGCCGTGTCTGCCGGCGCAACCCCGCTGATCGAGCGGCAGAACTTCCCTGCCGACGATGGCGGCGCCTACCTGATGCCGCAGGTTCTGGTCAACGTCGACCATTCCATGCGCGTCATGACCGAGGAAAGCTTCGGCCCCGTCGTCGGCATCATGCCCGTCAAGGACGATGCCGAGGCGCTTCGGCTGATGAACGACAGCCCCTATGGCCTGACCGCCAGCCTGTGGACCAAGGACGAAGACCGGGCTTGGTCCATCGCTCGCCGCATCGAAACCGGCACCGTCTTCATGAACCGCGCCGACTACCTTGACCCGGCGATCTGCTGGACCGGCTGCAAGGACACCGGCCGCGGCGTCGGCCTGTCCAAGCTTGGCTATCAGTCCGTCACCCGTCCCCGTTCCTACCACTTCCGCAAGGTGAAAGCATGACCGTCCCGACCGCAAACTGGTCCTACCCGACCGCCGTCAAGTTCGGCCCCGGCCGCATCAGGGAACTTGCAGACCATTGCAAGGCGGCTGGCATCAAGCGCCCGCTTCTTGTCACCGACAAGGCGCTGGCCAGCCTGCCGATCACCGCGCAGGCGCTGGACATCCTGGACGCGGCGGGCCTTGGGCGGGCCGTCTTTTCCGAGGTAGACCCGAACCCGAACGAGATGAACATGGAAGCCGGGCTCAAGGTCTACCGTGCAGGCGGCCACGACGGCGTCGTCTGCTTTGGCGGCGGTTCCGCGCTGGACCTTGGCAAGATGATCGCGCTCATGGTCGATCAACCCGTCAGCGTCTGGGACCTTGAGGACATCGGAGACTGGTGGACCCGCGCCAATGCCGCCACTATCGCCCCCATCGTCGCCGTGCCAACCACAGCGGGCACCGGGTCCGAGGTCGGCCGCGCAGGGGTTCTGACCAATTCCGCGACCCACAAGAAGAAGATCATCTTCCACCCGAAGCTGCTGCCCGCGGTCACGATCTGCGACCCGGAACTGACCGTCGGCATGCCGAAGTTCATTACCGCCGGCACCGGCATGGATGCGCTTGCCCATTGCCTTGAAGCCTATTGCTCGCCCTTCTACCACCCGATGAGCCAGGGCATCGCGCTGGAAGGCATGCGGCTGGTGTTCGAAAACCTGCCCAAGGTCTACGCCAACCCCACCGATCTTGAGGCGCGCGCACACATGATGTCGGCCGCCGCCATGGGGGCGGTCGCCTTCCAGAAAGGCCTTGGCGCCATCCATTCGCTGTCCCATCCCGTGGGCGCGGTCTACAATACCCACCACGGCACCACGAACGCGGTCGTCATGCCCATGGTACTGGACTTCAACCGTCATGCGATCGAAGACCGGATCGGAAAGGCTGCAGCGTATCTTGGCATTCAGGGTGGCTTTGACGGCTTCCGCGCGCGGATCATGGATCTGCGGGCAGCGCTTGGCATCCCCGAGAACCTGAGCGCCATGGGCGTCGATTCCGCCCGGCTGGACGAACTGACCGAAATGGCGCTTGAAGATCCCTCCTGCGGCGGCAATCCGGTCGAGATGACGCGCGAAAACACGCGCGCGCTTTATCAGGCCTGCATGTAGATCAAGGGCGCGACAGGGGGGGCATTGGCCCCCGCGCCTGACGGCTGAATTCGGTCAGCGGCCGAAAGGGGGAACATGTCCGAATCCGCAAAGATCGCGGTTGTCGGCGCGGGCGTGGTGGGTCTTGCCATCGCGCACCGCTTGGCATCGGGCGGGCACGAGGTCGTTGTCATCGATCCCGAACCGCCGGGCTCTGGCGCGTCCTACGGCAATGCCGGCACAGTGGCGGACTATGCCGTGCAACCTGTCGGCACGCCTGACGTCCTAAGAAATCTGCCCTCATTGCTGTTCGACCGGAATTCACCGCTTGCGATCCGCAAGGCGGCCCTGCCGACGCTGGCGCCCTGGCTCTTGCGCTTCGCACGGCAATCCCTGCCTGGGGCGGCACGGCGCAACGCGCAAGCGCTGGCGACCCTGTTGTCCGACGCCGCACCGCGTTGGCAGGCCCTTGCGGCGGACATAGGCGCGGCGGAGATCCTGCAGGATCGCGGCTGCCTGTACTGGTACCGGACCGATCGCGCGCTTTCGGCGGCAGAGTCTGACTTGCGCTTCCGACAAGCCTGCGGCGTTACCGTCGAGCGCCTGACGCCAGCCGAGTTGGCCGCACTTGAACCCGGCCTGCCGGTCGACGGCGGCGGAGCGGCGTTCTTTCCCAATGCCCTTTTCATGACCGACCCGGGCCGCATGGTCGGAGAGCTTGCCAAGGCGACCGCCGCCCGTGGCGCCAGCTTCCTGACCACGCGCGTGGCTGGCCTTCGACGGACCAGCGGCGGGGTTCGCCTGTCGGGGCCGGGCCTGGATGTGACCGTCCGCCATGCGGTCATCGCGGCTGGCGCCCACTCTCGCGCGCTGGCTTGGCAGGCGGGCGACCGGATCCCGCTTGATACCGAACGCGGTTACCACCTTGAATGGAACATGGACCGATCGCCGGTCACCCGCCCTGTCTGCCCCACCGATCGCGGCTTCTACATGTGCCCGATGGCGGGGCGTCTGCGTGTCGCGGGCACGGTCGAGCTTGGCGGGCTGAAGGCGCCGCCCTCGCCCCACAGGAAAGCACGGCTTCTGGAAGGCGCCCGCGAAATCTTCCCGAACCTTCCACCTCCTGACCGAGACTGGATGGGTTTTCGCCCCTCGATCCCAGACAGCCTGCCCGTGATCGGCCCGTCCCGCGAGGGGGATGACGTCCTTTTCGCATTCGGGCATGGCCATATCGGACTGACGCTGGCGCCGATCACCGCCGCGATGATCGAAGGCTGGATCCATGGCAACACGCCCGCGGAAGGTGCCGATGCCGTGCGCGCCGACAGGTTCTAGTTCCGGCGGGCCGAACCGGGTCTAGTGCCGCCTTGGCCCGTATGTCTGCCAGAGCCAGATCAGGAGCATCGCGCCAAGCACCGCGCCGACAAATCCCGCGGCGAAGCCAGTGACCGCGATCAGGCCGCGCAAGGCCAGGCCGCCGATCAGCGCGCCAAAGACACCGATTGCCGTCGTCGTCAGGATGTCGGCTTCGATCTTCATGAGCCGGGTCGCCAGAAAACCGGCAGCAGCGCCAATGATGATAAGGGCAATGATGTGCATCGCGTCCTCCACGGCGCGCATTATCGCGCGAAGCAGGCGTTCAGACCAGACGTTCCGGCAAGGTCAGACCGCGCAAAAGCTCATCCGTTCCCATAGGCCGCCTACCCTCGCGCTGCGCCTGGGTGATTTCCACTGCGCCGTCGGAGCACGCGATCGTCAGCCCACCCAGAACCTGCCCCGGCACGCCTGAACCCTTGGCCAAGCGCGACCTGAGCAGCTTGATCCGTTCCCCGGCAATCTCGGTCCAGGCACCGGGAAATGGCGACAGCGCCCGGATCTGCCGGTCCACCTCGACCGCCGGGCGCGACCAATCGACCCGCGCTTCGGCCTTGTCGATCTTCGCCGCGTAGGTCACGCCAACCGCATCCTGTGGCGTGGGCACCAGCGTATCAAGCCGATCCAGCGCCTCGACGATGAGATCGGCACCCATTGCGGACAATCTGTCGTGAAGGTCGGCGGTGGTTTCTTCGGCCCCGATCTTGGTCCGCGCCTCGATCAGCACGGGCCCGGTATCCAGCCCGGCCTCCATCTGCATGATCGCGACGCCGGTTTCGGCGTCTCCTGCCATGATCGCGCGATGGATGGGCGCCGCCCCCCGCCAGCGCGGCAGGAGCGAGGCATGGATGTTCAGGCAGCCCTTCGCTGGCGCATCCAGAACGGCCTGCGGCAAGATCAGCCCATATGCCACAACCACGGCCACATCCACGCCAAGCGCCGCAAATTCGGCTTGCTCAGGCGCGCCCTTGAGCGAGGCGGGATGGCGCACTGGCAGTCCAAGCGCCTCGGCCCTTGTCTGCACCGGTGAAGGGCGGTCCTTCTTGCCGCGGCCTGCCGGGCGCGGCGGCTGGCAGTAGACGCAGACCACCTCATGCGCCGCGTGAAGCGCCTCAAGCGCGGGCACCGAAAACTCCGGTGTTCCCATGAAGACGACCCGCATGTCCTGCCCCCTTCTTGGTCGCGCGAAAACCCCCGAACGGGGTCCGGGCGGTCTTCGGCGGTTTCGCTCAGACGCGCTTCTTCAGCTTGTCCGCCTTTGCCACCAGCATCTTTTTCCTCAGCGGCGAGAGCCGGTCAAAATACATCTTGCCGTTCAGATGATCGATCTGGTGCTGGACGCTCGTGGCCCAGAGGCCGACGAAATCCCGATCCTCGATCTCGCCCGCCTCGTTCAGGAAGCGGACCGTCACCGCCCTCGGCCGCTCGATCACGGCAGAAACGCCGGGCAGGTTCGGGCTGGCCTCTTCGTGCCGCCGCATCTGGATCGACGAATGGAGAACCTCGGGATTGGCCATCTTGACCGCCTGCCCGCGCTTGTCCGAACAATCAACGACCGCCAGCCGCAACATCATCCCGATCTGTGGCGCCGCCAGACCGTAGCCCGGCATCGCATCCATGGTTTCCACCATGTCTTCCCAGACCATTCTCACGGTTTCGGTCACCGCCTGGACCGGCTCAGCCGGGGTGCGCAGCCGCTTGTCGGGCCAGGGAACGAACGGGCGGACGGTCACGCGCGCGCCCGTTCCCGCTTCAGCTTTTCCATCTTCCGCGTGATCAGCTGACGCTTGAGCGGGGTAAGGTAGTCGATGAAAAGCTTGCCGTCCAAATGGTCGATCTCGTGCTGGGCGCAGGTCGCCCAGAGGCCCGAAAAATGTTCTTCCTGCGTCTTGCCCGCCAGGTCGAGCCAGCGGACACGGACCTCGGCCGGGCGCGTGACTTCGGCGTATTGTTCCGGGATGGACAGGCAGCCCTCCTCGTGCACGTTCGTCAGGTCCGAGCGCCAGGTGATCTCGGGGTTGATCAGCACCATCGGCCGGGGCGCGGCGCCTTCCTCCTTGACGCAGTCCATGACGAAGATGCGGCTCATCTGCCCGACCTGCGGTCCCGCCAGGCCGACACCGGGTGCGTCGTACATGGTTTCCAGCATGTCATCAGCAAGCCGACGCACATCGTCCGTGATTTCGGTCACGGGGGCGCACAGCTTTTTCAGGCGCGGATCGGGATGGATAAGGATCGGACGTATGCTCATGCGGCTGATTTAGGGCATGGCCCGGCGCGGTGCAATGGCCTGAGACGCTGGCGCGTCCGGCACTTGCGTCCGGCTACGCGTCGGCTAGGGTACGCGGCGCATCATCGGAGGCCAGGCATGTCATTCGACGACATCATCGACTATCGCGGCACCCACTCCAGCAAGTGGGACACCATGGAAAAATCCATGGGCGTCTCTGCCGAGGACGGGCTTGCGATGTGGGTCGCCGACATGGATTTCCGCCCGCCCGAGGGCATGCTGCGCACCGTGATCGACACCGCAGAGCGTGGGCTTTTCACCTATTTCGGCGACACGCGGGAATATGACGGCGCGATAGCCTGGTGGATGCAGACCCGGCATGGCTGGCAGGTCGACCCGGCTGCCATCCTCACGACCCACGGCATCGTCAACGCGGTTTCGATGGCGCTGGAAACCTTCACGCGCCCCGGCGACGGCGTGATCCTTATGACCCCTGTGTACCATGCATTCGGACGCGTGATCCGCGCCAATGACCGCAAGCTGGTCGAATGTCCGCTTGTGCTGCGCGACGGGGTTTACGCCATGGACTTCGAAACCTGGGACGGCATGATGACCGGAGAAGAGAGGATGCTGATCCTCTGCTCGCCCCACAACCCCGGTGGCCGCGTCTGGACGCGCGCGGAACTGCGGGCCGTCGCCGACTTTGCCCGTCGCCACGATCTGATCCTGGTTTCGGACGAAATACACCACGATCTTGTCTATCCGGGGCACAAGCATATCCCGATGACAGTCGCAGCGCCGGAAGTCGCCGATCGCCTCTTGATGATGACGGCGACGTCCAAGACCTTCAACGTCGCGGGCATGCATTGCGGCAACGTGATCATTCCGGACCCGAAGCTGCGGGCCGCCTATCAGAAGCGGCTGGCACAGCTTGCGATCTCGCCGAATTCGATGTCGATGCGCATGACGCCCGCTCTTTACTCGCCCGAGGGCGCGCAATGGGTCGATGCGCTTTGCGCTTATCTCGATGCCAACCACAGGCTGTTCGTCGAGGGCATCAACGCCATTCCGGGGCTGAAGGCGCAACCGATGCAGGGAACATATCTTGCCTGGGTCGATTTCGCAGACACCGGCATGACGCATGCTGAATACTCGGCACGCGTTGCTAAGGACGCGAAGATCGCGGCAAGTCCTGGCGCGGTGTTCGGGCGTGGGGGCGAAAGCTTCCTGCGCTTCAACATCGGCACGCAGCGCGCGAGGATCGAAGACGCGCTATCGCGGATGCACCACGCCTTCCGGGACCTGCAATAACCGTATTCAGCGCCCCTGGCGGCGCAGCCGTCGCGGCAAGACGGTCAGGTCCTTCGCTTTGCGAAAGGCCCGGAGCCCCTAGGAGCGTGGCAGGTAGCCGACCGGCCCGTTTTCGTCACGGACGTAGTCGATGGGCGCGCGGTCCAGTGCGGCCGTCGACCGTTTCATCACGCAGATCAGCTCGCCCTCTTCGACCTCGGACGCAATGATCAGGCACTGCCAGAGGTGCCGCGATCCATCGTAGATATCGACCAGCCCGCGCAGTTGCAGCACCTGATCGGCGTCAAGCGCGAATCCGTCCTCCCAGAAGCGCAGAATGGGATACACTTCGTCCCCGACCATGACGCGCAGCCGAGATCGCTTTCTGAGATCTCTCTTGCGCGCCTCTTCCAGCCCGGCGCGAACCTCTTTCGGCAAGATATCCGTCATCATCCACCCCCCATGAACAACAGCCTTGCCCCGATGCTTCGTCAAATCAAGTTAAGGATATGTGACGGCCGGGATTTTCATCATTCGCCGCGCTGAAACGGGCGTTGACCCCAAGCTGAAAACAATTGTGGGACGCTCAGCTGCGCGTGCCATAATGTTCGACGACGGTGACGAGGTCATCCGGCGACGTGCCGCTGGGAAGGACGGCGCAGGCGTTAGGCGCCAGAGCAAAGATCGATCCGTCAGAAAAGAAGGTGGACGAGGTCACGAAGATGACGCGCGTCTCCGGCCTTCGGTAGCTTGCGTAATCCGCGACCGCCAGCGCACTTCCCTCTTCCAGGACGACATCCAGGACGATGATGTCATGGGTCCGCTCGGATATCGCCTCTGCCGCTTCCTCCTGGCTGCCCGCCAACTCCACCGCGAAGCCGCGCCGTTCCAGATGTCGCTGCCATAGCCAGCGCAGACTGGCATTGCTTTCGACAATCAGCACTTGCATCGACATCCCCCTGCGGCGTCGGCCTTATGGGCCGAACGCCTAGCTGCCTGAATCTTTCAGCACGAAAGGTTAAGCTATCGTTAACACACATTGGCTGACAGGCCAGCATGTTGCCATGGGCTGTCGGCACGCTAATCTTCGCACCGCCGTATCGGAGGTACAGATGTTTTTGAGAACCGCGTTTCTTGCCGGATTGTCCTTGATCCCCGCCCCCGCAATTGCCCAGTGCGGAGGAGATTTTTCCTCATTCATCAATGGATTGAAGTCAGAAGCCGTCGCGAACGGGCACGCCCCCAAGACTGTCGACGCCTTCTTTGCCCCAATCCGGCTTGATCAGAAGGTGATCAAGGCGGACCGGGCCCAGGGCTTCTTCAAGAAGACCTTCATAGAGTTCTCTCAAGCCGTGATCAGCAAGAACCGGCTTGATCACGGGCGCAACAATGCACGGAAATACGCCGACGTCTTCGACAGGATCGAACGCGACTTCGGGATCCAAAGGGGGGTGCTGCTGGCGTTCTGGGCGCTGGAAACGGACTACGGCGCGGTTCAGGGTGACTTCAACACCGCGAACGCGCTTGTCACCTTGGCCCATGACTGCCGCAGACCGCACCTTTTCCGCCCTCAGGTGCTGGCCGCAATCGAGCTTTTCGAGCGGGGCGATTTCGACCCCGCGAGCACGACCGGCGCCTGGGCCGGCGAGATCGGCCAGGTGCAGATGCTTCCCGAGGATATCCTGCGCAACGGCGTGGATGGCGACGGCGACGGGCATGTGCGGCTGAAAACCTCGGCCGCCGATGCGTTGATGAGCGGCGCGAAGATGATCAAGGGCTTCGGCTGGCGTGCGAACGAACCCTGGCTGCAAGAGGTCACGGTTCCCGAAGATCTGGACTGGCGGCTCACCGGGCTGGATCACGAACTGCCCGTCGACGAATGGGCAAGGCGTGGGGTCAAGGCGCACTCGGGTGAGCTTGCGCGGAACCTGAAGGGGTCGATTCTCCTGCCGGTGGGACGCAAGGGACCGGCCTTCATCGCCTATCCGAACTTCCATGTCTATCTGAAGTGGAACCAAAGCTTCGTCTACGTCAACACTGCCGCCTATTTCGCGACCCGGCTCGACGGGGCGCCGGTCTTCGATGCGGGCAACCCTGAACCGGGGCTTGGCGACAAGGAGATGAAGGCACTTCAGCAGAGGCTTGCCGCGCGCGGTCACGACGTCGGCAAGATCGACGGGATCCTTGGAGAGAAAACGCGCGAGGCCGTACAGAAGGAACAAGAGCGGCTTGGCCTTCCCGCCGACGCCTGGCCGACGCGGGCGCTTCTGGACCGGCTCTGACCGGGCGCAAGCAAAAAGGGCCGGCAATGCCGGCCCTTTCGTCACAATCACAAGGGTCGTCAGGCGACGGCTTTCGCGGCCTGGGCTCCCAGCGGGGCCATTTTTGTCCACAGCGCCTCGGCCTCTTTCGCTGTCAGCGTGCGGCGCGCGGTCGGGCCATAGAACGTCCAGTCACCCGCGAATTCCGGGAACGCACGCTCCATGTCGGCGCGGGCCTCATCGGTCAGGCTGGCGATGGCTGTGTCGCCGGGGAACAGGCTTTCCGTCTCGGCCCCGTTCGACAGCACGATGTCGTGACGGTCAAGCATGAGGTGGAAGTATTCTACCGCCTCGGGCTGCGGGACATGCGGGGCGGCAACCTTCACATGCTTTGCAGCGACCAGAACCTCGGGCTCGCCGAACAGCATCTCGGCTTCCCAGCCACGAACCAGAACGCGGTGCTGCGGCGAAACCCAAAGGTCGGACTTCGGCAGCCCATCGCCCATTGCGCCGGCAGGGATGCAGACCGGGCGCATTTCCGGGCGGAAGCGCAGTTCGCTGTCGCTCAGAACGCGCGACGCGGCGAAGCGCACCGTCGCCACACTGCCCGAAGCGGTCAGCACCTCGTCGCCTTCCTTCAGGCTCTCGACAGGGACCTCGCCCGAAGGCGTCGCGATCAGAGTGCCACGCAGGAAGCAGACGGGCGGCGGCGTGGTCGTCGTGGATGTCAGCGGAATTGCGCCGGTACCAAACGCTTCCATCTGCGCCTGCGTCGCCGTTCCGTCGTTGACGAAGAAGAACTGCGTATTGTTGCTGTTGCCAGAAGGCAGGCCGATGACTTCGATCAGCGTTACCTCTTTGCCAACCAGCCCGGTTTGGGTTTGCTGGCCGTTCGTCTGAGAGTTGTCGGGCAACGTGCCCGACAGAACGTAGATGAAGTTGTACTCGACGCCGTCGATCCACACCGTGGTGTCCGGGTCGGCGGTCGCGCCATCAATGTAGTCCAATTGCAGGTCGCCGGTGGTGTTGCTGCCCAGCGTGCCCGATTCAAAATAGATCTGTGTGACGGGGACGCCGCCGCTCCCACTGGTTTTGATCGGGTTAAGCGTGGCGTTGTTTGCGGTAACGCTATCCGCGCGCACCCAGAATGAGTCGGAAATTGCCATGACTGTTCGCCTCCTCAACAATACGAGTCCGGATCGGAGGCGCGCTCCGTCCGGCGATTCCAGAAACCTTCGCCCACTTCTTGACCGGCAAATCGGTCGATTTTGTGACTGGCGCCAGCTTCTGACTGCTCGGCGCAACAAAAGCTCAAAAAGCAAATAAAGTATATAACATAATCCCTAGGGAGGGCATCAGGCTCGATTTAAGGGCGAAACTGTGACTGGAAATACATCCTGCCGCTGCGCAAGCGTCACGCCACCAGCGCCTCGGCCCGCTTCAGGTCGACGCTGACAAGCTGGCTGACGCCCTGCTCCTGCATCGTCACGCCGAAAAGGCGATCCATGCGTGCCATGGTCACGGCGTGGTGGGTGATGATCAGGAAGCGCGTGTCGGTGCGCCGCGTCATCTCGTCCAGAAGGTCGCAGAAGCGCGTGACGTTGGCGTCGTCCAGCGGCGCGTCGACCTCGTCCAGCACGCAGATCGGGGCCGGGTTCGCGAGGAAGACCGCGAAGATCAGCGCCAGCGCCGTCAGCGTCTGTTCGCCCCCCGACAGAAGCGAAAGCGTCGCCAGTTTCTTGCCCGGCGGCTGGCACATGATCTCAAGCCCCGCCTCCAGCGGGTCGTCGCTTTCGACCAGGACAAGGTTCGCCTCGCCCCCGCCGAAGAGATGGGTGAAAAGCGTGCGGAAGTTCGAATTGACCTGCTCGAACGCGGTCAGAAGGCGTTCGCGCCCCTCTCGGTTCAGGCCGGCGATGCCGGACCGCAGCTTCTTGATCGCCTCTTCCAGATCGGCCTTTTCCTTGACCAGCGTATCGTATTCGGTCTGAACCTCCTTGGCGTCCTCCTCGGCGCGCAGGTTCACAGCGCCAAGGGCATCGCGCTGGCGGCGCAGGCGGTGCACGTCGGTGTCCAGGGATTCGGCCGACGGCATGGTCTCGGGGTCCGCATCCAGGCTTTGCAGAAGCGTTCCGGGCGTGTTTTCGGTTTCCTCGCGGATCCGGTCGGCGGCGGCCGTCACCGTTTCGCGCGCGGCGTCCGCCCGGGCTTCAGCCCGCGCACGCGCCTCGCGCGCCTCGGATGCCGCGCGCTCTGCCTCGCGCTCCTGATCGGCGACAAGGCGCATGAGGCTTTCGCCCTCCGCCAACCGGTCAGCGGCGGCGCGGCGGCGGATTTCGGCGGTTTCGATCGCCTCGTTCAGCTCTTCCCGCTTTGCCGCGATCTCCTCTGGCGCAGCCTTGGCCTCGGCAAGCTCCTCTTCGCTGGCGGCCTTGCGTTCCGCAAGCTCTGCCGTGCGTTTCTCGGCGGTATCCAGGCGATGGCGCCAGCCGGAAAGTTCCTTGGTGATTTCCTGGCGGCGGCGCAGGCGCGCCTCGCCCTCGCGGCGGATTTCGTCGTGATGCGCGCGCTTGGCCATCATCGTGACCCGCGCGGCCTCGACAGTCAGCTTTACATCCTCGACCTCGACCCGCGCGGCTTGCAGGTCGGGCAGCGCAGCGACCGACGCTTCGGCTTCCTTGAGCCGCGCGCGCGCGCCCATCGCCTCTTCCTCGTGGCGCGACATCGCCAAGCGGGCGCTTTCCAGCTTGCCGGCGGCAATCGACCTGTCGGCTTCAGCCTTCGACAGCGCGCGGGACGCCTCGGCCATCCGGCGGTCGGCCTCGCGCCGGGCCTCGCGCGCGGCCCTGTCGGCGTCCGAGGCGGCGGCCATCTGCCGGGTCAGGTTTTCATGGGCCTGGCGGGCGCCCTCGGCGCGAACACTCGCCGCGTCAAGATCGCGCTTCAGTTCCTCAAGCCGGTTCAACTGCTGCAGACGCAGGGCGGACGCCTGCGGGGCGTCCTCGGCCGCGGCGCGGAAACCGTCCCACCGCCACAGGTCACCCTCAACCGAGACAAGGCGCTGACCCGGTTGCAATTGCGGCTGAAGCCGCGCGCCGTCATTGCGTTCGACCAGACCGATCTGGCCGATCCGGCGCAACAGGACCTCTGGCACCGAAACCACGTCGCCCAGACGCCGCACACCGGCGGGCAGCGCCTGCGCCTGGTCATAGTCGGGGATCGGCGCCCAGCCCGAGGCAGCGTCGCCCGGAACCTCCGGCGCGCGCAGATCGTCGGCAAGCGCCGCGCCAAGGGCCTTTTCGTATCCCTTTTCGACCCGGACACGGTCCAGAAGCTGCTTTCCCGTCGCGGCCTCACGTTCGACGAGCCTGGACAGCGCCGTGACTTCGGCGCGCAATGCGCCCGCCTCGCCCTCGGCCTCGGACCGCGCGGCGCGGGCTTCGGACTCACGGGCCTGCGCCTCGCCGCGCGCCTCGTCGGCTTCTATCAGCCGCTCTTCGGCCGCCTCGGCCGCGCTCGTCGCCTCTTCCTGCGCTTCGCGGGCGGTTTCATAGTCGTCGCGCGCCCGGTCCAGCGCGGATTGGGCCTCTGCCGCCGCGGCGCGTGCGCGCGTGGCGTCTGCCTCGCCCTTGTCCAAAGTGGAGCGGCTGTCGGCAAGCAGCCTGTGTGCGGACTGGTGGCGCGCGGCAAGCCGGGCCACGTCCTCGTTCAGCTCGGACAAGGCGGCTTCGCGTTCGGACATGACCGAGGACGCCGCCTGCGCGGCCTCCATCGCATCGGCCAGCCGTGTTTCGTGTCCCTCAGACGCCTTGGCGATCTGGCCCTGCTCCCACTCCAGCCGGCTGATCATTTCGCCCGCATCGCGGTTCAGGCCCGCCTCGCGCTCGATGTCGCGCGCAAGCTGGACGATCCGCGCGGACAAGGCGTCGATCGTCTGACGGGCACGCGCCTCCTGATCCGACAGCGTGTCGCGCTGGACCGACAGGCGCTGCAACACCGCGCTTGCGATCGCCTCTTCTTCCCTCAACGGCGGCAGAAGCGACTCCGCCTCTGCCCGACCCTTGGCAGCCGCGCGGGCGGCCGCCTCAGCCGCAGACGCGCCCTTGGTGCGCTCGGTCAGATCCGCCTCGGCCCGAAGCCGCGCCTCGTCCGCCTCGCGCCAGCGGCGATAAAGCAGCATCCCTTCCGCCCGGCGCAACTCGGCGCCGATCTCGCGGTAGCGCGCCGCCTGCCTGGCCTGGCGGGCAAGTTGCGACAGTTGCTGGGCGAGCTGCTCGACCACGTCGTCCACGCGCGCAAGGTTCTGTTCGGCGGCGTTCAGCTTCAGCTCGGCCTCGTGGCGCCGCTGGTACAGACCGGAGATCCCGGCGGCTTCCTCAAGGATGCGACGACGGCTGCGGGGCTTGGCGTTGATCAGCTCCGATATCTGCCCCTGACGCACCAGCGCCGGCGAATGCGCGCCGGTCGAGGCATCGGCGAACAGCATCTGTATGTCGCGGGCACGCACGTCCTTGGCATTCGCCTTGTAGGCAGACCCCGCGTCCCGCGTTATGCGGCGCGTGATCTCAAGCTGGTCCTGGTCGTTGAAACCCGCCGGCGCCAGGCGCTCGGTGTTGTCGATGGTCAGCGACACTTCGGCGAAGTTGCGCGCAGGGCGGGTGGCCGCGCCCGCGAAGATCACATCCTCCATCCCGTCGCCGCGCATCGCGGTCGGTCGGTTTTCCCCCATGACCCACCGCAAGGCTTCAAGCAGGTTCGACTTGCCGCAGCCGTTGGGCCCGACGACGCCCGTCAACCCTTCGTGGATCAGCAGATCCGTAGGGTCCACGAAGCTCTTGAAGCCGTTCAGTCTGAGGCGGTTGAAGCGCAAGGGAAAGGTATCCGTTGATTCCAGATGTTCGCCAATCCTTGGGCGTAGGGGGGCTTGAGTCAATGACGTCACCCCGGATATCGGTCATTTCGCGCGGTTTTCCACAAGATATGGCGGATTTCCGCGCTGTCGCTCTTGGCACGGGGTCTTGACCCGGAGCACCCCCGCGCGCCTAATCGCCGCGAACTGGCAGCGGGGGCGGACATGGACGGCGGATCGGGGCGGTGCCTTTGCGGTGTGGTGCGCTATGCGTTCGACGGCGCGCCCAACTGGCAGGGACATTGCCATTGCGACAGCTGCAGGCGTGCGACCGCGTCCCCCTTCACCAGTTTTCTGGCGGTGGATCATGTCCGCTTCCGCTGGACAGGCGATGCGCCGGCGATGCGGGAAAGCAGCCCCGGCGTGGCGCGATTCTTCTGCCGCGCCTGCGGCACGCAGATGGCCTATCAAAGCCCCACCCGTCGCAATGAGATCGACCTGTACGCCGCCACACTCGATGATCCCGCAGGCTTTGCGCCGACCTTCCACGCGCATTGGAACGAGCGCGTGCCCTGGATTCATTTGGCCGACGGGTTGCCCGTTCAGCGCAAGCCCCGCCGGCTGTCGCCGGATGAGGACATGGGGACGGTCCTGTCCCTGGTCCGCCATGCCTTCGACTCCATGGATGGCCGCATCGACCCGCCTTCGTCCATGCATCGCCTGACGCCCGGCGCCATCGCCGAACAGGCACGCGCCGGAGAGGTTTGGGTCATCGAGGATCTGGGCAGCCCGATTGCCTGCATCTTTCTGACGCTTCAGGGCGACCGGCTGTATCTGGGCAAGCTTGCCGTCGATGACCGCTTCCGCGGGCAAGGGCTTGCACGCGAACTGGTAGACCATGCGGCAAGCCGCGCAAGGGCGCTTGGGCTGTCGATGCTTGAGCTTCAGGTCCGCGTCGAGCTGACCGAAAACCAGCACGCCTTCCAATCTATGGGGTTTCAAAAGACCGCAGAGACCGCCCACGACGGATATGACCGCCCAACCAGCCTGACCTTTGCGCGACGGGTCTGAAGCGCGCTGAGCCAAGCGCGGAAAAACAGCGCGGGTGCGCCAGATCGGCTCCCTGCTCTGCCTGCGTGTCGTCCCAGCCGGCCTGACTGTACCCCGCCAACGCCTTCGCGCTACAGGTTGTCCTCCACCCGGAAACCCGCGGGGATCGCATCACGGCCTTCCAGCACAAGGTCGGCCATGACCTCCGCGACCTTCGGGGCCATGCCGAAGCCGATCTTGAAGCCCCCGTTCGCGATGAAGTGCCCGTCCCGGCCCGGCCAGCCGCCAAGCATCGGCGCCCGGCTTTTCGATCTGGGCC
The DNA here is from genome assembly GCF_025751435.1 of Albidovulum marisflavi. GTDB lineage: Bacteria > Pseudomonadota > Alphaproteobacteria > Rhodobacterales > Rhodobacteraceae > Albidovulum > Albidovulum marisflavi. The sequence goes on along the minus strand of NZ_JAOWKY010000001.1, from coordinate 947,018 downwards.
GGACACCTGCCCAGCGTTCCAGCAAGGGTGCGCGGGCCAGCGCCGGGCACAGGATCCGAACCTTGTCGATCAGGGGTTGCAGCCGGTCGTCGACCGCTCGCCCATCCTCGAACTCGCGTTCCGAGGTCGACCCGACCGCGACCGTGCCATCAGAATGGGGAACCACGTGCAACCCGTCCGCGAACAGCTGCGGCCTGCCCGCGGCGTCGCAGGCAAAAAGCGCGGCCTGTCCCTTAACGCCCGCGCCGACCGCGCGGCCGAACGCGGCCGACAGGTCGTCCAGGCCCGGCGCCCCCGTCGCCCAGACGACCCGCCCATCTGGTTCTGCCGCTGCGTCGATCTCGACCGCGCCGCCATTGGCGCGGATCGCGGCGACCAGCGCCTGGCTTGCGCGACGCGGGTGCAGGCGGGCGGAAAGCGTGTCCTCGATCAGCCATCCGGTCGCGCTTTCGGGCGCCCAGCCGTGATGCGCGTCGCCCCGCACCAGCCGCCACACGGCCTGCCCCCGCCACAGATCCTCTGCGCCACGGCCGCGTTCTTGCGCCAGCGCCAGCGCCGCGTCGTCACCGACTGGCTGCAACCGGCCCAGGCGGCCATAGCCGGGATCCACGCCGCCCGCCCGCGACACGCCCTGCCAGAAAGCCTCGGCCATGAGCAGGCTTTCCAGCTGAAACTGCTTTTTCGGGTTCCACTGTTCGGGGACATGCGGGGCAAGCGCGCCGACGATGCCGCCGGAAGACCCCGCGCCGATCCGCTCGCGCTCAATCAGGCGGACGGCCGCGCCGCGGCGGCAGCATTCCCAGGCGATGGCAAGCCCGAAGATGCCCCCGCCCATCACTGTGACTTCCGCGATTGCCACCGGTCCGTCCTTCGCCTAACTCCTGATCCGAAGGGTTAGGACAGATGCCGGCGAAGGACCAGAGTGAACGGGTGGACTGGCAACGGGGCGGCACACCGGTCTCGAGCCTGTTCGACGACCCCTATTTCTCGTTGACCGATGGGCTGGCTGAAACCCGTCACGTGTTCCTGGCCGGCAATGGCCTGCCCAGCCGCTTCCGCGACGGTTTCCGCATCGCCGAGCTTGGTTTCGGAACAGGGCTGAACCTGCTTGCAACCTTGATGGCGCTGGAAGCGCAGGGCGCGCCGGGGCGGCTTTTCTACACAAGCTTCGAGGCATTTCCGATGCCAGCCCCGGACATGGAGCGCGCGCTGGCGTCTTTCCCTGAAGCCGCGTCCCGCGCCGGGCCGCTTCTGACCGCCTGGCGCGCGGGACGGCGACGCTTCGCCCTTGGCCCGGTCGAAGTCGAGATCGTTGAAGGCGACGCGCGCCAGACCCTGCCGCGATGGACGGGCCGGGCGGACGCCTGGTTCCTGGATGGCTTCTCACCGGCAAAGAACCCCGAGTTGTGGGAAGACCGCCTGATGCGCGAGGTCGCCCGCCACACGGCAGAGGGCGGCACCTTCGCCACCTACACCGCCGCCGGATTCGTGCGCAGGTCCTTGCAGTCGGCGGGCTTTCAGGTAGAGCGCACCAAAGGCTTCGGCCACAAACGCCACATGAGCCGTGGCAAGCTTTGCGGAACGACATGACCCCCACCAACCAGCGCGCCGGCATTTTACTGATGATCGGGGCCGCCCTGATCTTCTCGGCGCAGGACGCGCTTTCGCGCCATCTGGCCGAAACCTACAACGTCTTCATGGTGGTGATGATCCGCTACTGGTTCTTTGCCGCCTTCGTGACATGGGTCGCCTATCGGCAGGCGGGCGGGTTTCGCGCCGCGGTGCGAACGGGTTATCCCGCGCTACAGATCTTTCGCGGCGTCCTGCTGGTCGCCGAGATCTGCGTGATGGTCGTGGCCTTCACGCGTCTTGGCCTGATCGAGGCCCACGCGATCTTCGCTGCCTATCCCCTGATCGTGGCGGCCCTTTCGGGTCCGGTTCTGGGCGAAGCGGTCGGCTGGCGGCGATGGGCGGCGATCGGCGTGGGTTTCGTCGGTGTGCTGGTCATCCTTGATCCGGGCGTGACGGTGTTTTCACCCAATGCGCTGATACCGGTCGTGGCATCCTTCATGTTCGCGCTTTACGGGCTTCTGACCCGCTATGTCGCGCGCAAGGACAGCGCCGCCGTCAGCTACTTCTGGACGGGCATCAGCGGGGGCGTCGTGATGACGTCGATCGGCCTGTGGTTCTGGGAACCGATGACCCCGGCGGACTGGGGGTTCATGGCCATGCTGTGCATTTCGGGCGCCACCGCGCATTACCTTCTGATCCGGGCCTATGCCGTTGCCGAGGCAAGCTCGATCCAGCCCTTCGCCTATTTCCAGCTTCCCGCCGCGTCTTTCCTGGGGATCTTCATCTTCGGCGAGACGCTGCGGACGAACGTCCTGATCGGCGCCGGCATCGTCGTCGCCGCCGGGCTGTTCACGCTCTGGCGTGCCCGGGTCCGTTCATCCCGAGCCGCGCGTCAAGGCGCAGGCCTCAGCGGCCCTTCAACAGATCCGTGAACGACTTGTCCGCCGTGCCGCCAAGACGCATCCGGTAAATCGGCAGGCTTTCGGCGACGCGCATGACGTAATTCTGGGTTTCCCGGAAAGGGATCGCCTCGATCCAGTCGACCACGTCCACCTGGTCCGACCTGGGGTCGCCAAAAGCACCGATCCATTGGCGCGGTCGGCCCGGCCCTGCGTTGTATCCAGCGGCCACAAGCACCGGCGAAGACCCGAACTCCGCGACCAGGCCGGCCAGGTAGGCGCTGCCGATCTGCGCGTTGTATTCCCAGTCGCTGCTCAGCTTGGCCAGGTCATAGCCGATCCCGATGTCGCCCGCGACCTTCTTGGCGGTGGCGGGCATCACCTGCATGAGCCCGCGCGCGCCCACATGCGAAACGGCCGTCGGGTTGAACTCGCTTTCGCGCCGCGCGATGGCAAGCGCCAGTTCGGGTGCGATCGGCAGCTTCAGCTTCTCGATGCCGTTCGTCGGAAAGTAGGCGGTCGGCAGGATCACTCCCTTGTCGGCCGCGGCCTTGGCCAGCAGCAGTGCGGTGTTCGCGTCGCGCCAGTCAAGCGCCAGGCCGGCCAGCCGCGCGATGTCCTGCCCCGGCAGGCTTTCGGACAGGTGCAACAGGAACCTCAGCGCCAGCGTCCTGTCACCCGACGCCTGCAAGAGCTGGGCGGCCTGGAACACGGTTGACCCCGCGAAGGACGCGCCGCGCCAGTCCGGATATGTCTCGCCCCCAGCCATGCCTTGCGGCAGCGGCAACCCGACCTTCTCCGCCGAAAGAAGGCCGTAGAACGCGGTCTGGTAGCGGGCGCCTTCGGCATAGGCGGCCTGCGCTTCGGCCTTGCGTCCCATCGCCTCGTAGGCGCGCCCTTCCCAGTAGTTTGCGCGCGCCAGGCTGATCGGGCTGGAAACAGCGGCCTCGAACCGGGTGAAGTGCTTCAGTGCGGTTTCAGCCTTGCCCAGTTTCCGCAGTGCGATGTAGCCGGCCAGCCATTCCAGGTCGGCGTAATCCTCGCCCGAGGTCAGATGATGTTCGGCGGCAAGACGGTAGGCGCGGCCTGCGTCCCCTTCGCGCATCTCCTTGCGCGCAAGCTTGCGGCGCCAGTCTGCCCACTGGTCCGGGTCGCCAAGCGCGGCAACGTTTTGCGACCGCTCCAGCAGCAGCTCGTCCGCGCTGTCGTAAAGGTCACGGCGGATGCGCCAGCGAAAGCGATCGTAGGCCAGCCCGCCTGAACTCACTGCTGAATCAGGCAGCGCTGCGATCAGCCCGTCCACGCCCTTTTCGTCGTCCTGAAGTGCGATGCGCGCCGCAGCGACCGCGCGCGTGTAGGGGCTTGCCAAGGCCAGCATCCGCCGGGCGTCACCCGTCAACCCCGCCCGAAGCAGAACCGCAGTCCGGCCGTCGTGATGATCGGCCAGCACCGCGCCATAGCGGTCAAGGAAGGCCGCATGTTCGTCGGCGGTCAGCGACAGGCTGCGCCAGGCCCGAACGATTTCGTCACGTGCCTGGCCGTGGGCCCCGCTGGCCTCAAGCGCTGCGGCATAGGCCAGGCTGCCCGTGCCGGTCTGGGGCGCCTGGGGGCGGAAATAGGCGATGACGGCCGCGGGATCCTGGCCGGCGGCGATAGCCTCGCCCTTCTTGCGCAGAAGCGGCAGGCCGGGCCAGTCCGGGAACCGCGACAGGAATGCGACATAGTCCGAAAAGCCGCCTTCGCCATCGCGAAGCCGCTGCCACTCGACGATGGCCTGCGCAAGCGGACCCGATCGCGCCGCCTGCCCCATCGCCGCGGACCAGTCCCCCGAGGCTGCCGCGCGCATCGCAAGCGCCATTATCGCGGGATCGTCCGCACGCAACGGAGATGTGAAGGAAAGCGTCAGGGACGCGGCAAGGACTAGGCTGCGGATCATGGTTTTCTGCGACTGCTTCGTGTTTTTCCGCAATCCTACCGGCCCTACGCGCGACCGCAACACACAAACTTGGCAATCCCCTCGACTACGGCTAGGTTCCGCCCGTTTTCAACCGGGCGATTCAAGCCCAGACCATCAAAGGAGCGTGTCATGTTCAAAGGGTCCTTCCCAGCCCTCGTCACGCCGTTCAAGAACGGCGAGCTGGATCTGGACACGCTCAAGAAACTCGTGGACTGGCATGTCGCCGAAGGCAGCCACGGCCTCGTACCGGTGGGCACGACCGGCGAAAGCCCGACGCTTTCCCACGAAGAGCATATCCGCGTGATCGAAGAGGTGGTGAAGGCCGCCGCCGGCCGAATCCCGGTGATCGCCGGAGCCGGCTCGAACTCGACCGAGGAAGGGATCTTCCTGATCCGCGAGGCCGAACGCGCGGGCGCCGACGCCGCGCTGGTCGTGACGCCCTACTACAACAAGCCCACGCAGCGCGGTCTTTACGCGCATTTCAAGGCGATGCACGACGCAAGCAACCTGCCGATCGTGATCTACAACATCCCCGGCCGTTCCGTCGTGGACATGACGCCGGAAACGATGGGCGAGCTGGCCAAGCTGCCCCGCATCGTCGGCGTGAAGGACGCGACCGGCAAGATCGAGCGGGTCAGCCAGCAGCGCGCCGCCTGCGGCGCCGATTTCATTCAGCTTTCAGGCGAGGACGCGACCGCGCTTGGCTTCAACGCGCATGGCGGCGTCGGCTGCATCTCGGTCACCGCTAACGTCGCGCCCCGGCTTTGCGCAGAGTTCCAGGACGCGACGCTGCGCGGGGATTACGCCAAGGCGCTTGAATACCAGGACCGGCTGATGCCCCTGCACGAGGCGATTTTCATCGAGCCGGGCCTGTGCGGCGCGAAATACGGGCTTTCCCGCCTTGGACTGTGCGCCGAGGACGTGCGCCTGCCGTTGACCGGCCTGCTCGACGCGACGAAGGCCCGAATCGACGCCGCGATGCGCCACGCCGGGCTGATCAACTGACAAGCCGAGCCGCGCCCCCGATCCGCTGAACCGCCCGACCCGGCGGTTCCGCACCCACATATCTGGCGACGATTTGGCCGAGTCCGTGCTACCCTGCCGGGAAGGCGGGAGATCGCACATGGGATATGACCGGGAATTGATCTCGAACGGCAACCCGATGGAGGCGGTGGTGGGGTTTTCCCGCGCCGTCCGCGTCGGCCCCTACATCTCGGTTGGAGGGACCGCACCCGTGGGGCCGGACGGCAAGACCGTGGGGATCGGCGATGTGGCAGCCCAGACAAGACGCTGCATCGAGATCATAGAAGACGCCTTGATCAGCGCCGGATCGGGCCTGGGCGACGTCGTGCGGACCCGCGTGATCCTCACGGACATCACGCGCTGGAAGGAAGCGATCGACGTGCGCAAGGAATATTTCCGCGACATCCGCCCGGTGGACACGATCATGGCCGTCACCCGTTTCGTGAACCCGGAATGGCTGGTCGAGCTTGAGGTCGACGCGATCATCGCCGGCTGGCGCGACCAAGGCGGCTGACCCGGCCGGTTTGACGCCGCCTGCGGTGAAAACCGTGGTGCTCTTGCCGCAGTTGTGCGGATGCGGTTGCCGGAAGGAGATTGCCATGTCGACGTTTTCCAGCCCGTTCGGAGAGATCGAGACAAGCGGCCTGACCATCACGCAGCGGGTGTTCCAGGGCCTGGCCGATCGCGATCGCGATGCCATGATCGACGGGCCGACCGGGCGGCGCGTCACTGCGGGGGAACTGGTCGACGGCACCCGCGCGCTTGCCGGCGGCCTTCGCCAGCGCGGCATCGGGCCGGGCCGCGCTGTCGCCATCATGCTGCCGAACCTGCCGGAGTATTTCGCGTGCTTTCACGGCACGGCCTGGGCGGGCGCGACTGTCACAACGGTAAACCCGACATACACCGCGGCAGAACTGCACCACCAGTTGACCGACGCCGGCGCAGAGATCCTGATCACGCTGCCGGCCTTTGCCGAAACCGCCATCGCGGGTGCCGAGGGAACCCGCGTGCGCGAAATCTTCGCCCTGGGGGACGCCGCCGGGACCGCGCCCTTCAGCGAACTCATGGGACCGCCCTTGGTGCAACAGGTCCCTGTGGACGTGGAGAACGATACGCTTGTCCTGCCCTATTCATCGGGAACGACGGGCCTGCCCAAGGGCGTGATGCTGACCCACCGGAACCTCGTGGCGAATGTCGATCAGACCAATCACGCCCGCCCGATCGCCGCCGAGGAATGGACGGTGGGCTTTCTTCCCTTCTTCCACATCTACGGTATGACCGTGCTCATGAACCTTTATCTGGCGGCGGGCGCCGGCGTCGTCACGATGCCGCGGTTCGATCTGGAGTTGTTCCTGAAGCTCCTTCAGGACCACCGAACGAAACAGGTCTTTGTCGTGCCCCCCGTGGCATTGGCGCTGGCCAAGCATCCGTTGGTCGACAACTACGACCTGTCGTCGCTCCAGTATGTGTTTTCGGGGGCCGCACCTCTTGGTGCACCGCTGTCCAACGCGGTCGAGGCGCGGTTGGGCGTGCGCTGCGAACAGGGTTACGGCATGACCGAGATGAGCCCTGTCAGCCATTTGAGCGCCCGGATGCGCGGGCGCCCCGGCTCGGCGGGCCAGACGGCGCCCTCGACCGAATGCCGCATCGTCGATCCGGAAACCGGAAGCGACCTTGGCGTCGGGGAGGTTGGCGAGCTTTGGGTGCGCGGGCCGCAGGTCATGAAGGGCTACCTGAACAACGCCGAGGCCACGGCCGCAACCCTTGTTCCGGGCGGCTGGCTCAGGACCGGGGACATCGCGGCTTACGACGAAGACGGTTACCTTTTCATCCACGACCGCCTGAAGGAATTGATCAAGGTCAAGGGTTTCCAGGTCGCCCCAGCGGAAGTCGAGGCAGAGTTGCAGTCGTGTCCGGGCGTCGCCGATGCGGCCGTCATCGGCGTTCCGGATGACGAGGCCGGAGAGGTGCCGGTGGCCTTCCTCGTGCGCGCGCCGGGCGCCACCGTCGATGCGGATCAGGTGGCGGCGCATCTGTCCGCGCGGCTTGCGCACTACAAGCTGCCCCGCACCATCCACTTCGTGGGCGCGATCCCAAAATCGGCCTCGGGCAAGATCCTCAGGCGGATGCTCAGGGCGGAACTGACCGGCTAGTCCGGAAATATCCCTTTTGGGGAATGGCAGGGGCCACGGCTTGACGATACCCCTTGGGTATTCATACCGGAGGCCGCGATGACACCGCATATGATCCTGACCAATGCCCGCATCCTGACAATGGACCCGGACTGCCCGAAAGCCGAGGCGATCGCACTGTCGGGCGACCGGATCGCCGCCATCGGCGGAAGGTCCGAGATCGAGGCGCTGGCAGGCCCCGCGACCGAGGTCGTGGACTGCATGGGCGCGACCGTGATGCCCGGCTTCGTCGAAAGCCATCTTCACCTGGTGCTTGGCGGCACCGAGCTTGCGCATCTGCAACTGACCCATGTCGAGGGCGAAGAGGCGCTGGCCCGCGCCTTCCACGATTTCGCGGCCCGAAACCCCGATCAGCCGCTGCTGATGGCGCAGGGCGGGCATTACGCGATCCTAGATCACCCGATGACGCGGCATGACCTGGACCGGATCATCGCCGACCGTCCGATCGCCATAACGGCGCATGACCATCACACGGTCTGGGCCAATACAGCGGCCTTGACCGCCGCCGGGATCCTGCACGGCGGCAAGACCCCGCCGGGGCACGAGATCGTCATGGGACCAGACGGCACGGCGACCGGCGAGCTGCTGGAGTTTGAAGCTTTCGCTCCCGTCGTCGCGCTTGGAGGAGAGTCCCGGCTTTACCTTGGCATCGCAACGGGTGGCGAACCCTCGCCCTGGCCATCAGAGGCGGAGCAGGCGATCGACCGCGCCAAGGCCGCCCGCGGGCTTGCCCACGCCGCGCGTCACGGCATCACCTCGATGGTGAACATGGACGGCAACCGCTACACGCTGGAGCTTTTGCGTGGCCTTCAGCGTGAGGGCGCTCTGACCGCCCGCGTCAAGGTGCCCTTCCACTTCAAGCCCCACATGGAGCTGTCCGAACTTGACCGGGCGGACCAGATGACGAAGGATTTCGACGACGACTGGCTATCGTGCCGTTTCGTCAAGATGTTCATGGACGGGGTTTCGGACAGCCGTACGGCCTACATGCTGAACGACTATCCGGGACATCCGGGGCACCGTTCCGAGCCGCTATTCCCCGGCCCCCGCTTCAACGAGATCGCCTCTGAGGCCGACCGGCGCGGGATGCAGATCGCCGTTCACGCGATCGGGGATGGCGCAATCCGCACGACGATCGACGGCTATGAGGCCGCGCAGAAGGCGAACGGCCGCCGCGACAGCCGGCACCGCATCGAACATATCGAACTTATCGACCCCGCCGATGTTCCGCGCCTGGCCGCCTTGGGGATCACCGCCTCGATCCAGCCTGTCCATGCGCCCGGCGCGATGGATTTCGCCCTGCAGCCCACGTTGGACACCATCGGGCGCGACCGGTGGAAAGACTTCTTCCTCTGCCGCACGCTGGTCGAAGCCGGCGCACGCATCGCCTTCGCCTCGGACTGGCCGGTTACGGACGTCTCGGTCCTGCGTGGCATCGGCGCGGCCATGACACGCCCCATCTATGAAGGAACCAGCGATCAGCGCATCCCCCTGGCGGACGTGCTGCGTGCCTATACGGCGGACGGGGCATGGGCCGCCCATTGGGAAAATCTTACCGGCACGCTGAAACCCGGCATGGCCGCCGATGTCGTGGTCCTGTCCGACGATATCGAAGCGGTGCCGCACGAGGACATCGCCAAGATGTCCGTCAGGCGCACGATCTGCGGCGGCAAGACCACCTATATCTCAGAGTAGCGGCGGCAACCGCTTGCGAAGCAAGGTCTGCGCGCCCCGGGCTATTGATAGTAGACGCGGCAGTGCGCCAGATCCTTGTTGTGCTCGTAGGTGCACTTCGTGGGCATTGTGACCGGCGGGGCTGATGCCGCGACAGAGCCTGGGCTGCCGCCTGCCGTTGTCTTCGCAGCCGGAGCCCGGCCTTCGATCAGGGTCCAGATGCGCGATGCCAGCTCCTGCGAAAGCTCGCGCAATTCGACCTCGGGCTCCTCGAGCGTGGCAACCGCGATCAGACCACCGGGCACCCAGCCACCACCGCCCGCGCTCACTTGGGTCGGCGGCAACAGAACCGTGCCCGACCGCAGGTCCCTGATCATCACCCGCGCCTGCAACACGCTTTCCCCGCCAAGCATGAACGCCTGTCCGGCAGAGATGATGTTCACCGCCTCAAGCTCGATGTGGACCCGCGCGCTGCGGTCGCCTTGTCCCGCACCGATCAGCACATCGTTCGCCGCCTTGCGTACGGCGGTCTCGATCTGCGCCGTCGACAGCGGCCGACCCTTGCTGGCCGGGCCGATCATGGAAACGTCCACCGAAACCTGCGTGATCTTGATGCTTCGCTGCACGGCTTCGTCGATTGCCGCACCTTGCGGCGCCGGCCCCGCGCATCCAAGCACGATGATCGGCAGGCAGATCCGGGTCAATCTGGAAAGAACCTTCATTTGGCACCCCCCTCTTTCATGGGCGTGCCCGAACTGAATGACAGCATGTCCGCTCCCGAGCACGCCTGTCCGCAAATTCAGGTTAGGTCAAACTTTCTGCAATTGGAACAACAACTTAATGTCGTCTCATTGCCGCCCTCACAACCAGGGATGGCAAGGCCGCGGGGCCGTGCCGGCTATAACCCGCCCCAGAATGCACGCACCGTCATCGCAGTCCCCATAGCGATGACGCCCCAGCGCAGGACCGCCTGCGGAACGGAACGCGATGCCACACCACCGACATAACCGCCGATTGCGGCGCCTGCGGCCACGGCGATGGCATGGGGCCAGGACACAGCGCCACCCCAGACATATATCCCCGCGGCGATCAGGCTCATCGCGCTGATGACGGCATTCTTCAGCGCATTGGCCTGAAGGAAGTCGCCGTAACCCACCAGGACAAGCGCGGCCAGCATGATCTGTCCAAGGCCCGCGCCGAAATAGCCGCCGTAGACCGACATCAGGAACAGCCCCGCCGCAGCGATCCAGCGCCGGCCGGGTCGCGGCCTGAGGAAACGGACCGCAAGCCGCCGGATCGTCGGCGCCGCGGTGAAGATCAGGGTCGCGGACAGCAGAAGCCACGGCACCGCCGCCTCGAATGCCATGGCGCCCATCACGGTCAGAAGGACGGCCCCCGCCGCACCGCCCAGAACCCCGAGGGCCAGGGGCTGCAACAATCCCCGCCCGACCGCTCGAAGCTCCGCACGATAGGCGGGAAGGGCCGCGATGTTGGATGGAATCAACGCCACGAAATTCGTGGCATTGGCCGCCAGCGGCGGCAGGCCCGACAGGATCAGCACCGGAAAGGTGAAAAAGGATGCCCCGCCGGCGACGGCCGACACCGCGCCCGCAAGAAGCCCGACAAGCAAAAGCAGAGCCGCCCCCGGAAGCGTCAGGTCTGCGCTCACGCTTCCCCCTCACCGATGCTGGCCGCGCGCGCCGCCGCAGCGTCAAGGCCCTGCGATATCGCCCGCGCGATGCCCGCGTCCCTCATCGCGACGATCCCCGCGGCAGTGGTGCCCGCGTAGTCGACCATGGCCTGCACCTGATCCGCGGGGCTTGCGCTTTCTTCGGACAGGATCGTTCCGCTGGCCAGGAACAGTTGCCGCATCGCGCGTTCCGCGACAGCGACCGCGATCCCCCTGTCTGTCGCGTGACGGATCATCGCGTCGGCGAACAGGGCAACGAAGCCGGGCACCGGCCCCGTCATCGCGGTGAACTGATCGATCTGGTCTTCGGACGGGACCTCATCCGTCAATCCCACGGCCTCGAACACCGACCTGACCGTCGCACGGTCTTCAGGCGAAACCTCCGCCGAGGCCACCCAGGGCGAATAGGCAAGTCCGCGCGCCGCAGCCGGGCTTGACATGGCGCGCACGATGCGCGCCGCGCCGGTCAGGGCCGCTAGCCGCTGCAGCGTCACACCGGCCATCACGGAAATCACCAGCCGGTCACGCGCCGATATCCCGATCTTGCCGGCCAGCGCGGGCGGCACCGACAGCACGACCGTGTCGCAGGCCGCCGCCAGCTCCGTGTTGTCCGCCGTGACCGTCACGCCCTGCCAGTCAGCCAGTGCGGGCGCCACGCCCGACCGCGCCGATATCCACAGGTTTTCGGGCGCGACCGCTCCTGCCGTCAGCATCCCGCGCGCGATGGCGCCGCCAAGCTGGCCGTTTCCGCCGATGATTCCGATCTTGCCCTTCAAGACCATAGTCTAGTCCCTTCTCCGCTTTCCTTCGAGCTGGCTCAACCGGATGTGGCGCAGCACTTCCACCAGCATGGCCGTCAGAAGCCCCATGTTCAAAAGCCCGTTCGCCGCCGCCATGCCGCCAAGCAACCGCCATTCATGCGGAAGCAGGATGTCACCGAACCCAAGCGTCGTGAACGCGACAAGCGAGAAATAGACCGATGCCTCCATCGTGATGAAGATGTCGAGCGCCCTGAGCGCCAGGGCCCAGATCCACACGCCGGCCGTGACCATGCCCAGCACCCAGACCGCCGCCACCGCCAGCACCAGCGCTAGCTTCGGGCGGTGCGGTTCCCTGACCAGCCAGGTGTGGTGCCGAACCAAAAGAACCTCGAACGCCCAGAACGCCAGACCGGAAACCAGCACCGACGTCAGCATGAGCGCTGTGCCCAACGCGATTTGAACCAACATACCTGGCACCCCGCTACAATCGCGCAAGCGCGGCCGCACGGCCCTTGCTACGCGCCTTGCCCGCGATGTTAGCGAAGCGGCAGGTGGGCGCAACGGGTCGAAACCCCGGCGTCCCTGGCGGCCCCCGCTTCACCCCCCGTCTGGACTTGTCCGCGCCGCTCGCCTATCTCCTGCGGATCATGGCCCAGAAGTCCGACCCGAATTACAAGATCATCGCCGAAAACCGCCGCGCGCGGTTCGACTATTTCATCGAAAGCGATCTTGAGGTCGGGATCGTTCTGACCGGGTCCGAGGTCAAGGCGCTTCGCACCGGCCAATCCAACATCGCCGACAGCTACGCCTCGGTCGAGGATGGGGAGCTTTGGCTGATCAACGGCTATATCGCCGCCTACAAGGAGGCAGGCGTCTTCGGGCACGAGGAACGCCGCCGCCGCAAGCTGCTGGTATCCAAGCGCGAGCTTTCGCGGCTCTGGCAGGCCGTGGGACGCGAGGGCATGACGCTTGTGCCGCTGGTCATGTATTTCAATCACAAGGGCCGGGTGAAGCTGAAGATCGGCGTCGCCAAGGGCAAGAAGGTCGCCGACAAGCGCGCGACCGAGGCCAAGCGTGACTGGAACCGGCAAAAGCAGCGCCTGCTCAAGCAGGGTTGAAGCTGCTTTGAGCGATCCGCGGGCCGTGTTACGGTTTCCGATCCTTTCGGGGGGATCCACCAGATGGCCACGGAATTGCCGATCCGTTCGGACGTCTACGACGGCCCGCTGACCACTTCGTCGATCTGGGAAAAATTTTCGCTGAGGGCGGGCGACGTGATCGTTTCCACCCCGCCCAAGAGCGGAACCACCTGGACGCAGATCATCGTCACCAGCCTGATCGCGGGGCGTCCGCTCAGCCCACGGGAGATGGGCGAAGTGTCGCCCTGGCTTGATTGTGCGCTTCATGACCCCGAAGAAAGCAAGGCCCTGTTGGACGCGCAGGACATCCGGCGCTGCATCAAGAGCCACACGCCACTGAGCGGAATCGCCTATGATCCGCGCTGTGCCTACATCGCGGTCTACCGCCACCCCTTGGACGTGCACTTCTCGATGCGGCACCACGCGGCCCACATGGAAAGCGACGTGATGCGGGTGCGCTATCCCGGCGACGTCCGCCTTGCGTTGCGCATGTTCCTGGACGACGAACTTTATGGCGGGTCCTGCGATGCGCTCGACCTGCATTCGATCGCCTACCACTACGCCTCGTTCAAGAAATGGGAGAGGCTGGGCAATATCCATTTCTTCCACTACGCCGACATGGTGGCCGACCTGCCCTCGGCTGTGCGGAGAATGGCGCGCATCCTTGGCATGGACGCACCGGCCTCGCTGCTCGATGAGATCACCCAGGGTACGACATTCGCCAACCTCAAGAAGATGGCAGCCGCTTCGGATCAGCGGGCGACCGGAGAGCCGGACTTCTACCTAAGCGCCAATTTCTTCAACAGCGGCGCTTCGAACAAATGGGAAGGCCAGCTGTCGTCAACCGACCTGGCCGAGTTCGAAAAGCGCATTCGCCAGCTTCTGCCAGAAAAAGATGCCGCCTGGCTGCTCTGGGGCAGCCGTGCCACGCCTGGTCTGGCGGAAGGAACGCCATCCTGACCCAGGCCGGTCAATTGCTCGCGCGGGGCACCAGCGGCGGCTGCACATCGTCAGGGATCGGGCAGATGTAGGGTTCGCGCGCCAGCCTTTCGGCATGTTCGGCCTGCGCCTGACGCAGCAGCCCATGGTCCTTGAACAGCTTTTCTGCGCAGCGCGCCATTGCCTTTGCTGCATGCGCCATTCCCTTGTGCGCCGCCGGCGCCTTGCCCTGCGCCGTGATCTGCCAGCTATGCGCAGGCGTGCCGATCGCATGCGTAGCCGCCAGCACCTGCACCAGCGGCACCGCCCAGCTGACATCGGCGACATCGGTCGAACCGATCATCACCTCGCCCTGAGGATAAAGCCCGACGACGTAATCGCACAACGGCTCGTCATTGCGTGGCACCATGCCGACGCGGTGGTAGGGCTGGGTCAGGTCGGCCTCGGACAGCGTGGCCTGGATGCGGGCTGCATAGTCTCGGTCGATCGCATCGAAGGCGACGCCGCCCAGCTCGTCGAGCGCGGATTGCATGACCCGTTCCATGACGCCATTGCCCAGCATGTTGGACACGGCTGAAAAAACCTTCATTTCGACCGTCGTGCCGGTCATCAGCGCCGCGCCGCGGGCGACGTCCTTGACCCGCTCGACGATCGCCAGCATGTCCGCCAGACGCAGGGCGCGGATGGAATAGCGGACCTTGGCACGGGCCTGCACGACGTTGGGCGCCGTGCCGCCAGTTTCAAGATAGGCGTAGTGGATCCTCGCGTCCTGAGGCACGTGTTCGCGTAGATAGTTCACCCCGACCGAGGTCAGTTCGACCGCGTCCAGCGCGGAGCGGCCCAGATGCGGCGATGCCGCGGCATGGGCGGCGCGGCCGGAGAAGGTGAAATCCATCCGCGTGTTGGCAAGGCTGAGCGCGTCATCGACACGCGTCATGCAATCCGGGTGCCAGGTGATGGCGGCGTCCACGCCTGCGAAGGCGCCCGCGCGCACCATGAAGGTCTTGGCGGCGCCCCCCTCTTCGGCCGGACATCCGTAGTAGCGAACCCGACCCGGCGTGCCGGTCGCCGCCAGCCAGTCCTTCAGCGCTGTGGCTGCCAGAAGCGCAGCCGAACCCAGCAGGTTGTGGCCGCAGCCATGGCCATTGCCACCCGGTTCCAGTTCCTGGGGATAGTCGACGCCGGCCACCTGGCTCAGTCCCGGAAGCGCGTCGTATTCGCCCAGGATCGCAATCAGCGGACCGCCCTCGCCCGCCTCGCCCATGACGGCGGTAGGGATGCCCGCGACGCCTTCGCTGACCCGGAACCCCTTTTCTCGCAGCATCGCGGTGTGCTCGGCGCAGGAACGGTATTCGTCATACAGCGTCTCCGGCATGCCCCAGACCCTGTCGGACAGGCCGATCAGGTCCGGCGCATGCGCCTCGACCATGGCCCAGATCGCTTCCTCGTTGCGCATGATGCCTCCTCCGACGGTTCGCGTGATGATTGACCTGCACCCGCGTTCCGCGCAAGCGGCTGGCAAAGCGGCCTTGCACGGTTTCGCCCTGCCGCGTATTTCGTGGGTACCGGACAAAGGGGGGACCATGGCCCAGAACGATCCCAGGACGCTCGTTTCGACCGATTGGCTCGAGGCGCATCTGAAGGACCCCGACCTCAGGATTCTGGACGCGTCGTGGTACCTGCCGGAGGCCGGACGCAACGCCAAGGCCGAATACATGGCCTCCCACATTCCCGGCGCGCGCTTCTTCGACATCGACGAGATTTCGGATCAGCGGTCATCCTTGCCGCACATGGCGCCGCCACCGGAAAAATTCATAAGCCGGATGCGCGCGATGGGCGTCGGCGACGGACATCAGGTCGTCGTCTATGACGGCGCGGGGCTTTTTTCCGCCGCGCGGGTCTGGTGGACTTTTCGCCTGATGGGCAAGACCGACGTGGCCGTGCTGGACGGCGGATTTCCCAAGTGGGCCGCCGAAGGGCGCCCGGTCGAGGACATGCCACCCATCTTGCGTGACCGCCACATCACCGTCAGCCGGCAGGCGCATCTGGTCAAGGATGTGACCCAGGTCGCGTCCGCCTCGAAACTTGGCGATTACGAGATCATCGACGCCCGCTCTTCGGAACGGTTCCGCGGCGAAGCCGCAGAGCCGCGCCCCGGCCTGCGATCCGGCCACATCCCGAACTCGAAAAGCGTGCCTTTCGGCCGGCTTCTGAACGCGGACAAGACGATGAAGTCCCCGATGGAGATTCGCGGCGTCTTCGAAGACGCGGGCGTCGATCTGCGCAAGCCCGCCATCACCAGCTGCGGTTCGGGCGTCACTGCCGCGATCCTGAGCCTGGCGATGGAGCGGATCGGAAAGACCGACCACTCACTCTACGACGGGTCCTGGTCTGAATGGGGAATGTATGGCGACCTCAAGGTCGCGAAGGGATAGGAGATTCCCGATGTTCGGAAACCTGAAACCGCAACCCGCGGACAAGATCCTGCAACTGATCGGCCAGTACAAGGCGGACCCGAGGACCGACAAGATCGACCTTGGCGTGGGTGTCTACAAGGACGCGACCGGCCTGACCCCCGTCATGCGCGCGGTCAAGACGGCCGAGAAACAGCTGTGGGAAACCGAAAAGACCAAGTCCTATACCGGGCTGGCCGGTGAGCCCGAGTACAACGCTGCCATCGCGGAACTTGTTCTGGGCGGCACCGTGGCGGGCGACCGCATATCCTCGGTCGCCACGCCCGGCGGTACCGGCGCCTGCCGTCAGGCGTTCGAGCTGATCCGGCTCGCCTCGCCCGAAGCTTGCGTCTGGGTGTCGGACCCGACCTGGCCCAACCACCTGTCAATCCTGAACCACCTGGGCATGACGATGCGGCCCTACCGCTATTTCGACGCGGAAACGCGCGGCGTGGACTTTGCGGCGATGATGGACGATCTGGCCGGGGTCAAGGCGGGCGACGTGGTGCTTTTGCATGGCTGCTGCCACAATCCGACGGGCGCGAACCTGACCCTGCCCGAATGGCAGGCCGTGGCCGCGCATCTGGAAAAGACCGGCGCGATTCCGATGATCGACATCGCGTATCAGGGCTTCGGCGACGGGCTGGACGCCGACGCGGCAGGCGTGCGCCTGATCGCCCAGCACCTGCCCGAGGTGCTTATCGCGGCGTCCTGTTCAAAGAACTTCGGCATCTACCGCGAACGCACCGGCGCGCTGATCGCCCTGTCCGATCCCGCCAGGCGCGAGGTGACGCAAGGCACGCTTGCCTTCCTGAACCGCCAGAACTTCTCCTTCCCGCCCGACCACGGCGCGCGGCTGGTCACCATGATCCTGACCGACCCCTCGCTGCGCGCCGACTGGCAAGCCGAGCTTGAGGATGTGCGCCGGGGCATGCTGGCACTGCGCGAGCAACTGGCGCAGGAACTGCGCGCGCTGTCCGGTTCCGACCGATTCGGCTTCATCGCGCAGCACCGCGGCATGTTCTCGCGCCTGGGCGCCACGCCCGAGCAGGTCGAGCGGCTCAAGACCGAACACGGCATCTACATGGTGGGCGATTCCAGGTTGAACATCGCCGGGCTGAACGCCAGGACCGTGCCGATCCTGGCACGCGCGATCCTTGATGTCGGCATCTGAGCCGCGGCGCCGTCTGCCCTTGACGTCCCGAAAGTCGGCCGAGGGCATCGCGCAGTTGACTGTTCTCTGACAAGAACGAAAGCGGCCCCGGGTTCCGGGGCCGCTCATCCTTCCGCCCAAGCCGAAAGCCGCGGGCGAAAGGGGTCTGGTATCAGGAGTGATAGGCGCTTTCGCCGTGCGAGGTGAGGTCAAGGCCGCGGCGTTCGTCATCCGCGGGGACACGCAGGCCGATGGTCTTGTCGACGATCAGGTAAAGCACGGCCGAAACCACGGCGCACCAGATGATCGTGATGCCCACGGCCTCGATCTGGATCCAGGTCTGTCCGGCGATCGAATAGTCGTCGCCACCCGTGCCGCCAAGGCCCGGCGCGGTGAAGATGCCGGTGCCGACGGCGCCGATGATCCCGCCCACGCCGTGGATACCGAAGACATCCAGGCTGTCATCATAGCCGAACTTGTTCTTCACGACCGCGACGAAGAAGTAGCAGACCGAGGAGGCAAGCGCGCCCAGGACGATCGCGCCGACCGGTCCGACCGAACCCGCCGCCGGGGTGACGGCGACCAGGCCCGCGATCATGCCCGACGCCGCGCCGAGCATCGATGCCTTGCCGCGCAGCACTGCCTCGAGCAGCGCCCAGGCCAGGATCGCGCCCGCCGTCGCGGTGAAGGTGTTGATCATCGCAAGCGCCGCGCCGCCGTTGGCTTCCAGGTTGGAACCCGCGTTGAAGCCGAACCAGCCGACCCACAGGATGCCCGCGCCGACAAGCGTCAGCGTCATCGAGTGCGGGGCCATCATGTCCTTACCCAGCCCGATGCGCGGCCCCACGAACATGGCGCCCACAAGGGCCGCGATGCCTGCGTTGATGTGAACCACGGTGCCGCCGGCGAAGTCGAGCGCGCCCATGTTGAAGATCAGGCCCGAGGCGTCCCAGACCATGTGCGCGACCGGGAAGTAGACCAGCGTCACCCAGAGGGCCGAGAACAGCATCACCGCGCTGAACTTGATTCGCTCGGCGAAAGCGCCGACGATCAGCGCGGGCGTGATCGCCGCGAAGGTCATCTGGAACGCGATGAAGATGTATTCGGGGATGACCACGCCGTCGGTGAAGGTCGCGGCCATGCTGTCAGGCGTCACACCCGCCAGAAACAGCTTGCCCATGCCTCCCCAGAAGGGGCCGGTGCCGCCGCCGAACGCGAAGGAGTAGCCGTAGACGACCCAGATCACCATCACCATCGCGGCGATCATCGTGCACTGCATCAGGACCGAGAGCATGTTTTTGGCGCGCACGAGGCCGCCATAGAACAGCGCCAGCCCCGGCACGATCATGAACAGAACAAGCACGGTAGCCAGAAGCATCCACGCCACGTCCCCCTTGTCCATGACGGGTTCGGCGTCCTGGGCAAAGGCGGGGGCGGCGGCCAGTAGGGCAGCCGCGAACCCTGTAAGTTTCGTCAGTTTCATCATGGTTTTTCCGCTTTCGAATGGGGTGAGGCCTAGAGCGCGTCGTCGCCGGTTTCACCGGTGCGCACGCGCTGGACCGCCTGAAGGTCCAGAACGAAGATCTTCCCGTCGCCGATCTTGTCGGTGCGGGCGGTCTTGGCGATCGTTTCGACCACCTCATCCGCGATGGCGTCGGTAACCGCGATTTCCAGCTTCATCTTGGGAACGAAGTTCACGGCGTACTCGGCGCCACGGTAGATCTCGGTATGACCCGACTGGCTGCCGAATCCCTTGATCTCGGACACCATCATGCCGCGCACGCCGATGGCAGTCAGCGCTTCGCGCACCTCTTCGAGTTTGTACGGCTTGATCGCCGCGATGATCAACTTCACGTCTCCCTCCTTGCCTGGGACATGGCCCCAAGCGGGACCGGACGCCCTGATCGAAAATTCTGCGGCGCAGCAACACAAGAAAAGGCACGGGCTCGCAGGGGGGCAATGCGCGCATAATCACAAATATTTGGCGCTTTCTTAACCGTTTGCCCAATTTTTGATCAGGCAAAAAACCGCCGAACCGTCTCATGCTCTCCACATTCGCCGCGCCTGAGGCTATGTTCGCGCAAAATCGGGCAGGCATCGAACGGACAGAAGATGAGCGTAAAGGGCGGACGGCGCCCCCCATTGGTCGCCGACAAGCGTCACAGCAAGCAGCCGCAGAAACCCAAGGCGGCTCCGAAGCGCACGACCGCGCGGCGCCCGCGCAAGCGCGCCAGTTGGCCTGTCCGCCTGATCACGGGAACCGTCGGCCTTCTGGCCCGCACGGCCTGGGCGATCGGATGGCGGGCGGGCTTCGCCGTTGGCAGCGTCCTGGCGCTGGCGACACTGTTCTTCTACGCCCAGCTTCAGCCGCTTGGCGCCTATGTGGACGCGCGCACCAAAGGCTCGGTCACGCTTCTGGACCGGGACAGTCAGGTATTTGCATGGCGCGGCGAAACCTTCGGCGGCCAGATCGATGCGGCCTCGGTTTCGCCCTACCTGAAGAACGCCGTCATCGCGACCGAGGACAAGCGGTTCTACGGCCACCTCGGCATCAGCCCGCGCGGCATCGCCAGTGCGATCCGGATCAACCTGGCCGAAGGGCGCGGACCACTTGAAGGCAACGGAGGCTCGACGATCACGCAGCAGGTTGCGAAGCTTCTCTGTCTCGGCGTGGAATACGACCCCGCCGTATGGAAGACCGAGGGCGACTACGAAGACGACTGCCGCCGGGGCGGGGTCTGGCGGAAGATCAAGGAAGTGCCTTTCGCGCTTGCGCTTGAAGCCAAGTTCTCGAAGGACGAGATCCTGACCCTCTATCTGAACCGCGCCTACCTGGGCGCGGGCGCGCGCGGCTTCGAAGCTGCTGCACAACGCTATTTCGGCAAGTCGGCCAACACGGTCGATCCGGCAGAGGCGGCGATGCTGGCGGGCCTTCTCAAGGCGCCCACGCGCTACGCTCCGACCGCCAACCTCAAGCGCTCGCAGGACCGCGCCGCCGTCGTCCTGGGGCTGATGCATGATCAGGACTACCTGACGGACGCGCAGTACAATGACGCGATGGCGCACCCGGCCCGGCTGTCGAAGGCGGCCGCTGCCCGAGCCGGCGGATACTTCGCGGACTGGGTGATGGAGTCGGGACCCGCATTCCTGACCTCGGACACGACCGAGGACGTCATCATCCAGACAACGCTTGACCAGCGCATCCAGAAATCCGCCGAAGAGGCGCTGCACCAGATCTTCTCGACCCGGCTGAAGGAGGGTTCGAAGGCCCAGGCCGCAATCGTGGTCATGAGCGCGGACGGCGCTGTGCGCGCGATGGTCGGCGGGCGCGACACGCAGGTGACCGGCGCCTTCAACCGCGCCACCCAGGCCAAGCGCCAGACCGGATCGACGTTCAAGCCCTTCGTCTACGCGGCCGCGCTGGACATGGGCTGGAACCTGAACACCATTGTCGAAGACGCGCCGCTGACCCTGCACGTGCCCGGATCGGGCGAGTGGTCACCGAAGAACTACGAACGCGACTACCGCGGCCCGATCACGCTGACCGAGGCACTGGCCCATTCCGTCAACACCGCGACCGTCAGGGTGTCCGAGGCCGTGGGACGCGATGCCGTCCGCGGTGTCGCCAACAACTTCGGATTCGAAGCCGACCTGGCCGAGGGGCCTGCGCTGGCGCTTGGCGTTTCGGAATCGACGCTGCTTGAGATGACGGGGGCCTATGCGGGCATCCTGAACGGCGGCACGTCGGTGCGCCCCTACGGAATGCTGGAATTGCGCCTGCGCGGCGAGGACACGGCCCTGGCCGGACAGGAAGGCGGCATGGGCGAGCGCGTGATCTCTGAAGAGGCCGCGCGGGAACTGACCTACATGATGTACCAGGTCATCGAAAGCGGAACGGGACGGCGCGCGCGGCTGGACGGTCGGCAGGCTGCGGGCAAGACCGGCACGACTCAGGCCGCACGGGACGCATGGTTCATCGGCTTCACCGCCGACTATGTGGCGGGCGTCTGGATGGGCTATGACGACAACACGCCGCTGTCCGGCGTCACCGGCGGCGGCTTGCCGGCCGAAATCTGGCACGAAGTCATGGTCCGTGTCGAAGAGGGTGTGCCAGCCACGCCCTTGCCCATGGCCAATCCGGCCGACTATGTGAACGAGCCGGTCTACGACCCCTATTACCAGCCCGTCCCGGGACAGGGGCAGGTCAGGCAGCGTCCGCAGGGCCCCGAGGGGTTCCTGGTCGATCTGCTGGGTGCGATCCTGCGCGGCGGCAACTGAGTTTGCCGCCTGCAGCGCTTCAGCCAGCCCGGCGAAGCGCGGCCGTCAGGGCGGGGATCGAGCCGTTGGCCTGATCCAGCATGGCGCCGATCTCGGTCCGTTCGGTCGCCAGCATGTTCACGCCTTCGATGATCAAGTTGAAGAACAGGTCGCGCCCGGACTTGTCGAAGACATGCCAGCGAACGTCGAACGGGCTTTGCCCCTTCAGCTTCGCGACCGACACCACTTCGTAGAAGCTCTTCAGCTGCCGCGCGTCGGTCACCTCGATCTGGCCGCCGATGAATTCGCGGAAACGCTTGCCGTACTTGCGGGCGATGTAGCCCTGGAAGGCGACGGTATAGGCCTCAACATCCGATCTGGCGGCCGCGCGCCCCGCGGGTCCAAGCGCGCTTTGGGCGATGTAGCGGACGTCGGCGTAACGGGCGAAGATCCGCTCGAAATCCCGGATCATCGCGTTTTCGGACTTGCCCGACGCGATCACGGCATTGATGTCGCCAACCAGCCTGCCGACCAGGGTGCGGGCTTCGTTCACGTTCAGCGCGGCCGCAGGCACGCCTGCCATGGCGGCTGCAAGTCCGCCCGCGGCGGCGACCAGCAGCTTGCGGCGGTTCAGGTGATCACTGACCATAAGGATCCTCGTAGGGGTCGAAGACATAGATATCCTCCCCAAGTTCATATCGTCTGTTCTGAAGATAGATGATCCGCGCCTGAGCGTAACCGTCCGCGCTTTCATAAAGGATCGATTCCACGAGATCGGCATTAACCTGCCGAGACGCCGCCGACGACGCGGCGGCGGCCGCGATCGCGAAGTTCGAGGCGGGGTTCGGAATGATCGCGGTCAGCGGATCGATGGCAAGGTCAACGACCATGCCCAGTGCGTCACGCTCGGTCGACGGCCCCAGGATCGGAAGGACGATGTAGTCACCCTCGCCCGACCCCCAGACCGCGAGCGTCTCGCCGAAATCCGTTTCGTCCTTTTCCAGGCCCATCGCCGTTGCCGGATCGAAAAGCCCGCCGATCCCGACGGTGGTGTTGACGACGAAGCGGACCGTGGTTTCGATCGCAGGCCCCGGCTTGCCTTGAAGCACCCGGTTCAGGACGTCGCCCGGCGAGGCAAGGTTGGACGCGAAATTGATGAAGCCCTTGGCCACGGGGCGCGGAAACGTGGGCACGATGCCCTTCTTTTCTCCGTCACCGAACAAGGTCCGGTCGATCGAGACGTTGGTGTCGTGCACACCACGGTTCTTGGTCTCGTAGGGATCGCTGTATTCCGCCCCTTCCGGCAGGTGCGCGCAGCCGGCAATGATCCCGACCGCCGGGATGAGCCCGAGGCGTGCGCTACGAAACAAACTGGACATGAAACCTGACACCGGAAACTTCCTGCTTTTGGGCCATCTGCCAGAATAGACAGGTTCAACCTGCCCGGGCAATCTTTGGACCCGCAATATTTGCCGCAGGCGGACGATTCAAGGCTGCACCGCCGAATTTGCCATGAATCCGAGGAAAACTGGGGCGCGCGTTGCCTCTGTGCAAGGCCGATCCGGGGGTCAGGACGCAACCGCAGGTGATCGCGTCGCATTTTCCCTTTCCCCGCGCAGGACGCCTCGTTAGCTTCCGCGCGAGATCAGACAGGAGGAACCCATGACCGGAAAGATTGACGCTCGCCTTGGTGAGCTTGGTGTGACGCTGCCGGACGCGCCTGCGCCCGCCGCCAACTACGTGCCCTTTGTCCAGGTCGGCGACCTTGTCTTCGTGTCGGGGCAGATCAGCCAGGGGCCGGATGGGCTGATCAAGGGCAAGCTGGGCGACGACATGGATGTCGCCGCCGGCGCGGACGCGGCGAAGCGCTGCGCGATGAGCCTGCTTGCACAGGCCCGTGCGGCCTGCGGTGGCGACCTGGATCGCGTGGTGCGCGTCGTGAAGCTGACTGGCTTCGTCAATTCGACCGCAGACTTCACCGATCAGCCCAAGGTCATCAACGGCTGCTCGGACTTCCTGGTCGAGGTGCTGGACGATGCCGGCCGGCATTCGCGCTCGGCCGTATCCGCCGCCGCGCTGCCTTTGGGCGTCGCGGTCGAGATCGAGGCGATCTTCCAGGTGAACTGATGCCAAAGGCCGTCCCATTGCCCGCAGCGTTCCTGCGCCTGCCAATCGCGCATCGCGCCTATCACGACAGGGCTGCGGGGCGGCCTGAAAATTCCCGCGCGGCGGTCAGCGCCGCCGTCGCCGCGGGCTACGGCATCGAGATCGACATCCAGCCATCCGGCGACGGCGTCCCGATGGTCTTTCACGACTATGACCTGCGGCGGCTGACCGGCCGTCCGGGGCGCGTGCGTGGTCACGACGCCGGCGAACTGGGTGCGATGCGGTTGATTGACGCCCAGGACGGCATCCCGACCCTTGTCGACATCCTGGACATCGTGGCCGGGCGCGTCCCGATCCTGATCGAGATCAAGGACCAGGACGGCAATATGGGCCCCGATGTCGGCCCGCTGGAACAGGCCGTCGCCCGCGCGCTTCATGGATATGCGGGCGACGTGGCCCTGATGTCATTCAATCCGCATTCCGTTGCAGCACTCGCCGCATTCGCGCCCGAGCGTCCCCGAGGGATCACCACAAGCGCCTATGGCGACGACTGGCACCTGCTGACGCGGGCGGTGCGGGATCACTTGCGCGACGTCCCCGACTATGACCGTGTCGGGGCTTCGTTCATCTCGCATGAGGTGGCGGACCTTGGGCGCCCGCTGGTGTCCGACCTGAAGGCGGGCGGCGCCGCGATTCTGTGCTGGACGGTCCGTTCGCCAGAAATCGAGGCGGCCGCGCGCGTCTACGCCGACAACATCACCTTCGAAGGCTACGCGGCTGCCATCCCCGCTTGACGCCGCCCCCGCAGACCCCACCTTTTCAGGGAAAGGAGGCTGCCTTGCCCGACGGATCCGGTACCGAGATCGAGGTTTCCCTGCTGCCGGGCTTTTCAGCCATCGACGCGGCGGAGTGGGACGCCTGCGCCTGCCCGGAGGCCGGCCGTGGCCGCCCGGTCGATCCCTTTACCACGCACCGTTTCCTTTCCGCGCTGGAACGCTCCGGCTCGGTCGGTTCGGGCACCGGCTGGGATCCGCGCCCGCTTGTGGCCCGATCGCAGGGTCAGGCCATCGCCGTCGCTCCCCTGTTCGTCAAGTCGCACAGCCAGGGCGAATACATCTTCGACCACGGCTGGGCTGACGCGCTGGAGCGCGCGGGCGGGCGCTACTACCCCAAGCTGCAGATCGCGGTTCCTTTCACGCCCGCGACTGGCCGGCGCTTCCTGACCCTGCCCGGGTGGGAGGGCGCGGGCCGCGCGGCCCTGATCGAAGCCACCGTCCGCGTCGCCGCGGAAGCGGGCCTGTCGTCCCTTCACGCCACTTTCTGCACGGCGGAAGAGGCCGAGGCAGGCGCGTCGATGGGCCTTCTGCACCGCGTCACGCAGCAATATCACTGGGAAAACGACGGCTATGGCGATTTTTCGGACTTCCTCGCCGCGCTCACTTCGCGCAAGCGCAAGGCGATCCGGAAGGAACGGGAGGTCGCGCAGGCCTTTGGCGGCACCATCAGGCGCATCACGGGGGATGAGATCCGGCCCGAACACTGGGACGCGTTCTGGGCCTTTTACCAGGACACCGGCAGTCGAAAGTGGGGCCGCCCCTACCTGACGCGACCCTTCTTCGACGAAGTGCACGAAACCATGCGCGACGATGTGCTTCTGGTTCTTGCCGAGCGCGGGGGGCGCCCCGTGGCGGGTGCGCTGAACTTCATCGGACGCGACACGCTGTTCGGTCGCTACTGGGGCGCGCTGGAGGATCACGCCTGCCTGCATTTCGAATGCTGCTACTATCAGGCGATCGACTTCGCGATCGAGCGGGGCATGTCCAGGGTCGAAGCCGGCGCGCAGGGCGAACACAAGCTGTCACGCGGCTACCTGCCGTCGGAGATTCACTCGCTGCACTGGATCGCGGAACCGTCGTTCCGCGACGCGGTCGCGCGCTATCTTCGGGCCGAACGCGCCGCGATCGGGCAAGAGATCGAAGTGCTGACCGACTACGGCCCCTTCCGCAAGGGCCCCTGACCCCGACCTCCCCCATTGATGTTTTTCTGCTCCGGCGGAACAATCCACGCGTGTCTATTGCCGGAGGAAAGCATGGCCGACCTGATCCTGTATTCGAATCCGATGTCGCGCGGACGCATTGCGCGCTGGATGCTCGAGGAAATCGGCCAGCCCTACCAGGTGCGATACCTTGACTACGGCGAACAGATGAAGGCCCCGGAATACCTGGCCATCAACCCGATGGGAAAGGTCCCCGCCCTGGTCCACGGGGACAGGGTGGTTACCGAATACGCGGCGATCTGCGCCTATCTCGCGGATGCCTTCCCCGACGCCGGCCTGATGCCGGAAGACCGCAGCGCATACTACCGATGGCTGTTCTTCGGCGCCGGGCCGCTTGAGGCCGCGATCATCGCCAAGGCGCTGGACTTCTCGGTTCCCGAAGATCGTCGTGGGATGGTGGGTTTCGGGACGCTTGAAACAACCTACGCCGCGCTGGAAAGCCAGCTTGCCAAGACGCCCTACCTTGCGGGGGAAAGGTTTTCCGCCGCTGACGTGGCGACGGGGTCCCAGATCGGCTACGGGCTGCAATTCGGAACCATCGAGCCACGTCGGGCATTCAGCGATTACTGGGACCGGCTGAAGGAACGCCCCGCGCTACTGCGGGCGAACGCGGCCGACAACGCCGCCATGAAGGAAAAGGAGCTCTGAGATGGCAGAACTGCTGACGAAGGCAGAGCGCACGGACGACCTTCCCGCTTTGGGGGAAACCGGCTGGCGCGCAGTGCCGGACCGTGACGCGATCAGGAAGATTTGGAAGTTCAAGAGCTTTTCCGAAGCCTGGGGCTTCATGTCACGCGCGGCGCTGGTGGCCGAAAAGCTGAACCACCACCCTGAATGGACCAATATCTACAACACGGTGGACGTGACCCTGACGACGCACGATTGCGGCGGGCTGTCCGGGTTGGACCTGACACTTGCGCGCCGCATGGACAAGCTGGCGGGACAAGCCGACGTGCAACAGGATCATTCGGAACCCGTGACCTGCCTTTGCGAGTTGCATGCGAAAAAGGGGGCCTAGGCCCCCTTCTTCAGATCTTTTCCAACAGCGCCTCGCCGACCGAGATGTCGCAAACGCCGGGTTTGTCGACATTGGCCGCGGTGATGACGCCGTCCTCAAGCACGACCGCGTAACGGTTCGAGCGGCCGTGCAGCCCGATCGGCGGCGCGGTGAAGTCCATTTTCAGCTCGCGGGTGAAGCTGCCGCCTGCGTCGCCCAGGAAGGTGATGCCGGCGGCCGTTCCGCCCGTCGCCTCGCCCCAGGCCTTGAGCACGAAGGGGTCGTTGACCGAAACGCAATAGATGTCCTCGACGCCTTTCGCCCGAAACGCGTCCGCGGTGCGCACGAAGCTTGGGACATGGATCGTCGAGCAAGGGCCGGTGTATGCGCCCGGTAGAGCAAACAGCACCACCTTGCGCCCCTGTGTCAGCTCCGAAAGCTGCACAAGCTCGGGCCCTTCGGCCCCCATTTTCACAAATGTTGCCTCGGGCAAACGCCCGCCAACCTCTATCGTCATAAAAGTAGCCTCCGCGCGTTGATCTGCATGCCGAAGATAGGTCAGCCAATGGCGAACCGCCAGCGGCTTGGAATTCAGATCGCCTCCAGCAGCGCCTCGCCGCCCGAAATGCTGCAACCGCGATCGGGTTCGGGATGCCAGACCTTGACCACGCCGCTCTCGGCCATCAGCGCATAGCGCTTCGATCGGTCGATCAGGCCACGATCGGGTGCGCTGTAGATCATCCCGATGGCGCGAGTGAAGTCGCCGGCCGGGTCGGCCAGCATCGTGATCCCGGCCGCCTGCGCGCCCGTCGCCTCACCCCAGGCTTGCATGACGAAGGGGTCGTTGACCGCGAGGCAGATCACCTCGTCCACGCCCTTGGCTGCAAAGCCATCGCGCGTCCGGATGAAGCTTGGAACATGCGAGGTCGAGCAGATTCCGGTGAAAGCCCCCGGAAGCCCGAAGATCACGACGCGGCGGCCTTTCAGACGTTCGCGCAAGCTGACCATCGCGGGGCCTTCGGCACCCATTTCCAGCAGCATCGCTTCGGGCAGCAGCGTTCCGACCGAGATTGCCATGCGAATCTCCCAAGAGTTGCGTTTGACTGACCGAGCGATATAGGGTCGCGCGCGGCAGGGACCAGAGGAGAATTGCGCATGTCGGGAATCGTAATCGTGGGCGCGGGCCAGGCCGGCGCCTCTCTGGCTGCGAAACTCCGCAGCCTGGGCTACCAGGGCGCGATCACGATGATCGGAGAGGAACCCGCCCCGCCCTACCAGCGACCGCCGCTGTCCAAGGGCTATCTGCTTGGCGAGATGGAACTTGAGCGCCTCTACCTGCGCGCGCCCTCGTTCTGGGAGGATCAGGGCGTGACCCTGAAGCTTGGCGCCAGGGTCACCGCGATCGACCCCGCGGCAAGAACCCTGACGGTGGACGGTGAGACCGTTGATTATGACCAGCTTGCGCTGACGACGGGGTCCGTTCCCCGCCGCCTGCCCGCCGCGATCGGCGGGGATCTCAAGGGCGTCCATACCGTTCGCACGCTTGCCGACGTAGACGCGATGGCGCCAGAGTTCCAGCCGGGTCGCCGGCTGCTGGTGATCGGCGGCGGCTACATCGGGCTTGAGGCGGCCGCGGTCGCGTCCAAGCTCGGGCTTGACGTGACGCTCGTGGAAATGGCCCCCCGCATCCTGCAACGCGTGGCCGCGCCCGAAACTTCGGCCTGGTTCCGCAGGGTGCATGGCGAACACGGGGTAAAAGTCCTTGAAGCCACGGGGCTAGAACG
Organism: Albidovulum marisflavi; assembly: GCF_025751435.1. Taxonomy (GTDB): domain Bacteria; phylum Pseudomonadota; class Alphaproteobacteria; order Rhodobacterales; family Rhodobacteraceae; genus Albidovulum; species Albidovulum marisflavi. The sequence continues at coordinate 918,366 of NZ_JAOWKY010000001.1, read as the reverse complement.
CCTGCTTGGCGACACCCGCGTCACGGCGGCGCGGCTCTCGGACGGAACCGAGCTTCCCGTCGATTTCGTGATCGTCGGCGTCGGCATTGCGCCGGCGACCGAACTGGCCGAGGCCGCTGGCCTCGCGCTCGAAAACGGCATCAGGACGGACGAACACGGGCGCACGTCGGATCCCGCGATCTGGGCCGCCGGCGACTGTGCCTCATTCCCGCATAGTGGCGGACGCATCCGGCTGGAAAGCGTCGGCAACGCCATCGACCAGGCCGAACTTGTGGCCGAAAACATGCTGGGTGCGCAGAAGCCCTATGTCGCCAAACCCTGGTTCTGGTCGGATCAGTACGACGTCAAGCTGCAGATCGCCGGTCTGAACGCCGGCTACGACAGGATCGTGACGCGGCAGGGCCAGGACGGAAGCGTCAGCTTCTGGTACTATCAGGGCGACAAGCTGCTGGCGCTGGACGCCATGAACGACAGCCGCGCCTACATGGTCGGCAAGCGCCTGATCGAGATGGGCAGGTCGCCCGATCCCGCAGCCGTCGCCGATCCCGCGACGGACCTGAAGGCGCTGCTGAAGTAAGCCGGTACATGCGATGGGCCTGACTTGCCATTACATCGACGGCTCGCCCTTCGCACGAATGATCCGCGTGGTCGCGCGCGAACTTGCGCTCGACATGACGGAAGTGGAGATATCGGAGTTCCCACCTTCCCCCGCCTTCTTCGGTCTGAACCCGCTTGGCCAGGCGCCGGTGCTTGTCCGTGACGGGACGGCGCTTTTCCCGACCGAGATCGCGCTCATGGCACTTGGTGAGGCGGCAGGGCCCTCCGCACCGACTGGCCTGCGCGATGTCTTGCCCGGTCTCTCAGAGCGGCAATTGCTTGCGGTCGTCCTGTCGCTTGGCGATCAGATTGCCGCCTTGCGCTACCGGAACTGGGCCGGGCTTGCCGCCTCTGGCCCCAATCGGCTGGGCTTCGATCTTGACGAACGGGCTGGCGCGCGCATTTCCGCAACGCTCGACTGGCTCGAGGCGCGGATCGGACCGAATGGTTTTCGCGATGACGGGATCGGTTTCGCCGACGTCGCGCTGGCGTGCCTTTTGCTGTGGACCGAGTCGCGCGGCCCGATCCCCTGGCGGGGTCGCAAGGGCATCGAGATCATGGTAGAGCGGATGGCCGCGCGGCCAAGCTTCGCGTCAACTGCGCCGCGGGACTGGCCGAATTGAGTTGGAGAAGCAGACGATGAGGATCATCGGGGGCTCCCGCAGGGGCCTGAAGCTGGCCGAAGTGGGCGCGGGCGACGAGGCCGCGCATCTCAGGCCCACGACCGACCGTGTCCGCGAGGCGATCTTCAACCTGCTTCTGAACGCGGGACGCGGCGACCCGGTCACCGGCGCGCGGGTTCTCGACCTGTTCGCCGGGACGGGGGCGTTGGGGCTTGAGGCATTGTCTCGGGGGGCGGCGCGCGTGGCCTTCGTGGATGACGGCGCCGCGGCGCGCGCGCTTCTGCGCCGTAACATCGAAAAGATGCAGGCCATGGGCGTCACCGATGTCTGGCGACGCGACGCAACGCGCCTGGGCCCCAACCGAGGACCGGGCTACGGGCTTGTCTTTCTTGATCCGCCCTACGGCAAGAAACTGGGCGAGGCCGCACTCGCCTCGGCGCTGGCGGGCGGCTGGCTCGTTCCGCGCGCGCTGGTGGTCTGGGAGGAGGGCGCCGCGCCCGATGTGCCGCAGGATTTCGAATTGATTGACCAGCGGCGCTATGGCGACACCGTCGTGACGATCCTCAGGGCCCCGGCATGAGACCGGCCGCCGTCCTGTTCGACTGCGACGGGGTCATCGTCGACAGCGAACCACTGACCGACCGGATCATCGCCGCGAACCTGACCCGAAACGGTCTGCCAATGGAGCCGGACTTAGTCAGGGCGCTATTTCGCGGCGGGACGATGCTGGGCGTTGCGGAAGCCGCACGCACGCACGGGGCGCGGATTCACGACGGCTGGGTGGACGATGTCTATGCCGAAATCTTCGAGGCCCTTGCCGCGGGAACCCCGCTGATCGAGGGGATCATCGGGGTGTTCGATGCGCTGGATGCCGCTGGCATTCCCTTTGCAGTGGGTTCGAACGGGCCGCACCGCAAGATGGCCGTCACGCTGGGCCAGCACCCGGCTCTGCACCTGCGTTTGCAGGGCCGCATCTTTTCGCGCGAGGATGTCGCCCGTCCGAAACCGGCACCCGACCTTTATCTGCACGCGGCAAACCGGCTCCGGGCCGAACCCGCGCGCTGCGTCGTGATCGAGGACAGCGCGACCGGCGCGCGCGCCGCGCTGGACGCCGGGATGGCGTGTATGGGCTACGCGCCCCACGACGACGGCGCGGCGCTGGCGGCGGTCGGCGCGCGTCCGTTCCATCGCATGACGGACCTGCCCGCGCTGCTCGGCCTTTGATTTCGGCGTTGTGCCGACGCTACGCAAGGGCGCTGCGGCGTCACCAGGTGGGGTGGAAAATTCCTGCCGGGGACAGCGTGAAGATGTCGCAGCCGTCGGCGGTTACGCCCACGGAATGTTCGAACTGCGCCGACAGCGACTTGTCCCGCGTCACGGCCGTCCAGTCGTCGGCCAGAACCTTGGTTTCGGGCCGTCCGAGGTTCACCATCGGCTCGATCGTGAAGAACATACCCTCCTCAAGCCGCGGACCCGAGCCGGGGCGGCCGTAATGCAGGACATTCGGCGGGGCGTGGAACACCCGCCCCAACCCGTGCCCGCAGAAGTCGCGCACCACGCTCATCCTCTGCGCCTCGACGTAGTTCTGGATCGCGTGACCGATGTCGCCGAATGTCGCGCCCGGACGAACGGCGTCGATCCCCTTCATCAGCGCGTCATGGGTGACCTGGATCAGCCGCTCCGCCTTGCGGCTCAGCGACCCGGCGACGTACATCCGGCTGGTGTCGCCGAACCACCCGTCCACGATCACGGTGACGTCGATGTTCAGGATGTCGCCATCCTTAAGCACCTTCGGACCCGGAATGCCGTGGCAGACGACATGGTTCACGCTGATGCACGAGGCATGCGCATAGCCGCGATAGCCGATGGTGGCCGATTTGGCGCCGGAACCTTCGATCCTCGTTCGGATGTAGTCGTCCAGTTCCCCGGTGGTGACGCCGGGCGCGACCATCGGCGCGACCTCGTCCAGGATCTCCGCCGCAAGCTTGCCTGCCGCGTGCATCCCGGCGAAATCCGCCGCTTCATGGATCCTGATGCCATCCTTCGTCATGCGGCCGCGCGGGTCATCCAACGGCTTTCCCCTCTCTTTATTTCGGGCTCTAGATAGTAAAGAAATGCACCCTTGGCCAGAGCCAGCCCTTTTCCGGCGTCCTGCACCCGCCTATACCGGTTCCGCACCGCCTCAAGGAGGATCCCATGACCAACCCGACAGCCGCGATCCTGATCATCGGGGACGAGATCCTGTCCGGCCGCACGCGCGAGGGCAATGCGCATTTCCTGGCGGGCGAACTGACGCGCGTGGGCATCGACCTGAAGGAAATCCGCATCGTCGCCGACGAGGTGGCAGCCATCGCGAACGCTCTGAACACCCTGCGCGGAACCTATACCCATGTGTTCACCTCGGGCGGGATCGGCCCGACGCATGACGATATCACCGCCGACGCCGTGGCCCATGCCCTTGGCGTGCCGCTTGACGTGCGCGAAGACGCACGGGCGCTTCTGGCCGCGCATTACGCAGCCAGCGGGCTGGAGTTCAATGCCGCTCGCCTGCGCATGGCGCGAATCCCGGCGGACGCGGTTCTGATCGAAAACCCGATCTCCGCGGCCCCCGGCTTTTCCATCGGCAACGTTCATGTCCTGGCCGGGGTTCCCAGCATTTTCCAGGCAATGGTCGCCTCGGTGCTGCCGCGCCTGACCGGCGGCCGGCCGGTGCTCAGCCAGACGCTGCGCATCGACCAGGGCGAGGGCGTGATCGCCGAAGGCCTGGCGGGTCTGGCAGCTGAATTTCCCGATCTGTCTATCGGCTCCTACCCCTTCATCCAGAACGGGGCCTATGGCACCAACATCGTGATCCGCGGCACCGAGGCCAGGCAGATCGACGCCGCGATGACCCGGCTGTCGACGCTGTTTCCGAAGGAGGCGCGGTGACCGACATCCTGGCCCTTACCGACGCGACCTGGCCCGCTGCCGCGCGCCATCAGGCGGGGGCGTTCACCGTGCGCGAAGGGAAGGGCGGCGGGCAGCGCGTGTCCTCTGCCACCGCGGCGGACGGCTGGACCGATGCCGACATCGACCGCGCCGAGGCTTGCCATCGCAGGCTTGGCCAGACGCCGCTGTTCCTGATCCGGCCGGACGAAAAGGCGCTGGATACCGCGCTTGAGGCGAGGGGCTACAGCTTGAAGGATCCGGTGAACGCCCACGAGGCGCCCCTGTCCGAACTGGCGGCAGAGACCCCGGCGTTGTCCACCTTCACGATCTGGCCCCCGCTTGAGATCCAGCGGGAAATCTGGGCCGAGGACGGGATCGGCCCTGCTCGCATCGCGGTGATGGAGCGTGCGACCGGACCCAGGACCGCGATCCTGGGCCGCGTGAACGACCGTGCGGCGGGGGCCGCCTTTGCCGCCATCCACGGCGACACAGCGATGCTCCATGCACTCGTGGTGGTTGAACGGGAGCGTCGGCAAGGACTCGCCGTCAAGATGATGCGAGCCGCAGCCCTGTGGGCACAAGATCACGGGGCTTCGCGCCTTGCCGTATTGGTGACTGCGGCGAATGGGCCCGGTAACGCGCTCTATGCTTCCCTGGGAATGCGGATTGTGGGACAGTATCATTACCGTATCCACAGAACCTGAACAGGTCGGAAGAGCAGTTGAAAGACGAACAGAACAGCCCCACCGCGCTTGACCTGCCCATGGTCACGCCGCTGCCGGACGGCACCCGGAAGTATTTCGACATCTGCGCGGAAAAGCTCGGGCTCGTGCCCAATGTGCTCAAGGCCCATGCCTTCGACATAGGCAAGCTGAACGCGTTCACGGCGATGTACAACGGCCTGATGCTGGCCGACAGCGGGCTTTCCAAGCTTGAGCGCGAGATGATCGCGGTTGCGGTATCGTCGCTGAACCGCTGCTGGTATTGTCAGGTCGCCCATGGCGCCGCGGTGCGCGAGCTTTCGGGCGACCCGGTTCTGGGCGAGGCGCTGGTGATGAACTGGCGCGTGGCGGCGTTGAGCCCGAGGCAGCGCGCGATGCTGGAATTTGCCGAGAAGCTGACTTTGGCATCCTCGCGCATCGAGGAGACGGATCGCCAGGCGCTGCGCGATGCCGGCTTCAGCGACCGCGACATCTGGGACATCGCCTCGGTCACCGGGTTCTTCAACATGACCAACCGCGTGGCCTCGGCGACCGCGATGGAACCCAATCCTGAATATCACGGGGCCCACCGGTGAAAGCCGGGGCGCTTGCGCTCTGCCTGATCGCGGCGCCGTTGGCCGGCAATGCCGCGCCGACACTGTCGCTTCCCGAAGGCGCCGTCGAATCCGGCGGCAGCGTCGCGCCGATGGAGGGGTTCGCCCTGCCGGTAGGACCCTGGACGAACGGCGAGCTGCCCACCCGTGCCGTTCAGGGCCAGGTGACGCGGACCGCCTGGCGGATCGAAGGCACGGAAACCACGATGCAGCTATTTGCGGCACTGCGTTCGCAACTGCTGGAAGAGGACTTCACACCGATTTTCGAATGCCAGGCCAGTGCCTGCGGCGGGTTCGATTTTCGCTATGCGATCCACACCCTGCCCGAGCCGCAGATGCACGTGGATCTTGGCGATTTCCTTTACCTCAGCGCCGAACGCCAGGCCGCCACGGGACCCGAGTTCGTGACGCTTCTGGTCAGCCGCTCAAGCCAGCAGGGATTCGTTCAGCTCAGCCGCATCGGCGCGGCAGAAACCCGACCGATTGCGATCGCGCGGGCCGTCGCCGCGGCGGCCAAGGGGCAGCCCCCGTCGCTTGCCGAGGCTCTGGAACGGGATGGCGCGGTGGCTCTGGAAGACCTGGTGTTCCAGACCGGCTCCTCCCAGTTGGGCGAAGGCGACTTCGCCTCGCTCAGTCTGCTTGCGGATTATCTGGTCGCGCATCCAGGGGCCTTGCTGACCCTGGTCGGCCACACCGATGCGGAGGGTAGCCTTGCGGCAAACATCGCGCTTTCGGAAAAACGCGCCCGATCGGTCGTCGATCGCCTGATACGGGATTTCGGCGTCAGCCCGGCACAGCTTGCCGCGGACGGAGTCGGGTACCTGGCCCCGCGCGCCTCCAATCTGACCGAGGATGGCCGCCGCAAGAATCGTCGGGTCGAAGCGGTTCTCGCCTCGCCCCGATGATCGCGCAGGAGGCCAGCTCACCAGTTCGTGGGGCCCTTTTCGGCGAATGCCGCTGACAGGAAGTCGATGAAGGCACGCACCTTGGGTTGCGTAAACCGCCCCGGCGGATAGACCGCGTAGATGCCCAGCGTCTCCACCGGCAGGTCGGGGATGGCCTCTTCCACCAGGCCGTGACGCATCGCTTCGGCGTAGAGGAACGAAGGGAGATAGGCGATGCCAAGTCCGGAAATCGCCGCGTTCAAAAGCGACTGCCCATCATTCACGGTCAACCAGCCGGCGGTCCGCACCTGACGCTTTTCGCCCGACGGCGCGGTGATCTTCCACACGTTGCCGGACGCCTGGTTCGAATAGTGCAGCAGCTTGTGTTCGTTCAGATCATCAATCTTGGTCGGACGCCCATATCGTTCGAAGTAGGACGGCGACCCGATCATGCGTTTGGCGGTGTCTGTCAGCTTGCGGGCCCGAAGCGTCGAATCCTCAAGCTCTCCGACACGGATCGCCATGTCGAATCCTTCCGAGATCAGCTCGACGTAGCGGTTGTTCAGGACCATGTTCACCGTGATCTCGGGGTACTCCAGCAGGAAGTCGCCAAGAATCGGGGAAAGCAGGTTCACGCCAAAGTCGGTCGCCACCGAAATGCGCAAAAGACCCGAGGGCGCGGACTGCATCGAGGTCACAAGCGCATCCGCCTCTCCGGCATCGTTGAGCACGCGTCGCGCGCGATCGTAATAGGCAAGGCCGATTTCGGTCGGCGAAACTCGACGGGTCGTGCGGTTCAACAGCCGTGCACCAAGCCGCGCCTCAAGTGCGGACACATGCTTGGAAACGGCGGATTTGGAGATCCCCATCTTCTTGGCGGCGTCGGTAAATCCCCCTTGATCGACAACTGTGGCAAACGCCTCCATCTCGGTCAGCCGATCCATTGTACACCCTATCTCGACATTCGCCCGCCAAGGTCAGGTATCGGCTCCAATTCAGGCAAGAATTGGGTACGACGCAGACAAGAGTTTGGTTTTGTGTTGTCCGATCGCAAGAAGCGCCCAACGAACGCCACAGCTTTACCACTAAAGCCTCGCACCAAGGCGGGTTCCCTGGTCAATCGCGTGCTTCGCATCCAGTTCCACCGCGCGCTCCGCGCCGCCGATCACGTGGGGTTCGATCCCCTTTTCCCGCAGCGCCTGCGCCAAGTCCGTCTCGCTGTACTGACCCGCGCACAGAATTACGCCGTCGGCCTCGATCAGCGTCGGATTTTCGCGTGCGGGGCCGAATGTGACATGCAGCCCCCCCGCGTCGATCCTTTCGTAGTTGACCCCGCCCAACATCCGGACCCCCTTGGCGCGCAGAGTGGCGCGATGGATCCAGCCGGTGGTCTTGCCCAAGCTCCGCCCGGGCCGTTCCGGCTTCCGTTGCAGCAGGGTCACTTGCCTTCTGGGCGGCGCGGGATCGGGCTCGCGCACACCGCCCCGATGCTCGGCCGGGTCGATCACGCCCCATTCCGCCTGCCATGCACCCGGCGAAAGCGTGGGGCTGGGGGCGTCCTCGACCAGGTATTCCGCGACGTCGAAGCCGATCCCGCCAGCCCCGACGACAACGGCCCGCGGCCCGATCTTCGCCCTTCCCGACAGAACGTCAACATAGCTGAAGACAGGGGCGTCCGGGGTGGCGGGAATGGCGGGGTCGCGCGGTCGCACGCCGGTTGCGATCACGACGTCATCAAACCCGTCCAGCAGGCCCGGTTTTGCCCTGACACCCAGCCGCAGCGTCACCCTGCGACGCTCCAGCATGGTGCCGAACCAGTCCAGCAGGCCGTCGAACTCCTCCTTGCCCGGAATCCGCCTGGCAAGATTCAGCTGACCGCCGATCCGATCCGATTCTTCGAAGAGGGTTACGTCGTGGCCACGTTCGGCCGCCGCCAGCGCGCAGGCCAGTCCAGCGGGCCCCGCGCCGACAACGGCGATGCGCCGGACTTCGCCTGCGGGTTTCAGGACAAGCTCGGTCTCGAAACAGGCGCGCGGATTGACCAGGCAGGTCGAGATCTTGCCGCCGAACGTGTGATCAAGGCAGGCCTGGTTGCACGCGATGCAGGGCGCGATCTCACGGGCGCGTCCGCTTGCAGCCTTGCGGATGAAGTCCGGGTCGGCAAGGAACGGCCGGGCCATGGACACCATGTCGGCGCAGCCTTCTGCCAGAACCCGCTCTGCCACTTCCGGCGTGTTGATGCGGTTCGAGGCGATCAGGGGAATCGCGACCTTGCCCATCAGCTTGCGCGTCACCCACGCGAATGCGGCACGCGGAACCGAGGTGGCGATGGTCGGAATCCGCGCCTCGTGCCAGCCGATTCCGGTGTTGATGATCGAGGCCCCCGCCGCCTCGGCCGCCTTCGCAAGCGTTTCGACCTCTTCCCAAGAGGAACCGTCAGGCAGCAGATCGATCATCGACAGCCTGAAGATGACGATGAAGTCCCGGCCCACGGCGGCGCGGACGCGGCGCAGGACCTCGACCGGGAGGCGCATCCGGTTTTCGTAGGACCCGCCCCACTGATCGGTCCGCCTGTTCGTCCGAGTGACCAGGAACTGGTTCAGCAGGTAGCCTTCGGATCCCATGACTTCGACCCCGTCATATCCCGCCTCCCGTGCCCTGGCTGCGGCGGTCGCGATGTCGGCGATCTGCTTTTCAATGCCTGCCTCGTCCAGTTCCCGCGGCGCGTAGGGGGATATCGGGGATTTTATAGGTGATGGGGCGACGCAGTCGGGTCCATAGGCATAGCGGCCTGCGTGCAGTATCTGCATCGCGATCCGCCCGCCCGCACCATGGACCCGCTCCGTCACGACACGATGGTTCGCCATGTCCTCGGAGGAGAAAAGACCCGCCGCACCTGGGAACACACCGCCTTCGCGGTTCGGCGCCATGCCCCCCGTCACCATCAGGCCGACCCCACCGCGCGCACGGGCCGCATAGAACTCGGCCACCCGATTCCAGTCCCTGGTCTCCTCAAGGTTCGTGTGCATCGAGCCCATAAGGACCCGGTTGGGCAGGATCACATGGCCCAGGTCAAGCGGGCGCAAAAGATGCGGATACTGGGTCATGCGGGCCTCCGGGCGGGCGCAGAATGCCCCGCCGCACGATCGCTGTCACCCCGAACGCGGCGTCACTTCCGCAATCATCCCCGACCCGCGGCAAGGTGCCGCCGGACGGCCTGCTTCAGGATATCCAGTTCCGCCCGCAGCTGCGCGATTTCTGCACGCAGTTCCGACTCGGCGGGTTGCCCCGCGATCAGGGAAAAGTGCCAGAGCGGCAAGCCACCGCCGCGCGTGCGCACGACGAAGGTCCGCACCCCGTCCGCGATGCAATCCGAGGGGATGGGAAGACGCGCCGCCCATCTGCGATCCCCGGACTGCTGGACCTCAAGCCCGCCAAGAACCCTGTCGCCAAGAAAGATCTCGATCTCGGGCGCGGTGTCATCGTCGGTTTCGATCTGCCCTTCCCAGACGCCGGCATTGAGACTGGACTGCGTGATTGCGAACATGGGTCAGGTTGTCTCCTCAGTACTCGGCGCGGATCATCCGCATCACGGTCAGGTCGCGCAGCACGATGCGGTTCATGGCCGGGTCCTCGAAGAAAAGGTCGATCCAGGCACGATCCATCTGATCGGAGGGAACATCGGCATAGGCCAGGTCAAACTCGACCTCTGCGGGGGTGCCGCCCTGATTCAGTTCGCGCGTGATCTGCGCGGTGTTCGGGCCGTGGCGCAGGTTCAGCCTGGCATAGACCTTCATCGGCCGCTCGGCCTCGAACACGGTTTCCAGACGCAAGACATGGCGCGCGCAAAGCCCCTTCATGCCGTCGTCGGGAAGGTCGATCACGAGGGAAAGGAAGCTTCCGGCGAACTCGAACACCTCGGTGACGTAGCCGTGAGGATTCAGGTCGCCGGGACGGTCATTCGCCACCTGGCGCAGCGCGATCTGGCCCAGTGCGCAGTCGTGATAGAACTTGCAGTCCCGGCTTAACGTCGCGTGGCGCGGCGCAGGCGCAAGTCCCGAGGGACGCACCGGCCCGCTCCACAGATCCGGACGCCAGACCCAGTCCATGCCAGCCCGGCGCAGGATGCGCGCCGGCTGCCCGCCGGCATGCGCCAGCCGCCGCTCCACGACGCCGAGCGCCACATCGATCTCGGCGCGAAGCTGCCGGCCCGAGGCGCGCATGGCGCGAAGCGTCGCAAGGTTTGCACGCTCTGCAACAAGGCTTGCCCGTCGCCACCGCGCGGCCAGGCGCCGCTGCAGTATCTCTCCGATGAAACCTGTCAGCCTGCCTGTCATGCCCCGCATTCCGCTGCGCGTCTTGTCAGCACGCTTCTAAGGGCCATCGGGCGCTCATTGCAACTGCTGCTTCGCCGCCCGCTCAGGAATTCGCCGCCTCGACACGGGATACGAACTTGTTCAGCAGCCCGCGCTTCGCGCCCTGATCCAAGGGCGCATCCGCCAGTCCGAGCACCGAGAGGCTGATCATCCTGCCCTTGCGGGCAAAGATCGCGCGCCAGTATTCCGGTTCCACGGGGTAACCTGCGAAGGGAGAGCGATCCTCGACAAGGATGTAGAGAACATCCCCGGCGGCCACGATCTTGGTCACCCGAACGCTGCGGGCATCGCCGCTGCGCGACAGGGCCTTGCGACCGGCCTCGGTGACGAAGAAATCGGCCATCCTGAGGAACTCTTCCTTCAGGTTCTCACCCGGTGGCGCCCCAAGCAGCACGGTCGCGGTCAGGATCGCGCGCGATCGCGGCCCCCTGCCCGTTCCGTTGAGCGCAGCGCAAGTTCCCAAAAGGACAAAGGCGCTGTCCTGCCCGTCGCGAAGGGAACGGCTGTCCACGCAATATCCCGACGGCCCCGAGATCACCACCGAACCGTCCGACACCGCGACCTTGCGGGGGGCGGACTCTTGCGCCGACGCGGCGGCGGCCAGCAAAACCGCCGCCCCGATCAGGAAAGGCCGCAGGCCGGGGAAGCTACTGATCCATGTAGACATGGGTTTCGGCCCGCGCCCCCGGATGCGTCACTGCCCCCTTGCGTGCACCGCCGACAAGCTTGGCATATTTCCACAGCGCGCCCGACGCGTAATCGGTCTTGCGCGGGCCCTGCCATTCGGCCTTGCGCCTGTCCAGTTCGTCGTCCGACAGATCGATCGACAGTTCGCCGGTATTGGCGTTCAGCGTGATCACGTCGCCATCGCGCACGAGCGCGATCGGCCCGCCATGTGCCGCCTCCGGTCCGACGTGGCCCACGCAGAAGCCCCTGGTCGCACCTGAGAACCGGCCGTCGGTGATCAGCGCCACCTTCTTGCCCATGCCCTGACCCGACAGCGCGGCCGTGGTCGCCAGCATCTCGCGCATGCCAGGACCGCCCGCTGGACCTTCGTTGCGGATGACGATGACCTCGCCCTCCTTGTACTTCCGCGCTTTCACGGCTTCGAACGCGTCTTCCTCGCATTCGAAGACGCGGGCGGGACCCTTGAAGACCTGTTCCTCTGGTGTCATCCCGGCGACCTTCACGATGGCCCCGTCCGGCGCCAGGTTGCCCTTCAGCCCGACGACCCCGCCGGTGGGTGAGATCGGCGCCTCGACCGGGTAGATCACCTTGCCGTCCACCGCGCGGTCCACAAGGTCAAGCTCTTCGCCGATGGTTCGCCCCGTCGCGGTGATGCAATCTTCGTGGATCAGGCCCGCCTTGCGCAGTTCGCGCATAACGACCGGAACGCCCCCGGCCTCATACAGGTCCTTGGCGACATATTCGCCGCCGGGACGCAGGTTCACGAAATACGGCGTGTCGCGGAAGATGTCGCAGACGTCGAACAGGTCGAAGTCGATCCCTGCCTCGTGCGCGATCGCAGGCAGGTGCAGGCCGCCGTTGGTCGATCCGCCGGTGCAGGCGACGACCCGCGCCGCGTTTTCCAGCGCCTTGCGCGTCACGATATCGCGGGCACGGATGTTCCGTTCGATCAGGTTCATGACGGCAACGCCCGAAGCCTCGCCGTACTGGTCGCGGCTTTCATAGGGTGCGGGCGCGCCGGAGGAATTCGGCAGCGCAAGGCCGATCGCCTCGGACACGCAGGCCATTGTGTTGGCGGTGTACTGCCCGCCGCAGGCCCCGGCCGAGGGGCAGGCGACGCGTTCGAGAATATCAAGCTCCGCGTCGGACATTTGGCCCGCCTGGTGCTTGCCGACCGCTTCGAACACATCCTGCACCACGACGTCGCGCCCGTTCAGCTTGCCCGGAAGAATCGAACCGCCATAGATGAAGACCGAGGGCACGTTCAGGCGGACCATTGCCATCATCATACCCGGCAGCGACTTGTCGCAGCCAGCAAGGCCCACGATCGCGTCGTAGCAGTGGCCGCGCATGGTCAGCTCGACCGTGTCCGCGATCGCATCACGCGACGCGAGAGACGAGCGCATGCCCTCATGCCCCATCGCGATCCCGTCGGTGACGGTAATGGTGGTGAATTCGCGCGGCGTGCCGCCGCCCGCCTTGACGCCCATTTTCACCGCCTGCGCCTGCCGGTTCAGCGCGATGTTGCAGGGCGCGGCCTCGTTCCAGCAAGTCGCCACGCCGACCCATGGCTGGTGGATCTCTGCCTCGGAAATCCCCATCGCGTAGAAATAGGACCGGTGCGGCGCGCGGGCCGGACCCTCGGTCACATGGCGGCTGGGAAGTTTTGACTTGTCGAAGCGGCGGCTGTTCATCGGGTCACTCCTCGCGGCCTGCTGTCTACCGGCTTACTGGCGGGAAGGCCTCGGGGCAAGAATGTTCGGGTGGATCACGGCGATCACACTCTGCCATCGTCCATGTGACGCCGCTCTGGTAAATGCGCCAATGGCCGCGTAACTAAGGTCCGTCAGTCTTCGGCACCTGCGTCGCGGCCAATTCAGTCCGGCGCGGTCCGGGACGCATGGCCTTGATGGAGTCGCTCAACATGCCCAGCTACCGTTCCCGCACTACAACCCATGGCCGCAACATGGCGGGCGCACGCGGCCTATGGCGCGCCACCGGCATGAAGGACGGTGACTTCGGCAAGCCGATCATCGCGATCGTCAATAGCTTTACCCAGTTCGTGCCGGGCCACGTTCACCTGAAGGACCTGGGCCAGCTTGTCGCGGCCGAGGTCGAAGCTGCGGGCGGAGTCGCGAAGGAATTCAATACCATCGCCGTGGATGACGGCATCGCGATGGGCCATGACGGCATGCTCTACAGCCTGCCCTCGCGCGAACTCATCGCCGACAGCGTCGAGTACATGGTCAATGCCCATTGCGCCGATGCGATGGTCTGCATTTCCAACTGCGACAAGATCACTCCGGGCATGCTGATGGCCGCGATGCGCTTGAACATTCCCGCCGTCTTCGTCTCGGGTGGGCCGATGGAGGCCGGCAAGGCCGTGATCAAGGGCAAGGAGATTGCGCTGGACCTGGTGGATGCGATGGTTTCCGCCGCCGACGAAAAGTACACCGACGAAGAGGTCGAGGCGATCGAAAAGGCCGCCTGCCCGACCTGCGGGTCCTGTTCGGGCATGTTCACCGCCAACTCGATGAACTGCCTGACCGAGGCGCTTGGCCTGTCCCTGCCGGGCAATGGATCCACACTTGCCACCCATGCCGACCGCAAGCGCCTGTTCGTCGAGGCCGGACACCTGATCGTCGACATCACGCGCCGCTACTACGAACAGGATGACGCAAGCGTCCTGCCGCGCAACGTCGCGAACAAGAAGGCGTTTGAAAACGCGATGGCGCTCGACATCGCGATGGGCGGGTCCACCAATACGGTGCTGCACATCCTTGCCGCCGCGCACGAAGGCGGGATCGACTTCGGCATGGACGACATCGATGCGCTGAGCCGCAAGGTGCCCTGCCTGTGCAAGGTCGCGCCGGCCAAGCAGGATGTGCACATGGAAGACGTGCACCGGGCGGGCGGGATCATGGCGATCCTGGGCCAGCTCGACAACGCCGGCCTTCTGAACCGCGATTGCACCACCGTGCATGCCGCCACGATCGGCGCCGCGCTGGATCACTGGGACATCAGCCGCACGAATCATGACAACGTGCGCCATTTCTTCATGGCCGCTCCGGGGAACCAGCGCTCGGCCACCGCATTCAGCCAGGCGTCGCGGTATCACGAACTTGATCTCGACCGCGAAACCGGGGTGATCCGCAGCGCGAAGCACCCGTTTTCGAAGGACGGCGGCCTGGCCGTTCTGAAGGGCAACGTCGCCTTGGATGGCTGCATCGTGAAAACCGCGGGCGTCGACGAATCGATCCTCGTCTTCAGCGGTCCGGCGCGTGTCTTTGAATCGCAGGACGCCGCGGTTTCCGCGATCCTGACCAACAAGATCAGCGAAGGCGATGTCGTCGTGATCCGCTACGAGGGCCCCAAGGGCGGCCCCGGCATGCAGGAGATGCTGTATCCGACGAGCTATCTGAAATCGAAGGGGCTCGGGAAGGCCTGTGCGCTGCTGACAGACGGACGGTTCTCGGGCGGCACCTCGGGTCTGTCGATCGGTCACGTAAGCCCGGAAGCGGCCGCTGGCGGCACCATCGGGCTGGTGCGCGACGGCGACATGATCGACATCAACATTCCCGACCGCAAGATCAGCCTTCGCGTCACGGAAGCGGAACTCGCGACGCGCCGGGCCGAACAGGACTCGAAAGGGTGGAAGCCGGCCGCGCCGCGCAAACGCCAGGTTTCGGCGGCGCTGAAAGCCTACGCCCTGCTCGCGACATCTGCCGACAAGGGCGCCGTGCGGCAACTTCCGGCGGATTGATCCGGCCCATCTGACCCGAGAATGATGCAGCGCCCCGTATCCACGCGGGCGCTGCACGCTTTTGTGGCCAGGGAAAGAATATCGAACTCGAGCGAGCCGCTGACCAGGGAATCAGTTCAACCACGCGCCAAGCAGGACCACAGGCCGGTGGCGCGGGCCGCATGGGCAAAACGCCTTGACGGCCAGCGCCCCGCTGCCGAAGCTGCGGTCCCGCACGCGAATGGCAAAAGCATTGCAGATGGCTGACAGCTTAAACTTGAACAGAGAAAGGCGACTGGACCGCGCATGCTCTTTCGTTGTGCATCTTGACGGGGTTGCTTCGATGCATTTGCGCGGCTCTCCGCCCCAAAAGCCAAGTCAGGCAAGAGCGGCGAGCTTTTGAAGTGGAGGGGGGGCATAACCACCCAGGCGCGACGTGCGCAGCCTCAATCCGACCATGGCTTCTGCAAGGCGAACTGCGCAGGACACGCCGTCGAGAACCGGCAACCCGTGTTCATCCGACAGCCGATCCGCCAGATCGGCCATGCCGGCACAGCCAAGGACGATTGCCTCGGCACGGTCCTCGGCGACTGCGCGGCCAATCTCTTCGCTGATCCGGTCACAGGCCGCCGAACCGGCATGTTCCAGCTCGAGAACAGCCACCTCCGACGAGCGCACCCGGGCGCAGCGCGCCGCGAGACCATATCGGATCAGGTTGTGTTCCAGCGCGGGAACCGAGCGCGCAAGTGTCGTCACGACGGAGAACTTGTTGGCGACCAACGAGGCGAAGTGATAGGCCGCCTCGCCGATCCCGACGACGGGGCGGTCGGTAAGACAGCGCGCAGCGTCAAGCCCCGTGTCGTCGAAGCAGGCGATGATGAAAGCGTCGGCATCCGCTGCGTTCTGAACAAGCTGAAGCACACCGGGAACGCTCATCGCCTCGTCATAGTAGCCCTCAATGGAAACCGGGCCGCGAAGGGGGTTGACCGCCACGACCTCGGTCCCCGGGCTGGCGGCGGCACGCGCGGCCGCCCCGATCTTTTCGGTCATCGAGGCGGTGGAGTTCGGGTTGATTACCATAAGGCGCATGTCAGAGCTCCCCGCCCAGATAGGCGGCCTTGATACGTTCGTCGTGCATGAGGTCCGCCGACTGCCCCGACAGCACGACCTGTCCTGTCGAAAGCGCATAGGCGCGGTTGGAGATGGACAGCGCCATGCGGCTGTTCTGTTCGACCAGAAGCACGGTGACGCCCTCGTCCCGGCTGATCGCGACGATGGCGCGCGCGATGTCCTGCACAAGCTTGGGCGCGATCCCGAGACTTGGTTCGTCAAGAAGCAGCAAGCGCGGCTTGGCCATCAGCGCACGACCGATCACCATCATTTGCTGTTCGCCGCCCGAAAGCGTGCTGGCCTGCTGGTTGAACCGTTCGCGCAGCCGTGGGAAACGGGTCAGCACGCTTTCAAGCGTCTGTTCGATACCCGCCTTGTCGGTCCGCGTGAAGGCGCCCATCAGCAGGTTGTCCTTCACGCTCATCAGCGGAAATACGCGGCGGCCTTCGGGCACCATGGCAATGCCCCGGCGCACGATGTCGGCCGCGGGCCGGCCATCCAGGCGTTCGCCAAGGTAGGTGATCTGGCCGGACTTGATCTTGCGAAGCCCGGTGATGGCTCGAAGGATCGAGGACTTTCCCGCTCCGTTCGCGCCGATCAGCGCGACGGTTTCGCCTTCCATAAGCTCGATCGAGACGCCCTTGAGCGCATAGACATGGTCATAATAAAGCTCGACATTCTCGAAACTCAGCATCTTGCGGCCCGATGCCTGGGCGGGGTTCGGTGCGGTTTGGGTCATGGCTCACATCCCGATCGCGGCGTCCTCGGAACCAAGGTAGGCCTCGATGACGCGCGGGTTTGCCTGAATTTCGGAGGGAGTCCCCTCCGCGATCTTCTCGCCGAAGTTGATGCAAACGATCCGGTCCGAAATCTTCATGACCGCCGGCATGTCGTGTTCCACCAGAAGAACGGTCAAGCCGCGTTCGTCGCGCAGCCGCCGGACAAGCGCGACCATCCGCATGGTCTCGTCATGGTTCATGCCCGCGAAGGGTTCGTCCAGCAGGATCACTTCCGGATGGGTGGCAAGGCCGATCGCCATGCCAAGCGCCCGAAGGTGCCCTTGCGGCAGGTTCGAGGCCATTTCGTTTCGGATCGACTGAAGCCCCAGGAAGTCGATGATGTCATCGGCAGAGCGCGCAAACTCCGCTTCGTCCGTACGGGCCTGCCCACTGCCGAAGAAGAACCCCAGAAGCGATGCCTTGGACCGCAAGTGATGCGCAACAACGACGTTTTCGCGCACAGTCATCGACCGGAAGATCGTCGTTTCCTGGAAGGTACGGACAACCCCCAGCCTGGCCACCTTGTGCGGCGGCAGGCCGGAGATTCGGCTGCCCTTGAACAGCACCTCGCCGGAGGTCGGGTTGATGAAGCCCGCGATCTGTTTGAACAAGGTGGATTTGCCCGCGCCGTTCGGCCCGATGACCGACAGGATTTCGCGGGGCGCCACGTCGAAGCTGATCTCGCTGTTCGCGGTCAGTCCGCCAAAGCGCTTCGTTACCCCCTTTATCTGCAGAATGGGTGCGGTCATTGGCGGCTCTCCTTCTTGTCGAAGAGGCTCAGCAGGCCGTTCGGTAGAACCAGCATCAGCGCAATCATCGACCCGGAATAGATCAGCAACTGGTACTGCTTGGCGACCGATAGCAGATCCCACCCGAAGTAGAGCAGCAGCGTTCCCAGCATCGGCCCGAAGACATAGCCCAGCCCGCCAAGGAAGCAGTAGAGCATGAAGTTCACGCTGTCGGTGACGACGAAGGACGACGGGTAGATCGACTGGGATATCGCCACGAACATCGCCCCGGCAATCCCCCCGAAAAACGAGGAGATCGAATAGGCCAGCACGCGCAGCATGGCCGTGTTCACGCCGATCGACGCGGCCAGCTCTTCGTTCTGCTGGAGCGAGCGGCACAGATGGCCCAGGCGCGAGTTCACGATGCGCCAGAGGACAAGGTAGGTCAGCGCCATCAGCGCCGCCCCCATGAGGTAGAAGGCGAGCTTCGGATTGGCGAGACCGGCGAAGTCAGGGATGATTGTCAGACCCAGGATCGACAGTTCGCCCGGCAGCGGGATCGAGGTGATCCCCTTGGCGCCGTTCGTCACGGGTAGGGCAAGGGCAGTCAGGCGCGCCACTTCGGTCAAGACGAGCGTGACCATCGCGAAGTACACCCCCCGAAGCCGCAGTATCGGCAAGCCGATAACGACGGAGATCAGGGCGCAGGCGACCCCGGCCAGCGGCAGCGTCACCCAGAAGCTGAACCCCGCCTTCATCACCAGGATTGCGGAGACGTAGCCTCCGACCAGCGCATATGCGCCCTGACCGATATTGATGCGACCGATGTAGAAGGTCAGCCAGACGCCCGCAGCGCCGACGGACAGAAGCGCGACCGAGGTGAGCGTGTAGTAGAAGTCCCAGCGGCCGGTCACCGCGATGAACACGGGGACGAGCACGAACACACCCAAAAGAAAGGCGCCTATGCCGATCAGTCGAAGGGCCATGGTCCCACCCCTGGTCGTTTGCGATTCAGTTGTAGGGGATTGAACGGTCATGCGATCACCCCCACGGCTTTCCCATCAGGCCCTGAGGCCGGATGGCGAGGAATACCATGAGCGTCGCGAAGATCACGAGGTAGGTGATGTCGCCGTATGCCGCCAGGAGGGTCAGCCCGACCGATTCCATCATGCCAAGAATGAAACCGCCCGCGATGGCGCCCGAAATCACACCCGCACCGCCGATCATGATCATCAGGAAGGCCTTGACCGAGGTTGGCCCGCCCATCCCCAGGTTGATGCCGGTGATCGTCACAAGCAGACCGCCAACAAGCCCGGCGAGCATTGCGCCAAGCGCGAAGCCGATCATGGAATAGCGGTCGACATCGACGCCCATGAGTTGCGCCGCCATCCGGTCCTGCGCCAGCGCGCGCATCGCTCGCCCGGTGCGGGAATACTGCATGAACAGGATGAAGCTGACGATCAATGTGATTGCCAGGATCCCGATCAGGATGCGGTCGTAAGGCATGATGATCCGCATGTCCCAGTTGAACACGCCATTCACGATTTTGGGCACGCCTCGTTGCTTTTCGCCGAACAGAAGGAGGATTACTGCATCGAGGAAGAAGGCAATCCCCGCTGCAAGGAGCATGGTGGACTCTTCGCGTTTCGATCGCCGTATGACCGGACGGAACAGGAATTTCTCGATCAACCCTCCGAGAACCGCAAGAACCGCTGCGGAAGCGACAAGGCCGACGATGAAGGGAAGGCCGAACTGTGCAACCACCGTATAGGTTACAAAGCCGCCAAAGACATACATCTGGCCATGGGCGAAGTTCAGGACGTTCATCAGCGAAAAGATCAGCGTCAGTCCAAGCGCGATGAGGGCGTATTGTGCCCCCAGGTAGAGGCCATTGGCCAGTATCTGTTCCATCGGATCCTCGTTCACAGAAGGCTGGAGCCCGCAAGCAAGGAAAGGGCTGCGGGCCCCTGACACGCGGCTTTAGGTCGTCAGTCGACCTGCGCGACGAACAGCGTCTCGAACTTGCCGTCCCGGAATTCGTTGACGACGAGCGGAACGGAAACCTGCCGCTTCTGACCGAACGATGTGGTCCCGACGTAGGTCAACTTCGCGTCGCCCACCATGAACGGATTCGGCGCCTCGAACGTGTCCATCGTCGCCTTGAACGCCTCCACGTCATCGATCGCGGCCGGGTTCGCCTTCAGCGTCTCGAGGATGTATTCAAGTGCGTAGACCTTGGTGTTCGACTCGTCGTTGTACTCGCCGAACATATTGGTGTAGCGATCGACGAATTCGCGCATCGCATCGCTGGCGAGTTCGGGAGTTGACGCCCCACCGACCGAGATGAACCCGTTTGCAAGGTCGCCCGCGCCTTCCATCAGCACCGTCGCGTCCTGCGCTGTCTCGGTCGAGATCAGACCGGTGTATCCGAGTTCACGGGCCGAGCGGATCAGCTGCGGTGCGTTCGCCGGCGAAACACCCGACAGGACCAGAAGATCCGGTGCGGACTGGATGACGGGAAGCAGCACGGGGGTGAAGTCGGTCGTGTCCACCTGGTAGGTGACGCTGTCCGACACGACTTCCAGACCAAGAGCCTTGGCCGCTTCCACGCCGCCGTCGCGCTGCGACAGGGGATCGGATTCGTTCGCGGCCACGAAGGCGACCTTCTTGACGCCGGCGTTGTCCATCAGGTGCTTGTAGATGGCCGGACCCGATTGGTAGTTGGCGACCATCCCGAGGATCGCGTTCGATGCGGGCGGGGTGTAAAGCTCCTTGGGGAAGGCATAGGGAAAGTACATGATCCCATTCTGTTCGGCCACAGGGCGAACCGCAGCCGCGCCGTCATCGACGTTCGGGCCGACGACGTAGTGGATACCGTCCTGAGCCATCTTTTCCATTCCGGCGATGGCGCGCTTGGGGTCCTTCTGGTCGTCGAAAGGAACGATCTCGACATCATAGGTCGTGTCGCCGATCGTCACGCCACCAAGTTCATTCAGCCAGGCCGCCCGCGTTTCCATGGAACGCTGGTTCGAAATGCCCCACGCCGCCGCAGGTCCTGAGGTTACCCCGACGAAGCCGATCTTGAGTTTTGCATTCTCTGCCCATGCCGCAGAGGATGCCGTGACGGCAAGCGCAATGGACAGCCCCGTCGTTGCAAGGAAAACGCGTCTCTTCATTGTGATGCTCCCTGTTTTCGGTCTGCGGCACTGGAGTCCGCGACAAGCTCATTGACGAATGCGCTGACAATATTGTCAACAAAAATGTTCGCATGGCCTGCACTGCGCCACTTGATGGTCAATGTTGTTCCCCTGTAGTCTGAAAAACGATCAGTTTTGAAACGGACATCTGGAATGGCTACCGTCGGCACTGCCGTCGAACATAATTCACGGGAAGACGAACTAGGCGAGGACGAGATCGTCGATCGCATCTTCGAAGCCATCATCGACCAGCGGCTGCCGCCGGGAATGAAGCTATCCGAAGCGGCGCTGTGCGAAGCGTTCGGCGTCGGACGCATGCGCATACGTCAAAGTCTTTTGCTTTTGTCGAGCCGAGAGGTGGTGAACCTTCAGCCAAACCGCGGCGCATTCGTGGCCTCGCCTTCCGCCGAGCAGGCGCGTGAGGTTTTCGAGACCCGCCTCATGATCGAACCGAACGTGGCGCGCCTGGCTGCGGAACGCGCCACGCCTGCCCATCTTGAGCTTCTGGCGCGGCACCTCGAGCTTGAGGCAGAGGCGCTCCGCAATAATCGGCGACGCGATTCGATCCGCCTGTCAGGACAGTTCCACGTCCATCTTGCCGATGTTGCAGGCAATAGCGTTGCCCTGCGGATGGTGAAGGAGTTGGTGACACGAACCTCTCTTATCATCGGGATCTTCAGCAGCGGTGGGGTGTCGAACTGTCGGGACGAAGACCATGGGGAAATCCTCGATGCGCTGCGCGCCCGCGACAGCAACCGTGCCGCACGGTTGATGTCGAGTCATCTCGAACACATCCAGGCCCATCTCGAACTGGGCGGGCAGGTTGAACCGCCGAGTGATCTGGTCGCAATTTTCCGCAGGTAGGCAAGTCCGTAGGCGAGCACGAACGTCCCCGCCACGGCGGTCTCGGAAATCCGTTCTGACCGCGATTGGCTGCACACTTTGCAGAAGAGTTTTCAAGGGCGTCGCTGCGCGTCTTCGGCTTTGGCGTCAGCCCGCATAAACCTTATGCAAGGCCTTCTGGTCTGGTGACGCCACCGGGCGGGCTGGCCGACCTGTGTCTCGTGCCGCAGATATGCAACGCCCGCCGCTGGGGATGCGGCCTGACGCATTTCCTGCGCCTGACCGAGACCGAGGCCCATTGCCCTCCCCTAAGGCGCGCGCTCCCCCGAAGACGGCCGGGGGCGCGGAGCCCTCGAACTGCCCAAGCGCTCGCCACAGCGTGGCCCGTCAAAGCCGCCTCTCGACTTCGCCCAATGGGAGCCGTATTCGTCGCCACATGAGCATCTTCGAACGATATCTTTCGCTTTGGATCGCGCTGGCCATGGCGGGCGGCATCCTCCTTGGCAGCGTCGCGCCAGTTCTGATCTCGGCAATTGCTGCGGCAGAGGTGGCAAGCGTCAATCTCGTGGTGGCGATCCTGATCTGGGCGATGGTCTACCCGATGATGGTGGGGGTCGATCCGGGCAGTCTGAAAGGCGTGTCGAAGCAGCCGAAGGGATTGGCGATCACGTTGACGGTGAATTGGCTGGTCAAGCCATTCACGATGGCCGCGCTCGGTGTTCTGTTTTTCGAATTCGTCTTCGCGGACTTCATCGCGCCCAAGGATGCGCAGCAATACATCGCCGGGCTCATCCTGCTTGGCGCTGCACCCTGCACAGCCATGGTCTTCGTCTGGTCGCAACTGACCCATGGCGACGAAAGCTATACGCTCTTTCAGGTCTCGATTAACGACCTGGTCATGGTCTTCGCCTTCGCGCCTATCGTAGCGTTTCTTCTGGGCGTCACGGATATTGCGGTGCCGTGGGAGACGCTCGTTCTCTCCGTGGTCATGTTTGTCGCCCTGCCTCTTGCCGCCGGTGTCTGGACGCGGAAGAGGCTCGGAAGTGCGGCCCGCATCGATGCGTTCCGCGAAAGGATCAAACCATGGTCTGTCGTCGGCCTGATTGCCACGGTAGTGATCCTGTTCGGCCTGCAAGGAAAGGTGATCCTCGATCGGCCACAGGTCATCGCAATGATCGCAGTGCCGATATTGATCCAGTCCTACGGTATCTTCGTGCTTGCCTATGCGTCCGCATGGGCGCTGCGTGTCCCCCACAAGATCGCGGCTCCCTGCGCCTTGATCGGAACATCGAACTTCTTTGAGCTTGCCGTCGCGGTGGCGATAAGCCTTTTCGGTCTGAACTCCGGAGCCGCACTCGCCACAGTCGTCGGTGTCCTGGTCGAGGTGCCGGTCATGCTGTCTCTCGTGGCTCTGGCCAACCGCACGCGCACGAGCTTTACACGGCGCTCGGCTCAGCCGCGGTAGTTCTTGTTCTGAAAAAACACCGGACAAACACGGCAAGCACCTCGGCAATCCCGCGATGCGACAGGGATGGTGCATCCGCTAGCTGTGAGCCGCTTTCATGGGTTGATGAGCAGGACACCCGCAACTGCGTGTTCGTCGTCTTGAAGCCCTTGCAAGTCCTGTCGACTGACTTGCCTCACAAGCATTTCCCCTTTGAACCAGCTCTTTGCTGCTCTGCTGTTTGCGCTGGCTCACGAAGCCCGCCACAAAAACGCCTCATTGGGGGCGCCTAATTGACAATGGAATTGGCATTTTCTTGTTAGCACAAAACGGAGATTCCCCATGAGAAAGGTTATCAAGCGCGCCATCTTTGCCTTTGCAATCAACACCGCACTTGCGACATCTGCTCTGGCGATTGGCCTCGACCTGGGCGGTGCGAAGGCCGAGGTGAATGTTGGCGGAGGCGGCGTTGATGCAAGCGCCAGCGTCGGCGGATCCAGCGGCGTCAATGCGGATGTGAACGTTGGCGCAAGCGGAACCTCCGTCGAAGCAAGCGTCGGGTCGAGCAGTTCGACCACACCCGGAACCGGAACGCCCAGCACGCCGGGCACGACCCCAACTTCGCCCGTTGCCGGCACTCCGGGCGCCACGATCCCGCCGGCAATCCTCGCAACCTATCTTGCCTCTCTTCCCGGCAAGATGGTCGTCACCTCTGATGGACGGGCGCTCGGCTACGTCGAAACGGCGTCGATGTCTCCGAACGGGCGGCCGGTCGTAAGCGTGAGGTTGCTTGAAACGATCAAATCCAGGACCCCCGTCGTTCGCATCATGCTGCACAGCCTTCCCAAGGAAGACGACACCGTGCGCGTCGGGATGACCATGGATCAGCTGGTGCGCCAGCTCTGAGCATGCACCAGCCTCCGGGGCCGCTGGTGGCCCCGGAGCAACCTTGATCGGTGTCGCAATCAGCGCACCAGCTCTGATCGCAAAGGCTGTTCAGGAAGCCGACTTCGACCGCGCTGTGCATCGGCTGGGAAGCTCTCGTGCTGTTGCACTGGCCGAAGCGGGCGCGAATCCCTTTTCAGATCGGCGCCTGGACGTGTCATCGGAGCCTATCCGAGGTCGCGCACCATGTCGAAGAAGCGGACCGCAAAAGGCGCGTCATCGGGACAGAACCGGACCGGAACTCTGCAAACGCGCCGAAGCCAGCTTGCAAGCTGGCTGGAATCTGTTGATTTCTATGGTTTTCTTTTGAAGGTGGTGAGCCCGACAGGATTCGAACCTGTGACCCACTGATTAAAAGTCAGTTGCTCTACCAACTGAGCTACGGGCCCATCACAGGGCGCCTCTCTATGGGGACCGTCCGAAGTGGTCAAGAGCAAAATCGCAGAAAAATCCGTCCACTGGCAAATTCCCTGTGCTGGGCGTATATCGCGGGGCATGAGACACACCCGCCCTGAGAACGCCCTGCCGTTCATGAAGATGCACGGCGCCGGAAATGACTTCGTGATCATCGACTCACGCGGGCGGCAGGCCGTGACCACGCCTATGCTGGCAGCGGCCCTGGGCGACCGCCACCGCGGCGTGGGCTTCGACCAGCTGGCCGAGATCCGCGACGGCGAAGACGCAGATTTTGCACTGGATTTCTGGAACTCGGACGGCAGCCGCGCAGGGGCCTGCGGCAATGCCTCCCGTTGCGTGGCGGATCATGTCATGACCGGGCTGGGCCGCGACAGCGTGACCTTCACCACCGAACGCGGCAGGCTTGCGGCTCTTCGCCGGCCCGACGGGCTGGTGAGCGTGAACATGGGGGCGCCGATTCTCGACTGGCGGGCCGTGCCCCTGTCGCAAGAGGTCGACCTTCTGCACCTGCCCATCGTCGGCGATCCGGCGGCCGTCGGCATGGGCAATCCGCATTGCGTCTTCTTCGTTCCCGACGCCGAGGCGGTGGATCTGCCCAACGACGGCGCGGCGATGGAACATCATCCGTTGTTTCCCAAGGCAACCAATGTCGAATTCGCCAGCCTGACCGGACCTGACCGCCTGCGGATGCGGGTATGGGAGCGCGGCGCCGGCATAACGCTGGCCTGCGGCTCGGGCGCCTGTGCGACCGCGGTTGCGGCGAACCTGCGCGGCCTGACCGGTCGGCAGGTCACGCTCGACCTGGACGGCGGGACGCTTGAGATCGACTGGCGCGACGATGGTGTCTGGATGACGGGACCGACCGCGCATGTCTTCGACGGCTGGCTGACGCCCGCCTTCATCGCGGCACAGGGCTAGCCGCCGATGCGCCCGCCCGTGTTTTCCACCCTTGGCTGCCGTCTCAACGCCTATGAGACCGAGGCGATGAAAGAGCTTGCCGCGGCGCACGCGGTCGAAGGCGCCGTGGTCGTGAACACATGCGCCGTCACGGCCGAGGCCGTGCGCAAGGCCAAGCAGGAGATCCGCAGGCTATCGCGGGAAAACCCCGGCGCGCCGGTCATCGTCACCGGCTGCGCGGCGCAGACCGAGCCCGAGACCTTTGCGGCGATGCCGGAGGTGACGCGCGTCATCGGCAACCACGAAAAGATGCAGCCCGAGACCTGGGCCGGACTGCGCGCCCCCGACCTGATCGGCGAAACCGAGCGCGTGATGGTCGACGACATCATGAGCGTCACCGAAACCGCGGGCCACCTGATCGACGGCTTTGGCCGCCACCGCGCCTATGTGCAGGTGCAGAACGGCTGCGACCACCGCTGCACCTTCTGCATCATCCCCTACGGAAGGGGCAATTCGCGCTCGGTCCCGGCGGGCGTCGTCGTCGAGCAGATCAAGCGGCTTGTCGGCAAGGGCTTCCACGAGGTCGTGCTGACCGGTGTCGACCTGACCTCCTGGGGGGCGGACCTTCCGGGCGAGCCGCGGTTGGGCGACCTGGTGATGCGGATCCTGCGCCTGGTTCCCGACCTTCAGCGCCTGCGCATCTCCTCGATCGACTCGATCGAGGCGGACGACAACCTGATGCTGGCCATCGCGTCCGAGCCGCGGCTGATGCCGCATCTGCACCTGTCGCTTCAGCATGGGGACGACCTGATCCTCAAGCGGATGAAGCGCCGCCACCTGCGCGACGACGCTATCCGTTTCTGCGAAGAGGCGCGGCGTCTGCGACCGGATATCGTGTTCGGCGCCGACCTGATCGCCGGCTTCCCGACCGAGACCGAGGCGATGTTCGACAACACGCTGAAGCTGGTGGGGGACTGCGGCCTTACATTCCTGCACGTGTTCCCGTTCAGCCCGCGAAACGGCACACCCGCGGCGCGTATGCCTCAGGTCAGGGGCCCGGCGATCCGCGATCGCGCCGCCCGGCTTCGGGCCGCCGGAGAGGATGCGCTGAACCGGCACCTGGCCAGCCAGATCGGTCAAACGCATCGCGTCCTGACAGAATCTCCGCGCATCGGGCGGACCGAGCAGTTCACCGAAGTCACCTTTTCGTGCGATCAGCCCGAGGGCGTGATCGTGGAAACCCGGATCGCCGGCCTTGCGGACGGACGGCTGACGGCCTGACTCGAAAGCCGCGACCTATACGCGCCGGGTCCCATATCGCGCCAGGAACATCTCGACCGCGCCACGGGCGATCCGGTCCTGCGCGGACTGATCGAAGTCGCGTTTCACGCCAAGGCAGACGCAGGGAAAGATATCCGCCTTGCACAGTTCCGCGAACTGGTCGGCGGCAAGATCGATGTCGTCGATGCGCAGCTCTCCGCGTTCGACCGCGCCCGTCAGATATGACCCAAGCCGTTCACGCAAAAGCGCCGGACCGTTTTCATAGAATTCACGTCCCAGTTCAGGAAACCGCTCTGATTCCGCCACGCTGATGCGAAACACGTTGCGGCCGAAATCCGAAAGCGAAAAGGCGATGATGCGCCGCGCGGCCTCTGGCAAAACGATCTCTGGCGGGTCGGACAGGTCGACCACGGCCTCGGCCTCGTCAGCCTGGCGGCGGCATTCGCGCGTCGCGACCTCGACGAACAGGATACGCTTGTCGGGGAAGTAGTTGTAGAGCGTGGCCTTCGAAACCCCCGATTCCCGCGCGATGTCATCGACGCTTGCGCCTTCGTATCCATCACGCAGGAATACGACACGCGCGCCTTCCAGAACCTGATCGAACTTGCGCCCCTTGCGGATTGCGATCGCTGTGACTGCCAACTCATCTTCCCTTGCGCCGATCTCTTCGGCTGGCCGATGATAACCGCTCGCCTTCCCCAGGGGCAAGCCGCGCGGGTCGTTTTGTCGCGGCGTGCCGGCGACGCGACGCGGCACGGACCGCCTGGCGGCCCTTGCCCACCCCACCGGGCGCGCCTAGTCTTGCCCCGTTCCCAGTCGGAGACGGACATGATCCCCGGTCTAGCCAATCGCCGCCGCTTTTCGGACCTGAGCGAACAGGAAATCCTGGCCCTGGCCATCTCGTCCGAGGAAGACGACGCGCGGATCTATCGCAGTTACGCCGAACGCCTGAGGCAGGATTATCCCGCCTCGGCCGCGATCTTCGACGCGATGGCCAAGGAAGAGGACACCCACCGTCACTGGCTGATCGAACGGCACCGCGCGCGGTTTGGCGAAATCATTCCCCTGATCCGGCGTGAACATGTCGCGGGCTTCTATGCGCGCAAGCCGGTCTGGCTTGTGGAAAACCTGACGCTGGACCGCATCCGCGCCGAGGCCGAGGCGATGGAGCGCGACGCCGCCGCGTTCTACACCCGCGCGGCGCAGCGGACCGAAGACGCCGACACGCGCAAGCTTCTGGGCGATCTGGCGGCGGCCGAGGCCAAGCACGAGGCGAAGGCCGGAGCACTGGCCGACAAGCATCTGGATGATGAGGCACGGGGCGAGGAAGACCGCGCCGCCCACCGGCAATTCATCCTGACCTGGGTCCAGCCGGGGCTGGCGGGGCTGATGGACGGTTCCGTGTCGACACTTGCGCCGATCTTCGCGACGGCCTTTGCGACGCATGATCCCTGGACGACGTTCCTGGTCGGGCTTGCGGCCTCGGTCGGCGCCGGGATCTCGATGGGCTTCACCGAAGCCGCGCATGACGATGGCGTTATTTCCGGGCGCGGCTCTCCGGTCAAGCGCGGTATCGCTTCTGGCGTCATGACCACGCTCGGGGGGCTTGGCCATGCCATGCCCTACCTGATCCCTGATTTCTGGACCGCAACCACCCTTGCCATCGCCATCGTGTTCGTCGAGCTGTGGGCGATCGTCTGGATCCAGAACCGCTTCATGGAAACCCCCTTCCTGCGCGCGACCTTCCAGGTCGTGCTGGGCGGCGCGCTGGTCTTTGCCGCTGGCGTTCTGATCGGGGGCGGCTAGACGGGCCCAACCTTCCGGTTTGCCAAGGGGAGACAGATGTATTTCCGCGACAAGGTCAGCTATCAGCCCCTGCCCCTTCCCGACCGCGTCAGCCTGTCCGATGATGCGGCGCTGGATCAGGCCGAGCGGTTTCGCGACTACATGAAGAAGCGCCACAGCGTGCGCGATTTCCGCCCCGACCCGGTTCCTTCCGATATCATCGCGGCCTGCGTCGAGGCCGCGGGAACCGCACCGTCCGGCGCGAACCACCAGCCATGGCATTTCGTGGCGATCTCCGATCCAGGCATGAAGTCGCAGATACGTGCCGCCGCCGAAGAGGAGGAGCGCGCGTTCTACGAGGGCGGCGCGGGCGACGAATGGCTGAGCGCGCTTGAGCCGATCGGGACGGGCGCGTCGAAACCGCATCTGGACATCGCGCCCTGGCTGATCGTCATTTTCGCGCAGCGTTACGGCATGACGAAGGACGGGCACCGGTACAAGAACTACTACGTCCCTGAAAGCGTGGGCATCGCTACGGGCCTTCTGATCGCGGCGCTGCACCATGCCGGGCTTTCGACGCTGACGCATACGCCCAATCCCATGAAGTTCCTCAACGCGCTTTGTGCGCGGCCAGACAGCGAAAAGCCGGTGATGATCCTGGCCGTGGGACACCCCTATGACGATGCGACGGTGCCGGCGGCAGCCAAGATCAAGAAGCCGCTTTCCGAAATTCTGACGCTTCACCGGGGATGAATGCTGGCCCCGCGTCGCGCCGGCGTGCTAGTCAGCCCTGACAGCGCGGACAGGACTTGGGGCCCGTCGGCCTTGCAATGGATTTAGATGCTCGAGATCTTTCTCAAAACCTTGCCGTTCTTCGCGCTGATCGGTCTTGGCTGGGGTGCGGGACGCGTGCGCTTCTTTCCCGATGCGGCCACCGAATACCTCACGCGCTTCGTGTTCTACTTCGCGCTGTCGGCGATGCTGTTCCGCTTCGCGGCCAACCTGTCGCTGGCCGAGATCTTCGACGCAAGGTTCGCGGCCGCCTACCTGGCGGGCTGCTTCGTCGTGTACCTGACAGCCACGATCGTCGCACGGCTGCGCAAGGTCCCCGCGACCGAGGCCGCGGTCGAGGCCCAGTGCGCGGTCATCGGGAACACCGGATTTCTGGGCGTGCCGCTGCTGACGGTCCTGCTTGGACCCGCGGCCGCCGGTCCGATCCTGATGGTGCTGGCCATCGACCTGATCGTCTTCTCAAGCCTCATCACGCTGATCATCACCGGCGCCCGCGAGGGGCATCTGTCGCCGCGCATCTTGAAGGTTCTGTTCGTGGGGCTGATCAAGAACCCGATGATCGTGTCGATGGCCGCGGGGCTGACCCTTTCGGCCGCGGGGCTTGCCCTGCCCGCCCCGGTCGAAGAGTTCACGGCCATTCTTGGCGCGGCAGCGACCCCCTGCGCGCTTTTCGCCATAGGCGCATCGCTGGCGTCGAAAACGGCCGAACGGCTGTCGGTTGCGCTGTGGCTGTCGTTCTCCAAGCTGGTATTGCATCCGACAGCCGTTGCCGTTGCCGCGCTGTTGGTTTTTGACGTAGAGCCTTTCGCGGCGGGCGTGATGATCGCGGCAGCCGCGTTGCCCGTGGCCGGAAACGTCTACATCCTGGCCCGCAACTACGGGGTCGCGCCGCAGCGCGTGTCGGCCTCGATCCTGATTTCCACGATGTTCAGCATCGTGACCGTATCCTTGGTGGTCGGCTGGATCACCGGAGCTTGATGAAAGGAAGACCCATGCAGACCGTATCGGAAAACAAGTGCTTTGGCGGCATCCAGGGCGTCTACAGGCACGCGTCCGAGGCTTGCGGCTGCGACATGACCTTTGGCCTGTTCCTGCCGGGCGAAGCGGCCCATGGTCCCGTCCCGGTTCTGTGGTACCTCTCGGGTCTGACCTGCACCCACGAAAACGCGATGGTCAAGGCCGGGGCCCAGGAATGGGCGGCCGAGGCGGGCATCGCGCTAGTCTTTCCCGACACCAGCCCGCGCGGCGAAGGCGTGGCCAACGACGAAGCCTATGACCTCGGCCAGGGTGCGGGCTTCTACGTCAACGCGACCGAGGAACCCTGGGCGCCGCATTTCCGCATGTGGGACTACGTGACGGAAGAGTTGCCGGCGATCATCACCGCGAACTTCGCCGTCGCCGAGGACCGGCAGGGCATCACCGGCCACTCCATGGGCGGCCACGGTGCCTTGACCATGGCGATGCGACTGCCCGGCCGGTTCCGGTCGGCTTCCGCCTTCGCGCCGATCGCCAATCCCACCCAGTCGGACTGGGGGCGCAAGCAGCTTGGCGCCTACCTTGGCGCGGATGAAAGCCGCTGGGCCCAGCATGATTCGACGCTTTTGATGCAGCGCCTGGGCTTCGACGGTCCGATCCTGATCGACCAGGGATCCAAGGACCAGTTCCTGGACCTTCTCAAGCCCGAAGCGCTGGCCCATGCGATGATGGAGCGGCGGCAGAACGGCCAGTTCCGCATGCAGGCTGGTTACGATCACAGCTACTTCTTCGTCTCGACCTTCATGCGCGACCATATCGGCTTTCACGCCGAAGCGCTGTTCCAGGACTGATCCACCATGAGCGCGTATGACCTCATCATCATCGGCTCGGGGCCTGCGGGCAAGGCCGCGGCGATCCAGGCCGGCAAGCTCAAGCGCAAGGTCCTGGTCGTCGACCGCAAGGACCGGCTTGGCGGCGTTTCCGTTCACACCGGAACGATCCCGTCAAAGACGCTGCGCGAGACAGTGCTGAACCTTTCGGGTTGGCGGGAAAGGTCGTTCTACGGCCGTTCCTACAGGGCCAAGGAAGACATCAGTTCCAAGGACCTCAAGACGCGCCTGCACAAGACGCTCGACTACGAGGTCGACATTCTTGAGCACCAGTTCAACCGCAACCACGTGGAAACCCTGCTTGGCAGCGCGCGCTTCACCGGGGAAAACGAAGTCGAGGTTGCGACCCATTCGGGCGAAACCGTGCGCCTAACCGCCAGGAAATTCCTGATCGCGACCGGGACCCGCACCTACCGGCCCAAGGACGTGCCCTTCAACGGCAAGACCGTCGTGGACAGCGACGAATTCCTGGAACTGGGCCAGCTGCCCCGCAGCCTTTGCGTGGTGGGCGCGGGCGTCATCGGCGTGGAATACGCAACGATGTTCACCGCCCTGGACGTCCATGTGACCCTGATCGAACCGCGCGAAAGCTTCCTTGATTTCATCGACCGCCACACGATCGAGGAATTCACCCACCAGATCCGCGAAAACGGCCTTGACCTTCGGCTCGGCTCCACGATCGAAAAGATCGAGGACGAAGGCAATCACGTAGAGGTCAGCCTGAAAAACGGCCGCCACGTGCGCAGCGAGATGCTGCTTTACGCGGCGGGCAGGATGGGCGCGACAGACGCGCTGAACCTTGCCGCCGTCGGGCTTGAGACTGACCATCGCGGCCGGCTTGAGGTCGACCGCAAGACCTACCAGACCAAGGTGGCGCACATCTACGCGGCAGGCGACGTGATCGGCCACCCCTCGCTGGCCTCGACTTCGCTTCAGCAGGGGCGGGTTGCGGCCTGCCATGCGCTTGAAACCCCGACGCTTCCGGAAAGCCCCTGGTTCCCCTACGGCATCTATTCGGTTCCCGAAATCTCGACCTGCGGCATGTCCGAGGAAGAGGTGCAGGCCCGCGGCATCCGGTACGAGGTCGGCATCGCGCGGTTCCGCGAAACCTCGCGCGGGCACATCATGGGGATCGAGCATGGCATGCTGAAGATGCTGGTCAGCCTCAAGACCCGCCGCCTTCTGGGCGTGCAGATCGTGGGTGAGGGCGCGACCGAATTGATCCACATCGCGCAGGCGGTGCTGAACCTGAAGGGTACGGTCGACTACTTCGTCGAAAACACCTTCAACTACCCGACGCTTGCCGAGGCCTATCGCATCGCCGGGCTTGACGCATTCAACCGCATGCCGATCCCGGAGGCCTACAAGGTGTCGCGCAAGGGCAAGACATGACCCTCTACGTCGACGCCGACGCCTGCCCGGTCAAGGAGGAATGCATCCGGGCCGCCGAACGGCTGGGCGTGCCGGTGAAGATGGTCTGCAACGGCGGCATCCGCCCCTACCCCAACCCCCTGGTCGAGACTGTCTTTGTTACCGAAGGGCCGGACGAGGCGGACAAATGGATCGCCGAGCGGGCCGGTGGGGGCGATGTGGTCATCACCGGGGACATTCCCCTGGCGGCGAAATGCGTGGCCGCCGGGGCCAGGGTCCTGAAGCACACCGGCGAGGCGCTGCACGAGGGCAACATCGGCGTGGTCCTGGCCACACGCGACCTCATGGCCGACCTGCGCTCGGCCGATCCGTTCCGCCAGGGCGGCGGGCGGGCGTTTTCGAAACAGGACCGGGCGCGGTTCGCCTCTGCCCTGGACAGGCTCCTGCGCGCGGCGGCGCGTTAGGACCGGGCGTATTTCGGGAACGCGCCGCTTGCGTCGGCGCGATGTTCCCTGTCTCATGCCACCCATGCGGACGCCTCTTTCAGACAATCCGTCACTGCTTGGGGCGCTTAGCGCCCTTGGCGCGGTCTTCTGCTTTTCCATCAACGACATGGCGATCAAGTTCCTGTCTGACAGCTACGCGCTGCACGAGGTGGTCCTGGTCCGGTCGCTGATCGGC
The DNA here is from genome assembly GCF_025751435.1 of Albidovulum marisflavi. Lineage (GTDB taxonomy): Bacteria > Pseudomonadota > Alphaproteobacteria > Rhodobacterales > Rhodobacteraceae > Albidovulum > Albidovulum marisflavi. Next base: position 885,079 of record NZ_JAOWKY010000001.1, on the reverse strand, counting down.
ATCACGGTGCTGGTCGCGGTGCTGCTGCCCTTTTCCGGCGGCTTCACGGCATTGAAGACACGGCGCCTGGGAATGCACCTGGCGCGCGGCGCCTGCGTTGTCTTCGCGAACATGACCTTCTTTCTCGGGCTCGCCTCGCTTCCCCTGGCCGACGGCGTGGCGATCTTTTTTGTCTCGCCACTGATCATCACGGTCTTCTCCGTCATCTTCCTGCGCGAAAGGGTGGGACCCAGACGTTGGGCCGCGCTGGCCATGGGCTTCGTGGGTGTGCTGATCGTGCTCCGTCCGGGAACTTCCGTGTTCCAGCCCGCGGCACTCCTGCCGGTGGTCGCGGCCTTCGGCTATGCCACCTTGCACATGCTGACCCGCTACATCGGCCGGACCGAAAGCGCGCTTTCGATGTCTTTCTACATCCAGCTGACTTTCATCCTGGTTTCCTCGCTGACGGGGCTTGCGATAGGGGACGGCCGTTTCGCCGGGACCGGGGATCCCTCGCTTGATTTCTTCCTGCGCGCGTGGTCCGTGCCGTCCGGATCGGACTGGCTGGTTCTTGCCACCGTGGGCGCCACCTCGGCTTTCGGGGGGTTCTTCATCAGCCAGGCCTACCGCGTGGCCGAGGCCGCGGTCGTCGCGCCGTTCGAATACGCCGCCATGCCGCTGGCCGTCGTCTGGGGAGTCGTCGTCTTTGGCGACTGGCCGGATGCCATAGCGCTTATGGGCATCCTGCTGATCATCGTTTCAGGCCTGACGCTGGTCTGGCGTGAGGCTCGGGCCCGCCGGCAAAAGATTCCCGAAACTCCGCGCTACCGCCGCTAAGCGGGGTTTCATCCCGCCGTCCCCTGTGATCAGATCGCGCTCGAGCAGGGAGGCGCCATGACGATCGAGGCGGTGATTTTCGACATCGGCAACGTGCTGATCGAATGGCAGCCGGAACGCTTCTACGACACGATCATGCCACGCGAGGATCGGAAGGCGATGTTCGCCGAGATCGACCTGCACGGCATGAACGACCAGATCGACAGGGGCGCGGATTTCCGGGACACGGTCTATGCCTGGGCCGAGCGGCACCCCCGCTGGCGCGGTCCGATCCGCCACTGGCACGACAGCTGGATCGAAATGGCGTCCCCGGAGATTCCCCATTCGGTCACGATGCTGCGACGGCTTCGCGCGCGGGGCGTGCCCGTCTTTGCGCTGACCAACTTCGGGATCGGCAGCTTTGCCCAAGCCAAGACGCGGTACGATTTCCTGTCCGAATTCGACCGAGCCTATGTCTCGGGCCACATGGGCGTGATCAAACCCGAACCGCGGATCTATGAGATGGTCGAGGAGGACAGCGGCATCGCGCCGGAGCGGCTGCTGTTCACCGACGACCGGCACGACAACATCGCCGCCGCCGCGCTCCGCGGTTGGAAGGTGCACCGTTTCGACGGGCCCGAAGGCTGGGCTGCACGGCTGCTGGCGGAGGGATTGCTGAAACCGGAGGACATTGCGCAATGACGATCGACATCATCGGCCCGGAAGCCGAGGCCAAGCTTGACTGGGTCGCGTTGACCAAGGCGCTGGAGGCCGGACACAGCCTGCCCCGCGCCGAGGTGGGTGACACCTTCCTGCGCCGCGGGCCCGACACGCTTTTGACCCGCTCCGCCTGGATCGACGGCATGGGGCTGGCGGTGAAGGCGGCGACGATCTTTCCGGGCAACGGGCAATACGGGGTGCCGAACCTTCACGGTGCGGTGGCATTGTTCGAGGACGTCAAGGGCATCCCCGAGGCCTATATCGACTTCGCTCTGGTGACGAAGTGGAAGACGGCGGCGGACAGCCTGCTTGCTGCGCGCCACCTGGCGCGCAAGGATGCCGAAAGTTTCCTGCTGGTCGGTGCCGGCACCGTCGCCCGGTCCATGGTCGACGCCTATTCGGCGGTGTTCCCCAACGCCCGGTTCCATGTCTGGACCCGCTGGGCGGAAACGGCACGCGCCCTCGCCGAGGAAACCGGCGCCACGGCCGAGACCGACCTTGAAACCGCCGTGCGCAAGGCGGACGTGATCGCCACCGCGACAATGGCCACCGCGCCGCTGATACGGGGCGAATGGCTGAAGCCCGGCACGCATCTCGACCTGATCGGCGCCTACCGCAAGGACATGCGCGAATGCGACGACGAGGTGATGCGCCGCGCCCGCGTCTTCGTCGATTCGCGCGCGACGACCATCCACCACATCGGCGAGATCATGGACCCGATCGCGTCCGGTGCGCTGACCGAAGCGGATATCCTTGGCGATTTCTACGACTTGGCCTCGGGCGCCTTCGAGCGCAGGTCCGATGACGAGATCACGCTTTGCAAGAATGGCGGCGGCGCCCATCTGGACCTGATGACGGCGCGCTACATTCTGGATGCCTGCAAGGGCGCCTGACGGCCTGGCCGTGGCCGGGGCAGGTTGCCCCGGCGCCTCAGGCGGGTTGGGCCGACGGTAACCTTTCCCGGATCGGCAGGTGGACCAGCGCCGAAAACGCCCCGACGCCCACCCCGATCCACCACACCGCGGTGTAAGAGCCATAGACGTCGTACATGCGCCCGCCGAGCCAGACGCCAAGGAACCCGCCCAACTGGTGGCTCAGGAACACGATCCCGTAAAGCGTGCCCATGTAGCGCAGCCCGTAAAGATGCGCGACCAGGCCCGAGGTCAGCGGCACAGTCGCAAGCCAGAGCGCCCCCATGAGGACCGAGAATATCAGCACGGTCGCCGGCGTGATCGGAAGCGAGATGAAGCCCGCGGCGACAACGGTGCGCGCAAGGTAGATCCCGGCCAGAAGGTTCTTCTTGCTGTAACGCTTGCCCAGCCACCCAGCCGTGATCGTGCCCACGATGTTCGCCATCCCGATCACCGATATGGCGATCGCCCCCAACGCCGAGGTCGTGGTGATGCCCAGTCCGGCAAGCACGCCGTTCGGGGCGATCGCGCCGCACATCTCGGTCACCATCGCGGGGAAATGCGCGGTGACGAAGGCTAACTGATAGCCACAGGAAAAGAAGCCGAGGAAGATCATCGAATAGGACGGATCTCGGAAGGCCCTCGAAAGGACCTCGCCCATGCTTTCCTCAAGCTCCGCCCGGCTTGCCGGTTGCGGGGCGCGCATCATCGGCAATGCGAACAGGCTGGCCAGAACCGCACCTGCAAAGATCAGGAAAACCGTCTGCCAGGGAAAGTGCCCCAGAAGCAGCTCTGCCACCGGCGCGCCGAAAACCTGGCCCGCGGATCCAGCCGCCGTGGCGATGCCAAGCGCGATCGAGCGGTTTTCGGGATGGGCCGCGCGGCCCACCACGGCCAGGATCACGCCAAACCCGGTGCCCGCGATGCCGAAGCCGACCAGGATCTCAAGCATCTGGTGCTGGCCCGGCGTCACCGCGTAGGAAGACAGGACCAGCCCGGCCGCGTAGCACAGCGCGCCCAACACGATCGCGCGGCGGTCGCCGAAGCGTTCGGCGACCGCGCCGAACAGCGGCTGGCCGATGCCCCAGGCAAGGTTCTGGACCGCGATCGCAAGCGAGAAATCGGCGCGCATCCATCCGAATTCGGACGCGATGGGGATCTGGAACACGCCGAAGCTGGCGCGGATCGAGAAGCCGATCATGATGATGATGCACCCGGCGATCAGGACCGGGGTGACAAGGGGTGCGCGGGCGTGCATGCGATCTCCAGCGTTCAAGCGGCGCGACACTGTCCCGCGTTGGCGGAATGGTCAAATTTTCAATTGTGATGCAAACAATTCAGACTTGGAATGCGTTGCCTCGGGCACGCACGCGCGCTTGCCGACAAGATGCGGCCGTCGCCCCTTTTCACTTGGCCCAGCGCGGGTTATCGGAAGGCATGCGCGAAACGCTGACCCAGATCTACGACCGGATGACGCATGAGGGCGCGCTGCGTCAGGATGCGGCTCAGCGTGCGCTCATGCCGGAACTTGAACGCATCCGCGCCGCGCTGGAAGCGACCCCGACACGAAAGAAGGGACTTCTTGGCGGCCTGTTCGGCAAGGCGCCCGAGGCGGTGCGCGGGCTTTACCTGTGGGGCGGGGTCGGGCGCGGCAAGTCGATGCTGATGGATCTTTTCCATTCGCATGTCGCGATCGAAGCCAAGCGCAGGGTCCATTTCCACGCCTTCATGCAAGAGGTTCAGACCGCGCTCCACGCCGCGCGCAAGACCGGTGTGGACGACGCCATCCGCCCGGTGGCCGATGAGATTGCAGGCAAGCTCAAGCTGCTGTCGTTCGACGAGATGCAGATCACGGACATCGCGGACGCGATGATCGTGGGGCGGCTCTTCCAGATGCTGTTCGACCGCGGCGTGACGGTCGTGACGACATCGAACCGTACGCCGGACGATCTTTACAAGGACGGCCTGAACCGCCCGCTTTTCCTGCCCTTCATCCAGCTTCTGAAAGAGCGGATGGAGGTGCGCGAGATCGAAAGCGAAACCGATTACCGCCAGCACCGGCTTGAAGGTGCGAAGGTTTATTTCGCACCCGCCGACCGGGATGCGAAGGCGGCGCTTGAACAGATATGGTCAGAACTGACCGGCGGCGGCGCCGACGCCGAGCTTCGGCTGATCGTCAAGGGGCGGGAGGTCGTGATCCAGGATTATCACGCGGGCGTCGCGCGGGCGTCCTTCTGGGATCTCTGCGGTCGACCGCTGGGCCCCGCCGACTACCTGGCGATCGCGGACGCGGTCAGGGTCCTGATCCTTGAGGACATCCCGCGGCTCTCCTCGGAAAACTACAATCAGGCCAAGCGTTTCGTGACCCTGATCGACGCGCTCTACGAATCAAGGACACGCCTTGTGTGTTCGGCCGCGGACGTGCCCGAAAGGCTTTACATGGAGGGCGAAGGCTCGTTCGAGTTCGAGCGCACGGCCAGCCGCCTGCGCGAAATGCAGGCCGCCGACTGGGGCACAGCGTAGGGCCGCGATCCTGTGGCACCAGTCCGCCCACTCCGACCGGGGGCGCCGCGCGCAAAAGGCGCGCCAACCGTCGCCTTTCATCGCGTGCCGCCGCCCAGAAGGGCGCAGAACAAGGGCGACCGCAACCAGGGACCGCCCAGATGATCGTCCGCGACGCACCAAGCCTTCCGCAGCTTCTTTTCGCGATCAAGGGGTCGATCATCATCCAGATCGCACCCAGGATGCTGTTCTTCGCGCTCTACACGGCGGCTGTCCTCGGCATCGACCGGTCGCTCTATCCGCTGCCGCATGTCTCGATCGCGGCGATGGGCATCTTCGGTGTCGCGCTGTCGCTGTTCCTGGGGTTTCGCAACAACGCGGCCTATGACCGCTGGTGGGAGGCGCGCAAGCTTTGGGGCGGCATGATCGCCGACGTCCGCAGCCTCGGGCGGGAACTGCTGTTGTTCCTTGGTGAAGGCCCGGCCCGCGCGAAGATTCTGAAGACAACCGTCGCCTTCGCGCATCTGCACCGCGGCTGGCTACGCCAGAGCGACACGGTGGCCGAGGCACGGCGCACCGATCCCGCTGCCGGCGACTATGCCGCGCGGCGCAATCCGCCCGACGCTGCCTTGCGCGAGCTGATGCTTGTGCTGGAAGCCGAAGCGGCGGCCGGGCGGCTTTCGGATATGGGCCGCAGGACGTTGGCCGAACGGCTGGCCTCGCTGACGCTGGCGCAGGCGGGATGCGAACGGATCGCCGGATCGCCCCTGCCCTTCGTCTACTCGCTTCTGGTGCTGAGGACGAGCTATCTGTACTGCACGCTGCTGCCCTTTGCGCTGATCGAAACGGCGGGCTGGTTCGCGCCGGTCGTTTCGGCCATCGTCGCCTATGTCTTCTTCGGCCTTTCCGCCGTGACGGATGAACTGGAGCACCCGTTCCGCGACGTCGTGAACGGCCTGCCGCTGGACGCCATGTGCCGGGTGATCGAAATTTCCGTGGCCGAGGCGCTTGGCGAAGCCGCAGCGGAACCGATGCGGCCGGTCGACGGCGTCCTCAGCTAATCATGTCCCGCACCAGGGGCGCGACCTGCGCGCCGTAAAGCTCGACCGACTTCATCAGCAGGTCATGCGGGATCGGGCCCGAGGAATATTTCATCTCGAACCTTTCAAGCCCAAGGGCACGGACCGTCGCAGCAATCTTTCGCGCCACGGTTTCGGGCGCGCCGACATAAAGCGATCCGTGGGCGATTTCGCGTTCGAACTGGTCGCGCGTCGTGGGGGGCCAGCCGCGTTCGCGCCCGATGCGGTCGTGCAGCGCCTTGTAGCCCGGCCAGATGCCTTCACGCGCGGCCTGATCGGTCTGGGCCACGAAGCCGGGCGAATGGACGCCGACCGGCAGCGGCGGGCGCCCCGCCTCGGCCAGCGCGCTGCGGTAAAGTTCGAAATAAGGACGGAAGCGCTGCGGCGATCCGCCGATGATCGCGAGCATCATCGGCATGTCGTAGTGGACGGCGCGCATCACCGACTCCGGGGTGCCACCCACCCCGATCCAGGCACGCAGGGGCTGCGCCGGTTGGGGATGGACGGGGTGCGACCTGAGCGGCGCGCGCGTGGTGCCCGACCAGGTCACCTTGGAGCTGCGCAGCAGCCGCGCGAAAAGGTCCAGCTTTTCGTTGAACAGCGTTTCGTAATCCGCAAGGTCCAGTCCGAAAAGCGGGAAGCTTTCGGTGAAGGAGCCGCGGCCCAGAATCACCTCGGCCCGGCCCTGCGACACTGCCTGAAGCGTCGAGAACCGCTGGAACACGCGGATCGGATCGTCCGAGGACAGAACCGTCACCGCGCTGCCAAGCTTGATCCGGCTCGTGCGCGCTGCGATCGCGCCCAGCACGACCTCGGGCGCCGAGATGGCGAAATCGTCGCGATGGTGTTCGCCCAGACCGAAGAAGTCGACCCCGACCTGATCAGCCAGAACCGCCTCTTCGATCACGTCGCGGATGACCTGATCCTGCGGTTTCAGCGCCCCGTCAGGGCCCAGCGTCACATCGCCGAAAGTGTCGAGGGCCAGTTCAAGGGTCATGTCGGTCACTCCGTTGGTCTGGACCAAGGGATAACCGGTGGCGCGGGCTGACGAAAGTGCGCGGACGCACAGGCAGGTCCGCGCAGGGGGCCGCCTTGCGCCCGCGGTTCAGCCTAGCCGTTCTCTCTCAGCACGCCGCCGGCAAGATAGAGCGAGCCGCAGATCAGGATGCGGGCGCCGGGATCCGCGGCGGCGATGGTCCGCACCGCCGCAAGGACGCTCTCGGCGGTGCCTGCCAAGATGCCCGCTCTGGCGGCGGCGGCCTGGGTATCCTCGGCCGAAAGCGTGTTCGCCTCGCCTGGGATCGACACCGCCGTCAGTGATTTCGCCTGTGCCGCGACGGGGCGAAGATAGCCCGCGATATCCTTGGTGTTCAGCATGCCAAGGATCAGGTGCGTGGGTTTTGCCGGCAACCGGGACAGCGTCGCCGCCACCGCCTGACCGCCGGCCGGGTTGTGGCCGCCGTCTAGCCAAAGCTCGCTGGAACCCGCGGCCTCGACCAGGGGACCGTAGGCCAGACGCTGCATCCGCGCGGGCCAGTAAGCCTGGGTCACCGCTGCCTCGCAGGCTGCCTCATCGGCTCCCAGATGCCGAAGCGCGGCCAGCGCGGCGCCGGCATTGTCGATCTGGTGCGGTCCCGGAAGGTTCGGCAAGGGCAGGTCCAGCAGGCCGTTCTCGTCCTGGAAGATCAGCCGCCCGCGCTCTTCCCAGACGTTCCAGTGCTGGCCGTGGACAATGAGCGGACAGCCAAGACGGGCGGCCTTCGCCTCGATCACCTCAAGCCCCGCGTCCTCCTGCGGTCCGACCACGCAGGGAATGCCGCGCTTCAGGATACCCGCCTTTTCGCCTGCGATCTCGGGCAGGGTGTCGCCAAGATACTGCTGGTGATCGATCGACACCGGCGTGATGATCGTGAGCCGGGGTTCGTCCACCACGTTCGTGGCATCCAGCCGGCCGCCAAGACCGACCTCAAGCAGCGTCCAGTCGGCGGGCGTGCGCGCAAAGGCCAGGATCGCGGCGCAAGTCGTGATCTCGAAATAGGTGATCGGAATCCCGCCGTTCGCGGTTTCACATTCTTCCAGGATTTCGGTCAGGTGGTCTTCGGAGATCAGCTCGCCCGCCAGGCGGATGCGTTCGTGGAACCGGGCGAGATGCGGAGAGGTATAGGCGTGCACCCGTCCCCCCATCGCCTCAAGCCCGGCGCGGATCATCGCCTGGGTCGAACCCTTGCCATTGGTGCCCGCGATGTGGATCACCGGGGGCAGCTTGCGTTCGGGATGGCCGAGCGCATCGAGAAGCCGCCAGACCCGATCGAGCGTCAGGTCGATGATCTTGGGATGAAGCTCCATCATCCGCGAAAGGATGAGGTCGGAACCCTGCGACATGTCAGCCTCGTAGCGCTTGGCCGGGGTAAGGCCGGGGGGCCGTCTGCCCCCCGGCCCCCCCGAGGATATTTGGGAAAAGAAGAACTTACTTGGTGTCCGCCTTGGGACCTTCGGCCTTGGGCGCCTCGGACTTGGGCGCCGGCAGGTCGCCCTTCACCGCCGGGGACTGGCGGGTCAGCAACCTTAGGATCGTCACCAGCTCTTCGCGCAGTTTCTTGCGGTGCGTGACGCGGTCGAGCATCCCGTGGTCAAGCAGGTACTCCGCGCGCTGGAACCCTTCGGGAAGCTTTTCCCGGATCGTCTGTTCGATCACGCGCGGGCCGGCGAAGCAGATAAGCGCGTTGGGTTCGGCGATGTGAACGTCGCCCAGCATGGCGTAGGACGCGGTGACACCGCCCGTCGTCGGGTGGGTCAGCACGACGATATAGGGAAGCCCGGCTTCCTTGAGCATTTCGACCGCGACCGTCGTGCGCGGCATCTGCATGAGCGACAGAATGCCCTCTTGCATCCGTGCGCCGCCCGCGGCGGAGAACAGCACGAGCGGGCGCTTGAGTTTGACCGCGCGTTCGGCCGCGGCAATGATCGCATTGCCGACATACATGCCCATCGAGCCACCCATGAAGGAAAAGTCCTGGCCCACGGCGATGATCGGGGTGCGGGAAATCTCTCCCTCGGCGACCAGCATCGCCTCCTTTTCGCCAGTGCTCTTCTGTGCGGCCTTCATGCGGTCGGGGTATTTCTTCTGATCGCGGAAATGCAGCGGGTCTGCGACAGGATCGGGCACCTTGACCTCGGAAAAGATGCCGCCGTCGAACAGGGCCGCGAAACGGGCGCGCGGCGTGATCGCCATGTGATGATCGCAATTGGTGCAGACGTTCAGGTTGTCGCTGAGCTCGCGGTGGAAAAGCATGGTTCCGCATTCGGAACACTTGGTCCAAAGGTTCTCCGGCACCTCGCGACGCGAGAAGAGCGAGTTGATCTTCGGGCGGACGTAGTTGGTGATCCAGTTCATCTCTTGTGATCCCGCTCTTCCTTTTCAGGCGTTCCAGATAGTCCGGTCAGGGGCGAAATGCAATCGGACAGGTCATGAGGCGATGACGCCTACAGGCCGAACCTGTCGCGCAAACGGTAGGCGGCGACCATCGGCGCAAGAAACCAGGGGCGCCCGGAATAGAGAGGCCGCGTCGGGAAACCGGGGCCTTCGTGGCCGCAGTCCGCCTCGGCCAGCCCGGCTGCGCGGCGCCCCAGCTTCATGCCCAGGTAGCTGGCCATGCCGACGCCCGAGCCGCAGTAGCCCATCGCGTGCATGATGCCGTCGGTTTCGCCCACATGCGCGAGCGTGTCGAATGTGTATCCGACAAAGCCCATCCAGGAATGGCTGACGCGGGTTTGCGAAAGTTCTGGGAAAAGCCGGGTCAGTTCGGCGTGAAGGGGATACGCGCTTTTGCGCGGGTCGGTCTCGGAAACCGAAACGCGCCCTCCGAACAGGATGCGGCTCCGATCCGGCGAGGGGCGGTAGTAGTAGACAAGCTTGCGGGTGTCGGTCACCACCCGGTCTGTCGGAAACAGGCGGTCCATCAGGTCAGGCGCGATGGGTTCGGTCGCGATCATGTAGGACCCGATCGGAATGATCCGTCGCTGGTGCCAGGGCGACAGCGCACCGGTATATCCGTTCGTGGCGATGATCGCGCGTCCGGTGCGTATGCTGCCGCGTGGCGTGCGGATCGAGATCACCCCGGTCTCTCTCTCAATCGAGGTCGCGGGGCAATGGGGGACGATTGCGGCTCCGGACGACTGGGCGACACGCAGCAGGCCGGCGTGATAGCGCGCCGGGTCGATGCTGGCATGATGGGGGAAGACGCATCCCCCGGAATAGGCGGCAGTGCCAAGCTCAGCGGCCATGTCGTCCGGCTGCACCATGAAGGCGTCGGTTTGAAAGACGGGGTTCCCGGCCGCGCAATCGCGCGCGAGGGCAGCGTAGGATCGGGGCAGGTGCGCCCCGTGGAAACGGCCGACGACCCGGAAATCGCAGTCGATGCGCTCGGCCCTGACAAAGTCGCCGACGAAGGCCAGCGAAGCCTGGCCATCGTGCAGGATCGCCCTGGCGGTATCCGCGCCGTGGTGCCGGGCCAGCGCCGCGAAGCCCGGCTTGACGCTGGTCGATATCTGCCCGCCGTTGCGCGTGGAACATCCCCAGCCCGCCGCTTCGGCATCCAGGACGACGGTCGACAGCCCCGCCCTCGCCGTCTGCACGGCGGCATGAAGGCCGGTGTAGCCGGACCCTATGATCACGACATCCGCAGCGGATGGCGGGGCAGCCTGCGGAAGGTCGGGGCGCGGCGTGCGGTCCCACCAATAGGGCGCGGCCTTGAAATCGGACGAGAAAAGACCGTTAGCCTTCATCCAGCGGCCCTGCCCCGTTGCCCCACCCGCGCGAAGTTTCGCGGGCTGCGGGCCGCTTCGTCAAGGCCCATCAGCAGCTTGGATCCGGGCGATCAGTCGCGCGTTCTCGTCAAGCGCGCCGCCGGCTGGGTTCGGCCTTGCCCGACGCCGGCGTGTCGCGCTTGTCGATGCCGCGGCGGCTGCGCCGGCGCAGGCCCGACGCCCGCCGCGCCACGGCAAGCGAACCCGGCGAGCGCTCCGGCGATCAGCCAGGTCACCGGCACGATCGTGGCGTTCGGGATCGCGTCAAGGATGTTGGCGGCCTGTATCATGCACAGGCCGCAGGCCGCGAAGGTCAACTGCGTGGCCCTGCGCCGCCACGCCAGCGCCATGACGGGAAGGGCGAAGAGCCCGTACTTGCTGAGATAGCCGACCCATCCATAGACGCCGATCGTGATGATCCAGTCGCCATCGGTGACGCTCCTGTCCTCTCCGGTGTCGGGGTCGAAGATCCGGTTGCGCCCCCAGCTTCCCCAACCGAACATCGGCTTGAGGTTGGCGCGGTCCAGCAACGCATCTTCGTTGTCCAGCCGGAACTTGAAGGATTCCGCGCGATCGACATCGACTGCCTTGGCGAAGTCGTACACACCTTGCACGGGGGCAAGGCCGCTGCCACGCAGAACCGGATAGATCGTCACGAACGCGATGGCGACCGCCGCGAAGAGGACGACCGACCGCTTGCCTGCAATCATCAGGATCAGTCCGAACACGGTCGCGATGGCAAGCGCGCCAAGCGACTTGGAAAGGACCAGCGCAAGGAAAAGCCAGGCGGAGCCAAGCAGCCAATGCACGCCGGAGTTTCGCACGTCTTGGCGTGCGCGCCATAGGGCGATCGCGGCCAAAAAGGTCTGGGCCAGGAAGATCGACAGCGCCAGGCCGTGCCCAAGAAAGACGATCGGACGGTAACCGCTTTGGCGAATGTGCTGAAGGAACGAGTGCTGGAAGAAGCCATAGATCCAGGTGTTCAGCTGCGGGCTCATCCTGACCTCGAACAGGGCGGGAAGAGAATAGAACAGCCCGGCAATCGCCAGGACGAGAACAAGGTGGCCAAGTTCCCGCGTCCCGCCCAGATAGCGCCATCCGATGACGAAGGGCAGCATGTGGACCCCGACCGTCATCGCCATCGAGGCGGCATCGTACAACCGGAGCCCCGGCAGCATCGTGGGACCGAAGAACAGGGGTTCGGGGTTCGAAAGCACGGTCGCGACGGGCGAGATCATCGTCAGAGCCAGAAGCGCCAGAAGGACGGCGCGCAGGGCCGCGCTGGACTGCGCCGTCCCGGATGGGCTCGACAGGGGGGCTGTCCCAAAGGGCGGGGCCGAAAGGGTCGCGGGAAGGGCTGCGTCGTTGTCCGGCCCTGCGGTTGACCCTTGAACCCTGGCGCGGACGGGTTGGCGGGAAAACATCGGCGACGCCCGCGGCGGCATGTCCCCCGTTTCGGCGATCTGGGCCGCCTCCGGTTCGATGCGCCTTTCCGGCATGCGGCGGGCGTTGTTCGCGCGGCCATCCACCATCAGCAGGCACATGATGCCCGTGAACAGCGACGGCAGCAGGGACTTGTCCAGCGTCGGCAGCATCGGCAGGTTGATCCCCGTCTGAACCGGCAGGATCAGGTATCCCCCGATGATCGAGATCGCGATGGCGAAGGATCTGGGCAGGGCGGCGAACAGGAAGATGATTACCACCGGCCAGCAATAAAGCACGAGGAAGGCGAAGGTGTTGGGCATCAGAACTCTGCCTTTCGATCCGCTTCGTCGTTCCGCCTATCGAGGGGCTGACGTCTGTGGCTGCTATCGCCGGTCAAACCCGTCCAACTCCTGTTTCCGGCAAGCCGCCGACGACCTCTTCGATCATCGACCATAGTGCCGCGCGATCCAGTTCGTCGGGCAGATCGGCAGGCGTGCCATCGGCCCTGCGCATTTCCGCGTCAAGTCCCGGGGGCCTTGTCCGGTAAAGAACCGCATGATGCGCAAGCGCCACCACGAATGCCCCCAGGTCCCCGATGTGGATCCTGTCCAGTTCCCCCGTCGCGGTCCTGGCAAAGAAATCCTCGCGGCTCGCGATGCCAGCGACCTGTCCGGCTTCGGCGGCGCGGGTCACGCGACCCAGGACCTGGCCAGCCGGGATCACGTAGATCGGAGCGCCGCCCAGATAGGCTGCCGCGCCGCGCAGGATGTCATCGATCCAGTAGCGCGGAAGGTCGCCGTCCATACGCTCCAGCCAACCATCCTCGACGCTCAGCCAATTCCAGGTCTCGTAGAGGTAGACCCGCGTGTCGGGATTTCCCCGGCGGGCAAGCTCTGCCCACAGCGCGACATAAGCGGCACTGCCCTCTTCCCGGATCGAGGTCCGGATATCCACTCGTTCGGTCATGATGAACGCGTCGTAGTCGCTGCTTTCAAGCGCCTCCTTGGCGGGGCGGAAGCGGCCATGGGCATTGTCTTCGGCATATCCCTCGATGGGAATGTCATCTTCCCAGTGCGCGCGCAGCGTGGTGCCGCGCCCTATCTGGCTTTCGTAGCGATGGCCCGGCCCGGCGAGCTGGGCAAGCATGGCGGGCATGTCGTGGCCCACCAGGCTATGCCCCAGGTGAAACACGCGTAGCGGCCCGCTGGGCGGCGCAAGCGGGCGGTCGTAAAGGCCTTGGAACTCGGACCGGGGCATTGGCCGGCGCGCCGGGGGCAGCGTCGGATCGCGGCGCAGCCGATGCCAGGCCAAACCGCCGGCGACAAGCGCACCGGCGGCGGCAAGACCGAAAAGGATCAGGTTTCTACGCATGTGCCTGCCCTCTCAGTGCCCAAGCGGCACTGAAAAGGCCGCGATGATCATGCCGTGGCGCCAGCCGGCCTGGCCCGCCATCGTCTCGCCCGCGGCGAATGGGCCGGCGGGCTGCATGAAGCAGGCTGTCAAGCGGCCGGCACCCCCAACCGTGATGCGCAGAGCCTCATGGCCGAAAAGCTTGCCGGACAGCGGGTACTGGCACTTGTAGGCGGCTTCCTTGGCCGCGAAGATCAGCCGTGCCGCGCGCCCGGGATCCGGTGTCGTGGCGCACCAAGCGCGCTCTTCCGCTCTGCAGATGAGCCCAAGAAGCCCTTCGGGAAGCGGTTCATCAGGCTCGGCGTCGATGCCGATCGCCGCCACCTGGTCGGTGCGTGCCACGGCGGCCAGCGCCAGGCCACCGGCATGCGTGATCGATCCGGTCAGCCGCGCAGGCCATTCGGGCGACCGGTCGTGTCGCATCGGTATGGCGCCGGGCGTCTGGCCAAGCTCGGCCATCGCCCTGCGCGCGGCCAACCTGCCCGCCGCGAATTCGGCGCGCCTGCGTGGAACCGCGCGTCGCATCGCGTCGGCCTCGACCGGCCAGAGCCCGGCATCATCGGGACCGATGCGGCTGGCGCAGACGGCGACCGGGCCCGGAAGCAACCCGCGTGTCAACTCGACCATCTCTGCCTGCGCGGCCGGCATCATGCCCCCCGGTTCGCGCGAAGCGCGCGGCGCTTTGACATCGCGTCGGACCTCTGCGCCGCGCGATCGTTCGCGCCCCCGGCAATGTGGATGCGCGGCTCGAAGGCTTGCGGCGTTTCCAGGTGCCGCGCCAGGGCCGAAAGCGTGGGGAACCGAAAGATGTCGGTGATCGACAGTGTCGACGCCCCCATCGCATCCCTGATTTCGCGATGCGCCTGCACCGCCAGAAGCGAATGCCCACCGAGGGCAAAGAAATTGTCCTCCGCGCCCACAGCCGGAAGATTGAGAATGCGGCGCCATATGCCCGCGATCGTCTCCTCCGCACCGGAAGACGGTGCCACGCGGATGGCTTCGGCAACCTTCGGCGCGGTGACGGCGGCGGGCGCGGGCAGTGCCTTGCGGTCGACCTTGCCATTCGGCGTCAGCGGCATTTCGTCCAGCGGCACGACATGGGCGGGGACCATGTGCGCCGGCAGGCGCACCTTCAGATGCGCCCCAAGCGCCTCGGGCGAAAGGCCCGGCTCCGTGGTCACATAGGCCACCAGCCGCACGTCACCCGGCACGTCTTCGCGCGCCAGGACGACAGCCTGCCGCACGCCCTGCATCTCGACCGCGGCGGCCTCGATCTCGCCCAACTCGATCCGGTAGCCGCGGATCTTGACCTGGTGGTCGATGCGGCCGAGGAAATCGAAGCGCCCATCGGATCGCTGCCGCACCAGGTCACCGGTGCGATACATCCGCCCGCCCGTGAAGGGATCGGGGCGGAAGCGGTCGTCAGTCAGCCCGGTTTGCCTCCAATAGCCGCGCGCCACGCCATCGCCGCCGATCCACAGCTCGCCTGCGACGCCCATCGGTGCAGGATCGCCAGAGGCGTCGAGGACGTAGAACTGCGTGTTGGCGATCGGGTGCCCGACCGGAGAGACCGCCATGCCCGGCTCGGCCAGGTCGACCGCCGACCAGATCGTGGTTTCCGTCGGGCCGTACATGTTCAGGATGCGCGCCTCCGTCGCGGTGGCAAGGTCGGCGACCAGCGCGCCGGGCAGGGCCTCGCCCCCGATCATCAGCTCCTTGAGCGACGCAAGCGCCGACCGCGACTCCGGGTTCATGGCCAGCATTCGTGCCATGGATGGGGTGCATTGCAGATGGGTGACCCCGTGGCGCGCGATCTGGGCGGCGATCGAGAAGTCCTTTTCCGTTTCGGTCGCGGCCGCGTTGGTCCGACGAAGAACCTCTGCCAGCGGCACCAGCCCCTCAAGCACCGTCTGAACGGGAATGCCGTAGTCGATCAGACAGGCGACCTCGCCCACGCCGATGCGCTTCAGTTCCTCGACTCTTGCCACGCAGTCCTCGACCGTGCCGAACAGGCCGGAATCCTCGAAATAGCGTTGGAAGGCGAAGTCCAGCACACCCTCCATTTCCTCCTCGGTCAACGAGCGCAGGTCGATCTCCATCGGGTTGGTCATGCCCTGCGGCTTCTTGAAGGCCGGAAAGGCCCAGGCGTATTGCTTGATCAGCCCCGCCGCCGAGCGCAGGTAATCCTTCATCGGTCCCCGCGCCGTTTCGCGCGCGTGATCGCGATTCGCCGCAACGTAGGTGTGCAGCATGAGGGTGACGGTGTGATCGGCCGGATCGTGTCCGGCTTCGCGCAGGGCTTGGTGGTACAGCTTGATCTTGCCCCCCACCTCGTCGACCGACTGGCCAAGCAGATGGGTGAGGATGTTCGCGCCCGCCGCCCCGGCCTCGCGCCAAGTTTCGGGATTGCCCGCGGTCGTGACCCAAATCGGCACTTCTTTCGACACGGGCCGGGGCTGGGTCACGACGGCAAAGGGCTTGCCCGAGGCCGTCGGGAACTCGACCGCCTCGCCGCGCCACAGACGGCGGACCTTGTCGATCGCGTCGAACATCGCGGGCTTGTTCTCGGGGGGCGTGTTTTCGGGCCTGAGCACGAAATCGTCGGGCTGCCAGCCCGAGGCGATGGCCAGCCCGGCGCGCCCGTTGGTCAGGTTGTCGATGACCGCCCATTCCTCGGCGATCCTGGCCGGGTGATGCAGCGGCGCGACGCAGGACCCTGCCCGCACCGCAAGGTTGCGCGTGACCGCCGCCACTGCCGCGCCCGTGACCGAGGGGTTGGGATAGGGGCCCCCGAAGGCGTGGAAGTGCCGCTCGGGCGTCCAGACCGCGCAGAAGCCGTGCCGGTCCGCGAATTTCGCGCCCTCAAGCAGAAGGTCGTACTTTGCAGGCCCCGCCCCGTCGTCATTGCCCCAGTAGTAAAGGCTGAAGTCCATGCCCTTGGCGGACACCGGCGTTCTTCCCCCCGACACCAGCGCCCGGTCCGCGTCCCCCATGATCACCACGCGGAACCCGCGCGCAAGCGTCCAGAACAGCTCAAGCACCGAGATGTCGAAGGAGAGCGAGGTCACGGCAAGCCATGTGCCCGGGGGATCGCAGCGGATATGCGCATCCATGCCGGTGAAGAAGTTCTGGACGTTGCGATGTTCGATCATCACGCCCTTGGGCCGTCCGGTAGAGCCCGAGGTGTAGATCATGTAAGCCAGGTCATCGCCCGTGACCCCGCTGCCGGGATTGTCGCCCGATGCCTTTGCGATGCGCGGGTCGTCGTCCAGCCGCAGGATGGCGGCGGCGCTATGCGGAAGCGTTTGCGAAAGCGCGCGTTCGGTCACGATGACAGGACAGGCGGAATCCTCGACATAAAGCGCGAGACGGTCGGCGGGATAGGATGGGTCCAGCGGCACATAGGCCCCTCCGGCCTTCTGGATCGCCAGCGCGCCGACCATCAGCAAAGGCGAACGTCCCGTGCAAAGGCCGACCAGCGTTCCCGGCCCGACGCCCATGTCCATCAGCACATGCGCGACCTGGTTGGCGCGCGCGTTCAGGTCGCCATAGCTCAGCTTCTTGTCTTCGTGGATAAGGGCGACGGCATCCGGCGTGCGCGCGGCCTGCGCCTCGAATGCCTCGTGCACGCAAAGGGCGGCGTCGTAGCCGGCTGCGGTGCGGTTCCAGTCCTTGGTAAGCAGGGTGCGTTCGCTTTCGGGCATCGCGGACAGGGTCGTCAGGACCGGGTCGCCATGTGCCGCACCCAGGGCGTCTGCCAGATGCGCGATGCGCGCCGCCAGGATTTCCGCGCAGCCGGCGTCAAGCCGCGTCGCATCGAAATGCAGGGCCGCACCGTCGCCCGAAATCGCCAGCGTCAGGACGCTACCTGTCAACGGCGCGTCCGCCCCAAGGCTCAGCGCGATGTCTGGCTGCGTCACCCGGCCCATGTCCGGGTCGCGCAGCGGCAGATCGGTCGCGAATGCGGGCCACCTCATCGCGCGGGCAAGATCACGCTTGAACGCGTCCAGGAAAGAGCCAGCCGTCGCTTTTTGCCCCGCGCGAAGGGGGACCCAGTGCGAAAGGTATCCGTCGGCGGCAGGCGCTCCGGCAAGGCGCAGCGCCACGTCGACAGGCTCATCTCCGCCGTAGGCTCGGGCGAAAAGCGCCAGCGCCGCCGCGCCCCGCGCCGGGTCGCCATCCGCGATGTCGCACCCGATCCGCTGCCAGTCGGGGGCATGTTCCGGCTCGGCCGCCAAGGGCAGCGCGGCAGGACGAAGCGCGCGCAACCGTTCGCGCCAATGGCCGTCGCCGGAGGCAATCGCGGCCATGGCCGCGCTCAGATGGTCTGCCTCGTCCGGTTGCAGCGCGGGAAGCGTCTGCCCCACAGCGGCAAGAGAAATCGGGCAGACCGCGTTCCCGTCCATGTCCCTCAGCGCCCCGATGGTGACCGCCCCGCGACCACAGGCAACTGTAAGCCCCGCCCGATCCGCCGCCAGGACGGTGCCGGCCGGGCTGGCGTCGCCCGGCGCCGTTTCGGCAGAGCCGACGGCCAGGACCCGCCCCGCTGCTACGATCTTGGGGAGCGCCAGCGGATTCCAGTAGCCGCCATGGTCAAGCGCATGGACAAGACGCACGACATCTTCGCCGGAATGTGAGAAATCCAGGCGCGCCGCGGCGCGCGGCCGGTCGGCGCGGGCATGCCAGCTGCGCAGCGCAAGGTCCTGGTCGCGCGGGTGAAGATCGTCCGCGCCGATCGCGGCGACCAGCGTGCCAAAGCTATCTATCGCCGCCTCGAAGCACTTCGCGTTCAGCGTCAGCGCGGTTTCCGCGTCCGCAATGTCGAATTCGCGCGTCTCCAGGATCGCGCCTTCGTCGATGCCGCCTTCGATCAGATGCCAGGCGACCCCGTGGCGCTTTTCGCCTTCCAGGATTGCCCAGACCGGGGCGTTCAGACCTGCGTGCCGTGGCAGGGGTCCATCGTGAAAGTTGATTGCCCCGCGTTTCGCGGTCTGGATCAGAGGCTCGGGCAGGACGTGCAGGTTCGCGACCGAAAACAACCAGTCGCAGGACAGGTCGGCGCTTCGCTCCGCCAGCCCTGCATCCTGCGCCTCGACCCGAAGCCCGCGATCATTCGCCCAGCGGGCGATCTCGGGATTTCGCGTGACGATCGCCGCGATCCCGTGTCCCGCGGCCAGCCAGGTTTCGGAGCACTGGATCAACAGGGATTCGTTGCCGACGAACAGGCCGGAAAACCGCGTCATGTCTTGCTCCCAACTGGCGTTTGCGTCCTGGTTCCCCGTTCGGGCGCGACCGCCCTGCAGCCCGCCTTCATCCCATGCGCCAACAGGTCGCGCAGGAAGTACGGCGGATTTTGCTGGGCGCATCTGCCGACCAGACGCCTCAGCCCTAGAAGAAGCCCCCCCGCCACGCGCGCGCCCGTCGCCGCGAAGGCATAGGCCCGGCCGTGGTTCTTGGCGAAATAGCGCCAGCGGCTGTCGAACCAATAGGCCGGAACCCGCGCCAGCGATTTCATCCCCGTCGAGACCGATCCGATGTGGGTCACCTCGCTGCGCCGGACATGGTCCGTCGCGTAGCCCGCCCGCGCAAAGCGAAGGCACAGGTCGGTTTCCTCGAAATACAGGAAATACGCTTCGTCAAACAGGCCGATGCGATCCAGCACCGACTGCCTCAGCATCATTGAGGCGCCCGTGACCCAGTCCACGCGCGTGGCTTCTGTCGGCGTCGGCAACGGCACGATCCGGTTGGCCAGAAGCCGGGATATCGGCCCCGTCTTGGCCGCGTCCTCGAACTCGGATCCGATGCTGAAGAACCGGAAGGCAGAGGCGTGCGGGACCCCGTCGGGCCCATGGACGTAGCTGCCGGCGACGCCTGCTTCGGGGTGGCGCTCCATGTGGGCCACCAGCGCACGGATGGCGCCGGGCGCGGGGAACGCATCCGGGTTCAGGACGTGGACGTAGTCAGGCTTGCTTCCGTCCGGCAGACCCGCGCGGATGCCGACGTTGTTGCCTGCGCCGTAGCCGCCGTTCCGTCCGGACTGGATCACGCGCACCCGGTTCCAGCCGCGCCGCGCGATACCGGCGCGCAAAATGTCCTCGGACCCGTCGCCCGAATCGTTGTCGACGATGGTGATCGCACCGGGTATCCCCTCCATCGCGGCCAGAGCGGCTTCGGCCGCGGCCAGCGTCATCTCGGCGGTGCGCCAGTTCACGATGATCACAAGAACGCTTGCCATAGCCCTACTCCGCCGCTGCGCGCCACTGGCGCTCATCTGGCTGGGCGTGGTCCAGCACCTCCCGCAGCTTCTGGACCAGAACCCTGACATTGGGTTCCAGAACCATCGTGTCGTGGTCACCCGGCACTTCGATCACAGTCAGGTCAGAGGCGTGGCGCCCGATGCCGTTGTCGTCCAGGACATAACACCTTTCGGCATCGACCCAACGCCCGCCCAAAGCCTTCCAGCGCTTGACATTGCCCGTCCGCAACAGAACCGTCTTGCCCGTCCGTGGCGCCAGTTCAAGCTTGACCACCGCCCTGAGGAACGCCTTTTCGACTGCGGTCAACAGCGCCTCCGGGCCGGTTCCGGGTCCGGCGGCAGCGCGGGCGCGCTCTGCCGCTTTCCAGGCTTTGCGCTCTCGGTACCATTGCAGAAGATAGGCGGGTCCGCCTTCAATCAGCTGGTTCAGCTTGATCATGACCCGGTCGGCGCGGCTTAGCTCCGGACGCACCGGAAGCGGGGTATCAAGCAGAACCAGAAGCGACACCTCGTCGCCCTCGGCCTCGATCTGGCGCGCGATCTCCCAAGCGGTCAGTCCGCCACCCGAGTAGCCGCCCAGGACGTAGGGGCCCTGCGGCTGGACCTGCCGGATTTCCGCAAGGCAGTCCCGTGCCGCGTCGACCAGGCTTTCGTGCGGCGCGTCCTCGTCGTAAAGGCCCCGCGCTTGCAGGCCGTAGCACTTCCATTCATCGCCCAGAAGCTTGGCCGTGCCGCGCAGATTCAGGATGTTGCCGGACATGCCCGCCACCAGGAAAAGCGGCGGCCTTGTTCCGCCTTCATGCTGGTTCATGGGCACGATGTGCGTGAAGCGCCGGGACGGTGCCTGCGCGACCGCAGTTCCCGCGCCCCCCTTTTGCGGTCCGACGCGCTCTTCGATGAGCGCGGCACAGGTGGCGATCGTCGGCGCCTCGAACAGGACGGATATGGGGAAATCGACCGCGTAGGTCTTTCGGATCATCGCGAACAGCCGTACCGCGATCAGGGAGTGGCCACCGAG
Source organism: Albidovulum marisflavi (assembly GCF_025751435.1). GTDB lineage: Bacteria > Pseudomonadota > Alphaproteobacteria > Rhodobacterales > Rhodobacteraceae > Albidovulum > Albidovulum marisflavi. The sequence goes on along the minus strand of NZ_JAOWKY010000001.1, from coordinate 864,157 downwards.
GTCAAAGAAACTGTCCTCGACGCCGACCTGTCCGACGCCAAGCAGGTCCTGCCAGAACCCGACCAGCGTCCGCTCGATATCGGTGCGCGGCTCGACATAGGCGCTGTCGAGTTCGGGACGCTCAAAGCCTGGCCCCGCCGCGCCCTCGGTGTCCGGCGACTGGCCAGCCTGCGCGACAAGCGTCGGCAGGTCCATCGACGAAACGACGACCTGCGGCAGCCCCAGGGCAAGCGCTCGGCCGAACGCCTCGGCGCCTTCGCGTGCGGGAATGCCTTGCGTCAGGTTGTGGCGTAGCCGCGCTTCGGCGGCAGAGACGGGATGCGCCGCGCCGTCGCCACCATCCGGGAACTCCACGTCGCGCGACGGAGTCGCTGGCGACAATCCGAAGCCATGCTCAAGCCTGCGGATCGCAAAGCCCCGGACGCTGATGCAGATGTTGCCCTCGGCATCCAGGATGTCCACGTCGAAAAGCGCGGCAGGCGCGTCGGCGCGATTGTCGCCCGCATTGCGCACCCAGCTCGCGATGTCGGACGGCAGCGGGCGGAAGACCGAGATCGAAGCGTAGGACATCGGGACCCACAGATGGGTCGGCTCATACCCATCGATCAGGTCCATCGCCCAGCCGGTCGCAAGGTCCATCAGCGCGGGATGGATAAGGTGTCCCTTTTCCATGTCCGAGCGGAAGGAAGGCGGCAGCGCCAGGTGCGCGATGCCTTCATCCTTGCCGTAGGCGCGCCGGTCCAGCACGCGCCAGCGCGGTCCGAACGCCAGATGCTCTTCCTGCGGCGACCTCAGCCCCTTGCCGGTTTCGGCCTTCGTGGTGCATCGCGCAAGGATCGGCTGCACATCGACCTGCGCGGGCGCCCTGGACGCCCTGGACAGGCGCCCCTCGGCATTCAGTCCGTATCCACGTCGGCCGTCGACCTCGACGTCGCTGCGAACCTCGAAGCGATAGCCTTCGGCATCCGGCGCCAGCGTGACCCGCACCTCTCGGGGCTTTCCATCCTGCACCACCAGCGGGCTGAGGAAGGAAAGGTCGCGGATCTCGAACGGCCCGGCCTCGCCCTGCAGCATCAAGGACTGCGCCGCAAGGTCCAGGTAGCCCGTACCCGGCAGGATCGCCCGCCCGTCCCTCGTGCGGTGACCATCCAGGAACCAGCGTGACTCGTCCCAGGCCGCGGTGAAAACCCGGTTGCCGTCCCCGTCAAGCGTGCGCGCGTCAAGCATCGGCGCGTCGACCGGCTCTACTGGCGCGTCGACCGGACCGGCCAGCGCCTCGGCCGCCATGCCCACGTCCGACCAGATGCCCCAGTTGATCGCGCTGACCCGCGTCTTGCCGCCCGAACGCGACCTGGCATAGGCATTCAGGAATTCGTTCGCGGCGACGTAATCGACCTGGCCCGGCGGAGCGATGATCGTCGACGTCGAAGCGAAGAGCACCATCAGGTCAAGACTGCCGTCCGGAAAGACCTGGTCCAGAACCAGTGTGCCATGAACCTTAGGCGCAAAGACGTCGTCCACGCTTTCGATCGTCTTGGCCAGCATGGGCGCGTCGTCGACGACGCCGGCTGCGTGGATCAGGACATCGATCCGTCCGAATGCCTGCTCGACCTCGTGCCTGACGGCCTTCATGTGTTCCAGGTTGCACACGTCGCCGGCGACGATCAGCGGCTTGGCTCCCAGCGCCTCGAGCTTCTGCACCGCCCTGATCCGCCGGGCGGCGGCGTCCTTCGGCGGGGCCGAGCGCAGATAGGCTTCCCAGGTGTCGCGGGGCGGCAACGCGGTCCGGGTCAGAAGCGCGACCCTTGCGCCCCGTTCACCGACCAGACGTTCCGCCATGGTCTGGCCGATCCCGCCGAAGCCGCCCGTGATCAGGCAGACCGCGCCCTCTGGGATCGGCGTCTGGACGGGGTCAAGGGCGACGGGCCGCCAAGTCAGTTCGTACCTGCGGCCGTCGCGCAGCGCGGCGGTCAGGTTCGCTGGCGCTGCGATCAGATCCTCGATCACCTGATCGGCCAGCCTGTCCAAACCGGACTCCCGCGCCGGGCCGGTCGGCAAGGCAACGTCAAGCGCGGCACAGGTGACGCCCGGAAACTCTCTCGGGATCACGCGCAGGGGTCCGAATGCCGTGGCCTTTTCGGGATCGGGCAGTTTCTCGGAACGCACCTGCTGTGCGCCTGTCGAAACGCAGGTCAGGTGCAGCGGCTGCGGCAGATCGGCTTCCGCCATCGCCAGTGCCAGCGACAGCAAGGCCTGGAAGCCCTGCTCCTGGTTGCGCATGAAGAAGTTGGAGCCCAGCCGGAAGGTTGGCCTGTCTGTCACGAGCCACAGGTGCGCGATGCGGTCGGGCTTGAAGCCTTCGGCCGCCAGCACCTGCAGCAGGCGGTCATAGTCCACGCGTCCGCGCTCGGGCGAGATGCTGTAGCTGTCCTGCCCGAGCTTCGCAAAGGAAAAGCCCACCCGGACCTCGACCGCCCTGTGACCTGCCCCGCGCAGCCGCGCCACGATCCTGTCAGAAAGCCCGACGTCGTCGGCAAAGACAAGCCAGTCGTGGCGGGTGGCCTCGGCAAGCTGGTCGGCTTCCGCCTCGCAATCGGCGGCGCGCGGGCGCCAGTGCGGCTTCCAGCCCCAGTCGACGATGTCCTTGATCCGTTCCGGCCAGGCTTCTTCCGCGACCGGTTCCGCATGGCCGGGCTCGATGAAGTAGGGTTGGCGCTGGAAGGGATAGGTCGGAAGCGGCAGGCGATTGCGCCGGGCCTCGCCCCAGATCGGCGCCCAGTCGACGGGGACGCCAAGCGCCCACAGACGGCCAATGGTGGTCATGAACCAGATGTCGTCGGCAAGCTCGTGGTCGGGGTGGCGCAGCGACGACAGGACCTGGTTCGCCGGCACGCCGTTCGCCTGGATCAGCGACGACAGCGCGCGGCCCGGCCCGACCTCAAGGTAGACCCGGCCCGGCTTTTCCATCAGCGTTACCGCGCAATCGGCGAACATGACGGTGTTGCGCAGGTGCTGAACCCAATAGCCGGGGTCCGTTGCCTCGACCGCGCTCAGCAGCTTGCCGCTACGGTTCGAAATGATCGGAAGCCGCGGCTCGGAAAGCCGGATCGCGCGCAGGTAGTCGCCGAACCGCTCAAGGATCGGCGCAAGCATCCGCGAATGGGCGGCGATGTCGATCTGAACCCGCTGCGGCTCAAACTCGTGCGCGCGCAGGGTCTTTTCCAGCTCGTCAAGGGCGGCCTGGGGGCCGGAAACCACGCACAGATCCGGCGCATTGACCGAGGCCATGTCCAGATCGGGCCCCAGCATCGGCGCAAGCTGTGCCGCGCTCATGGGCACCGACAGCATTCCGCCCGGCGCGATGGTGTCGAACAGCTGGCCGCGCAGATGGACAAGACCGATGCAGTCTTCGAACGACATGACGCCCGCCAGGCAGGCGGCGGTGTTTTCCCCCATGGAATGGCCGACAAGAACCGCAGGTTCGACGCCCCAGCTGATCCACAGCTGCGCCAGCGCGTATTCGGTGATCATGATCAACGGCAATTGCACCGAGGGGCGCTTCAATCGCTCGGCCGCCTCGTCGTGGCCATCGGCCGTGGGCAGCCAAAGCGCGCGCAGGTCGTAGTCAAGCTTGGGCTGCAGGTGGTCGATGCCCCTGTCCATCCATTCGCGGAAGACCGGTTCGGTTTCATAAAGGTCGCGCGCCATGCCGGCGTATTGCGCGCCGCCACCCGGGAACATGAACACGATCTCGGGATTGTCGCCAATATGCGCATGGGTGAAGACGCGCCGCGGCTCGCCGCTTTCCAACAGTTTGACGGCTTCCTCATGCGTCTCGGCCACGACAACGCGGCGTCGGTCGAACGCGCGGCGGCCTTCCTTCAGCGTCCAGGCGATGTCAGCCAGCGGCTGTTCGGGATGCGCCCGCAGGTGCGCGGCAAGGTTTTGGCTGGCCTCGTCAAGCGCGGACCGGGACCGGGCGGACAGCACCAGCAGATGGAACGGCCAGTCGCTGTCTTCGGAGGCGGGGCGGATGGGTGCCTCTTCCAGCACGGCATGGGCGTTGGTGCCGCCGACGCCCAGGCTGTTGACGCCGGCCCGGCGCGGCGCGCCCAGTGCCGGGAAATCGCTGAGCCGGTCGTTCACGCGGAAGGGCGAGGTTTCGAAGTCTATGGCCGGATTGGGCTTTTCATACCCAAGCGAGGGCGGAAGCTGCCGATGGTGCAGCGCAAGCGACGTCTTGATCAGGCTGGCAACGCCCGCAGCGGTGTCCAGGTGGCCGATGTTGGTCTTGACCGACCCGATGCGGCAATATCCGGCCTTGTCGGTCGTATTGCGGAAGGCTTGGGTCAAGGCCGCGACCTCGATCGGGTCACCCAGATAGGTGCCGGTGCCGTGACACTCCACATAGCCGATCGTGTCCGCGCCGACACCGGCGACGGCATGAGCCTCGGCCACGGCGCGGGCCTGTCCATCGACCGAGGGCGCCAGGTATCCCGCCTTGTCGGAGCCGTCGTTGTTGATCGCGCTGGCCTTGATCACTGCCCAGACGTGATCTCCGTCCGCGACCGCATCCTTGAGCCGGCGCAGCACGACACAGCCCGCGCCCGAGCCGAAAACGGTTCCCTGCGCGCGGTGGTCGAAGGCATGGCAATGCCCATCGGGCGACAGCACCTCGCCCTCGGCATGAAGGTAGCCGCGGGCATGGGGGATCTCGATCGTCACACCGCCGGCCAGCGCCATGTCGCATTCGCCGTTCAGCAGAGCCTGCGACGCCATGTGCACCGCCACCAGAGAGGTCGAACATGCAGTCTGCACCGACAGGCTGGGCCCGGTCAGGTTGAAGATGTGGCTGACGCGGGTGGACAGGAAATCCTTGTCGTTTCCGGTGTGCCGCAACAGGAACATGCCCGTGGATCTGACCAGATCCGGGTTCGAGCAGAGGTTGAAATAGAAATAGCTGCCCATCCCGCAGCCTGCGTAGACGCCGATCGGGCCCTCGAAACCCTCGGGCATGTGGCCGGCATTCTCCATTGCCTCCCAGGCGGTTTCCAGGAACTGGCGGTGCTGCGGGTCCATGATCGCCGCTTCCTTCGGCGACAGGCCGAAAAAGTCGGCGTCGAAGCGTTCGAAGCCCTCGAGCGTGGCGGCGGCGGGGACATAGTTCGGCGCGCGCATCCGTGCAGGGTTTTCGCCCGCGGCCAGAAGTTCCGCTTCGGTCAGGCGGCGAATGGATTCGACGCCATCCCTCAGGTTCCGCCAGTAGTCGTCGATCGAGGCCGCACCCGGCAGATGCGCGGCCATTCCGACGATGGCGATGTCATTCTCGCCGATCACGGGGTCTTCCGACATATTCGCCATTCACTCGTACTTCCCACTCAGGTTGAAATCTTAGCATCTGGGCGATCGGCTCCAAGTCTTTGGCGCGGAGATGCCGGATCCGGCCGCATGGATTTCGGCGGAAGGCCATGATTCCATTGGATCGATGGCAGTGGCGCATGGGGACTTCCTGCTTGTGGCTGCGTCAGGTTGTCGACGTCCGACCGACAGTGCCGCGCGGACAACAAATTGTGGCCCAGCAAGAAACGAAAGGCCAGCAGCGCGACGGTCCGACTCACTGCGGCAATGCCATCGCGGGCCTGACAATTCGGGCGGCCCTGACGCCAAGTGCTTTTCATATGGGAAAAATCGCTGGACAGCGCCCTTCATGGGCCTCTTCACTGCGCCAGATCGAACGGCGCCAGAGGGGAAACGATAGCGGCCATGACCAGCACCGAGTCCATCGAATCGGGGGCCGGGCAACCCACTGTTGCCGCCGTCGTGATCGGGCGGAACGAAGGCGCACGGCTGGTGGCCTGCCTCGCGTCGGTTTCCACGAATGTCTCGCGCTTCGTCTACGTCGATTCCGGATCGACCGATGGGAGTGTCAGCGAGGCCCGCCGCGCAGGCGCCCTGGTGGTCGAGCTGGACATGTCGCGCCCCTTCACGGCGGCGCGCGCACGTAACGCGGGCCTTGCCGCGCTTGGGCCCGGCGTCGACCTCGTGCAATTCGTCGACGGTGACTGCCGCCTTGCCTCAGGCTGGATCGACCGGGCGGTCGGGTTCTTCGCCGCAACCCCCGAAGCGGTCGCCGTATGCGGTCGGCTGCACGAAATCGACGTCGAGGCCTCGATCTACAACCGGCTGTGCGACTGGGAATGGGACACGCCCGTTGGACGCGCCGAGGCTTGCGGGGGCATCGCCATGATGCGCGCCCGAAGCCTGGCCGCGGTGGGCGGCTTTCGCGAGGACCTGATCGCCGGCGAAGAACCGGACCTATGCCAGCGCCTGATTTCCGAAGGCGGGGAAATCTGGCGGATCGACGCACCGATGGGCTTCCACGACGCGGCGATCCACCGCTTCGGGCAATGGTGGCGGCGAAACGTGCGGGCCGGCCATGCCTTTGCTCAGGTCGGAGGGCTCCACCCCGGTCTTTACTCGGCCGCGCGGCGGCGCATGGTCTTCTGGGGCGCAGTCTTGCCTGTTGCGGCCATGGCGGGGGCGCTGTGGCTCCCGCCAGTTGTCCTGCTGGTCGCCGCTCTCTACGCGGCGTCCTGGGGCCGCGCGACACTGCGGTTCGCCCGCATTGGCTACGCGCCCGTGAATGCGTTCAAGGCGGGCCTGCTTCTTACGCTTTCGAAGTTCTGCAACTTGCAGGGCGCGCTGACCTATCACCTGCGCCGACTTCGCGGGAAAACCAGCCGCATCATGGAATACAAGTGATCGATCCCGCCGACAGCTGGACGGGGAAAGCTCCGGACTTGATACCGCAAGGCTAACCCGCGAAAAGCTCTGCTTCCGGCAGTGCCCGGTCGCCCTTGTGCCAGCGCTCCCTTTCAAGCAGCGCATCGACGAAGAACTTGGTCGCCCAGTTCGGATACTGAAGCGGCGCGTAGGCGCCCTGGATCGGATAGGATCCCGCGATCGCGCCGCTGTGGCGCATCGTGCCCTTCAGCGCCTGGGTGGCTGCGACTTGCGCGATCAGACGCTCGGCCAGGGGAACGTAACGTTCGTTGCCGGTCGCGGCGGCAAGGCGCAGAAAGACGATGGCGATCTGCGCGCAGCCCGTCAGGCAGATGTGCCTTGATCTGAACCCCCAGTCGGGGCCCAGTTCGGCCGCAAGCCAGCCGTGGCGGTCATAGGCATCGGCAAGCGGGTCGGCGGCGCGGACGACGCTTTCCAGGATGTCGCGCCGACCTGTCAGCTGGTGAATCTGGAACAGCCCGCGCATCACATAGGCGGTACCGTGCGTGTTGGCGTTTCCGCCTGGCTTGAAGGCATTCTGCGTGAAGAACCCGTTGGGCTGCTGATGGGCAAGGACCCAGTCGGCATTGGCAAGACCCGCGGCCTCGGCCCCCGCATCCCCGGCAATCCGGCCATAGGCCACGAGCGCCCAGGCAGAGCGCACATTGTAGGCATGAAGCATCCGGTGACTGACGTGCCGCGCGAAAGCCCCCTCTTGGTCAAGCGCTTCGCGAAGGAAGTCCGCCGCCCGTTTCGCCGATGCGCGGATTTCGGGCGTGGGCGAACGCCGCAGCAGCGCGTTGAAGCCCAACAGGATCATCCCCGTGTCGAACACATCCGGTTCGTCCCGAAGGCCCAGCTCGTATCCCGCGAATCCGCCGTCGGGGCGCTGCACGCCGGTCAGCCACTGTCCCATGCGTCCAGCGGCGTCAGCATAGCGCGCCTGTGCAAAGCGGTCACCAAGCGCCAGCAACGTGGGAATGATGTAGCCCGTGGTTTCGGGATAGGGGGGCATCCAGCCCCGCAGGAAGCGATACCCCTTGGACGATGCCTCACCGCCGCAGGCATCGATGGACCGCAAGAGCCAGTTGGCGCCAGCGGTCAGGTGCGCGGCATGGTCCGTGTCCTCGGGGCGGGCCGCAAGAATGGGACGAAGGCCGGACGCCGTGTCGGACAGAGCCCTGCCCAGAAAATGCAAGATCACCGCCGCCCCCGCCACTCAGGTTCCGAATGCGCGCGATCTTGATTGCACGGCACCGGCCAGGATCGCATCCGCGATCTGCCGGGCTGCCGTGCCGTCGCCGTAAGGATTGGCAACCCTGCTCATCGCGCGATAGGCCTCGGCGTCGTCCAGAAGCCGGGCGGCCTCCGCGACGATGCGGCCGCTGTTCAGGCCGATCAGCCGGGCGCATCCGGCCTCAACCCCCTCGGGCCGTTCGGTCGTGTCGCGCAGTACCAGGACGGGCTTGCCCAGGGCCGGAGCTTCTTCCTGCACGCCGCCACTGTCCGTCAGCACGATCACGGACCGGCCCAGCATGGCCACGAATTCAGCATAATCGAGCGGTTCAAGAAGGCAGATCGCGGGATGCTCGCCCAAGGCCGCACGCACCGGCACGGACACGCGCGGGTTGGGATGCACCGGCAGTGCGACGACGACGTCGCCGCGATCGGCCAGTTCGCGGGCAGCGCGGCAGATCGCGTCGATGCCGTCGCCCCAGTTTTCACGCCGGTGAGCGGTCATCAGGATCAGCCGGCGCCCCTGATCAAGAAGCGCGCGAAGCTTGGGGTGATCCGGCAGCGGCGACACCTCGGCCGCTGCAAGCCGGTCGCGCACCGAATGAAGCGCGTCGATCACCGTGTTCCCCGTCAGGTGGATCGTCCGGGGATCGATGTTTTCGCGCAGCAGGTTGTCGCGCGCCGCCGCTGTCGGGGCGAAATGCATGTCGGCGATGACGCTGACGATGCGGCGGTTGGCCTCTTCCGGCCAGGGCGAGAGGATCGTGTCGGTCCTGAGGCCGGCCTCGATGTGACCGACGGGAATGCCGCGGTAGAAGGCGGCCATCGCCGTCGCCATGGCGGTGGTCGTGTCGCCCTGCACCAGGACGCGGTCGGGTCGCTCTTTCTCAAGCACTTCGCCGATCCGGTGAAGGACGTCGGTGGTGATGTCCGTCAGCGTGGGCTTATCGCGCATCAGGTGAAGGTCGATGTCCGGCACAAGGCCGACAAGTTGCATCACCTGGTCAAGGATGTGGCGATGCTGGGCCGTCGTGCAGGCGATCACCTGAACGCCCCGGCGGGTCCTGAGTTCCTCGACGACGGGAAAGCACTTGATGGCCTCAGGCCGGGTTCCGAAGACGACGAGAATTTTCATGATGCAGGCGGCCGTTGTTCGTTTTGATCATTGCGGGACGGCTGTGCCAGCTTGCGCATGAACGCCCCCAGAAGAAGCATACCGAACCGAGTGTTTGTAGAAAGATAACGCCAGAACAGGCGGCGGGGCTCCTGCAGGGCCCGGAACAACCACTCCATGCCGATAACCTGCACGAACCTTGGCGCCCGCCGCACCTTGCCGGCCAGCACGTCGAAGGCGCCGCCCACGCCAATCTGGAAGGGGACGCCAAGGGCATCGCGGTGATCGAACAGGAAGCGTTCCTTGATCGGGCTGGTTATGCCGACGAACAGGCAGTTCGCCCCCGAGGCCCGGATCTCCGCAACGATCGCCGCTTCGTCCTGCTTGGTGAAATATCCGTTGCGGTATCCGGCGATCTTGAGGCCCGGATGGGACTTGCCAAGCCGCTCTGCCACAGTCTCGACCACCTCCTGGCGGGCGCCCAGGAAATAGGGTCTGAAGCCGGCACGCTCGCACAGGTCCAACGTGCGCATCATAAGATCGACGCCGGTCACGCGCCCGCCGGTGGGGATGCCCAGCAGGCGGCACCCCAGCATGACGCCCGCGCCATCGATGCAGACGATGTCGCTCTCGCGCACGTAACGGGCCAGGTTCGGGTCCGCGCGCATCTGGATGATCTTGGCGACGTTGATGTCGGAATGCTGAAGGCGCTGCCTGTCGCGCATGGCGCGGTTCGCCAGAGCCAGCGCGCGATCCATGTCGACGAGATGGAAGGGCGCCCCCAGAAACTCGCCACGAGAAAGGCCGTGCTCCAGCGCCTTATACATGAACAGTTTCCCCCTTTTCGACGAAACTGTTCACCAAAATGCACTGATTCTCGAGTCGGCCGCGCCGCCGGTCTGGCTGGGAAATCCACGGCGGTCGAACGCGTGGTACCGAATGATGATGCATTTCAACCCCTTGCACTCGCACAACGCTCCGATGGACTCAAAACACCAGCCATGGACCAAGTTTCGGTGTTTTCGGCCTCTCCGGCAAGCGCGCTTCCCGGCGTTTTTTCCAATCGGGCGGGGCCGGGCGGCGGTCGATCTGGACTGCCCCGCATGCCCCGCGCCCACTCATCGCCCTCGGCTCCACTCGTTGCCCTGCGGACGCGTCCGCACCAGCACGTGAACGGTGGAATAGACAGCGAAGGCGATCGGATCGGTCATCGCCAGCTTCAAGGTATCGGCCGCGCCCAGACCCGCCTTGCCTTCGTTCGCGAGGATGGCGGGGTAAAGCCGCGCGATCTCGGCCACGCCGGCATCCTGGCGTCGTCGGACGCGCACTAGGTTGCGCAGCCCCTCGGCCATCGGCCAGTGGAAGCGTGCAGCGACCTCAACGCGCTCTTCGGGCGCGAACTGAAGCCGGACGAAGGTGTCGTCGGATATGATGTCGGGAAAGGCGCCCCACCGGGCGCGGCCTGCTGCGTTGACGGCGAAGAATCCGGCACCGACAGCCCCGCTTTTCATGAAGGGAAGGCGGCACCAGAGCCGGGCGTAGGCCCGCGTCAGCCATGACCTTGCCCGCGCCACCGTCAGGCGCCCGGTTGCGTAAAGCGGGCGATCTTGCGCCAGCGCCTGAACCACTTGCCGCAACAGGTCCGGCTCGCAGACGATGTCGGCATCCAGATAGGCGCGCATCGTTCCATTCGCCGCAGCATCCGCGCGATTCAGCGCGCCCGGTTTGCCCGGCAGGGGACTGGACAGGCAGGTCACCGTCCAGCCCCGCGCTGCGAAGCGCGCCACATGCTTTTCCACGATCTCCTCTGTCCGGTCGGTACAGGCGTTGGCGGAAACGATGACCTCCACCTCCGCGGCGACGGGTGCCTGCGCCAGCAACGAAGCCAGGCAAGCGCCGATGTAGCGTTCCTCGTTACAGGCAGATATGATGACGCTGAGCGTTGCGTCCGAGGGTTGGCCAGTCATGCTGCGGAGGCCCTTCAAGCTGCGCTGCCGCAGCGTATCGTCACGGTGGTGGAATGGGAACGGCACCGCATCGACTGGCGGCGGCGGCAAGAGCTGGCACTGGGCAAGACCGTCACCATCACGCCCGAAAACCGGTTTGGGTCGTGATTGTCGGGCAACGCGAAACGACTCACTGTCGGATCAGATCGGTCACGGGTAGGGTCTGCCCGTTCGCGAATTCGGCGGTTTCGATATCAACCAGATAGTCGTCGCCCTCGGGTCCGGACAGCAGCAGGCCCTCTCCATGTGGATGCGCGCTGTAGTCCTGCGCAACGCCCGACAGCACGATCCTGTCGTCGCCATCGCCGCCGTTCAGCCCGTCCGAACCGGCGCCCGGAATGAACCTGTCATCACCAGCGTCTCCGATCAGGTAATCCTCTTCCGGCGTGCCGATCAGCGGCCCCGCCGACGCCCCGGCAGAGCGGATCACGCCGTACTGAAACTGCGGCCCGCCGCCGTCGCCCCACCACGATCCGCCGTCAGCCGAAAGTTTCCGGATCACTTCCGATCGGGGTGTGGTGTCACCGAGATAGGCATAAAGCCCCCATGATCCCCACTTGGACGCGCCATCCACTTCCGTAAACTGCATGAAGGGCCCCTGCCCGACCTTTTCCCAGCCTTTCCAAAGCGCCTCGTACAGCGCCCCCATGTCGGCGCTGCGCACATAGTCGCGCATGAAGTCGGTGAACTGATCGACCTCCTGTTCGCTCAGCCCCTCGATCGCGTAGAGTTGGTGCAGGTGCTGTCCGCCCTCGTAGGCGGTCAGCCGCAAGCCATACCGATCTGCCACCTGTCTTTGCCGGGCCAGGAAATCCATGGTTCCGGGAATGGAGTCGCGCACATCCGGATCCTGCATGCGCCGCGTCAGCCATGCGGCCGCCTGCTGGGAAGAATCCTTCAGCTTCGCCCGCAGGACATCCCGAATGTCCGGGTCGCCGATGATGTCGTAACCGAAATAGGTGGTGACGGCGAACTCCTCGAAGACGTCGGCGGGGCGCACATAGGCATCTGGTTCCTCTTCCTGCCAGACGCCGGCGGTCAGAAGCTCTTCGGTAAGCCAGCTGTTGACGGCCTGGCCTGCCAGCACGTTGATCAGGCGCGCGGGCGCATCAGCCCCAAAGACATCTTCCCAGATCAAAGCCATCTCGGTCGCGCGCTTGGCATGGTAGTAGATTCCAGCCTCCCGGCCCCATTCGTCCCGCGCACGGCGATCGACCCAGTAGAACTGGCGGAACCCCCCGTTCCAGACTTCGTTCGAGAATTCGACGCGGACCTTCAGTCGTGGGTCCAGAAGATCGCGAACCGAGGCCGCGAAGGCGCGCACGTAATCGTCGTCAGCCTGGTGCGGCAGGGTGAACCAGGGCTCGGCGCCAACCTCGTTCGCAAGCCGGACCATGATTTCCAGGGGAACGCCCTTGTGAGCCCAAGTGGCGTCCTGAAGCTGGGGCCGGTCATCCCAATGTTCGATGTCGGACCCGTTGGTCTTCATCCAGTCCATGAAGCGCAACTGCCGGGCATCGTCGATGACCTGCAGCCAGTCGGGGTTGAAGATCGCGCCGGCCCTGAAAAGCGGCAGCCGGTCTTCGCGCACGATCGACAGGCCGTGGATGTAGTCGCCCGTTGCGTGCGGGTCGGTTTCGAGAATTTCGATCCAGAAGCCCGTTCCCTCGGGATTGTCGAACACGATGCGTCCGGGTTCGCTGAGAACCACGGCCGCACTGCCGCCCAGTTCGACGCGCCCCGTCCCTTCGTAGGTCAGGACGTAGCGTCCGGCGCGCGACGCCTTGGCCTGGCTGTTTTCCGACCAGTCGAATCCGGCGCGAAATATCCGTGCGCCCGGCGGAAACCGGCGCGGCCATCCGCGAGCGTCCAGATAACCGCCCAAGACCAGCTCATCATGTGTCACCGTTTCCCAGTTCTGGCGATCACCCGCGAAGAAAGGGCGCATGGTCCGCGCCACGTCTAGGAAAGGCATCGCGCTGCCCCAGTCGGCAACATCCGCCAGGTTGAAGGCAAGAACGGGATCCATCGCCCCTTGAGCGGGGCCCGGCGCCTCTGCCCTTGCATCGATTGCAACCAATGCCGGGAATAGGGCAGCCCAGGCCGCCGCAAGCATCATACTCAGGCGCACCACTAAACTCCGCGACCAGTATCAACCCTTCAAACATGATGGATGCGTTCGTTGCGGGTGTCCATCCGCGAGAGGAGGCATATCTCGGAACCACCCGGATGCAGGGGGAACGCACCGCCAATCCGTCAAAAGCGGGCAAGATTGGACACAAAGGCCCGTCAAATTCAGATATTGGCCGCATTTTCCTTGGCGCGGACACCCTCGACTCGGCATAGATGGGTAGTATTTCAGGGTTCAGGTGCGCCGCGCGCCAATAGACGCGCGCTGGTTGGGTACGAGGTCGGATTGTCGGACAATTGCTTGGCAAAGACACCCGCGATGCGGAACAGGAAGTGCGCGAACCAAATATTTCGCACGAACCGGCGTAGTGAGCCGGCCATGGCCAAAACTGTCCGCCAGCCACGCGCCAGCACACCCGACACGAGGCCGCGATGAGGTTCGCCCGGCGAGCGATGAGGTTTCTTGCGCCGGTGCGCTCTTCCTCGGCGCTTGGCGCCGCCGCCATGTCGGGCGAGCCGACGACGCCGGGCAAGATCACCGAGCGTCTTGCGTCGGGCGCGCTGCTGACCATCGGCGGGCACTTCGGCGGCCAGATGATCAGGCTCATCGGTAACCTGATCCTGTCGCGGATACTGTTCCCCGAGGCCTTCGGTCTCATGACACTCGTGACAGTCGTGCTGGTGGGCGTCGCGATGTTCTCCGACATCGGGATCGCGCCGTCGATCCAGCAAAGCAAGCGCGGTGACGACCCCGACTTCCTCGACACGGCCTGGACCTTGCAGCTGATCCGGTTTTCGTCGCTATGGGTCGTCTGCTGCATTCTTGCGTGGCCGGCAGGGGCGTTCTTCAACGAACCGATGCTGACGCAGCTCTTGCCGGTCGCGGCCTTGTCCCTGGTCATCGCCGGGTTCCTTCCCACCCGGATTCATACCGCTTCGCGGCATCTGCTGATCGGTCGTCTCACGGCCATCGACCTGGCTTCCCAGGCGATTGGGCTGATCGCGATCATCGTCCTGGCCCTGATCACGCGCTCGGTCTGGGCGATGCCGATCGGCAACGTATTCGGCGTGTTCATAAAGCTGATCCTTGCGGACCGCTATCTGCCGGGTGCGCGAAACAGGTTCCGCTGGGAAAAGGAAGCACGACACGAGCTTGTGCACTTCGGAAAATGGATATTCCTGAGCACCGCCTGCAGCTTTCTGCTGTCGCAAAGCGACAAGATCATTCTTGGCAAGTTCATATCGATCGAGGGTATCGGGATCTACAACGTCGGCTTCTTCATGGCCACCGCGCCGATGGCGATCGCGATCGCGATCAATAGCCGGTTGACTCTGCCCTTGTGCCGCGACCATCCGCCGGGTCAAAGCGCAGACAATTTCCGGGTCGTCCGCCGCTTCCGCTTCCGCTTCAGTTTTGCGGCTTTATCGTGCCAGATCGTGCTCGCCTTGCTGGGCGTGACGATCATCGACATCCTCTATGACGACCGTTTCCTGGCCTCGGGCGGAGTCGTCGTCGCCGTCGCCCTGATGAACCTGCCCTACATCATCGGGATCACCTACGAAGGCCCGGCTCTTGCCGCCGCCGATTCCCGGGCGGTCTTCATGCTCAACCTCACGCGCGCGGTGCTGCAGACAGGGCTGTTCCTGGCTGGTGTAGAACTTGGGGGGCTGCAGGGTGCGTTCATCGGATATGCGCTGGCCCACCTTCTGTCGCACGGCGTCGTGATCCATGTCGCAAGGAAGCACAAGGCATGGGACCCGCTGCACGATGCCGTCATGCTGCTGCTGAGCATCGGGGGCGCCGCGCTTGCCCTTTGGGTCAATAGCGGCGCCATCCTGATGCTGTCGAATTTTGTCCGATAGCCGGACCAGGCGGATCGGAACGCAGCCCGACCGCTGACGCGTTCCTCAGATAAGACCTTCCGCCCGGAACAGCGCCTTTACATCCAACTCGGGCCGCGCGCCGAAATGGCTGATGACCTCGGCCGCAGCGACGCAACCCATGCGGCCGGCCTTATGAAGCGGCTGACCCGTCGCCAGTCCGTACAGGAACCCGGCCGCGAACTGGTCTCCGGCACCGGTCGCATCCACCGGAACGACGCGGTGCACCGGGACCTCGACCCGTTCTTCGCCGCGGATCAGGATCACGTCCGCCCCTGAGCGGGTGCAGACGATCATCTGGCAATCCTCGCGCGCGCGGGTCAGCGCCGCCGCAAGGTCGCCGGTCTGGTAAAGGGCGCTCCACTCATGCTCGTTGCCGATTACATAATCCATCTGGTCCCGCACGAGGCGCCTGAAATCCGCGCGGTGCCGATCCACGCAGAACGGGTCGGAGAGCGAGATGCCGGCCTTGCCCCCGCCCTTGTGGCAGGCTTCGGCTGCCTTCAGGAAGGCAGCCTTGCCGGCGTCCTTGTCGAACAGGTAGCCTTCGAGAAACAGGTAATCCGTGTTCCCGGCGACGCTTTCATCCAGATCCTCGGGCCCGAAATCCGCCCCGGCCCCCAGATAGGTGTTCATCGACCGCTCGCCGTCCTTCGTCACGAAGATCATGGACCGGGACGTCGGAAGCTCCGCCGAGGCGGAGGGCGGGTTTGGAAAGTCCGTACCCTCGGCCTCGAGCGATTTCGCGTAGAAGCGTCCCAGCGCGTCGTCCTTCACCTTGCCGACGAACGCGGTCCTGAGCCCAAGGTTGCCCAACCCCGCCAGCGTGTTGCCGACCGACCCGCCCGGCGCCTGGGTGCGATCCTTCATCGCCGCGTACAGCGTTTCGCCCCGTTCGCGATCGACAAGCTGCATGACGCCCTTCTCGATCCCCATCCAGTCCAGAAAGTCGTCGTCGCACTGGGTCAGCACATCGACGATGGCGTTGCCGATGCCGACCACCTGAAATCTGCTCACAGGGTTTTCTCCTCATAGGGGCAAAGGTCGCGAATGATGCAGGCACCGCATTTGGGCTTGCGCGCGACGCAGATGTAGCGGCCATGCAGGATCAGCCAGTGATGGGCGTGCTGCTGGAACTCCACCGGCACGTTGTCCTCGATCGCGCGCTCGACGGCATCCACCGTCTTGCCAACGGCGATGCCGGTGCGGTTGCCGACGCGGAAGATATGCGTGTCGACCGCCTGCGCGGGGAAGTGGAACCACATGTTCAGGACCACGTTCGCAGTCTTGCGCCCAACACCCGGCAGGCGCATCAGCGCGGCGCGGGACGAAGGCACCTGCCCTTCGAACTCTTCGACCAGGATGCGCGAAAGCTTCATGACGTTCTTGGCCTTCTGGCGGAACAGGCCGATCGTCTTGATGTGCTCGATCAACCCCTCTTCGCCAAGGGCAAGCATCCTTTCCGGCGTGTCGGCGGTCTTGAACAAAGCGCGCGTCGCCTTGTTGACGCCCGCGTCCGTCGCCTGCGCCGAAAGCGCCACCGCGACCAGAAGGGTGAAGGCGTTCACATGTTCAAGCTCACCCTTCGGCTCGGGCTCCGAGTCGCGGAAACGGGTGAAAATTTCCCGGAGCGTATGGTAATCGAGCTGGCTGGCCATGACCGGGATATGCCCCGGCGGAATGTTCCACCGCAAGCGCAAAGCGCAGTTTTCGGGTCGCAGCGGTCCTGCCGTTGCCTTACCTTCCGTGGGACAAGGAGAACGCGACATGCACGACGACAGCGCTTATCACTATCGCACCATCGCCCGCGCGCTGGAACATATCGACGGCGACGACGGACGCGGCCTGTCGCTGGACGATCTGGCGGCGCGGCTCTCGATGAGTCCGGCGCACTTCCAGCGGGTTTTCTCGCGATGGGTCGGCGTATCGCCCAAGCGCTATCAGCAGTACCTGACCCTGGACCACGCCAAGCGCCTGCTGGCTGATCACTTCACCCTTCTTGACACCGCGGCCGAGGCCGGGCTGTCGGGCACCGGGCGGCTGCACGACCTGTTCCTGACCTGGGAGGCGATGAGCCCCGGCGAATATGCCCGCGGCGGCGAGGGCCTGACCATCCGCTACGGCTGGTTCCCCACCCCGTTCGGCGAGGCGCTGGCGATGGGGTCGGACCGCGGCCTTTGCGGACTGGCCTTTGCCGAGGATTGCGGACGCGACGCAGCCATGGCCGACCTCAGCGGGCGCTGGCCCAATGCGCGTTTCACCGCAGATGCAGGCGCCATCACGCCCTGGGTTCAGGCCGCCTTCGACGGCAAGGGCGAGGCGCGATTGCACATGATCGGCGCGCCCTTCCAGATCAAGGTATGGGAGGCGCTTCTGGCGATCCCGTCCGGCCAGGTCACCACCTACTCGGAACTTGCCCGTGCCATCGGCCACCCGACAGCCGTCCGCGCGGTCGGCACGGCCGTGGGCAGGAATCCGGTCAGCTGGCTGATCCCCTGTCACCGCGCGCTGCGAAAATCCGGCGGCCTGGGCGGGTATCACTGGGGCCTTCCGGTCAAGCGCGCCATGCTGGCCTGGGAAGCGGCCCGCGCCGAGGCAAAAAGCGCCTGACACCCGCAGGCGGATTGCCGCGCAAGGGGCTATCGTCCAGGTGTTATTGCCTTACAGATGCGCTAGACCCCACCTGAAGACGACAAGTCACAGACGGGAGACGCTTCATGCGCATCACCACGATCATCATGGCTGCGACGGCCGGGGCCTTCCTTCTGGCCGCCTGTACGCCGCCCGAACAGTACAACCCCAACGATCCCAACCAACGCACGCGTGAGGGTGCAGCCGTGGGTGCCGGGCTTGGCGCGATCGCGGGTCTGATTTCGGGCGACACCGCGAAAGAACGTCGCAACCGGGCGCTTGGCGGCGCGATCATCGGCGGCATCGCGGGCGGCGTCATCGGCAACAACCTGGACAAGCAGGCTGCCGAGCTGGCGGCGAGCTTCGACAACGGCGCCATCGGCATCATCAACACCGGCAACGAACTGATCGTGCGCATGCCGCAGGACATCCTGTTCGCGACCGACAGCGCCGTGGTTTCGCCCGTTCTGCGCGGCGACCTGCAGACCCTGGCGGCCAGCATCAACCGCTACCCGGACACCACGATCCAGGTGATCGGCCACACCGACAACACCGGCACCGCGGCCTACAACCAGTCGCTTTCGGAACGCCGGGCGCAATCGGTCGCGGCGATCCTTCAGGGCGCCGGCGTCGCGGGCTACCGGCTTCAGGCCTTCGGCCGCGGCGAAAGCGAACCGATCGCCTCGAACTACACGCCTGAGGGCCGCGCTCAGAACCGGCGGGTGGACATTATCATCCGCCCCAACCGCTGAGCCGACACATCAGAAAAGGCCGGGAATTTCCCGGCCTTTTTGATTGCCCGCCTCCGAATGCGGTCATAAACTCTGACCAATTCAGGATGCGCCGATGCCCTTTCAGAAAATCGAACCGGAAAAACTTTCCGACACCGTCGTCCGCCAGATTGAGCGGCTGATCCTGCAAGGCGTGCTGCGGCCCGCCGAAAGGCTGCCGTCCGAGCGCGACATGTCGGAAAGGCTCGGCGTGTCGCGGCCCTCGCTGCGCGAGGCGATCGGTCATCTCGAAGACGCGGGGCTTCTGGTCACGCGCGCAAGTTCCGGCATCTACGTCGCAGACGTCCTGAACTCGGCGTTCTCACCTGCTCTTATCCAGCTTTTCGCGCGCCACCCGGACGCGGTCTTCGACTATCTCGACTTTCGCAAGGACATGGAAGCGCTGGCCGCCGAGCGCGCCGCCCGGCTGGGATCGGAAACCGATCTGCGGATCGTCGACGCCGTCTTTCGCAAGATGGAGGCCGCGCACGGCAAGCGCGATCCGTCCGACGAGTCTGCGCTGGACGCCGAATTCCACATGGCGATCATCGAAGCCAGCCACAACGTCGTCATGCTGCACATGATGCGCGCGATGTTTGGCCTTCTGCGCGAAGGCGTGTTCTACAATCGCCAGGTGATGTTCCGTCAGAAGACGACGCGCGAAGCGCTTCTGGATCAGCACCGCGCGATCAACACCGCGCTGCAGGCCCGCGATCCCGACGGCGCCCGCGCAGCGGTGGAACGGCACCTGACCTTCGTGGAAACGGCGTTGAAGGATCACTTCCGCACCGAGCGCAACGAAGCGGTCGCACGCCTGCGTTTCGCGCAGGAGGCAGAACGGGGCTGAACTGCGCCCGGATCAAAGGCGGATGTCGTAGGTCACCCAGCGGGTACGCTCTGCAAGGTGGTCGTAAAGCCCGCGGGCGCGGTAGTTGTCCTCGGCGGTGATCCAGCGGATGACGCTCCAACCCTCGGCGCGCCCCTCTTCCTGAACGGCCTCGATCAGCGCGGCCGCAGCGCCGCTTCCGCGCGACGCCGGATCGACGAAAAGATCATCCAGGAACCCGCCGGTGCTGGCTGCCAGGGGCCGCGCGAAGGCCCTGAAATGGGCAAGGCCAACCAGCCTTCCGCCCAACTCTGCGACACGCCCGCGGACTTCGTGGTCGGGATCGGTGAGCCAGGACCAGACACGGCCGCGCATCTCTTCGGACTGCTCCACCCGATAGAAGGCGGCGTAGCCCTTGTAAAGTTCCCCCCAGGCATCGCGGTCCTGCGGCTGAATCGTCCGGACGGAAATGGTCATCGGGTTCCCCTGCTGGTTTCACGAAAATTCGCAGCCCTTCGCGCAAAAGAAAAGCCCGGCCGTTCGGGCCGGGCTTTCGCAATGTCTGCAATAGCCGATCAGTGAAGCTTTGCTTCGACTTCCGCGATCGACGCCTCGACCAGCTTGCCGCGTTCGGCCGCCGTCATGCCCTTGGCGATAAGGTCGCCAGCCGCGGCAACGGCCACCGCGATCGCACGGTCGCGAACTTCGCGAACGGCGGAGGCTTCGGCGGATGCGATCTGGTCCTCGGCCGCGGCAAGACGCCGCGTGATCGAGGCCTTGAGATCCTCCTTGGCCTGCTCGGCGGCAGCCTGAGCTTCGCGCTTGGCCGTCTCGACGATGCGATCGGCCAGTTCCTGGACTTCCTTCTGCTTGCGCTCGTAGGACGCCAGGATCGAGCGCGCCTCTTCACGAAGCGCCCGCGCCTCGTCGAGATCGGACTTGATGCCAGCGGCACGCTTGTCAAGAAGTCCGCCGATCAGGGCCGGAACCTTGAAGTAGACCAGAACGCCGACGAAGAGCAGGAAGGCGATCGTGACGACGAAATCGGTGTTGCGAAGGCTGAAGAACGGGCCGGTCGCCGCCAGAGCCGGAGAACCGGCCAGAATGAGGGCAAGGGAAAGCTTTTTCATCATCTTACCCTTTCATCCGGTCGGATACCGCGGATGCGACCGACTTGTCATCAGCCGAACCGCCAAGCGCGGAAACCAACGCAGCCGCGGTTTCGTTCGCCACGTCCTTGACGCTTTCCAGCGCGCCGGCGCGAATTTCTTCGATCCGGGCAGCGGACTCGGCGGTCTTGGCCGCGATCTCCGCATCCGCCTTGGCGGTTGCGACGTCGAGGTCCTTCTGGATTTCTGCGCGTGCTTCGGCCACGATCTTGGCGGCCTCGGACCGCGCGTCGGCGATCGCCTGGTTGTAGGCCTTCTCGGCCTCGACGGCCTTCGCCTTCAGTTCCTCGGCCGCTGCGATGTCGCTGGTGATCGTGCGCTGGCGGTCGGCCAGGACGGCACCGATGCGCGGAAGCGCGATGCGCGACAGCACGAAGTAGATGACGATAAGCGCGACCACGAGCCAGAAGATCTGGTTCGCAAAGGTCGATGTATCGAGTTGCGGCATGCCCGCGGACTGCGCCGCGTGTCCCGCCGCCTCTGCGGCGTGACCGGCCGCTTCGGTCGCGGTATCGGCTGCCGTATGCGTGGTGTTCGCCATGTCGTCCCCCTGGAACCCAGTTTACATCGGGTGAGCGCCGCTTGGGCACCCACCCGACCGTAAGGATGGTTCGTTCAGGATCAGACTGCGAACATCAGCAGAAGCGCGACGAGGAACGAGAAGATCCCGAGCGCTTCGGCGAACGCGATGCCGATGAAGAGGGTCGCGGTCTGGCCGGCAGCGGCCGACGGGTTGCGCAGAGCGCCAGCGAGGAAGTTGCCGGCAACGTTGCCCACCCCCATCGCGGAGCCGCCCATGCCGATGCAGGCAAGGCCAGCGCCGATGAATTTGCCGAGAGCGGCTGCAGCTGCGAGTTCCATGTGTATCTCCTTACGGTTGGATTGGTGCAGTTGGAGTGAAGACCGGGCGTCAGTGTGCCGGATGCAGCGCATCCCGGAGGTAGACGCAGGTCAGGATCGTGAAGACGTAGGCCTGGATGAAGGCCACGAGGATTTCGAGACCGTAGATCGCCGTGATCGCGAGGATCGAAAGCGGCGTCACCGCGATGCCCACGCCCGAGATCAGGATGAGGGGCGCGAAGGCGGCGAAAACTTTGATAACGGCGTGACCGGCCATCATGTTGCCCGCAAGACGAATGGAGTGGCTGACGGGACGGACGAAGTAGGAAATCACCTCAATCAGCGCCAGGACCGGGCGCAGCGGCAGCGGCGCCGAGGACACCCAGAAGAGCCCAAGGAAATGCACGCCGTGCTTGACGAAACCGACGATCGTCACCGTCAGAAATACCGCCACCGCAAGGAAGGCCGTCACGGCGATGTGCGAGGTCGGCGTGAACGCCTTGGGCAGAAGGCCCAGGAAGTTCGAGAAGACGATGAAGATGAACAGTGTGAAGACGTAGGGGAAGAACTTCACCGCGTCGTGCCCGGCGACATCCTCTACCATCTTGTGGACGAAACCGTAGGCCAGTTCCGCGACCGATTGGGTCCGGTTCGGGACGACGGCGCGCCCGCGCGTGCCAAGCACGAACAGCGCGATCACGCACAGCACGGCGATCGCCATCCACAGGGTGACGTTGGTCACCGTGAGGACGCCAACGTGTTCGCCGCCGAACAGCGGTTTCACGATGAACTGGTCCATCGGGTGGAATGCAAGGCCTTCGCTGTGCTCTTCCGTCGCCACGTCTATTCCCCTTCGTCCCTGGCGGAGTCTTCCGCCTGTCTTTTCTCCTGGAACTCCTGCGCCGTGCGAAGCATCGTCTTCACCCCGGCCGCGAAGCCCAGCAATGTGAACAGCACCAGAAGGATGGGAAGTGTCCCGAAAAGGACATCCAGCCCGTATCCGATGCCGAAGCCGATCCCGAGTCCCGAAACCAGCTCGATTACCATCCGCCAGCCTTGGCTCGCGGCCGAATAGTGTTCGTCGATCCGGGGCTTCGGCTTCTGCGCCTTTCGCATCCCCGCGATCCTGTCTTCAAGCGCCTTCATGCGCTCGGGATCGGGCTCGTCGGACATGGGAAGGCCCCCTTTGACGGTCGCGGGATAGCTAGAATGCTATTGACCGCGAGTCAATGCCGTGGTTGCGCTGCAAATTTTTACGCATGTCATTGAAAAAGCGCGATTTATCAAGTTTCAGGGATTTAACGGCAAGCGGACCGGGCGCTGCTCGGGCGACTTTGGGGCCGGATGGGCTTATTCAACTTTTCGGTTGATTATCTCCCCGGCGCCCCTGGGAAAGACACGGCGCCACAGCCGGCCGTCGATCAGAAGCAACCCCAGGAAGATCGCGGCCATCCCCGCGAGATGTTCAGCCTGGATCACCTCGTCCAGAACCAGGGCACCCAAGATCACCGCCGAAACCGGCGCGACAAAGGTGACCGTCGAACTGGCGGTGGGGCCGACCTGCCGCAATAGCCAGTAGAGCGCGATGAAGGCCGCCGAGGTCAGGACCAAACCGATGAAAAGCAGCGCGGCCCAAGATTCCACGCGCGTGATCCTGGGCGAACCCTCGGCCGCAAGCGCGACCGGCGCGATGATCAGCGCGGCTCCCGTCAGGGACCAGGCAGCCACGACCGTCGAGTCGATCCCGCGGTAGCTGCGCGCCATGTTCGTCGCGATGCCGTAGCAGAACGGGGCGCAGAGGGCGACGAAGATCGCCCAGACCTCGGAAGACGATCCTTGGCGCAGGTAGGGCAGCGACAGGACGGCGATCCCGCAGAACCCCACCAGCACGCCCAGCGATTTGGCCGTCGTCGCCCTTTCGCCCCCCGGCCAGACCTGCGACACGATCACCACCATGATCGGTGTCATCGCGTTGGTGATGCCGGCGACG
Organism: Albidovulum marisflavi; assembly: GCF_025751435.1. Classification (GTDB taxonomy): domain Bacteria; phylum Pseudomonadota; class Alphaproteobacteria; order Rhodobacterales; family Rhodobacteraceae; genus Albidovulum; species Albidovulum marisflavi. Next base: position 840,781 of record NZ_JAOWKY010000001.1, on the reverse strand, counting down.
CCGCTGGCCAGGTATTGCTGGCTGATCGGGTATAGCGCGAAGGGAATCGCGAAGAAGACCGTGCCCAGTGCGAACAGCCCGCCGATCGTGGCAAGGGGCAGGCGGACCTGCCTGCCCGTGGCGAGCGCCCATATCCAGCAGCCAAGCGCCCCAAGGGCCACGCGGCCGAGCGACACACTCATCGGACCGATTTCCCTCAGCAGGATCGCGTTCAGGATGAATGAACAGCCCCAGCCCATTCCGAGAATGACGATAAGAGCCCAATATCGGAGCGGCATGGGTGTCCTCCGATCAGAGAGCGGAAAAGCGCGCCTGTGCGGAGTATCGCGGCAAACGCCGAAAAATGCCACACGGAATGCGATGCGACCTGCTTTCGCACGCTCGGCGGTGGCGATATGGTCGTGCCATGAACCTGGATGCGATCTTCGCGGCTCTTGCCGATCCCACGCGCCGAGCGATCCTTACGATGCTGCTTGAGGATGATATGGCGGTGACGGATGTCGCGGCGCCGTTCGAGATGTCGCTGGCCGCGATCTCCAAGCATCTCAAGGTGCTGGCAGAGGCGCGGCTGATCAGCCAGGAACGCCGCGGTCGCGTGATCTGGTGCAAGCTCGAGCCCGACGCGATGCGCGCGGCGACGGTCTGGATCGCTGGTTTCGGGCTGTTCGAAGCGGTCGACCTTGATGCCTTCGAGCGGTTCCTGGAAGGCGAACTGTCCGAACAGCAGGATCAGCCTAGCGCGTAGCGCGGCCGGGGCGGCGCGGGGCCATACCCTCTTCGTTCTTCACAAGCAGCCACAGCGCCCCGAATGTTGCGGCCACCCCCAGCAGCGTGAGCACGCCCGGCACGTCGTGGCCTAGCGCAATCTCCCACAGGATGACCCAGCTTGGCACCAGGTAGGTGTAGGCCATGACCTTGGCCGAGGGCAGACGCAGCGTCGCGTATTGCACCAGCCAGAACGAAGCTGCCGTAGCAAAGACGGTCAGATAGCCGATTGTCAGCCAGACAATGCCCGGAAGGTTGATCCAATCGGCCCCCAGGATCGCCCGCCAGTCATACAGGCACAGAAGCCCCGCCCCGGCGACGAGGGTGCCGAAGGTGAACAGGACCGGCGGCTCGCCCCGGTTCAGGCGCCGGATCATCGGCGTGTAGATCGCGTGCGCGATGCAGCCGAAGAAATAGGTGACCTCGCCCGCCCCGACCTCGAACGACACCAACGCACCGATGTCGGCGCGAAAGATCACCCAGGTCGCCCCCACCGCCCCGATCGCCAGCGCCGCCGCCATGCGCCGGGTCATCACCTGCCTCAGCAGCAGATAGGCGAAGCCCGCGGTGATTGCCGGGGTCAGGGTAAAGACCGCGGCGGCCTGGACGGGCCTTGCGGTCTTCAGCCCCTCGAACATCAGGACGAAATAGACCGAAAAGAGTCCGCCCAGCACCAGATAGCGCCAGGGCGCGGAAAGGGCGCGCCGGCTAAAGCCCACGGTCAACGCGGCGGCCAGTCCCATGACGCCAGCGGCAAGGACGAACCGCGCGGCCGTCAGAACGACGGGGTCGATCCTGTTTGCGACGATCGAGCCCAACGAAAACGACCCCGCGATGCACAATGAGAAGACGAGCATCGCAAGGTGGCCGCGCAGATGATCCTGCATCGCTCAGCCGCCGACGCAGCCCCGCGCGTGTTCCTTCAGCGCGGACAGAAAGGCCTGGATCTTGGCGCTGCGGTGCAGGTCCACATGCGTGACCAGCCATAGCGCCACGTCCCAGTCATCCCGAGGCGGCAGAACCTGCAGCAAATCACCCTGCCCCTCGGCTTCCTGCATCGTCAGAAAGCCAAGCGCGTTGCCGCCGCGGATCGCATCGAGCCGCGCGGCAACTTCGTTGGTCCGGAACACGATCGCCTCGGCACCGGCCTTGGACAGAAGCCAGCGGTTGAAGGGCGCGCGGTTGTCATCGTCCACCGCGCCAACGTAGCGGTGGCCCGCGATGTCGTCGTCCGACGATGGAAAGCCGAAGCGATCGCGGTAGCTTTGGGTGCCGTAAAGCGCGATCTTCTGCGTGAACAGAGGCTGGACGACGTTGTCGGGCTCTTGCGGGCGCGCGCCCGCCCGGATCGCCACATGCGCTTCTCCGTATTCCAGCCGGAACACGCGCAGGTCGGTGACATACCGCACCTTCAGGCCCAGGTGTTCCCGCTGCAGGGCGATCAGCACCGGCGTGACCAGCGGTGCCAGCCCAGGAAGCGAGGTCACGACAAGCTCTCCGGAGAATTCGGACCCGGCCCCGGCGATCCGCGCTGCCAGTTGGGCGAACTGGTCGTCGGTGACGCGTGCGACCTTGAGCAGTTCCTGCCCGGCCTCGGTGGGCGTGTAGCCCCTTGGATGGCGCTGGAAGAGCCGTGCACCCAGACGCGCCTCAAGCGCGTCGATGTGCCGGATCACGGTCGCATGGTGAACACCCAGCACCTCGGCCGCCCCGGACACCGTTCCCAAGCGCGCAACCTGAAAGGCGGTGCGGATCTCATCCCAGTTCTCGAAGCTCATATTGTGCACCCATTAACAGAATATGCGTATTTATCGCCATTCTGTTCACCTGGGCAATATCTATTTCTGGTCCACACCAAATCTGGAAGGACCTTAGAATGACCCACATCCTCCGCATAGACAGCTCTCTCAAGGGCGAAGATTCGATTTCTCGTCGCCTGACTGGACGCATCGTCGCAAGGCTTGCCGGCGCCCATCCAGATGCCCGCGTGACCGAGCGCGACCTGTCTCGCGGCGTGCCGCAGATCGACGCCGGCTGGATCGGCGCGGTCTATACGGCTCCAGAGGCCCGCAGCGCCGATCAGGCCAGCATCGCCGACTACTCCGACCGCCTCCTGGCCGAGGTCAAGGCAGCCGACGTTCTGGTCATCGGGCTGCCCGTCTACAACTTCGGCGTGCCCGCGACGCTGAAAAGCTGGATCGACCACCTTGCCCGCAAAGGCGAGACCTTCCGCTACACGCAAGCCGGCCCCGAAGGGCTTCTGAAGGGCAAACGCGCGATCATCGCCCTGTCTTCCGACGGCACGAAGCTGGGCTCGGGCGTCGACTTCGCGTCGGGCTATGTCAAGCACATGCTTGGCTTCTTCGGCATCACGGAAGTCGAGTTCGTGGCGGCCGACCAGATGATCTTCGACGCCGAGGGCACGATCCGCGCCGCCGAGGACCGGATCGAGAGCCTGGCCGCCTGAGACGCTGGCTCCCTGACACGCCGGACCAGACCCAAGGGCCCCGCACAGTTCGGGGCCCTTTCCTTGCTGGTGCGCCGCGCCTTCGCCCCGCGACGCTTGACTCCCACGCTCCTCGCGCGTAAAGCCCGGCCGATACCCGGAAGTCTTGAAGCTTCCGGTCCCCGGTCATGACCGGGGATCGCCACCAGTCAGCGCGTTGCGCCCACTGGTGCGTTTTGCGTTTTGGCGCTCCGGACCCCATCTGGAACGCGAAGGAAGTAAAGGGCCAAGGAGGGCCGCGGATGTTCGAGAACCTGTCAGAACGCCTTGGCAGCGTCTTCGACCGGCTGACGAAGCAGGGTGCGCTGACGCCCGAGGACGTCAAGGCGGCGCTGCGCGAGGTGCGCGTGGCTCTTCTTGAGGCCGACGTATCGCTTCCTGTCGCGCGCGACTTCATCAAGGCTGTCGAGGAAAAGGCCACCGGCCAGGCGGTGACCAAGTCCGTCACCCCCGGCCAGCAGGTCGTCAAGATCGTCCACGACGCGCTGATCGACGTGCTGAAGGGCGATGGCGAGCCCGAGGCGCTGAAGATCGACAACCCGCCCGCGCCGGTCCTCATGGTCGGCCTCCAGGGGTCGGGCAAGACGACGACGACCGCGAAACTCGCCAAGCGGCTCAAGGAAAAGAACGGCAAGCGGGTGCTGATGGCCTCGCTCGACACGAACCGCCCCGCGGCGATGGAACAGCTCCAGATCCTCGGCCAGCAGATCGGCGTCGACACGCTGCCGATCGTGAAGGGCGAAAGCGCGGTCCAGATCGCGAAGCGCGCCAAGCAACAGGCAACGCTTGGCGGCTACGACGTCTACATGCTCGACACCGCCGGGCGTCTGCACATCGACGAAGTCCTGATGGACGAAGTGCAGGCGGTCCGCGACGCGGTGTCCCCGCGCGAAACGCTGCTTGTCGTCGACGGCCTGACCGGCCAGGACGCCGTCAACGTCGCGACCGAGTTCGACGGCAAGGTGGGCATCACCGGCGTGGTTCTGACCCGGATGGACGGCGACGGGCGGGGCGGGGCCGCGCTTTCGATGCGCGCCGTTACCGGCAAGCCGATCCGCTTCGTCGGCCTTGGCGAAAAGATGGAGGCGATCGAGACCTTCGAGGCCGAGCGCGTCGCGGGCCGCATCCTCGGCATGGGCGACATCGTGGCCCTGGTCGAGAAAGCCCAGGAAACGCTGGAGATGGAACAGGCCGAGCGCATGGCCAAGCGCTTCGCCAAGGGTCTGTTCAACATGAACGACCTCAAGAACCAGCTTGACCAGATGCTCAAGATGGGCGGCATGCAGGGCCTGATGGGGATGCTGCCCGGCATGGGCAAGATGCAGAAGGCTGCCGAGGCCGCGGGCTTCGACGACCGGATGCTGCGCCGCCAGATCGCGCTGATCAACTCGATGACCAAGAAGGAACGCGCCAACCCCGATCTGATGCAGGCCAGCCGCAAGCGGCGTGTGGCCGCGGGCGCAGGGCTTGATGTGGCCGAACTGAACAAGCTTCTGAAGATGCACCGGCAGATGGCCGACATGATGAAGAAGATGGGCAAGGGCGGCGCCATGAAGCAGGCCATCAAGCAGATGATGGGCGGCAAGGGTCTTGGCGGCGGCATGCCCGACCCGTCGAAGATGAGCCCGGCCGAGATGGAAGCCATGGCCAAGGGCATGCGCGAAGGCATGGGCGGCATGCCCGGGGCCATGCCCGGAATGGGCGGTCTTGGCGGGCTGAAACTTCCTGGCGGCCTTTCCGGCCTTGGGTTCGGGAAGAAGAAGTGACCCGTCAGACGCGCATCCAGCGTCTTTCCCTGAAGGGAAGGCGCAAGGCACCGGCCCCGCTCAACGCGGGGCGGCCGGATTGCGCGTCGCAGTCGACAGGCGGGGCGCACGCATGACCTGCCCGATCCTTCACACCGAACGCCTGACGTTGCGCGCGCCCAAGCTTGCGGACTTCGAACACTGGGCCGCCTTTTTCGGCTCGCCCCGCGCCGATCACGAACGCGGCCAGAAGGACCGGGCCGAGGCTTACCGGTACTGGGCCGCCGATGTGGCGCTTTGGCAGCTCAGGGGCTACGGCCCCTTCAGTCTCGACGACCGCGCCACCGGCGCCTATGTCGGCGAGGTCGGGATCTATCAGCCCGAGGGCTACCCGGAGCGGGAAATCGGCTGGTTCACCATCCCGGACGCCGAAGGCAAGGGCTACGCATTCGAAGCCGCGAGCGCGGTGATCGGATGGGCACGTGAAAGCTTTGGCTGGGATCGGCTTGTCAGCTACATCGATCCGCGCAATACCCGCTCGGTCGCGCTGGCCAAGCGTCTTGGCGCCGTGATCGACCCGTCGCTTGACGGCACCGAGCCCGGCGACATCGTCCTGCGCCACGATCTGCGCCAAGATTGCGGGGCGCGCGCATGACACCGATGCTTGCCAACACCCCCGTGCTTGAAACCGAACGGCTGACGCTTCGCGCTCCGGCCCCGGGCGACTGGGCGGCGTTCGACGCGTTCCTGTCGTCGCCCCGCGCCGGTTTCGTTCGGTCGGGCGACTACGCGCTTGGCCAGACGTGGCGCGCCTTCGGCCATCTCATCGGCCACTGGGTGCTGCGCGGCTTCGGCATGTTCGTCTTCACGCCGAAGGGCGAGAACCGGGCGCTTGGCATGGCCGGCCCGTGGTTTCCGGCCGACTGGCCCGAGCGGGAAATCGGCTGGAGCGTCTGGACCGCAGAGGCGGAAGGCAAGGGCTACGCGCATGAGGCCGCCGCCGCCGCGCGGACGCATGCGTTCGACACGCTGGGATGGGATACGGCGGTCAGCTATGTCGCCCCCGCGAACGCCCGGTCGATCGCGCTGGCCGAACGGCTTGGCGCGCTGCGCGACGACGCGGCCCGGCACCCGGCGGGCGATAAGCCCTGCCTTGTCTATCGTCATCCCAAGGGGGTACGCGCATGACCTGCCCGATCCGCACCGGAGGCTCGCATGAGTGATCCGACGACCCGCGCCGCACAGTTGCTGAAAGGGCACCGCGAAAGCATCGACAGGCTTGACGCGATCCTCGTCTTCACGCTGGCCGAGCGCTTCAAGCACACGCAGGCGGTGGGTCTTCTCAAGGCCGAGAACGACCTGCCTCCGTCCGACCCCGCGCGCGAAGCGGCGCAGATCGCGCGTCTTGAAAGGCTGGCCGCCGAGGCTGACCTTGATCCCGAGTTCGCCAAGAAGTTCCTGAACTTCATCATCTCAGAAGTCATCAGGCATCACGAGAAGTTGCAGAAATAACGGGGAGTTCCCCGTCAACAGCCATCAAAAGGAGTAACTCACATGGCTATGAAAATCCGTCTCGCCCGCGGCGGTTCCAACAAGCGCCCCTTCTACTCGATCGTTGCATCCGACTCGCGCATGCCGCGCGACGGCCGCTTCATCGAGAAGCTGGGCACCTACAACCCGCTTCTTGCCAAGGACAGCGAAGACCGCGTCAAGATGAACATGGAGCGTGTACAGTACTGGCTCTCGCAGGGCGCCCAGCCGACCGACCGCGTCGCCCGCTTCCTGGAAGCCGCCGGCGTCCGCGCCAAGGCGACCCGCGCCAACATGAAAAAGGCCGAGCCGGGCGACAAGGCGAAGAAGCGCGCCGAGGAAAAGGCTGCCAAGGCCGCTTCGGCCGAATAAGCCGCTGACGGATCATGCTGATCGGCTTCTTCCTGCGCCGGATCGTCACCTTCACGCTTTGCGCGGGGGCGTTCTGGCTTGGGGTGAAGACCGATCAGCTGATCCAACCCGCGCCCGCCGCGGCCGCTTGTGAAGAGGCATCGAATGGCCACTGACCGTATCTGCGTCGGCGCCATCGCCGGGGCCTTCGGGGTCCGAGGCGAGGTGCGGCTCAAAAGTTTCTGCGCCCAGCCCGAAGCGATAGCGGCCTACGCGCCGCTGTGGACCGAGGACGGCGGCCGCAGCTTCACCGTCAAGCTCACGCGCGGCACGGGTGGCGGGCTGACCGCGCGCCTGTCGGGCGTGAACACGCGCGAAGAGGCGGAAGCGCTGAGGGGGATCGAGCTTTTTGCCGATCGCCACAAGCTTCCCAACCTGCCCGACGACGAATTCTATCACGCGGACCTGATCGGGCTTGAGGTGCTGGACACCTCCGGCGCACCTCTTGGCAGGGTCAAGGCCGTCCACAACCACGGCGCGGGCGATTTCCTTGAAATCATCGGCGGCGCGGCCACCCTGCTGCTTCCGTTCACCAAGGCGGCCGTTCCAACCGTCGACCTGACTGTCGGCCGCATCGTCGCAGACCCGCCGGGGGATCTGGGGGATGAGTGACGACAAGCCGCGGTCACACGGAAGGTTGGCGATTTCGGCCAGCGTGAAACCGCGGGAACTGATGACCGACACGCCGCGCCTGAAGGGCGCGTGGCGGTCGCGGGTCATCACGCTTTTCCCCGAGGCGTTTCCCGGCACTCTTGGCCTTTCGCTGACAGGCAAAGCCCTGCAGGAAGGCCGCTGGGCCCTTGAAACCATCGACTTGCGTCCCTTCGGCATCGGCAAGCACCGGAACGTCGACGACACGCCCGCGGGCGGCGGCGCCGGGATGGTGCTGCGTGCGGACGTGCTGTCGCGTGCCTTTGACGAGGCCGCCGTCGGCACGCCCATCGACCGCGCCCGCTGGCCGGTTGTCTACCTATCCCCACGCGGGCGAAGGTTCGACCAGGCGACCGCGCGCGCCTGGGCAGCGGCGGACGGCATCACCCTGCTTTGTGGGCGGTTCGAGGGAGTGGACCAGCGCGTGCTGGACCACTACGCGGTCGAGGAAATCTCGCTTGGCGATTTCGTCCTGACCGGGGGGGAGATCGCGGCTCAGGCGATGATCGACGCGACCGTCAGACTGCTGCCAGGCGTGCTTGGCAACGCCGCCTCGACCGAGGAGGAAAGCCACTCGAACGGCCTTCTGGAGCATCCGCAGTACACCAGGCCGCAGGTCTGGGAAGGGCGTGAGATCCCGCCAGTACTCATGTCCGGCCACCACGGCGAGATCGAGAAGTGGCGCAGGGCCGAGGCCGAGCGGATCACCCGTGAACGCCGTCCGGACCTTTGGGCCGCCCGCAAGGGTTGAAGGTTCGCTCGGGCTGTGTCGCACGCATGGATTTGCAGGCCCGCCCGCGCCCCATCGCTTGACCAATCGCATGCTTGCGCCTATACCGCGCCCGTCCGGGGCTTTTGCGAGTCGTCCGGGCCTTTTTTCTATGGCCGATGCGCCCGTCTTCTTCGGCGGGTTCCGGGCCGGCGAAACGGCAAGTAAACGGTGACCTGACCTCCGGCGGGCGCGATGCGCGGACCCGATGAAGACACGGAGCTCTGAGGCGCGCGAAACCATCGCGGGGCTACCGCGAGCATGGAAAGGAATTGCGATGAACCTGATCGCGCAGCTCGAGGCGGAACAGATCGCCGCCCTCGGCAAGACCATCCCGGATTTCAAGGCCGGCGACACCGTTCGCGTCGGCTACAAGGTGACCGAAGGCACTCGTTCGCGCGTGCAGAACTACGAAGGCGTGTGCATCTCGCGCCGCGGCGGCAACACGCTGGCCGCGTCGTTCACCGTGCGCAAGATCTCCTTCGGCGAAGGCGTCGAACGCGTGTTCCCGCTGTACTCGACCAACATCGACTCGATCGAGGTTGTGCGGCGCGGCAAGGTCCGCCGTGCGAAGCTCTATTACCTGCGTTCGCGTCGCGGTAAGTCGGCCCGTATCGCCGAAGTCACCAACTACAAAGAAAAAGCCGTGTGAGGATTGGACCGATGAAACAAGGTATCCACCCCGACTACCACTTCATCACCGTCAAGATGACCGACGGCTCGACCTACCAGACCCGTTCGACCTGGGGCAAGGAAGGCGACACCATCGCGCTCGACATCGATCCGCTGGCGCACCCCGCCTGGACCGGTGGCTCGGCCAAGCTGATGGACACCGGCGGCCGTGTGTCGAAGTTCAAGAACAAGTACGCCGGTCTGGGCTTCTGATCCCGATCGCAGACGTTCGGAAAGCGCCGCCCTTCGGGGCGGCGTTTTTCCTTTCGCTGTTGCGCCGCCACAAGCGCCGAAAAGCAATGTCCCTTCGCGCGCCGAAGCTTCCCCCCATCGCGGGTCGCGTCTATACCTTCGCACCAAAACGCCCCTGCGGGTTTTGTGAGGGACAAGACACTTGGCGCATATCATCGTCACCGGCAACGAGAAGGGCGGGTCGGGAAAATCCACGACGTCGATGCATGTCGCCACCGCGCTCGCGCGCATGGGGCACCGCGTCGGCGCGCTGGATCTTGATTTGCGGCAGCGCAGTTTCGGGCGCTACATCGAAAACCGCATGGCCTTTGCCCGCCGCGAAGGGCTGGAACTGCCCATGCCCGATTATCGCGAGCTGCCCGAGATCGCGCCCTCCGAGCTTTCACCGAACGAAAACGCCTATGATCACCGCCTGTCGGCAGCCGTGGCCGCGCTGGATCCCGTGTCGGATTTCCTCGTCATCGACTGCCCGGGATCCCACACCCGTCTGAGCCAGGTGGCGCATTCGCTTGCCGACACGCTGATCACGCCGCTCAACGACAGCTTCATCGACTTCGACCTGCTTGCGCGGATCAATCCGGACACAGGACGTGTCACCGGCCCTTCGATCTATGCCGAAATGGTCTGGAACGCGCGTCAGCTGCGCGCACGGGCGGGGCTGAAGCCGATTGACTGGATCGTGCTGAGGAACCGTTTGGGCGCACAGCAGATGCACAACAAGAAAAAAGTCGGCGCGGCCCTTGATCAGCTGTCCAGGCGCATCGGCTTTCGCGTTGCACCCGGCTTTTCCGAACGCGTCATATTCCGGGAGTTGTTCCCGCGCGGCCTGACGCTACTGGACCTCAAGGATGTGGGCGTCGAGTCGCTGAACCTGTCGAACGTGGCTGCCCGGCAGGAACTGCGCGACCTTATCCGCGAACTGCGGTTGCCGGGCGTGTCGATCGGTTTCTAGGCAGGTTGGCCAGGCGCCGCCCTGATCAGGCGGCCCGCGCGCGGGACTTGAAAACCGAGGGCGCTGTCGCCCGCGTCGGACGCGGCGTCCGGTGCTTTGTCATCGTGGTCAGCCGCTGGCCGAAACGATCGGTCTGTTCCGTGTTCTTGTTCGCGAGCCGAAGAAGGAATGCGGTGATCTTTTTCATTTTGTTCAGACCCGTTTCGATGCCCCCGGGTCCGTTTATCTTCCCGCTCCTTGACCGAAAAATGGCAGGTGAAAGGTCATTCGAAGAATCCCCTGACACAGTTGCGCCATGGGTTTTGGGCCTTATGCCGCAGGTGCAAATTGCCGTGCGCGGGCTTACGCCTTGCGTCACGGCACCGGGGGTGCATAAGGTCGTGCCAGACAGCGGAGAATTGGCATGGACATCAAGACAGTGGGCATTGTGGGCGCGGGCCAGATGGGCAACGGGATTGCCCATGTTTTCGCGCTTGCCGGGTTCGACGTGCTGTTGAACGACATCACGCAGGGCGCGCTGGACAATGCCGTGGGATTGATCGACCGGAACCTGGAGCGGCAGGTCGCGCGCGGCAAGATCACCGAGGATGAGCGCAAGGCGGCACTTGGCCGGATCAGGACGACCCTGAAACTGGCGGATCTGGGACAGACCGATCTTGTGATCGAAGCCGCGACGGAACGGGAAACCGTCAAGCAGGCGATCTTCGAGGACCTGCTGCCGCATCTCAAGCCTACGACGATCCTGACCTCGAACACCTCGTCGATCTCGATCACGCGCCTTGCCAGCCGCACGGACAGGCCGGAAAAGTTCATGGGCTTCCATTTCATGAACCCGGTACCGGTGATGCAGCTGGTCGAACTGATCCGCGGGATCGCCACGGATGATCCGACCTATAAGGCGCTGCTGAAGGTCGTGGAAAAGCTGGGCAAGACCGCGGCCAGCGCCGAGGACTTTCCCGCCTTCATCGTCAACCGCATCCTGATGCCGATGATCAACGAAGCGGTCTACACGCTTTACGAAGGGGTCGGTTCGGTCAAGTCCATCGACGAATCCCTGAAACTTGGCGCGAACCACCCGATGGGCCCGCTTGAGCTTGCGGACTTCATCGGGCTCGACACCTGCCTTGCGATCATGAACGTGTTGCACGACGGGCTTGCCGATACCAAGTACCGCCCTTGCCCGCTTCTGACGAAATATGTCGAGGCCGGATGGCTTGGCCGCAAGACGCAACGCGGATTTTACGACTACCGCGGCGAGGTACCGGTTCCCACGCGCTGAGTGACCAGGACCAGATCACCGCTGCGGCCGCGGCCATCCACCAGTCAGGGCAACAAGGCGTCAGTTGCCCTCGCCGAACTTGTCGGCAACCAGGTCCGACAGCGCGTCAGCCAGCTTTTGGGCCTCGGTGCCGGACGTTGTCAGCGTGATGCTGGTGCCGCGCGATGCCGCCAGCATCAGTAGCCCCATGATCGAGTCCCCCGAGGCTGTCATGCCGTCCCTGGCCACTTCGGCGGTGGCGTCGTGGGCCTCGACGACCTCGACGAACTTGGCCGAGGCGCGGGCGTGAAGCCCCTTTTCGTTCACGATGGTCAGAACGCGTTCTATCACGGCCGCACCTGCCCGGCACCGCCGGCATAGACGTTGATGTACTTTCGGCCCGCGTCCAGCGCGGTCGCCACGGCGTCGGGAACCGACAAGGTTCGGGACTTCGCCAGCTTGATCAGCATCGGCAGGTTGGCGCCATAGATGATCCGCCGGTTCTGCCGTTCGCAGGCGCAAAGAGACAGGTTCGAGGGCGAGCCGCCGAACATGTCGGTCACCACCACGACGCCGTCGCCTTCGTCAACCGCATCCGCGGCCCCGCGAATCTCGGCCTGCTTTTCGGCGCGGTCATGATCTTCCTCAATCGCGATCGCCCGAATTCCGGACTGTTTGCCCACGACATGTTCAACCGCTGCGAGATACTCGCGCGCCAAACCGCCATGTGCGACGATCACGATCCCGATCACGCCCTATCACCCTGCAATGCCGCGGCCGTAGCCGTCCGGCGTTCCATTTCCCGATGTCTTATAGACACCTGCCACCCCGCCTCTGCAAGTTCTTTGGCCACTTTTTCTGCAACTGCAATGCTGCGGTGTTGCCCTCCGGTACAACCGAAGCCGATCGTCACGTGGCTCTTGCCTTCGGCGACCTGCGCCGGAAGCAGAAACAGGATCAGATCGCGCGCGCGCTCGAAGAACTCCGGGAAGCGTGGATCGCTTGTGACATAGTCGGATACCGTCTGATCGCGCCCATCCAAAGGTCTCAGCGCATCGTCCCAGTGCGGATTTCTGAGGAAGCGGCAGTCGAACATCATGTCGAGTCCGCGCGGCACGCCGCGCTTGTAGGAAAACGACTGGACGGAGACCGCCAGCCGACCGCCGGTCGTACGTTCGAACCAGCGCGCGATCTCGGCCTTCAGATCATGCGGCGAAAGGTCGGAGGTATCGATCAGGACATCGGCGCGTGCACGGATCGGGACCAGCAGGTCGATCTCGCTCGTGACGCCAGAGGCGGGTGCCTCGGCAGGCGACAGCGGATGACGCCGTCGCGTTTCCCCGAAGCGGCGCACCAGTTCGTCCGCCCGGCAATCCAGAAAAAGGACCTCGGGCGCAACGTCCGGGCGCGCGGTCAGGCGATCGATCAGTTCGATCAGTCCCGCGACCGAGAAGTCCCTGTTTCGCACGTCGATGCCAAGCGCCAGCGGCCGCTGTATCGGCGGCCCCTCAAGAAGCCGGGGGATCAGGCTGAGCGGCAGGTTGTCGATCGGCTCGTAGCCCAGGTCCTCGAGCGCGCGCAACGCGGTTGCCCTGCCGGCGCCGGATGGGCCGGTGACCAGGACCAGTTGCTGGCCCTGTGCTATCTTGTCCTGCGAATTTGTCGCCATCGAGTCGTTCATGCGCGTCGTCCTGCCTTGAGATATTGCAGGATTGCGGCCGGAAAATGGGCGCTCTCGACTCTGTGAAGCACGGGAACGACGCACTGAGCGATAGAGGTCTGCCGAAACGGGGGAAGCCGGTCGGTTTCAACCAGGGACAGATCGACGGCCAGGACCAAGGGTGCCGACGGGGCGGGCTCTGCGGCAAGCAGTCCGATGCCGCGCGCCTCAATCAGGCCGCGGATGGTCGGGGGGGCGCTGGCGATCGCCACGCCATCGCGGACCACGATCTCGACGCCGTCATCGGCGACGAGGGCGCAGCCATAGGCCATCAACTGCAGCGACAAGGCGGACTTGCCGGACCCAGATGGCCCAAGGATCAGAACGCCGCGCCCATCAAGACTTACACAGGCCGCGTGAAGGATCGTCGGCTGCGCGGCCTCGCGGGTCACAAGGGCAGACCCACCACGAACCGCGCGCCAAGCGGAGCGGTGTTCAGATCGGAGTCGGCGGCGCGGATGTTCTCTGCCCAGATCACGCCGCCATGCGCCTCGACGATCTGCTTCGAGATCGCAAGGCCCAGGCCGGAGTGGTTGCCGAACTGTCCCGGCGGACGTTCCGAATAGAAACGCTTGAATATCTTGATCAGCGCCTGGTCGGGGATGCCCGGGCCGGTATCCTCGACCACGACCAGAACGCGATTTTCCCGCTTGCGGGCCCAGACGCGCACGGCGTCCCCCTTTTCGCAGAAGGAAATCGCGTTCGAGATGAGATTGACGAAGACCTGCGCCAGCCGCGCTTCGAGCCCCGTGATCGTGACGGGATCGGCGGGCAGATCGGTGATGAAGTCGATGCCCTTGGCCTTGGCCTCGTCCCCGAAGTACTGCGAAATGCCGCGCAGCGTCTTGATCAGGTCGAAGACCTCCTCTTCCTCCTTCACCAACTCGCTGTCGAGCCGCGAGGCGTTGGAGATATCGCTGACCAGCCGGTCGAGCCTGCGCACGTCGTGGTCGATGACGTCCAGCAGCTTTTCGCGCTGGTCGTCGCGCTTGGCCAGACGCAGCGTGCCCACGGCGGAACGGAGCGAGGCCAACGGGTTCTTGATCTCGTGCGCGACGTCGGCTGCGAACTGTTCGTTCGATTCGATGCGATCGTACAGTGCCGCGACCATGCCGCGCATCGCGCCCGACAGCCGGCCGATTTCGTCGGGTCTGGCGGTCAGGTCAGGGATGCGGACGCGACCCGGATTCAGGCGTCTTGCGTTCTTGTCCCGCCCCAGTTCGGCAGCAGCGGCAAGGTCCGACAAGGGGTTGGCGATCGTCGACGCCAGCAGAAGGCTCAGGCCGATCGACACGAACAGCGCGACGAAGAACATCTGAAGGATCTGCTCGCGCTCGACGCGCACCAGCCTGTCGATTTCGCTTGCCGCAGAGGCAAGCGCCACGACTCCGACCACGGTGTCACCGCGACGGATCGGCGTCGCCACGGCAAAGACCGTCTCGCCGGCGGCATCGAGGGCAGAGGCAAAGCGGGTTTCGTCGCGCAACGCGTCGCCGACAAGCCCGTTGGCAAGCTCGTCGATCGTGATCGCATCCTCGATCGGGTCGCGGAAGGAAAAGAGCGTTGAAATGCCGCTCCAGACGCCGTTCAGAAGATCGGTGATGATCGTGGGACGGCGATCGTTCTTCAGCCCCGCGACCGCTTCCGGAACGGCGCGTTCGGCGCCAAGCGTGCTGATCACCTGCCGTCCGCTCATGTCGAAGACGAAAAGTTCGACCCCGGCAGGCAGTTCCATGCCTTCGAGCGTCGCCCGTGGATCGATTCCGTCGGAGGCCGCGATGCTGACCGGACCGGAAACAGGCAGCTGCACCTCGAATATGTCGGCGACAAGCTGCGCCTCTGACACGAGGCCGTTTTCGCGCTGGATGGCCAGGCTGTCCCGGAATGGGTTCAGGTACAAAACGCCCGCAACCAGCAGCACCATCGCCATCAGGTTGAAGATGATGATCTTGCGCGCAAGCGGCGAACGATTGAGGGAGACCAGCCCGCGCCGCTCGCGGCCCGCGCGAAGTTCCTGGTCGACGTAGACCTCGGGCGAGACCCAATCCTCGCCCAGAACCACGTCGGCGCGGCCCGCGGGCTTTGGCTTCTCGAAGAAACGGAACCTTTCGGCGAAACTCATTCTTCGTTGTATCGGTAACCGATACCGTAAAGCGTCTCGATGGCCGAGAACTCATCGTCGACCATCCGCATCTTCTTGCGCAGACGCTTGATGTGACTGTCGATCGTGCGGTCATCGACATAGACCTGATCGTCGTAGGCGACGTCCATCAGCTGATCGCGGCTCTTGACGAAGCCGGGACGTTGCGCCAGCGCCTGCAGCAACAGGAACTCGGTCACGGTCAGGGCGACGTCGCGGCCCTTCCAGCTGACCGCGTGGCGGAGCGGGTCCATGGTCAGGGCCCCACGGGTCATCATCTTGGTCTCTTCGGTCGTCGCGACCTCGCCAGAGGCGATGGCTTCCTGGCGGCGCAGCAGCGCGCGGATGCGCTCGACCAGAAGACGCTGGGAAAACGGCTTCTTGACATAGTCGTCCGCGCCCATGCGCAGCCCCAGAACCTCGTCGATCTCATCGTCCTTCGAGGTCAGGAATATGATCGGCATCGAGGTCTTCTGACGCAGGCGCTGCAACAGATCCATTCCGTCCATGCGCGGCATCTTGATGTCCAGCACCGCCATGTCGGGCATGCGCTTGTTGAACGCATCAAGCGCGGACTGGCCATCATTATAGGTTTCGACCTCAAAACCCTCGGCTTCGAGCGTCATCGACACCGAAGTCAGGATGTTCCTGTCATCATCGACCAACGCTATCCTGGACATCCGTCTTTCCTTGTACTGCTCGGGCTGGCATGAACTGCCGATATTTTGCCACATAGTCCTTTTTCCGCGCAGATGAATCAACATCTAACTGCGAATCAGGGTTTTCTTCCTGCGCGCGAAGCGGAAATTTTGCGCGATCCTTGCGGAATTGCCGCACTTTTCGAAACAGCTTCGGCGATCTCGGCCCGCCCGGGCCGGTGGTTGCGCTAAACTGCCGATGGTGGCGCTAACTGGTTGCAAGGCTTCTGGTTCCTGCTTTTAAGCTCGTGTTATAGGGACCGCGCCGGACGCACGAACAGTCCGGCGCGCGCCCGGGACACCATTGGCCGGGTGCGACTGGTAAAGTCTAGACGCCGAATGCCGGCACCAGGAGCGACAGATGATTACAGGACGGGTGAACCCCTCGCAG
Organism: Albidovulum marisflavi; assembly: GCF_025751435.1. Classification (GTDB taxonomy): domain Bacteria; phylum Pseudomonadota; class Alphaproteobacteria; order Rhodobacterales; family Rhodobacteraceae; genus Albidovulum; species Albidovulum marisflavi. The sequence continues at coordinate 824,321 of NZ_JAOWKY010000001.1, read as the reverse complement.
CGATTGGAAGATCAAGGGATCGTGGGGCTGGGCTCGGTCTATTACAACCTGCTGGAGCCTGCGCTGATCGAAGCCGCGCTGAAGCGCGACGAAGGCACACTTGGCAAGGGCGGCGCGTTCCTCGTGACCACCGGCGCCCACACCGGGCGTTCTCCCAAGGACAAGTTCGTGGTGCGAACCCCTTCGGTCGAAGAGTCGATCTGGTGGGAAAACAACAAGCCAATGACCCCCGAAGCCTTCGACACGCTCTATGACGATATGGTCGCGCACATGAAGGGGCGCGACTATTTCGTTCAGGACCTGTTCGGCGGCGCCGACCCGGAACACCGTCTTGACGTGCGCGTGGTGACCGAACTGGCCTGGCACGGGCTTTTCATCCGCCACCTGCTGCGCCGGCCCTCGCGCGAGGAGCTTGACAGCTTCATTCCCGAATTCACGATCATCAACTGCCCGTCGTTCAAGGCCGATCCGGCGCGACATGGCTGCCGCTCGGAAACCGTCATCGCGCTGAACTTCGACCGCAAGCTGATCCTGATCGCGAACACCGCCTATGCCGGCGAAAACAAGAAATCGGTCTTCACGCTTCTTAACTACATCCTTCCAGGCAAGGGCGTCATGGCGATGCACTGCTCGGCCAACCACGCGATCGGCAACCCCGACGATACCGCCGTGTTCTTCGGCCTGTCCGGCACCGGCAAGACCACGCTTTCGGCCGACCCTTCGCGCATCCTGATCGGCGATGACGAACATGGCTGGTCAGGCAAGGGCACCTTCAACTTCGAAGGCGGCTGCTACGCCAAGACAATCAACCTGTCGGCCGAGGCCGAGCCCGAGATCTTTGCCACGACCAGCAAGTTCGGCACCGTGATCGAGAACATGGTCTTCGATCCCGAAACGCTGGAGCTTGACTTCGAGGACAACTCGATCACCGACAACATGCGGTGCGCCTACCCTCTGGACTACATCTCCAACGCCTCGGACAGCGGGCTTGGCGGGCATCCCAAGAACGTCATCATGCTGACCTGCGACGCCTACGGCGCGCTGCCGCCGATCGCCCGGCTGACCCCGGCGCAGGCGATGTATCACTTCCTGTCGGGATTCACCTCGAAGACGCCGGGAACAGAAGTCGGCGTGACCGAGCCGCTCCCGACCTTTTCGACCTGCTTCGGTGCCCCCTTCATGCCGCGCCGCCCCGAGGTCTACGGCAAGCTGCTGCAGGAACAGATTGCGCGGCATGGCGCGACCTGCTGGCTGGTGAACACCGGCTGGACCGGCGGCGCCTACGGCACCGGCCGGCGCATGCCGATAAAGGCGACGCGCGCCCTGCTGACCGCAGCACTTGACGGGTCGCTGAACTCGGTCGAATTCCGCAAGGACCAGAACTTCGGCTTCGAGGTCCCGGTTTCCGTGCCGGGCGTCGACGACACCCTGCTTGATCCGCGCAAGACCTGGGCCGACCCGTCGGCCTATGACGCGCAGGCCCGCAAGCTTGTCGGCATGTTCGCGGACAACTTCGCGCAGTACGTCCCCTACATCGATGCCGAGGTCAAGGCCGCGGCGATCGGCTGAGGCAGGACCTGATCCCATCAAGGGCCGCGGACGCATGCGCCGCGGCCCTTTTTGTTGCATCTGCGCACAGGGGGGAGAGCGGCAAGCGGTTTCCCCCCCGGCAGTGTCTTTTCACACGGCGCAACGCGGGGCATATTCTTTCGTATATGCAACGGAGGGTTGAGAATGCAATTTGACGATCTCATTGGCGGCAACGCGGTCTTTCTGGCCGTCGCTGTCTTCATCATACTTTGCATCTTCCTTGGCGTCCGGATCGTTCCACAGTCCGAAAAGCACGTGGTCGAGCGTTTTGGCCGGCTTCGCGCGGTCCTGGGGCCCGGCATAAATTTCATCGTGCCCTTTCTCGATCGCGTCGCGCACAAGATCTCGATCCTCGAACGCCAGTTGCCCAACGCATTTCAGGACGCGATCACCTCGGACAACGTGCTTGTGAAGGTCGAAACCAGCGTCTTCTATCGCATCATCGAGCCGGAAAAGACGGTCTACCGCATCCGTGACGTCGACGGCGCCATCGCCACGACCGTCGCAGGCATCGTGCGGAGCGAGATCGGCAAGATGGAACTGGACCAGGTCCAGTCGAACCGCGCGAGCCTGATCGCCCAGGTCCGCGAACAGGTGGCCGCGATGGTCGACGACTGGGGGATCGAGGTGACGCGGGCCGAGGTGCTGGATGTCAACCTTGACGAGGCAACGCGCGCCGCGATGCTTCAGCAGTTGAACGCGGAACGCGCGCGGCGTGCCCAGGTGACCGAGGCCGAGGGGAAGAAACGCGCGGTCGAACTTGGCGCCGACGCCGATCTTTACGCCGCCGAGCAAGAGGCCAAGGCGCGCCGGATTTCCGCCGAAGCCGAAGCTTACGCAACCGAAATCGTCGCCAAGGCCATCAAGGAAAACGGCATCGAGGCCGCGCAGTATCAGGTTGCCCTGAAGCAGGTCGAGGCACTGACGGCCGTGGGACAGGGCACCGGGAAGCAGATGATCATCGTTCCCGCCCAGGCGCTTGATGCCTTCGGTGACGCCTTCAAGATGCTGAAAGGGCGCCTGTGATGATGCTCTGGCAACTCTGGTGGGTGTGGATCACCTTCGGCGTGGTGCTGGCGATCCTTGAGGTCGCGGTCCCGGGTTTCATTTTCCTGGGCTTTTCCGGCGGCGCGGCGCTGACCGGCGTTGGGCTCGGCCTCGGGATCATCGGCGGGTCGCTGCCGGCGTTGCTTCTGGTCTTTGCGCTGGCCTCGCTGGCCTGCTGGGCGGTGCTGCGCGCCTTCTTCGGCCGCAACTACGCCAAGCCGAAGATCTGGGAAAAGGACGTCAACGACAACTGAGCCACCGCGTGGCATCGGCGAAGGGCATGGCCCGGCTGCAACCGGAACCGGGCCCTTCCACATCGGCGGTCAGGCCGCGAACCCCGCTGCCAGCCGCCGTTCGCCCACCGCCTGGCCGGCGTGATTGCGGATCGGACCGCTGAGATAGCGCCTGACTACCGGGTGGCCAGGATCAAGCGCGCCAAGCCGGATCAGAAGGGCGACGATCGCCGCCTCCGATGCACGCTCGGCCCCGTCCAGTATCTTCAGCGCGATGCCCATCCTGCGTTCGGGCAGGATCGCGACGAAGACGGCCTCGGCGCCGGTCTTGACCGCGACCTTGCCGCCCATCGCGCGCATGAGGTTGGTGCAGGCGCGCCCCTCGCCCGCGACCAGCTCAGGAAACGCCGTCATCGCCGAAACCAACCGCGCCGCAGCCTTCGACCGGGTGTCGGAACCGTCCCCGGCGCCGGCGTAGAACGCCATGGCGCGCGCCAGGCCATGAACCGTGGTGGCGAAGTTGGGGGCCGAACACCCGTCGATCCCGTAGCCCGGAGATGCGACGCCCGTCACCTCTTCGAACGCATGCCGGACCGCGATCTGCACGGGGTGATCGGCCTCGTGGTATTCGGGGCCGGCGCCCAGATGCCGCGCAAGCGTCAGGAACCCCGAATGCTTGCCCGAACAGTTGTTGTGGATGCGGCAGGGGGACTCCCCACCGCACAGCACATGCTTCATCGCGTCGGCGTCGCGCGGCATCTGCGGCCCGCACCGCAGGTCGTCATCCCCCAGCCCAAGATCGGCCAGCCAGCGCGTGACCAGGTCGGAGTGAACCGCCGCGCCCTGATGGCTGGCGCAGGCCAGGGCAAGGCGCGACGCGCCCACGCCAAACGCGTCGGCCGCACCGCTTTCGATCAGCGGCAGCGCCTGGATCATCTTGCACGAGGACCGCGGAAAGATCACCGCGTCCGGGTCGCCCCAAGCCTCCACGATGGCGCCATCGGCATCGCAGATGACGGCATGCCCATGGTGCAAGCTCTCCAGGAGTCCCCCCCGCCAGAACTCCACCATCGGCACTGCTTTCATTGGGCTTTCTCCTCAGCGAAAAACCGCCAACGGCCCTTTGCGACTTGGACCGGATTGCGCTAAGGCTGTCTTATCGGGTTGAAATGGCAACCGCCACGGCAAAGGCGCGGGCACAGTGCGTCAGGCGGGGCGGGATGAGCCTTCAGGAGGCGAAAAGTGAACACGATAGCGAAATTTCTGGGCAGTCTGGTCGTGGCGACGACAGTTGTGGGGGCCGCCGCCGCGCAGACCGCCAATGACCGCGTTTCGGCCAACGGGGACTGGAGCTTCTATGTCTCTGAAAGCCCCAAGGAATGCTGGAGCGTGTCGGCACCGGTCGAAACGGTGAACACCAAGGATGGCAAGCCGGTGTCGGTCAGGCGCGGCGATATCCTTCTGTTCGTGACCTTCCGCCCCGGCGCCTCGGCCGGCGAGGTGTCATTTTCGGGCGGGTACCCCTTTGCCGAGGACTCCTCGCCCACGCTGGAGATCGACGGCAAGACGTTCGAGCTGTTCCTGAACGGGGCTGCCGACCCCGAGGTGGCCTGGTCGCCCAGTGCCGACGTGGACGCGCAGATCGTCGCGGCGATGAAGGCCGGTTCCAGGGCCGTGGTCAAGGCGCGGTCGGGGCGCGGCACGCAGACACAGGACACGTTCTCGCTCACCGGGTTCACGGCGACGGCGGACGAAGCCTCCAAGCGCTGCGCGAGCTGACGCGACAGACCGCAGCCACAAGGCCCGCATCCCCGGATGCGGGCTTTTTCTTTCCGGGGGTGCGGCTCAGACGGTGTGCAGGTACAGGTCGAAGTCAAGCTCTGAAACCGTGCGACTGACCCGAGCATATTCCGCGGCCTTCACGGCGGTGAACGTGCGGTGCATCTCGACGCCCAGGGCATCTTTCAGGAACGCGGATTTCTTCGCCGCTTCGATGGCGGAACGCCAATCGCGCGGCATCGCGCCGCCATCGTCGTCGGCATATCCGTTTCCGGTGGTCTCCGGGCCGGGATCGATCCGGTTCCGCAAGCCATGCCGGATTGCGGCCAGCACGGTCGTCGCGACCAGATAGGGGTTGGCATCCACTCCCGACGGCCGATGTTCGATACGCCGTGCGCGCAACTCTCCGGCCGGTATGCGCAGCGCGACCGAGCGATTGTTGACACCCCAGTTGGTCGAAACCGGCGCATAGCTCTGGTTCGCGAAGCGGCGCCATGAATTGGCGTGCGGGGCGAAGACCAGCATGGATTCCGCCATCGTGTCCCGCATACCGCCCAGTGCGTGGAGGATCGTGTCGGTCCACTTGCCTTCTTCCTTCTCGGCAAAGACGTTCTCGCCCTTTTCATTCTGGAGCGAGACGTGGAAATGCATGCCTGAGCCCGCGTATTCCTCGACTGGCTTGGCCATGAAGCAGGCGGTCACGCCATGGGCGCGCGCCTGGGCGCGGACGATCCGCTTCAGCCGCATCAGGTCGTCCGCCGCCTGCATCACGTCCTCGCGGTAGTGCAGCGTCAGTTCATACTGCCCCGGCGCATATTCCGAGATCATGGTCTCGGCCTTGATCCCGGCCTTTTCGGCAGCCGCATAGATGTCCGAGAAAAGCGGAAGCATCCCGTGCAGGTGATCGACCGAATAGACCTCGGTCTTGCGGGAATGACGTCCGTCCAGAACGTCATGGGCGGGCTGAACCTTGCCGTCCGCGCCGCGGTCCCTGGCCAGGAGGAAGAATTCCAGTTCGAACGCGGCCGCGGGCCGCAGCCCTTCGGCGGCCAAAAGATCAACCTGCCGCTGCAGCGCATGGCGCGGGTCCGAGGTCATCGGGGTGCCGTCCAGTTCATATAGCGAAAGGAAAACCTCGCCTCGCGGCGGCAGCGTATTGTGAAGCGGCTTCAGCGTTCCCGGGATCGGCCAGGCGCGCAGGTCGCCATCCCCCTGGTCCCAGATCAGGCCGGTTTCGTGGACGTCCTCGCCGCAGATATCAAGGCCGAGGATCGAAATCGGCATGTGTCGGCCAGACTTGTAGACCGACAGCAATTCGTGGCGACGGATGATCTTGCCGCGCCCGATCCCGTTTGAATCGTGCAGGACGATGTCGAAGGCCTCGATCTCGGGATGCGCATCCAGAAAGGCTTCGGCTTCGGCAAGGGTCGCGCCCGAGGGGCAGGTCTGTGTCATGGTCGTCCTCAGGCGAAAAGTTCGGTCAGGATTTCATCGAAGGCGCCGATCAGGCGGTCGATCTGGCGCTTCTTGGTCACCGGGCTGACCAGCATCATGTTGTGGAACGGCGCGATCAGGCAGCCACGGTTCAAGAGCCCGGTGTGAAGCGCCGCCTCGACCTCGTGAACATGGGCCTTGGCGGCTTCGGTACCGTTCCTCAGCGGGCCGGGTGCGCAGATGAATTCCACACGCGCGCCGACGCGGACAACGTGCCAGGGCGCCTTGTGCGTCTCGATCACCCGGGACAGTCCGGCGTGCAGCCGCTTCGCGCCTTTTTCCATGTGGGCGTAGTTTTCCGCCGTCATCACCTCTGACAGGTTCGCGACCAGGCAGGCGAACTGCATCGGGTTGGCCGAAAGGGTCGTGCCCATGCCGGAATGGCCTGCAGGACGGGCGTCGTCATAGGCCCGGAACGCTTCGGCCACCTTGGGCCTAAGGCCCCAGACAGCCGTCGGCATCCCGCCCGCGACGCATTTGCCGACGACGAAGATATCCGGGTCAAGCCCGTGTACGCCCGTATAGCCGCCCAGGCCGGATGAGATCGTGTGGGTTTCGTCGATGATCAGAAGCGCGCCGTATCGGGTTGAAAGCGCTCGCAGCCCCTCAAGGAACCCCGGGTCGGGCAGGACCATGCAGGAATTGGTCATCACGGGTTCGGTCAGGATCGCGGCGATCTGGCCGCCTTTCAGCGCGGCCTCGACCCCTTCAAGATCGTTGAACTCGCATGAAACCGCCAGCGTCGACAGATCCGTGACCTGCCCCACAAGGCCGGGACGCGTGCGGGTCTTTCCGGCGTCCAGTTCAACCATCGCGTCGTCTACGGTGCCATGGTAGCAGCCGTGGAAGACCAGTACCTTGGGCCGGCCCGTGACCGCACGGGCAACCCTGAGCGCGAAGCGATTGGCGTCCGTCGCCGTCGTCGCGATCTGCCAGCGGAAATCCCCGAAGCGCTCGGACAGAAGGCGGCCCGCCGTCAGTGCCGCTTCGGTCGGCAGCATGTAGGTCAGCCCGTTGCGGGCCTGCTTGCGGATCGCCTTGGCGACCGGCGCGGGCGAATGGCCGAACATCGAGCCGGTATCACCCAGGCAGAAATCATCCATCCCGTAGCCGTCCAGATCGGTCAGGCGCGCGCCGCTGGCCTCGGCCACCAGCATGGGGAAGGGCATGGGCCAGTCGCGCATCCAGTGCATCGGAACGCCGTCCAGATAGGCCTCTGCCCCCTTTTCCAGCGCCTTGCGGGTCAGCGGACGGGACTTTGCGAAGCGGCGCTGTTCGCGCTCGGCAAAGGCTTGCAGACGGGCGCGGTTCACACCGGCGATCATGTCGGAATTCGGGGCCATGCGACTCTCCTGAGAAGCTCAGGCGCTTTTGGCAAACTTTTGATCAAAAATAAAGAGGGCTTGGAATAAGCCTTTGCAGGCCCAGCGCTAGATTCAGGCCCTGGTTTGATGAAACTCGGTCGTCACGCCGCAAGGAAAAGCAGCGCGGCCCATCCTGCGATCTCGCCAGCCTGCTGCATGGCGCCCAGGACATCGCCCGTCTGGCCGCCGATCTGCCGCCGTGCCAGCAGGCCAAGGCCAACGGACGCCAAGGCGACAGCGCCGAAAACGACCACCGCAGCGCCAAGGCCAAGCGGCAAAAGACACAGGAACCCGACCGCAAGCGCCGGAATGGCGGGCGTCTCGTCACCAACCGCGGCATTTCCCAGACCGTCGGACCGTGCCGCGGGCAGCAGCACGAGAGCGGTGGGCAGCATCGCGCGGGTGACGGCGGCAAGGCCGATCAGGGCCCAACCCGCGCCGCCGCCGAAAAGTGCTGCGATGGCCGTGGCGCGGAACCCCAGGGACAGGACAAGCGCGACGACGCCATAACTGCCGATCCGGCTGTCGCGCATGATCTCAAGCTTGCGCTCACGGGTCGCGCCACCGCCGAAACCATCGGCCAGGTCAGCCAGGCCATCCTCATGCATCGCCCCGGTGCAAAGCGCACCCACAGCCAGGGCAAGCAGCGCCGCGGCCGGCGGCGGCAGGCCCAGGCCCTGCGCCAGGGCAAGCCCCCCCGCGGCAACTGCGCCGACGGCGACCCCGGCCAGGGGCCAGGCCCAGGCCGACGCGGACATCGAGGGCACAACACCCGCGAAGCCGCCCACGGGGAACCGTGTGAGAAGCATCAGCGCAAGCCGAACCTCGTCCAGCCGTATCCCGATGCCCCGGTCGCGCATCATGCCTCTGACACGCCGGCTTCACCGAAGGTGGCCATGCCGTTGTGACACGCCAGCGCGGCGCGCAGGATGCCAAGCGCAAGGGCCGCGCCCGAGCCTTCGCCAAGGCGCATGTCGAATTCCAGGACCGGCCGCTTGTGGATCGCCGCCAGAAGCTTGCGGTGGCCCGGCTCGGCCGAGGTGTGGCCGACAAGGCAGTGATCCAGCAACCGCTTGTCGGCGGCATAAAGAACAGCCGCCGCCGCCGTGCAGATGAATCCGTCAAGGATTACGGGGATGCGCGCCGCGCGTGCCGCCATCACCGCGCCGCAGATCGCGGCCTGTTCACGCCCGCCCAGCGCGGCAAGAATCGCCATCGGGTTGCCAAGAAGCGCTTCGTGGCGCTTCAGCCCGCGCTCGATCGCGTCGATCTTGCGCGTGATTCCCGCCTTGTCGGACCCAGTGCCGGGTCCGACCCATTCGGCCACCGGCCCGCCGAAGCAGGCCGAGGCAAGCGCGGCCGCGACGGTCGAGTTGCCGATACCCATTTCCCCCAGGACAAGCACATCCGCGCCTTCATCGACCGCCGAGGCGCCCTGCCAGAACGCATCGAGGCAATCGGTTTCCGACATCGCGGGGCCTTGCGTGAAATCGGCCGTCGGACGCCCCAGTTCCAGTGCGATCACCGTCAGATCGGCACCGTTCACCGCGCAAAGCTGGTTGATCGCCGCCCCGCCGCTTTCGAAGTTGGCGACCATCTGCGCCGTCACTTCCTGCGGATAGGGATTCACGCCCTGTGCGCAGATGCCGTGATTACCGGCAAAGACCAACGCCTGCGCGCGCCAGATCTCGGGCCGTCCGGTGCCGCGCCAGGTTGCCATGAACTCGGCCAGTTGCTCGAGCCTGCCCAGCGATCCGGGCGGCTTGGTCAAGGAGTTCTGCCGCGCACGCGCGGCTTCGGCTGCGGCGGCGTCCGCGGCGGGCAGCGCTTCGATCAGAGCGGGGATCTCGGCCAGCGAGGATATGGAGGGCAGGCTCATGTCATTTCACTTTCAGCGGCAGGCCGGAAACGGCCAGGATAACCTCATCCGAGGCGGCGGCGATCCATTGATTCAGAAGCCCGGCCGCGTCGCGGAACTCGCGGGCAAGGGCGTTGTCGGGCACTATACCGCTGCCAACCTCGTTCGTCACGAAGATGACAGGGTCCGTTTGCGCGGGCAGGGCCTCGGCCAGCGCGCGTCCAGCGGCACGCCAGTCATGCCCCCCCAGCATCAGGTTCGTCAGCCAGAGCGTCAGGCAATCCACAAGGCGCGGCCCCTGCCCGTCGGTTGCCGCCAGCGCCCCGGCCAGGTCCAGCGGTTCGGCAAGGGTCGACCATTCCTCGCCGCGGCGTTCCTGGTGCAAAGCGACGCGGCTGGCCATTTCCTGATCGCGCACTTCGGCGGTGGCGATATAGACGGCGCGGGGCGCGAGACTCAGCGCGATCGTCTCGGCGATGCCGCTTTTGCCCGATCGGGCGCCCCCGGTGATCAATATCGTCTTGCTCATGGTCCGGTCTCAAAGCAGAAACGGGCCCGTCACGAAAGAGGGAATGCGACAGTGCGGCGCGGACAGGCGACAGAGTTGATTTTGATCCGCCACGCGCCTGCGATCACCGGTGGGCGGCTGTGCGGGCGGACAGACGTGCCCGCGGACCTTGGCGACACCAAGGGCATCACCTCGCTCTGCCAGGCGATCGGCACTCCGGATCACTTCCTGGTCAGCCCGGCGCTACGCTGCCGCCAGACGCTGGCGGCGCTTTGGCCCGAGGCCGGGGCCACGCAGGATGAAGCGCTCTGGGAGCAGGACTTCGGCGGCTGGGATGGCCTGCCCTACAGCGACCTTCCCGATATCGGCGCCTTGTCGGGCGCGGCGCTTGCCGCCCACCGGCCACCCGCAGGCGAAAGTTTCGAGGATCTGTGCCAAAGGGCGGCACCCGCGCTGGAACGGGCTGCGTCTCTTGCGGGACGGGTGGCGGTCGTTGCCCATGCGGGAATCGTGCGCGCGGGCCTGGCGCACGCGCTCTCATCGCCAAGCACGGCGCTGGCCTTCGAAGTCGCGCCGCTGTCGGTGACCCGGCTCCGTCCCCTTGCGGGCGGTGGGTTCAGCATCATCTCCGTCAACTGGACCGCGGCATGAGCACGCGCAGCGTCCGCGTCGCGGGCCATTTCGGCGAATTCCTTCAGGGACGGCTTGGACCATTCGGGCCGGTCGTCCTGGTGACGATGCCCTGCCCCGCATTCGCCGTCCGGGGACGGGTGCAGCCGGCAGCCGGCCTTCATGTTCACGGGCAAGGCCAGCGGCTTGCCACCCCGGAACGCGCGCGCCGCCTTTTGTCGGCGATCGGCAGAGCGCCATCCGGTCGGTACACCCTGGCCGCGACCATGCCCTTGGGCGGGGGCGCTGGCGCCTCGACCGCAGCGCTGGTCGCGCTGGCGCGGCTGTCGGGATGGACCGGGACGCCAGAGGATCTGGCCCGCGCCTGCATCGCCTGCGAAGGGGCAAGCGACCCGCTGATGTTTCCCTCGCCCGAGCAGCTGATCTGGGCGTCGCGCATCGGCTCGGCGATGGATCGTACCGGACCGCTGCCCGCCTTCGACGTCGTGGGCGGTTTCTTCGGTCCAATGCAGCGGACCGATCCGCGCGATACGCGCTTTGCCGACATCTCGGACCTGCTGCCCCTCTGGAAAGGCGCTGTCCTTGATGGCCGCGCCGACGCACTTGCACGGATCAGCAGCGAATCCGCAAGGCGGACGCTGTCGCTGCGCGGTCCGCAGGACGACCCGACCCAGGACCTTTCCCTCGAACTTGGTGCATTGGGGCATGCGATTGCCCATACCGGAGCCGCGCGCGCCTTGCTATTTGCGCCCCGAACGGTGCCAAAGGACTGGCGGACGCGCCTGCGCGCCGCGGGTTTCCGCCGGCCGGTCCGGTTTCGCGTGGGGGGATGACATGGCGGCAATGCTGGTGGCGCTTCTGATCGATGCGGCGGTGGGATGGCCCGCGTGGCTCTTTCGCTGGATCGGCCATCCCGTGACCTGGATCGGCCGCCTTATCGACCGCCTGGACAGCTGGCTCAACATCGACGAAACCGATCCTCTTCGCCGGAAACTCGCCGGGCTGATCGCCGCGCTGGCCGTCATCGGCGTCTGCGTGGAAATTGCGGTGATCGTCACCAACCTGCTGCCGGGCGGGTGGCTGGGCGTCCTGATCGAAGGGATTCTTGCCTGGCCGTTCCTTGCCTCCCGCTCGCTGCACGATCACGTTCAGGCGGTGGCGCGTCCCCTTTGGCGGGGCGACCTTGACGGCGCGCGGCAGGCGGTCGCGATGATCGTGGGCCGCGACCCGAACCAGCTTGACGGCGCCGGCGTCGCCCGCGCCGCCATGGAAAGTCTTTCGGAAAACGCATCCGACGGCGTCGTCGCGCCGTGGTTCTGGGGCATGGTCTTCGGCCTGCCCGGCATCGTCGGCTACAAGGCGATCAACACGCTTGATTCGATGATCGGCCACCGCACCCCGCGGCATGAGGCCTTTGGCTGGGCCGCAGCGCGGATCGACGATGTCGCGAACCTCATTCCGGCCCGCCTGACGGGTCTTTTCCTGGCGGCGGTGTCCGGGCGCTGGCGCAGCGGGGTCGCCGTGATGATGCGCGACGCGCGCCGTCACCGATCTCCGAATGCGGGGTGGCCCGAAGCGGCGATGGCCGGCGCGCTTGGCATTCGCCTGTCTGGTCCGCGCGTCTACGCAGACCGGATCGCGCAGGAGCCTTGGGTCAACGCCGGCGCACCCGATCCCGACGCCACCGACCTGGCGCGCGGGCTAGGCCTGTTCAGGAAGATGGTGGCGCTTCTTGCCGGGCTGACCGCGCTTCTGGCGTTGACAGGGTGGGTGCTGTCATGAGGGATCACGGGGGCAACCTGGACCAGGCGATCGAGACCTACGGCGGAACGGCCGCGGACTGGATCGACCTGTCGACCGGCATCAATCGCGTTCCCTATCCGGTTCCGCCCCTGCCCCCCAGCGCGTGGACGGATCTGCCAACGCGCCGCGCGCAGTCCGACCTGGCAAGTGTCGCATCGGCTGCCTATGCGACACCGGCGGCGGTCTTGGCCGTCGCAGGCGCCCAGGCGGCAATCCAGATGATCCCGCGACTGGGCCCACCCGGTTGCGCGCGTGTCCTTTCCCCCACCTATAACGAACACGCGGCGGCCCTGCGCAATGCAGGTTGGCAGGTGGAGGATGTGCCGGCCCTCGACGATCTTGCCGGGGCCGACCTGGCCGTGATCGTGAACCCGAACAACCCTGACGGGCGGCAGACCTCACCGGAAGGGGTGTTGGCGCTTGCAGGGCGTGTGGGGCGGCTTGTGGTCGACGAGAGCTTTGCCGATCCCTGCCCGGAGCTTTCGGTGGCCCCACATGCGGGCCGGGCCGGGCTTTTCGTGCTGCGCTCCTTCGGCAAGTTCTATGGGCTTGCGGGCCTGCGCCTTGGCTTCATCCTGGGCGCGCCCGCCGAAATCGCGCGGCTTTCGGACATGGCCGGTCCATGGCCAGTCTGCGGCGCGGCGATCGCCATCGGCCAGGCCGCATTGTCCGATGGCGACTGGGCGGCCGACACGATCGCACGGCTCGCGGATGAGGCCGAAAGGCTCGACGCGATCGCCTCTGCCGCGGGGTGGGCAAGCGTCGGCGGCACCACGCTCTTCCGGCTCTACGACACCGACGACGCGGCAGGGGCACAGACATTCCTGGCGCGGCATCACATCTGGTCGCGCCGATTTCCATATTCGCAAGAATGGCTGCGCCTGGGACTGCCCGGCGGCGCGGATGAATGGGCACGGCTTGAAACGGCCCTGCGGGGAGCGGAACGCAGATGAACTTCACCTCCGAACAGGCCCAGATCCTGTCGCAGATCCTGAAATGGCGGCGCGATGTGCGGCACTTCAGGATCGACCCCGTGCCAGAAGACGTGCTGCAGCGCCTGCGGCACGCCATGGCCGCGGCGCCCTCGGTCGGGAACGCCCGGCCCTGGCGCGTGATCCGCGTCAAGGATGCCGGTCTTCGCGCCTCGGTCCGCTCCGTCTTCGAACGCTGCAACGCCGATGCCGCCTCATCCTACGATGACGCGACCCGTTCGGAGTACCTGCGCCTGAAGCTTGCCGGGCTGGATGCCGCTCCGGAACACCTGGCGGTCTTCACCGAAACGGAACCCGCGGCAGGACGCGGACTTGGCCGCAGGACCATGCCCGAGACGCTGCACCAGTCAACCGCGATGGCCATCCACACGCTGTGGCTGGCCGCGCGGGCCGAAAACCTGGGGCTGGGGATGGTCTCGATCCTTGAACCCTCCGCGATCGAAGCCTTGTTCGACACGCCCGAGGGGTGGGAATTCAGCGCCTACCTGTGTCTGGGCTGGCCCGAGTTCACCGACCACACCCCGCTTCTGCACCGCACGGGCTGGCAGGAAAACGAACCGACCGAATGGATGGTCCGCTAGCCGGTCACCGGGCAAGCGCCAGAAGCCCCTCGACGTCCAAATGCGCCTCCATGTGATCGGCCAGCGCATCCAGCGTGGCCTCGACGCCTGCCCCGTAGCGCGCCGACGAGGCGACGCCAAGCCGCGCAAGGTAGGCCGCGCGGAACGCGTCGCCCGAAAACATCCCATGCAGGTAGCTGCCCGCGATGCGGCCGTCGGCTGAAACCGCGCCCTCCGGCTGGCCGTCCACCAGCGCGAAGGGCCGCGCCCGGTCCGCACCTTCCGTCCGGCCGATGTGGATCTCGTAGCCATCCATCGCGGCGCCGGTCTCGGCATGGACGGCTGCGGTGCGGGTCAGCCGCTTGTCCGGCGTCATGACCGTTTCGACGTCCAGAAGGCCAAGACCCGGCGTCTTGCCCACCGGCCCCTCGATCCCGTCAGGATCGGCGATCATGCGGCCAAGCATCTGGTAGCCTCCGCAGATGCCAAGAACATGGCCACCTCGGCGCACATGCGCGGCAAGATCGATGTCCCAACCCTGCTCCCGCAAGAAGGCCAGATCACCGCGCGTCGATTTCGAGCCCGGCAGGATGACAAGCGCGGCATCACCGGGGATCGCCTGCCCCGCGCGGACCATCGTCAGGCTGACGGAAGGCTCGACCTTCAACGGGTCAAGATCGTCGAAATTCGCGATCCGCGAAAACGCGAGGCAGGCAACCTTCAAGGGTCCGCCCGCATCGCGCCCGCCCAGATCCAGCGCATCTTCCGCCGGAAGCTTCGAGGCGTCGGGGAAATAGGGCAGCACTCCGTACCCGCGCCAGCCCGTCCGCGCCTCGATCAGCCGGTAGCCATCGTCGAAAAGGCTCGGATCCCCCCGGAACTTGTTGATCAGGAAGCCCGCGACCATCCTGGCATCGTCGGGGTCCAGCACCGCCTGCGTCCCGATGATCTGCGCGATCACGCCGCCACGGTCGATGTCCCCGGCCAGGATCACCGGCACATCCGCCGCCCGCGCAAATCCCATGTTCGCAATGTCGCCCCGGCGCAGGTTGACCTCGGCCGGGCTGCCCGCGCCTTCGACGATGACCAGGTCATGCCCGGCCTTCAGACGCAAAAAGCTTTCCTGTACGCGCTCCATCAGCTGCGGCTTCAGCGCCGCGTAGTCGCGCGCCCGCACCGTCGTCAGCCGCCGCCCCTGCACCACCACCTGCGCGCCGGTGTCGGTTTCCGGTTTCAGCAGCACGGGGTTCATGTCGGTATGCGGCTCAAGCCCCGACGCCAGCGCCTGAAGCGCCTGCGCCCGCCCGATTTCGCCCCCGTCCACGGTCACCGCCGCGTTGTTCGACATGTTCTGCGGCTTGAACGGCGCGACCGAGATCCCCCGCCGCAATGCCGCGCGCGCAAGCCCCGCGACCAGAAGCGATTTGCCGACATTCGAGCCGCAGCCCTGGATCATCAGCGCCTTCACCGCGCCCATCCCTTCTTCTTTTCCCAAATATCCCGGGGGTCCGGGGGCAGCGCCCCCGGCCTGGCCCCTAGAACTCCACGCCCTTCTGGCCCTTGATCCCCGACCGGAACGGGTGCTTGACCAGCGTCATCTCGGTCACCAGGTCCGCGATCTCGATCAGCTCTTCCTTGGCATTGCGTCCTGTCAGCACCACATGCGTCATCGCGGGTTTCTCGGTCGCAAGGAACTCCACCACCTCGGTGATCGGCAGGTAATCGTAGCGCAGCGCAATGTTGATCTCATCCAGCACCACCATGCGGTTGTTTTCATCGCGGATCAGTTCCTTGGCCTTTTCCCAGCCGCGACGGGCCGCGGCGATGTCGCGGTCCTTGTCCTGGGTTTCCCAGGTGAAGCCCTCGCCCATGGCGTAGAACTGGCACAGGTCGCCGAAATGCGCCTCGATCAGGGTGCGTTCCCCGGTCGACCATGCGCCCTTGATGAATTGCACGACCGCGCAGGGCATTTGATGCGCGATGCAGCGCAGAATCATCCCGAACGCGGAAGAACTCTTGCCCTTTCCAGCCCCGGTATGGACGATGATCAGGCCCTTTTCGCCCTCTTTCGTGGCCATGATCTTGTCGCGCGCGGCCTTCTTCTTTGCCATCTTCTGGGCATGGCGAAGGGCCTCTTCTTCGGGATGGGTCGCTTTCTGCTCTGTCATGGTCCCTTCCGTTGCTTGACAAGGGGGCACCCATGCCTCAGGGGATGCGGTGCTGGTTCCTGTCATATGGCAGGCGAAGAGGGAATGCGACAGGCTTTGCGACCTTTCGGGGTCCGGCGCCGAAGCGCAGCCGCCCCCGCGACCGTGACCGGAGAGGCCCCCCAAGTCCACTGGCAGATGCCGGGAAGGGGGCGGGGCCGCCGGGGCCGTGACAGGCCCCGACATCCGCAAGCCGGGAGACCTGCCAGCATGAAGGATACGCGACGGCGGACGGGGTGTTCCGCGACCGGCCCGGACATCGCAGGATGTCCCCGCGGGTCCCCCCTTCGGCGCAAGGAAGGACGAAAAAATGACCGTGACGATTCATGTCTGCACGACCTGCCGGATGGGACAACCCATCGCGGAGGGTGAGGTGCGCCCCGGCGCGCGCCTGATGGCAGCGCTGGAACAGGCCGGCGCGCCCGCGGGCGTGCGCATCGTGCCGGTGGAATGCCTTTCGGCCTGCGACCACGGCTGCAACATCGCCCTGACCGGTCCCGGCCGATGGTCCTACGTCTACCGCGGGATGGATCCCGACGCGCATGTCGCGGACATTCTTGCCGGCGCCGCCGCCTATGCGGCCACCGAAGACGGCCTTGTGCCCTGGCGCGACCGCCCCGTGATCTTCCGCAAGCAGTCGCTTGCCCGTATTCCCCCGATGGAGAGCTGAATGTCCGACCTGTCGAAAATCCCCGTCACCGTCATCACCGGCTTTCTGGGCGCGGGCAAGACCACGCTGATCCGCCACCTGATGCAGAACCCGCAGGGCAAGCGGCTGGCGGTTCTGGTCAACGAATTCGGAACCGTGGGCGTTGATGGCGACATCCTGAAATCCTGCGCCGACGAAAACTGCCCGGCGGAGAATATCGTCGAACTTGCGAACGGCTGCATCTGCTGCACCGTCGCCGACGACTTCATCCCGACGATCGAGGCGCTGATGGCGCTGCCGCAGCGTCCCGACCACATCCTGATCGAGACCTCTGGGCTTGCGCTGCCCAAGCCGCTCTTGAAGGCCTTCGACTGGCCTGCGATCCGTTCGCGCATCACCGTGGACGGCGTCATCGCTCTGGCCGATGCCGAGGCGGTCGCCGCGGGCCGGTTCGCGCCCGACGTCGATGCGGTTCAGGCCCAGCGCGAGGCTGACGACAGCATCGATCACGAAACACCGCTGTCCGAGGTGTTCGAGGACCAGATCGCCTGCGCCGACATCGTGCTGCTGTCCAAGGCGGACCTCGCGGGGGACAGCGGCCTTGCCGCCGCGCGCGCGGTGATCGAGGCCGAGGCGCCGCGCAAGCTGCCGATCCTCGCGATGGAAGAGGGGCGGATCGATCCGGCGGTGATCCTGGGTCTTGGCGCCGCCGCCGAGGACGACCTGGACGCGCGCCCCTCGCATCACGACGGGCATGACGACCACGAACACGACGACTTCGACACGGTGGTGATCGACCTTCCCGAAGTGGCCGACGCCGAGGCGCTGAAGGGCGCGATCGTGCGCCTTGCCCGCGAACAGAACATCCTGCGCGTCAAGGGTTACGTCGCCGTGACCGGCAAGCCGATGCGCCTTCTGGTGCAGGCCGTGGGCGAACGCGTGCGCGCGCAGTTCGACAGGCCTTGGGGCGACGCGCCGCGCGTCTCGAAACTTGTCGTCATCGGCGAACACGATGACGTCGACCCAGCCGCGATCCGCGCGGTCCTGGTGCCGGAAGCCGCAGGGGTCTGATCCGCGATGCATGTCGTCTTCCGCGAAAGCCACGGGCTCGAGGAAACCGAAACGCCCACCGACCTTGGCCAGGATCCGGCCGAGTTGGTGGCGCTTTCGTTTTCCGACAGCGACCTTGGAGCCTTCGCGGCAGGCTGGCATCGCGCGGCGGGCAAGCTGCCGCCCCTTCGGCTGGCCAACCTGGTCGCCTTGCGCCATCCGCTGTCTGTTGACACCTATGCCGAGCGGACGTTGTCGGGTGCCAAGGGCATCCTTATCCGACTGATCGGTGGTGAAAGCTACTGGCCCTACGGGCTGGCGCAGGTGCAGGATCTGGCCCGGCGCAACGGCATCGCGCTGGCGATTCTGCCCGCGGACGGGCGCGAGGATCCGCGCCTGGACGAGCTTTCCACCCTGCCGAAATCCACGCTTCGGCGGCTTCAGACGCTGTGCGACGCGGGCGGCGCCGTCGCCGCGCAGGCGGCGCTGCAGCAGATGGCGCTGGCGGCGGGACTATACGCAGGCCCCGTGACGGGCGAAAAGACGGTTCCCGCTTTCGGCTGGTATCGGCCGGGGGTCGGCGTGACCCCCGCCCCGCACGGCACGGACCGGCCGCTGGCGATTGTTACCTTCTACCGCTCCTACCTGACCTCGGCCGACACGGATCCTGTCGACGCCCTGATCGCCGCGCTGGACGCGCGCGGCTTCGACACTCTGGGCGCCTTCGCGCCAAGCCTCAAGGACGCAGGCGCGGCGCACTGGCTCAGGTCAGAGCTGGCACGCCTGGCCCCTGCCGCGATCGTGAACGCGACGGCGTTTTCGGCGCGGGGATCCGATGGCGCGCCCTCGGCGCTCGACGCCGCCGGATGCCCCGTCTTTCAGGTCGCCCTGTCGACGGCACGACGCAAGGAATGGGCGGGCGCCGAACGCGGGCTGTCGCCCGCGGACCTGGCCATGCACGTCGTCCTGCCCGAGGTGGATGGCCGGATCTTCGCGGGCGTCGCCAGCTTCAAGAGCGCGGGCAAGAAGGATCCCGACCTTCAGTATTCCCGCTTTACCCACCGCGCCGATCCTGGCCGGATCGCGGCCGTGGCCGATCGCGTCGCGGGTTGGCATCGGCTGTCGCGGACGCCCGCCGAGGATCGCAGGATGGCGCTGGTGCTGTCGACATACCCCGGCAAGGCGCATCAGCTGGCGCACGCCGTGGGCCTTGATGCCCTTGCCTCGGTCGAGCGTGTCCTGGGCGCGCTGCAAGAGGGCGGCCATTCGGTCGCACCCGGCGAAAACCTTGGCAATGCGCTGACAGAGGAAACGCTCTGCTGGCCGGTTTCGGCCTATCGCGACCTGCTGAAGACGCTGCCGCCCGCGCTGTCCGACACGCTTTTCGCCGCCTGGGGGCAACCCGAAGCCGATCCCGCCGTGGCAGACGGCCACTTCCGCTTCAGCGCGCTCCGGCGCGGCAGTGCCATCGTCGCACTTCAGCCCGAACGCGGTGAAGTGCAGACCCGTGGCGACGATTACCACGACCTGAGCCGCACGCCGCGCCACGGCTACGTTGCTTTCTATATGTGGCTCAGGTCCCAGGGCCTGCATGCGCTGATCCACATCGGCGCGCACGGCACGCTTGAGTGGTTGCCTGGCAAGTCGGTGGCCCTGTCCGCCGATTGCTGGCCCGAGGCGCTGACCGGGGCCCTGCCGGTCATCTACCCGTTCATCGTCAACGATCCGGGTGAGGCCGCGCAGGCCAAGCGCCGGATCGGCGCGGTCACGATCGGGCACCTGCCGCCCCCGCTGGTCGACAGCGCGGTGCCCGAGGATCTGGGCCGGCTGGAACGGCTTCTGGACGAATATTCGACCGCGGACGGCCTTGACCCCGCGCGCCGCGACCGTCTGATCCAGGCGATCCGCGACGAGGCGCGGGGCCGCGGCGTCGAGGATGACCTGGGCATTCCCGAAGACGCCTCTCCGGCAGAGGCGATCACCCGGATCGACCGCTTCGTCTGCGACATAAAGGAAAGCCAGTACGGCGAGGGGTTGCATGTCTTCGGGGCCGGCCAGTGCGGGGCCGAGGAACGACGGGGCCTTTTGGCCGCGCTGAGCGGCGCGCGGGTGGACGCGGGACCCTCGGGGTCGCCCTTCCGCGGACGATCCGACGTGTTGCCCACGGGCCGCAACCTTTACACGACCGACCCGCGTGCCGTCCCGTCGCGCGCGGCCCACGCGCAGGGCGTGAAGCTGGCCGAGGAACTGTTGCGCCGCCACCTGCAGGATCACGGCGACTGGCCGAAATCGCTGGTCATCGACCTGTGGGGGTCCGCGACGATGCGGACGGCGGGCGAGGAATTCGCCATGGCGCTGCACCTGGCGGGTCTTGCCCCGAAATGGGACGAAGGGTCAGAGCGCGTTTCCGGCTTCGAGGTGGTCCCGCTGGCGCTGCTGCGCCGCCCCCGCATCGATGTCACGTTGCGCGTCTCGGGCCTGTTCCGGGACGTCTTCCCCGGCCTTGCGCAGTTGTTCGAGGCCGCCTCCGCGACCCTCGCGACGCGGGAGGAATCGCCCGAGGACAACCCCTACCTGACCGCCACCCCCCGCGTCTTCGGCCCCAAGCCCGGACTCTACGGCCTGTCGATGGGAGAGGCGATCGAGGACTATGGCCCCGAGGGCAGGCTTGCTGCTGGCGAGGCATGGCTTTCCGGCTCGGAATGGGCGCTGGACCAGTCGGGCGGCGCGCGGCAGGAGCGGCAGGCGCTAGAACGGCGGGTGCTGGATGCCGACGGGTTTGTCCATGTGCAGGACCTGGTCGAAACCGACCTGCTGCTGGCCTCCGACTATGCCGCGCATGAGGGCGGCTTTGCCGCCGCCGCCGCGCGGTTGGGCAAGGACGCGCCCGCGCTCTACCATCTGGATGCGACCCGCCCCGACAACCCGCGCGCCCGTACGGTCGGCGAAGAGATCGGACGCGTCGTGCGTGCGCGCGCCTCGAACCCGAACTGGGCCGACGGGATGATGAACCACGGCTTCCGCGGCGCCGCCGAGATTGCCGCGACCCTGGATCACATGGCGGCCTTCGCGCATCTGGCGCGCGTGGTTCCCGCCCACCTGTTCGATCTTTATCACGAAGCCACCCTTGGCCGGGACGACGTCGTGGCGTTCATGGAGCGGGAAAACCCCGCGGCCCTGCAGGCCATGCGCGACCGCTTTGCCGCGTTGCGCGATTCGGGGCTTTGGGTGACACGCCGGAATTCCATTGCGATGGGAGGGTCAACATGAGCGCGCCGATCATTCAGGGCTGGTGTCCGGGCGCGCTGCGTCCGATGATGTCGGGCGATGGGCTGGTTGTGCGGGTGCGCACGCGCGGCGGCCGTCTGACCTCCGCCCAGGCCAAGGGTATCGCGGAATTGTCCGCGCGCTACGGCAACGGGCTGATCGACCTTTCGGCGCGCGCCAACATCCAGCTTCGCGGGGTCGGTGAAGACAGGCATGCTCCATTGATCCAGGGACTGTCGGACCTTGGGCTCATCGACGAATCGACCGAGGCCGAAAGCCGCCGCAACATCGTCGTGACCCCGTTCTGGCAGGACGGCGATGTTGTGCAGGATGTCGTCGCGCGACTGGCCGACGCGCTGACCGCGCCGGGTGCGCCCGCGACGCCCGGAAAGTTCGGTTACGCCGTCGACTGCGGCGCCGAACCCGTCTTGTCCGGCGTTTCGGCCGACATCAGGATCGAGGCCGCGCCCGGCGGGCTGCTGGTCCGTGCGGACGCGCTCGGGACCGGCGCAAGCGCGACGATCGACACCGTCGCGGACCGTGCGGTCGAGCTTGCCCGCTGGTTCCTGCAAACCGGCGGCGCACCCGACGGGCGAGGGCGCATGGCGTCTCACATCGCGCGCGGCGTCATCCTGCCCGATGCCTTCCTCGAAACGCCCGCTATGCCCCGCACAGTCACGCCCGCGCCGGCACCCGGCTCGGTGGGCCGGGGATATATGGTCGGGTTCGAGTTCGGGCAGATGCGGTCCGAAACCCTTGCCGCGCTGGCCGACTTCGGGGCGCTGCGGGTCACGCCCTGGCGAATGCTGCTGATCGAAGGGGCAACCGCCGCGCCGGACTTTCCCGGACTGATCACGAAAGCCGACGATCCGCTGCTGCGCGTAACCGCCTGCACCGGTGCGCCCGGCTGTCCGCAGGCCCTGATCGGCACGCGCGCGCTTGCCCGTGCCCTGGCGCCAGCGCTGCCAGAAGGCGCGCTGCTGCATGTGTCGGGATGCGCAAAGGGCTGCGCCCACCCCGGACCGGCGCCGCGCACGCTGGTGGGGCGCGCGGACGGCACCGTCGACCTTATCCTCGGCGGCACCGCCGCCGGAACGCCCTCGGCGACCGGGCTGTCGACCCAGACCCTAGCCGCAAATCCAGATTCCTTGTTCGAGACCGAAAATGCCTCATAGCTACCAGACCGACGGCGCCGCGATTTACCTTGAGAGCTTCGCCACAATCCGCGCCGAGGCCGACCTGGCCCGTTTCACCCCTGAGGAAGAGGTCGTCGTCGTTCGCATGATCCACGCTGCGGGAATGGTGGGGCTGGAGGAGCATGTGCGCTTTTCCCCCGGCATGGCCATCGCGGCGCGCGCTGCGCTGGAAGCGGGCGCGCCGATCCTGTGCGACGCGCGCATGGTCAGCGAAGGGATCACGAGGCCGCGTCTGCCCGCCGGAAACGAGGTCATCTGCACTCTGCACGACCCGCGGGTGGCAGAGATGGCGCGCGAGATGGGCAACACCCGTTCAGCGGCCGCGCTGGAACTTTGGCGGCCGTATCTGGATGGCGCTGTGGTTGCCATCGGCAACGCGCCGACAGCGCTGTTCCACCTTCTGAACATGCTGGAAGACCCCGCCTGCCCGCGCCCCGCGGCGATCATCGGCTGCCCGGTCGGCTTCGTGGGCGCGGCAGAATCCAAGGACGCGCTGATGGAGGACCTGCCTGCGCCCTCGGTCATCGTAAAGGGACGGCTGGGTGGTTCGGCCATCACCGTGGCCGCCGTCAACGCTTTGGCCAGCCGGAAGGAGTGATCATGGGCAAGGTCATCTGCGTGGGCCTCGGCCCCGGCGATCCCGACTTGATGAGCGTAAAGGCCGACCGCTTGATCCGCTCCGCGCGCCACGTCGCCTATTTCCGCAAGGCGGGGCTGACCGGGCAGGCCCGCCAGATCGTCAACGGCATGATCGCCGAGGGCGTCGCCGAATACCCGATGGAATACCCGGTCACGACCGAGATCCACTTCTCCGACCCGGAATACAACCGTCTTCTGTCCGAGTTCTACGAGGACTGGGCAAAGCGGCTTGGCGATCTGGCCAGGGACGAAACCGTGGTGGTGCTGTGCGAGGGCGATCCGTTCTTCTATGGATCGTTCATGCATCTTCATTCGCGCCTGCAAGGCCGCGCCGAGGTCGAAGTGGTTCCGGGTATCACCGGCATGTCGGGCTGCTGGACCGCGACCGGGATGCCGATCACCTGGGGCGACGATGTTCTGACCGTCGCGATGGCCACCTTGCCGGAAGACGAACTGGCCAAGCGGGCGCGCGACACCGACGCGCTGGTCATCATGAAGATCGGGCGCAACCTGCCCAAGTTGCGCCGCGCTCTGGCCGAGGCCGGGCGGCTGGATGCCGCATGGATCGTCGAACGCGGCACGATGCAGGGGCAGCGGGTTCAGCGGCTGACCGAGGCCGAAGAAGCGCCGTATTTCTCGATCGTCGTCGTTCACGGCCAGGGGCGCCGGCCATGAGCGGCTGGATCGCTGTCGCGGGCCTTGGGCCGGGGGACGAACGCCTTGTGACCGAAGAGGTGCGCGCTGTCCTGGCAGAGGCGACCGACGTCGTGGGTTATATCCCCTACGTCGCGCGTGTCGCCGCGCGTGAGGGGCTGACGCTGCACCCGTCGGACAACCGGGTCGAACTCGACCGGGCCAACCATGCGCTGGACATGGCCGCCGACGGCCGCCGCGTCGTGATCGTGTCATCCGGCGATCCCGGTGTCTTCGCCATGGCCTCGGCGCTCTTCGAGGCGCTGGAGTCGCGGACCGATCCCGATGCCTTCGACATCCGGATCCTGCCGGGCATCACGGCGATGCTGGCAGCGGCGTCGCGTCTTGGCGCGCCGCTCGGTCACGATTTCTGCGCGATCAACCTGTCGGACAACCTCAAGCCCTGGGACCTGGTCGAGCACCGGCTGCGGCTGGCGGCGCAAGCCGGCTTCGCGATGGCGTTCTACAATCCGCGCTCGAAAAGCCGTCCGCACCAGTTCGCCCGCGCGCTGGACATCCTGCGCGAGGAATGCGGGTCCGACCGCCTGATTTCCTTCGCTCGCGCGGTCACGACGCCGGAAGAGCGGCTTTTGACCGTCCGGTTGGGCGAGGCGACACCGGAAATGGCAGACATGCGGACGGTCGTCATCGTCGGCAATGCCGACACACGTCATGTGGGCCGCTTCGTCTACACCCCAAGGTCGGTGCGGTGATCCAGGAACGCCATCACCCCATCGATGCTGTCTGTGATCCGGCGGGGCGGCAATTCGGGCCGGTCAATCAGGATCACCGGGATCCGCAGCGCGCGCGCGGCGTCAAGCTTGGCCCGCGCTCCGGTGCCACCGGCGTTCTTGGCCACGATCCAGTCGATGCGATGATCGGCCAGAAGCGCGCGGTCACCCGCCTCGTCGAAGGGCCCGCGGGCGATGATGGCGGCAGCGTCCGGCAGCGGCAGCGGCGCTTCGGGTTGATCGACAAGGCGCAACAGATAGTGGTGCTGGGGCCTTGCGGCGAAGTCCCGCAGGTTCTGCTTGCCAATGGCAAGAAAGACGCGGGCGGCATCATCGGGCAGCGCCGCCACGGCACCCGCGATATCGCCGACATTGATCCAGCTGTCGCCCGGACCCGCCACCCAGGGCGCCCGCTCGAACGCGCAAAGCGGCACGCGAGCTTGTTCGCACGCGGCAATCGCGTTCCGGCTCATCTGCGCGGCGAAGGGGTGGGTCGCGTCGACCACATGGGTTATGCTTTCGTCCTTCAGATAACGGACAAGCCCGCCGACGCCGCCAAACCCGCCGATCCGCGTCGGCAGCGGCTGGGCCACGGGCGCGTCGGTCCGGCCCGCGTAGGAAAAGACGGCGTCGACGCCAAGCGCCGCAAGGTGGCGGGCAAGCTGGCTGGCTTCGGTCGTACCGCCCAGAAGGAGGACGCGCGTCATGTCTGATCCCTGGCTGACGATCATCGGACTTGGCGAGGACGGCTTGGCTGGCCTTTCCGAGGCAAGCCGCGCGGCGCTGGCAACGGCGGATAGCATCTTCGGCGGCCCGCGTCACCTGGCGCTTGCAGGCGCCGGAAAGCGTGGTCGGGAATGGCCCGTTCCATTCAGCGTAGCGCCTGTCCTGGCAGAGCGCGGGCGCAGGGTCGTGGTCCTGGCCTCGGGCGATCCCTTCTGGCACGGCGCGGGCGGGTCGCTGTCCAGCCATCTGACGGATGGCGAGTGGGTGTGTCACCCCGCGCCATCGACATTCTCACTGGCGGCATCGCGCCTGGGATGGCGGCTTGAAGAAACCCTGTGCCTGGGCCTGCACGCCGCCCCGTTCGAGCGACTCGTCCCGATCCTCGGGCGCGGGGTCCGCGCGATCTGCCTGCTGCGCGACGGGGACGCGGTTCCGGCGCTGGCGGATTGGCTGACCGCGCGCGGTTTCGGCGCCTCGGCGCTGATGGTGCTGGAATCGCTCGGCGGGCCGGCGGAGAAAATCCGGCGGACCGCAGCGCAGCATTGCACCGTGCGCGACGCGGCCTATCCGGTCGCTGTGGCGATCGAGGCGGACGGGGCGGCGGGACTGCCGCACGCCTCGGGCTTGCCCGATGACCTGTTCATCTCGGACGGCGTGATGACGAAGCGACCGATCCGGGCGCTGACCCTGTCCGCGCTGGCACCACGACCGGGCGAGGTCCTGTGGGATCTGGGCGCCGGTTCGGGCTCCATCGCTGTCGAATGGTGCCTTGCCGCACCCGGAGCGCGCGCCTCTGCCGTCGAGTCGCGGACCGACCGGGCCGCGAACGTGCGCGCCAATGCGGCCGCTTTCGGCCTATCCCATCGCGTGACGGTGACCGAGGCGGCCTGGCCGGACGCGCTGAACGAACTGCCGTGCCCCGATGCCGTCTTCATCGGCGGCGGCGCGACGGCGGCGGCGATCGACGCGGTCTGGGCCGCTGTGCCTGCGGGAACGCGGCTGGTCGTGAATGCCGTCACCATCGAGACCGAGGCGCTGCTGGCAGCTTGTCACGCCGAAAAGGGCGGGTCGCTGCTGCGGATCGAGCTTGCCGCGTCCGAACCCCTTGGGCGGATGCGGGGCTGGATGCCCGCGCGGCCCGTCGTTCAGTGGAGCGTCACGACATGAGGGTTGCGGGCGTTGGATTTCGGCAAGCGGCGACAGAGTTGTCACTGATCGACGCGGTGCAGCGTGCGGGTGGCGGCGCTGACCTGCTGGCCACCGCCGAGGAAAAGGCCGGGGCGCCAGCCCTCTGCGCGGCAGCCGCGCGGCTCGGGCTGGCCGTGCAGGCGGTGGGGCGCGCGCAACTTGGCGCGCAGGAGGTGCTGGGCGCATCGGCGCGGGTCGCCGAACGTTTCGGGACGGGATCGCTGGCAGAGGCTGCGGCGCTGGCTGCGGCCGGTCCGGGGGCGCGGCTTCTGGGGCCAAGGGTAGTATCGGGCGACGGGCTGGCCACGGCCGCCATCGCAATCGGGAGAGACGAATGACAGTGCATTTCATCGGCGCCGGACCGGGCGCGCCAGACCTTCTGACCCTACGCGGGCGCGACCTGATCGCGTCCTGTCCGGTCTGTCTATACGCGGGTTCGCTGGTCCCCGAGGCGGTTCTGGGCCATTGCCCCCCGGGTGCGCGGATCGTGAACACCGCGCCCCTGTCGCTGGACGAGATCGTCGCTGAGATCGCGGACGCGCATGCCAAGGGGCAGGACGTGGCGCGCCTGCATTCGGGCGACCTTTCGGTCTGGTCCGCGATGGGAGAGCAGCTTCGCCGTCTGCGGGAGCTTGGCATTCCCTACGACGTGACGCCGGGCGTGCCCTCCTTCGCGGCGGCGGCCGCAGCCCTGGGGGCCGAATTGACGTTGCCGGGCGTGGTGCAATCGGTCGTTCTGACACGGACATCGGGGCGCGCGACCTCCATGCCCGCAGGCGAGACGCTTGAGAACTTTGCACGGACCGGCGCCGTTCTGGCGATCCACCTGTCCGTGCACGTGCTTGACCGCGTGGTGGCAGAGCTTTCGCCGCATTACGGCGCGGATTGCCCCGTCGCCGTGATCTGGCGCGCAAGCTGGCCGGATCAGCGCATCGTCAGGGCGACACTGGAGACGCTGGAGACCGCCGTCGGCGCCGAGATGGAGCGCACGGCGCTGATCTTTGTCGGTCGCTCGATCGGTGCCGAGGACTTCGACGAAAGCCGACTGTACGCCGGAGACTACGACCGCCGCTATCGGCCCGTGGGCACCCATCCGCGATTCCCGGAGACCGGATCTTGATCAGCAGGGGCCATATCTTTTTTCTCCGTGCACAGTTGCGCGGCGACACGGAAAGGACGCGCGGTGATCTCTGACGGGCTGATCATATCGGCACCGGCCTCGGGCACTGGCAAGACGACCGTCATGCTGGGTCTGCTGGGCGCTTTCCGTCAGCAGGGCCTGACCGTCCAGCCGTTCAAGTCGGGGCCGGACTACATTGATCCGGCTTTCCACCGGGCGGCCTCCGGACGGCATTCTGTCAACCTTGACACCTGGGCGATGGCCGAAGACCGCATCGCGGGCCTGATCGCCGCGGCCGAGGGTGCGGACATTGTTCTGGCCGAGGGCTCGATGGGGCTTTTCGACGGGGTGGCCGTGAAAGGCGAATCCGGCACCGGGGCTTCGGCCGATCTGTCCGCCCTGACCGGGTGGCCGGTCATCCTGGTGCTTGACGTATCCGGCCAGGCGCAATCGGCAGCAGCGGTGGCGCTTGGCTTTGCCACGATGCGCCCGGACGTATCGGTCGCCGGGGTAGTCTTGAACCGGGTCGCCTCCCCCCGGCACGAGGCGTTGGTCAGGGCGGGTCTCGATGCCGCGGGCATCCGCGTGTTCGGCGCCCTTCCCCGCCGCGCGACGATAGAACTGCCCGAGCGGCACCTGGGCCTGGTTCAGGCCGAAGAGACGCCGGAACTGAACCGCATCTTGGTCGAGGCGGCAGAGTTCGTCGCGCAGCATCTGGACCTTGACGCCCTGCGCCGTGCCGCGGGCAAGACCCGATTGGCGCCGCAGCCTCCGGCTGCGACGGTGCCGCCCGGTCAAAGGATCGCGCTCGCGCGGGACGAGGCGTTTTCCTTCGTCTACCCGCATCTTCTGGACGGATGGCGCAGGGCGGGTGCCGAGATACTGCCGTTTTCTCCGCTCGCGGACGAGGGGCCCGACGACAGTGCCGACTGCTGCTGGCTGCCGGGTGGCTACCCAGAGCTGCATGGCGCGCGCCTTGCCACGGCAACGCGGTTCCGGGCCGCAACGCGGCGCTTCGCGGAAAATCGTCCCGTCCACGGCGAGTGCGGCGGCTACATGGCGATGGGGACCGCGATCATCGACAGATCGGGCACACGGCACGAAATGCTGGGGCTTCTGGGCCTGGTCACTTCGTTCGAGAAGCGCAAGATGCACCTGGGCTACCGCTCTGCGCGGCTTGTCGCGCCAATACCGGGACATCCCGTCGGCGCACAGTTGCGCGGCCATGAATTTCACTACTCGACGATCGTTGAACAGCCGGATATGGCGCTGGCCCAGGTTGTGGACGCGAACGACGCCGCAGTGCCCGAAACCGGGTCGCGCCGCGGACTGGCCACGGGCACGTTCTTCCACCTGATCGCGGAGGCCACATGAAGGGTTTCGTCAGTTTCGTCTCTTCCGGGCCGGGCGATCCGGAGCTTTTGACGCTGAAGGCCGTCAACAGGCTGCAAAACGCCGACGCTGTCCTGTTCGACGATCTGTCCTCTGGCCCGATCCTGTCCCATGCACGCGATGGCGCGGATCTGGTTGGGGTCGGCAAGCGCGCCGGACGCGCGTCCCCCAAGCAGGACCACGTCAGCCGCCTGCTGGTCGATTACGCGACCTCGGGCGCGAAGGTGGTGCGGCTCAAGTCCGGTGACAGCGGGATGTTCGGCCGACTCGAGGAAGAGATCACCGCCTGTCGCGAAGCCGGGGTCGGATACGAGATCATTCCGGGCGTCACCTCTGCCATGGCGGCGGCGGCGGCGGCGGGGATACCGCTGACGCGTCGGCTGACGGCGCGCCGGGTTCAGTTCGTAACGGGCCACGACGTCACCGGCGCCCTGCCCGAAGACATGAACATCGCGGCCCTTGCCGACCCGACGGCGACGACCGTGATCTTCATGGGCAAACGCACATTCGCGGAACTGGCGCGTCGGCTGACGGATGCGGGGTTGTCCTGGGACACCCCGGCGCTTCTGGCCGAAAGCGTATCGACCCCGGCACAGAAGATCGTCCGAGGGACCGTCGCGACGATGGAGCAACTGATCGCGCAAGAGGCGTCGGACGGCCCGGCACTGATCCTGATCGGTCCGCTGGCGGAAGCCGGATGACGGGGACGACCGTCACCGTCTGCATGTCCTGCGGTCCTGCCCAGGGCGAGCTTGTCGCAACGCTTGCGACTGCGTTCCGGGCCGCGCACCTGCCGATCACGGTGCGCGGAACGGAATGCATGTCAGGCTGCAGCCGATCCCCGACGCTGGCGGTGCGCGCGCCGGGAAAGACCGCTTACCTCTTCGGAGACGTGTCAGGAGCCGATCTGCCCGACCTGCTGATTTTCGCGCGGATGTACCTTTCATCGCCCGATGGTAACTTTGCCGACGCCCGCCCCTTGGGGGCGCTGCGAACCAAGGCAATCGCAAGGATCCCCGGTTAGGCGCACCCTTGCGCCATGCCTGGGCGGCAATCTTCGCGTGAATGGGCCGGGGTCGCGTTTTGGCAGCAACTTGCCGCGATTCCACCTTGACCGCGGCCGGGGTATAAGGGCAGATGGAAGCTGTATGGTGTCCATGCGGCGCGAAGCGTCCGGACTGAAACGGGAATGGGGAAGGGTGGACCAAAGGCGGCACCCAAAGCCCCAACCGCCCCCGCGACTGTAAGCGGCGAGCGGCTTTCCGAGTGCCACTGGGCGGGGAAACCCGATCGGGAAGGCGGAAAGCAGGCTGTGACCCGCGAGTCAGGAGACCGGCCATGCAGGATGGTAACGCGAATGCCGTCGGGTGTGACGGCCAAGGAGATTGAAATGAACGCGATGACCCAAACCGCCGCCAAAACCGGCACCGCCCTTGCCTCGATCGTCTTTGCCGCGCTGGTTGGCGCAACGGTGATTTTCTTCGCCGGTCATGCACAGTCCGCGACGCTGCACGATGCGGCGCATGACATGCGTCACTCGACGGGCTTCCCCTGCCACTAAGGCGGGCCGGATAGACCTGATCACATGATTCAACGTCTGTTTGTCGGCGGGTTAGTCGCCGGCTTTGCAGCGGGGCTGTTTTCGGCTCTGCTGCATTTCGCTTTCATCCAGGAGCTGATCCTTCTGGGTGAGAAATATGAAACTGGCGCGCTCGTCCACTTTGAGACGGCCGGCAATGCCCCTGCAGCGGAAGGCCATTCGGACGATAACGGCGATGACGGTCATTCCCAAGACCACGTAGATGGCGCTGCCGGCGAACAGGGCGGTGATTCCGCGCTGACCCGGAATGCGCTGACCGTTCTGTTCACCGGGCTGATCTATGCGGGTTACGGGCTGATGCTTGTTGCCGGGTTCGCGCTTGCCGAACAGCTGGGCCGCAAGATCGACACGCGCGAGGGCGTTCTTTGGGGTGTGGCGGGCTTCGTCGCCCTGCAGCTTGCACCGGCAATGGGCCTGGCACCCGAGCTTCCCGGCTCCGTAGGCGCGGACATCACACAGCGGCAAATCTGGTGGCTGGGTACGGTTGTGGCGACCGGCGGCGGACTCGCGCTTCTTGCCTATGGGCGCAGCGTGGCAGCAGCTGTCGCAGCGGGTGTTCTTCTGGCGGCGCCGCACGTTATCGGCGCGCCGCATCTGGATGAGTACTTCGGTTCGGCCCCAGCTGAGCTGGGGGCAGAGTTCGCTAGCCGCGCACTTGGCGTCGGTCTCGCAAGCTGGGCTGCCCTGGGCTGGCTTTGCGCTCGCGCCTGGAACAGCGGCCGCGTCTGAGCGCATTGGTTGCACTGTCGACCTGACCTCGCGCATTTACTTGCGCGAGGTCAATTGCAAGAAAAGCCCTGAGGCGGACATGATCGAACTTCTTCTCATCGGCATCGGCACCGGCAATCCCGATCACCTGACGCTTCAGGCGATCAAATCGATGAATGCCGCCGACCTGATCATGATTCCGCGCAAGGGCGACAACAAGGCGGACCTGGCAGAACTGCGCCACACCATCTGCTCTCAGGTTCTGACCAACCCGCGCACGACGATCGCCGAATTCGACCTACCGGTCCGCGATGCCGCGAACCCGAGCTACCGTGGCGGCGTCGACGACTGGCATGACGCCATCGCCGGGGTCTGGGAACAAACCATCCGCACGCATTGCGGGACAGAGGGGCGGGTCGCCCTTCTGGTCTGGGGTGACCCGTCGCTTTACGACAGCACGTTACGGATCGCCGAACGGGTCGGGCGCATCCTGCCTGTCACGGTGACGGTCATACCGGGCATCACCTCGCTTCAGGCGCTTACGGCGGCACATGCGATTCCGATCAACGAGATCGGAGCGCCGTTCCTGGTAACGACCGGTCGCCAGTTGCGCGACCACGGATGGCGGGCCGACGCGGATACACTCGCCATCATGCTGGACGGCGAATGTTCGTTTCAGACCCTGGATCCACAGGGCATCAGCATATGGTGGGGCGCCTACGTTGGCATGGCCGAGCAGATAATCCTGTCGGGCACGCTTGAAGACACTGGCCCTCTGATCGTTCAGACGCGGGCAGAGGCGCGCGCCCGGCACGGTTGGATCATGGATATCTACATCCTGCGCCGTTAGGCGCCGCGCAGCTAGCGGTTACGGATGGTGTGGCCCAGCTCAAGCACTGGCGTGAGCTCGATCCTTTCGCCGCCGATCAACCCGCTTTCGCTATGCCCGGCAATGATCGCCGCGGCGCGCCGGCCGATTTCCCGGCGGCAGGCGTCCATGGTGGCCAGCTTGCGCGGCAGGCCGTCAAGCAGTTCAACCCCGTTGAAGCCAGCCAATCCGACATGCTCGGGCACATCGATTCCACTGTCGAGGCAGTAAAGCAGCCCCCCTGCGCCAATCATGTCGTTGGAATAGTAAAGGAAATCCACGTCCGGGTTCCGGGCCAGAACGGCGGCAGTCATCTCCCGCCCCTTCAGAAGCGCCGATCCGCCGGAATAGAACTCCCGCTCGACCAATTCGATGCCAGCCTCCGCCAACCCTGCCTCGAAGCCTTCCAGCCGCTTGCGGGCGCGGTGGTCGTCCGGCATCTTGGTGCCCAGGAACGCGATCTTGCGATAGCCCGCCTTGACGATCGCCCTTGCCATCTCCAATCCGGCGCGCTTGTGGGAAATGCCCACGACCGAGTCCACGACGGGACCATCGACGTCCATGATCTCGACAATCGGGATCCCGGCGTTTTCCAGCATCGCCCGCGCGGCCGCCGTATGCTCCAGTCCGGCGATGATCACGCCGGAGGGGCGCCAGGAGAGCATTTCGTAAAGCACGAGTTCTTCGCGTTCGGCAGAGTAGTTTGTCACGCCGAAGACCGGTTGAAGTCCGGTCTCCTCAAGCTCTTGAGAAATGCCGCTCAGGACTTCCGGGAAGACCAGGTTGGACAGAGACGGAATGATCACGGCAATCAGGTTGACCCGCTGCGACGCCAGCGCACCGGCGATCTTGTTGGGAACGTAACCAAGCCGCTTGGCGGCTTCCAAAACGCGTTCCCGCGTGGCTTCCGACACGTCGCCTCGATTGCGTAGGACACGGCTGACCGTCATTTCGGAAACACCGGAGGCCTCGGAAACGTCGCGCAGCGTCAGGGTGCGACGATGCTCACCAGGATTGTTGCCGCTCACGTTCGCCCCTCGCTCTAATCCTCTTGTCATCTGATTAGCGTCTTTGAGGTTGCGTGTTCAAGCGCCGCGTTGGATCAAACCGAGTGCACAAGGCCCCAGCGTCCATCGCGGTCAATGTAACAGCGGGCGGCGCAGGCGATGTTGGCAGTGAAACCTGCAAGGTAAGCCCGGATGCGGCCGATCAGATGGAGGCGAGGCCGATGCGGCGATATCCGCGGTAACAGGCTCTGCTCTGCCCCCCGGAAGCTGGGTCGCTTGAACCTGGAGTTTTCCGCTCCGCTTTCCCGGCTGGGAGAAGAGCGGAAAAGCATGGAGGCGAGCAGGCTTTCGGACGCCCAGACGGCGTTCATCCTAACGCAGGGCGAGGAAGGGACGCCGGTCGCGGAGCCCTCATATTGTTCAAGCGTACGGCGCGCTTCTGCTGGCGCTTGTTGCCCAGTGGGGAATGCAGCCTGACGTTGCTGTGGTCGTATCGCCAGAGGGCCCGCGTGCGGCGTGCGTCAGACAGTTGGGGTTCGGATCACCTTGCAGGGAGCCTTGCTTCAGCGATATCAGCGTTTGTTCGCAACAAAAAAGCCCCAGGGCACAAGTCCCGAGGGCTATTTGGTTTTTTATCGCTTTATCGTCATGAGAGTTTTTTGTGTTTCTTTCTAGGTTTGGCGGTGACCTACTCTCCCACGTCTTGAGACGCAGTACCATTGGCGCGGCGGCACTTAACTTCCGAGTTCGGGAAGGGATCGGGTGTTTTGCTCGCGCTATGACCACCAAACCGAGGAAGAAACACTACAATCAGGGATTGTCCAAGTCATGTATCTGCTTTTGATCTGAGCCTAGCTTTTACTGGATCAAATCAAGCCAATCGGGCAATTAGTACCGGTCAACTGAACGCATTGCTGCGCTTACATCTCCGGCCTATCGACGTGGTGGTCTACCACGGCCCTCAAGGGAGACCTAGTTTTGAAGGGGGCTTCCCGCTTAGATGCCTTCAGCGGTTATCCTGTCCGCTCATAGCTACCCAGCACTGCCGTTGGCACGACAACTGGTCCACCAGTGGAGCGTTCACCCCGGTCCTCTCGTACTAGGGGCAAGTCTTCTCAAGTCTCCTACACCCACGGCAGATAGGGACCGAACTGTCTCACGACGTTCTAAACCCAGCTCACGTACCTCTTTAAATGGCGAACAGCCATACCCTTGGGACCTGCTCCAGCCCCAGGATGAGATGAGCCGACATCGAGGTGCCAAACGATGCCGTCGATATGGACTCTTGGGCATCATCAGCCTGTTATCCCCAGCGTACCTTTTATCCGTTGAGCGATGGCCCTCCCACTTGGGACCACCGGATCACTATGGCCGTCTTTCGACTCTGCTCGACCTGTCAGTCTCGCAGTCAGGCTGGCTTCT
>NZ_JAOWKY010000001.1:425000-785000 GCF_025751435.1 Albidovulum marisflavi | reverse complement strand
TTGCCTGGGATTCGCAGCCCGCGAATCCGCCGTCAGGATTCGCCAGGGGCCTACAGGGCCAGGCTCCGGCCGCCCGCAGCCTCTGCGTCAGAGGGGTCGTGCGTCACCATCAGCACCGGAATGTCCCGGATACGGACGTGTTCGAAGACGAAGCTCCGAATCTCCTGCCGCAGCTCGGGATCGAGCTTGGCGAAGGGTTCGTCCAGAAGCAGCGCGCGCGGCGCGGCAAGAAGCGTGCGCATCAGCGCCGCACGCGCGCGCTGTCCGCCAGATAGCGTTGCCGGGTCGCGTTCGTAAAAACCCCGGAGCCCCGCGCTGGCCAGCGCATCCTCGACGGCCTTGCGGCGTTCGAACCGGCCGGCGATTCTGCGGTCCAGGGCGAAGGCAAGATTGTCGCCCACCGAAAGATGCGGGAACAGCACCGCGTCCTGAAAGAGTATGCCGATCCCGCGCGCCTCTGCCGGACGCCCCGTCACGTCCACCCCGTTCAGAATGACCTTGCCGGAGGCATCAAATCCCGCGTCCAGGTGGCCTCCGATGAAATCGATCAGCGTCGACTTCCCGATGCCCGACGGCCCCATGATCGTCAGGATCTCACCCGCGTGCACCTCGAGCGAGAGCGCCGGGAACAGCGGCGATGCCGCGCCGGCGCGCCTGATACTTACCTGTCCGAGCTCAAGCCCGCTCATCCCGGCTCTCCAGACAGTGCGCGGCGATGGCGGAACACCCAGGCGGGAATGAAGAAGGCTGCGGCGTAGGCCAGGAACGGCAGGGCCGACTGGAGCGTCGCATAGGTGCCCGTGACGCGGCGATCGGAGCCCGACGAAAGCGTCACGGCTTCGGTGGTGAGCGTCGGCACCCTGCCCGCGCCCATGAACAGCGTTGGCAGGTACTGAGCCACCGAAACGGCAAAGCCGATGGCGGCGGCGGTCAGGAGCGGGCGCAGAAGGATTGGCAGCTTGACCGCGAAAAGCCTGCGCGCCGGCCCCGCGCCAAGCGCCGCCGCCGCGCGCAACAGCCTCCGATCAAGCGCGCGCCAGGGATCCGAGAGCGCGATCATGACATAGGGAAAGACGAAAAGCGCCTGGGCCCAGATCACCGCACCGATCCCGCCGCTGACACCCAGGCGAAGAAAGACCACCTGCAGCCCGAACAGGAAAGCGACCTGCGGCACGATCAGGGGAAGGTAGACCAGTGCCTCGGCCCAGCGTGCGCGGGCAAGACCGCCGCGATCCTCGCCCTCGAGCCATGCCACCGCAAGCACGAGCGCAAGCGCGGTCGTCGCAAATCCGATGACGGCGGTGTTCAGGACGGCCAGCCCCCAGCCCGCGCCGGGCCGCGCCCAGCTGTGCAGCGACAGCGTTTCTGGCCACATGTCGGGAAAGCTCCAGCGCCAGGCGATGGACCACACCGTAAGCGCCGCAAGGGACAACAAGCCCAGCACGAACAGCGTCGCCGCGATTCCCGCGCTTGCCCGGGCCGCGCCCGCCCACGCGTGACGGCGGCGGCCTTGGCGCAGGATCGCGCGCCCCGCCACGGCGATCAGCGCCTCGGCGCCGCGCCAAAGCGCGATGGCGCCGACCACGATCAGCGCCTGCGTCATCGCCGCCGCCGAGGCTGGAAGGATCAGGCCGCTGTCGGGCGCAAGAAACCAGCGCGTCATCGCCACGGCCAGCACGGGCGGGTTCGACGGCCCCAGAATGATCGCCATGTCCACCACCGAGAGGGCAAAGGACAGGACAACGTAGACCGGCAGGCGGATCTGGGCATAGACCTGTGGCACGATCACGAAAGCCCAGACCTGCGCCGGGGGATAGCCGATCGCCCTGCCCGCCCGCATCTGCGACCCCACGGGGATCTGCGCAAGCGCGGCCAGTGTCACCAGCAGAAAGAACGGAAGCTCCTTGATGACCAACCCCAGGATCAGCGCCAGCCCGGCCGGATCGTTGACGATCGCCAGATCGGGGGGAAGATCCCAGCCCGTCGCCCAGGGGCTGATCGCGCGCGCAATCCAGCCCGACGGCATGATGACGAAGGCAAGGCCAATGGCAAGGGCAGCATGGGGCACCGCCAGGAACGGGGTCAGCACGCGGCCCAAGGCGCGGGGCCCAAAGCGCCGATGCGCCCAGCCCGCCGCCCCCAAGGCAAGCAAGAGCGCGATCGCCGTGGATGCGAGACCGGTCCAGAGCGTCAGCTTCACGCTTGTCACCACACCCGGAAGATCCAGAAGCCGGCGCCAGGGATCAAGCGATGCCCCCGTTTCTCCGATCGCGGGCAGATGGCCGAAGGCGGCGGCCAGGGTTTCCCAAAGTCCTGCGGCGATGGGAAGGACCAGCCCCAGCATCACCACCGCCAGGACAAGGCCCCTGAGCCAACGCCCCCCGGCCCTCGTCATTGCGTGTAGCGCTTGGCCCAGGCGTCCGCGATCATCGTCATCCAGCTTGGATGCGGCTCGATCAGCGTGGGACCAAGCTCTTCCAGCGTCGGCAGGGCCGGCGAGGTCGGCAGGGCATAGAAGGCAGCCCGCTCGGCCTCGCCCAGCCTTGCCGGGTCCAGCACCGAAAAGCTGCCGAGAACGCCGATGTCCTGCGCATGGGCCTGCGTCGCGGGCTCAAGCAGGAAATTCGCGACCACCATGGCGCCTTCCTTGTGCGCCGCGTTGTAGGGGATCGCGACGAAACTGATGTTGCCGATGGTTCCGCCCCGAAGACCGTAGGCGCGCGCGGTTTCCGGCAGCAGCCCCTTTTCGATGGCCGCCGCCGCCGAAGCGGGGTCGAACGCCATCGAGATGTCGACGACACCGTCGTTCAGCATCTGCTCTTGCACCGATGCATTCTCGGGAAAGGTTTCGCCGCCGCGCCACAACGTCGGCCGCAATTCATCGTACCAGGCCCAAAGCGGCGCTGTGACCGCGTCGAAATTCGCGTCCGTCGCGGGTTCTTGCAGGGCCGCGACATCCGGCGTCAGTTCGATCAGCGCCTGTTTGAGAAAGGTCGAGCCCATGAAGTTCGACACAGCCGGGTGCGTGAACCGTCCGGGATTGGCCTTGGACCAGTTCAGGAGTTCGGCCATCGACATCGGCGGCTGATCCACGCGCGCGCTGTCGTGGATCAGGACGAACTTCGCCAGCCGCCAGGGAGATTCGTAGCCCTCGACCGGAACCGTGAAATCGACCGAGGCGGCGGAGCCTGGCGACAGGTCCAGGTATCTGGAGTTGGGCAGATCCGTCACGAAGGGGCCGTGAAGCAGCCCTTGTTCCTTCATCGACAGGAAGTTGCCGCCGTTGATCCAGATCATGTCGACGGTTCCAGCCTCGTCCTGGCCTGCTGCCTTTTCCGCGATGACGCGGGCCACGGCCTCGGCCGTGTCGGTCAGCTTGACCTGCTGGATCGTCACGCCGTACTGCGCCTCGACCTGATCCGAAGCCCAGGCGATGAAATCGTTGGTCCGTTCGTCCCCGCCCCAGGCGTTCCAGTAGACCGTTTGCCCGCGCGCCGCGGCAACGGTGTCGTCCCAAGGTTCGGCCCCAAGCGGAAGGGCGGCCGCCAGAAGAAGGGCGGTCAGGATCGGAAGGCGCATGATTACTCCTGTGATGCTCTTTGATATGGCGCGGCGGCGGGGGCAAAGGCAACCCAGCCCATGTACCAACGCGTCAGCGTCGTGATCGCGCAGGCCGCCGCGAAAAGACCGGCCAGCCAGGGAAAGGTCTGTGGCCACACACAGATGGCAACGAAGAAGGCGATGGTTTCCCCCCCTTCCGTCAGGCCGCCCAGGTAGTAGATGCCCTTGGCGGGGTAGTCCTGAGCCCGCATGCCCCGCTTGGCTGCAATCGTGGCGAAGGCCAGGAAACTGGACCCGGTGCCGATGAAGGCGGCGATCAGGACCGCGGCGGCCAGGGCATTGCGGTCGGGATCAGCCAGCGCGAAGCCCAGGGGCACCAGCGCATAGAAGATGAAGTCCAGCGCGATATCCAGGAACGCGCCACGGTCGGTAGGCCCCGCCTGCCGCGCGATCGCCCCGTCCAGGCCGTCCGCGATTCGGTTGGCGAGGATCAGCGCCAGCGCCAGCCCGTACCAGCCCAGCCAGAGCGCGGGCAAGCAAAGGACCCCCAACACGAAACCCGCCAGCGTGACCTGATCGGCCGATACGCCGCGCGCGACCAACACCTTGGCCACGGGCACAAGAAGCGCCCGCTGCGCGGGAAGAAGATAGCGGTCGATCATGCGCCCCGCCTCCGCGCGTGCAGCCACTCAAGCCACCGCAGCACCGTCGCGTTCACATGCGCCTTGCGCCACTCTCCCGCGGCGTACTTGTTGGCCTCGGCCAGCGTGGGATAGATGTGGATCGTGCCAAGGATCTTGTTCAGGCCCAGCCCCTGCTTCATCGCCAGCACGAATTCGGCCAGAAGATCGGCCGCGTGCTCCCCCACGATCGTCACCCCAAGAATTCTGTCACGCCCCGGCGCAGTGAGGACCTTGACGAACCCCTTGGCTGCGCCATCGGCGATCGCCCGGTCCAGATCGTCGATGCCGTAGCGTGTGACCTCATATTCGATGCCCTTGTCCCGCGCATCCTGTTCGTTCAGCCCGACGCGGGCAACCTCGGGATCGATGAACGTGGCCCAGGGGATGACGCGGTAATCGGCCTTGAATCGCTTGACGAAGCCGAATAGCGCGTTGACCGAGGCGAACCAGGCCTGGTGCGCCGCCGTGTGGGTGAACTGGAACGGCCCCGCGACGTCGCCTGCGGCGAAGATGTTAGGGTACAGCGTTTCCAGATAGGCGTTTGTTTCGATGACGCGATCCGTCCGTATGCCCAGCTTGTCCAGGCCGTAGCCTTCAAGCCGCGCGGCGCGGCCCACGGCCACGACGATCTCGTCGAAGTCGATCCTGCGCGATGTCGCGCCGGCCTGGACCTCGATCCACTTCCGCCCGTCCGAGGACCCGCAGGCAACCGCCTTGTGCCCGGTCAGGACATTGACGCCATCCGCTTCAAGAGCGTCACGGGCGAAATCGGAAACCTCGGGGTCTTCGCGGATCAGGATGCGGTCCTGCATCTCGATCTGCGTTACGTCGGAGCCAAGCCGGGCGAAGGCTTGCGCAAGCTCGCACCCGATCGGCCCGCCGCCAAGGATCACCATCCGCCTGGGCGGATCATTGCGCCCGGCGAGCGCGTCCCAAAGCGTGTCCGAAGTCAGGTAGTCGACCTGCTCCAGCCCGGGAATGGGGGGCACGAAGGGGGCGGCACCGGTCGCGATCACGATAGATCGGGTGCTGATCCGCCGCCGCGTCCCGTCGGCCATGCCGACCTCGACCCGCCATGGGTCGACCAGCGTCGCATGGCCCTGAAGAACCTCGACGCCCAGGCCCTCATACCGCTCGGAACTGTCATGCGGCTCGATGGCAGAGATGACATCCCGAATACGATCGAACACATGCGTGAAGGATACCCTGGGCTCGGAAGGCTCCAGACCATAGCGATCGGCCGCGCGCATCTGATGTGCCAGCTTCGCCGATCGGATCAGTGCCTTCGATGGAACGCAGCCATAGTTCAGGCAATCGCCGCCCATCTTGTGGCTTTCGACCAAGGTCACCTTGGCCTTCACCGCCGCTGCAACATAGGCCGTGACAAGCCCAGCCGCGCCGCCCCCGATCACGACAAGGTTCCTGTCGAAGCGCGACGGCCTGTTCCAGCGCGAATAAAGCCGGCGCCGCCGGACGGCGGACAGGGCAAACCGCGCGACCCAGGGGAAGATGCCCAACAGTGCGAAGGACAGGAGGATCGGGAGCGAAAGTATCCCCGAGACGGAGTCGAGCCTGCCAAGCTGGGTGCCGGCGTTCACGTAGACCGCTGTTCCCGCCAGCATGCCGATCTGGCTGACAAGGTAGAACGTGGTTACCCGCATGGGGGTCAGCCCCATCAGCAGGTTGACCGCAAAAAACGGCACGGCGGGGATCAGCCGCAGCGTGAACAGATAGAAGGCCCCGTCGCGGCGGATCCCTTCATCGATCGTCGCCAGTCGCGCGCCCAGACGATCGTGCACCCAGTCGGACAGCAGATAACGGGACGCCAGGAATGCCAGCGTCGCCCCCGCGGTCGAGGCGAAGGACACCAGCAGAAGCCCCCACCAGAAACCGAAGAGCGCTCCGGCGGCCAGCGTCATCCAGACCGCAAGCGGCAGCGAAAAGGCTGTGACCGCCACGTAAGTCACGAAAAAGATGACGGCGACCGCGACCGGCTTTTCCGCCATCCAGTCGGAAAGACCGTCCAGGTAGGACTGCAACGCCGCAAGGTCCAGCGACATGCGGCCCACCAGAAGAACCAGTATTGCGGCAAGCAGCGCGATGGCCAGAAAGATCAGCGGCTTCTTCACGCGTGCACCGGGGTCCGCGCCATGTCGTGCGACTGTCTCATCTCTGCCCGCCCAGATAACTTTCCGGGCGATACTAGCAGCTTACCCGGATCACGCGGAACCCGCATCGGCAACACGTTTGCGTCAAGCGCGTTACAACCCCCGGGGGCATCCGGCCCCCAGCCGACCAGCGGCACGGCACGCATCAGCTGGGTTTGCGCGCCTTCAGGTGCGTCGGGCAATGTTCGCCGCTTTCCAGAACCGGAATCATCCGGGTCCAGATGCCGATGTTCTCATCCACGAACTCGCGTCCCACGATCTTTGCTGCCGCCTCGCCGACGGGCCCCTCCAGACGCGCCAGTTCCTGCTTGGCGACTTCGCGGTACCAGGAATTGCGGCTTTTCACCTCAATCCGGTCGAAGCCGGCTTTCTCCATCGCGTCGCGGTAGCGCGCGGGCGATGCCATGCCAAAGTCCAGGCCCTCGGACTTGATGTAGGCGGCCATTTCTGGCGAAGGCGTATCGTCATGGCCGATCAGCCAATCGGATGCCACGAGCCAGCCGCCGGGCTTCAGGACGCGAAATATCTCGGCCATCAACGCATGCTTGTCCGGGATGTGGACGATGGAGTCCTTCGAGAAGACGATGTCGAACGTATCGGGCGGGAACGGAAGCGGCCCGGATGCGACCTTCAGGCACCCGATGCGCTCGGACAGCCCCGCGCGCCGGACCAGTCCGCGGGCATGGTTCAGGACCGTATCTTCGACGTCGATGCCGCAGACGTAGGCGGCGCGATGATCGCGGACCAGGGCTATGTCGATACCGCCCGCGCCGCAGCCGATGTCCAGAACCGACTTGCCCGCGAAGTCGGACCCGCCGACAAGGCGGGCGACCTCGTCGGGACCGCCGGGCGACAGGAACCCCTCGCCCCAGATCGACTCGAGCATGCCGATCAGTTTCTGGTGATAGTATTCGCCGCCCTGCGTTTCCATTCTGCCCCCATCATTGTGCGGCGGTTGCCGCCGGTCCGATCCTGAGCGCCTCAAGCTCCGGCCAGTCGGCCGCCATGATCACGTCTGCCGGCGCGTTCACGTCGCGGGTCCAGGCATAGATGCAAAGGAACGGCTCCGACCCGACCTTCGTCATGTGCGGACGGAAGGGTTCGTTCCAGACCGGCGCATGCGCGGGCAGGACGGTCACCGGATCGCCGGTCCCGAAGCGCCAGCCATGCGGACCGGTGAGCGGCGCATAAAGCTCGGGCGCGGCATGGCGATGGTCGCGGTAAAGCACATCGGGCGCGATCAGGAACAGGCCCAGATCGTAATCCTGCGCCGTGAATGGCGCCATCTCCTCGCCCACGAGAGAGGCGAAGGCATGGTTGAGCCTGAAGGCCTCGCCGATGGTCTCGGGGGCGTAAAGGTCGTAGGTGATCCAGGTCAGGTGGGGGGCCGCGTCCCCGATCGCGGCCGCAAGGGCTGGACGGTCCGCAGCCAGAAGGCCCAGCGCACGCGGCAGCCAGGCATCGACCACGGCGTTCGGCAGACGATCGACCGGTTGGGGCGCCGCGCGGGTCCAGGCCGACAGACCCGCGCGCGTCTCGCCCAGACCGGGACCGGACAGAGAGGCAAGGTATCTGTCCGTCTCATCGACCAGCCGGA
Source organism: Albidovulum marisflavi (assembly GCF_025751435.1). GTDB lineage: Bacteria > Pseudomonadota > Alphaproteobacteria > Rhodobacterales > Rhodobacteraceae > Albidovulum > Albidovulum marisflavi. Next base: position 776,991 of record NZ_JAOWKY010000001.1, on the reverse strand, counting down.
CCAGCGCGATATCCGCGGCGGGCGCCGATATCGGCGGCAACTCTCCGGCAAGTCCGCGCAACGCAAGCAGAACGGCAGGATCCTCATGATCACGCGGGGAACAGATGCGATAGACCTCAAGCGCCGCGTCCGACAGACGCCCCGCTTGGTTCAGCGCCATAGCCGCCGCATAGCGCCTGCGCCCCGACCCCTCCGCACCGACCGGGGTCTGAAGCTCTGCCGCGAATGCCCGTTCTTCCGGTGTCATGACTTACAGGTTTGCCTGATAGGCCAGCTGCGCGTCCCGCTCGCGGCGCTTCTCGGCCGCGTTCAGGACGATGCCCGCGATGATCACGCCGATGCCGACAACACACACCGTGATGGTCGCCAGCGCGTTCACATCCGGCGTGACGCCAAGTTTCACCTTCGACCAGATCAGAAGCGGCAGCGTCGTGTTTCCGGGGCCGGTGGTAAAAGAGGTGATGACAACATCGTCAAGCGAGATGGTGAAGGCCAGCAGCCAGCCCGACAGGATCGCGGGCGAGATGATCGGCAGCGTGATGTCCCGCATAACCTGCCACGGGCGCGACCCAAGGTCCATCGCCGCCTCTTCCACGGCGACGTCTGCCTCGGTCAGGCGGGAATGGACGATGGTCGTCACGAACACCATCGAGAAGGTGATGTGGGCCAGCGTGACGGTCGCGAACCCTCGCTGCGCGGGCCAGCCGACCCATTCCGCCAGCATGATGAAGAAGATCAGCGATGAGATGCCGGTTATGACCTCGGGCATGATCAGCGGCGCGGTAACGAGGCCGGAGAACAGCGTCCGTCCGCGAAACACCTTGAACCGTGCAAGGGCAAGACCGGCCATCGTTCCCAGAATCGTCGCGAAGCTGGCCGACAGCACCGCGATCTTGAGCGACAGGATCGCGGCGTTGATCACCTGGTCGTTCTCGAAAAGCTTGACATACCACTTCGTCGAAAATCCGCCCCACACAGTCGCCAGCCGCGCATTGTTGAACGAGAACACGATCATGGACAGGATCGGCACGTAGAAGAACGCGAAGCCGAAGCACATCATGGTGAACAGAAAGCGGGACCGGCGCCTCATGGTTCCATCGCCTTCTTTTCGTGCGCCTTGGCGTCGAAATAGGTGTAAAGCATCATCGGCACGACCAGCAGCAACAAAAGCGCCACCGCCACCGCGGATGCCATGGGCCAATCACGGGCCGATGCGAATTCGTCCTGGATCACCCGACCGATCATCGGCTGCGACGGGTTGCCGACAAGCCCCGGAATGATCAGTTCGCCCGAGGCGGGGATGAAGACCAGAAGCCCGCCCGCGACGATGCCTGGCACGGAAAGCGGCAGCGTCACGTCCAGGAAGACGCGGAACGGCCGCGAGCCCAGGTCCTCTGCCGCCTCGTTCAACGTCATGTCCAGCTTTTCGAGATTCGCGTAAAGCGGCAGGATCATGAAGGGAAGGTAGGAATAGACGGTGACCAGAACGACGGCGAAGTTCGTGTTCATCATCTGGATCGAGCGCAGCGCCCATTCCTCGGGCATCATCATGTTGTAGGCAGAGGTCAGCAGCTTGTTGAACCAGCTGTTGTTCCCCATCAGCCCCATCCAGGCGTAGACGCGCAGCAGGAACGAGGTCCAGAACGGCAGGATCACAAGCATCAGAAGGATGTTGCGCCAGGATTTGGAAACCCGTGTCAGCCCCAGGGCCATCGGATAGCCGATCAGCAGGCAGAGGAAGGTCGCGAAGGCCGCGTTGCGGATCGATGTCAGGAACGCCCGGATATAGAGACTGTCGGAAAACAGCCGCTCGTACGTCGCCGTGTTGATCAGCGGATGATCCCCACCGAAGGAGAAAGGGGGCGACGTCGGCGTGCGCGTTGCCACGCTCATCGCGATGACGATGAGAAACGGCACCAGGAAGAAGATCAGCAGCCACAGGTAGGGCGTCGCGATCGTGATGTCCGACCAGCCGCGGCGGTTGAACCAGCGGGCAAGGCCGGACCGCCGGGCGGCTTTGCGGGTGGTCTTCGGTCCGGTTGCGGAAAGTTCGGTCATCCTCCGTCCCCGTCACTGCGTCAGAAGGATGGCCGCGCCGGGATCGAAGCTGAGCCAGACACGATCTTCCCAATCGGCTACACGCTCCCCTTCACCGACGCGGCGACCGTTTACGGAAAGGACCGACAGCACCTTTCCCGAGCCAAGCTTCACCTTGTAAAGCGAGTCCTTCCCGAAATATCCAAGGTCGTCGACCGTGCCCTCGATCGCGTTGGGGCCCTCGGGCTTCGTCCGACCGATCGCGATCTTTTCGGGCCGCAGGGCCAGCGTGATGTCCTGACCCGCAGAAATCCCCGGGATCGCCCGCGCGCTGACCTGCCCGCCGAAGTCCGGCACCTCGATCATCGCCGTGTCGCCGGTGACCGAGGCGACCTTGCCGTCGAAGAACGTGATCGAGCCGATGAATCCTGCCACGAACCTGCTGTCGGGGTATTCGTAGATCTCGGTGGGCGTGCCCACCTGCTTGACCTCGCCCTTGTCCATCACCGCGATGCGGTTGGATAGGATCATCGCCTCTTCCTGGTCATGAGTCACGACCATGAAGGTGGTGCCCGTCTTGTCCTGGATGTCCATCAGCTCGAACTGGGTGTGTTCGCGCAGTTTCTTGTCCAGTGCGGCAAGCGGTTCGTCAAGCAGCAGCAGCTTCGGCTGGCGCGCAAGCGCGCGGGCAAGCGCCACGCGTTGCCGCTGGCCGCCGGAAATCTGGTGGGGCTTGCGGTGGCTGAACTGCGTCAGCTGCACCAGTTCCAGCATTTCGCGCACGCGCGCCTTGCGCTCAGCGTCGGTCATCCGTTCGTGCTTGAGCCCGTAGGCGACGTTCTTTTCCACCGTCATATGGGGGAACAGCGCGTAGCTCTGGAACATCATGTGGACGGGGCGTTCGTAGGCCGGAACCCCGGTCATGTCCTGCCCGTCGATGAAGATGCGGCCCTCGGTCGGCGTCTCGAACCCCGCCAGCATCCGCAGAAGCGTGGTCTTGCCACAGCCGGAACCACCAAGAAGGGCGAAGATTTCGCCCTTCTTGATGTCGAGTGTCACGGAAGAAACCGCCGTGAATGTGCCGAAGCGCTTGGTCACCCCCTCGATGCGGATGAAGGGGGCGACGTCTTGCGGCGCGACGGCGTCCAGCGCAGTTTGTATCGAAGCCTGCATTTTCAGCGGTTCATCCTCCGTCTTCGGCTCAGCCGGTCTTGATCGTCTGCCAGGCCCGCGTCATCGCGCGGTCCTGTTCTTCGCTGAAGGGCTTGGGCGCCCACATCCGGCCGATGGTCTCTGCGTCAGGGTAAACAGCGGGGTCCTCCAGGATCTCCGGCAGGATGTACTCCTTCGCCGGGACGTTGGCGGTGGCGTAGTAGGTGTAGTTGGTGTCACCCGCCGCCACCTGCGGCTCCATCAGGAAGTTCAGGAACTTGTAGCCATTCTCGCGGTTCGGCGCGTCCGAGGGGATCGCCATGCAGTCGACCCAGGCCGGAGCACCGGTCTTTGGCACGAAATAGGCCAGGTTCATCTCGATCCCGGCTTCTGCGGCGCGGCCGGCCGCCGTGGCGTAGTCGCCCGACCAGTTGTTGATCGCGCACAGCTCGCCGTTGGGGATGGCGTTCAGGTAGTTGGTGTTGTCGAAGGTGCGGATGTACTGGCGGATGGGCTTGAACGCCTCGACCACCTGATCGTAGTCGGCCACGTTCGTCGTGTCGCCGTCCAGGCCCAGGTACTTCAGCACCATCAGCATGATGTCGGTCGGGCTGTCCAGGATCGAGATGCCGCAATCGGCAAGCTTCGCCGCGTTTTCCGGTTTGAAGATCAGGTCCATGGACGACATGTCGGCATCGGGGATGCGTTCCATCACCATGTCGACGTTGTAGGTGAACCCGACGGACCCCCACATGTAGGGCATTCCATAGTCGTTGCCCGGATCCCAGCCTGCGAGAATCCGCAGGACCTCGGGGTCGAGGTTCGCCCAGTTCGGAAGCAGCGACTTGTCGAGCTTCTCGTAGATGCCGGCGGTGATCGCACGCGGCATGTCGACGCCCGCGTGGTCCACGACGTCATAGCCGGTCGACCCAGCCAGCATCTTGGCCTGCGCCTCTTCGGCCGAGGAATAGGTGTCATAGACGACGCCGATCCCGGTCTGCGCCTCGAAATCCGACAACGTGGTTTCGCCGATGTAGTCGGCCCAGTTGTAAACGTTCACTGTTCCGGCCTGCGCCCAGGATGGCCGGACGTAGGGCATGGCAAGGGCACCACCAAGCGCTGTCAGCGTCGTCCTTCTGCTGAGTTTCATGGGTCTCTCCTCTGCTGGTTCTTGGTCTTGTCTTTTCTTCGATTTCAGAACGGTTGCCCGATTCCGGTCAACCTGTTTTTTGATCATATTGTGGACTCGAGACTTCGAAGGTTCGCGTTGACCTTGGCCACCTCCTCTTCCGGGGGTGCGTGGGTCAGGCTCATGACCGGCAAGAGCTTGCGCAGTTGGTCATGATGAACCTTCACGCCGAATTCGAGGTCGGACAAGTGGAAATCCTCGAAAGCCGAGGACTTCATCGACTCGTTCGACCAGATCGAAAGTTGCTGGTCCTCCTTGCCGGTCTCGCGGTCGATCCGATAGGCAAGATAGCGCGCGACGCGGTCCTGACGCGTCTCGTCCGGTCGCCGGTAGATCGCGCCCCGCATCAGCGTCCGGCCGGCCGAGACCGGAAATTCCTGGTAGAACTGGGCGCTTTCCGGGGTGAAGGCGATCACGCCGGATGGGAAGATGCCGAAATAGGCCCAGGTCCGGCGATGCGCCTCGGGCAACCACTCATGCTGCGGCGAGAACCGGACGTAGTGGCGCACCGACCAGAGCCGTCCCGGCGTGTCGCCGAATGTGGCGTAGGACGCTGAAATCCCGTTGGTGAAGCTGCGGTCTTGGTAGGTCCGCCCATAAAGGTCCTGCAGCGCGGGATGGGCCATCGCGACGTGATAGCCTTCGTTGTCCACGTCGCGCACGGACTTCCAGTTGACGGGAAGTTCGCCGGTCCAGATCCGGTCGGAGGGCAGCAGTTCCTCTGCGCGCCAAGCCGCGAAATCCGGTTCGAAGGGGGCCAGAAGCTGTGCCACCGATGGCTGCGGCCCGGGTCGGAAACGGATGAAGATGAAGCCATGCCAAAGCTCCAGCTCAAGCGATTTCAGCCCGAATTCCGTGCGGTCCAGCGCACCGAAACTTTCCGGCCGCGCGGCGCCGCGCAGGGTGCCGTCCAGGTTGTAGACCCAGCCGTGGAACGGGCAGACAAGCGCCCCCTTGCAATGTCCCTTGTCCCCCGTCGCGACGCGCGCACCGCGATGGCGGCAAAGGTTGTGGAAGCCTCGCACGACCCCGTCCTTGCCGCGGATCACCAGCGCGCGCTCGTCTGCGATATCCATCGTCAGGTAGTCGCCGGGCGCGGGGATGTCGCCGACATGGCCTGCGATCTGCCAGTGTGTCTGGAAGACCTCCTGCTTCTCGAGTTCGAACAGCGCGTCCGAATGATAGGTCCACCCCGGCAGACCGCGGCGGTCCCACTCTTCGGGGACGGTACGGGGCTTGGTGACCAGAGACCTGTTCATCCGATCACCTCGCCCGCTGCCTCCATGCGTGCCCGCACCCAGTGGTGGAACCTGTGGATGTCGAATTCCTGCGGCATCAGGCGTCCTTTCTTGAACCTGTCGGATTTCAGCCCGCGCTGATTCATCTCGGCCACTTCCGCATCCTGGTTCATGACGATGGTTGCAAAGGAAGCGACCTCGGCGGGGTCGAAGCCGGGCTGCGCCAAGGTTTCGGCCGGGAACAACCATTGCGCCGTCAATCGCGTTTCTTCCGGCCCGATGGGGGCCAGCGTGACGGCGCGGACGTGATCGACATGGGCGACGATGAACATCGTGGGATAGACCGTGACGAAGATGTAGCCGCTGGCGCGCTCTTCCGGCGTCAGGTCTGGAAACTCCGGCCCGCAGGGCTTTCCCGTAGCGGTCCAGGTCACCGCCCCTTCCCTCAGGTTGGACGCCGGTCGCGGCGCCTCGGGCGACCAGTCCGGAGCTTCGTTCGCGGCCATGATCCCCTGCCTGTAGATCGGCACCATGTCGCACAACTCGGGGTGAACGCCCGGACAGTGCAGGCATTCGTTGTAGTTTTCCCAGAACACCTTCCAGTTGCACTTCAGGCGCTTTTCGGTGCGATGCCCGGTTACCAGCGTCGCCATCGGCCAGTTTTCGAGCGCGGACAGCCCCATGTCCGGCACCAGGTCCGGCGCCTCGGGTGCAAGGCAGACGTAAAGGAAGCCATTCCACTCCCGGACATGCACGGCGAAAAGACCATGATCTTCGCGCCTGAAATCCGCCGTGGGCGTGCCGAACGCGGTGGAAACCAACCGTCCATCCGTCGCATAGGCCCAGTTGTGATACTTGCAGGTGATCAGCTTGCCCAAGGGGCTTTCGTCGGCAGAACACAACTCTGCCCCGCGATGTCGGCAGGTGTTGTGGAAGCAGGTGATCCGCCCTTCACGGTCATGGCACAGGATGAGGCTCTGCCCCGCGACCTCGATCCGCCGCATCGTTCCCGGCGCCAGGTCGTTCTTGCGCCCGACATGAATCCATTCCCGGGCCCAGATCGCGCCCTGTTCCTTCGCGTACCAGCCGGGGTCGTGATAGGTCCAGGCGGGCAAAGTTTCGGGACAGTGATCCAGAAGCGGCGAGTCGGGGTGACGGTGCAGGCTCACGTTTCCCTCCCTCAGAACAGGCCGGGCGGCGTCGCGCGCCGACGGGGCGGGTTGAAGAACGGCCGATCGCAGACCCGCGCCTTCAGCATCAGCTTGACGTATTGCAGTTCCCGCATCGCATAGACCTCGACCCACAGGTTGGCGGACTTGGCAGAGTGATAGGGCCGCCTGACATGGGCCAGCGCGATGTTGCGCTTGACGGTCGGGGACCAGCAGGCGGCGGTGATTTGCCCGACCTCGTGCTTCTTGTCGTGGTAGATGATCGCGTGTTCGGCAGACACGTTGCCTTCTATGTCCAGGCCGACGAAGGCCCAGGGCGATCCCTCGGCCCGTTCCGCCAGCAACGCGCGGCGGCCGTTGAAATGACCCTTGTCCCAGTCGATCATCCAGTCCAGCGCCAGCTCGAAGGGCGAACGCACCCGATCTTCGCGCACCGCCTGGTGGGCCGGGATGAAGTCGAGGTTCGTGATGATGAATCCGGCCTCGGTCCGGGCCAGGTCCAGCGCCTGTGTCCCGATGGGCCGGATGCCCCAGGGCGCGCCGGCCTCGAAGAGCAGGTCCCAAAGGACCAGCGCACGGTCGGGCGTGGTCCAGAGCTCATAGCCAAGATCGCCGGTGAACCCGGTGCGAGAGACCGTCAGCCCACCCCCGTCAAGCACGAAATCCACCATGCGGAAGGGCTTCAGCTCGGCGACCTCGAACCCGGCCGCCTTCAGCACGGCGTAGGAACATGGGCCTTGCAGGGACAGCGCCGCGACGTCCTCGGTTTCCTCGACCACGCGCACGTCGAAGCCGATCGCGCTGTCCAGAAGCCAGGGCAAGTGCCGTTCCTGGCAGCAGAGCCGATAGTCGTCCTGCCCCAGGCGGAAGAGCGTTCCGTCGTCCAGGATCTTGCCCGCGTCATCGCACCAGATCGTGTAATGCACTGCCCCCACCGGCAGACGGGCGGCGTTGCGGACCGTCAAGCGGTTCAGATAGTCCGCGGCCCCCGGACCGGTGATCCGGTACTTCACCATCGGGCACAGGTCGTAGACCGTGGCGGCATTGCGGATCGCCGAGTGTTCCATCGCCAGGTCCTCGTATTCGAGAACCGTCGTGTAACCGCCCCACGGACCCCAGCTGTTCAGCCGGTTCGCCGCAGCTGTCCGAGCATGGAAAGGAGTCTGCCTGAGCGGTGTCAGGTAGTGCAGGCGGGGATCGGGTTGCATCGTCTTTTCGGCCTTCATGCGCGGACCTCCTTCACGATACGCTCTGCCGCATTCCAGCCCGCCGCACCGGATATGCCGCCGCCGGGGTGGCAGCCTGCACCGGCCAGCCATAGGCCCGGGATCGGGGTCGCGTACTGCGCCATGCCGGGAAACGGGCGCAGGAACAGCATCTGCTCAACGCTCAGCTCGCCGTGATGCCAGTTTCCGCCTGCCATTCCGTAGCGCGCCTCTATGTCGTAGGGCATAAGCAGTTCCGCATGTTCGACCAGCCCCCGGATCCCCGTCGCGTGATCTTCCAGAACCGCCAGCGTGCGTTCCAGCATCCTGGCCCGCGCCGCGTCAGGCCCGTCCTTCGGCGCATGGGGTGCAAACTGAACGATGGCCGACAGGACATGGCGGCCCGAGGGCGCGTGGCCCTCTTCATGGGCCGAGGGCAGGATCACCTCCATGACCGGGTTTTCCGGCACCTCCGAATACTTCACCGCGTTGAAGCTCAGCTCGACAGCGGTCTCGGACGGAGCCAGCACAAGCCGGGAAGTCAGGTCGGCGCCGCGGAAATCAGGCGCGGCCTTGAGGGCCAGGTGCAGCTTGGCAGCGCCACCGCGCGACTTCATGTGACGCACGCGGTTGACGAAACCGGTATCCAGATGCTGCGCCCCGACAAGGTTCAGGAAGGTTGGCTTGGGCCCGATCGCGGACACCACGGTTCCGGCGCGGATCTCTTCGCCATCCGCAAGGGTCACGCCGACGGCGCGGTCGCCCTCGATCACGATCCCGCCGACCATCGCGCCGGTGCGGATGGTCACGCCGATCGCGCCCGCAGAGGTCGCCATCGCCGCCGCCAGACTGCCCATACCCCCCTTTGGCAGGGCGATGGCGGAGCGCCGCCCCGCCACCTGCCCCGAAAAGCGGTTCAGCAGGTGGATGAGCGAATTGGGCGACCTCGGCCCAAGCCAGGTCCCCAGCACCGCGTCGTGCGCCAGGATGCCCTTGAGCCGCGGGTCGCTCAGGTCGTCATTCAGCACGTCGTGAACATTGATCAGCAGCATCCGCAGAAACTCGCGGAAGCTGTCCTTGCCCATGCGGCGAATGCCGAAACCCAGCTTGCCAAGCTTCATGTATTCGTTGCCGACGCCGGCCGCGATCCGCGGCGGGGTCATCGACTTGAAGGGCGCAAGGACGTCTGCGAATGTCAGCAACTGGGCGCGCAAGTCGGCCCAAGCCTGTTGTTCGGACGCGCCAAGACCCGCGACACGTTCTGCGGCCGCACCGTGCAGGACCAGGTGATCGCCATCCCGACTGACGGCCGTGGATGCGAGGTCGAGGTTCGCATAGGCCAGGCCATGCCGGCCGAGATCCATTTCGCGTTCGACGCGCGGATCGATCATGTTGACGATATGGGCCAGAGAAGGCGCGCGGTAGCCGGGCGCGAAATCCTGCGCCACGGCCGCCCCGCCCGGGGTGACGCGGGCATCCAGGACCAGCACGTTGCGGCCCGACTTTCTTAGCCGCGCGGCGCAGGCCAGGCCGTTGGTGCCGCCGCCGATCACGATCGCATCAAAGGACGGCATAGGCATCGCTCATGTCCTTCTTCGGTGTCTTGATGTCGCGCAGGATCTCTGCCGCCGCGTTGCGGCCCGGCGCCCCCATGACGCCACCGCCCGGATGGGTGGAGGAACCGCAGATCCACAGGTCCCGGATCGGGCTGCGATACTGTGCGTAGCCAGGCACCGGTCGATTGAAGAGCAGCTGGTCAAAGGTCAGCTCGCCCTGGAATATGTTGCCCTCGGTCAGGCCGACCTCGCGTTCTAGTTCGCGGGGGGTTCGGACCTCGACATGCAGGACGCTGTCCTTGAACCCCGGCGCATAGGTCTCGATCTGGTTGAGAACCGTCTGGGCGAAGCCGTCGCGATCTGCGTCGGACCAGTCGTTGCCTTCGATCCTGGGCGGCGCGTACTGGATGAAGCACGACATGAAGTGCTTGCCCGGCGGGGCCATCGTCGGATCGATCATCGTGGGGATCATCATGTCCTGGAACGGGTCGCGGCTGTAGTGCCCCGCCTTCCAGTCGTCATAGGCACGCTCCATCTTCTCGATGGAATCGGTGAAGTGCAGATCGCCTTTCATGCAGGGCGAGCCGTCCGGCAAGGCCGTGAACCGCGGCGCGCGGTCCAGCGCGATGTTCAGCTTGCCCGACGACCCCCGGATCTTGAAGTTCCGCACCCGCTTCAGGAAGGCGCCCGGCAAATCCGTCTCGTCCACATGCCTCAGGAACGTGCGCTTCACATCCATGTTGGACACGACGCGCCGGCCCACGATCTCATCCCCGTTTTCCAGCACCACTCCGGTCGCGCGGCCGTTGCGCACCAGTATACGAACGACCCCCGAACCGGACCGGATCTCGCCGCCTGCCGCCCCGAGCGAGGCCGCCAGCGCCCGCGTGATGGACCCCATGCCGCCGCGCGCAAAGCCCCAGGCGCCGACGTTGCCGTCCACGTCGCCCATCGCGTGATGAAGCAGCACATAGGCTGTACCGGGCGACATCGGGCCCAGTGCGGTCCCGATGATCGAGGCGACCGCCTGATAGGCCTTGACCGCCGGGTTTTCGAAGTATTCGTCCAGGAAATCCGCAATCGACATCGTCCAGAAGCGGATCATGTCGTACATCGCCATTTCCGACAGTCCGAACATCTGCTTGCCCATCCAGGCCAGTTCCGCGATGTCGCGCGGACGGAAGCTCGCGGGGTCAGCCGCAGTGCGCAGCAGCATCGGCCGAATGAACCGGCAGTGGCGCAGCACGTCGCGGGCATAGCGGTCGTAGGCTTCCGCGTCGCGCGGGCTGTGCCGCTCGATCTCGCGCCGGTTGGCGTCGTGGTTGCGGAACATGCCCAGATACCCGCCGCCTTCTGTGAATAGCGCGCCGCCCTCGTAAGGAAGGATCTGCAGCCCGTGTTTCGGCAGTTCGAGGTCGCGCATGATCTCGGGCCGGAACAGCGAGGACACATAAGAACAATTTGAATAGGTGAAGCCCGGATATAGTTCTCGGCTGACCGCGGCGCCGCCGATCCAGTCGTTCTTTTCGACGACGATGACCTTCAGCCCGGCCCGCGCCAGGTAGCAGGCGGCGACCAGCCCGTTGTGACCGGCGCCGACGATGACAGCGTCGTAGGTCATGCGCGCTTCGCTTCCGTTTCGAAATGTTCAAGCGTCAGGTCCACCGCAGTCTCGACCGCCTTCAAGGTGTCGGACAGACAGGTTTCATCCCGGCCATGCGCCTCGCACATGAACCAGGGCTCGCGCGAATCCGGTTCGCAGATCACGCCCAGATCATGCAGGTGGTAAGCCATCTGGTCGTAGAAGGAGTAATCCGACTTCTTCCAGTCACGGTAGTTGTTCGGTGGGCTTTCCGCAAAGAAGAGCCCGAACATCGAGGGATGACCGGTGTAGGAATGGACGATCTTGCGCGCATTCAGGATGCCGGAAATCCCGGCCTTCAACCGCTCGCCATAGTCCGCGATCGTTTCGAGCGCCGGGGTTTCGTCAAGGATGCGCAGGCATTCCTCGGCGGCGGCAAGGCTGACCGAATGCGCGGTGTAGGTGCCGCCATGCGACGCGCCCCCGTAGCGGAATGTCCGCATGACCTCTTCCCGGCCCGCGACGACGGCGATCGGGTAGCCGTTGGCGACCGCCTTGGCAAAGGTGCATATGTCGGGCCGCACGCCCATGATGCCCTGGATCCCGCCCTTGCCGACACGAAATCCTGTCTTCACCTCGTCGATGATCAGCAGCACGCCGTAGTCGTCGCACAGTTTGCGTGCCAGCCTGACATACTCCACGTCGGCAGAGATCGCGCAGCAATTGCCCTGAATCGGTTCGATCAGCATCGCCGCAAGGGTGTTGCCGTACTTTCGGAACGTGTCCTCAAGCCGCTGGTAATCGTTCATCGGCACCAGGTGGGCCAGTTCCTTCAACGTGCGAGGGATCCCCTTGCCATAGGACACGACCTCGGGGTCACGGTCGGACTGGGTGTCCCAGTCCTCCATGTTGGCCATCCACATCGCGGCGTCGAACAGGCCGTGGTATCCACCCTCGACCAGCAGATAGCTGTCGCGGCCGGTGTGGGCGCGCGCAAGGCGAAGTGCCGCCATCACAGCCTCCGTGCCGGAATTCGAAAACCGGACAAGTTCGGCTGCGGGAACCATCTTGGCGATGCGGTCCGCAACCGTCAGCTCGCGTTCTGTCGAGAGCGCGAAGACTCCGCCGACCTCCATCCCCCTGCGGGCGGCGGCGTCGACACGGTCGTCGGCGTAACCAAGGATCGCCGGTCCGTAGCCCAGGCGGTAATCGACATAGCAATTCCCGTCGATGTCCCAGGTCCGGCCGCCCTTGCCGTGATCGACATAGATCGTACGGTCGTCACCCCAATACCGAAATGTCGAGGACACGCCCAGTGGCAGGCGCTTTACCGCCTTGCGGAACTGCGCGTTGGACTTCGTAAGATCGCGTTTCTTTGGCCCTGTCATGGTTTCCCTCCCTGCCACCGCTTTGAGTGTGCCGGCCAGATGGCCTGCGGGCGCTTATCAGAGTTCAGGGTCAGGCTAGGTCCATTTTGACTGGGCTGTCAATCAGAATATTGACTGATCATTCAAAATGGGACATCTTTGGTTGCGGGCCGACGAATAGACACTATGTATTGCGCCTCAGGCAACGAGTCTGGCGAAGGGACCCCCTGATGAACGAAGTTGCAGCCAAGTCCAAGGGAGACAGCGCCCAGCCTCGCAAGCTCAGCCGCGCCGCCCGCAGGCAGCAGTTGATCGAGGCGACCATCGAGACGATCGCCGAGCGCGGCTATGCCCGCACGACGCTGACGGATGTCGCCAATCGCGCGGGTCTTTCTCATGGGCTGGTCAACTTCCACTTCGAGACGAAGGAAAAGCTTCTGACCGAAACGCTCGTCTTCCTGTCCGAGGAATACCGGGCCAATTGGGTCGCAGCCCTTGCCGCGGCCCCGGATACCCCCGCGCAGCAATTGGATGCCCTGATCCGGGCCGATTTCAACCCCGAGATCTGCACCTCCGCCCGCTTGGCCGCATGGTGCGCCTACTGGGGCGAAGCGCAATGCCGGCCGCTTTACCAGGAACACTGCGGGTCGAATGACGCAGAATATTTCCGCGCCATGCTGGGCATTTGCGAAAGGCTCGCCTCGGAAGGGCGCTACGGCTACAACCCCACGCTGGCGGCCCGCGTGCTGCGGGTGACGCTGGAAGGCGTGTGGCTCGACATGATGACAATGAACACGCCCTACAGCCGGGCCGAGGCACTGACGACGGTCTACGCCTGTGCGGCCGCCTTCTTCCCCCATCATTTCACGCTCGATGGCCCAAAACCCGCCGAGGGCGCTTGACCCCCGCCAACGCTTGACGGACCTTCGCCCGCGGGACGCACTGCCGCGCCCCGCGGCGCCCAGTTGCCCGAGGTTCTCATGCGTACGTCAAAGGTCATCCACACCATCAGCTGCCACGCCGAGGGCGAGGTCGGCGACGTGATCGTTGGTGGGGTGGCGCCGCCGCCGGGTGAAACGCTATGGGAACAGCGCCGCTTCATCGCGCGCGACGAAAACCTGCGCCAGTTCATGCTGAACGAACCCCGCGGCGGTGTGTTCCGGCACGTCAATCTGCTGGTGCCGCCCAAGCACCCCGAGGCGCAGATGGGCTTCATCATCATGGAACCGGAAGATACGCCCCCCATGTCTGGGTCGAACTCGATCTGCGTGTCGACGGTGCTTCTTGACGCCGGCATCCTTCCGATGACCGAGCCCGTCACCGAACTCACGCTGGAGGCGCCGGGAGGGTTGGTCCGCGTCCGCGCCGAATGCCGTGATGGCAAGGCAGAGCGGATCACCGTTCGCAACCTGCCTTCCTTCGCGGACAGGATGGGCGCCACGATCGAGGTCCCGGGGCATGGCACCCTGACCGTCGATACAGCCTATGGCGGCGACAGCTTCGTGATCGTCGACGCAGCCAGCCTTGGCTTTTCGATCCGGGAAGAGGAAGCCCATGACATCGCGTGCCTTGGCGTCCGAATAACCGCCGCCGCCAACGAACAGCTTGGCTTTTCCCATCCGGAGCAGCCCGACTGGGACCACATTTCGTTTTGCCTTTTCGCTGGTCCGCTGGAAGAGACCGAGAACGGCTATGGCACCAGTTCCGCCGTCGCCATCAGGCCGGGCAAGATCGACCGCTCCCCCACCGGGACGGCCGTTTCGGCGCGCATGGCGCTGCTGCATGCGCAGGGCCGCATGCGGGAGGGGCAGACGCTGACGTCGCGCTCGATCATCGGTTCGCAGTTCACTGGCCGCATCGCGGGTCTTGCCGACGTCGCCGATCGTCCTGCGATCGTGCCTGAAATTTCCGGCCGCGCCTGGATCACGGGAACGCACCAGCACATGCTCGACCCCTCCGATCCCTGGCCCAAGGGCTACCGGCTTTCGGACACCTGGGGCGCGCGCGGGTAACGGCCCGCTTCAACCCGCGATGGGCACCGGTCGATTAATCGACGTGGCCGCGCCAAGGCACGCGGCGTCCGATCAGCCGTTCCGACCCTTATGGCCGATGTTGTAGTAGTTGCCCGTCCGCGTCGCGAGGTAGGGCGTGAGCGGGATCTCTTCCTGCTTGAGGAAGCCCTTGGCAGGCAGCGCGCCGCCGCGAACCATCTCGATCACCGCCACGACCGAGGCCGAGGTCGTCCACGCGATCGCCGTGCGCCGCCTGCCGCCGATTTCCAGCGGGTAATAGGCGCGCACGAATTCCCTGCGCTTCAACTGCCCCTCGACCCAGCCTTCGGCCGCGACGTGGACATAGACCACATCCTCGTCTACCGGCGGCTTCGCGTGCGTCAGGATCTTCCCGGCCATCTCCCGGTTTTCCCGCATCAGAAGCTCGTGGAAGAAGAAGTTCATGAGCTGCACGTGACCGGGATAGCGCATGGTCTTGTAGTCGATGTTTTCCACCCGCCCTGCATAGGTCTCGCACATGGTGCCCAGCCCGCCGGATGTGGTGAAGGCCTCAAGGTGCACCCCGTCGATGTAGATCGTCTCGATCCACTCCATCGCCGAAACGCTCTTGTGCACGCCCTCCTCGATCACCTCGCAGTCGTTGAGGTATTCGTTGACGACGCCTTCGGGCGACCAGTTGAAGGCATAGCCCAGAAGCCCCGTCGGGTTCTGCGGCAGCGCGCCCACGCGCAACCGGATCGAGCGGACCTTTTCGAACTGTTCCGCAAGATGGGCGCCGACGATGCCCACGAAACCCGGGGCCAGCCCACACTGCGGGGCCATGATGCCCTTCGCGGTCGTGGCGAGTTCGCGGATGTGCTGGGTGGTGGGCACGTCCTCGGTCAGGTCGAAGTAGTGCAGGCCAAGGCCGTGGGCAACGGTCGAGACGCCGATATTGAGGTGATAGGGCAGGCAGGACAGCACGGCCTCCTGATCCTTCAGGATGGCCCGGAGTGCGTCCTGATCGGAAAGGTCGGCAGTCTTGACCGGGAACGGGCAGCCCGAGACCTCACGCGCATCGATGCCGGTGACTGCAAAGCCTGCCCCGGAAAGGAGTTCGGCCGCGAGGTGACCGACCTTGCCCAGACCCAAGACCGCGACCCTGGTGAACGACATTGCTGAATTCCTTTCTTCTTGCGGGATCTCCGGGCAAACCCCGGCTGCGCCCAGATTGACCTGCGCGCCGGGCGATTTCGCCAATCATTCCGGCGGTTTCGCCGCCCGAACGAAACAAAGTGACGGCCCGGTCGATCATTCTGCCGGTGGGGGCGAATATAGGGTTGGAACCTTGGGTCAGTAGTCTGGTTCGAGCCCAAATTGGACCTTCTTCGCCAAATATTCCGAGGAAAACCTCGGACTCTCTTCGCGTTGGTCCAAGTTCAGTCGCGGCTCTCAAACTTGACTGGCGGCATCTTGCTTCTGTTGACCGAGAGTTGGAAAATATCCGGCCTTGAATAGTGCCCCATCACATCAAACGCACGTCTCGCCTCTCGGACCCGCCCAACATCAATATCTGCCGTCAATAAGCCTTTCTCCTTTGGCATTGGACCCGCAATTATATCCCCCATAGGATCGCAGATAATTCCGTTGCCAGTCGCCACCCAATCATCATCTCCTGCGTACTCAGCATAGGATGGAAGGTCTTTGGGTAAGTCTGAGACTTCAACCGTTGGCGCCACGCTCACGACAAAGCATGACCCCTCTCGACCGATATGGCGCATTGCCGAATGCCAGACACCACCCTCAGCGGCAGTTGGCGCACAGTATATTTCGACATTTTGTGCATACACGGCAGCCCGAGCAAGCGGCATGTAGTTTTCCCAGCAGAGCAAGCCTCCTACACGTCCAACTGCCGTATCAACAACATTGATACCGGTAGCATCGCCAAACCCCCAGACCATGCGTTCCGGACCTGTAGGCATTACCTTTCTATGGACATTCAGTATTTTTCCGGTGGCGTCTATAATCACCATAGTGTTGTAAAGTGTACTGGCGCTCATCTCGCTTTCGCGTTCGTTGACAGCCATAACGACAACGATCCCATGCTCCTTGGCTGCGTCACAAACTGGTTTCAGGTCGTTTCTGGAAAGATCAACGGAGTTTTCAAACATCCTTCGATAAATATCGCTCAAAATACCAAAGCCGTTTGTCGGCAGGTAATTCCAGACGAGAATGGGATAGCCAGTCAGCCAAGCCTCGGAAAATACAAGGCATTCAATTCCGTCCGATGCGGCCTCTTCAATTATTTCAACGGCACGCTCGATGCCTTTGGCAAGGTCGTAATAGACCGGTGGATACTGAACTGCAGCTATCTTGGTCATCTAACTGTCCTGCGGCTTGTTAACCATGTCCGACAGTAGCATTTTGGCCACCCGCCGGGAAGTTTGGATCGCTTGAGCAGCTTGCCCGATGTGAAGCCGGTTCAGTTGGGAGTCGTGATCAGGAATCGTTTCTTCCACAATGGCCGACGAAGTTGGGAAAAAATGGAACCAGCCAAAGGCAGCTTTGTCCGCAAAGCGGACGTTGACAATTTGGCAATGGTATTGCGTCAACGAGTTGTCACTCTCATCATACGACGAAGCCCCGGACTTGGTCCGGGGCCTCGTGTTTCGGCAGAGGTCCCGGATCAGGTCCGGGATAACCTCAAAAGTCGAACTTCACCCCCTGCGCCAGCGGCAGTTGCGCGGAATAGTTGATCGTGTTGGTCTGCCGCCGCATGTAGCCCTTCCAGGCGTCCGAGCCGCTTTCGCGGCCGCCGCCCGTCTCCTTCTCGCCGCCGAAGGCGCCGCCGATCTCGGCGCCCGAGGGGCCGATATTGACGTTGGCAATGCCGCAGTCGGAGCCTGCGGCCGACAGGAACGCCTCGGCCTCGCGCATGTTCAGCGTGAAGATGCAGGATGACAGCCCCTGCGGCACGTCGTTCTGGATCGCGATCGCCTCCTCCAGCGTGTCATAGCCCATGACGTAAAGGATCGGCGCGAAGGTCTCGGTCCGAACGGTGTCGGTCTGCTTCGGCATCTCGGCGATGGCCGGTTCGACATAGGCGCCCCCCTGCGGCACGCCTTCGGCCACGACCTTGCCGCCGTGAACTGTGCCGCCCTCTGCCTTGGCCTTCTCCAGCGCCGCCTGCATGCGGTCGCGCGATGCGTGGTCGATCAGCGGGCCGACGAGCGTCGTCGACTTGCGCGGGTCACCAACAGGAAGCGACGCGTAGGCCTTGGTCAGCTTCGCGACGAGGTCATCCTTGATCGAGTTGTGGGCGATCAGGCGACGCAGCGTGGTGCAGCGCTGTCCCGCGGTTCCGACCGCCGAAAAGACGATCGCGCGCACCGCCATGTCGATATCCGCCGAGGGTGCGACGATCATTGCGTTGTTGCCGCCAAGCTCCAGGATCGGCTTGCCGAACCGGCCCGCCACCTTCGGCCCGACGATGGAGCCCATCCGGGTCGAGCCGGTCGCCGATACGATCGGCACGTCCTTCGAGTTGACCAGCGCCTCGCCGATGGCGGGACCGCCGATCACCAGCTGCACCAGCCCCTCTGGCGCGTCGCCGAAACGCTTGAGCGCGCGCTCCATGATCTTCATCGAGGCCATGGCGGTCAGCGGCGTCTTTTCCGACGGCTTCCAGATCACCGGGTCGCCGCAAACCAATGCCAGCGCGGTGTTCCACGACCAGACCGCGACCGGGAAGTTGAACGCGGTGATCACGGCGCAGGGGCCCATCGGGTGCCAGGTTTCCATCATCCGGTGGCCCGGACGTTCGGACGCAATGGTCAGCCCGTAGATCTGGCGGCTGAGGCCCACGGCGAAGTCGCAGATGTCGATCATCTCCTGCACCTCGCCAAGTCCCTCCGAGGTGATCTTGCCCGCCTCAAGCGTCACCACCGCGCCAAGTTCAGCCTTGGCCGCGCGCAGTTCCTCGCCCAGAAGGCGCACGAGTTCGCCCCGGCGGGGCGCTGGCATCTGGCGCCACGCCTTGAAGGCGTCTTGCGCTTTCGCGATGATGGCGGGCATGTCCGACGGATCGGTTTCGCGGATGCGCGCAATCTCGGCCCCGTCGATGGGCGAATGGACGGCGAGCGTGCCGCCCGACAGTTCGCCCCCGGTCAGGCCCGCGGCCTTCAGGATGTCTTCGTGGTTCATCTTTGGTCTCCCTTCGTGACAGCCGCCCGCTGATCCTCCATGCCCATGGAGACCAGCACTGGCCCTGTCTGTTGCCGTGTCTGGAAATCGGTCTTCGACCCCATGCCCCGCCAATCCGACAGGATCAGAGACTGGGCCACCGCCCCGCCCAGCGTCGTGCCGGGGCCGGTGACGATGAACAGGTCCGGCGCGAATTCGCGCGCGGCGATGCGCATGGCATGGGTAAAATCGTAGGTTTCGGTCACCTGGTGTCCAAGTGTGTAGTCCCAAAGCGCGTGGGTGTCCGTGGCACCGGGCCACCAGATCGCGCCACGCCCGTCGATCATCGGCAGAGCCGGCTGGCCGAAAAGCGACGGCGACAGCAGAGCGCGGCCGCGCTCTGCCACCGGCGCCTGCAGGGTCGAATGGAAGGCGGCATGGTTTGCCAGCCGCATCGGGAAGCGCCCTTGCACCACGGGAACGGCGGCCTCGAACGCGTTCAGCCCCTCTTCGTTCCCTGCAAGCACCAGCATCCCGCCCAGGTCGATCGACAGGGTCAGCACATGACCCGCCGTGGCTCCGATCCTGCCGACAAGCGCCAGAAGGTCGGCCTTGCGCGCAGGATTCGGACGCCAGTCCTCATCCACGAAGGGGTAGATCAACTGCCCGCCGATCAGCGCCTGCTGCATCAGCGTGCCCATGGTGTTGACGACCTCGAATCCCGCCTCGGCAGTCAAGGCCCCGCCGCAGGCAAGGGCGGAATACCAGCCCATGGAGTTCCCCGTGACGGCGACAACCTTGACCTGTTCGCCGTCAATGGCGCGAAAATCGCCCAGCGTAGCGGCGTAGATCAGCGCAGAGGCATTGTCGCCACGGGTATGCTTCGATACCGAATAGCTCGAAGCCCCGTCCAGCGCGCCCAGCGTTTCCTGCCCCAGCGATGCTCGCAGCCCGTCGAACGCGTTCAGCAGCGCGCGGTCGCGGAAGTGCCTGCCCAGATAGCCAAGCTCGGTCTTGGTATAAGTTCCGCGACCGGGGCATACGACGACGGCAGTCTTCATTTCGCCCCTCCGATCAAGGCCATCGCCGCATCATGGATGCCGTCCGCCGATGGCATCGTCGCGGCATAGGCAGGTCCCGTCGCGATGAAACTGTCCTCGGCGGTCAGGCGTGCCGTCGGCACATCCGTGCGTTCGGCAAACAGCGCCATCAAAGCCTCGGCAAGCCCCCCCGACCGGCGGGTTTCGTCCACGATCAGGATGCGCCCCGCCCCACTGACCGCCTCGACCAACGCGTCGCCCGGCAGCGGCGACAACCAGCGGATGTCCACCACCCGCGCATTCACCCCCGTCTCGGCCAGGCGCCTTGCCGCCTGACGGGACAGGTAGGTGCCGTTGCCGAACGTTACAATGGCGACATCCTGCCCGTCCCCGTGCACGCCGACCTCGCCCAATGCGATCGTCTCGGATGGATCGGGGTAGCGGCACATCCAGCCGCCGTCCTTTTCCCCGTGCAGGTCGCGCATCGGGTATAGCGCGATCGGCTCAAGGAACACGACGACCCTTTGTTCTTCCCGCGCCAGGCGCACGCATTCGCGCAGCATCTTTGCCGCGTCCGCCCCGTTCGATGGGCAGGCAAGGATCACGCCCGGAATGTCGCGGATGACCGCGACCGAGTTGTCGTTGTGGAAATGGCCGCCGAACCCCTTCTGATACCCCAGCCCCGCTATCCTCAGCACCATCGGGTTCGTGTATTGCCCGTTGGAAAAGAAGCTGAGCGTCGCGGCCTCGCCCCGGATCTGGTCCTCGGCATTGTGCAGGTAGGCCAGGAACTGGATTTCCGGCATCGGGATGAAGCCGTTCTGCGCCATGCCGATGGCCAGGCCCAGGATCGACTGTTCGTCCAGCAGCGTGTCGATCATCCGGTCCGGCCCGAACCTGTGGATCAGTTTTTGCGTGACGCCGTAAACGCCACCCTTGCGGCCCACATCCTCGCCCATCATGACGATTTCGGGGTGTTCGAGCATCAGGTCGGTCAGCGCCCAGTTGATCAGCCGCGACATGATCTGCGGCTCCTCCATCGCCTTCGCGTCGCCGCCGAAGGCCGCCGCCCGCGCTTCGGCTGAAGGGCCGTTCGTGGGTCGGCAGGCGCGCTTCGGCGGAATGAGCGAGGCCATGACATCCGAAGCCGTCTTCAGCCTTGGCCGCTTCACCGCGTCGGCGGCGACGCGCGCAACCCGGTCGCAGGTTTCCTCGTAGATCCGGAGCGCCGCATCGGGCGCCAATGCCCCCGCCTGCTCAAGAAGCCGGACCGAGTGCAGAAGCGGATCGTTCGCCTCTTCCGACTCGACCTCTTCACGGGACAGGTAGGTTGTCGGCACGTCCGCGCCGGCGTGACCGTAAAGCCGGATCGTCCCCATATGCAGAAAGGCGGGCTTGCGGCGCGTGCGCACGTAGGCGGCCGCCTCCTGCGCGACGCGGTAGGTGTCGTAGATGTCCAGGCCATCGCAATGGAAATACTTCAGCCCCGCTCGGTTCCGGAACGTCGCCGCGATCCAGCCCTTCGGCGTCTTGGTCGAGATGCCGATGCCGTTGTCCTCGCAAACGAAAAGCAGCGGCAGAGGAATCGACTGATAGGACGTCCACTGCGCAGTGTTGAAGGCCCCCTGTGCTGTCGAATGGTTGGCCGAGGCATCGCCGAACGAACAATAGACGATCGCATCATCCGGCAGTTCCCGATGCTCGGGCCGATGACGGCGCGCCGCGCCGATGGCATAGGCCGCGCCCACTGCCTTGGGCAGATGCGATGCGATGGTGGATGTCTGCGGCGGAATGTTGAGACGCTTCGACCCAAGAACCTTGTGCCGACCGCCAGAGATCGGATCCTCGGACGAAGCCGCGAAGCTCAGCAGCATGTCCCAGGCGATCGACTGCCCCGGCACCTGCCCGGCGCGCGCGATCTGGAAGGCCGCGTCGCGGTAGTGCAGGAAGGCCATATCGGTGGGGCGAAGCGCAAGCGCCACCGCCGCCAATCCTTCGTGCCCCGAAGAACCGATGGTATAGAATCCCTGGCCTGCCTTCTGCATCGCCCGGCTCTGCCGATCCAGCGCCCGCGTCAGGCATCCCGCGCGGAAGGCCGCCACGGCATCCGCCTGTGCAAGCGGCCCGGTGGGGGCTGCGCCGGCGGGCAGGTCGTGCGCCGCAACCCGGCGGAGGAAATTTTCGTGAACGATTTCGGCCCGATCCATCGCCAGTCTCTCACTTATCCCTTCTTCTTTTTCCAAGTATCCCCGCCGGAGGCTCCCGGTCGATCCGCTGGAAGCCTCCGGCGGGGATATTTTCGAAAAGAAGAAACTAGAAGAACGCCTGAAGCCCGGTGACGGCACGGCCCAGGATCAGGGCATGAACGTCATGCGTTCCTTCATAGGTGTTCACCGTTTCCAGGTTCACCATGTGACGGATCACGTGGAAGTCCTCCTGGATGCCGTTGCCGCCGTGCATGTCGCGGGCCCAGCGGGCGATGTCCAGCGCCTTGCCGCAGTTGTTGCGCTTGATGATCGAGATCATCTCGGGCGCGGCCTTGGCCTCGTCCATCAACCGGCCGACGCGCAGCGATCCCTGAAGCCCCAGGCTGATATCGGTCAGCATGTTGGCAAGCTTCAGCTGGAACAACTGCGTCTGCGCGATCGGGCGGTTGAACTGTTTGCGATCCAGCCCGTACTGGCGCGCGGCGTGGAAGCAGGCCTCGGCCGCGCCCATCACACCCCAGCTGATCCCGTAGCGGGCGCGGTTCAGGCAGCCAAAGGGGCCCTTCAGCCCTTCGACATTGGGCAGAAGCGCATCCTCGCCCACCTCGACGTTGTCCATCACGATCTCGCCGGTGATCGAGGCGCGCAAGGACAACTTGCCGCCGATCTTCGGCGCGGAAAGCCCCTTTGTGCCCTTGTCCAGAACAAAGCCCCGGATCTTGCCGCCATGCGCGTCGGATTTCGCCCAGACAACGAAGACATCGGCGATCGGCGCGTTCGAGATCCACATCTTGGATCCGTTCAGGACGTAGCCGTTCGCGGTCTTCGTCGCACGCGTCTTCATACCCGCCGGGTCCGACCCTGCATCCGGTTCCGTCAGGCCGAAACAGCCGATGAATTCACCCGAGGCAAGCCTGGGCAGATATTTCTGCCGCTGCTCCTCTGAGCCGTAGGCATAGATCGGGTACATCACCAGCGAGGACTGCACCGACATCATCGAGCGGTAGCCGCTGTCGACCCGCTCCACCTCGCGCGCGACAAGGCCATAGGTGACGTAGGATGCGCCCAGTCCGCCGTATTCCTCGGGCACCGTCACGCCCAGAAGCCCCATTTCGCCCATTTCGCGGAAGATCGCGGGGTCGGTATGTTCCTCGCGGAAGGCGGCGGTGACGCGCGGCATCAGCTTTTCCTGCGCGTAGGCGCGGGCGCTGTCGCGCATCATGCGCTCATCCTCCGACAACTGGTCATCCATCCGGAAGGCATCCTCCCAGTCAAAGCGGGACAGGTCGGGGGCGTCTTTGGGTTTCAGGGCCATGGCGGTCTCCTCAGGCAAGCGATTGGCAGAAGCGGGCGATGCGGGCGCAGGCTTCGGTCAGGGAAGTGCGCGAATAGGCGTAGGAC
Source organism: Albidovulum marisflavi (assembly GCF_025751435.1). GTDB lineage: Bacteria > Pseudomonadota > Alphaproteobacteria > Rhodobacterales > Rhodobacteraceae > Albidovulum > Albidovulum marisflavi. Next base: position 753,675 of record NZ_JAOWKY010000001.1, on the reverse strand, counting down.
AGGCGAAAATGGCCGGGAAGCCCGAAGGCGCGTCCCGGCACAAGGGCCACGCCCTCGGCCCGCAGAAGCGCGGCGGTGAAATCGGCGTCCCGTTCGATCCGCGTTCCGTCCGGCGCCGTCTTGCCGAAGGTCGCCGTGCAGTCGGGAAACAGGTAGAATGCGCCGTCGGCTGACCCGCAGCGGATCAGGCCGGTCGCGTTCAGTGCAGCCTGCACGATGTCGCGGCGGTCGCGGAAGTCGTCGTTGCGTTCCGCAAGCAACTGCTGGTCGCCCGAGATAGCCGCAAGCGCCGCAGCCTGACTGACCGAGGACGCGCCAGAGGTCACCTGCCCCTGAACCGCCGCCATGGCGTCGATCAGGCGCCGCGGCCCGATGCCCCAGCCGATGCGCCAACCGGTCATCGCATAGGACTTGGAAACCCCGTTCACGATCAGCGTGCGTTCCGCAAGGTCCGGCGCGACCGTGCGGAACGAAGCGAAAGGAACGTAGCAGATGTGCTGGTAGATTTCGTCCACGAGGATGCCGACGTGCGGCGCATCGCGCAGCACCCCGGCCAGCGCCGAAAGCTCGGCGGGCGAATAGACCGCGCCCGAGGGGTTTCCGGGCGAATTCAGCAGCACCCATCGGGTCCGCTCCGTGATCGCCCCGGCAAGCGCGGCGGGCGTCAGCTTGAACCCCGCCTCCGCCCCGGCAGCCACGATGACCGGCGTGCCGCCGCAGACGCTGATCATGTCCGGGTAGCTGGTCCAGTAGGGCGCGGCCAGGATCACCTCGTCCCCGGCGTCGAGCGTGGCGAAGAAGGCGTTGAAGATGACCTGTTTCGCCCCGGCGGAAACGATGACCTGGGCCTGTTCGGGGCGGTAGCCGTTTTCGCGTTCGCAAGCCGCGGCGATCGCCGCGCGCAGGACGGGCGTGCCGGCGGTGGGCGTATAGGTTGTCTCCCCCCGCATCGCGGCCTCATGCGCGGCGGCGACAACATGCTGCGGCGTCGGGAAATCAGGCTCCCCAGTCCCCAGGGAGATCACGTCACGACCTTCGCGCTTCAGGGCTGCCGCAGCCTCGGAAATCTGGATGATCTCCGACAGCTCCACCTCGGAAATCCGGGCGGCGCGGCGAAAGGGGTCAAGCGACATGAACCGGCTCCGTTTGTCACGTCTATGCTTTATGCGCCTTTATTGCCCGGCTGAATACTGATATTGCTGCTGCATAATATGCATGGAGCGCATACATGGCGATTCCCCGCCGGCTTATTCCCTCGATCAGCCTGCTGACCGCGTTCGAGGCGGTGTGCCGCACCGGATCGACGCTTGCCGCGGCGCGCGATCTTGACCTGACGCAGGGCGCCGTCAGCCGGCTTATCCAGAACCTCGAGGCGCAACTGGGTGTGCAGCTGTTCCTGCGCGAAGGGCGCAGGCTGCGCCCGACGGACCGGGCGCTGGCCTACGCGCGCGACGTCGGCAAGGCGCTGGACCTGATCTCACGCGGGTCCATGCGCCTGCGGGCGGGAACGGGGGGGGGCACGCTGGCGCTGGCGATACTGCCCACCTTCGGCACGCGCTGGCTGGCGCCCAGACTGCCGCGCTTTCTGTCCGCGCATCCCGGCATAACGATCAACCTCGGCACGCGACTGCGTCCCTTCGACTTCGAGGAGGAAGGATTCGACGCGGCGATTCACTTCGGCGCCGACAGCTGGCCGGGCGCGGGCGCGATCAAGCTGTTCGACGAACGGCTGGTCGCGACCTGTTCGCCCGAATTCCTGGCGGCCAATCCGGCAGGCGACGCCACCGAACTGACGCGAATGCCGCTCTTGCAGCTTGAGACGCGACCGAACGCCTGGGCAAGCTGGTTCCGCCAGCATGGCGTGGACGGGACGCCCGCTCAGGGCATGCTGTTCGATCAGTTCGCCCCAATGATTCAGGCAACGATCCACGGACTTGGGGTCGCCCTTCTGCCCGAATTCCTGGCCAAGGCCGAACTGGCGGACGGCCGGCTGGTCGCGGCCTGGGGCGCGCCGGTCGCCGGCGAAGGCAGCTATTATCTTGTCTGGCCGCGCGTGGGCGAATGGTACCCGCCCTTGCAGGCCTTTCGCGATTGGCTGTTGTCGGAAGCAGCCGATCCAGACGGCGAAGACATGCTGCCCCGTTGACCTTTCGCGCGCATCGCACCACCTTCGAGGCATGAACACGCGCCCCGACATCCACGACCGCCTTGCCGCCTCGCTCAAGCAGGCGCGCCGCGCCAAGGGGCTCAGCCTTGATGCCGTCGCGAAGCTGTCGGGCGTCAGCCGCTCGATGGTCAGCCAGATCGAACGCGGCGAATCAAGTCCGACCGTCGCGACGCTTTGGAATCTGACACAGGCGCTGCAGGTCGATTTCGCGGGGCTGCTTGAAGGACGAACCGCGCCGGGGATCGAGGTCATTCGGGCCGAGGCCGCGCCGGTCATCGCCGGGCGCGGCAAGGGTGTGCGCATCCGCATCCTGTCGCCCGCCGAAGCCGTGGGCGAGACCGAGGTCTATGACCTGAGTTTCGACGCGGGCGGCATCCTTGACAGCGACCCGCACGGGCCTGGATGCCGGGAAAGCCTGACTGTTCTGGAAGGGACATTGGGGGTCGTTTCCGGTGAAGACAGCCAGCTGCTGCAAATAGGTGACACGGCCCGCTACTTCGCCGACCGCCCCCACCGCATCGCGGCCGAAGGTGCTGCGTCGCGGGCGATTCTGATCGTTCAGAATTCCTGAGCGCGCTAACTGAAAGGGCACCGGGAGCCAGGAACAAGGATGCGGATATTCCGTGATTTTGGATCAATATCCGCTATGTTGACTTTTCCGTAATCGCGGATATGTTTCCGCCATATAGGAATGGAGTCTGTCATGTCGGACACGCGCGGGTTTCTGGACCACATCAAGGGCACCCTTGAAACGATCGAGGCCGACGGGCTGATGAAGCGGGAACGGCTGATCACCTCGGCGCAAGGCGCGCATGTGACGGTTGCCGGGCGCGACATGCTGAACCTTTGCGCCAACAACTATCTGGGGCTGGCCGATCACCCGGCGCTGATCGCCGCCGCGAGGACGGCGATGGACGATCATGGCTACGGCATGGCCTCGGTCCGCTTCATCTGCGGCACGCAGGACCTGCATCGGGATCTTGAGGCACGCATCGCCCGCTTCCTGGGCAAGGACGACGCGATCCTGTTCGCGGCCTGTTTCGACGCAAACGGTGGGCTGTTCGAGCCGCTTCTGGGTCCCGAGGACGCGATCATCTCAGACGCGCTGAACCACGCGTCGATCATCGATGGCATTCGGCTTTGCAAGGCGCGGCGCTACCGTTACGCGAATTCCGACATGGCGGATCTTGAGGCGCAGCTGCAGGCCGCGCGTGCGGATGGCGCGCGCTTCGTCATGATCGCGACGGACGGCGTCTTCTCTATGGACGGCTATCTGGCCAAGCTGCCCGAGATCGTGGCGTTGGCAGAGAAATACGGCGCGCTCACCATGGTCGACGACTGCCACGCGACGGGCTTCATGGGCCCAAAGGGGCAGGGCACGCCGGCCCACGCGGGTGTTGCTGTCGACATCCTGACCGGCACGCTTGGCAAGGCCCTTGGCGGGGCGCTTGGCGGTTACATCGCCGGTCCCCAGCCCGTCATCGACCTCTTGCGCCAACGTGCGCGGCCCTATCTGTTCTCGAACGCGCTGCCACCCGCCGTGGTCGCCGCCGGAATCGCGGCGATCGACCTTGTCGAGGCCGCGGATGACCTGCGCGCTGCGCTGTTCGACAACGCCCGTTACTGGCGCGCGGGACTGACCGACGCGGGCTTCACCCTTCTGCCGGGCGAACATCCGATCATCCCGGTCATGCTGGGGGATGCCAAGCTGGCGCAGGGGATGGCATCGGCGCTTTACGAACGCGGCGTCTATGTCTCGGGCTTCTTCTTCCCGGTGGTGCCCAAGGGGCAGGCGCGGATCCGGACGCAGATGAACGCGAAGTTGACGAGGAACGATCTGGATATCGCGCTCGACGCCTTCCGTGGCGCGGGCAAGGCTGTGGGGGCGATCTGATGAGAAACGACATGAAGGCACTGGCGAAGTCGAAACCCGAGATCGGGCTCTGGATGGAGCACCGCCCCGTGCCCGAGATCGGGCCGGACGACGTGCTGATCCGGATCCGCAAGACCGGGATCTGCGGGACCGACATCCACATCTGGAACTGGGACGACTGGGCGGCGAAGACCGTGCCGGTGGGCCTTGTCACCGGGCACGAGTTCGCGGGCGAGATCGTCGAGATCGGCCGCAACGTCGAAGGTTTGACCATCGGCCAGCGCTGTTCGGGCGAAGGCCACCTGATCGGCAAGCAGTCGCGCCAGAGCCGCGCGGGCAAGTTCCACCTTGACCCCGCCACGCGCGGCATCGGCGTCAACGAACAGGGTGCCTTCGCGGAATATCTTCGGCTCCCCGCCTTCAATGTCGTGCCCCTGCCCGACGAGATCGACGATGAGATCGGCGCCATCCTCGATCCTCTGGGCAACGCGGTCCATACCGCGCTGTCCTTCGACCTGGTGGGGGAGGATGTGTTGATCACCGGTGCGGGCCCGATCGGCATCATGGCGGCCGCGGTTGCCCGCCATGTCGGGGCCCGGCACGTCGTCATCACCGACGTGAACCAGGACCGGCTGGACCTGGCAGCCCAGGTCACCGACGTCGTCCCGGTCAACGTCGCGAAACAGGACCTGCGCGAGGTCGAGGGCGTTCTGAAGATGAAGGAGGGCTTCGACGTCGGGATGGAGATGTCGGGCAACCAGGTCGCACTGGACCAGATGGTCGAAAACCTGGTCATGGGCGGGCGCATCGCGATGCTTGGCATTCCTCCGGGCAAGTCGCCGGTGGACTGGTCGCGCATCGTCTTCAAGGCGATCACCATCAAGGGCGTCTACGGACGAGAGATCTTCGAAACCTGGTACAAGATGATCGCGATGCTGGAAAACGGGCTCGACGTTCGGCGGGTGATCACGCACCGTTTCAGGGTCGAAGACTTCCGCGACGGTTTTGAGGTGATGCGCTCGGGCAAAAGCGGCAAGGTTGTGCTGGATTGGGGCTAGCGGGCTTCCCTTGCCGCGCGCCGGTGATAGGCTTTCGCGAAAACGGGGGTGATCGGTGGCGCGCGGCCTGAAGCATCTGTTTACGCTCGATCCATCGGTCACATTCCTGAATCATGGCTCCTATGGCGCCTGTCCGCGGCCGGTGATCGCGGCACAGCGCGCCTGGCAGGACGCGCTGGAACGTCAGCCTGTGGCGTTCATGGACCCGCGACATCTGCGTGAACGCTTCGAGGATGTGCGCAATGCGCTCGCAGGGGAACTGGGCGCGCGCGCGCAGGACCTGTTCTGGTCGACGAACGCCACCGAGGCGCTGAACCTTGTCGCACGATCCCTTCCCTTGGGTCCGGGGGACGAGATCCTGACCTCCGATCACGAATACGCGGCGTTGGACAAGACCTGGGACTTCGTCTGCCGGCGTACGGGCGCAGCGCTGCGCCGCGTCACCGTGTCCTTGCCCCTGTGCTCCGAGGCAGAGCTCACCACGGCCATCCTGGACGGCGTCAGCGACCGGACACGCGTCCTGTTCCTGAGCCACGTCACCTCACCGACCGCGCTTGCCCTGCCCATCGCCCGCGTCGTCGCCGAAGCGCGCGCACGCGGGATCATCACCGTCATCGACGGCGCGCATGGTCCGGGTCTGATCCCCCTGGCACTGGATGCGCTTGGCGCGGATTTCTATGCCGGCAATTGTCACAAGTGGCTGATGGCGCCCAAGGGCGCGGGGTTCCTGCATGTCCGGGATGAGGCGAAACGGTGGCTTGCACCCGGCGTCATCAGCCACGGCTGGGCGCCCGATCTGGCGCCGGGGGATCCCGGTCCTCTGGGCGACGACGCCTTCCTGGACGCTTTCCAGTTCCGGGGAACGCGGGACGCCTCGGCCTGGCTCTCGGTCACGGCGGCCCTCGCATTCCGGCAAGACCAGAATTGGCCGAAGATCGGCGACGACTGCAGGTCGCTCGCCTTGGCAACGGCCCGCATGATCGCCGGGTCGTACGGACAGGTGCTGCCGGGCGCCGATGAGTTTCTGACGCAGATGGTCGCAATTCCCATCCCGCCCTGTGACCCGCTTCGACTGCACGATGCGCTTCTGGCCGAGGATGGGATCGAGGTTCCGGTCATCCGTTGGCGGGACAAATGCTTCGTTCGTCTGTCCGTGCAAGGCTACAACACGCCGGAAGAGGTGGACCGGCTTGCACGGGTACTTGCCCGCCGCTTCCCGCCACGGCGTCACGCGCGCATTCGTTTGCCTTCGGGATCGTAAAGCGGGCGGGGTTGCAGGGCGGCCGCGCGGTGGCGCCCCAGCACCTCGACCGTGTAGGGGGCGTCGTGGTGCCAGGCGTCAGGCAAGACATAACCCATGGCGATGTGCTGCCCGACCGCCGGACCCCAACCGCCCGAGGTGACATATCCCACCGGCTCACCCTCAAGAAAGATCGCCTCTCCGCCCCAGACGGCATCTGCGCCCGCATCGACGGTGAATGTGGCGATGCGCTCGCGCAGGACCGGCCCCGCACTTAGTGCCGCGCGGCCGACGAAGTCGCCCTTGTCCACGGCGACATGGCGCATCAGTCCCGCTTCTTGGGGCGTATAGTCGGCCGAAAGCTCCAGCCCCCAGGCGGGGAAGGACTTTTCCAGCCGCGTCATCATCAGGCTGCGGCTGCCGACCAGCGCCAATCCGCGCCCGCGCCCCGCGGCCAACAAGGCATCGAAGACCCGCGCCTGCCGGTCGCGTGGCATGTAAAGCTCATACCCGCGTTCCCCCGTGAAGGACACGCGCAGCACGATCACATCCGGCACCCCCGCGACGGTCATTTCTGCTGCGGACAGGAATGGAAAACGCGCGCTGTCCAGGTCGCCCTCGGTCACCTCGGTTAGCACATCGCGCGACAGAGGCCCGCACAGGTGCAGGCCCGCCAGATCGACCGAGCGGTTGACGATTTCGACGCCGGTCGCCGGCAGGTCGCGCCTGAACCGGCGCAGGAAGGCAAGTTGCATCGCGTCCGATCCAAGCAGCACGAACCGGTCGGGTCCAAGCCGCGCGGCGGATAGATCGCCCGCGATGCGCCCCCCTTCGGTCAGCATCGGGTTCAGGGTCAGGCGACCGATTGCCGGCAGTCGGCCCGCAAGGATCCGGTCCAGCCAGGCGGCGGCGCCCGACCCCCGGACCTCGAATTTCGACAGGGCCGTGTACTCCATCAACCCCGCCGCCTCGCGAATACGTCGCCCCTCGTCCGCGACGGGCTGCCACCAGTTCGGCTGGCGGTAGGTCAGGGTATCACGCTGCCCCGGACGTGGCGCGAACCAGTTCGCATGTTCGTTCCCGAACGAGAAACCGAACACCGCACCGGCCTCGTGAAGCCGGTCTTGGATGGGCATCGGCCGGACCGGGCGCCCCGCGTCGACTTCCTGTAAGGGATACCCGCGCTCGCACCTGTGTTCGTAGAAGTAGCGCACCCGCGCCTCGGTGAAGGCGCCCGGAGCCCAGTCTCCGAAGCGGGCGACATCCCAGGACAAGGCGTCGACACCGGGATCGCCCTCGGTGATCCAGTCTGCCAGGATCTTGCCGACGCCGGGTCCCTGGTTGAAGCCGGTCATCACGCCGTTGGCGCAAAAATAGTTGCGAAGCGCGGGATGCGGACCAAGAAGCGGGGCAAGGTCGGGGGAAAACATCATCGGCCCGTTGATCGCGCGCTTGACGCCCGCCGTGGCCAGGCACGGCATCATCCCGACCGCTTGTTCGAAGTTCCAGTCCATGCGCGACAGGTCGTCGGGCAGAAGCTCATGCCCGAAATCGGCGGGCGTGCCCTCGCGCGACCAAGGGGTGCAGCGTCCCTCGTAGGCGCCGAACAACAGGCCCCTGCCCTCCTGCCGGGCATAGCAGCCGATCTCGTTGTCGTTGATCTGCGGTAACTCGAAGCCAAGGGCGGCGATTTCGGGGATGGTCTCGGTCACGAGGTAGTGATGCTCGACCGGCATCAGCGGCAGTTCGACCCCCGCAAGCCGGCCCACCTCCCGCGCCCAAAGCCCGGCGGCATTGACGACATGTTCCGCATGAATCGTGCCGTGCGGGGTTTCGACGTCCCAGGATCCGTCCGCGCGCGGCCGGGTTGCGGTCACGGGCGTCTGCCGTTCTATGACCGCGCCCAGCTTTCGGGCGGCGGCGGCAAAGGCCTGTGTCGCAGAGGCCGGATCGACGTGGCCGCCCTCCTCTTCCCAAAGCGCGGCGGTCATGCGGCGGGCGTCAAGGATCGGGCAACGCGACGCGGCTTCTTCGGGCGGCAGGAAATGGCTTTCGATGCCAAGCCTGCGGCAGGCGGATTGCAGCCTTGTGTGGGCCAGGACCTCGTCTTCGCTGCGGCAGATGCTGATCCCGCCCGTCAGGTGAAACCCGACGGGCTGGCCGCTTTCACGCTCGATGTCCCTGTAGCTGCGGAAGGAATAGAGCTGCATCTGGGCGGCCAGGTTCGGCTGGGTCAGCGTGAACAGGCTTCCCGCCGCGTGCCAGCTTGATCCCGATGTAAGCTCCTGCCGTTCCAGAAGCACGAGGTCCCGCCAGCCCGCCCTGGCAAGATGATACAACACCGCGCAGCCGACGATCCCGCCCCCGATCACCACCACCCGCGCGACTTGCTGCATGACGCTTCCCCGGTCGATACCCTTGTGTAAGTCGTGCCGCCCGTCATCCCCGGATGACGGAGAGCGCCCTTGCATGAAGTTCTGCCGACGCCGCTGCGACGACCGGAACATTCTGGCCCATGCCCAGGGGGCGTCCTTCCCAATCCGTCATCACGCCCCCGGCTTCTTCCACCAGCAGGGCGACGGGGTGATAGTCGTAGGGCTGAAGGTCGAAATCGATGACGACATCGGCGTGACCCATCGCCAGAAGACCGTAGGGATAGCAGTCATAGGACAGCCGCCGCGTCTTTCCAAACTCCATGATGCGGGCAAAGACGCCGCGATTCGCGCGCCAGATCTTTTCGCCCTCGTTGATGTAGACCGACGCTCCCTCGGCATCCGTGCGGCCCGAGGTGCGAATGGGCGCGCCGTTCAGGAAGGCGCCCTGCCCCTTTTCTGCGGCAAAGACCTCGCCTGTCGGCGGGATGGAAACAACGGCAAGCTGCGGCTTGCCCCGGTGCAGCTTTGCCAGAAGGAAGCCGAACAGCGGATGGCCCGTGATGAAGCTGCGCGTTCCGTCGATCGGATCGACGATCCACAGGTCATCGCGTTCCGCGCCCTCGATTCCATGCTCTTCCCCGAAGATGCCGTGGCCGGGAAATCTTTCGGCGATGATCGTGCGCACCTCTGCCTCGACAGCCCGGTCTGCGACGGTCACCGGGCTTTCATCCGCCTTGAACTCGACCCCGAGGCGGGTACGGAAATGGGACAGCGCCACGGGCCGGGCCGCCCTGGCGATCGCGATGGCATCTTCCAGTGTCGCGCGGGCAACCATGGGCTAGTCCTTCCTGCGGGCGATCAGGGTGACGACTTCAGCCAGCGCGAGCGCGCGGGCGATCGGCTCTGGCGGGGCGCGGTCGCTGACCATCAGATCGACGTCTTCGGCCGCGACCGTCGCCACCGGGGCCTGCCGACCGAACTTTTCATGGTCGACCCCGACGATTCGGCGGCGCGCGCGGCTGGCGGCGAGCCGCGCGATGCTGGCCTCTGCCGGATTGAAGACCGTGAAGCCCGTCCGTTCCGTCAAGCCGTTCGCGGACAGGATCACCGCATCGAAGGAAAAGCCGCGAATGGCGGCCTCGGCCAGCGGGCCATAGTTTCCGCGCTCTTCACCACCCAGTTCGCCGCCGGTCAGGAACACCCGGTTGTCGTTGTGGTTTGCCAGGACCTGCGCCGCCATCAGAGAATTGGTGACGACCATCAGGCGATGCCGCTCCCTCAGCGCCTCGGCGGTCAGGCTGGTGGTGGTCCCCACGTCCAGGAACACGCACATTCCGTCCTGGATCTCCTCTGCGACAGCGGCTGCGATCTGCCGCTTGCCATCGGTGTTCTGGGCGATGCGCTGATGAAACCCCGGCTCTGCGCCGACAAGCAGCGTGCCGCCGTGCATGCGCTCGGCGCGCCCCTCCCGCTCAAGCTGCTTTGCAAGCCGGCGCACCGTTTCCTCGGATACGTCCAGCGCGCGCGCGATTTCGGCGTTGCGGGCCGATCCGCCGTAACGCCGCAGGACTTCCAGAAACTCATGTTCGCGATGCGTTGCCTTGACCGGCTTGCTTTTCGGCATGGAATCCCTCTGGGAAAACACTTACACATATTTCCACACATAAAACCACACGATAAATCGCGAGGGGAACCCGTGATGACGCAGCCGGACAATGTGCTTTTCGTGGTGATCGACCAGTTGCGCGCAGACTGTCTTTGGGGCGCGCTTGCCGATCATGCAGTGCTTCCCAACATCCGTGCGCTCGCGGCGGACGCGATGGCGTTCCGCAATCACCATTCGGTCGCCAATCCCTGCGGACCCGCGCGGGCTTCGCTGCTGACCGGGCAATATGCGATGAACCATCGCTCAGTCCGCAACGGAACGCCGCTGCCGCACGACAAGCCAAACCTGGCGACCGAGGCGCGCAAGGCGGGCTATCAGCCGCTGCTGTTCGGCTATACCGACATTGCCAAGGATCCCCGCATCCATCACCCCAACGACCCGGCACTGAAATCCTATGAGCAGGTGATTCCCGGTTTCGACGAGGTTGTCGAAATGCGGATGGAACTGAGCACGCCGTGGCGCGCGCACCTGATCAGCCGGGGCTACGACGTGCCGGACTATCCCGACATCTTCCGCCAGAGCGGCCCGAACCTCACCGACCCCGCCCTTTACCGCGCCGAGGACAGCGACACCGCCTTTTTGACCGATCAGGTGATCAGCCACCTTCGTGCCACCCGTCCGGGCTGGTTCGCGCATGTGACCTATCTGCGGCCCCATCCCCCGCTTGTCGCGCCAGAGCCGTGGAACCGCCTGATCGATCCCGCCCGCCTTCCCTTGCCTCTGGTGACCGAAAGCCGCAGCGCGGCGATGGCCTCGCACCCCTTCGTCGCCCCGGCGCTTGCGGCCGCGACGGCATCCGACATGGTCGAGGGCTTCCCCGGCCTGGAACCAACGGACGACACGGTCCGTACCCTGCGCGCGCTCTACCTTGGCCTTGCCGCCGAGGTGGATCATCACCTTGGGCGGATCCTGACCTGGCTGAAGGACAGCGGGCAATACGACCGAACCCTGATCGTCGTGACCGCCGACCATGGCGAGATGCTGGGCGATCATCACGGTTGGGGAAAGATGCACTATCACGCGCCAGCCTGGCACGTTCCCCTGATCCTGCGCGACCCAAGGGCCAGACGCGCGCGCGGAATCGCGACCGATCTGCCGACCGAGTCGATCGACATAACGCCGACGATCCTTGACTGGATAGGCCAGGCGCGCCCTCCGACGATGGACGGGCGCAGCCTTCTGCCGCTGCTGACGGGCGCGGCGCCGGATGACTGGCGCGCGCATACGGTGTCGGAACTGGATTACGCCGACCCTGTGAAGCCGACGGTGTGGGAAGCTTCGCTCGGCCTGGGCGCCGAGCGATGCAACCTGGCGATCCTGCGGACCGAGACGCATGTTCTGGTCCATTTCAACGGCGGCCTGCCACCCCTGCTGTTCGATCGGCGCGAGGGACCGCACGCGCGCAACCTCGCAACCGATCCGGCGCAGGTCCCGCTGCTTCTTGCGCTGACGCAAAGGCTGCTGGACCACCGGATGACCCATGCCGAAGGGCTGTTCGCCCGCACACGGGCAACCCATGACGGGTGCCTGACGGCCTGAGCGCCGTTTGCCGCAATCAGCCCACAGCGATGCGCGGACGCCCCTGGGCGGTGACCCTCAACCGTGCTTCGATGAACATCGGTTGGCCCTCGATCTCGATCTCCCGGATGTCGCGGTCGACGGTCAGCCGCAGCTCCTCGACCCCCGAGGCGCGGGCGCGGCTGGTCGCCTCTTCCGACAGCGCCGCCTCAAGTGCCGCGATGGCCGCCGATTGATCGGCAAAGCGGGCGGGGCCGGCGGGCAGATGCGCGGAAAATATGCCAGGGCCGGGGCTGGTCACAATCCCTTCGGAATGCATCGCGATCTGGCCCACGACGGCGCCGATGGCGTTCGCGACGCCCGCGTGCTCTGGCAGGATCATGCGGGCACCGACACGCTCGCCCACCGCGCCGTAGTAGGACGGCGCAGAAGCGCCAAGCCCAATGACCGGAACGCCCAGGCTGGCGTTCAGCCGAACCACGCCGGAATGCACGGCGAAAGCGGCCCGCGTCAGCGCGTGGCGGGCCAGAACCTCGGGCGCCTCCTGCGGCCAGGCTGCACCGTCCTCGGCGAAGGCTGCCTCAAGCAGGCACTCGACCGTCTGCTGCGTCAGCTGATCGACGATGCGGCCCGCCAGCGCCTCGGGCGCCGGGGCGATCCGGTCGCCGCGCCCATTCCGCCGCCTGGCGAACAAGGTCAGCCCCTTGCGCGCCGCGTCGGCATCCCAGCTGTCGAGCCGGCCAAGGACGTGGGCCGCGTCCGAGGGCGTGACGCCCGCGATCATCACTGCGCCCCGCGACACGAGCTTCATCAGCGCGGGAAACTCAAGCCGGGTGCGAACCGCGTCGACAACCCGCATCGGACCGGCAAGCAGACGTTCGGCGACCGCCGCCTCGCGCGGGGCCAGACCCGCGGGCGGGCCGTCCTTCCACATCGGGATCGCGAACCGGCCATCCTGTTCGCTGGCCATATCGGTGCCCAGCCAGGAATCCAGCGCGCCGTGGACCAGTTCGGGCCAGTCGCGCGCCGCAAGGGACAGCGGCATCAGGCGGCGCGGACCCAGTCTCAGGCTGGTCTCCAGACCGTCGATCAGGTGCACCTCGCTGTCGCCCCCCAAACCCGTCGTCCGCATCGCCACGGCCTCGACCATGGTGCGGTAGGGACCGACCCGCGCGCCCAAGGGGTCGATTTTGGGTTTGCCGTCCTGCAGCAGGCAGACATCCGTCGTCGTTCCGCCGATGTCGGAGACCAGCGCCTCGGTTTCGCCGGACAGCCAGCTTGCCCCCGCGATCGAGGCCGCGGGACCGGACAGGATCGTCTCGATCGGCCGCTCGCGCGCGAGGTTCGAGGACACCAGCGCGCCATCGCCCCGGACGACCATCAGCGGCGCTATGATTCCGCGTGCGGCCATATGCGCCTCGCACGCCGTGATAAGCCCGTCGATCATCCCGATCAGACGGGCGTTCAACACCGCCGTCAACGCGCGCCGGGGCCCGTTCAGGCCCGCGCTCAGTTCATGCGAACAGGTGACCGGGCGATGCGCCAGACTGCGGATGGCATCCCGCGCCGCGATCTCGTGCGCGGGGTTGCGGGTCGCGAAGGCAGACGCGACGGCAAAACCCGTGACCTCCGGCCCAAGGCGCAGTGCGGCGGCCTCGACCGCGACCATGTCCAGCGCCGTGGCCTCGGCGCCCGCATGGTTGTGGCCTCCGGCGATGCGCACGACCGGGTCGCCCTTCATCGCCTCTTCCAGACCCGCGCGTGCAAGCTCTGCCGCCTCGAATCCGATGAAGATCAGCGCGACGCGACCGCCCTGCCCCTCGACCAGCGCGTTCGTCGCAAGCGTGGTGGAAAGCGAGACCATGCCGACCTGTGACGCATCGATGCCGGCCTGACCCAAGGCGGCGTCAATGGCACGTCCGACCCCCAGCGACAGGTCCGGCCGAGTCGTGAGCGACTTTGCCGAGGCGATCACGCGGTCCTCTGCCTCGTTCAGGATCACCGCGTCGGTGTAGGTACCGCCGGTATCGACGCCCAGAAGATATGCCATGCCTTTTCCCTCAACCGGCGTCCCTGAGGATCCGCCCCGCCCCGATCCATCCCGTCAGAATCGACGGCGCATTTGTATTCCCGCCGATCAGCGTGGGAAAGACCGACGCGTCACAGACCCTGAGCCCCTCGACACCCCGGACCTTCAGATCGGGATCGACCGCCGAGGCCGCCGGATCGCGGCCCATGCGAACGGTGCAGGACGGATGGAAGACCGTGCCCGATCGCGCACGGAAATCGGCGATAAGATCCTCGTCCGTGTGCACCTCGGGACCGGGTCGCAGCTCTTCGGCAATCAGGCCGCGGATCGGATCCTGCGCCGCGATGTGGCGCAGGAACTTCACCGCAAGCAGCATTTCGTCGACATCGTGATTGGTCGAAAACGCGTTGGCGACGATCTTGGGCGCCGCGAAGGGATCGCCCGAATTCAGCGTGATTTCACCCCTGCTGGTCGGACGGCAATTCGAAAGTCCGATCGACAGCCCCGAGAACGGATCGGGCGTCAGCAGCGGCCGTTCCCCGTCGCGGGGGATCAGCGTCGAGAACGCCTGGAAGTAAAGCTGCATGTTCGGGCGCGGCAGGTCAGGCGAGGTGCGGAAGAACCCGCCCGCGTGGTTGATCGACTTGGCCAACGGACCCGCGCCGCCCATGAAGTACTTCATCCCCGCAAACGCCTTGCCCCACCACGGGCGCAGAAGGTCGTTGTAGGTCGGCACCTTCATCCGCCAGGTGTAGTTGATGCCCTGGTGGTCGTTCAGGTTCTGTCCAACCGCCGGAAGGTCGGCCAAGACCTCGATGCCGTGGTCCTTCAGGTGCCCGGCCGGGCCGATGCCCGACAACATCAGCAACTGGGGCGAGTTGATCGCGCCGCCCGACAGGATCACCTCACGACCGGCGCGGACCTTGTGCAGCTTGCCGGCATGGTAGTACTCGACCCCGACCGCGCGCCGCCCCTCGAACAGGACGCGCGTGGCGTGTGCATGGGTCCGCACAGTCACGTTCTTGCGCTTCATCGCGGGGCGCAGGAAGGCACGCGCCGTCGAATTGCGGCGGGCCCCCTTTATCGTCATCTGGTAGATACCGACGCCTTCCTGTTGGCCGCCATTGAAGTCCTCCGTCCTCGGCAGACCGGCGGCCTCGGCGGAACGGACGTAGCTGTCGACCAGCGGATGCAAGTCGCGCCGGTTGGCCGAGATGAAAAGTGGGCCACCTGCGCCGCGCAACTCGTTCCCCCCGGCCTCGTTGTCCTCGATCGCGCGATAGGCTTCGCGCGCCGCGTTCCAACCCCAGTCGGCGCCCGCCTCTGCCTCCCAGTCGTCGTAGTCGCTCTGATGTCCGCGGATCCAGACCATCGCGTTGATCGAGCTCGATCCGCCCAGAATCTTGCCACGCGGCCAGAAATCGCGGGTTCCCGCCAGCCCCGGATCGGGCTCGGTCCGATACATCCAGTTGACGTCGGGGTTGAAGAACAGCTTGCCGTAGCCCAACGGAAGGTTGACATAGAAGCGGCGGTCCGATCCGCCGGCTTCCAGCACCAGCACCCTGTGGCGCCCGTTCGCGGACAGCCTTTCGGCCAGCACGCAACCCGCAGATCCCGCGCCGACAATGATGTAATCGAACCCGTCCAACTCAAACTCCCCAAGGCGTGGCAAAAGCCCTGATGCACCCGGCCACGCCCGGTTTCAGTCCGATCCGCGACGAAACATGTCGCTTCGGGATTACTCAAGCCGGGCGGGAAAGCCCGGCGCGCGAAGATCGGTGCCCAGAAGGTCCTCAAGCAGCTTGGCGATCATCGGGGACTGGGCCTTGCCGCCATATGCCGCCTTGGCCGCCACATAGGTCTGGTTCGTCATGCTGGCGAGGTCGAGCGGCACGCCGAATTCCTTGCCGAACCCAAGCGCGAAGCCAAGATCCTTGAGCGCAAGGTCAATGTCGAAGGCGATGTCGTAGGAGCCGTTGAGGATCAGCGCGCCCTCGGTTTCGTGCACGAAGGAATTGCCCGACGACGCCTGGATCGCGTGCCAGGCCTGTCCCAGGTCCAGCCCGCCGCGCTTGGCCAGCATCAGTGCCTCGGAGCAGGCTTTCAGGTGGATGAAGGCCAACATGTTGGTGATGACCTTGATGATCGAGGACGACCCCAGCGGCCCCATGTGGAAGATGCGATTGCCCATCGCCTCGAACGCCTTCCAGTGCAGGTCGACAAGTTCCTTGTCCCCGCCCGGAAGCATCGTGATCTCGCCCCGCGCGGCCAGGTGCACGCCGCCTGTGACAGGCAGTTCCAGCATCCGGATGCCGCTGGCCTCGGCGATCTTGGCAAAGGCCAGAACGTCGTCGCGGCCAAGTGTCGACATCTCGATCCAGGTCGCGCCGGGCTTCATCACGGGCAGGATCTGGGCAAGCACCTTTTCCGTAACGGCGGGCGAGGGAAGGCAGGTGATGACGTGATCCGCGCGTGCGGCGGCATCGGCGGCGCTGTCGGCCCACTGTGCGCCCGCCTCGATCAACGGATCCGCGGCGGCCCGATTCAGGTCGAAGACCGTAAGCTCGAACCCCGCCCGGAGCAGACAGGCGGCGCAGTTCGCGCCAAGGTTTCCAAGGCCAATGTAGGCGTAATGCATTTCGCGCTTTCTCCTTCGCCGTCGAGGCGCAGGCCGCGCCCGCGCGGCCCCGCACCGGCGTTTGCGTGACTAGTCGTTGAAGTACATGTTGAATCTGGTGCGGATCGCACGGTCCAGATCGGGCGTGATCTGGCATCCCGAGGCCGCCAGGATCTCGTTCTTGCGCCGGATCGCCTGGTCCAGCAGCATCGGCCGCCCGGCCTCGACCCATTCCTTCGGGCTCATCCGGTTGCCGATCGCCGGGTAGACATACTCCGTCTGCATCAGGCTGAGCGTCTGGCCCGATCCAAGATAGTGGCCCGGCCCGCCCAGGCAAACTTCCTTCATCGCCTCGATCGAGGTCGAATCCTCGTTCACGTCGATGCCGCGCACGCAGCGCAGGACCTGGCCCAGGATGTCGTCGCCCAGCACCAGCGATTCCAGGCAGAACCCCAGCAGCGAGGCGTGCATGCCGACCGATTCGTAGACCATGTTCAGGCCCGACAGGCCGGCCAGCGTGTTGGTGATGGCCTGTTCCCAGCCCGCCTGCATGTCGGGCAGCTTCGCGTCCGAAATCCCCGCGGCGGCGCCGCCGGGCAGGTTGTAGAACCGATGCATCTGCGCGCAGCCTGCGGTAAGAAGCGCCTGTTCCGCGCTGCCGCCCGACATCGCCCCGGTGCGCAGGTCGCTGACGAAGGGCCAGGTTCCGAAAACGGCCGGATGCCCCGGCTTGATCGCGTTGACATAGACCACGCCGGCAAGGCATTCGGCCACCGCCTGCACGATCGCCAGCGCGATGGGC
This sequence comes from Albidovulum marisflavi, assembly GCF_025751435.1. Lineage (GTDB taxonomy): Bacteria > Pseudomonadota > Alphaproteobacteria > Rhodobacterales > Rhodobacteraceae > Albidovulum > Albidovulum marisflavi. The sequence continues at coordinate 736,330 of NZ_JAOWKY010000001.1, read as the reverse complement.
GCGGGCGCCGTCGCCCCCGCCTGCCCCGCCGACAGAAGCAGAACCGGCATGCCCGCGCGGATCAGCTTTTCCATCGTGACGCAGCTTTCCTCGGCGAATTTCATCGGCGGCACGACGAAGCAGTTCGAGTTCGAGATGAACGGGCGCGCGCGCCACTGCTCTTCTCCGCCGGCGATCATGTGGATCAGCTCCATGCAGCCCTCGACATGGGAGGGGTCGCTGAACGAAGTGCCGACATGCTTCGTGGTCCCCGAACAGCAGGCATAAAGCGTGTTCAGGTCCATTTCGTAGTTGTCCAGGACGTCGCGGCAGACCATCGCGCGCTGGAAGAAGTGCACGTTGTCAAGCTGATGGGTGATCCGCGCCGCGTCGTAAAGGTCCTGCGCGGTGGAATCGCGATAGGTGTTGGTCTCGAGGTCAACGATATGAACGGCAGCCCCAGCGGTGCCGAAATGCACCTTGGTGCCGGACAGATGCAGGTCGTGCCGGGGATCGCGCCCGTGAAGCGTGATGTCGCGCGCGGCGACCGCCAGCATGTCCTCGACCAGCGCGCGGGGGAAGCGCAGCCGCCCGTCGTCGCCCAGGATGGCCCCGGCCCGTGTCATCGCCTCGACACCCGATGCGGGGGCGTTCGCCAGACCGATGACCTCAAGCGCCTCAAGCGCAGCCTGGTGGATGCGAGCGATCCCGGCTTCGGTCAGGGGCCGGTACTGCCCGCCGTCAAGCCCCGCCCGCACTGGGCGGATGTTTTCCGCAAGCGGCGCGGCCCTCAGGGCGCGACGCGCCTCGCGCCCGCCCGCCCGTGCCGCCCGCCGCGGCTCGCAATTCAGCGCATCATCCGACATCTTGTCTCTCCCGAAAGCGGTCTGCTTTCACTTTGGTTCACGTCTTCCGAAGGCCGGGGCTGTCCCGGTCCCTCGTATCAGGCCCGCACGCGTTCGCCCTTGGGATCGTACATCGGTGCCAGCGACACCTCGGCCTTCACCCGCCGCCCGGCAACCTCGATCTCGTAGCCAGAGGCCAGGATCTCGTCGGTGCTTTCGCCCTTGCAGGGCAGGTACCCCATGCCGATCGCGCCCCCCAGGTGATGTCCGTAGGCACCGGAGGTAAGGTGGCTGACGATCCGGCCGTCACGGATCACCGGTTCGTTGTGGTAGACCATGACTTCTGGCTCCAGCAGGCGGAACTGCACCATCCGCCGGTCAAGCCCGGCCTCCTTCTTGCGCAGCACCGCATCGCGGCCGATGAAGCCGGGCTTCGTGGTCTTGACCGCGAAGCCCAGCCCCGCCTCGAGCACGTTGTCTTCGCATGTGATGTCGTGGCCGAAGTGGCGGAACGCCTTTTCGATCCGGCAGCTGTCCATCATGTGCATGCCGCACAGTTTCAGCCCAAAGTCCCGGCCCGCATCCCATAGCGTTTCGAAGACATGCGCCGCCATGTCGGAGGAAATGTAGATCTCCCATCCCAGCTCGCCGACGTAGGACACGCGATGCGCGCGCGCCAATCCCATGCCGATCTCGATCTCCTGCGCGGTGCCGAAGGGATTGGCGGCGTTCGAGAAGTCGTTCGGGCTGACGGCTTGCATCAGCTTGCGGGCGTTCGGCCCCATCACGGCCAGCACGCCCTCGGCCGCCGTGACATCGGTGATGACGACGTTGAAGTCACCGATGTTGCGGCGCATCCATGCCTGGTCCTTTGGTCGGGTCACGGCGGGGGTGACGACGAGATAAGCCGTTTCGCTTAGTCGCGTCACGGTCACGTCCGCCTCGATCCCGCCCGCCGCGTTCAGGAACTGGGTATAGACGATCTTGCCCGCCGGGACCGACATGTCAGCGCCGCAGATAAGGTTCAGATAGGCCTCCGCGTCGCGCCCCTCGACCCGGATCTTTCCGAACGAGGACATGTCGTACATGCCGACATTGGTGCGCACCGCGTTGTGTTCCGCCGCCTGGTTCGAGAACCAGTTCTGCGGACCCCAGCTGTAGCGGTATTCGCGCTCCTGGCCCGGTGCCGCGAACCAGTTGGCGCGCTCCCATCCTCCGATTTCTCCGAAGACCGCGCCCTGGGCTTCCAGATGGGTGTGGAAGGGCGTTCGGCGCACACCGCGCGCGGTGTCCTTCTGGCGATAGGGGAAGTGGTCGGCGTAAAGCAGGCCCAGCGTCTCCTTGGAGCGTTCGAACAGGTAGTGGCGGTTGCCCTGGAAGGGCTGGTTGCGCGCCACGTCCACGTCGCCAAGGTCGAAGGGCTTTTCACCCGTCTCCATCCACTGCGCGAGCGCCATTCCCGCGCCTCCCGCCGACTGGATGCCGATGGAGTTGAAGCCCGCCGCGACCCAGCAGTTGTCCACCTCAAGCGACAGGCCAAGGTTATAGGCGTCGTCGGGGGTGAAGCTTTCGGGTCCATTGAAGAAGGTGTGGATGCCCGCCTCCGCCAGCATCGGCAGGCGGTTCACGGCACGCTCCAGGATCGGTTCGAAATGATCGAAGTCCTCGGGCAGTTGGTCGAAGCAGAAGTCCTCGGGGATGCCCTTCATGCCCCAGGGCTTGGCGTTCGGCTCGAATGCGCCCAGAAGGTACTTGCCCGCGTCCTCCTTGTAATAGGCGCATTCGTCGGGCACCCGCAGGACCGGCATCTGGCTGAGGCCCTCGATCGGCTCGGTGACGATGTAGAAGTGCTCGCAGGCGTGCAGCGGCACGTTTACACCCGCCATGCGGCCGACCTCATGGCCCCACATGCCGGCGCAGTTGACGACGTGATCGGCCACGATCGTGCCGCTTTCCCCGCCCTGTTGCCAGGACACCGATTTCGCGCGGCGTCCCTCGACCGCGATCCCCGTGACCTTGACGCCCTCGACGACCAGCGCGCCGCGCTGGCGTGCGCCCTTGGCCAGCGCAAGCGCGATGTTGGCCGGATCGCCCTGCCCGTCGGTCGGAAGCCAGACGCCTGCCTTCACGCCCTCTATGTTCAGATGGGCGTAGCGCTCCTTGACTTCCTGCGGCGACATCTCCTCGACCGGAACGCCGAAGGCGCGCGCCATCGAGGCGGAGCGGAACAGTTCCTCCTTCCGGGCGTCCGTCAGCGCGACCGAGATCGAGCCCACGGTCTTGACGCCTGTGGCCAGCCCCGTCTCGGCCTCAAGTCCACGGTAGAGGTCGGCGGAATATTTCGCGAGCCGGGTCATGTTGGCGGAGGCGCGCAACTGCCCGATCAGCCCTGCGGCGTGCCATGTCGTGCCACAGGTCAACTGCTTGCGTTCAAGCAGAACCACGTCCTTCCAACCAAGCTTGGTCAGATGGTAGGCGACCGAACATCCGACGACGCCGCCGCCGATGATGACGACACGCGCCTGGGTGGGAAGGGAAGTCATTGCACAGGCTCCTTGCTGGCGGAAACGGTGGCGTGCGCGCGCCGAGCGCGCGCCTTAGGATGATCGGGATCAGGCACGGATCCGCTCATTTTCCGGATCCCACAGGGGTTGATCCGGCTGCACGACCGCGCGGCGACGCTCGCCATAGATTTCGACCTCGATTTGGGTTCCGGGTGTCGCAAGGTCCGATCGGACCATCCCGAACGCGATCGACTTGCCCACGCGGTAGCCCCATCCGCCCGAGGTGGTTTCGCCGACGACCGCGCCGTCGTGCCAGAGCGTCGACATGTAAGGCGCGTCAGCCTCGCCCGCGTCGACCACCAGCGTCACGAAGCGCTTTTTCGAACCGCGCTGCTTTTCTGCCAGCAATGCCGCCTTGCCCGGGAAATCCTGCGGCTTGTCGAACTTGATGAATCGCTCGAGACCACCTTCCAGCAGGCTGTAGTCCGTCGAAAGATCGCCCTTCCACGCACGGTAGCCCTTTTCCAGGCGCAGCGAATTCAGCGCCCACATGCCAAAGGGTTTCGCCCCCGCGCCCAGGACCGCGTCGTAGATCGCGGGCATGTCGGCCACCTTGGCGTGAACCTCCCATCCCAGTTCTCCGGCGAAGCTGACGCGCGCCAGCATCGCAGGCCGCCCCGCGACGGTCGCGGACTGGATCGAGAGCCAGGGCAGCGACAGGTCGGCCTCGCCGATCGCGGCGAAAAGATCGCGCGCCTTGGGGCCCGAGACGATCAGCGTGTCGAACTCGACCGTGCGGTCCGTCAGCGACAGGCCGGGCGCAAGGTTTCGGCGCAGATGCTCGCCATCGTGCCACTGCGCGGTCGCGGCGGTGATCAGGGTAAAGTCGTCCGCGCCGTGGCGCAGGATCGACATCTCGGTCAGGATGCGGCCGCGCTTGTCGGGGAAGTAGCCAAGGTTCATCCGCCCGATCTTGGGCAACGCGCCCGAGATCATTCCGCGCAGCCAGTCTGCGGTGCCCGCACCGGACAGGTCGAAGCGCGAGAAACCGGGCAGGTTCAAGACGCCAACCCCGTCGCGGACCGCCTCGCATTCCTCGCGGATGCGGGCCTCCCACGGGCCCGCGCGGTTCCAGGTCTGGGTCGCCTCCTCGGAGGTGTCGTCGCCCGGTTTCGCGAACCAGTTCGCGCGCTCCCACCCGTTGTAGGGACCGAACTGGCCACCCAGTGCCTTGACCTTGTCGTGCACCGGGGAAAGCTTGCGATCCGGCGCTGCGGGCCAGCGGTGCCAGGGGAAGTGCATGGCGTATTCGTGCCCATACACCTCCTTGCCCTTTTCCACGCAGTATTCCGGGTCGGTGTAGTCGGTGAAGCGGCGCGGGTCGCAGGACCACATGTCCCACTCGGTGCAGCCCTCAGTAATCCACTCGGCCAGCACCTTGCCCGCGCCACCGCCCTGGGCGATGCCGAAGGTGAAGACGCAGGCCTCGAATGCGTTCGGCACGCCCGGCATGGGTCCGATCAGCGGATTTCCGTCCGGCGCATAGGGGATGGGGCCGTTGATGACCTTGCTGACCCCCGCCTCACCCAGCACCGGCACGCGCGCCAGGGCGTCTTCGATGTAGAATTCCAGCCGATCCAGGTCGTCAGGGTACAGCTGGAACGAGAAGTCGTCAGGCATCGGGTCGTTGGGCGTGGCCCAGTGCGCCTTGCAGTTGCGTTCATACGGGCCAAGGTTGAAGCCGTACTTTTCCTGCCGCAGGTAATAGGAGGTGTCGACATCGCGCAGCAGCGGCAGCTTTTGCCCGGCCGAGGTCGACCAGTCCTTCACCGCGTCGACCTCCTCGAACAGCAGGTACTGGTGCGACATCACCATCATCGGCACCGTGCGCCCTCCGTAGGGCTTGAACCACTCGCCGACGCGCTGCGCGTAGTAGCCGGCGGCATTGACCACGTATTCGCAGCGAATGTCGCCCTTTTCGGTGTGAACGATCCATTCCCCGTTCTCTCGGCTGACGCCCGTTGCCGGGGTAAAGCGCAGGATCGTGGCGCCCATGTCGCGCGCGCCCTTGGCCAACGCCTGGGTCAGCTGCGCCGGGTCGATGTCACCGTCGGCCGGATCGTAAAGCGCGCCCTTCAGGCCGTGGGTTTCCATGAAGGGATACTTGCCCTTGATCTCATCTGCGCCCAGGATCTCGATGTTCATGCCCTGGTAGCGGCCCATGCCCTTGGCGCGTTCGAATTCCTGCATCCGTTCGTTCGAATGGGCCAGGCGGATCGATCCGGTCACGTGGTAGTTCATCGGGTAATCGACCGCCGCGCCAAGCCCGCGATAAAGCTCGGTCGAATAGCGCTGCATGTTCATCAGCGACCACGAGGTCGAGAAGGTCGGTACGTTGCCCGCCGCGTGCCAGGTCGAACCCGCCGTCAGTTCGTTCTTTTCCAGAAGCACGCAGTCCGTCCAGCCCGCCTTGGCCAGGTGGTAAAGCGATGAAACGCCGACAACGCCTCCGCCGATGATCACAACTCGCGCTGTCGAAGGTATGCCGCTCATGCTTTGCTCCCAAGGTCTTGTCGGGCGCGAGTATCGCGATCTGGCGCGCCGCTTTCAATTCGCTCGTAGCGCGGTTATTAATCGGATATTCCGATAAGGAGCCGCCCATGAATGAGCCTCTGTTTTCCCGCGACACCTCGGTTCTTGCGGTCATCGACGTCCAGTCCGTCTTTCTGGACAAGTTGCCCGAGGCGGAGCGGACGCCGCTTGTCGGTCGCATCTGCTGGCTTGTGAGGGCGGCGGACGCGCTTGGCGTGCCCATCATCGCGATGGCCGAGGACATCGCCGCGAACGGGCCGCCGGTTCCCCCCATCACCGCCGCGCTGCCCGAGGGGACGCTTGTTCACGACAAGCGCGTCTTCGGGCTTGCCGGGCAGCCGGACATCCTTGCGGATCTCACGTCGCGGGGCCGCGGCGACGTCGTTCTGGCCGGGCTTGAGACTGACGTTTGCGTGGCGCAGTCCGCCCTTGGGCTGATCGGCGCCGGCTTTCGGGTCGCCGCTTTGTCGGATGCCACCGGTTCGCCCGGCGCATGCCACGCGGCGGGGCTTGAGCGGATGCGCGGCGGCGGGGTTCATATCTCGACGGTCAAGGGCATCTACTACGAATGGGTCCGCGACCTTGAAACCTTGGCGCGTGTGAAGGCGCAGATCGGGACCACGCTTCCGGCCGGGCTGACGCTCTGATGCAGATCGAGCTGATCGAAACATTCCTGGACCTGTGCGAAACCCGCAGCTTCAACCGGACCGCCGAACGGCTGGGGGTGACGCAGTCCACCGTTTCCGGCCGCATCCGGGCGCTGGAAACCGCCTTGGGCCAGCGGCTGTTCCTGCGCTCGCGCGCGGGCACGTCGCTGACGCTTCAAGGCATGCGGTTCGAGCCGCATGCGCGCAGCCTGCGCCTGGGTTGGGCCGAGGCGCGCCACGCCATCAGCCAAAGCGGGGGCCGCGCAGCGACCGTTCGCATCGGAATCCAGCACGATCTTGTAGGCGGCCACTTTTCCGAGCTTATCCGGGCTTTCCGCGCGGCGTTTCCCGACACGTCCTTTTTCTTCGAAGCCGACTATTCCGCCCAGATGTGCGCGGACCTGACGACGGGGGCCGAAGACCTTGCCATCCTGTTTTCGCCCCGCTTCCATCCGGACCTCTATTTCGAACCACTGGGGGAAATCACCTACGAAATGGTCTCGACCGAGGTCGACCGGCTAGAGGAGGTGCGCCGCGAAACCTATATCCTGCCGCATTTTTCCGACGCGATCCCGCACGCCCACGCGGCGCTGCATCCGGCGCTGGCCACCGCGACCCTGTCGATCGGCCAGAACGCTGCGATGGTCAGCCTGATGCGCACGATGGGCGGCACCGCCTATGTCCTGCGCGAATCCGCCGGCGCCCTGTTGGGCGAGGGCGTCTGCCGCCGCGTGGCCGATGCTCAGCCCATCCCCCAGGCAGTGTTCGTGGGGGTCAACCAGCGCCAGCGCCACCGCCCCGTTCAGCGCCGCCTGTTCCAGATCCTGAGGGATCACTTCCGCGCGCCCGCGCCAAAAGCTCAGGTGAAGGGTGCCTGAGGAACGGGCCAAGAATTGCCACAGCTCGGGAAATACGACCACGCAGTCCCCGGTTTCCCATCGATCACCCTTGACACGACGGCGCCGAGCGCGCATGTGCCGCGTGTTCGCTGCGCTGCCGCGTGAGACAGCCGCGCCCAAGAACCGGGCGCACCGGCGACACCAACTTCCGGTTCCCCATCACGCAGGGTTCTGAACGTCAGGCAGGACAGGCGCATGCGGCGCAGGTCCGGCAGCCCGGCGAAACCCTCGCTTGCCACGACTTTCGTGGCCCCAATGTTGCTGCGCCCGCATTGGCGCGGCCCGAAAGGAATACCTTGTTCGACTTTGACATGCTCGGCCTTGCGCCGACCCTGACCGCCGCCGTGAAGCGCGCGGGCCTGACCCAACCGACGCCGATCCAGAATCAGGCGATCCCGCTTGCGCTGCAAGGCGACGACATCCTTGGCCTTGCCCAGACCGGCACCGGCAAGACGCTGGCCTTCGGCCTGCCGCTGATCGATCAGCTTCTGGCGCAGCCCGGCAAGCCCGAGCCCAAGACGGTCAAGGCGCTGATCCTGGCGCCGACGCGCGAGCTGGTGAACCAGATCGCCGACAGCCTGCGGGTGCTGACCACCGGCACAAAGGTCCGCATCGTGACCGTCGTCGGCGGCCAGTCCATCAACAAGCAGATCGAGGTCCTGAAGCGTGGCGCCGACATCCTTGTCGCGACGCCCGGCCGCCTGATCGACCTGATGGATCGCGGCGCGGTCGATCTTTCCACCGTGCGTCACCTCGTCCTGGACGAGGCCGACCAGATGCTTGACCTCGGCTTCATCCACGCCCTGCGCAAGATCGCGCCGCGCCTGGGCACACCGCGTCAGACGATGCTCTTTTCCGCCACCATGCCCAAGCAGATGGAAGAACTGAGCCGCGCCTACCTGACCAACCCCAAGCGCGTGCAGGTTTCGCCTCCGGGCAAGGCTGCCGACAAGATCACGCAGTCGGTCTATTTCCTGGACCGTGCGCGCAAGCCCGACATGCTGCGCGATATCCTGACGCGCGACCTTGGCGCACTGACGCTGGTTTTCTCGCGCACGAAGCACGGCGCGGAAAAGCTGATGAAGGACCTTGTCGCGGACGGATTCAACGCCGCCTCGATCCACGGCAACAAGAGCCAGGGCCAGCGTGACCGCGCGATCAAGGCCTTCCGTGACGGCACGGTGTCGATCCTCGTGGCGACCGATGTCGCCGCGCGCGGCATCGATATTCCGGGTGTCGCCTATGTCATCAACTACGACCTGCCCGAGGTGCCCGACAACTACGTCCACCGCATCGGCCGCACCGCACGCGCCGGGCGCGAGGGCGAGGCGATCGCGTTCTGCACCCCGGACGAGGCCGATCAGCTGCGCGACATCCAGAAGCTGATGAAGATCGAAATTCCGGTCGCGGGCGGTCAAAGCCCGATGTTTTCAGCAGAGCGCACAGCGCGCAAGCCCGGCCCGAAACGTCATCGCGGCCCGAAGCCGGATTTCGCCGCCGGTGAAAAGAGCGCGCCGAACAGCAACCGCCGGCGTCAGCGCCGCCGCCGCGCGGCCTGAGGCGCAACGACGTTCAGGGTCGTGGATCCACGGGTCCGCGACCCTGAAAAGCGCTTGGTCCAAGGGCCGCAACCTTGCTGGCGGATCAGGCGCCCGGAGGCAAGGGGAATCGAAGTTCGAACCGCACCGCGCCCTGACCAACGGTTCGGCTGACCTGCACGCCCATCGCCTTGGCCAGCGCTTCAACGATGGACAGCCCAAGCCCAAGTCCGGATGATCCGCGCCCGCGATCAAAACGCCCTTCGGGCAGCGCGTCCCGGAGGCTTGGGTTCTCGATGGACACGATCCCGTTCGGGGACAGGCGCAGACGCACTTCGCCGGTGCCATGCTGAAGCGCATTTTCGATCAGGTTGCGCAACAGGATGGCAATGGCGTCGGCATCGGCCGCAACCGTCAGGCCATCCAGATCGCCATCATCGAACCGGATCGGGTGGGACGCAAAGGGCCGCAGTTCGTCGATCAGCAGACCGATGATCCTGACCAGATCGGACGGCCCGCGGCCAAGGCCGACCCCGGCGTCGAGCCGCGCAAGCTGCAGCAGCCGCTCAAGCCTGCGGGTCAGGGCATCGATCGTTTCCACGGCCGCGACGGTGTCGGCATCCGACGAAAGCTCCAGCCGTCCTCGCAGCGCCGCGAGAGGCGTGCGCAACTCGTGCGCGGCGTTGGCGACAAAGTCCTTCTCTGCCTGGCGCAGCTGACCTATCCGCGCAAGATAGCCGTTGAAGGCCTCGGCCAGTGGCCGCAGTTCTTTCGGCAAACCGTCGGCGGCGACCGGCGAGAGGTCGTCGGGATTTCTCCCCGATACCGAACCCGCCAGGCGCGCCACGGGCGCCGTCGCCTCGGACACGGTCCGGCGCAGGCCCCAGACGATCAGCAGCACCAGCGGCAGCGCGAGCATCAGGAACGCCGAGGCCGCCTCGATCACCTCTTCGCGGCGCCACCCGGTGGAATGCGCGGCTTCGATCACGGCGCCTTCGGCGCTGCGGCGCAGGATCCGCCAGCCCGGCGCGTCGTGGAAACCGTCGCTGATTAGTTCGGGCCAGGGCGCGGTCGCACCGGTGCCTTCCGGAGAAAGGATGCGCAGCACGCGCTCGCCATCGTTCGTCTGCACGCCGATCGTGCGGGGAATTCGCCCACCCTGCGCGGTGTCCAGATAGAGAACCGTGGTTTCGACCAGCGCCCGCAGTTCCTCGTCGAACATCTCGTTCATCTCGTGGTCCAGCACGAGGGCAGACAGCGCGATCGTCGCAAGCCAGCCGCCCAGAACCAGCCACAGAACCCGAAGCGTCAGTTTCCTGCGCAGCGACCAGGGGCGGAAGGATCCGGTCATGGCAAGACGTATCCCAGGCCGCGCCGCGTCTCTATCACCGCGGGGCCAAGCTTGTTGCGCAGACGCGAGACATAGACCTCGACCGCGTTGCCTTCGATCGCGGTATCGAAACTGCCCAGCACATCTTCCAGCACCGACTTCGACACGACGCGCCCGCGCGCGCCCAGCAGGGCGTCGAACACCGCCCATTCCCGCGCCGTCAGCCTGATTTCCGCGCCGTCCCGCCAAAGCCGCGCGGCGGCGCGATCGACCTCCAGATCCGCGACGGCGATCCGGGTTTCCGGCAGGCCCTGCCCGCGCCGCGCATGGGCCCGGATGCGGGCCGACAGTTCGCTGAGATCGAAGGGCTTGACGACATAGTCATCGGCCCCGGCATCCAGTCCCGCGATCCGGTCGCTGATCTGGTCGCGCGCGGTGGCGATCAGCACCGGCGTCCGGTCACCCGCCCGGCGGCGTGCCCTCAGCACATCCAGCCCGGACCCGTCGGGCAGGCCAAGGTCGAGAATCACGCAGGCGTAGGTCGCCAGCGCCATCGCCTCCTCGGCTGTTGCGGCATCGGCGGCGTGGTCGACGGCATGTCCCTCGGCCCTGAGAAACCTCAGGATCGACTGGGCAAGCTCATCGGTGTCTTCGACCAGCAGCAGGCGCATGACCCCTTGTAGCCTGCTCCAGCAGGTGGTGCGAGTGGCAGTTTCATCGCCTCTGTAAGGCTGCCGCAAGGTTCCCCTGCAATGGCAGTCTCGCAGGCCCGCCAGGGCCTTGCGCGGACCGCAAGTCCGATGACCGCCCCGGTTTTTCATGCCGGGCCTGCCCTGCACCAGAGAAAGACAGATGACCGAGCAGAACGCGTGCTTCGCAAACCGACTGAAACTCCCTCGCCCGGTGATCGGGCAGACCGCATTGAACCTGATCGTGGCTGTCTACATCCTCGCGATCCTCAACACCGGTTTCTGGAACCGTCTGATCGACATCTTCGGCGACAGCCCGTTTCAGGCCGCCTTGTTCGCGACCTCGATCTTCGCGCTGACCGTCCTGACGCTTGAATTCCTCGCCCCGGGCCGGCTGCAAAGACCGGTCGCCACGGTCCTGATCCTGGTGTCTGCGAGCGCGCATTACTATGAACGGGCCTTCGGCGTTCTGATCGACCGCGAAATGGTGCGAAACGTGCTTGAGACGACCGTCACCGAATCGCGCCACCTGATGACCATGGGGGCGGTGTCGTCGATCATTCTGACCGGCGTCCTTCCCGCGGCGCTTCTTTTCTGGCCGCGCGTCGCCCGCGTGAAGCGCTGGCATCACCTCTGGCGCTGGCCGCTTGGGGTGACGCTGTCCCTTGCGGTGCTGGTCGGCGGGCTTTTTGCCGACTTCAAGACATTCTCGGCGGTCCTGCGCGAAAGAAAGGACCTCATGGCCTCCTATCAGCCGGGCGCGACCATCGCCGCCGTGACGCGCTATGCCAAGCAGCAGTTCAAGGCCGAGGCCGGGGCGCTGCGCGCTATCGCGACGGATGCGGCACCCGGCCCCTTCCTGGCCGCGGCGGACAAGCCCGTGCTTCTGGTGCTGTTCGTCGGCGAAACCGCGCGCGCACAGAACTTTGGCCTGAACGGCTATGCGCGCCAGACGACACCCGGCCTGGCCGAGCGCGACGTGATCAACCTCCCGGACGTGTCGTCCTGCGGCACCTCGACCGCGGTGTCGCTGCCCTGCATGTTCTCAAACCTGTCGCAGGTGGACTACACGCGCGACAAGTTTCTGGCGCAGGAAAACCTGTTGGACGTGTTGGCGCGCGCTGGCTTCGCCGTCCGCTGGGTCGACAACAACACGGGCGATCAGCATATCGCCGCACGCACCGGGTGGGATCGGGTGGACGCGGCGCTGGACGCCGCCGCCTGCGCGGTGGAATGCACGGACGAGGCCTTCCTGCCGCTGATCCGGCAGACGCTGGACACGATCACGCAGAACACGGTCCTGGTGCTTCACATGATCGGCAACCATGGCCCGGCCTATCACCTGCGCTATCCGCGCGATCGCGCCGTCTTTGCGCCCGACTGCCAGACGGCGGAGTTCGCCGACTGCACCGTCGATGAAATCGTCAACGCCTACGACAACGCGATCCTGGAAACCGACTACGTCCTGTCGCAGACCATCGACATGCTGTCGGGCAGCGACCGGGCGCTGACCGCGATGCTGTATCTGTCGGATCACGGGGAATCGCTTGGCGAAGGCGGGCTCTACCTTCACGCCGCCCCGATGTTCATGGCGCCCGAGACGCAGACGAAGGTTCCCATGGTGCTCTGGCTGGATGACGGCTACAAGCAGGCCATGGGCCTGGACGCGGGCTGCCTGGCCAAGGCCGCCGCGCGGCCGGCAAGCCAGGACAACCTCTTCCACAGCGTTCTTGGCCTGCTTGACGTCGCGACGACGGCGCGCGACCCAGGGTTCGATCTGACGCAGGGTTGCCAGGAACAAAGGGCAAGCTGATGAGTGCTCCGGAAAGCGAAACGCCCCGAACCGTGGTGCCCCCCAGGGGCGGGCTGATGCATGTCGTGGATGCCGCCGGTTATTCGCTGCACGGCCTGCGCCGCCTGTGGGCGGAAACGGCGGCCCGGCTTGAGATTCTGGGCGCATTCGTCGTTGCCCTGGCCTTCCTGTGGCGCGGCGTCGAGCCGTGGCACTGGCTGATCGCGGGCGTCCTTGCCGGGCTTGTGCTGGCAGTCGAGGCGATCAACACCGCGATCGAGGTTCTGACCGATCGCGTGTCGCCCGAGTGGTCGCAGATGGCAAAGGATGCAAAGGATCTCGGCTCTCTCGCGGTCGGCCTGATGCTGGTCGTCTTCGCGGGGTTCTTTGCAACGGTGATGACGGGGCTGCTCTGAGGGTCCGTCCGGACCCGCCGGGGCCGCATATCTGCAAGACGGGGATTCGCAGCACCCGTCCCGTCCTTGACGGAGCGGGTTTCAGCGCGCGCCATACCGGCACCACGCAGCCATGCCCGGCAGGGACCCTAGAATGACGCCGACCGTTCCGAAAATTCGGACCGGCCCGTCTACGATATCAAGGGGATGGGTGGTAGCGGAGGAGGGATTTGAACCCCCGACACAAGGATTATGATTCCTCTTTGGAACATTGAACTCTCATGAGAATTTTCCCAACCAAGTCGATTTCGCGTCTAAGAAGATCAATAGGTTAGCTCGGCTTTCCTAACCGGCACGATGCCTGGCCTCTCACCCAGCTCCCACGATCTCCCCAACTTTACGTCGCTATAGATCACGCAAGCAGAACGATCTGCGAGCGATGAGAAAGGTGACGATGATGGCAAGAAAGCCCTATGAAGATTCCCGGCTGGCGAAGTTCCTCGAGAAGCGCGTTCTCGAGCTCCGGCCCCGCAAGACTCAGGCCGAGATCGCCGAGCAGGCCGGCTTCGTGAACCCCAACATGATCGCGATGCTCAAGAGCGGTGCGACCAAGCTGCCCCTCGACCGCGTGCCGAGCCTCGCTGTCGCGCTCGAGTGCGATCCCCGGTTTCTCTTCAACCTCGCGCTTGAGCAGCTCGGTGGCGACACCACAAAGCGCGCGATCGAGGAGATCTTTGGCGTCGTTGCGACGAAGAACGAGGCCGCCTGGACCCATGAGATCCGCGATGCCTCTGGTCATACGGACCCAAGCTTGACCTCGCGGGGGCGGGCGGCGATCAGGGGGATCTTCGGAAAATGACCGAGGCCGGGACAAGAAGTGACGTTACGGCAAGGAGGGATCCCGGTCGCCTGACAGAGAACGAATTGGCTTGGTTGGACTTCCTGCGGCTAGTTACAGCAGGGCAAGATCCGGCGCCACGGCTCAGGGATGTGCAACTGATCCGGCGGCTGCTACGGCGGCGGCAAGGCAACGCCAGCTGGCGCGTCAGGTGCGGGTTCTGAACTCCTGGACCGCGTCCTTCGCCAATCCTGCGGGATCTCCATCCTTGAACGGCCGGAGCGCCGCAAGGAACACCTCGTGGATCGGTGTCGGAACCCCGTGCTTGCGCCCCAGACGCACCACGTCCCCGCTCAGGTAGTCGACCTCCAGCCGCTTGCCGGCGTTAAGGTCGTCGAGCATCGAGGCATGCATCGTGTCGGGCAGGGTTTCGAGGATTTCCCATTCCTTGCGGACCAGTTCTCCGGGCAGGTCCGGAACCGCCACCCGGCCAACCCGCTCGGTCTCTTCCATCGCGGCGGTAAAAAGCGCCCGGCTGTCCGGATTGGTCCGCAGCGGGCCGAGATCGAGCCGCGTCAGCGCGGTCATGCTCGCGAGAGTGGCCTGCGAGACGAACTTCCTCCAGAGGTCGTGCAGGATATTGCCAGGAAGCACGGCCGTCGCGCCTGCCGCCACGATCGCATCGCGGAACCCTTCGACGCGCGCCGTCACCTGTCCGTCCGCCTCGCCGAACACGAGCGTATCCCACATGGCCGAATGGTTGATGACGCCGGGCTCTGGCACATCCGCCGGGATACGCGCCACGCCCGGCACCACGCGCCCTGCGCCGATGATCGCGCCGAGACGCTCATGGGCGCTGACCCCGTTCTGGCAGGTCACCACCATCGTCTCAGGGCCAAGCATCGGTGCAATCGCGCGCGCACCGCTTTCCACGTCGTAGTTCTTGACCATGAACATGATCACGTCGACAGGCCCGACCGTTGCGGGATCATCGGTCGCCGGGATCGCAGGCACGTGCAGGTTCCCGCGCGGGCTCAGGATTTTCAAACCCCGTTCGCGGATCGCCGCGAGATGCGCCCCGCGCGCAATGAGCGTTACCTCCTGCCCTGCCGCCGCCAGACGCCCTCCGAAGTAGCCGCCGAGCGCACCTGCGCCCATCACTGCGATTTTCATGCGCCCTCCGACTTCCCCATTTCCACAAGCCTAGCATGCCCGGAGACGGGCGCCGAATTCTACATGCGCAAAAGCGACGACGCTTGGTCCCGCGTGGCAGGCGCCGTTCCCGCCCGCTGAGAAAGGCTGGGTGCCGCAAACGAGGGCAAGGCGAAGCAGACAGGAGCCGATCCGCCAGATCCAGAGCCGGAGGTCGTCGCCGCGAGGAATGGCTTCAGGTCCGCGTAGAGCCGGGCAGAGCGTCCCATGGTCGAGGAACCAAACTTCAACTTTCAGGGCCGCAGTACGTCAGCCTCGGGACTCGTGGATGACCTGGCGCCAACTTCTACAACCATATTTCGAGGGGACCTGACTGGGATGACGATCGGCAACCCAACTGCCAGCCTCGGAGACGGGTGCCCAGCCATCAGCCGACAACTCACCTGCCGCTTCTCCAAGTGCGCGCACGATTCCTGCGGCAGGCCAGTCCACGACCCCGTTGGGACCCATTCCATCAAACACCAGATCGCGGACCATACCCGACAGCAGGTCTGCAAGTGGTCAGGGGCACGCTGGAGGTTCTGAGGATGTGCCGCTTGGGGCGTGCTGGCGGCAGTCAGACAGGCCGGGCGTCACGGTGCAACCGCCGCAGGAACCCCGGTGATCCGGCCGCCTGAATCGTATCGGCTACATTCTTATGGGTAAGTGGCGGGGAACATGGTCCCCAAGGTCGGCTGTCCCCAACTCCGCTCCGGGTAGCGCAGCAGCAGTCGATCAAACTGGCTCTGTGCCTGCTGGCGGGCGGCCGCCATGTCCATTCCAGCCACCTGACCGTCACGCATCGACAGGCGGCCATCAACGAACACGGCCTTTGTCACCCGCCCCGACGCCCCAAAGATCAAACTTTGGACAGGATCGATGCGTGGCGCGAAATAGCTGTCCGCCATGTCAAAGATCGCCATGTCGGCCTTTGAGCCCGCTTGCAGGCGCCCCAGATCGGGGCGCTTCAGCGCATCGGCGCCGCCTATTGTGGCGGCATTGAACACCTCGGCCGAGGTCAGGCCGCGATCATTGCCCTCTGCGGCGCGGCCCATCATGAGGGCTACTGCCATGTTCAGCACCATATCGGCAGGGGCCGTATCCGTGCCCATGCCGATGGTGATGCCCATGTCGAGACAGCGCCGGACGGAACGCAGCATCTCGCCGTCGCGGGCATAGACCAGCGGGCAATGCGCTATGGTGACATTGTGCTGGGCGTAAAGTGCCAGATCCTCTGGCTCTGCCTCGACAGCATGCGGCGCGATCAGCCGATCATTCAACAGACCATGCCGCGCAAGCCATTGGGGGCCGGTCGTCCCATGCAGGGCCTGAACCGTTCGCCTTTCCATCTTGCCCTGCGCCATGTGCAGACGGACAGGCAAACCCATGTCCCTGGACGCCGCCATCGTGCGCTTCAGCAGTTCAAGGGTGCAGGTCTCGACCCGGTCGGGTGCCAGCATGGCCTGCACCAGTCCGCCATGACTGCCGCCTATACGGCTGGCGAAATCGATGGCATCTGCAAGGCCCCGCAGGCCGCGGGCTTCGTCAAATCGGGGTTCGAGAACGCCGGGCGCGGTGCAGACCATTCCCCCGGACCGGTAAGCGGGGCCAAGCCAGACCCGCAGCCCAAGATCGGCTGCGGCTTCGGCTGCGGCCTCGAACTCGGCGGTGGTTTCTCCCCATTCACGATAGAAAAGCGATGCAATCGGCAGGGCCGTGGTTATGCCATGGCGCAGGAGTTGGGCGAAGGCATAGCGTTTCTGAAAGGCCAGTTCGTCGGGCGTATACATCTCATAGGGGCCACGATCGACGTAGGATTGCGGCCAGACGCGGCCGGTGGCCCATCCCGGGCCGTTTTCCACCGTCAACAAGGTGGTATCAAGGTCGGACAGGGCATCCAGATCGACGAAACCGGGCGAAACCAGCACATCCCCCAGATCAAGGCGCCGGACCACCGGGCCGTCAAAGGGGCCGCCGACATGGATCACGCGATCGTCTTCGAAGACGATCTCTGCCTGCTCCAAGAGCTTGTGACGGCCATCAACATACCCGACGATCCAGCGCGCCGCCAGCGCGGTGCGCCCTTTCGGACGCTGGCCAATGGTCAGCAGGTCAAGGCCCATCACGCCGCACCGGGTAGCAGGTCTGCGGATTTGTCACGCGGATAGGCATAGGCGCCCAGTTTCGAGGTGCGATAGCCCGCACCTGCCAGAGCTTCGGCCAGACGGACGGCGGCGATGACATGGGCATCCGCCCCTCGCGCTTCGGCGGCCATGATCGCAGCCAGCATGCCCGGGACCGCCATCGCCTCGCGTCGGTAGCCTTCGATCGAGGCGGGGGTGCCATGGCCGGTGTCAGCGTCAAACTCGGTGCCGGGCGAGGCCGCAGCCTGCGCCACTTCGGCAATCATGCGGGTCATGGGGGCGGTTGAATTGGGGTTGATCACGTGAATGCGCATCAGACGGCACCTTCATTTGTGCGCGGAGTGATCTGCGCCAGTTCATAGGGAAGCAGGGCCTTGGGCTTTTTCAGTTCAAACTGTCGGTCCGAGGTGATGTAGTTGTCGGCATGCAGCCGCGCGATCGGTTGATAGGTTTCCGGGTTAACATAGCGCCGGCCTGCATCCATGCAGTGGTCTTCGACGTGCATCTCAAGGACCTCGCCCACGATCAGAACCCGTGAGGGGTATTCAAGAATCCGCTCCACCTGGCATTCAAAGGAACACGGGCTTTCGCCGATGCGGGCGACATCAATCCTTTTGCAGGGCACCGGGGTTAACCCGGCGAAGGCCAGCTCATCCACGTCGTTTGGAAAGTTCACGCTGCAGGTGATCATGGCATCGGCCAAGGCCATGTCGACCATATTGACCACGAATTCGCCCGTTCGCCGGATATTCGCGACGGTATCCTTCTCGTCGCCATTGCCACGGTTCTGAATGCCCAGAACCACCAGCGGAGGTTCTTGCGAGAAGACGTTGAAAAAGCTCATCGGAGCCGCGTTGTTGTGGCCCGCCAGTGATTTGGTGCCGACAAGGGCAATTGGGCGGGGACCGATAAAGTTGGTGAGCAGGCGATAGCGGTCTTGCGCCGAAAGGGCGGAGAAGTCGAAATCCATGAGTCTGGTCCTGTCACGCAACGCGTTTTCCGCGCCGCACCACTTGCCTGTCCAAGGGCCGTCGACAAAGGGCATCGCCCGCACAACTGGCTGCAATCATTACGAAATCGGCGCGGTTTCCGGCTGCGAGGCCGTAATCTTTCAGACCGATCGCCTTGGCCGCCGCGTGCGTCGCGCAGTTCAGGGCAAGGGCGAAGTCCTCGTCCCGGTTCCAGTCAAATCGGTAAGCGGTCAGAAAGGCGCGCTCCAGCATGTCGCCATTGCCGAAAGGTGACCAGCTGTCCCGAATGCCATCTGACCCGCAACAGACCGTCACGCCCATCCCGGTCAGTTCCTCGACCGGGGGAACGGCGACATCGGCAGGAGCCGAGGTCATGAGGGAAATACCGGCATCGGCAAGCCTGAGACCGATCCGCTCCAACCGGTCGGCGGGGATCATGCCGAGGCAGTAGGCATGCGAGATCATCACTTTCCCTGACAGGCCCGAGGCTATGGTGTAGTCAATGATCTGCTCGACCTGCCAAGCACCGAGATCGCCTTTGTCGTGCAGATGAATGTCGACTCCCGCTTCTTTTTTGACGGCAAGATCAAAGATGAACCGCAACTGACCATTCGGATCACCGTCGATGCCCGCGGGATCAAGCCCGCCAACGGTTTCCACCCCCATATCCATCGCGGCACGGATCAGGTCAGCGGTGCCCGGCCGGCAGAGCAGGCCCTGCTGCGGGAAGGCCACAAATTGCAGATCCACCCGATCAGACCAAGCGTCGCGCAGCCGCATCATCGCCTCGACATGGGTCAACCCCATGTCGGGTGCGATGTCGATGTGCGAGCGCACTGCCGTGGTGCCGCAGGCCAGCATCTGGCCCAGCAACCGCGCCGCGCGATCTTCGGGCGGGGTGGTGTTGGCCGACAGGACGCGCCGTTCGTTTTCAATGTAGTCGCGCAGCCTTGCGGTGCGCTTGCCCGGCTGCCACGCCTCGCCCCACAGGGTCTTATCCAGATGGACGTGCGGTTCGACGAAGGCTGGCAGAACCAACCGCCCCGACCCATCCACCGCATCAGCTGCGGTGACATCCGGGCCGACCGCGTCGATAAGTCCGCCGCTGCAACGGATTCCGACGGTTTGGCCGTCGATATCACGCAGATTGGTGTAAGTCGTCATCCTGCCGCTCCGCTGTTTTGGGGTGTGGCCCCCGAGGACGGGGGCCGCAGCATGGTCAGCCTTTCAGGCGGGTCCAGATCTTGTCGCGCAGATCACGCGCAGCCGGACCACAATCCAGTGTCGGAACCAGACGGGAGGCATACTCCTCTGGCATGTTGATGGCGTCCATGGCGCGCCACTTTGGATCAAGAAACTCATCCGACTTGATCGCATTGGCATAGGCAATCGCATTCGATACCGCCGCCGCATTCTCGGGAGCCATCATCCAGTTGATGAAGATCTTGGCGTTTTCCGGATGGGGCGCATTGGCCGGGACCGCGAAATTGTCGCGGAACATCGGCGTGCCTTCCTTGGGATAGACGAAGCGAATCGTGTCACGCTGAGCGGTCGCCCGCGCCGTCGCGCCGTTCCAGACATGATACATCGACACTTCGCCCGAAGCCATGCGGTCCACAGTGCTGTCGGACGAATACATCTTCAGCTTGGGCGCCTGTGCCTCAAGCAGATCAAGGATGCGCTTGGCATCATCGTTGCTTTCCGTGCATTGCGGTATGCCCAGATAAAGCGAGGCCGTGAGGATCACGTCGCTTGCGGTATCAAGCTCGGCAATCTTGCCCTCGAACTCGGGACGCGGCTCGAACAGTTCCTTCCAGCTGTGTTCGATCTCGGCCCCGCCGACCGCGGCGCTGTCATAGGCAAGACCGGTGACACCCCACAGGTAGGGGGCGCTGTATTCGTGGGTGGGGTCGAAATCGGGGTTCTTGAAGGCGTCTTTCATGTGGACGTAGTTCGGCATCGACGGGGTGTCGATCTTCAAGAGAAGGCCGTCCTTGATCATGCCCGGGATCACATAGTCCGATGGCACGATCACATCATAGGCCGCCCCGCCCGACTGCAGCTTGGCCAGCAAGGTGTCATTGCTGTCGAAGCCGTCAAGGATGACCTTGATGCCTGTTTCGGACTCGAATTTGGCAAGTAATTCAACCGGGTAGTAATCTGTCCAGTTGTAGAAGTAGAGCGTCTTTTCTTCCTCTTGTGCGAAGACGGGCAGTGCCGTCATTGCGGCAAGGGCGAAGGCGGTTGTGATCTTTCTCATTGGGTCATTCCTCTGTTGAGTGGTTTTTCGGGCATCAGCGTCGCAGGCGGCCAAGGAAGAAGGAAAGCGATACAAGCAGGACCGAGATCACCAGCATCACAGTGGAAATCGCATTGATCTCGGGCGTGATGCCCGCCTTGATCGAAGAGAAGATGTAAACCGGCAGCGTGGTGGTGCCGGGGCCGGATAGGAAGAACGAGGTCAGGAAATCGTCCAGGCTGGTCACGAAAGCCAGCGTGAAACCCGCCATGATGCCAGGCCACAAAAGTGGCAAGGTCACGCGCCGGAAACTGCGAAAGCGATTGGCATACAGATCCTGCGCGGCCTCGCCATAGCCTTGGTTCAAGCCTTCAATCCGCGCACGAATGGGCAGATAGGCGAAGGGGATGCAGAACGCGGTGTGCGCAAGGATCATGGCGCCAAGTCCCAGTTGCACGCCCAAAGCGACGAACAGCATCAGCGTTGCCACTGCGACCACGATTTCCGGCAGTATCAGAGGCATTTTCAGCACCGCCTCGACGCCGTCACGGCTAGGAAAGGCCCGAGCGGTTGCCAACGCTGCCAGAAGAGCAATGACCGTGGCGGCCGTGGCGGCGCAAAGCGCCAGCACCAGCGAGTTCTTCGCCGCAGACTGGATCGACGGGTTGGCAAGGATGCGGGCATACCAATCCAGGGACGCATGTGACCAGACGGTTGCGGTTCGGTTGGCGTTGAAGCTGTAGCCGACCAGAACCACGACGGGCACATAGAGATAGACCAGCACCAGCAACGAAATCTCGCGCGTCATGGGGAAGTGGCGGATGTTCATCTGACCCTCCGGTTGCGCCAGATGGCCATTGTCACCATCGCGATCAACATGAGGGACAGGAGCACCACCGCCAGCGTCGCTCCAAACGGCCAGTTGCGCGATGCGCCGAACTGCATCTGGATGATATTGCCCAGCATCAGGGTCTTGCCCCCGCCCAGCAGGGCGGGCGTCACAAAGGCCCCAAGGCACGGAATGAACACGAGCAGCGAACCCGCCGCGATTCCGGGCATGGCGATGGGGATCAGGACCCGACGGATGGCGCGTGATCGCGGGGCGCCCAGATCATGCGCGGCTTCCAGCAACCGCCAGTCGAACTTTTCGAACACGGCGTAAAGCGGCAGGATCATGAAGGGCAGGAAGGAATAGGTCAGGCCGATGACCACTGCCAGATCGTTGTAAAGCAACTGGATCGGCCCCACTGGCGATATGAAGTCGACCATCTGCGAGAACCAGCCATCTTCGCGCAGGATGATCAGCCAAGCGTAATTGCGCACCAGAAGGTTGGTCCAGAACGGGATGGTGATCAGCAACAGCATCAGGTCACGCTGCCCGCGCGACAGCCCGGCCATCCAAAGGGCGACGGGCAGGCCAAACAGCAGGCTCAGCCCGGTCGTTACGGCCGCCTGCAGGATCGATCGCAGCAAGATCACCAGGTAACTGGTGTTGAGGATCATCGTGCCGTCAAAATCCTCCTCCCAAACCAGTCGGATGTAGTTGGCCAAGGATGGGACAGAGGCCCAATCCACCCCACTGCTGCCGCCCTTCTGCAAAAGCGATATCCAGAAGAGCAGCGTCAGGGGCACACCGACCAGCACGGCGATAGTCACCAGCGCAGGGGTCAGCAAACCAAGGCGGCGCAAGGCGGGGCTGCCGGTCATTGCACCAGCACTCGCAGACTGTCGGCAGGAAGGCTGAGCCCGATCTGGCTGCCAAGGGAGGGCTGGGCGCCATCCAGATCGGATTGCCGCAGCAGGAAGGTGCTGCCATCGGCCAACGCCAGTTTGTGCACCAGGGCCGTTCCCAGATAGGCTGTGTGCACCACGCGTGCCTGCAAATGGCTTGCGTCCAGGGCCACGATACGCGCCCGTTCCGGACGGATCGCCAGAGTGACCCGTCCGTGAGCCTGATGCGGATGTGTGATTTGTGCCCCGCCGATCAGGCGGATCGTATTGCCCGGCAATGCCTCGGCTTCGATCAGGTTGATGTCACCGATGAAGTCGGCGACGAAGCGGTGGGTCGGCGTTTCGTAGATCTCACGCGGAGCACCCATTTGCAGGATCCGGCCGCCTTGCATCACCGCCACGCGATCTGACAATGTCAGCGCTTCTTCCTGATCATGGGTGACGAACAAGAAGGTGATGCCCGCTTCGGCCTGCAACAACTTGAGCTCGATCTGCATTTCCTTGCGCAACTTCAGATCCAGCGCCGACAGCGGCTCGTCCAGCAAGAGCACCTTGGGACGTGGGGCCAGCGCCCGCGCAAGAGCCACCCGTTGCTGCTGGCCCCCGGAAAGCTCGGCCGGGCGGCGGCGCGCATAGGATTGCATGCGAACCATTTCCAGCGATTCACCGACACGTGCGCGGATCTGGGCAGCAGGCATCTGCTGTTCGACCAGCGCGAACCCCACGTTCTGCTCCACCGTCAGATGCGGGAAAAGTGCGTAGTTCTGGAACACCGTATTGACCGGACGGCGAAACGGGGGGGCCTGTGTGACATCCTGCCCCTCGATCGCGATCCTTCCCTGGTCGGCGGTCTCAAAACCGGCAATCAGCCGCAAAAGCGTGGTTTTTCCGCAGCCAGACGGACCAAGCAGGGTGAAGAATTCGCGCTGGCCGATCTCGACAGAGACATCTTCCAGAACCCGGACGGCGGCGGACCCCCGGCCAAAGCTTTTGCTGACGGCTGTTATGGAGACAGCGGAAGAATCGGTCATCTCATCCTCGTTTTCCAGTGCTCGCAGCCTCGGTTGCATTTAATTCCATGTCAAGATTGCATGCGATCTTTTTTTGCTATGCATGCAATCTTCTTGGTTGTCTGCCTTTCGTGCACAAGGGAAGACCCGTTCCTGAAGGCTGTTCCGTCAGATCTTCAGACAAGACTGGGGGTCAGGCGAGGAAAGGCCGGACCTCTATCGAAAAGCATTGACCCCGACATTGCATGCGATGATCTATTCAATTGCCGACCGCTGAAGGAGCCAGAGATGCCCAAGGCCGACGATCCCAACCAGACCACGCCAAAACCCGGACAACGCAAGGCGGGCGCGGCGACGAAGACGCCAACCCGCACGGAAATGGTTCATGAGGCATTGCGCCAAGCGATCATTGAACAGCAGCTCAGCCCGGGTGCGCGTCTTCCCGAGGACATGATCGGCGACTCGTTCGGCACCAGCCGCACAATCGCCCGTGAGGCACTGTTGCGCCTGTCGGTCGAGGGGTTGGTTGACCTGAGGCCAAACCGCGGGGCGTTTGTCGCCAACCCAACCCTGGACGAGGGGCGCGACATCTTTGTGGTGCGGCGGGGACTGGAGCGGATGGTGGTGCTGCAACTGGCTGGACAGCTTAACGCGGATCAGATTGCCGAACTGCAGCGGATGCTGGATCATGAGGAAATGACCGGTGCGCGTGACGAGCGCGAAGCGATCCGCCTTGCAGGTGAGTTTCACCTTCGCCTTGCCGAAATGACCGGCAACAAGCTTCTGGTCCACTACCTGAGGGAAACGGTATCGCGCTGCTCATTGGTGCTGACGATCTATGGCCGACCACATTCGGTGGATTGCGGGATCGACGAGCATCGCCAGATCATCGAGGCGCTGATTGCAGGTCAGGGCGACCAGGCCGCTGACCTAATGGAACACCATATAGAACAGGTCGCAGGGCGAGCACTTCTTGAAACACGCAAGCCACGCAGCGTTCAGGAGGTTCTTTCCTCTTACGCGACACGGATTGCGCAAGACTGACGATGATGGAGGCCTGACCCTTCCGTATCCAGGCTCTGCTAGCTGGGAGTGGGCAAAACATGGGGGACGTTGTCACGGTAACTCGGTAGGGGTCGAGTGCCGGAGGGGACAGGATCATTAGACTGGTCCTGTTCACGACCTCCGGGGGACAGCAGTCACGCGGCTTGCGCTTGCCGGCTGCTCTGCTCCTGAAATCGCTTCGATCACCGGACACGCCCTGAAGGAAGTGAAAGGCATCCTTGACTCACACTACTTGAGCCGTGACTCAGGTCTCGCTGCTCAAGCGATACGAAAACGCGAAGCGCATGAAGCAGGAGCAATTTTCCCAACTGCACTCCCAACTGACGATGACCGTTCCGAAAACTCGGACCGGCCCATCAGCGATATCAAGGGGATGGGTGGTAGCGGAGGAGGGATTTGAACCCCCGACACAAGGATTATGATTCCTCTGCTCTAACCAGCTGAGCTACTCCGCCAGAGCGAGCGCGTAGGTATGCGAGCATGACCGGGCCGTCAAGCCGAAAATCGACTTTCGCTGCGACGATCTTTGCGGTCGTCTTTCCGTTCCCGGCAGGATAGCAAGATCGCGAGGGAGCCGATCATGCAGCCACAGATACCCCTGACCCGCGATATCGTCTTCGTCGGCGGCGGACATGCCCATGCGCTTGTCCTGCGGATGTGGGGCATGAAACCCCTTCCGGGCGCGCGTCTGACCTTGATCAGCCCCGATCCGACGGCCGCCTATTCGGGGATGCTGCCGGGCCATGTCGCGGGGCATTACCCGCGCGCGGCGCTGCAGATCGACCTTGTGAAACTTGCCCGCCACGCCGGCGCTCGGCTGATACTGGGCCGGGCAACCGGCATCGACCGTGCGGCGCGCCGCGTCCAGATCGACGCGCACCCCGCCGTGGCCTATGACGTTCTGTCGCTCGACATCGGAATCTCGTCGGAAATGCCCTCGCTGCCGGGGTTCGCGGAACACGCGGTCCCCGCCAAGCCGCTGGATGCCTTCGCCGATCGTTGGGAGGCCTTCGCAGACACGGCCGCCGCCGGCGCGAAGCTGGCGGTCATCGGTGGTGGCGTCGCCGGCGTCGAGCTTGCCCTTGCCGCCGCTCAGCGGCTGGGTCCGCAGGCGCAGATCACGCTGATCGAGGCCGGCACAGCATTGTCCGCCGTCGGACAGGGCGCGCGGCGCGCGCTTTTGCGGCATCTGCGGCGGGCGGGAATCGCCCTTCTGGAAGGGGTCGCCGTGGCCGCGGTCGAACAGCACGGCGTGCGGCTGGACGACGGGCACATGGTACCGTCGGACTTCACGCTTGGCGCCGCGGCGACACGGGCGCAGGGATGGCTGGGCGACACCGGGCTTTCGCTGCACGATGGCTTCGTCAGGGTCGACGAATACCTGCGCTCGCTCACCGATCCGGCCGTCTTCGCCAGCGGCGACATCGCGCACCTGACGCATGCGCCGCGCCCCAAGGCGGGCGTCTTCGCCGTGCGGGAGGCCCCGGTTCTGCTGCACAACCTGACCGTCGCGGCAACGGGCAGCGGCGCTTTCAGGCCATACCGTCCGCAGCGCGACTACCTGAAGCTGGTGTCGGCTGGGGCGGGCCACGCCGTCGCGGACAAATGGGGTTTGCCGCTGGATGGCGCCTGGCTCTGGCGCTGGAAGGATCGGATCGACCGCAAGTTCATGGCCAGGTTCGACCCGCTTCCGGCGATGCCACGTCCGGCCCTGCCGGACCCGGTCGCCGCCGGCGTGGCCGAGGAACTGGGCCGCGGAAAGCCGCTGTGTGGCGGCTGCGGGGCCAAGGTGGGGCGCGCGGATCTTTCTGCCGCGCTGGCCGAGCTGCCGCCGCCCCGGCGGTCGGACGTGATCTGGGGCGCGGGCGACGACTCGGCGATCCTGAAACATGGAACCGGCGCGCAGGTTCTGACAACCGACCATGTGCGCGCCTTCACAGAGGACCCGTGGCTTCTGGCGAGGATCACGGCGGTACACGCGCTTGGCGACGTCTGGTCCATGGGCGCCCGTCCTCAGGCCGCTCTGATCCAGGTCATCCTGCCGCGCATGTCGCCCCGGCTGCAGACGGAGACCCTGCGGGAAATCATGGCCGCCGCGGCGGAGGTCTTCGGCGCCGAGGGGGCGGACGTCGTCGGTGGCCACACCAGCCTGGGGGCCGAGCTGACAGTCGGCTACACCGTGACCGGTCTTTGCGACGAAGCCCCCATCACGCAGGCGGGCGCGCGTGCTGGTGACGCGCTGATTTTGACCAAACCCATCGGGACCGGTGTTATCCTTGCGGCTGAAATGGCGAAGGCCGCGCCGGGCGGGGTCGTCGCAGCGGCGCTGGCGTCGATGGCGCGCCCCCAGGGATTGGCGGCGCGTGCGCTTGCTCCCCATGCCCATGCCATGACCGACGTTACGGGCTTCGGCCTGGCCGGACACCTGATGGGACTGCTCGAGGCTTCGGGCGTCGCCGCGACGCTTGATCTTGCCGCTGTTCCCGTCCTTGCGGGGGCCGAGGCGCTGTCAGCCGCCGGGCACGGCTCGACGCTGCTGCCCGCGAACCGGCAGGTCATGGCGAGGATGTTCCTGACCGAAGGCGCACGCGCCGATCTGCTGTTCGACCCGCAGACGGCGGGCGGGCTGCTGGCCTCGGTGCCTGCGGACCGGGTGGCGGACGTTCTGGCCCGGCTCGCAGACAGCGGCGAGCGTGCGGCCGTGATCGGAACTGTCACCGACGGCGTCCCGTTCCTGACGGTCGAAGGCTAAACCCGGCCCGACACGCGTTCTATCGCCGCCACCACCCTTGCGGCCAGCGCGTCCAGCGCCTCGGGCATCAGGCTGTCCGTCGCGATCACCGCTCCGGGCGCGTCGTCGAAGCGGGCGCGGTGCTTTTCATAGCGCGGGTCGTAGTGGCGCCGCATCAGATCCTCGGCCAGCGCGACATGGTCGCCGGCGGCGGCAAGCGCATGCCAGGTCTCGATCACGTCGGCCGGATGCAGATGGCGCAAGAGCGCAATCGTCGCGTCCAGGCGGTCGCGATCCTCGGTCAGGTCCGCGTAGGCGCGCGCCAGGTAGGCCGCCCGCGCCGCGACCGGGGCCGCGATACGGATGCGGGGCGCTTCGCCCATCGCCGCCCAGAGTTTCTTCGGTAGGGCAAGGTTCCCGACCTTTGAACTCTCGGCCTCGACAACGACGGGCCGCGAGGGGTCAAGCGCGGCAAGCGCCATCGCCAGGCGTCCTTCGAACGCCTTCTGCGAGGGCTGGCCGCCCGCGCGGTGCCCGAAAAGCGAGCCGCGATGGTTTGCCAGGCCTTCCAGGTCGATCACCTGGACGTCCCGCCCCGCGAGCAGCCCGAGGATCTCGGTCTTGGCGGATCCGGTGTTGCCGTCCAGGATCACGACGGGGGATCGAACCTCCCGGTCGTGCAGTTCTTCGACCACAAGCCGTCGCCAGGACTTGTAGCCGCCCTGGACCAGTTCGACCCGCCATCCGACCTGGGACAGAATCGTGGCGAAGGATCCCGACCTTTGCCCCCCGCGCCAGCAGTAGACCAGCGGGCGCCAGCCCCCGCCCATGCCGGCCAGAGCGCCTTCAAGATGGGTGGCGGCGTTGCGCGCCACCAGCGCGGCCCCGATCTTGCGCGCAAGGAAAGGCGACTGCTGCTTGTAGATCGTGCCGACGCGCGCCCGTTCTGCATCATCGAGCACCGGCAGGTTGATCGCGCCGGGCAGGTGATCCTCGGCGAATTCCGAGGGCGAGCGGACATCGATCACGGAGTCGAAACCGAGCCGGTCAAGATCAAGAAGGGACGAGAGCGTCAGGGGCATGGCGCCCTCTTACCCCGGCAGCCTGGCTGACGGAAGGGCCGCCAGGCGTTTGACAAACCGGCAGGCGCATAGCCATCTAGGCGCGAAAGGAGCCCCCGACCATGCCCTCAGCAAAATTCGTCGTCGAAGGAATGTCCTGCGCGTCCTGTGTCGGGCGGGTGGAACGGGCGCTCAAGGCGGTGCCGGGTGTTTCGGATGCCCAGGCGAACCTGATGGCGGGAACGGCGCTGGTCGACTACGACGCCCCCGCAGATCCGCAGGGCCTGGCGCTGACCTTGAGCCGGTCCGGCTATCCCCCGGTCGAGTCCGAATTGCACCTGGACGTCGAGGGCATGACCTGCGCGTCCTGCGTCGGCCGCGTGGAACGGGCGCTCAGCGCTGCGCCCGGCGTCGTTTCGGCCGACGTCAATCTTACGACCCGTTCCGCCCATGTCCGCTATCTGTCAGGTCTGACGGATGCGGACAGCCTTGCAGCGCGCGTCACCCGCGCGGGATATGAGGCCAGCCCGCACAGGGACAGCGCTCAGCGCGCGACTGACCGACAGGCCGAGGAAGCCGCCGCACTGGCCCGCCGGGTCATGGTTTCGGGCGCGCTGGCCCTTCCGGTCGTTGTGCTGGCGATGGGCGGTCACATGGTTCCGGCGTTCCATCACTGGATCGCCGGAACGATCGGGATCCAGACCTCCTGGCTCGTTCAGTTCGCTCTGACCACGCTCGTGTTGTTCGGCCCCGGCCGGATGTTCATCGCCCAGGGCCTGCCCGCGCTTTTCCGGGGCGCGCCCGAGATGAACGCGCTTGTCGCGCTTGGAAGCCTTGCCGCCTATGCCTATTCCTCGGTCGCGACCTTTGCCCCATCGCTTTTGCCGGCCAACGCGCGCGACGTCTATTTCGAAGCCGCGGCGACAATCGTGACGCTGATCCTTGTGGGCCGGTTCCTCGAAGCCCGCGCCAAGGGCAGGGCAGGCGAGGCGATCCGCCGACTGATCGGCCTGCGTCCAGCCACGGCGCAGGTCGAACGAGACGGGACGGTGATCGAAACGGCGGTCGAGACTCTGAAGTCCGGCGACATCATCCGGCTTGCGCCGGGAGAACGGGTAGCCGTCGACGGCGTCGTGACCGAGGGTGAGGGCTGGATCGACGAAAGCATGCTGACGGGGGAACCCGACCCGGTCCGGAAATCCGAAGGCGCGGTCGTGACGGGTGGCACCATGAACGGCGCCTCGGCGTTGTCCTACCGCGTCACCGCGACCGGTTCCGACACCGTGCTTGCCCGCATCATCCGTCTGGTCGAGCAGGCGCAGGGCGCCAAGTTGCCCGTGCAGGCGCTTGTCGACCGCATAACGCTGTGGTTCGTGCCCGCGGTGATGACGCTGGCGGTGCTGACCTTCGCGCTTTGGCTGGCGTTTGGACCGGACCCCAGGCTGACCCACGCGCTTGTCGCGGGGATTTCGGTGCTGATCATCGCCTGCCCCTGCGCGATGGGGCTCGCGACGCCGGTATCGATTCTGGTGGGCACGGGGCGCGGCGCGGAAAAGGGCGTGCTGTTCCGTCGCGGCGACGCCCTGCAACGCCTGTCCGAGGTGGGGCTGATCGCCTTCGACAAGACCGGAACCCTGACCGAGGGGCGCCCTGTCCTGACCGACATCGAAACCATGCCCGGCCATTCCGAGACCGAGGTGCTGCGCCTTGCCGCCGGCGCCGAGTCACGGTCGGAACATCCGCTGGCCCGCACCATCGTCGAGGCCGCGACTGAGCGGGGCCTTGCCGCGCCCCCGGCCTCGGGCGTCACGGCGCGCCCTGGCCGCGGCCTTGCCGCGACCGTCGACGGGCGCGAGGTCCTGATCGGCAACCGCCGCGCGCTGGCCGAGGCGGGGGTAGATGCCGATGCCACGGCCGATCGCATCCTTGACCTTGCCGCCCAGGGCAAAACCCCGATCCTGATCGCCGTGGACGGACGGATCGCGGCGGTCTTGGCGGTGGCGGATCCGATCAAGCCCGCAGCGGCCGATGCGATCGCCGCATTGCACGCGGCCGGGCTCAGGACCGCGATGATATCCGGCGACACACGCGCGACCGCCGAGGCCGTCGCGCGGCGCCTTGGCATCGACACAGTGCGGGCCGAGGTGCTGCCGGATGGGAAGGTCGCAGCGCTGAGGGAGATTGCCCAGACGGCTACGGTCGCCTTCGTGGGCGATGGCATCAACGATGCCCCCGCGCTTGCTGCTGCCGACGTCGGGATCGCGATGGGCACCGGCACCGATGTAGCGATCGAAAGCGCCGAAGTCGTTCTGATGGGCGGCGATCCCGCCGCCGTCGCGGCCGCTGTCGCGCTGTCGCGGGCGACGATGCGGAACATTCGCCAGAACCTGTTCTGGGCCTTCGGCTACAATGTGCTTCTGATCCCGGTCGCGGCCGGCGCGCTTTTCATTTTTGGCGGTCCGCTGCTGTCGCCGATGCTGGCCGCGGCGGCGATGGCGCTGTCATCGGTCTTCGTGGTGACCAACGCGCTCCGCCTGCGCCGCGCCTGAGACCCGTGCGCCTATTCGGCGCCGCGCAGTATGCGCGCCGGGCGCGCGCCCAGGACCGGCAGGGCGAACAGCAGGCCCGCGACCAGCGTCGCCGTAATGCCGCCCGAGACGATGGCCAGGGCCGTGGTGGGCTCGAACCGGTACGGCGCGTCCATGACGAAGTGCATGACAGCGAAGCCGGCCACTCCGCCGAAGGCGATGGCCACCAGCCCCGCCGCAGCCCCCATCAGCGCCGAGCGCAGCGCGAAGCTTGCCAGGATCCTGCCCCGCGTCGCCCCCAGGACCTTGAGCACTGCGGCCTCGTAGACGCGCGCTCTTTGGCCCGATGCCGCCGCCCCGATCAGAACCACCACACCCGTCAGCAGCGTCACGCCCGCGGCGATGGCGGTCGCCCGCGCGATCGCGCCAAGAATCTCGGACACGCGATCCACGACCTCCCGCACGGGGATGGCGGTGATGTTGGGATAGGCCCCCGCGACCTCGCGCAGGATGCGCGAGTCAGACGCGGGATCGGCGTAGACGGTCGCGATGTGGGTATGCGGCGCTCCGCCCAGGGCGGCGGGGTTCATCAGCATCACGAAGCCGATCCCCGCAGTGGAAAAGTCGACCTCCCGGAAAGATGTGATCTCGGCCTCGATGTCGCGCCCCAGCACGTTGACCGTCACCTTGTCCCCCAGGTCAAGCCCAAGCTCGGCGGCCTCTTCTGCCGCGAAGCTCATCTGAGGCGGGCCCGCGTAATCCTCGGGCCACCAGCTTCCGGCGACGATCTTTGTCCCTTCGGGCGGAAGCGCTGCATAGGTCAGCCCGCGGTCCCCGCGAAGCACCCAGTGATCACCCGACACCTCGCGGGCGTCGCGGCCGTTGATGCGTGTCACGACCGCGCGAAGCATGGGCGCCGTATCGACCTTGCTCACGCCCTCCTCGGCGGCCAGGCTGTCGCGGAACCCGTCGAGCTGGTCATTCTGGATGTCGACGAAGAAGAAGGACGGCGCGACTTCGGGCAGGTCGCGGTCGATCGCCGCCCGCAGGTTGGCGTCGATCTGCCCGACGGCGGCAAGCACGGACAAGCCAAGACCCAGCGCAAGGACGACGGCGCTGGCCTCTTCCCGGGGGCCGGCGACGGCGGCAAGCGCCAGGCGCAGCCCCGGCCGCCCCTCGACCCGGTGCGACAGCCTGCGCGCGATCTGCCTCAGGACCCAGGCGGCGCCGGCCAGCAGCGCCAGCGCCCCCGCGATGCCGCCAAGCGTCGCCAAGGCAAGTGTCGGCATCGCGGCCAGGACCAGAACGACGGCTACGAAAAGCGTCAGGATCGCCGTCAGCGCAGCGCCAAATCGGCGGCCGGGCCAGCGCCGCCGCCCAGCGCCCAGATCGCGAAACAGTGCGGCGGCCCGAACATCGCGCACGCGCGCAAGCGGCCAAAGCGTAAAAAGCGCGGCAGTCAGCACACCATAGAGCGCTGCCTCTGCCGCGGGGCGGAAGGATGGAGCCACCTGCACCGGGATGGGCAGAAGATCCGCCACGACCGGCGCCGCCGCCACCGGCAGGGCGATCCCCAGAAGCAACCCCAGCAGGATCCCCAGGGCGGTCATCCCGCCGATCTGGAGGGCATAGGCCAGAAAGATCGTGCTTGTGTCCGCGCCCACTGCTTTCAGCGCGGCGATGGTGCCGGTCTTGCCCTCTAGGTAGGCGCGCACCGCCGAGGCGATGCCGATGCCCCCCACCGCAAGGCCCGCAAGCCCGACAAGGACCAGGAAAGACCCCATCCGATCCACGAAGCGCTCTGCCCCCGGCGCGCCGCGGCGGGCATCGCGCCAGCGCATCCCGGTGTCCATGAACGCCGCCTCGGCCTCGCGCTGAAGCTGGGCAAGATCGGTCCCGGCCGGCAGGCGCAGCCGGTAGCGCGTGTCGAACACGCTGCCCGGCTCCAGCAGGCCCGAACCTTGAAGATCGCGCGTCAGGACGATCGTCCTTGGACCCAGCAGCATGCCACCCATCGCCCCGTCCGGTTCACGGACCAGCCGAGCGCCAAGCCGGAACTCTGCAAGGCCAAGGCGGAACCGGTCGCCCACGTCAAGCCCAAGCCTGTCGGCAAGCACGCCGTCCATCACCGCGCCCGGCGCGCCGTCGCGCGGTTCAAACGCCGAGTCGAGGGGCAAGGACGGTTCCAGCGCAAGCGCCCCTACCAACGGATAGGCGTCATCCACAGCCTTGACCTGGGTCAGCGCGCGTTCCGCCGCCTGCCCTTCGCCGACCACCGCCATCGAACGGAAATCGACGATCTCGGACACGGCGTCCGCCCGGTCGCGCATGAATGCGCGCTCTTCCTCGCTGGCGAAGCGATAGGTGAACGACATCTGGGCGTCGCCCCCCAGAAGCGCCGCCCCTTCGCGCGAAAGCGCCTCAGAGATGGCGCTGCGGACGGTGCCCACGGCCGCAATGGCGGCGACCCCGAGGATCAGGCAGGCCAAGAATACGGCGAACCCGCGCAGCCCCCCGCGCAGATCGCGCCGCGCGATGCGCCAAGCGACGGCGGGGTTCACGCCGAAGCCTCGGTCGGGGTTCCGGTCAGGGTCCCGGTCTGCATCTCGGTCTGCATCTCGGTCGGGGCCTCGGTCACGATCGCGCCATCGGCCAACCGGACGATGCGGTCGCAGCGCTCGGCCAGTTCCGGCGCATGGGTAACCAGCACCAGCGTCGCCCCATGGCGGTCCCTGAGGCCGAACAGCAATTCCATGATCGCCCCCCCGGTGCGGCTGTCGAGATTGCCGGTCGGCTCGTCGGCCAGAAAGATCGCCGGCCTGGGGGCGGCGGCGCGCGCGAGCGCCACACGCTGCTGCTCTCCGCCCGACAACTCGGCCGGGTAATGGCCAAGGCGACCGCCCAGCCCCATGGCCTCAAGTTCCTGCCGCGCGCGGTCCATCGCGTCCGCCGCCCCGGCCAGTTCCAGCGGGATCGCCACGTTTTCAAGCGCGGTCATCGTCGGAATCAGGTGGAAGCTCTGGAACACGATGCCCATATTGGCGCGGCGAAACCGGGCAAGCGCGTCTTCGCCCATCGCCGTCAAGTCCTGGCCCAACGCCTCGACCCGGCCGGAGGTGGCACGCTCTAGCCCGCCCATAAGCATGAGGAGCGAGGACTTGCCCGACCCAGACGGCCCGATCAGCCCCAGACTTTCGCCCCGAGCGACCGACAGGGTGATGCCCTTCAGGATCTCGACCGGTCCGGCGTTGCCCGCAAGTGTCAGCCGTGCCGCCTCAAGGCTCATAACCTTGTCCATGTCCGCCCGTTTCCGCCTGTTCCGCTTCGTCTATCGATATGGGCACAGGACCGCCCGGTGCAACCTGGCGGCGACACTGGGCCTGATCTTTCTTTCAGCGGTTCCCACCTCGGCCGAACCCGTGACCGTCGTTGCCCTGGGCGACAGCCTGACCGCGGGCTATGGCCTTGCGCCCGAAGAAGGCTTCGTCGCCCAGCTTCAGGACTGGCTTGACGCCAGAGGTGCGGATGCGAGCGTCATCAATGCGGGCGTCTCTGGCGACACGACGGCGGGCGGGCTTGCCCGAACCGACTGGGCGCTTGTCCCCGAAACCGATGCCGTGATCGTGACGCTGGGTGGCA
This sequence comes from Albidovulum marisflavi, assembly GCF_025751435.1. Taxonomy (GTDB): domain Bacteria; phylum Pseudomonadota; class Alphaproteobacteria; order Rhodobacterales; family Rhodobacteraceae; genus Albidovulum; species Albidovulum marisflavi. The sequence continues at coordinate 701,972 of NZ_JAOWKY010000001.1, read as the reverse complement.
ACGACCTGCTGCGCGGCCTGCCACCCGGGGAATCGCGCGCCAACCTTGATGCCATCCTTAAGAAGACCGACGCGCGCGGATTGCCGGTCTTGCTGGTGCCCATGATCGCGCCCGGGAACTACGGACCCGACTACAAGGCGGAGTTCGACGCGATCTATCCCGATCTGGCCAACGCGCATGGCGCGCGGCTCGCACCGCCCTTCCTGGCACCCATCATGGAAGAGGAAGACCGCGACACGGCGCTTCGCGAATACATGCAACCCGATGGCCTGCACCCAAGCCGCGCGGGCGTGGCGCTGATCGTCGATGCTCTGGGCCCCGAGGTCCTGGCGCTTATCGAAAAGGCGCGATAGCCGCCCCCCGCTGCATGGGGGGGCGGCCACTGAGTTCATGCGGCGCGCGGAGTTCCGACGCGCCCGCCGCGGCCCTGCACCTACCAGCGGATCCCGGTGCGAAGCGCGTCGTAGATCCCCGCATGGATGTTGCGGGCGGCAACGGCGTCGCCGATCCGGTAAAGGACGAAGCTGCCTTGTGCGTTCTTCTCGGGGAAGATCGGCCCGGTCCCCCGAAGGGCGGCGTAGTCGACGACACCCAGATTGCGGCTTTGCGGCTTGAGATCGAAATAGATCTCGTCAAGCGGCCGTGTCGCGTGCTCGACGACGACGCGGTCCACGCGCCGCTCCTCTGACCAGCCCGGCGAAAAATCCGAGCCGAAGGTCGCGACCAGTTCGTTTCCTTCACGCCGAACGCCGTTGAGGCGCATGTTGATCGTGATCTTCGTCCCGGTTTCGTGGAATGCGCGCATGTAGGGGACATGGTTCATGCCGCCCATCTCGGGCGCAAGGATGCGCTCGGGCGTCACCAGTTCGACCTGGGCACCGGCCCGCGCCGCGACTTCTGCCGCGGTCATGCCGGCATGCCCGCCGCCATCGTCGTAGACCAGCACGCGACCGGCTGCCTTCACCTCTCCGGTGATGATGTCCCAGCTTGATGTCACCAGATCCTCACCCGCCATCTCAGGCGCCTGCGGCAGGCCGCCGGTGGCGATCACCACCACGTCGGGGTCCAGCGACAGGACGTCCTGCCCGTCCGCGAAGGTGTTGTAGCGGACCTCGACGCCCAGCCGTTCCAGTTCGGCGACGCGCCAGTCGATAACCCCGATCATCTCGCGCCGGCGCGGGTTCGCGGCCAGCACGTTGACCTGACCGCCCGCGCGATCGGATGCTTCAAGCACCGTCACGCTGTGCCCGCGCTCGCCCGCGACGCGCGCGGCCTCAAGCCCCGCGGGCCCGGCCCCCACGATGACGACGCGGCGCGAAGTCGGCGCCCGCTCGATCGTGTGGGGCATGCGCGCCTCTCGCCCGGTCGCAGCATTGTGGATGCAAAGCGTCTCACCGCCTTCATAGATGCGGTCCAGGCAGTAGGTGGCGCCCACGCAGGGGCGGATCCGATCCTCCTGCCCCGCCATCACCTTGGCGACAATGTGGGGATCAGCGATATGCGCGCGTGTCATCCCGACCATGTCCAGCTTGCCCGCGGCGATGGCGTGCCGCGCGGTCGCCACGTCCTGCACGCGTCCGGCGTGAAAGACCGGGAACTTCGTGGCCGCGCGCACCTCGCCCGCGAAGTCCAAGTGCGGTGCGCTGCGCATGCCCTGGATCGGGATCACGTCGGCCAGCGCGGCGTCGGTTTCGATGTGTCCCCGGATCAGGTTCAGGAAGTCGATCTTGCCAGAGGTGGCCATGCGCCGCGCGATCTCGACACCCTCCTCGCGGCTCAGCCCCTTGTCCCAGTCCTCGTCCGCGACCATGCGTATGCCCACGATGAACTCTGGACCGACCACCGCCCGAACCGCGTCGACCACCGACCAGGTGAAGCGCAGGCGATTGTCCAGCGACCCGCCCCATTCGTCTTGCCGCCGGTTCGTCGCGGGCGACCAGAAGGCGTCCATCAGGTGGCCCCAGGCCTCGAACTCGATGCCGTCAAAGCCGGCGGCCTTCATCCGTTCGGCCGCAGCGGCATAGTCCGCCACGATTCTTTCGATGTCCCAGTCCTCGGCCTCCTTGGGGAAGGCGCGGTGCGCGGGTTCCCGGACAGGGGAGGCCGACAGCACAGGCAGCCAGTCAGCCTTGTTCCAGCCCGTGCGGCGCCCAAGGTGCGTCAACTGGATCATCGCCGCCGCGCCGTGTTCATGCACGTCGTCCACCAGCGCCTTCAGCGGCGCGACGATCTCATCCTTGTAGGCATGAAGGTTGCCGAATGCCGCCGGGCTGTCGGCGCTGACCAGGGCCGATCCAGCTGTCATGGTCAGCGCGATTCCCCCCTTCGCCTTTTCGCGATGATAGAGCCTGTAGCGCTCAAGCGGCATGCCATCCTCGGCGTAGGACGGCTCATGCGAGGTGGACATCACCCGGTTCTTCAGGACAAGGTGCTTCAGCCGATAGGGCTGCAAAAGGGGATCGTTGGACATTCGGGTACCTCCGGTCGCCAACCTCTGCGCAGCTTGCCAAGACCTCTGGTCAATTCGCGTCAGGAAATGGAAACTGCGCGTCACATCGGAGGCTTCATGACACTTCTAGACCGCCTGACCGCGCTTCTGGGACCCGCCCACGTGCTGACCGGCCGTGACTGCGATCCCTACACATCCGAATGGCTGGGCAAGTACCACTGGCAGCCGATCGCGGTCCTGCGCCCCGCCAACCGGGACGAGGTCGCGGGCATCCTCAGGATCGCCTCTGAAACGGGCACGCCGGTGGTGCCGTCGGGCGGGCGCACCGGCCTTGTCGGCGGAACCGAGGCGCAGGGGCGTCTCATGCTGTCCTTGGAACGGATGAACCGCATCCGGGAAATCCGGCCCGCGGCGCGCATTGCCATCGTCGAGCCCGGCGTGGTGCTGTCGCGCCTGCACGATGCGGCGGCCGAACACGAGCTTCATTTTCCGCTCTGGTTCGGGGCGCGGGGCTCGGCCATGATCGGGGGCGCGCTTTCGACCAACGCGGGCGGCTCGAACGTCCTGCGATACGGATCGACCCGCGCGCTGTGCCTTGGGCTTGAGGTCGTGCTGGCCGACGGCCGGGTCCTGAACCTGATGAGCGAGCTGCACAAGGACAATTCCGGGTACGACCTCAAGGACCTGTTCATCGGCGCCGAAGGCACGCTTGGCGTCATCACGGCGGCGGTGATGAAGCTGGTCCCCGCCCCGCGCGCCCACGCGACCGCGATGTTGGCCATGTCCTCGCTCGATGCCGCGCTCGCATTGCTGAACCGGCTTCAGGCCGACTCAGGCGGCCTTGTCGAGGCCTTCGAATACATGCCGCGCAGCTACCAGGAGCTGCTTGTCGCTCGCAGGCCCGATCTGGGGCTGCCCTTCGATCGCATCCACGACGTCACCATCCTGGTCGAGCTTGGCGCCACCACACCGCGCGACTGCACGCCGGGACCGGATGGCGTCCTGCCCCTGGCCGCGCTTCTGGAAGGCACCTTGGGCGCGATGATGGAGGAAGGGCTTGTGACCGACGCGGTGATTGCGTCCTCCGAGGCGCAGCGCCGCGCACTTTGGGCGCGGCGAGAGGCCGCGGCGGAAATCGGGACGCCGATCTCGGGGCCGATGGTCGACACCGATGTCTGCGTGCCGCTGGACCGGGTCGCAAGGTTCCTTTCCCTGGCCGGGAAACGCATCGCCGCGCTTGACGCAAACGCCTTCCCGCATTGCGTCGCGCATCTGGGTGACGGCAACGTGCATTTCGCCGTCTTCCCGACCCGCGACGATCCCGGACTGATCGAGGCGATGATCCGCGCGGTCGAGGATACGGTTCAGGAGCTGGGCGGCAGCTTTTCTGCCGAACATGGCGTGGGCCTGTCGAAGCTGGGGTCCATGCGCCGACGCAAGGACCCGGTCGCGCTGGATGTGATGCGCGCGATCAAGCAGGCGCTGGATCCGGGGAACATCATGAACCCGGGCAAGGTCATTCCCTAGCCCGCGCAGGCCTAGATCCTGCGAAGTCGGCCAGGAAGGCGGATCGCAGCGCCCGGCGTCCCGCCCCTCAGGCCTGACGCCAGTCGAAAAAGCCCGCGCCCGCCTGGGCCAGAAGCTCGCGCGCCAGGTCCTGTCCCGCCTCGGCCGCGTCCGACACCGCACAGCGACGCTCGCCCGCGATCGCCTCGGACCCGTCGGGCCTGAGGATTTCGCCCCGCAGCCAAAGCGCGTCACCGTCATGGACCGCAAGCCCGGCGATCGGCGTTTCGCAGGACCCATCAAGGGCTGCAAGGAAGGCGCGTTCCGCCCCAAGCCTTTCGCCGGTCGGGCCATCGTGGATGGCGGACAGCAGATCGCGCGCGGCGCCGTCGTCCAGACGCCGCTCGATCCCGATCGCGCCCTGCGCGACGGCAGGCAGCATGTCTTCGGGCGCGATCGCGGAACGTGCGACGCGCGCCATTCCCAACCTGTTCAGCCCCGCCATCGCAAGGAAGGTGGCCGTCGCCACGCCTTCGTCGAGCTTCTTGAGCCGCGTTTGCACGTTGCCGCGAAACTGCACCAGCTTCAGGTCGGGCCTGCGGTTGGCCAGTTGCGCGCGCCGGCGCAGGCTGGACGACCCGACGACGGCGCCCTCGGGCAGATCGGCAATCGAGCCATGGTCGCGCGACACGAAGGCATCACGCACATCCTCGCGCGGCAGGTAGCAGTCCAGAACAAGCCCCTCGGGCTGGGCGACCGGCATGTCCTTCATCGAATGCACGGCGATGTCGATCCTGCCCGACAGCAGCGCCTCTTCGATTTCCTTCGTGAACAGTCCCTTGCCGCCGACCTCCTTCAAGGGGCGGTCTGCCTCGATCATGGCCCGGTCGTCGCCCGTGGTCTTGATGATCACGATCTCGAAGGCGTCTTCGGACAGGCCGTGACGCTGCATCAGGCGGCGGCGCGTCTCGAATGCCTGCGCCAGGGCAAGCGGCGAGCCGCGGGTTCCGATCTTCAGCGGGGAATGTGCGGTGGGCTGTATCATGCGACCGGCATAGCCGCGACACATTGGCCGCGCAATGGGGCTTCTCCTGACTTCGCCTTGACATCCCGCCGCAGGCGGCGATGAAGGGGGCGAAGGAGAGCCCCATGACCAAGACGATCCTCAAGGCACTGGCAGGCGAAACCCAGGCCGTTCCCCCGATCTGGATGATGCGCCAGGCGGGCCGCTACCTGCCGGAATACCGTGCCACGCGGGCGCGGGCCGGGGACTTCCTGTCGCTGTGCTACGCGCCCGATCTGGCGGCCGAGGTCACGCTTCAGCCAATTCGCCGCTACGGCTTCGACGCGGCGATCCTTTTCGCGGACATCCTGCTTCTGCCGCAGGCACTTGGGGCCGACCTGTGGTTCGAAACCGGCGAGGGGCCGCGGCTTTCGACCACCACGTCGGCCGCCGATCTTGGACGCCTGGGCGGCAAGGACGACATCCACGAACGCCTGTCGCCGGTCTATGAAACCGTGCGCATCCTGTCGCGCGAATTGCCGCGCGAAACCACGCTGATCGGCTTCGCGGGCGCGCCCTGGACCGTCGCCACCTACATGATCGCAGGCCGCGGAACGCCCGACCAGGGTCCGGCCCACGCGCTTAAAGCTGCGGACCGGGCGACATTCTCGGCGCTGATCGACCTGCTCACGGAGTCGACCATCGAGTACCTGTCCGCCCAGGTCAGCGCCGGGGCCGAGGTCATCAAGCTGTTCGACAGCTGGGCCGGGTCGCTGAAGGGACAGGACTTCACCGAATTCGCGCTTGAACCCGCGCGCCGCATCATCGCCGCACTGAAGGACCGCCACCCGGACCTGCCCATAATCGCCTTCCCGCGCGAGGCCGGGGAACGCTACATCGGCTTTGCGCACGCGACCGGCGCGGACTGCGTGGCCATCGACAACTCCGTCTCGGCGGAATGGGCGGCGGAGCACGTGCAGAAGGACAGCTGCGTGCAGGGCAACCTCGACCCCGCGCTTCTGGTCAGCGGCGGCCAGACGCTGATCGAGGAAACCCGCCGCGTCGTCCGCGCCTTTTCCGGCGGGCCGCACATCTTCAACCTTGGGCATGGGATCACGCCGAACGCGGATCCCGACAACGTGGCGCGGATGATCGAGGCGGTGAGGGGCGCCTAGGCGGCCCCGCTCAGGGCCACTTGGCGATCGGCGGCAGGCTCATCAGCACGGCATTGGCGTCGTGCCCGGTTTCAAGGCCGAACTTGGTGCCACGGTCGTAAACCAGGTTGTATTCGGCATAAAGGCCGCGGTGCACCAACTGGGTTTCCCGGTCGGCTTCGGTTGCAGCGACGTCCAGCCGGCGTTCGGTCACCGGCAGGAACGCGGGCAGGAACGCCTGCCCCACCGACTGGGTAAAGGCGAAATCCGCGTCCCAGTCACCGGTGTTCAGATCGTCGTAGAAGATCCCGCCCACGCCGCGCGCGCGACCGCGATGGGGAACAAAGAAGTATTCGTCCGCCCAGGCCCTGAAGCGCACGTAGTAATCCGGATCATGGGCATCGCAGGCAGCCCGAAGCTTGGCGTGGAAATGTGCCGTGTCCTCGGCATATTCGATACAGGGATTCAGGTCCGCGCCGCCGCCGAACCACCAGGCATGGGGGGTCCAGAACATCCGGGTGTTCATGTGCACAGCCGGCGTGTGCGGGTTCTGCATATGCGCGACCAGGCTGATGCCGGACGCCCAGAATCGCGGATCCTCGGCCATGCCGGGCACGCCGCGCGCGGCCATCGCCTTCTGCGCCCGATCTCCCAGCATCCCGTGGACGGTCGAGACGTTGACGCCGACCTTTTCGAACACCGCGCCGCCGCGCATGACGCTCATCAGCCCGCCGCCACCGTCCTCGCCCCGGCGGGTTTCGGTCACGTCGAAGCGGACCGGCGACCCATCGGCCCGAGCCTGCTCAAGGGCTTCGAACGCCGCCACGATGTCGTCCCGCAGCGTCCTGAACCAGGCCGAGGCTCGCGCCTTGCGTTTGTCGAAGTCCACCATGTACCGGCCCTCCCTTTCGCGGTGTGCCTATCAGCTTTGCATCCGCGCTGCCAGTTGGCGCGGCGGGTCGCGCATGCGGCCCTTGGTCTTGCCGTCCCATGGGCTATCCTAGGGGCTGCGAAAGGATGAGTCGCCGCATGACCCGCACCCTTCTGCCCCTGTGCCTCGCACTGACGGTGGCCGCCTGCTCCGAGCCGCGCCCCCCGGCCTGTGATCGCGTCATAGCGCGCGAATTGCGCACGATCGACATGCTGATCGCTGAAACCGAGCGCAACATGCAAACCGGTTTCCGGACCGAGCGGGCCCCGGCGCGAAGCGGCTTGAATCTCTGCTTTGGGTCGTCGCGCAACAATGTCGGCCTCAGCTTCTGCACGGACGGCGCGAACCGCACACGTGCGGTCGCGATCGACCCCGAGGTCGAGGCGCGCAAGCTTTCGGGCCTGCGCGACCGGCGTGCAGAGCTGCTTGCCGCCGATCCGGCCTGCCCAGCAGCCGAATGAAGGAACCGCCATGCGCCCCCTTGCAACCACACTGATCCTCGCCTTCGCCCTGACGGCATGTTCCGCCCAGGACAGCTGCATCCGCACGGCGACCCGGGACATACGGGCGCTTGATGCGCTGATCGAGGAGACCGGGGCCAATATCGCGCGTGGCTACGCCTATGAAGAGCGGGAGGTCACCCGCTGGGCCTGGGTGCGCTGCTATGACGGCCCCTACGATCCAGAATACCCGCGCAGGTTGTCGCGCTGCTGGGAGCCCTACACCGCTGTCGTCCGAAAGCCCGTCGCCATCGATCCCGCGGCCGAGTCGCGCAAGCTGGCCGCGCTGCAATCGCGCCGCGCCGCGTTGGCCGACACGGCGATGGCCGCGGTCCAGGAATGCCGCCGGCTTTATCCCGAGTAGGTCAATACGCCGGCACGCCGGCCGGGTCGATCAGGCTGCGACCGCCGTCCAGCGTCAGGATCTGCCCGGTCACGAACCCCGAGGCGTCGGAGGCAAGGTACAGCGCGGCCTCGGCGATCTCTGACGGCGCGGCGATCCGGCCCAGCGGTGTCGCATCGATGATGCGGCCGCGCCAGTCGCCGTTTTCGCGCAGGGCGGCCTGAAGGCTCGCGCTCAGCACGCTGGCGAAGGCAACGCCATTCACGCGGATACGGTGCGGCGCGTATGCCACCGCAAGCGAGCGCGTCGCCTGTTCCAGCGCCGCGTTCGAGATCGAGACACCCAGAAGCTCTGGATGAGCAAGGCGCGATGCCAGCGTGGAAACGTTGATGATCGAGCCGATCTGGCCCTGGTCCTGACCTTCGCGTTCGGCCTGCGTGATCATGCGCCGCGCCACAAGCTGGCTGAGCCGGACCGCGCACATCAGGTTCTGGCGGACAAGCATCTCGAACGCGCCATCGTCCGGGTTCAGCGGGTCCGTCAAGGCGAAATCCCGGTTCGCGTTGACCAGGATGTCGATCCGATCAAAGGCGTCGATCGTCGCCGAAAGCAGGTTGGCAGCCGTCAGCTTCTGGCTCAGGTCGCCGGCGAAGTAGCGCAGGGAACCTTCGCTTTCGGCCTCGTCGCCCAGTTCCGCTTCCAGTCGCGCCTCGTCGATATCCGCGAACATGACGTTCGCGCCAAGCGCGACGAAGTGCCGGGCGATGGCCAGGCCGATCCCCTTGGCAGAGCCGGTAACGATCGCGGTCTTTCCGGCGATGGAAAGGGTCATGTCATGTCCTGTGCTTGATTCTGGGGGTCAGACTATCGGAAATCACCGCTTGGAGCGAGGCGAGGTCACGGGACGCGACGCCTTGAGCACCTTGAAGCCGGTCGTGCCGCCAACTTCCTCCACGTCGCGAAACAATGCCGCCATGGCCTTTTCGTAAGGAAGGTGCCGGTTCGCCACCAGCCAAAGCTGCCCGGAGGGTGTCAGCATCCTGGCGGCGGCGGAAATGAAGGCGACCCCCAGGGCGGGATCGGCCGAACGTTCCGTGTGAAATGGCGGGTTGGTCACGATGACATCGAAACGCCGCTCTGGCTGGAACGCCTGGGCGTCGGCCCAGTGGAACCGCGCGCGAGGGTCCGCAATATTGCGCCGCGCGCAGTCCAGCGCGCTGCTGTCCGCCTCGATCAGGTGCAGCTCGCGCACGGCGGGGCGCCTGAGGATCTCGGCCGACAGCCAGCCCCATCCCGCGCCCAGATCGGCCACGACGCCGTGCAGATCGGCGGAAAGCGCGTCAGCCAGTGCGGCCGAACCCTTGTCGATGCCGTCCGCCGAAAAGACGCCGGGCAGCGTGACGAACCCCGGCGCGGGCTCCGTTTCCGCCGCCCGCCAGTCGTCAAACCGCTGATCCGTAGGTGCTGCGAACCGAAAGACCTTGCCGTGCGCCTTGGACATCACGTCTGACACCTCGGACCGCGCCCGGATATCCTTCAGCGCGCTGTCCACCCCGTCGGTCTTCTGGCCGTCAACCCAGACAGGCGCGCCGGGCGCCAAGTGATCCATGACGGAGGCGACGATGGCCCGGGCGGCAGACCGAGAGCGCGGCAGGAAAAGGACGGCGGCGGCATGCGTGTCCGTCAGATCGGGCGACACCGAAAACCCGCGCGCCTTCAGCGCGTCGTGGTCGGGACGAAACCGCTGCACGATCCGGACGCGTTCCTTGGGAAGCGCCGAAAGATCGGCATCGGCGCGCGCGCCCACCACCAGAATGGTGCCTTCGACAGGCAGATCGGCGCCATCAAGCGCAAGGGAAAGGCGTGACTGGCTCATGGTTCGCGGGCGCTTGCCCTATTCCTTTTCCATCGTGCATTGCAGCGGATGCTGGTGGCGGCGCGAGAAATCCATCACCTGCGCAACCTTGGTCTCCGCCACCTCGAAGGAAAAGACACCCACGACGGCAAGGCCGCGCTTGTGCACCGTCAGCATGATTTCGAACGCGTGAGAATGGCTCATCCCGAAGAAGCGTTCCAGCACATGCACGACGAATTCCATCGGCGTGTAGTCGTCGTTGAGCAGCAGCACCTTGTACATCGGCGGGCGCTGCGTCTTTGGCTTGGTTTTCGTGACTACCGAGGTCTCGCCATCGCGGCCGCCGTCTTGGTCGGACATGATGAAGGGACGAAGGGTCACGGGCCATCTCCTGATGGATTCGGGTTCAAAGGGTTCGCGCCGCAATATAATCGGTGAGGGCTCCGGAAAAAAGTCCGCAAACGGCCCGATTGCATCGATCTGTGCCCTCGCGCTATCAAATCCGGCAGGAGGACCCGATGCCGACCATCACCACCGTGGCCTTCGACGCCGACGACACGCTCTGGCACAACGAACGCTTCTTTCGGCTGACCCAGGAACGCTTTGCCGCGCTGCTGGAGGATTTCGCCGACCCCAGCCATCTGGACGAACGCCTGCTTGACGCCGAGCGGCGCAACGTCGGGCGCTACGGCTTCGGCATCAAGGGTTTCACGCTGTCGATGATCGAAACCGCAATCGAGGTGACCGAAGAGCGCGTGCCCGCAAGCGTCATCCGCGAGATCATCGCGGCTGGTCAGGACATGCTGGCCCATCCGATCGAACTGCTGCCCCATGCACGGGAAACGGTGACATCGCTTTCCAGCCGCTATCGCATACTTCTGGTGACCAAGGGCGACCTTCTGGACCAGGAGCGCAAGCTGGCGCAATCCGGTCTGGGCGACCTGTTCGACGCGGTCGAGATCGTGTCGCAGAAGACGCCGGAGGTCTACGACGCGATCTTCAGAAGGCACGGCGTCGCGGCGGGCAGCGCGGTGATGGTGGGCAACTCCATGAAGTCCGATGTGGTGCCGATGATCGAGGCCGGCGGCTGGGGCGTCTATGTGCCCCACGGCCTGACCTGGGCGTTGGAACACGCCGACGCGCCCGAGGGCCATCCGCGATTCCGCGAAATCGCGGATCTGGGCGCCTTGCCGGATCTCCTGGAAGAGATCGCCGCATGACGCGGCGGCGGGGACACTCGGCCGCGACCGGGCCACAAACCGGAAGAACCGGCCGCAACAGGCGAAAAAGCCTTGGAATTAGCCTTTTGCGGATGGGAATCCCTGTGCTATCGTCAACGCGAAGCAGTAGCCCCACCATAAAAACCGGGGCACCGAGGCAGAACATGGGCAGTAAACACTCCTCCCCCATCGGGGCGCGGACGATCATCATTATCCGTCAAATCGTCGTGCTTGTTGCGCTGGCCGTGATGCCGGTCGCGTCGATGGCCGCGCCCTACGCGGATTACGTGGTCGACGCGCGGACAGGTGAGGTTCTGCACGAAAAGAACTCCGAGGCGCGTCTGCATCCAGCGTCGCTGACCAAGATGATGACGCTCTACATCGCGTTCGAGGCGATCGAACGCGGGGAGATTTCGCTCGACACCAAGGTGACGGTGTCCAAGCACGCCGCATCGCAGCCGCCGTCCAAGCTCGGGCTCAGGGCGGGCCAGAAGATCGCCTTGCGCTACCTGATCCGCGCGGCGGCCATCAAGTCGGCCAACGACGCCGCGACCGCGATCGGCGAAGCGATCGAAGGGTCCGAACCCGCGTTCGCCAAGCGCATGACACGGACCGCCAAGGCGCTTGGAATGACGAAGACGACGTTCCGAAACGCGAACGGTCTGACTGCCGAGGGGCACCTTTCCACGGCGCGCGACATGACGATGCTCGGGCGTCACCTGTTCTATGACTATCCCCAGTACTACAACCTGTTTTCCCGTCGCTGGGCGGATGCGGGCGTGGCCAAGGTCGCCTCGACCAACCGCCGGTTTCTGGACGCCTACGAAGGCGCCGACGGCATCAAGACCGGATACACCGTCGCCGCAGGGTTCAATCTCGTCGCCTCGGCGCAGCGCGGGAACAAGCGCATCATAGCCACAGTCTTCGGCGGCACATCGACCGCGTGGCGCAACGAACGCGTCGCACAGCTTCTGGACGTGGGCTTCGGCAAGGCACCGAACCGTGCCGTGGTGCAGAAACCCGCCGCACCGAACTACACCGTCGCCGACGGGGGCGAACCCGGCGGCGCCGGCAAGATCGTCCGCGTTTCAGGCGCCGTGAAAACCGCGCAAAAGCCCGTCGCGCGTCCCCTGCCCGGTGCCGCGCCCGCCGCGCCCCCGGAAGAGTTGCTGCTGGCAATGCAGGAAAACATCGATTCGGTGCTTGAGGCCGTTCAATCCGGCGAAGCGCCGGCCACCGCACCGAACCCCGACGCATCGGACATCGCGCTGGCGGCTGTCGCGGCACTTGGCGCGGCCCAGGCGGCGCCGATTCCCGCCGAGGCACCCCAGCCGGTCGCGCGGCCCGAAAAGGTCGCCGAGGAGGTCGCGGTGGCCCAAGCGGAAGCGCCCGCAAGCGATGAGGTCGCAGTCACGGATGCCGCGGCGACAGAGCCGGAAGCACCCGTCGTGCAGGCCGCCGCGCTGAGCGACGATGTCCTGCGGCCCGTCGCGCGTCCGGCGTCCGAAGAGGCCGCGCAACAGGCAACGGTCGAGGTCGCCGCAGCCGAGCCCGAAGCACAGCCCGAGCCCGAAGCACAGCCCGAACCGGAGCCGGCCGTCGTCGCCATCGACGAACCCGTCGCCACAGCCGTGGCCCTGGCCGCGCCCGTCGAGGCGGAGGTCGAGGCGGAGGCGGCGATGACACCGATCCCCAGGACACAGCCCGAGCAGGTGATCCTTGCCGCCGCAGAAGTCCCGGCCGAGGCCAGCGATCAGCCGCTTGAAATCGTCACGCGCGTTTCGACCTCGGGCGGGCGCCAGTGGGCGATCAACGTCGGCAACTACCCCAGCCGCTACGAGGCCGAGCGGCGATTGCTGCAGACCGCGCTGATGGAGATGAACACGTTGGACGAGGCGCTGCGCAAGGTCGTGCCGGCGCGCGGGGGCTTTGACGCGAACTTCGTCGGCCTGACCGAGGAAACGGCGCAACTGGCGTGCCGCAGGCTTTCCGCCCGGAACGCCAATTGCGCGGTGGTAGCTCCGTAACCGAAGGCGAAGCCGGCCCCAATGCCCTAGGGCTTGGGGTGGTCGTCCCAGTCGTCCGACAGGAAGCGCTGGCCGTCGCCTTCGGGGTCTTCGAACTGACGGTTTCGAAGCGCCCAAAGGAAGGCGATCAGCCCGACCGCGCCCAACAGCAGCGACGCCGGGATCAGGTATACGAGCATCTCCATCCGATCACCTCAGCCTGAGTGCGTTCAGCGATACGGTGATCGAGGACGCCGACATCGCCAGTGCCGCGATCAGCGGCGTGGCCAGACCGACCAGGGCCACAGGAACCGCGATCGCGTTGTAGGCCAGCGAAAGCGCAAAGTTCTGCTTGATCCGACGGCGCGCTATAACCGCAAGGGACGCGGCCTCGGCGATAGGTTCAAGATCCTGCCCAAGCAGCACGATGTCCGAAGCAACGCGCGCGGCATCCAGCGCGCTTGCCGGGGAAACCGACACATGCGAACCGGCAAGGGCCGCTGTGTCATTCAGCCCGTCGCCCACCATAAGGACGCGCCGCCCGGCCGCCGACAGATCGGAAACGCGCGCAGCCTTCTGATCGGGCCGTGCGCCCGACTGCCATTCGTCGATGCCAAGCTCCTGAGCCAGAAGCGCCACGGGGGCTTCCGCGTCGCCCGACAGCAGCACCACCTGCTTCCCAGCCGCTTTCAGCGCCGCCACCGCCTTGGCCGCGCCCGGGCGCAGCTGGTCGGCGAAGACGAAGGCGCGCGGCGCCTTGCCGTCGCCGGCATCCAGATAGGTTGCTGTCATGTCGCGGGCCGCGGCGCCGGTCCAATCTGCGCGCCCCAGCCTGACGCGCCGTCCATGGTGGATGCCTTCGACGCCCTCGCCCGGAACCTCTTGCACTGCCTCGATCTCTGCCGGCTGCGCACCCATGCCGCGCAAGGCCGCGGACAGGGCGGCAGACAACGGATGGGCCGATCCCGCCGCAAGTGCCGCCACGATCGAAAGGTCGGTCGCGTCGTGCTCGTCCAGCCCGATGGGACGCGGGGTCCCCATGGTCAGCGTCCCGGTCTTGTCGAAGACGACCGTGTCGATCTCGGCCAGCCGCTCCAAGGCAGTTCCGTCCTTGATCAACAGGCCCCGGCGGAACAGCCTGCCAGAAGCGGCGGTGACCACCGCCGGCACGGCCAGCGCGAGCGCGCAGGGGCAGGTGATGATCAGAACCGCAGAGGCGACGTTGACCGCAAGCCGGACATCGCCCCCGGACTGAATCATCCAGCCGATGAACGCGGCCAACGCCAGCAGGTGCACGCTGGGCGAATAGGCCCGCGCCATCCGGTCGGCAAGCGAGGTGTAGCGGTTGCGCGCACTTTCGGCGACCGCGACCAGATCGGCCATGCGGTGAAGTGAGGAATCGCGCCCAGCCGCAGTCACGCGCACGACCAGCGGCCCGGTCAGGTTCACTTCGCCCGCGCTGACGGCCATACCGGCGTCCACGCGCACGGGCAGCGTTTCCCCCGTCAGCAGCGAGCGGTCAAGTTCGGACGCGCCTTCGGTGACGACACCGTCGACCGGCATCCGTGCGCCGGGCTTGACCCGCACCAGATCGCCGGCCACCAGCTCCGCGATCGGAACGACCTCGTCGCCTTCCGTCCCGATCCGGTTAGCGCGGGGGACCTCCAGCGCCGCGAGCTCCTCGGCCGCGGAACGCGCGATGGCGCGCGAACGGTAGTCGAGGTAGCGCCCGGCCAAAAGAAAGAAGCACAGCGACACAGCCGCGTCGAAATAGGCATGCTCGCCCCCCTGGAATGTCTCGTAAAGCGAGATGGCGGAGGACAGGATCAGCGCCAGCGAAATCGGCACGTCCATCCCAAGCCGGCGCGCCTTCAGCGAAGTCCAGGCCGCGCTGAAAAAGGGCTGACCCGCGAAGACCAGGGTGGGCAGCGCGATCGCCGCGCTGATCCAGTGGAAAAGGTCGCGCGTCGCGGCCTCGGCGCCGGACCACACGGCCACGGACAGCAGCATGACGTTCATCATGGCAAAGCCCGCGACGCCCAGCCGCATCAGAAGGTCGCGGCCGCGCCGGTCGGTCTCGGTCACCGAGAGCAGCCCCGGATCAAGCTCATGCGCCTCGTATCCGATATCGGACAGCCGCGCGATCAGCGCTTCGGGCGTGATCTCGGGCGCTGCCTCGACGCTGACCCGTTTGAGCGTCAGGTTGACGCGCGCCGAGCGCACGCCCGGCATCCCGGTCAGTTCCCGCTCGACGTCCGAAATGCAGGCCGCGCAATGGGCCGTCGGCAGCGACAAAACCAACCCCGAGGCCTTTTCGGCGCGCGCGGCGGCAAGCGTCTCTGCCGAAGGCGCTGCGACGCAGGCGGGGCAGGCCGAGATGGACGTCGCCGACACGATTCTACTCCGTCACGGATATATCTAGGCGCTTGTGAAACCGGGTTCCATCCTGGGCACGCGCTTCCAGAAGCACCATCCAGCGCCCCGGCGCCAGATCCAGCGCCGCGACATAGTCCCCGCCCTCGCGGACGAACGCGGGGGTCTGGTCATCGGCGGCCTCGGTCGTGCGCCCGACGGTGGCCGCGATATCGCCAAGCTCGACCGGCAGGCCGGCGCTGTCACGGAACGCCAGCCGCAGCTCGCCCGATTCGTAGGTGTCGATCAGGGTCCAGCCAAGCGCCTCTTGCGCCTTGCGCTCACGATCGAAGTTCTGCGAGGCGACGTAGGAGTTCCGGACCTCAAGCCCCGGGAACGTGCCAACCGCCTGCACCGCCATGTAGATGTTCACCGCGATGATGACGGCGAAGGCCGAAGCCGTGATCGCAAAGACCTTCCGTCCCGTCAGTTCCCGACCCATGTTACTGGTCCTTCCCGTTGAAGACCGTGTTTTCGTAGACGCGGTCCTGGTTCACCTGGTCGACGATCCACAGACGGATCGAGGTACGGTCTGCCACGGCTGCTCGGCTGCCCGGAGGTGCGGTTACATAGACACGCTGGGTCAGCGTTTCGTCTGCGGGCACGGTGACAACATAGCTGTCCCGGCCTTCAAGCGAAAGCGCAAGCGGCGCATCCGAGGTCAGCGACAGCAGGAAGGGGCGCGCCTCGGGATGTTTGTTGCGCAGCCGGATTTCATAGGCATTGCGGATCGATCCGTCGGAAAGCGTGACGAATATCGGGTTGCGTTCCGGGGTGACGTTGAAGTCGATGGGCGAGCGCAGGAAGAGCGCGACGATCATCGCGATGCCAACCGCGGACCAGAGCGCGGTATAGAGAATCGTGCGGGGACGGAAGATGTGTTTCCATAGCTTCTTCGGATGCCCGCCGGCGCGCTCTACCGCTTCGTCCTTCAACGCCATGTAGCCGATCAGCCCGCGCGGCTTGCCGATCCGGTCCATGACCTCGTCGCAGGCATCGATGCACAGCGCGCAGGTGATGCATTCAAGCTGCTGACCGTTGCGGATGTCGATGCCCACAGGGCAGACGTTGACGCAGGCCATGCAGTCGATGCAATCGCCCTGCGCCGGGTCCAGCTCGCCCTTTTTCAACTTGCCGCGGGGTTCCCCGCGCCATTCGCGGTAGGCGACGACCAGCGTGTCCTCGTCCATCATCGCGGCCTGAATGCGCGGCCAGGGGCAGGCATAGATGCAGATCTGTTCGCGCGCGAAACCGCCGAAGAAGAAGGTCGTGAAGGTCAGGATGCCCATGGTCCAGTAGGCAACGGGATGGGCGTCAAGCGTGACAAGGTCACGCGCCAGTGTCGGTGCATCGGTGAAGTAGAAGACCCAGGCCCCGCCGGTCGCAAGGCCGATCAGAAGCCAGATGACCCACTTCGTCATCCGCAGACGGAACTTGCGGAAGTTCCATTTCTGGTTCCACAGGCGTACCCGCGCGTTGCGGTCGCCCTCGACCCAGCGTTCGACAAGAATGAAAAGGTCGGTCCAGACGGTCTGCGGACAGGTATAGCCGCACCACACCCGGCCAAGCGCCGAGGTGAACAGAAACAGCCCCAGGCCGGCCATGATCAGCAGACCGGCGATGAAGTAGAATTCGTCCGGCCAGATCTCGATCATGAAGAAGAAGAAGCGGCGGTTGGCCAGATCCACCAGAACCGCCTGGTCGGGCAGACTGGGGCCGCGGTCCCAGCGCAGCCAGGGCGTGACGTAGTAGATCCCCAGGGTCACCACCATGATCACCCATTTCAGGGAGCGGAAGTTTCCCTTCACTCTGCGGGGGAAAACCGGCTCCCGCGCCGCGTAGAGCGCCGGAGGCGTTTCGCTGGAACTCATCTTCAAATTCCTGAATGTTTTTCGTCCGTTCGCGTCGGACTATTAGGGCACCACCCCGACTCCTGGCTTTGATATAGGTCAATGGTAGTGAAGCGCACCCCCCGAATTGAAGTCCAAATGGTCGCAGGCTAGTCTGGTAGGAAACCTTGCGCCGAACCGGTCCTTGCACGCTGGGGCTGGAAAGCAAAAAAAGGCGTGCCCGAAGACACGCCCAAGGTTTTGGAGCATCGGCGCCCCAGGAAACGCGCGAACAGGACGGGGCGCCGATGCCTTCACCGTCGGGGCGTGGCCCCTCCGGATTCTCTTACTCGCCGCCGCCGCGGCTGTGGACCCAGGTCGCGACCGCACGGATGTCGGCTTCGCTCAGGCGGCCGGACCAGGCGGGCATCACGCCGAAGCGGGCGTTCATCACCGTTTCCGTCAGCGCCGCCTCATCCCCGCCGTACAGCCATATGGCATCGGTCAGGTTCGGCGCACCCAGCGTGCGGTCACCCATGCCGTTTTCGCCGTGGCAGGACGAACAGTTGTCGGCAAAGACCATTGCGCCTTCCGATGCCAGGCCCGCGTCATGCTCCTGTCCCGAGATCTGCAGGACATATTGCACGACCTGATCGATCTGCTCGGGCTCGAGAAGTTCGTCCGCGCCGAACCGCGGCATCTCGGAATAGCGCGCGTCGGGGTCCTCGGTGTTGCGGATGCCGTGCTGGATCGTGGTGTGAATGTCCTCGATCGAGCCACCCCAGAGCCAGTCGTTGTCGATCAGGTTGGGATAGCCCTTGGCACCAGCCGCGCCCGAGCCGTGGCACTGGGCGCACCAGGTGCGAAACACCGCGGCACCTGCGTTGGTGGCAAAGCTCGCAAGCTCCTGGTCCGAGGGGATCGCGGTCAGGTCGGCCGCCACGAGCCTTGCCTCGATCCCGGCGTTCGCGTCATCGAAGCGCTGGATCTCGACTTCGACGCGCTCACGCGGGTTGCCGCCCCAAAGCCCCTGGGTCGCCCCCTCCACAAGCGGCCAGGCCGGGTAGAGGATCGTATAGATCAACCCCCAGACGATGGTCAGGTAGAAGGTCCATAGCCACCAGCGCGGCAGCGGATTGTTGTATTCCTCGATCCCGTCCCAGGAATGGCCGGTCGTTTCGACCTGGGATTCGGTCGGTGTCGGTTTCTTGCTCATTTTGCGCCTCCTTGACCCCGCGCGCCGGTCGAACCGGAGGGGGCGGGCCTGTCCTCATGCCGGAAGGGAATGTTCGCCACGTCGTCGTGGATTTTCCGCGATCCGGGCCGGAAGGCCCAGATCACGACGCCCACGAAGACCAGCACCAGCGCCAGAAGCGCCCAGCTGTCGGCGAATTCCCGGAAAAGCGAATAGACGTCCATCCGCTCCTCCTATCGGGTCGGATCGGGTTCGAAGGTCGAGAAGTCGACCATCGTGCCCAGCACCTGAAGATAGGCGATCAGCGCGTCCATCTCCGAAATGCCTGCCTGCCCGTCGAAGTTGGCCACGTTGGCACCGGCATAGCGCTCAAGCAAACCGTCGGTATCCGCGTTGGGATCGGCTTGCGCGGCGAAGTCCGCCTTGGCCAGCTCGATCATCTCGGACGTGTAGGGCACGCCGACCATCGCGTCGGTCGCCAGGCGGTCCTCGATGTGCTCGGGCTCGATCAGCCGGTCGGCAAGAAAGCCGTACTTGGGCATCACGGATTCCGGCACCACCGACTGCGGATCGGTCAGGTGATCGACATGCCATTCGTTCGAATAGCGCCCACCCACCCGGGCCAGATCCGGCCCGGTGCGCTTTGAGCCCCACTGGAACGGGTGGTCGTACATCGACTCCGCCGCCAGCGAATAGTGCCCGTAGCGCTCGACCTCGTCCCGCATCGGGCGGATCATCTGGCTGTGGCAGACGTAGCAGCCTTCGCGGATGTACACGTCGCGTCCCGTCAATTCGAGCGGCGAATAGGGCCGCACCCCTTCCACCTTCTCGATCGTGTTCTCCAGGTAGAACAGGGGGGCGATTTCCACGATCCCTCCGATGGTCACCACCAGGAACGATCCCACCAGAAGCGCCGTGGCGTTGGTTTCAAGGAACTTGTGCTTTTCTAGGATGGACATTTCTGGCCCCCTCTCATTCGGCCGGGACCGCGGCGCTAGCAGTGGCCGTGGCCGACTGCTTTGCGACGGTTGCCCAGAGGTTGTAGACCATGATGATCGCACCGGTCAGGTACATAACCCCGCCCAGACCCCGCACGACGTACATCGGGAACTTCGCGGAAACGGTGTCGGCAAAGGCGTTCACGAGGAAGCCGTTCGCGTCCACTTCACGCCACATCAGGCCTTCCATGATTCCCGTCACCCACATCGAGGCGGCGTAGAGCACGATGCCGATCGTTGCCAGCCAGAAGTGCCAGGACACGAGCTTGAGGCTGTAGAGTCCGCCACGGTTCCAAAGACGCGGCACCAGGAAGTAGAGCGCGCCGAAGGTGATCATGCCGTTCCAGCCAAGCGCGCCAGAGTGGACGTGGCCGATGGTCCAGTCGGTGTAGTGCGACAGGGAGTTCACCGCCTTGATCGACATCATCGGACCCTCGAAGGTCGACATGCCGTAGAAGCCGATCGAGATCACCATCATGCGGATCACCGGGTCGGTGCGGATCTTGTCCCAGGCGCCCGAGAGCGTCATCAGGCCGTTGATCATGCCGCCCCACGAAGGCATCCACAGGATGATCGAGAACACCATGCCCAGGGTCGAGGCCCATTCGGGCAGCGCGGTGTAGTGCAGGTGGTGCGGACCGGCCCAGATATAAAGGAAGATCAGCGCCCAGAAGTGGATGATCGACAGCTTGTAGCTGAACACCGGACGTTCGGCCTGCTTCGGGACGAAGTAGTACATCATGCCCAGGAAGCCCGCGGTCAGGAAGAAGCCCACCGCGTTGTGGCCGTACCACCATTGCGTCATCGCGTCCTGCACGCCCGCAAAGACCTGCACGGACTTCGAGCCGAAGACAGAAACCGGAATGGCAAGGTTGTTGACGACGTGAAGCATCGCGATCGTCACGATGAACGAAAGGTAGAACCAGTTGGCCACGTAGATGTGGGGTTCCTTGCGCTTGATGATCGTGCCGAGAAACACGGCCAGGTAGGCGACCCAGACGATGGTCAGCCACCAGTCGACGTACCATTCGGGTTCTGCGTATTCCTTGGACTGGGTCGCGCCGAGGATGTAGCCAGTCGCCGCAAGCACGATGACCAGCTGGTAGCCCCAGAACACGAACCAGGCCAGGTTGCCGCCCCATAGACGCGCAGCCGAGGTCCGCTGGACGACATAGAATGAGGACATGATCAGCGCGTTACCGCCAAAGGCGAAGATCACCGCCGAAGTGTGCAGCGGTCTGAGCTTGCCGAAGTTCAGGTAACCATGCGCCAGTTCCGACAGGTTCAGCGCCGGAAATGCCAGCTGAAAGGCGACGGTCACGCCCACCAGAAAGCCCACGACGCCCCAGAAGGCGGTCGCGATAACCCCGGCGCGCACGACGCCGTCAAGATATTCGTTTGAATCCTGGGGCCGCGGCGTATCGATACGACGCAGAACCCATACGAATGTGATGGCCGCAGCCAGCATCACGGTCAACGCGTTGACCATGTATGCCAGATCGCGCGCGTAGTTGGCAGCGATCGCGGCGAAAACCGCGATGGCGCCAAGCACGGCGAGCTTGATGTAATCCCACATGCTATGTCCCTTCGTTCATCCATGCCCGTCCGACTCGCGCAGTCGGACGGTTTCCGGATGCCGGTCATTTGACCCGGCGGAGGTCAGCTTACCTTGATCTGCGTCAAATGTCCGTGACCGGCTTTTCGTCAGACGCAACGGTTGCACGGCAAACACGGAGGCGGCAAGGCCAAGCCTGACAAGGCAGAGCTGCGTGCCGCGATCGTGCCGGAACAGGCGCCAGGGCCCTGACGTTGGGGTTCTGCCGCGATCGATTGTATTGATCCGAATCAAGGCGATGCAGGATAGGCTTGCCTAGGTTGGCGGCATATTCGCTCACGGGAGGCCGGACATGGGCTACAAATCGATCCTTACCATCGTCACCGATCCGCAGCTTTCGGCGGCCCAGATGGATGCGGCCATCGCGCTTGCGCGGCGCGAGGATGCGCATCTCGATATCCTTTGCCTTGGCATAGATCGCACGCAGACCGGATATTATTACGCGGGCGCGACCGCGGCGATCCATCAGGAAACCTTCGAGTACGCCCGCGCCGAAGCGGCGGATATCGAAGCGGCCGTGCGTGCGCGCATGACGTCGGAAGACGTCCGCTGGGCAATCGAAACCGTCGTCACGCAGATCGCGACCCTGACCGAACCGGTGGCGGTCCAGGCCCGGTTCTCCGATCTGGTCGTGCTGCCCAAGCCCTACGGCGGCAAGGACAATCACGATCTCGAAGCGGTGCTTGAGGCGGCACTTTTCGACGGACGAAGCCCTGTCCTGGTGCTGCCGGCAAGCGGGCTGAAGCCCAGCACGCCCAAGCGCGTCGTCATCGCCTGGAACCAGAGTGATGAGGCGCTGATCGCGATACGCGCGGCGCTTCCGATCCTCAAGGCGGCTTCGATCGTCGACATAACCGTCATCGACCCGCCCAGCCATGGCCCCGAAAGGTCCGATGCCGGGGGGCTTCTGTCGCAGTTCCTTGCCCGCCATGGCGTGAAGACCGAGGTTTCGGTCCTGGCCAAGACGCTACCGCGCGTATCCGAAGTCCTGTGCCGACACGCCCGCGACATCGACGCCGACATGATCGTCATGGGCGGCTACGGGCATTCGCGCTTCCGCGAGGCGATCCTGGGCGGCGCGACCCGCGACATGCTTGAGGTCGCGGAGTTGCCGGTCCTGATGGCGCACTGAACATTTTGGGCGCGGCCCGTTGCGGCGCCACGCTTCGCGGCATTCGGGTGCCGCGTTGCGCCGTCAGGTCAGGTAACCGCCATCCGAGTCGTCGCCCGCTTCGTCCAGAAGGATGTCATAGTCGGGAACGATGACGTGGCGCTTGCCCTCAAGTTCGATCACGCCGTCACGCTTGAGCGCGGACATCTGCCGGCTGACGGTTTCAAGCGTGAGCCCAAGGTAATCTGCCATCGCCTCGCGCGTCAGCGCCAGGTCGAAGACCATACGGCCCGAAGTTGCCCGCAGGTTCAGGCTGGCGTCGCGCCGCGCGACGATCGCCAGAAGGCTCGCGATTTTTTCGCGCGCCGTCTTGCGCCCCAGAAGCAGCATCCATTCCCGCGCCGCGTCCAGTTCGTCCAAAGTCATTTCCAGAAGCCGTTGCGCGATGTGGGGCGTCTTGCCCATCAGATCCTCGAACGGCTTCTTGCGGAAACAGCACATCAGAAGGTCGGTGGTCGCCGTCACGTTGTAGGGCGCGTTCGCGCGCCCAGGGCGGCCCACGAAATCCGAGGGCAGCAGCAACCCGACCATCTGCGTCCGGCCATCCTCGAGCGTCTGGGTCAGCGTGGCGACGCCGGTGACGACAGAGGCCACGAAATCCATACGGTCCCCCGCCCAGACGACGGTCTGGCCGGGATCGAAGCTTCGATAGTACTTGATCGAGTCGAGTTGGGCGAGTTCGTCAACCTCGCAGCGGGCACAAACCGCGCGATGCCTGATGGGACAGTCGCCGCACTGGGGCGCGACGTTCGGTATCTGGTGAAGGCTCATGTGTTCGCGCGTATCTTTGATCTGCGTCAAGGATTGCGGGCATCATAGCGCCTAACCGTGGGGACATGAAACCCATTTCCGAACTTGCGCGGCTCGGTCTTTTCGATGCGCGCGTGCCCCGCTACACCAGCTATCCGACCGCGCCGCATTTTTCTAATGCGGTGACACCCAAAGATTTTTCCGACTGGATCGGGGCGATCCCGGAAGGCTCGCGAATCTCGCTTTATCTTCATGTGCCTTTCTGTCGCAGGCTTTGCTGGTTTTGCGCCTGCCGCACCCAGGGCACACGATCGGAAGAGCCGGTGCGGGCCTACGCCGAGGTTTTGCGCGCCGAACTGCAACTTCTGAAGGCGCAGCTGCCCGGCGGCGTCACGCTGTCGCGGCTGCATTGGGGCGGGGGAACGCCCACGCTCTTGCCCGCCGATGAGATCGAATCGCTTTCCAGGGCGATCTTCGAGGTCGCTCCGTTGGGCGAGGACGCGGAGTTTTCGGTCGAGATCGATCCGAACGAGATCGACGACGCGCGCCTCGACGCCCTGTCTGCGGCGGGCATGAACCGGGCCTCGATCGGGGTGCAGGACTTCGATCCGCTGATTCAGAAGACCATCGGGCGCGACCAGAGCTACGAGATCACGAAACGGGCCGCCGAGATGATACGGGCGCGCGGCATCCGGTCCCTGAACGCGGATATCCTGTATGGCCTGCCGCACCAGTCCGACGAGCGGATCAACGACAGTGTGCGCAAGCTCCTGTCGCTTTCGCCCGACCGGGTCGCCCTTTACGGCTATGCGCATGTGCCCTGGATGGCGCGCCGCCAGGTGATGATTCCGTCCGACGCCATGCCCAAGCCCGAGGAAAGGCTGGGCCTTTTCGAAACCGCGCGGGATCTGTTCCTCGAGGCCGGTTACGAGGAAATCGGCATCGACCACTTCGCCAAACCCGATGACGGTCTGGCGGTCGCCGCGCGCGAGGGCAGGCTTCACCGCAACTTCCAGGGCTATACCGACGACACTGCGGAAGCGCTGATCGGCCTGGGCGCCTCGGCGATCTCCCGGATGCCGCAGGGATACGCCCAGAACGCGCCCTCGACGTCGGCATATATCAAGGCGATCCGCGCCGGCCAATTCGCAACCGCGAAAGGGCACGCCTTTGACCGCGAGGATCTGCTGCGCGCCCGCATGATCGAAGCGCTCATGTGCGATTTCCGAATCGACAGCCGGGAAATCTGCGGCCGTTTCGGCACCAGCCCGGAAAGACTTGCGCAGCTCTTCTCTGCGCCCGCAAACGAATTCGGAGGCATGGTCGAGGTCAACGATGCCGGCTTTGCGATACCCGAACGCGCGCGCCCGCTGACCCGGATGATCGCCCGCGCCTTCGACGCCTACGACCTTTCCAAGGCCGGTCACAGTTCGGCCGTCTGACCAGGCGCGACGCAGCCGCGATCGGCCGGTGCAAGGGCAATCAATATTCCTGCTCTCGCGCCGGTCGATTTGCGCCCTCGACGAACGCAACCAGCCGGGGCAGGCACACGGTCCTCAGATCGAACCTGGCAACCGCCGTTTCCCGCGCGGCCCGGCGCAGGGGCAGATGCCCGGCCGGATCAGCCAGAGCCGAGATCAGGCTTCGCGACCAGCCTTCGACATCGAAGAACGGCACCAGCCTCCCGTTGACGTCGTTGCGGATCACCTCTTCGACCGGGGGGGTCGCAGAGCCGACGACAAGCGCGCCGGCCGCCATCGCCTCGATCATCGACCACGACAGGACGAAGGGATAGGTGAGGTAGGCATGGGCCCGCGTGACCTGCATCAGCGCCGTGAATTTCGGATAGGGGATCCGTCCCGCGAAATGCAGGCGCGACGGGTCGATCCGATCCCGAACCTCAGCCAGGAACCGGTCCTTCCATGTTCCAGTCGCGGGCGGGCCGCCATAGCTTTGCCCCTCGGCGCCGACGATGACGACCTGCGCCTCGGGCCGCGCGGCCATGACAGCGGGCAGCGCCCGCATGAACACATGGTATCCCCTGTAGGGCTCCAGCTTTCGCGCGACGAGGCTCAGCACCTCATCCCCTGGACGCAAGACGCGACCGCCGGGCAGGTCGAACCGCGCACCGGGGTCCGGCCGCAGAACATCCGTGTCCACGCCGTCATGGATCACCGTGATCCGCGATCGCAAGGGTTTCGGGAAAGTCGATGCCTGAAATTCGGTGGGCGACACCGCGGCGTCGGCGTCCTGCAACGCCATAAGAAGATGCGCCTTGCGCGCCGTGGTGGCGTTGCGCGCGGACAGGTCGGCGGTCTGGAATTCGGCATCGAACCCGGCATCGAGTCCCGTCGAACGGTAAAGGAATTCCGCATATGTCAGGATGCGGACGCCGGGCCAGACGTCGCGCAGGAACAACGGCTCCCCCCACCCGCCGTGGGCGAAGATCACGTCCGGCCTGTAGCCCCGCGCGTCCAGCGCCGCGCAGGCGCGCGCGACCCGAAGCCCGCGGTCACATGCGCGGGCATAGGTGCGCGCCAATCCCGAAACCTCCGGTCGGTCCGGGCTGGGATAGCAGAGGGTCCGGACGATTCGCGGGCGGGTGTTGCCCGCATCCGTCAGCGCCAGCACATCGTGCCCCCGCCCGGCAAGTGCCGGGGCCAGGTGCAGGAACTGCCCCGGAAAGTTCTGGTGGATGAAAAGGATCCTCAAGGGGATCAGCCCCCGAACGCGGCCGCCATAAGTTCGCGCGTATATTCCGTCTCGGGTCTTTCGAATATCTTGTCGCCGGTGCCGGATTCGACGATATCGCCGCGCCGCATGACGATGATCTTGTGCGATAGCGCACGCACGACGCGCAGATCGTGGCTGATGAACAGATAGGCCAGCCCGTATTTCCGCTGCAAGGCGCGCAACAATTCGACGATCTGCACCTGCACGGTCATGTCCAGCGCCGAGGTCGGCTCGTCCAGCACCACCACCTTTGGACGCAGGATCATCGCCCGCGCGATGGCGATCCTTTGACGCTGCCCGCCGGAAAACTCGTGCGGGTAACGCCCCATGGTAGCGGGATCCAACCCGACTTCGGACATGATCTCGGCGACCATCTCGGTCCGGTTGCGGCCGGGCTCGACCCCGTGCACGCCCAGGCCTTCGGCGATTATCTCTTCCGCGGTCATGCGCGGGCTGAGGCTGCCGAACGGATCCTGAAACACGATCTGCATGTCACGCCTCAGACGCCGCAGTTCGCCCGCCTTCCAGCCGGAAATGTCCCGGCCCTGGTAGATCACCGGCCCGTCGGCCTGGATCAGCCGCATGATGCCAAGCGCCAGCGTGGTCTTGCCCGATCCGCTTTCACCGACGATACCCAGCGTTTCCCCCGCGCGCACGGAAATCGTCGCGTCATTGACCGCCTTGACGTGGCCCACGGTCCGGCGCAGGAACCCGCGCTGGATCGGGAACCAGACGCGCAGCCCCTCGGTCCGGATGATCTCTTCCGCGCCCTCGGGGACCGGGTCCGGGCGGCCCTTCGGTTCGGCGGCAAGCAGCTTTCGCGTGTAGGGATGCTGGGGGCTGGCGAAGATGTCCGCCACCGGCCCCTGCTCCACGATCTCGCCGCCCTGCATCACGCAGACGCGGTCGGCGATGCGCCGCACGATGTTCAGGTCGTGCGAGATGAACAGAAGGCTCAGCCCCTCCTTGCGTTTCAGATCCGCCAGAAGCTCGAGTATCTGCGCCTGGATCGTCACGTCCAGCGCGGTCGTGGGTTCATCCGCGATCAGCAGCTCCGGCCCGTTGGCCAGCGCCATGGCAATCATCACGCGCTGACGCTGCCCGCCCGAAAGCTGATGCGGGTAGTCCTTGAGCCGGCTTTCAGGATTGTCGATGCCGACTTCGTCCAGAAGCTTGATCATGCGCGCCTCAGCCGGCGCACCGCTCAGGCCCTGGTGCAGAAGAAGGCTTTCCCCGATCTGCTTTTCCAGCGTGTGCAGCGGATTGAGCGATGTCATCGGCTCCTGGAAGATGAAGCTGATGTCATTGCCGCGCACCTTGCGCAGCAGCGGCTCGGGCGCGCCGACCATTTCCTGCCCCAGATAGGTG
Source organism: Albidovulum marisflavi (assembly GCF_025751435.1). Lineage (GTDB taxonomy): Bacteria > Pseudomonadota > Alphaproteobacteria > Rhodobacterales > Rhodobacteraceae > Albidovulum > Albidovulum marisflavi. The sequence continues at coordinate 674,934 of NZ_JAOWKY010000001.1, read as the reverse complement.
ATGGAACCGGAAATGGTCGCGCTGCCGCTGAGCAAATCCACCGTAGACAGCGCCGTGACGGACTTGCCCGAACCGCTTTCGCCGACCAGCGCGACGGTTTCGCCCTTGCGAATGACGAAGCTGACGCCCTTCACCGCCTCGATCATCCGGCCGTCCTGGCGGAACCGCACGGACAGGTCGCGCACCTTCAGCACTTCGGTCATTGGAAGGTCTTCCTCGGGTCGAAGGCATCGCGGACGCCTTCGAAGATGAAGACCAGGAGCGACAGCATGATGGCGAAGGTGAAGAACGCGGTGAAGCCCAGCCACGGCGCCTGCAGGTTCTGCTTGGCCTGAAGGCTGAGTTCGCCCAGCGAGGGTGCGGACGACGGCAGGCCGAAGCCCAGGAAGTCGAGCGAGGCCAGCCCCCCGATCGCGCCGGTGACGATGAAGGGCAGCAGCGTGACGGTCGCGACCATCGCATTGGGCAGGATGTGGCGGAACATGATCACCCGGTCGGGAACGCCAAGTGCACGCGCCGCGCGGACATATTCGAAGTTGCGCGCGCGAAGAAACTCGGCCCGGACCACGCCGACCAGCGCGGGCCAGCCGAAAAGGATCGAGACGGCCACCAGCAGCCAGAAGCTTCGGCCAAGAATCGCGAACAGGATGATGATGATATAGAGCGAGGGCGTGCCGCCCCAGATCTCGATCACACGCTGGAAGATCAGGTCGGTGCGCCCGCCGAAATACCCCTGCACTGCGCCAGCCATGATGCCCAGCACGCTTGCGCCGACCGAGACGATGATCGCGAACAGGATCGACAGGCGGAACCCGTAGATGATCCGCGCCAGCACGTCGCGGGTGGTGTCGTCCGTGCCCAGCCAGTGATCCCCGTCGGGCGCCGAAGGCGCGGTGCCCACGTTGTTGATCGTGTTGTAGCTGTAGGGGACCGGCGGCCAGATCATCCAGCCCGCTTCGACCGTCTCGCCCGCGAATTCGCCGTCGGCGGCGTCTTCCATCACGCCCTCCGGATCATCGAAGCAATCGACGATCCCGCCGGTTCTGATCAGGCACTGCACCTCGGGGTCGCGGTAGATCGCCTCGGTCCTGAAGTCGCCGCCAAACGCGGTTTCGGGATAGAACTTGTAGATCGGGAAGAACAGGTCGCCCCGGTAGTTGACGACGATCGGCTTGTCGTTGGCCAGAACCTCGGCAAACAGCGAAAGCCCGAACAGCGCGGCGAAGATCCACAGGGACCAGAAGGCCCGGCGGTTGGCCTTGAAGTTGCGCCAGCGGCGCTGGTTCAGCGGCGAAAGGCGCATCAGCCCACCCTCCGCTCGAAGTCGATCCGGGGGTCGACGAAGACATACATCATGTCCGACACGATCCCGATCACGAGCCCCATCAACCCAAAGGCGTAAAGCGTGCCGAAGACGACCGGGTAGTCGCGTTGCAGCGCGGCCTCATACCCCATGCGCCCAAGCCCATCGAGCGAGAATATGATCTCGATCAGCAGGCCGCCGCCGAACAGAACCGCCAGGAAAAGCGCGGGGAAGCCCGCGATCACGATCAGCATCGCGTTGCGGAAGACGTGACCGTAAAGCACCCTGCCCTCGGTCAGACCCTTGGCGCGCGCCGTCAGGACGTACTGCTTGTTGATCTCGTCCAGGAAGCTGTTCTTGGTCAGAAGCGTGAGCGTCGCGAAGCCCGAGATGGTGGAGGCGAAGACCGGCAGAGCGATGTGCCAGAAATAGTCGATCGCCTTGCCGATCAGGGTCAGGTCCTCCCAGTTGTCAGAGGTCAGGCCCCGAAGCGGGAAGATGCGCCAGTAGCTGCCGCCGGCGAACAGGACGATCAGCATGACGGCGAAAAGAAAGCCCGGGATCGCGTAGCCAACGATGATCGCGCCCGATGTCCAGGTGTCGAAGGGCGTGCCGTCCCTGACCGCCTTGCGGATCCCGAGCGGGATCGACACCGCGTAGGCCAGAAGCGTCGACCACAAGCCAAGCGAGATCGACACCGGCATCTTTTCGATCACCAGGTCGACGACCGAGATGGACCGGAAATAGCTTTCGCCGAAGTCGAAGCGCAGGTAGTTCCACATCATGTTCAGGAACCGCTCCAGCGGCGGCTTGTCGAAACCGAACTGGGCCTCAAGCTCCTTGATGAACTCAGGCGGCAGGCCGCGCGCGCCGACGTACTTGTCGCTGGCGCCGCCGCCAGAGATCTCCTCGGCCTGGCCGCCGTCACCGCCGCCGGTGATGCCGCGCAGGACATCCCCCTCGCCCTGGATCTGGGCAAGGACCTGTTCGATCGGGCCGCCGGGAACGAACTGGGTCAGTGTGAAATTGACGACCATGATCCCGATCAGCGTCGGGATCACCAGCAAGAGCCTGCGCAGGATGTAAGCGCCCATTCGTGACGTCGCCCGTTCAGTTCAGCGCGCCGGCCGCCCTGAGCGCGGCGGCCTTGTCGGCGTTGTACCACCAGAAGCTCAGCTCCCCCAGGGCGTAGGGCGGCAGCGGGTCGGGATGTTCGTACATGTCGTAGTAGGCGACGGTGTGGCTGTCCTTGAACCACTGCGGAACCCAGAAGCGGATCGCGCGCAGCACGCGGTCCAGCGCCTTGACCGCCACGTGCATCTCTTCCTTGCTTTGAGCGGTGATGACCTTTTCGATCAACGCGTCGACGGCCGGATCGCCAAGCCCCATCGTGTTGAAGACGTCGGTCAGACCCGCGCTGCCGAAATACTGCTTCAGCCCCGCGCCCGGCTCGTAGCCCGTCGGGAACTGATCGGTGATGATGTCGAAATCGAACGAGGCGGCGGCATTCACCGAATCCGAGCGCACACGCTTGGTATACTGCGCGGGGTCCACGCGGCTCAGCGAGGCGTCGACGCCAAGCGCGCGCAGGTTTTCGATGAACGGGTTGACCACGCGGTCGAAGGCGGGGTCGTCCTCGAGAAACTCGATGCTGAGCTTCTCGCCGCGGGCGTTCCGGCGCATCCCGTCATCGCCCACGATCCAGCCCGCCTCTTCCAGAAGTGCTGCCGCCTTGCGCAGGTTCTTGCGATCAAGCTGACGATTGCCCGACACCGGGGCCATCACAGGCTCCTGGTCCAGAACGCCGGCGGGAAGCTGGTCCCGCAACGGCTCAAGCAAAGCAAGCTCCTCGGGCGAGGGCAGGCCCTCGGGCGCCAGTTCGCTGTTTTCCCAGAAGGAATTGATCCGCTTGTAGAGCCCGTAGAAGAGTGATTCGTTCGACCATTCGAAGTTGAACATCAGCCCGATCGCCTCGCGCACGCGGGGGTCCTGGAATTTTTCCCGGCGCAGGTTCATCACGAAGGATTGGCCGGTGGCGATGTTGCCATGCTTGAGTTCGCGCTTCACCAGCCAGCCCCGGTCGACGGCTGGAAAGTTGTATGACGTCGCCCAGTTCTTGGATGAGTTTTCGTTTCGGAAGGTGTAGGCCCCGGCCTTCAGTCCTTCCAGTGCGGCCGTCGCGTCTCCGAAGTACTCGATCCGGATGCGGTCGAAGTTGTTCTGGCCGATATTGATCGGCAGGTCCTTTCCCCAGTAGTCCGGGTTGCGCTTGTAGACGACCCGCTGGTTCACATCGTAGCTTTCAAGCACGTAAGGACCAGAACCGATCCCCGGCTCCATCCGGCTTTCGTCAAGCTTCGCGCCCGTCCTTTCGAACCAGGCCTTGGACATGACCGGCAGGCCACCCGCAATCTGGATTCGCTCTCGCGCCGCGCTTTCGGGCTTGAACATGTACTTGATCCGATGCTCGCCGAGGACCTCGACGCTGTCGACATATTCCGCCAGTACCGTCCGGAACGAGATCAGCCCCTCGTCGCGGAAAAGCGCGTAGGTGTATTCCACATCCGCGGCCGTCAGGGGGCTGCCATCGGAAAACCGTGCCTCGGGGCGCATGTTGAAGATCACCCAGGACTTGTCCTCGGGGTATTCGATGGTTTCGCAGATCAGGCAGTACATCGCGCCGATCTCGTCAGCGGTGCCCACCATCATCTCTTCGTAAGCGCTGTTGGACAGGGCCGCCGCCCGCCCCTTCTGGGTGTAGGGATTGAAGCTGTCGAAGGTGCCGAAGGTGGCCTCGGAAATCTCTCCGCCCTTGGGCGCATCCGGATTGACATAATCCAGGTACTTGAAATCGGCGGGATATTTCGGTGCGTCGCCAAAGGTCGTAATGGCGTGGGACGTGATGATCGCCTCTTCGGCGCGAAGCGCCAGGGGCGACGCCAGCGCCACCGACAGCGCAAGCCCCAGACCCAGCCGCGATGCCGCCATGGATCGTCCAGACTGCCTTTCGGCCAACTTGATCCCGCGCTTCATACCGGCAACCTCCCCGTCGGACTTCGGCTGTCCCAAGCTAGAAGCGCAGGCCGCGGGCTTCAAGTTGCGAATGTGTGAGCATCGGGTGAAACCAAAGCAAAGGGCCGCCCGAAAGGACGGCCCCGCGATTAAAGTCACTGTCAGGAACCGGTCTCAGCTTCCAACCGACTGCAGATAGGCGATCAGGTCGGCGCGGTCCTGCGCTTTCGGCAGACCGGCGAAGGACATCTTGGTGCCCGGAACGGCGCCCTTGGGGTTGGCCAGGAAGTGGTCAAGCTCGGCCGGTTCCCAGTTGCCGCCGTGACCGGCCATGGCGTCCGAATAGCTGAAGCCCGCGACGCCGCCGACCGCACGTCCGACCACGCCATCCAGGTGGGGGCCCGTGCCGTTGCTGCCGTCAAGCTTGTGGCAGGCCTTGCACTTGCCGAACACCTTTTCGCCCGCGCCGGCGTCGGCCGAGGCAAGCAGTTCTTCGAAGCTCGGGCCTTCCTCGGCCGCGGCCTCGCCGCCTTCAGAGGCGCCGGTGTCGATCGAGTAGGCCTGTGCGACCTCTTCGCCCGCATGGGCTTCCGGCCCGGTATGGTAGAGCGATTCCGCCGCCCAGTTGCCCAAAAGGAAAACCAGCAGGGCGCCGCAAAGCGCGCCGCCGGCCTTCGTTACAGTCATCGTGTCGAACATGTCGCGCCTCTACCCTGGCTTTTTCTCGCGCGTATCTATCCGCTTCCACTGTCCTGTTTCAAGGTATAGTTAGCGCGACGAAACGCCCCCGGTCGCGGGGCCACGTCAAGGAGCCACCCGCATGACCGGTCGGATCGCCTTTCAGGGGGAACCCGGAGCCTATTCGCACGAGGCCTGCCGCAAGGCCCGGCCCGGCATGGAGGCGGTCCCCTGCGCGACCTTCGAGGACGTGATCGAGACGGTCAAGCGCGGCGACGCCGACCTTGCCATGCTGCCGGTCGAGAATTCGACCTATGGCCGCGTGGCCGACATTCATCACCTTCTGCCCGAATCCGGCCTGCACATCATCGACGAGGCCTTCGTGCGCGTGCACATCAACCTTCTGGCGGTGCCCGGAACCCCGCTGGACGAGGTCGAAAGCGCGATGAGCCACACGGTCCTTTTGGGACAGTGCCGCGGCTTCCTGCGCACGCACGACATCAAGCCGGTCACCGGTGCGGACACCGCGGGGTCGGCACGGGCGGTTGCGCAGATGGGCGATCCCAAGATGGCAGCGCTGGCCTCGGAACTTGCGGGCGAGATCTACGGGCTCGACCTTCTGGCCCGGCATGTCGAGGACCGGGCGCACAACACCACGCGATTCCTTGTCATGGCGCCCCAGCCTGATCTGTCCCGCCGCGGCGCGTCGGGCATGATGACCAGCTTTGTCTTCCGCGTGCGCAATATCCCGGCGGCTCTTTACAAGGCAATGGGGGGCTTCGCCACCAACGGCGTGAACATGACCAAGCTGGAAAGCTACATGGTCGATGGGAGCTTCTCGGCCACGCAGTTCTACGCCGATATCGAGGGCCATCCCGACGACGACAACGTGCGACTCGCGATGGAGGAGCTTGAATACTTCTCCTCCTCGATCACGGTGCTGGGCGTCTATCCGGCCGACCCCGGCCGTAACTGAGCTACCGCCAGGGACTGATCCCGGACCGATGCCACCGCTCGAGCTGGCGGCAGAAGTCCGCCATGCGGCGTGCGAAGCGGCGTTCAAGCCCCTTCTTGCCAAAGCGCATGGAGTTCAGAAGGAACCGCGCCGACAGGCTGCGCGGCTTGACCTCAAGCTCGACCCCCAGACGGCTGCGCCCGGCCCCGATGTCCTGCGGCGTCATGGTCAGGTAGACCTCGAACCCGCCGATGGTGCCAAGGGCGGCGAACAGGTCGCTGGGCTGCATCTGCTGGATTTCCACCACCAGGTTTCGCGGCTTCCCACGGTAGAGAAAGTCGATTTCCCACGCAGATCCGACACCGGCCACGGGCAGGGTGTCGCGCCGCGCGATCGCGGCCTCGCGGCGCAACGCCGCGCGTTCGAGGGTTTCAAAATCGGTGATCTTGGAAAAGACGACGGGCGCGGGAACGGATATTTCCTGCGAGGTCGTGAACTTCATGGGCAATTCCTCCTGCCGCCTTTTCGCGTCAATCCAGACGGTCGGCAAGCCAGTTCTTCAGCAGGAACCCCGCGATGGCGCCACGGCGCGGCGCGCGGATCTCGGGGTGCTCTCCGGCGAAGGCGAGCGCCATGTCCTCGCGGCTGACCCATCGCGCCGACTCCAGTTCAACGGGGTCGAGCGTGATCGCCTCATCCAGCGCCTCGCCTGCCGTCCCGATCATCAGCGAGGACGGATAGGGCCAGGGCTGGCTTGCCAGGTAGCGCACCGAACCCACGCGGATCCCCGCCTCTTCGAAGACCTCGCGCCGGACGGCGGCTTCCAGGGTTTCGCCGGGCTCCATGAAACCTGCCAGGCACGAATACATGCCCTCGGGCCAGCCGGGCGAGCGGCCCAGCAGCACGCGGTTGCCGCGCGTGATCAGCATGATGACCACGGGGTCCGTGCGCGGAAAGTGATGGGCGCCGCAGCTGCCGCATATCCGCTGCCACCCGGCCATGGCCACCGCGCTTTCGGCGCCGCAGGACGAACAGAACCTGTGGCTGTGAAGCCAGCCGATCACGGCCTTGGCCGTGGCCGCGCATTCGGCGTCGCGGGGTGACAGGTCGGCCATCGCCCCGCGCAGCTCCGCGAAGCGGCAGGTATCGGGCAGGCCTGGGTGGCATTGCTCGGTCGGATCGAAGAAGGCGCCGGATGCGGGCGCCGCATCCCCGTCGGGCTGCCAGGCCGACAGGTCGGCCGCGAAACGCGGCCCGGCTTCGTCCAGCCCCAGAAAGACGACGGGCGCCGCGTTGCTCAGGACGGGATGATCGGTCGCCACCCAGCCCAAGGCAGACGGCCCATCGAACGACGGCTTGCCGCGCCAGATCGGAACCACCCGCGCCCTGGGATCGCGCCACAGGGCATCCAGCTGCGCCGTGTCGCCCCGAACCGCCGCCGATCGGTCCAGCCCCGAACCGCCGAACGTCACCGTTTCCGCTATACGCATCTGACCTCTCCTCGGGCGTCAGACCTTGCACGCGCGCGGCCGGCTTGCAATCTCCCACTCGCCTGTTGGATCGGGCAGGCAGCTGAATTACTGTTACCGAACACCGTCAGCATAGCGCCATCCCTGTACCATCGGAGCGCCGACATGCCGCATAGCCAATTGAACGCCCTGACCCGCCGAGGTTTCCTTGCGGGCACAGCCGCAGGAACATCATTGATCGCCCTCCATCCCTTTTCCGCCCGCGCAGCAACGAACCAGGCCCACCTGCGGATCATGGAGACGACAGACCTGCACGTCCATGTCTTCCCCTACGATTACTATTCCGACAGGCCGGTCGACACCGCGGGCCTGGCCCGCACCGCGGCGATCATCGAGACGATCCGGGCCGAGGCGGCCAATTCGCTGCTGATCGACAACGGCGACTTCCTGCAGGGCAACCCCATGGGCGACTACATCGCCTATGAGCGGGGCATGAAGGACGGCGACCTGCATCCGGTCATCGCCGCGATGAACGTGCTGAACTTCGACGCATCGACGCTGGGCAACCACGAATTCAACTACGGGCTCGACTTCCTGCTGAAGTCGGTCGCGGGTGCGGCCTTCCCGGTGGTTTCGGCCAACGTCTCGAAAAGGCTCGGCGCCTCCCCGCGCGAGGATGTGACACTGCTGAGACCCTATGTCATCCTCGACCGTGTCGTGACCGATGGCGCGGGGCGGGACCACCCTATCCGCGTGGGCGTGATCGGGTTCGTGCCGCCCCAGATCATGAGCTGGGACCGACGTCATCTGGAAGGGAACGTCAGCACACGCGACATCGTCGCCACAGCCGAAGCCTGGGTCCCGCAGATGCGGGAGGACGGCTGTGACATCGTCATCGCGCTGAACCACTCGGGCATCGGCGGGGCCGAGCGGGTGGAGGGCATGGAAAATGCCGCCGTGCCCCTGGCCCGGGTCGAAGGGATCGACGCGATCCTGACCGGCCACAGCCACTTGGTCTTTCCCTCCCCCAGCTTCGAGGGCTTCGCAGGGGTCGACGCGACCGCGGGCACGATTTCGGGCAAGCCGGGTGTGATGGCGGGTTTCTGGGGATCGCATCTGGGTCTGATCGACCTGCTTCTGGAACGCGACGGCAACTCCTGGCGCGTCGTCAGTTTCACGTCCGAGGCGCGCCCGATCTTTCAGCGCGGCGAGGACCGCAAGATCACGCCGCTGGTCGACAGCGTCGAAACCGTTCTGGCCTCGGTCCAGACGGACCACGACCAGACCCTGGACTACATCCGCCGCGCCGTCGGCAGAACCACGGCGCCACTTCATTCCTACTTCGCGCTGGTCGCCGATGACCCCTCGGTTCAGGTCGTTTCGATCGCCCAAACCTGGTACATCGCCGAGATGATGAAGGGCACGCCGCACGAGGGGCTTCCGATCCTGTCTGCCGCCGCGCCATTCAAGGCGGGCGGACGCGGGGGACCCGACTACTATACCGACGTGCCCGCGGGCGACGTCGCCATCAAGAACGTGGCGGATCTATACCTTTACCCGAACACGATCCGCGCCGTTCGGGTGACGGGCGCAGAGGTCAAGAACTGGCTCGAACGCTCGGCCGGGCTGTTCAACCAGATCATGCCCGGCGTGCCTGACCAGCCCCTGATCAACCCTGACTTCCCATCGTACAACTTCGACGTGATCGACGGCGTGCACTACGAAATCGATCTTTCTCAACCGTCGAAGTACGGACCCAAGGGAGAGGATCTGAACCCTTCGGCAAGCCGCATCGTCAACCTGACCCACAAAGGGCAACCCGTCGATCCCACAGCCGAGTTCATCGTCGCCACGAACAACTATCGTGCCTCGGGCGGGGGCGATTTCCCCGGCGCCAAGGGCGACACGATCGTCTTCGAGGGCCCGGACACAAATCGCGACATCATCGTGCGCTACATCCTTGAAAAGGGTACCATCGACCCTTCGGTCGACGCCAACTGGCGCTTCGCCGCGATGCCGGGCACAAGCGTTCTTTTCGACACGGGACCGCGCGCAGCAGCGCATCTGGCCGACGTCAAGGGTCTATCGATCGAACCCGCGGGCGATGGGCCGGACGGGTTCGCCCGCTTCCGCATCACGCTGTGATCGCGGCTTTGGCGGTTCAGGGCAGCGAAACCTCGCGGACGGACATCGGGATGTCCATGACAGCGACGATCCTTTCGTTGCCGTCGAAAAGGCCGGAGAGTTCGGCAACGGTCGAACTCAGTGCCATCTCTCCGTCCAGCTCCCGGCCCAGAGAGGCGCTCATGGCCAGGTCGACACGCTGGTCAAAGCGGTAGATCCGATGAAAGTCCGGTTTGACGTTGGAGTAGGGCGTCGCCTCGCCGGCCGACCAGGAGGGCGTGCCGGACCTGTACCGCAGGGGAAATCGCAGCTCTCCGCCGCTGCTGAGGGCGACCGTCCACGCCTCGGTCCACCTTGGCGCCTCCGAGTTCACGCTTTCCACCGTCGCGTTGCGGCGGATCTCTGCTTCTTGCGCGTTGCCGTAGGGATCGTAGCCACCCTCGGTTATGTAGATGCGCGTTACGTAAAGCCGCACGGCCTTCGTTCCGTCCTGCCGGGCAAGACTGGCAAGCGCCACGCCACGATAGCTGGACGGATCAGCAGGCGCCCCCCTCCGCGTCCTGACTGAACCGCGTCACCCCGTCCGCACGTCGCGGCGGTTTCGCTCGACAGCGTCCCGGCCGCGACGCATAACGTCACTATCGGGCAGGGAGACAGCGATGTTCAAATGGATCGTGCTGGTGATCGTCCTGGGCGCGGGGGCAGCATGGCTTACCAAACCAGGCGAGACGGAATTCGACGACATGCTGCGCGCAAGCCTTGAAAGGCAGATCGCGACGGAGGACGTCGATGTCGAGGACGACCCCATCGGGGCAATCGCGCTGGTGGCCTGCAAGCTCCGCCCTTCCGGCTGCTTCAAGCTGGTGCGCGAAGGTCTGGACGTGACGGTCGAGGATCGGGTGCTTTACACTGTCATTCGCGCCGACGGCTTCAGCAAGCGGACGGTCTGCACCGGGGCCTTCACGAAGCTCTGGTGCCGCGACGTGGCAACGGAAGGCTGACAAGAAGCGAGGCAGCGGCTCCTGCATGGCGGTCGAAAGCGACAAAACCTACACGCTTTTCTGGGAAGCGATGTCCGGTGCGATGGCCGTCGAACTCGTGCTTGAGGAAATGGGGGTCCCGTATCGTCGGCAGCCCGTGGACATGGCTGCTGGAGAGCACCGTTCCGCGGCTTATCTGCGGCTCAATCCGACGGGGCAGGTACCCGCGCTTGCCCTTCCAGAGGGAAAGGTCATCGGCGAAAGCGCCGCAATCATCCTGACCCTCGGGGATCGTCACCCTGACTCGGGCCTTGTCCCGCGCGGCGATCTGGAACGCCCCGCGTTCCTGCGCTGGCTGATCTACATGGCCGCGAGTCCCTACATGACCTTCGTACAGCTCAATCACCCGGAGCGTTTTCTCGACGATCCCAGCACCCACGACGCGCTGATCGAGGGTGCCCGGCAACGCCTTGAGGGCCAGTTCAGCGCGCTGGACGCCGCGATCGCGGGGGATCCGTTCTTCTTGCCTTCAGGGCCGACCGCGCTTGATTTCTACGCCTACATGCTGATTTCGTTCTTCCCGGACCACGAGGGCATGCTGGCCCGCAATCCCCGGCTGCGCCGCCTGCATGAAGCCGTCGGCGCGCGTCAAAGCGTTCGGGAAATCCTGCCGCGGCACTTGGGCTAGGGTGCGGACCTTCGCTGCATCCGCCTCTTGAACGCGCAGGTCGCTCGTCCCGCTGCGCCTTGCCAACCCGCGCCGTTCATCCTATATCGCGCCCTGAGAGGTTGGCGCGGGCAGACGCCTCGCCAACCCGGTCAGGTCCGGAAGGAAGCAGCCGTAACGAGCCCCGTCTGGGTCGATGTCCAGCCTCTCACCCCACCCTCCCGGGTGGACGCGCCGCCCGGCCGCGCCTAGTCTGTCCCCCGACCGCGATTCCCGAACCCCGAGGCGCCATGACCGACGCAAGTCCCTCTGCCTACCGCGTTCTAGCCCGCAAGTACCGCCCCGAGACCTTTGCCGACCTCGTCGGCCAAGACGCGATGGTGCGGACGCTGAAGAACGCCTTCGCCGCGGGACGCATCGCGCAGGCCTTCATCATGACGGGCATCCGCGGCACCGGCAAGACCACGACGGCGCGCATCATCGCCAAGGGCATGAACTGCATCGGCCCCGACGGCACCGGCGGCCCCACGACCGACCCCTGCGGGGTCTGCGAACACTGCGTCGCGATCATGGAGGGCCGTCACGTCGATGTCATGGAGATGGACGCGGCCAGCCGCACCGGCGTGAACGACATCCGCGAGATCATCGAAAGCGTGCACTACCGGGCGGCCTCGGCGCGCTACAAGATATACATCATCGACGAGGTTCACATGCTGTCGAACAACGCGTTCAACGCGTTGCTCAAGACGCTTGAAGAGCCGCCGGCGCATGTGAAGTTCATCTTCGCCACGACCGAGATCCGCAAGGTGCCCGTGACCGTTCTGTCGCGCTGCCAGCGCTTCGACCTGCGCCGGATCGAGCCCGAGGTGATGATCGGCCTTCTCAACAAAATCGCGACCGCCGAAGGCGCGCAGATCACGGACGAGGCGCTGGCGCTGATCACCCGCGCGGCGGAAGGGTCGGCGCGGGATGCGACCTCGCTTCTGGACCAGGCCATTTCTCATGGCGCAGGCGAAACCTCCGCCGACCAGGTGCGCGCGATGCTGGGCCTGGCTGACCGCGGCCGGGTTCTGGACCTGTTCCACCTGATCATGAAGGGCGAGGCAGCGGCGGCGCTTGGCGAACTGTCGGCGCAATATTCCGATGGCGCCGACCCGATGGCGGTGCTGCGCGACCTGGCCGAGATCACCCATTGGGTGAGCGTGATCAAGATCACGCCCGAGGCGGCAGAGGACCCGACCGTCGCCCCCGATGAGCGCGCGCGCGGACTGGCTATGGCCGAACGCCTGCCAATGCGGGTGCTCAGCCGGATGTGGCAGATGCTGCTGAAGGCGCTGGAAGAGGTCGCGGAGGCGCCGAACGCGATGATGGCCGCCGAAATGGCGATCATCCGGCTGACCCATGTGGCAGAACTCCCCGATCCCGAGCAGCTATTGCGCCGGATGAAGGACGCGCCCGTGACCGCGCCGCAAGGCGGCGGTCCTGCGCCGGGCGCCGGCATGACCCATTCCGCGCCTCGCGCCTATGTCACGCACACCCCGACGGCCTCGGGCGCGGCGACGGCCTTGGCCCAGGCGCCTGAAATTGCCCTGGCCCGCTACGCGACCTTTGCCGCGGTGGTCGAACTGATCCGCGCGAACCGCGACGTGAAGCTTCTGATCGAGGTGGAAAACCACCTGCGCCTTGTCCACTATGCGCCCGGCCGGATCGAGTTTTCACCGACCGCCGATGCGCCGCGCGACTTGGCCCAGACGCTGGGCCAGCGCCTGCAAGGCTGGACAGGCGCCCGCTGGGGCGTCTCGGTCGTCGCCGAAGGCGGCGGTCGCACCATCGCCGAGGAACGCGATGCCGAGCGCATGGCCGCCGAGCAGGAAATGAAGACCCACCCCGTGGTGCAGGCAGTCTTCGCTGCCTTCCCCGGCGCGCGCATCAAGGATATCAGGACCCAGACCGAGACCCAGACCGAGGCTGCCAATGCCGCCTTGCCCGAGGTCGAGGACGAATGGGACCCGTTCGAGAACAATTGAGGAGAGCGAGATGCTGAAAGGATTGGGCGGGCTTGGCGACATGGCCAAGATGATGAAGGCCGCGCAGGACATGCAGGCCAAGATGGCCGAGCTTCAGGAAAACCTGGCACAGATGAACGTCATCGGCGAATCGGGCGCGGGCCTGGTCACGGCCACCTGCACGGCGAAGGGCGAACTGAAGGCGCTGGATATCAACCCGACGATCTTCGACCCCACCCAGAAGGAAGTGGTCGAAGACCTGATCGTCGCCGCGATCAAGGACGCGCAGAAGAAGGCCGCCGACCGCAGCCAGGACGAGATGAAGCGGCTTTACGAAAGCCTCGGCCTGCCGGCCGACATGAAGCTGCCGTTCTGACGTGTCCGACGCCACTCGTGACATCGAGGCGCTGATCGAGCTGATGGCCCGGCTGCCGGGCCTTGGTCCGCGCTCGGCGCGGCGCGCGGTGTTGCATCTGATAAAGAAACGCGGGCAGGTCATGGCGCCCCTCGCCCGCGCGATGGCCGAAGTCGCGACATCCGCGCGTGAGTGCGCGGCTTGCGGCAACATCGGCACCGCCGATCTGTGCGACATCTGCCGCGACCCCAAGCGGGCGACGGGCGAAATCTGCGTCGTCGAGGATGTGGCGGATCTATGGGCGATGGAGCGCGGTCAGGCATTCCGCGGCCGTTACCATGTCTTGGGTGGGACGCTTTCTGCGCTTGACGCGGTGGGCCCGGAAGAACTGCGCATACCCCGCCTGATCGCCCGCACCCGGGATGAAAACGTGCGCGAGGTCATCCTGGCGCTGAACGCTACCGTCGATGGCCAGACCACGGCGCATTACATCGCAGAGGCGCTGGAAGGCACGGGCGTTTCCGTCACCTCGCTTGCGCAGGGCGTCCCGATCGGGGGGGAGCTTGACTACCTTGACGACGGGACGATCCAGGCCGCGCTGCGCGCGCGCAAGTCGGTTCAGTAGCGGCTCCTAGCCGCCAAAGACCGCGGCCTCGGGGACGATGTAGTATTCCCGCCCGCCGATCCCGACATACCAGTTGTCGCCATCCTTGGCCCAGGTCAGACCGTCGGTGCCCGGCGATGCGATGGCTCCTTCAGCCGAAAACTCCAGAACGCGTTCAACCCCGTCCGGCGCGGTGACACGGATCGTCGCCTCTCCGGCCGCGCCGCGCAGGATGCCCGCCGGGCAGGACTGATCCTGTGTGGGCTCATCCAGCGAACAAGGCAGCATCGTCGTGGCGTCGAAGTCCTCTGTCGAATAGGGCGCCGTGGCACTGGCCGGTTCGGGTTGCCCCGGCATCACCGTCAGGAAACGCCCGTCGCTCCAGTTCAGCGCCTCGAAGCAGGCTTGCGACCCGGCGCCTCCGCACCAGCCGCCATCTCGCCCGATCAGAAGGATCCGCGCCTGTCCCCAGTCGATCACCTGCCATCCGGTGGCCTGCCAACTCTCGACCCTGTCGCCCACGACGGCGTGCAACATGCACCCGCCCGACCCGCAATACATCGACGCCGCGCTGGTGCAGGAAAACGCGCTTTCATCCACGAGGATGTCCGCAGCCCCATCGCCCGTCAGGTCGATGTCGGTGACGGCATTGCCCGGATCGAAGCTGCCGCCCTCAAAGCTCTCGCAGGCGGCGCGGGCCTCGGACAGGATTCCGTCGACCGGAGCCTCGGCCTTGGCAGCATCCGAAATCACTCCGAACGCCGCTATCGCGAACAACAACCGCCACATGGCCGCCTCCGTCTGCTACCTGCACGAGGCTATGCGTTCCGGAGACAAACGAAAACCCCGGCGCTGCGGCCGGGGTCCTGAAATCAGTTGTCGTCTTCGTCTTCGTCGTCGTCGCCCTGCGGCAGGTTGAAGAAGCTTTCGGCGTCCGAATAGTCGCGCGATTTCTTATCTTCCTCTTCCTCGTCGGACTTGCTGAGAGAGAAGTTTTCCAGCCCCGCGATGTTCGACGGCATCCGCGGCTCGGTCGACATGCCCAAGGACTGTTCGGTCGAGACGAGCTTGCGCCGTTCGTCATCACTCATCACCGCGCCTTCGGCGGCCTTCTTCTTGGCGGCTTTCTGTACGGCCGCATCAAGCTCCGACTGGCGGCACAAGCCAAGCGCGACCGGATCGATCGGCGTGATGTTCTGGATGTTCCAGTGGGTCCGCTCTCGGATCGAGGCGATCGTCGGCTTGGTCGTGCCAACCAGCTTGCCGATCTGGGCGTCGGTCAGTTCCGGGTGGAACTTGACCAGCCACAGGATCGCCGCTGGGCGGTCCTGGCGCTTTGACAGCGGCGTATAGCGGGGACCGCGGCGCTTTTCCTCGCCCAGGGCGGCGGCGTTGAATTTCAGCTTCAGCTTGTGCAGCGGGTTCTTTTCCGCCTTCTCGATTTCAGAGGCTTCAAGCTGGTTGTTGGCGACCGGGTCGAACCCTTTCACGCCCACGGCGACGTCACCGTCTGCGATGCCCTGCACCTCAAGCTCGTGCAGGCCGCAGAAATCTGCGATCTGCTTGAAGCTGATCGTGGTGTTGTCGACCAGCCAGACGGCGGTGGCCTTGGCCATCAAGGGTTTCGTCATCGGATCTCTCCTTTGCTTGGTCCTGCGAGGGACCGGACAAATCTTTCCCGCGCCGGGAAAACGGCTGCGGCCTTTCGGTCCGCCATTCCACGTTTTCGGGGAAGTCACCGGGCTATATAGTCCTCCAAGACCGCCAAGGGAAGAGAAAATGCGCCTTATCGCCGCCCTCCTCCTCGCCGCGACCCCGGCATGGTCCGAGGGGGAGCGCGCGGGGGACTTCGACTACTACATCCTGTCGCTGACCTGGTCGCCCGGCTGGTGCGAACGCGAGGGCGATCTGCGGCGGGCGCCCGAATGCCGGTCAGGCGCGGACAGGGGCTTTACCCTGCACGGGCTTTGGCCGCAGTACGACTTCGGCTGGCCCAGCTGGTGCCACGGCGGGGGGCGCGATCCCAGCTGGACTGACGTTGAGCTGATCGCCGGGCTGATGGGCTCTGCCGACCTTGCCCGCCACGAATGGCGCAAGCATGGCACCTGTTCGGGGCTTGATGCCGATGCCTACTTCGATCTGTCGCGGCGCGCCTACGACGGCGTGAACCTGCCCGATGCGCTCCAGTCGCTTGACCGCGATGTGACCCTTCCCGCCTCGGTCGTCGAGGACGCCTTCGTCGAGGCCAACCCCGATCTGGACCGCAACGCCATCACGATCACCTGCAAGCAGGGCATGATCGCAGAGGCGCGGATCTGCCTTACCCGCGACCTTGAACCGCGCCCCTGCGGCCTTGATGCGCAAAGGGATTGCCGCATGCCGAACGCCCTGATGCCGGCGGTGCGGTAGGGACAAAACGTCGTCAGGCTTGATTTGCCGGCGTCCAAGGCTAAGATTCGGTCCATGACGGTCCAACCGCCGACCCAGTTCACGCCGCCCCAGCCCGTGCCCGATCAGGTCGCGTTCGATCGTGGCGAATTGTCGGTCATTCTTGCCCTTTACGGCCGGATGGTCGCGGCGGGTGAATGGCGCGACTACGCGATGTCCTTTCTGCGCGACATGGCGGTGTTCTCCGTCTTTCGCCGCGCCGCCGAATTCCCGCTTTACCGGATCGAGAAGCGCCCGAAGTTTCGTGCGCGTCAGGGCATGTATTCCGTGGTCGGAATGGATGGCCAGATCCTGAAACGCGGCCACGATCTGCCGACTGTGCTTCGCGTTCTGGAACGCAAGCTGATTCGCCCGGTGGAATAGCGCGCCTGCCGCGTCACCCTAGCCGGTCACGATGCGTTTCGCCCGGATCACCGGACCACCGCCCTGGGCCGCGATCCGGCCGATGGCTTCGTGGATGCCCTCGATCACCACCGCCATGTAGTGCCCGGTCGCGTGGATCATCCGTTCCTGCCCCAATGCGATCGCGACGTGGCCTTTCCAGAACAACAGGTCGTTGCGCCGGAAGGGTCCGGTGGCCGCGATGTCCACGCCGACGCCTTCGGCCTGAAGATCGCTATCGCCGGGACAGGGAATACCACAGGCCAGCAGCGCCGCCTGGGCAAGGCCCGAACAATCGATGCCCGACCGGCTGTTGCCACCCCACAGGTAGGGCGTGCCAAGGAAAAGCTCCGCGATGGCGGCGGGATCCTCGGCATGTTTGCCAATGGGCAGAAGGTGCCGGGCGAGGACATGGTCCCCATCCACCGTGCGGGCGAAGCGATCGCCAGTTTCGGCAATGGACAGGCGCGCGCCAAGCGACAGAAGTGACGTTTCCTTCGTCTTGATGTCGGGCGCGGCGTACACATGCGTCGCGGGGACCGAAACCCAGTGCGTCGCTGGCCGCGCATCGCCCAACGCCGCTTCCTGCACATAGCCACAATAGCCGTCCTTGTCCGCGCGGACGAAGGCGTGGTCCTGGTGCCGATCCAGAACCAGAACCGCGTCCCCCATCAAGACCTGCCGGTCGCGCGCGCCGTTCGGGGCGGCCAGGAGATCGGCAAGCGGCACGGCGATCCGCGCGGGTTCCCCGGGCACGAAGCGATCGGCGGTGACACTGCCCCTTAGCGAGACATGGGCCACGCGACCGTTCGCGGGGGTCAGGCGGCGGTCGCTCATAGCCCCAGCACTCCGGGCAGCGCATCCAGGACCGCGCGCGCGCCCTGCCCGACCCCGCCCTTGGGCCGCGCCGGCGCCGCCGTCGGCTGCCAGCCGTAAATGTCGAAATGGGCGTAGTGCGCGGTACCGGTCACGAAGCGGCGCAGGAACAGCGCCGCCGTGATCGACCCGGCCATCCCGCCAGAGGGCGCGTTGTCCAGATCCGCGATCGCGGGTTCTATCAGGGTCTCGTAGGGATCCCAGAACGGCATCCGCCAAAGCGGGTCAGCGACCGCCCGGCCGGCCTCGGCCAGCGCGCCCGCAACCCGTTCGTCGTCGCAGTAGAAGGGGGCCAGGTCTGGGCCCACCGCAACCCGCGCCGCGCCGGTGAGCGTCGCCATCGATACCAGCAGGTCGGGTTTTTCCTCGTCCGCCAGCGCAAGCGCGTCGGCCAGCACCAGCCGACCCTCGGCGTCGGTGTTGTTGACCTCGACCGTCAGGCCCTTGCGGCTGTGCAGCACGTCCTGCGGACGGAAGGCGTTGCCGCCCACCGCGTTTTCGACCGCCGGGACCAGCACCCGCAGGCGCAGCCTCAATCCAAGGCCCATGATCATGCGTGCCAGACCCATGACTGTGGCGGCCCCGCCCATGTCCTTCTTCATCAGCCCCATCGAGGACGCGGGCTTGATGTCGAGCCCACCGGTATCGAAACAGACCCCCTTGCCAACAAGCGTCAAGCGCGGCCCTTCGGTCCCCCAACGCAGATCCAGAAGCCGCGGCGCGCGGGACGACGCACGGCCCACCGCGTGGATCAGAGGGAAGTTTTCGGCGAGCAGGTCGTCTCCCCGGATCACCTGCGCATCGGCCCCGAACTCGGTCGCGAGGTGCAGGAACGCGGACTCCAGCTCTTCCGGGCCCATGTCGGAGGCGGGGGTGTTGATCAGATCGCGCGTCAGGCATTCGCCCGCCACGATCGCGGCCAAGCGCGCAGAATCGACGCCGGCGGGCAGGACCAGCCTGGCCTTCTGCGGCTTGTCGGCCTTGTAGCGGGTGAAGCGATAGGCCGCGAGATGCCAGCCAAGCGCCGCCTCTTCGGCCTCGGCGGGCGTCATGTGCGAGGCGATCGACCAATCCCCGTCCGGCAAGCCCGCCGCCGCGCGCGCGGCATGAAAGCGCCCGCGCCGCCGCTTGACCGCCGACCCCATACCCAGAAGCGCGCCCGAGGGGCGCCCGTCGGCGCCCGGCAGAATGCAAAGCTGCCCCAGGGCGCCCGTGAACCCGTTGGCGGTGGCCCAGTTCGCGTGGCCTTCGCTGAGGGTGGCGGTCACGGCGTCAAGCGCTCCTTCCTCGACCAGATGAAGCGGCAGGTGGGAAGCGTCGGGCGCGGCGATGATCGAGCTCATGTCACTGGTCCTGCAAGGATGGTCAGCGCCAGCCTAGTGCCTTGCCCGGCCGCCGCAAGCCCCTCAGACCGTCATGTCGTGCAGATCCCACACCGCGGTCAGTGATCGCTGCCCGATCCGTTCAAGTCGCGCAAGGACCGCGGCCCTGCCGGCCGAATCCCCTGCCTCTGTCGCGCGAATCAGGTCGCGCGCGACGCGCGCCACGCTGGTCATCCCGACCTGCGTTCCGATCTGCACCAGCATCCGGGCCGTGCGCAGGAATTGCGCATCCTTCCCGTCTGCAAGACATTGACGAAGATCCTGCAGCCGAGCGGCAAGATCCTCGGTCGCACGGCTGATCAGCTTTTCCGCCCCGCGCTCCCCCAATTCGGCGTAGATCGCGGACATCGCGTCCGGATCAAGCCGCACGCCCTCGTCATGGCGCAACCTGGCAAGCTCTGCCACCCTTCACCCTCCTTGCCGCACCCCTGCGGATGGGGGATTCTTGAAGCGGTGTTGTCAAGAAAACCTTGAAGCGCGGCGTAGAAACATCTCGAATTCGAATGATGCAGACGATATGCAGGCGCCGAAAACAACGCGAGGCGTCCCCATGAACCACATTCGGCCGCTGCCCTCCTACCTGGTCCACCGCTACCACGGCTGGAAGGCCACGACCTGGACGGAGAACCGCGTCTGGTATCGCCGCTTGGCCGATGAAGGACAGCGACCCCGCGCGATGGTGATTTCGTGCTGCGACAGCCGGGTTCACGTCACCTCGATCTTCGGGGCGGATTCGGGGGAGTTCTTCATCCACCGCAACATCGCGAACCTCGTGCCGCCCTACAGCCCCGACGGCGAACACCACGGCACGTCCGCCACGGTCGAGTTCGCGGTCACGACGCTGAAGGTCGCGCACATCATCATCGTGGGCCATTCGCTGTGCGGGGGCGTCAAGGGCTGCCACGACATGTGCACGGGCCAGGCGCCGGAACTCGAGGAAAAGTCCAGCTTCGTCGGACGCTGGATGGATCTTCTGCGGCCCGGTTTCGAGCGGGTGAAGGACAAGCCCGAGGATCAGCGCCTGCGTGCGCTTGAGAAGGAATCGGTTCTGGTCAGCCTGGAAAACCTGATGACCTTTCCCTTCGTGCGCGAAGCGGTCGAGGCGGACGAACTGACCCTTCACGGCCTGTGGACGGACATCGGCGCCGGCGGCCTGGAACAGTACGACCCGGCGAGCGGAGCCTTCGTTCCGCTCTAAGCGCCACTTGTCTTTCGTGCCGGGGCGACTATCTACCGGCGAAATCGGATTGAGGGACATGGAAACGATCCTTTCGGTGATGGCGCAGAACCTTGTTTCGCCCATCGTGCTCAGCTTTGCCCTGGGCCTTTTGGCCGCCATGGCGCGCTCAAGTCTTTCGGTGCCCGAGGCCGCGGCCAAGGCGCTTTCGATCTACCTGCTGTTCGCCATCGGTTTCAAAGGGGGCGCAAGCGTCGCCGCGCACGGGCTTGAAGGATCTCTGGTCGCCGCGCTGATCGCGGGGATCGCGCTGAGCTTCGTGATCCCGGTCATCGCGTTCGGCCTGTTGCGCGTGATGACGCGGCTTTCCGCGGTCGACGCGGCGGCGGTCGCGGGCCACTACGGCTCGATCTCGATCGTCACCTTCGTCTCGGCCACGGCGATCCTTGCCAGCCGCGCGATAGATTACGAAGGCTACATGGTCGCCGTGGCCGCAGCGATGGAGGCACCCGCGATCGTCGCCGCGCTGTGGCTCGCCGCGCGCGCGGGGGCCGGGGCGCGCATGGACCGGGAACTTTGGCGCGAAGTCCTTCTGAACGGCTCGATCGTGCTGCTGATCGGCGCCTTCGTGATCGGCGCCGTCACGGGCGAGCGCGGCCTGAAAGAGATCGAGAGCTTCATCGTGTCGCCCTTCAAGGGCGTGCTGTGCCTGTTCCTTCTGGACATGGGCCTTGTGGCGGGACGGGGGCTGCGGCAGGCGCGCTCGGTCCTGTCGCCGGGCGCTTTCGCCTTCGCCGTGCTGATGCCCCTGGCCGGAGCGGCGCTGGCCCTGCCCGTCGCGATCATGCTTGACCTGAGCACAGGGGGCGCGGCGCTTTTGATGGTGCTGTCCGCATCGGCCTCCTACATCGCGGTCCCGGCGGCGATGCGCGTGGCGCTGCCCGAGGCCAACCCCTCAATCTATCTCACCCTGTCGCTGGGGGTCACCTTCCCGTTCAACTTGGCGCTCGGGATCCCCATCTACGTCGCACTGGCGGAATTCCTTCTCGGAGCCTGATCATGCAGATGAATGACGCGAAACGCGTGGAAATCATCATCGAAGCGCCGCTTGAACGCCGGCTGCTGGACACGATTTCAGAAGCCGGCGTCACCGGGTTCACCGTGCTTCCGGTCCTGGGCGGGTCCGGCCGGTCGGGCCGGTGGAGCCGTGAAGGCCAGGTGTCCGCCGCAGGCGGGATGGTGGCGGTCGTGTGCATCGTCCGCCCCGAACGCGTCGACCAGCTGCTGAAGGCGGCCTTCGCCGTCGTGGAACGGCACATAGGCGTGGTGTCCGTCACCGATTGCCAGGTGCTTCGGGCCGAACGGTTCTAGATCCGGTCCGCAGCGCGCAGCGCCGAAGCCCTTGGGGGGCGTTCGGCAATCGGCTATCTTGCGTTCATGCCCGCCCTTTGCCGCGACTGCCTGACACAATTCGACGCCGGCGCGCGCTGTCCCGCCTGCCGGTCGCCTCGCGTCCTGTCGCACCCCGAGCTTTTCAGCCTGTCCATCGCCCACATGGATTGCGACGCCTTCTATGCGAGCGTCGAGAAACGCGACGATCCCGAACTGCGTGACAAGCCGGTCATCGTGGGCGGGGCGCATCGCGGGGTCGTGTCGACCTGCTGCTACCTGGCGCGGATCAGGGGCGTGCGCTCTGCCATGCCGATGTTCCAGGCGCTCAAGCTCTGCCCCGAGGCAGTGGTGCTCAAACCCCGCGGCGCGCACTATGCCGCCGTGTCCAAGCAGATCCGCGCGCTGATGGACGAACTGACCCCGGTGGTCGAACCCCTGTCCCTGGACGAGGCGTTCCTGGACCTGACCGGCACCGAGAGGCTTCACCACGCGCCGCCCGCCGTCACGTTATGCCGGCTTCTGAAGCGGATGGAGGATGAGCTTGGCCTGACCGGCTCAATCGGTCTTTCGCACAACAAGTTCCTGGCCAAGATCGCCTCGGACCTGGACAAGCCACGGGGGTTTTCGGTGATCGGACGGGGCGACACCGCGGCCTTCCTGAAGGGCAAGCCGGTGCGGATGATCTGGGGCGTCGGGCTTGCGACCCAGACGACGCTGGAGGCCGCAGGCATCCGGACCTTCGACGATCTGCTGCGGTGGGACCGCAAGGATCTGACGGCACGGTTCGGGTCGATCGGGGAGCGGCTCTGGCATCTGGCGCGCGGCGAGGACATCCGCCGCGTGAACCCGAACGAGCCGATGCGCTCGATCTCTGCCGAAACGACCTTCGACGAGGATACGGCGGACCGCACCCTTCTGGACGGCCATGTCTGGCGCCTGGCGGAACGCGTCGCGGACCGCGCCAAGGCCAAGGACCTGGCTGGCAGGACCGTGACGCTGAAGCTGAAGCGCGCCGATTTCACGACGATCACGCGGCGGCATACGCTGCGCGAACCCACGCAGACCGCCGAACGCATCTACCGCGAGGCCGCGGACCTGATGGCCCAGGTCAGGGAGCCGGGCCCGTTCCGCCTGATCGGCGTCGGCATATCCGACCTGTCGGACGACAGCGCGGCGGACCTGACGGGCGATCTTCTGGATCCGCTGGCCGCGCGCAGGGCGGGCGCCGAACGGGCCACGGACGCGATAAGGGCAAGGTTCGGGAAGGCAGCGATCGTCAAGGGCCGGTCGCTGCGCTGATCACTCGGCCGCCAAGCGGTCCTCGGCCCTGCCGATCGCGGCGATGTCGGCCAGGACGCCGGCCAGGATCCTTTGAAAGCCGGCGAAATTGCCGTTCGGGCGAACCTCTGCCTCGTTCATGTAAAGGGCCCGGTCCAGTTCGACCTGCACCACGTGCTGCGCCCGCGTCGGGCGGCCGTAGGCCTGCGCGATGTAGGCGCCCGCGAACGGCGTGTTGCGCACGGTCCGGAACCCGGCACGGATAAAGGCCGCGTCGACGGCCTCGACGATGGCGGCGGACGCCGAGGTTCCGTAGCGATCGCCCAAGACCACGTCGGGGCGCGGACGGCCGGGCACGGTGGCAACGTCCAACGCCTCATGCGGCATGGAATGCATGTCGATCAGGATTGCCTGGCCGAATCGCAGGCGTGATTCGTCCAGGAGAATCTGCAGCCGGTCATGGTAGGGGTGCCACCAGTCCGCGATCCTGGCCTTCACTTCGTGCAACGGCAGCTTTCCGGCATAGATCGCGCGCCCGCCCGACACGACGCGCGGCACGACCCCCAAGCCAGAGGCCACGCGTGGATTGTGCGCGGGCGCGCGGAAACCATCGATCAAGGCGGGGTCAAGTTCGTCCGCGGCGCGGTTCAGGTCGACATAGGCACGCGGGGCCACCGCGGCCAGAAGTGGCGCGCCAAGGTCCGGAACACGGTCCAGAAGCACATCGACAAAGGCATCCTCGGAACTGCGTATCGTCTTTTCACCCAGCACCGAGCGCGCCAGGAACTCGCCCGGATAATAGCTGCCGCTGTGCGGAGACGCGAATACCACGCTTGTGGTGCGCCTCTGCGGAAGCGTCAGTCGATAGGGTCCGGGCGTCATGTCCACTCCTTCGCAATAGCTGGACTATAAAGCCAAATCGCAAAGTGTCGAAACCCCTTGAAAGGCCCCGCGACTCCTTCTATAGACCCCGGGACCGACGCGGTGCCGCCCGCGAACCGGGTTTCCGGCGTGGGTGGCAGTGCATTCGGACGGGCGCGTAGCTCAGCGGTAGAGCACTACGTTGACATCGTAGTGGCCACAGGTTCGATCCCTGTCGCGCCCACCATCACCGCCCCCGGCAGAAATGCGGGGGCATTCGTTTTCGCCGGCGCAGACGCGCCATACTGGGAGAAGGCCGATGAAGGTCCGGAACTCGCTCCGCTCGCTCAAGAGCCGGCACCGCGATTGTCAGGTCGTGCGCCGCAAGGGCCGCGTCTACGTGATCAACAAGACGCAGAAGCGCTACAAGGCCCGTCAGGGCTGAGCTGCGCCGCCTGTTGAGGGCATCGCAAAAGGGCCGCCGGGAAACCGGCGGCCTTTTTCGTTCCGCGTTTCCGGCCGATGGCCCGACGCCCATAGCGCGGGGAAAGCCTGTCCGCCGAACGCGTCCAGAGCCGCCTCGGTGGCCAGCCGGCCCCATTGCGGATACAATATCCCCCGATTTCCAACCATCTGTTGCGGGAGGAGTCCGATGAACGACACCGTTTCCGAAGCGGAGCTTGCAGCTGGCCGCGGATATGAACGCCTGTTCGTGCCGGCGCTGTTCGGCCCCTGGACGAAGCACGTAATCGCAGCGGCGGACATCCAGAAGGGCTCCCGCGTGCTGGATATCGCATGCGGAACCGGGATTCTTGCGCGCGACGCACGCAGCGCCATCGGCGAAACAGGCCGCGTGACGGGGTTGGACCCCGCGCCGGGCATGATCGCCACCGCGCAGGAGATCGCGCCCGACATGGAATGGGTGCGGGGCAGCGCCGAAGACCTGGAATTCGAGGACGCCACCTTCGATCGCGTCTTGTGCCAGTTCGGGATGATGTTCTTTCAGCATCCGCAGAAGGCGGTGAAAGAAATGTACCGGGTGATGGCGCCCGGTGGCCGTCTGGCGGTCGCCGTTTGGAATTCCATCGTGAACAACCCGGCCTACGAAGACATCATCGATGTGCTGGACGAACAGGTCGGCATCGCCGCCGGGGATGCGCTGCGGCTGCCCTTCAGCATGGGCGACGCCAGCGAGGTCACAAAACTGCTGGACAACAGCGGCTTCAGCGACATCGCAGCTGATACCCGAACCGAACAGGCAAACTTCCCAAGCGCACGCGCCATGGTCGAGGCCGAGCTACGGGGCTGGCTGCCGCTGTTCGACATCAACCTCGACGAAGAAGAGATTGCCGAAGTTCTGACCCGTTCGGACATCCTGCTCGCCAAGTACGCGACCCCCAGCGGCGAAGCGGTGTTTCCGACGTCCGCGCATGTCGTGACGGCCAGCAAGCGCTGAGGGGACCGCGCAGGCAGTCCCTCGGGCCCGTCAGAGCCCTTCGGCCAGAAGGCGGACCACGGCGGCCTGCGTCAGGTAGCCGGTGACATCCATCCCCCGCGCCTCCTGGTATCGCCGGATGGCGCGGCGGGTGTCGTCGTCGAAGCTGCCATCCACGCGGCCGGGACTGAGCCCCAGATCCGCCAGCCGCTTCTCGATCGCCTGCCTGAAGAAGGGATTGAGCCCCAGTGCGTTTTCCGCAGCCTCTGCCTGCGCCCGGTCCGCGGCGGCGGCGTCCGTGGCTTCGGCGGCCTCAAGCGCGGCCCTGGCATCCTCGGCAAAGACGCCGTTCGGATAGGCGCGCAGGTAATCGCGGTAGCCTTCCGCGCTGTCCGCCGCGACCGCCTGATCCCAGGCCAGCCGTTCCGCGCCCTGCGCGGCCTGCCGGCGCTCTTCCTCGAAGACCGCAAGCCGTTCATTGGCAAGATCGGCGAACAGCCCGTCGGGATAGCGCTTCAGATAGGCGCGCAGCCCCGCTTCGTCGCCCGCGGCGCCGGTCTGTTCCCAGTAGAGCCGGTCCTGGCGCTCCAGTTCGGCTTGCCGCGCCCGCGCCTCGGCCTCAAGCTCGGCGGCGCGGCGGTCGGCCTGCGCCTGAAGCTGCGTGATCTGGTCGGCATTGAGGAAGCCGGTCTGATCAAGCCGGTTGGCCTTCTGCCAGGCCGTGATCGCCCGGCGAGAGCCGGGGCCGAACAGCCCGTCGATGCCGCGCGGATCGAAATCGAGCAGGCTGAGGTTTCGCTGGATCTCGCGCCGCTGGTCCCGGTTCAGCCCAAGCGCCTCTTCGGCTTTCTGCGCCTGGACAAGCGGCTGCGCCTTGATCGCCGCGATAGCGGCACGCGCGTCATCGGCATGGAGGCCAGATGGGAACTGGCGCAGGAACCCTTCGTACGCCGGGATCGTGTCCAGCCTGCGGACCACGTCCCAGGCCGCCTGTTCCGCCGCACCGTCATCCGTTCCTGCCTCCTCGGTCAGGGGAAGGAAGGGAGCGGCGTCGCCAAGATAGCCTGCGACCTCCAGCCCCTCAGCCTGTTCTGCCAGGTCCGCCTGCGTCTGCCCGGGTCGCGCCAACACGTCGGTCACGAATTCCGCCAGCGTGCCGGCATCACCCGAGACGACCATGACGCCCTGCGGAGCCGGATCGTCGCCCAGGCCGCCCGCCAGACCGCGGCCAAGTACGATCGGCAGCGGTTCGGTCCCCAAAAGGACCATCGCGGCGCCGGGCCGCTCGGCGGCGATCGCCATCAGCGTGCCGACAGGAAGGCCCGCGGCATCGACCGACCCAAGCGCGGGCCGGTCCGCATCGGTCCCGAGAAGCCAGCTTTGCGCGCCCGCATGCACGAAATGCCCCGCCACAAGGATCACCAGCCGGTCCGCGTCTTCCGAGCGGGCATGGAACTCTGCCAGGGCCCTTCGGAGCCCCGCGGCGTCCAGATCGCGCCCGTCGCGCACGTCGAAGCCGGACGCCTCAAGCGCCGCGCCGGCGTCCGCCGCATCCTCGGCCGACGAAATGTCGGGCGCGCGGCGGTAGTTTTCGTTTCCGATAACAAGCGCGACATCGCGCGCGCTAACGGGCCAGGCGGCAAGAAACGCGGCGGCGGCGAGCGGTGCTCTGGTCAACATGGCAGATCTCCCTTCCGGTATCGGAACGGAGTCTAACCTCTTGGGCCCTGTTATCCTATGACAGCGGTTCGGGTCGCGGCGACAATCCGCGTGTCAGTCATATACACGCTGGTCGTCGATCACCTTGCCGTCGTTGGGCAGGCTTCCGGGCGGCACGACCTCGATGCGGCCCTTGAGCTTCAGGGTCTGCGCGACCGAGTCCTCATAGCCTGCGCCGGCGCCCGCGGGGGCCTCGACCCGGACCGTCATCACGTCGATCTCCCCCTCTCGGGTGGCGACGACGCGGGCGCGGGCGATTTCGGAATGCCGCGCGACAAAGGCCGCGACCTGTTCGGGACGGACGAACATGCCCTTGATCTTCGTGGTCTGATCAGCGCGGCCCATCCAGCCCTTGATCCGCATGTTGGTGCGCCCGCACGGGCTTTGCCCGCACAGGACGGCCGAAAGATCGCCTGTCGCGAAGCGGACCAGCGGATAGTCGGGGTTGAGCGTGGTGACCACGACCTCGCCCACCTCGCCCTCGGCAACCGGATCGCCGGTTCCGGGGCGGACGATCTCGACGATCACGCCTTCATCGACGATCATCCCCTCCATCGCCGGGCTTTCGTAGGCGATGTTGCCGAGATCGGCGGTGGCGTAACATTGCAGGCAGGCAATGCCACGGTCGGCATATTCGGCGCGGAGCGACGGGAACAGGGCCCCGCCACCGACGGCCGCCTTGGTGATCCTCAGCCGCTCGCCCATCTCCTCGGCGCGGTCGAGGATCACTTTCAGGTAGTCCGGCGTTCCGGCATAAGCGGTCGTGCCGATATCGGCGGCGGCGCGGACCTGGAGGTCGGTTTGGCCGGTCCCGGCAGGCAGGACTTTCGCGCCAACTGCGCGAGCGCCGTTCTCAAAGATCATGCCGGCCGGCGTCAGGTGATAGCCGAAACAGTTCTGTACGATATCTTCGGTTCCGATGCCGCAAGCATGCAGGAAACGGCCCATGCGCCACCAGTCATGGGACACACCGCCCGGTTCATAGATCGGGCCGGGGGATTGGAAGATATGGGCGACGTTCGAGGTCGGGATGCCACCGAAAGGGGGCTTTTGCTTCTGGTCGTGCGCGAGTTCAGATTTGCGCAGGACCGGCAACTCGGCCAGATCCGCAAGCGAGGCGACAGGATCACGCCCATTGCGCGCCAACTGCGCGTTCAGCGCCTGAAGCTGGGCGCCTGCGCGTTCGTCGGCGGAACGGGTTTCGAGGGTGTCATATGACGTCATCGTTCAATTCCTCGGCAAGCTTGAGACGTCTGGCAGACGCCGCGAAATGCAGGATTCCGACCAAGATTTGGGCACGCTTTGCTCGCCGTGATACGCTGCCGGTCGCGAGAGGAGGGAACTATGGCCTATCACATGCATACGATCTTCAACCTCAAGCCGGGCGTAGCGGCGGATGCCTTCCAATCCGCTCTCGCGGATTTCGCCACCCATCTCTGCGGCAATGACCTCCTGCTGGAGGTCGGCACGCTCGGGCGCCGACACCGAAACCCCTCGCTCGACACCGACAAGGAACGGGACCACGAATTCTTTGTCACAATGACCTTTTCCAGCCGCAGCCAGGCCGACAACGCGGTGGAACGCATCCGGGCATGCTCGGAACCGCTCTTGGCGCTGCATCGTGCGGTTTATGGAAAGGTTCGCGATCAAGTGTTCACCTGCTTCGAAGACATTTGATCCCTCATCACGCCAGCCAGCGCTTGCGCCGACGGTAGCTGCGCACGTCACGGAAGCTCTTGCGCCCCTTGTCCGACATGCCCAGGTAGAATTCCTTTACGTCCGGGTTTTCGCGCAGATCCTTCGCGGGACCGTCCATCACCACCCGGCCGCTTTCCAAGATGTACCCGTAGTGCGCGTAGCGCAGCGCCACGTTCGTGTTCTGCTCGGCCAGAAGGAAGGTCACCCCCTCCTTTTCGTTCACAGCCTTCACGATCTCGAAGATCTGCTCGACCAGCTGCGGGGCCAGGCCCATCGAGGGCTCGTCCAGCAGGATCGTTTCCGGCCGGCTCATCAGCGCGCGCCCGATCGCGACCATCTGCTGTTCCCCGCCCGAGGTGTAGCCCGCCTGGCTCTTGCGGCGTTCCTTCAGCCGCGGAAAGTAGTGGTAGACCATCTCAAGGTCCTTCGCGACCTCGCGGTCGGTGCGGGTGTAGGCCCCGGTCAGAAGGTTGTCCTCGACTGTCAGGTGGCCGAAGCAGTGGCGCCCTTCCATCACCTGGATGACGCCCTTCTTCACCAGGTCGGCGGGGCTCATGTCCTGCACGCGCTCTCCGCGGTAGACGATCGAGCCCTTGGTCACCTCGCCGCGTTCGGAGTGCAGAAGGTTCGAGATCGCCTTCAGCGTCGTCGTCTTGCCCGCGCCATTGCCGCCCAGAAGCGCGGTGATGCCGCCCTTGGGGACGGATAGGCTCACACCCTTCAGGACGAGGATCACATGGTTGTAGATCACCTCGATGTTGTTGACCTCAAGCAGCGTGTCGGTCTTGGTGGCGTCGAGCATTGGGTGCCCCACTTGAAAACTGTTCCGGATGCCCCGGCCCTGAGTGGGCCGGGGCGCGATTTCAAAAGCGCTTAGTTGCAGCGCTCCGCGATGTTGTTCTCCGCGGCGAAAGCCGCCGAGTCCTCGGCGATCAGCGGATCCAGAACTTCGCTGTCAGCCGTGATCCAGTCGGACGCCTGGTTCCAAGTCGAAGCCGCCGCATCCCACTGGAAGATCATCGCGGAACCCGGGCCGCCATGGTCGGCGCAGGTCGCCTCGATCGGCTGCGCGAAACCAGGCAGGCCAAGCTCGGTCAGACGTTCCTGCGTCAGGTTCAGGTTCTCGAAGCCCTCGCGCACCTCAGCCGCGTTGACCGCCGAATGGCCCGCGATCTCCTGCCCCTTGCGGATGGCTTCGGAGATGATCATCGCCGCGTACATGCCGCGCGAATACAGCACGTTGCCCGGGTTGGACCCGTCGCCCGCCGCCTTGCCCGCGTCATAGACGTACTGCTTGAGATCGCCATAGACGGGATAGTCGGCGCCGGTGCCGTGGAAGCCGATCGCCTTGTATCCGTTGGCGCCCTCGCCCGCCGGGATCACGTCGTTTTCAGAGCCCGACCACCAGACGCCGATGAAGTGATCCATCGGGTAGCGGATGTTCACGGCTTCCTGGATCGCAACCGCGTTCATCACACCCCAGCCCCACATCAGGACGTAATCGGGCTTGTCGCGGCGGATCTGCAGCCACTGGCTTTTCTGTTCCTGGCCCGGATGGTCGACCGGGATCTCGACCAATTCGAAGCCGTGCTTGGCGGACAGTTCCTGAAGCGTGCGGATCGGCTCCTTGCCATAGGCGGAGTTGTGATAGACCAGCGCGATCTTCTTGCCCGAAAGGTCGCCACCGTTTTCGTCCAGCAGATGCTTGACCGCGACCGACGCGCCGTCCCAGTAGTTGGCAGGGTAGTTGAAGACCCACTCGAAGATCTTGCCGTTGGCTGCCGAGGTACGGCCATAGCCCGGCGTGTAGAGCGTGATGCCGTCCGCCGTCACCTTCGGGATCAGCTGGTAGGTGATCCCGGTCGACAGCGGGTTGAAGACCAGCGCGCCGTCGCCCTTGGTGCTTTCATAGCACTCAACGCCCTTTTCGGTATTGTAGGCGGTTTCGCATTCCGGCACCCGAACCAGTTCGCCGCCGATGCCGCCGTCGCGTTCGTTCAGCAGCGTGAAGTAGTCGTTGAAACCATCCGCGTAGGGGATGCCGTTCGGCGCGTAGGGCCCGGTCCGGTAGGACAGGTTCGGCACCACCAGGTCGGCCATCGCCGGCGTGGCCACCGCCATAGCCAGTGCGATCGCGGTCATCGTCTTCTTCATCTGGGTCTCCTCCCAAGGGTTAAGCGTTTCCGTCCGCCGGCTCCTGCCGGTCTTGTCGTTGTACGGCCCCTCAGTGCGGGAAGGGCCAAAGCCTCAGTTTTTCCTTCGCAAGCCGCCAGAGTTGCGCCATGCCGTGCGGTTCCGCGATCAGGAAGATCACGATCAGCGCGCCGACGATCATCAGCTCAAGATGCGCCGCCAGATCGGTCGCCCACCCAAGCTGGCCGACCAGCAGGTTCTTCAGCAGCACCGGCATCAGGACCATGAAAGCGGCGCCTGCGAAGCTGCCGAAGATCGACCCCAGCCCCCCGATGATGATCATGAAGAGGATCAGGAACGATTTCTGAATGCCGAAGGCTTCGCCCACCTCGGCCGCGCCCAGGTAGACGGCGAAGAACAGCGCGCCCGCGACCCCGATGTAGAAGGACGAGATCGCGAAGGCCGACAGCTTGGTGGTCAGCGGGTTCACCCCGATGATCTCGGCGGCGATGTCCATGTCGCGGATCGCCATCCACTTGCGGCCTACCGTCCCGCGGGTCAGGTTGCGCGCAAGCCAGGCAAGCGCGACCAGGATGATCAGGCAGAACAGGTATTTCGCCGGGGCCGTCGTGTTCGCCCCCGTAACCGCCTGACCCAGGATCGTGCGTTCCGGCGCCGAGATCTGCCCCGAGGCAGAGTAGTTGTAGAACCACGGCACCTTGTTGAAGAGCCAGACAAGGAAAAACTGCGCGGCCAGCGTGGCGACCGCAAGGTAGAAGCCCTTGATGCGCAGCGAAGGAAGCCCGAACAGCACGCCCACCATCGCCGTGATCCCGCCCGCCAGCAGCACGTGGATCAGGATCGAGACGTCGGGGAAGGCGGTCATCAGCTTGTAGACGGCGTAGGCCCCCACGGCCATGAAACCGCCGGTCCCCAGGGACACCTGCCCGCAATAGCCGGTCAGGATGTTCAGCCCCAGGGCCGCGATCGCATAGATAAGGAAGGGCACGAAGACCGCGTTCGCCCAGTAGTCGTTGATGAAGAACGGGATGACCCCGAAGGCCACCGCCATGACGGCGTAGTAGCGCAGCCGGTCGAACCGGATCGGGAAGGTCTGGCTGTCGTCGGCGTAGCTTGTCTTGAAGTCGCCGGCTTCACGATAGAACATGCGTCAAACCCTCTCGATGATCTTTTCGCCGAACAGGCCCTGCGGCCGGAAGACGAGGAACAGCAGCGCCAGGACGTAGGCGAACCAGTTTTCCGTCGCGCCGCCGATCATCGGGCCCACGAAGAATTCGAACAACTTTTCGCCCATGCCGATGATCAGGCCGCCAACGATCGCGCCGGGGATCGAGGTGAAGCCGCCCAGCATCAGCACCGGCAGCGCCTTGAGCGCGATGAGCGAGAGCGAGAATTGAACCCCCGATTTCGAGCCCCACATGATCCCCGCGACCAGCGCCACGAAGCCTGCGATCGACCAGACGAGCACCCAGATGAAGCGCAGCGAAATGCCGACCGACAGCGCCGCCTGGTGGTCGTCGGCCACGGCGCGCAGCGCGCGGCCCTGCTTGGAGTACTGACTGAAGATGGTGAGTGAGATCACCAGAAGCGCCGCCACGACAGAGGCCACGATGTCGAGATTGTCGATGAAGAACCCGTAGCCGAAGGCGTTGTAGGTCACCGTGTCGATGGTTTCGTTGATGCCCTGCGGAAGGCCGACATCCAGCTTCTTGATATCGGCGCCCCACATGATGTCGCCCAGGCCCTCAAGGAAATAGGCAAGGCCGATCGTCGCCATGAACAGGATGATCGGTGCCTGGTTCACCAGGTGCTTGAGCACGTAGCGTTCGATGATGATCGACAGAATCACCATGACGCCCGCGGCCAGCACGATCGCAACGATGGCCGGCAGCTGCCAGCCGAAGGTGTGAAGATCGGTCCCGAAGATCGCGTTGATCAGGTGGGCGAAGGGGATCTGGCCGTTCTGGAAGCCGACCAGCGTCAGCGCCGCGAACAGCGCAAGCACGCCCTGCGCGTAGTTGAAGATGCCCGAGGCCTTGAAGATCAGCACGAAGCCAAGGGCCACCAGAGCGTAAAGCACCCCGGCCATGAGGCCGTTCAGCCCCGCTTCGATCGCATAGAGAAGCTGGTCAGGCATGGTTGGCCTCCGCTTTGGTGCAGGCGTTGCGGGGACAGCGCGCCTCAGTCATGCGACACCCCCAGATATGCGTTGATGACGTCGGGATTGCTGCGGACCTCGTCCGGCGTCCCGTCTCCGATCTTCTTGCCGTAGTCCATGACCACGACCCGGTCGGACAGGTCCATGACCACGCCCATGTCGTGCTCGATCAGCGCGATGGTCGTGCCGAATTCGTCGTTCACGTCCAGAATGAAGCGGCACATGTCCTCCTTCTCCTCGACGTTCATGCCGGCCATCGGTTCGTCCAGCAGCAGAAGCTTCGGCTCGGCGGCCAGCGCGCGCGCCAGTTCGACCCGCTTCTTCAGGCCATAGGGCAGGCGACCGACCGGGGTCTTGCGGATCGGCTGGATTTCCAGGAAGTCGATGATCTTCTCGACCTTCTCGCGGTGTTCGGTTTCTTCCTTTTCGGCCTTGCCCCACCACATCGCCTGGCTGAACAGCCCCGACTTCATCAGCGTCAGACGGCCCGTCATGATGTTGTCCAGGACGCTCATACCGTCAAAAAGCGCGATGTTCTGGAAAGTTCGAGCGATGCCCAGCCGGGCGACCTGATAGGGTTTCATCGGACCGCGCTTGTAGCCGCGGAACCAGACCTCGCCGTCCTGCGGGACGTAAAAGCCCGAGATGACGTTGAGCATCGAGGACTTGCCGGCACCGTTCGGCCCGATGATGGCGCGGATCTCGCCCTCGCGGATGTCGAAGCTGATGTCCGTGATCGCCTTCACCCCGCCGAAACGCAGGCTGATGTTCTTCATCTCCATCAGGACAGGGCCGATCTTGCGGCCATCGGCGGTGACGTAGCCTTCCGGGTTCATCTGGTTCATTCCGCCGCCATCCTCTGCTCGTCCGCCACGACCGCCGCGTCGCGAATGGTCAGCGTCGCCTTGATCGAGCCCTTGCGGCCGTCTTCGTAGGTCACTTCGGTCTCGGTGTAGATCTGGTCCTTGCCGGTGTAGAGCGCGTCGATCAGGTCGACGTATTTCTCGGCGATGATGTTGCGGCGGACCTTCCGCGTGCGGGTCAGTTCGCCGTCGTCGGCATCCAGTTCCTTGTGCAGGATCAGGAAGCGGTGGATCTGGCAGCCCGACAGCATCGGATCGACCGCGATCGAGCGGTTCACCTCTTCGACATGGTCCTGGATCATCTCATAGACCTTCGCGTGCGCCGCCAGTTCCTGGTAGGATGAATAGGCGATGTTGTTGCGCTCGGCCCAGTTGCCGACCGCCGTCAGGTCGATGTTGATGAAGGCCGTGCACATGTCGCGTCCCGCGCCGAAGACCACGACCTCAAGGATGTTGGGATAGAACTTCAGCTTGTTCTCGACGTACTTGGGCGCGAACAGGCGGCCGTCCGCCATCTTGCCGACATCCTTGGCGCGGTCGATGATGCGAAGGTGGCCGGTGCCCTCTTCGAAGAAACCGGCGTCTCCGGTCGCGACCCAACCTTCGGCATCCTTGGTCGAGGCCGTGGAATCGGGGTTCTTGTAATATTCGACGAACGTGCCCGGAGAACGGTAGAAGACCTCTCCGTTGTCGCCGATCCGCACCTCGACACCCGGCGAGGGCACGCCCACGGTGTCGGAGCGCACCTGCCCGTCCGGCTGCTGGGTGATGAAGACCGATGCCTCGGTCTGACCGTAGAGCTGCTTCAGGTTGATGCCAAGCGCGCGGTAGAAATCAAAGATCTCGGGCCCGATCGCCTCGCCCGCCGTGTAGCCCACGCGGATGCGGGAATATCCCAGCGTGTTTTTCAGAGGACCGTAGACGAACAGGTCGCCCAACCGGTAGCGCAGGCGGTCCAGCGCGGATACGGGCTTGCCGTCAAGTATCGCGGGGCCGACGCGACGGGCGATCCGCATGTAGTGGTCGAACATGCGCTTTTTCAGCTTCCCGGCGTCCTCCATCCGGATCATCACGTTGGTCAGCTGGCCTTCGAAGACGCGGGGTGGGGCGAAGAAGTAGGTGGGCCCGATCTCGCGAAGGTCGGTCATCATGGTCGAGGCGTTCTCGGGGCAGTTCACCGTGAAGCCCGTCCACATCGCTTGCCCGATCGAGAAGATGAAGTCGCCGACCCAGGCCATCGGAAGATAGGCCAGCACCTCGTCCGAATGGCGCAGCCGGTCGAATTCGGCCGAGTTCTTCGATGTCACGATGATGTTGCGGTTCGACAGCACCACGCCCTTGGGCTTGCCCG
Source organism: Albidovulum marisflavi (assembly GCF_025751435.1). GTDB lineage: Bacteria > Pseudomonadota > Alphaproteobacteria > Rhodobacterales > Rhodobacteraceae > Albidovulum > Albidovulum marisflavi. The sequence goes on along the minus strand of NZ_JAOWKY010000001.1, from coordinate 639,608 downwards.
TCGTGCCCGAGGTGTAGAGCATCACGCAGGGGTGGTCGAAGGTCAGTTCGGCGATGCGCTTGTCCAGCTCGGCGCCGACCCGTTGATGGGCCGCCCGGCCCTCGGCCGAGATGTCGGCCAGGGCGTTCATCTGGCTGTGGTCGTATTTCCGCATCCCGCGCTTGTCGAGATAGGCGATGTGCTGGATGTTGGGCAGCCGGTCCTGAACCTCAAGCACCTTGTCGACCTGCTCCTGGTCGCCGACGACGACGAAGCGCGCGCCGCAGTGGTCCAGGACATAGGCCATCTCTTCGGCGACCGCGTCCTGATACAGCGGAACCGGCACCGCGCCGCACATCTGCGCGGCGATCATGGTCCAGTAAAGCGCGGGGCGGTTGCGGCCGATGATGGCGACGTGGTCGCCGCGGTTCAGCCCAAGCGTCAGGAATCCAAGGGCGATGGCGCGAACCTCGTCGGCCGTCTCGGACCAGGTCCAGCTTTGCCAGATGCCGAATTCCTTTTCGCGGTAGGCAGGCAGCGCCCCCCATTTCGCGGCGTTGCGCGCCAACAAGGCCGGAATGGACTGCAAGGCAGCATCCGTCGCCGTCTGTTCCACCAAGTGTCCTCCTCCCGCGCCGCTTGCGGCGCCTGTTGTTCGCCAGGCGATTCCTCCGATGCCCAACGTCGCGCCAGAATGATTGGTGTTCAAAGCTTTCCTGACTTTTTCGGGAATCTTACGAATTGTAACAAGGTGCGCTTGCCCCTTTTCGCCGCCGGTCCGCGGGTGGTAGCCATGGTGGGCGGAGGGTACATGCAGGCACAGGGCGCGCAGACCAGAATGCTTCAGGCGGGGCTGAACCTGATTCAGCAGGCGCTGTCGATCTATGACAACAACCTGAGGCTGGTCGTCTCCAACCGCCGCTTCCAGGAAATGTTCAACCTGCCCGACGACCTTGTCGCGCCGGGCGCCACGTTCGAGGACACGATCCGCTTTCTGGTTGCGCGCGGTGAATACGGCGAGGTCGACGATCCACAGGAGGCCGTTCACGTCCGCGTCGAACAGGCACGCGCCTTCAAGCCGCACTACATGGAGCGGACCCGCTCGAACGGTCGGACGATCAGCGTCGAGGGCGCCCCACTTTCCCAGGGGGGCTGGGTCGCCGTCTACACCGACATTACCGACATCAAGACCCAGGAGGCGCTTCTGCGCGTCCGATCAGAGGAACTGTCGGACCAGCTTCTGACCCATGCCGAACGGCTTGCACAGGCGAACCGGGCCCTTGCCGCCACCAATGCCGCGCTTGAGGAGGCGAAGCGGGAACTGACCGAAACCGAGGCGCGCACGCGGCTCGTCACCGGGATGGTGCCTGCGCATATCGCCCACGTCACGCCGGACTTCCATTACACCTTCTCGAACCGGCGGCTGAGCTCAGTCATGCCCGGCAGCCCGAGCGACATCATCGGCCTGACGATCGAAGAGGCCCTGGGCGCAGAGACCTTCGCCAGGATCGAGCCGGGTCTGAAACGGGCGCTGGCAGGCGAGGCGAATGTTTTCGAAACGACGCACGAAGGATCCGGCCATCGCATCCGCGTGGCGCTGACGCCCGACCGCGACGGCGAAGGCCGTGTGCAGGGCGTCTATGTGCTGTCCGCCGACGTGACCGAGGAAACCCAGGCCCGCGCCGCCCTGGCCCATACCGCCAAGCGCGAACTGGCCGCGCAGCTGACATCCGGACTTGCGCACGACTTCTCGAACCTGCTGACGATCATCATGGGCCTTCAGGGGCGGCTTGAACGGACCGGGGGGCTGCCGGCCGAGGCCGCCGAAATCGCCCGCGCGACGCTTGCCGCAGCACGCAGGGGCGGCACGCTGCTGGACCGGATCGCGCGGATATCGGGCCCTTCGGACCTTCACCCGGCGCCGACCGACCTGGTCGCCTGCCTCGCCGACCTGAAAACGATGGCGGGACCGATCCTGCCACAGGCGATCACCTTGGGGGTGGTGCTTGAGGACCTGCCGGACCAACTGCTGCTGGATCCGGGCGCGCTGCAGGATTCGCTCTTGAACCTCGTCATCAACGCCCGCGACGCGATCGGATCACGACCGGGACAGATCACAATCTCGGCGCGCGCCGTGCGCGACACCTGGCTTGAGATCACGGTCACCGACACCGGGCCGGGGTTTTCGGAACAGGCGCTGGACCATGCGCTTGACCCGTTTTTTTCCACGAAGGGGGGCGAAGGGTCCGGCCTTGGGCTGTCGATGGTCTACGACCAGACCAAGCTGGCGGGCGGCAGCGTGAAGCTTGCCAACCGCGCGGGCGGCGGGGCCTCGGTCACGCTGCGGCTGCCGCTGCGCCCGGTAAATGCACGGGCGGCGCCGATGCTGGTCCTGCTGGTCGAGGACAGCGAGGTGATCCGCACCTCGGTGCGCGAGATGCTGCGCGCCATGGGCCACACCGTCGTCGAGGCCGGAAGCGTCGCCGAGGCGCTGGAACTGGCAGACCTGCCGGGGCTTGGCCTTGTGCTCTCGGACATCGGCCTGCCCGACGGCGCGACCGGGGTCGACCTGATGGCGGCTCTGGCGGCGCGCGCGCCACAGCTCCGCCGCGCGCTGATGACCTCGCTTCCCAGGGGCGACGCCCTGCGGGAAAGTGCGGGCGCGGTGCCTGTCCTGACCAAGCCCTTTACCTTCGAAAAACTTTCGGCCTTTCTGGCGGTGTTGGAGGACGAATGACCCAAGCCCATGTCGCGATCCTGGACGACGAACCGGAGATCCGCCGGATGCTGTCCGAAGCGCTGGAAGAGGCGGGTTTCCGCACCACCTCCTACGCCCGTGCGACCGAGTTCGAAGCCGCGCTGAAGCGAACCACCCCGGATGTCTGCCTGGTCGACCTGGGTCTGCCCGACCGCGACGGGCTGGCCGTGGTGCATCGTCTGGCCCTGGAAAGCGGCGCGGCGATCATCATCATATCAGGCCGGGCTCAGGTGCAGGACAGGGTGACGGGGCTGGAACTTGGCGCCGACGATTACATCATCAAGCCCTTCGAACCGGCCGAGGTCGTCGCACGCGTGCGCGCCAGGCTGCGAAAGGCCCGTACCGAAGGGGACCGCACCGCCCAAATCGCGCGATTCAACGGCTGGACCGCCGAGTTCGACCGCTATGTCCTGATCGACCAGGCGGGAACCGAGGTCCCCTTCAGCCATGCCGAGGGCGAGGTTCTGCGCCTGTTCCTGGAAAGCCCCAAGCGGCTGATTTCGCGCGCCCAGATGCAGGAGATGCTGGGCGGCGCGGCGGGGGACAGCTTCGACAGGGCGATGGACGTCCGCATTTCCCGCCTGCGCACCAAGCTGGGCGAGGACCCCAAGAACCCGCGCCTGATCAAGACGATCTACGGCGCGGGCTACATCTTTCTGGGCGACGTGAACTGGGGCTGACGGCAGGCATGACGGAACTCACGCTGATCCGCCACGGCCAGGCGATCTCGGGCGCCACGACCGAGGCCGATTACGATCGCCTCTCGAACCTGGGACATCAGCAGGCACGCTGGCTGGGAGAGCATTTGCAGACCCTGGGCGGTTTCGACCGCGTGGTCTCGGGGACGATGCGCCGGCAAAGGGAAACGGCGGTCGGGCTCAACCTGGACGCGCGTCCGCATCGGGAAGACCCGCGATTGAACGAGCTTGATTATTTCACGCTCTCGCAGGTGCTTGAGGCGCGGGACGGCATCCCCTTCCCCACCGGGCCGATGTCCTTTGCGGCACATGTCCCGCAAGTTCTCCAGCTCTGGCGCGAGGGTCATGCAGGGCCCGATCACGAAACCTACGACCACTTCCGCGACCGCGTCTTCGGCGCGCTGACCGATGCGGCGCGGGACGGGCCGGGGGCGGTGCTGGTCACCTCGACCGGGGTGATCGCCACGCTTTGCGCGCTGGCCCTGGGGCTCGAGGCCGAGATGAAGGCGCGGATGTTCCTTCGGATCATGAACACCTCGGTCCATCGCTTCGTCTTCGACGGCGATGTGCTGCACCTGGCACAGTTCGGGGCGACACCACATCTGGATGTACCCGAACGCCGCGCAGCGCGGACCTACTACTAGTCCCGCGTGATCGGCATCACGCGCGGCGCGTCCGCCTCTGGCGCCAGTTCCTCGAAGTCGAAGTTGTCCAGCCGCTTGGCGCGCCGCCCGGCCTTGTCGGCGGAAATCTTGATATCCTCGATATCCTTGGCCGCCTGGTGGAAGTGTCGGTCCAGGTTTTCGACGCGCGTGCCCAACCGGTCCACGTCGGCGTGCAGAAGCGCCAGCTCCTTGCGGATCGCGCCCGCCTGTTCGCGCATCCGCGCGTCCTTCAGCACCGCGCGCATCGTGTTCAACGTCGCCATGCAGGTGGTCGGCGACACGATCCAGACCTTGGCTGCGAATCCTTCGCGGACGACCTCGGGGAAGTTCGCATGCAATTCGGCATAGACCGCCTCGGAGGGCAGGAACATGAGCGCGCCGTCCGCCGTCTCACCCTCGATGATGTAGCGTTCGCTGATCGCCTTGATGTGGCCGCGCACCGCGATGCGGAGCATTCGCTGCGCCTCGATCGACTCACTGTTGTTGGTCGCCCTGCGCAACGCCTCGTAGGCTTCCAGCGGAAACTTGGAATCTATGACGATCGGCCCCGGAGGATTGGGCAGGTGGACCAGGCAGTCGGCGCGGCGACCATTCGTAAGCGTCGCCTGCATGGTGAAGGCATCCGCCGGAAGAGCCTTGCGAACGATGTCGTTCAGTTGGATCTCTCCGAACGCGCCCCGCGTCTGCTTGTTCGACAGGATGTCCTGAAGCGACAGGACATCTCCCGACAGCTTTTCGATGTTGGCCTGCGCCTTGTCTATGGTTTCAAGCCGCTGCTGCAATTCCCCCAGCGAGCGCGCCGTGCGCGTGGCGCTGCCTTGCAGGCTGTCGCTCATGCCCTTGGCGACGTCCGCCAGGCGGTTCTCCATCAGCGCCAGAACCCGCGCCTGGCTGGCTGCCTGCGCCTCGGACACGTGCATGAGGCCGCCGGACAGCTGCTGCTGCCCGTCCGACAGCGACTGAACCCGCGCGTCGAGCGATTGCATCTGCCGCAGCACCGGTTCGGCCATGCGGGCCGAACGGCCTGCGGCGCGCAGCGTGACAAGCATGAGGATCGCCAGCAATGCGAGGCCAGCCACGACCAGAACCGCAAGCACCGCAGGGTCTTCAAGCGCGTAGGTCTGTCCGCGAAAGGTGATCATGTCCGCCCGAATAGCCGTTCAATATCGGAAAGCTTCAGCTCGACATAGGTGGGGCGTCCGTGATTGCACTGGCCCGAAAGCGGCGTCGCCTCCATCTCGCGCAGAAGGGCGTTCATCTCCTCCACCCGCATGCGCCGGCCAGAGCGGATCGAGCCATGGCAGGCCATGCGCGAAAGCACCGCGTCGATCTTCGCCTGAAGGGACTGGCTTGATCCCTGGTCAGACAGTTCGTCAAGGATGTCGCGCAGCAGGACGCGGGCGTCGACCTCGCCCAGGATCGCGGGGGTTTCGCGAACGGCGACCGCCGAGCCCCCGAAAGGCTCCACGACAAGGCCCAGACCGGCCAGGGTTTCGGCATGATCCAGAAGCAGCGCCGCGTCGGACGCGGAAAGGTCCACGATTTCCGGGATCAGCAGCGCCTGGGCCGGCACGCGCGCGGCATCGCGCAGGCGCTTGAGGCGTTCATAGATCAGCCGTTCGTGCGCGGCATGCTGATCGACGATGACCATGCCGGTTTCGGTCTGGGCGATGATGTAGTTTTCGTGCACCTGCGCCCGCGCCGCCCCAAGCGGCTGGTGTGTCGCGGCTTCGTCGCGCGCGTCGTCGCGCGCCTCGGGCGGCGGATCGAAACGGGCCGAGGCTTCGGCCAGTTCAGGGCCCAACGGCGCCTGGAATGCGGTCGCCGCCCGCAGAAGCGAAGGTCCCGGGCGATCCATCTGGTAGACGCGCGGCGGGACGGGTGACGGGGTTTCGGGACGGAAGGCCCCCAGCGTCGCGCCCGCGACGGTGGTCGAGGCCCGGTGCCCGGCCTCCGCCAGGGCGTGGCGAAGACCCGAAACGATCAGCCCGCGCGCGACGCCGGGTTCACGGAACCGGACCTCGGCCTTGGCGGGGTGGACGTTCACGTCAACACGCTCGGGCGCGCAGGAAACGAACAGGACCGCAGCGGGGTGGCGGTCGCGGCTGAGCACATCGGCATAGGCGGCCCTGAGCGCCCCGATCAAAAGCTTGTCGCGCACGGGGCGGCCGTTGACGAACATGAACTGCTCGACCGCCGCCCCGCGCGAATAGGTGGGCAGCGCGGCAAAGCCGGTCAGGCGCAGCCCTTCCCGTTCGGCGTCGATGCGCAGCGCGTTTTCCGTGAATTCCCGCCCCAGAAGCGTCGCAAGCCGCGCCGACAGCGCGTCGAACAGATCGCCCTGACAGCCGTCGGCGCGCAGGATCACGCGACCCTCGCCCCCGCCCGACAGGTCCCGCAGCGTGAACGAGACGTAGGGTTCGGCCATCGCGAGCCGCCGGACGACATCGGCGATCGCCTGCGCCTCGGCCCTGTCGGTGCGCAGGAACTTGAGCCGCGCGGGTGTCGCGAAGAACAGGTCGCGCAATTCGACGACCGTACCACGGTTCAGCGCGGCGGGCCGCACAGGGTCCATCCGCCCGCCCGACACCGCGATCTGCGCGGCCTCGGCACCCTCGGCGCGCGATGTGATGATCAGCCGACCGACCGATCCGAGCGAGGGCAGCGCCTCGCCCCGGAACCCGAAACTGTGGATGTCGAGCAGGTCCGACCCGTCGATCTTGGACGTGGCATGGCGCGACAGCGCCAGCGGCAGGTCGTCGGCGGTCATGCCGCAGCCGTCATCCGTGACCCGGATCAGCGTCTTGCCGCCATCGGCATAGGCGACATCCACGCGCCGCGCCCCGGCATCCAGCGCGTTTTCGACAAGCTCCTTGACTGCGGACGCAGGCCGTTCGACGACCTCACCTGCAGCGATGCGGTTGATGACCGCCTCTTCAAGCTGGCGAATGACGGGCCGATCCGCGCGTATGTTGGGGTTTTGGGCGTTCATGCCACAACAAGTAGCATGGCCGGATAGATTCGGCCATGCCGATCACTCACTCGCCTCAAGCCCCTGCGGCTGCCCCACCACGACAAATCGCAGCGCGCCGGCATCCATCAGGCGGGCGGCGACCCGCTTGATGTCCTCAAGCGTCACCGCCTCGACGTAAGAATTCCGCTTGACCAGATAATCGACGGGAAGACCGTCAAGCTGCATTCCCACCAGGATGTCGGCGATCGGGCCGTTCCCGTCGAAACGCAAGGGATAGGCGCCGGTCAGATAGGTCTTCGCCGCATCAAGTTCGGCTGCTGACACGCCCTCGGCCTCGATCAGGGACCATTGATCGCGGACGACCGCGATGGCCTCGGCGACCTTTTCGTTGGCGGACGCGAAGGACCCCTGCCAGGTCTGGGCAAGGTCCATGGGCACAAGATAGGTGCCAATCCCGTAGGTAAGCCCGCGCTTTTCGCGCACCTCATCCATCAGGCGCGACGCGAAGCTCTGGCCGCCGATGATGTGGTTCAGGACATAGGCGGCAAAGAAATCGGGATCGTCGCGGGTGATGCCCTCATGCCCGAAGACGACAACCGACTGGGGTGAGGCATAGTCGACAAGGCTGATGCCCGGCTCAAGCTGGTAATCGGCAGTCTGGGGGATCAGTCCGCCCATTTCCGGCAGACCGCCCAGAAGCGTGTCCAGCAGCGCGCCAAGCTCTGCCGCCGTGATGTCCCCGACCGCAGAGACGACCACGCGATCACGCGCCATGACACGATCCTGCGCCTCGAACATGTCCTCGCGGGTGAGCGCCATCACGCTTTCGACGGTGCCGTTTCGGGACGACCCATAGGGATGATCACCGAAGGCCAAGTGGTCGAAGGTCTGGCTTGCGATGCGGTTGGGATCTTTTTCGTCACGCTGGATGACTGACAGGACCTGCCCGCGCACCCGGTCAAGCGCGTCCTGATCGAACCGGGTCTGGGTCAGCGCGGACTTCAGCAGCGCCACCGACGGATCACGGTTTTCGGTCAGGAACCGGGCCGAGACCGACAGCGCGTCGTCCCAGGCATCAAAATTGAACTCGGCCGCAAGCGCCTCACGCGCCTCGGCGAAGCCCTGGGCGTCCAGTTCGCCGGCACCCTCTTCGATCAGCGCGGCCATCAGCCGGGTTTCACCCCGCTTGCCCGGCCGGTCCAGGCTGGTTCCGCCGCGAAACCGGATTTCGAGCGCGGTGAAGGGCAGCGCGTGCTCCTCGACCAGCCAGGCGTGGAAGCCGCCCGGCGACCGGACCTGCTGGACCTGCACATCGGCCACGACGGGCCCGGCAAGCAGGATTGCGACGAGTCCCGCGAAAACGGCCCGGATCATTGCATCGTCTCCTCTTGCCCCTCGCGCATGAGCCAACCGGTCACTGCGCGGCGCCGGTCCAGAACCTCGCGCGCGGCGGCCAGCACGTCATCCTCGGTCACGGCGTCAAGGACGGAAGGCCAGTCCTGCACGTCCCGCACTGTCAGCCCCGTCGTCAGCGCCTCGCCGTAAAGCCTTGCAAGCCCTTCGGTATCGTCACGCGAATAGATCTGGTCGGCGTGGATTTGCGTCTTGATGCGCTGGAACTGCCCGTGCTCGACACCCTGGTCCAGAAACCCCGCGATCGTGTCGTCCAGTGCCCTTTCCGCCTGCGCGAGCGTCACGCCCTCGGCAGGCACGAGGTACAAGCCGAAGGTTGTGTCATCAAGCGACGTGCCATCGTAATAGGCCCCGGCCTGGATCGCCTCCTTCGTATCGAAGAGCAGCTTGCGCCCAAGGACCGAGGTCTGGGAATTCCCGCCAAGCAGCGCCGCCAGGATGGTCAGGGCCGCCGCCTTCTTTTGATCGCCCGCGTCGCGCTCGGGCGCGAGATAGGTCCTCATCAGGACAGATTGCGATACGCGCGGGTCGGAAAAGCTCAGCCGGCGCTCGGCCAGCTGGGGCGGCTCACTGACCCGCTGCCGCTCGGCGATGCCGGGGCTGGGGGCAAGCGGTCCGTAGTGTTTCTCGGCCATCGCGCGCACCGCTTCGGGCTGGACATCGCCCGCAACGATCAGCGTGGCGTTGTTGGGCGCGTAGTAGGTCTTGTACCAGTCCAGGGCGTTCTGCCGCGTCAGGTTCTCCATCTCGTGCCGCCAGCCGATTACCGGGGTGCCGTAGGGATGATTGAGATACTGCGCCGCACGGCGCTGTTCTGCGAATATGGCAGAGGGGTCGCTGTCGGTGCGCTGGTTGCGCTCTTCGATGATGACCTCGCGCTCGGTCCGCCAGTCGTCCTCGGACAGAAGCAGGTTGCGCATCCTGTCGGCTTCCATCCGCATCACCAGCTCAAGCCGGTCGGCGGCCACGCGCTGGTAATAGGCGGTGTAGTCCCATGAGGTAAAGGCGTTATCTGCCCCGCCATTCACCTCGACTGTCTTCGAAAACTCTCCGGGTGCAAGGGTTTCGGTTCCCTTGAACATCAGATGCTCAAGGAAATGCGCGACCCCGGACACCCCGCGCTGTTCGTCGGCGGCGCCCGCGCGATACCAGACCATCTGCACCACCACCGGCGCGCGGTGATCCTCGATCACCACGACGTCCAGTCCGTTGGACAGCCGAAACGTGGTTACCTCTTCGGCCTGGGCAGGAAGGGCTAGGGCCAGGGCCGCGACGGCCCAGCGCAGAATGGATGCCATTGAATCCGGTCCCGAAATTGCTGCTGCCGCGACACTTACGCAGGAAAACCCGCGCTGCAACCCCGGCCGGAAGGAATGCCGATCACTTCTCGTAAAGCACGGCCGGCGGCGCGCTGACGGTACGGACCCCGCGCTTGCGCCAGAAATCCAGCTCATTGAACTGGTCGAGCGACTGGTCCTCGTATGCCTTGTAGTAGACGTTCACGCTGAAAAGCCGCTCAAGCAGCCGGCCGTCGTGATCGCGCCGCCACTCAAGATCCTCGGCGGCAAGCTGTTCACGTATGTTCGCAGCCGTGCCGAAACGGCCGACATGCGCGACAAGCCCGCCGTCGGCGCCCGCGCCACGGTCCGGGCGCCCGCCCAGGGCGATGATGGCGTCGGCTTCCGGCGAGGGGTCGGTCAGATTGGTGCCACCCGGCGTCGGCTGCGGCAGGGCCGCGATATCCTCGGGAAGCTGGAGGGGTTTCACGGGCAGGACCGAGAATTCGTCCGGGGCCCGGCTTTGCGAACGGATGTTCAGGAGCTTCGGCTCCTTCTCACCACAAGCCGCAAGCAGCACAATCGCGCCGATTGCGATCGCCTGGATGCCTTTTGCTGCCCGCATGAAGCCGTCCCTCCGCCTGCTTTGCCCCCTCTTAGCGCAACTGTTGCGCCCCGTCACGGGGTCTTGTCCCGCCCGGTCAGCAAGACAAGCCCGATCGCGCCGACGAAAATCGCGATATCCGCCACGTTGAAGGAATAGGGATTGTGGATGCCCGGCACCGACATGTTGAGAAAATCCGCAACCGCCCCATAGCGCAGACGGTCGATCACGTTGCCGATCGCCCCCCCGATCAGGATGCCCGCGGCCACGCGCGCCAGAACGCCGTGTCCCGGCGTGCGGATCCAGGTCCAGACCCAGACGGAGATGGCGACGGCGAGCCCGATCAGAAGCCATCGCGTCAGCTCGGCGCCATTCGAAAGAAGGCCGAAATTGATCCCCTCGTTCCAGGCCATCTGAAAGGTCAGGAAGGGGGGCCAGACCTCGATTCGACCCAAGGCGCGCAAGTTCATCGCCTCGACCACGGCCCACTTGCTGGCCTGGTCGGCCAGCAGGATCAACAGCGCGGCGACAAGCGTGGGGCGCATGGGATCAGTGCCGGAAATGCCGCTGGCCGGTAAAGACCATCGCCAAACCCGCCGCGTCGGCCGCCGCGATCACGTCGGCGTCGCGCATCGAACCACCCGGCTGGATCACCGCCGTCGCCCCGGCTTCAGCCGCGGTCAGAAGGCCGTCGGGGAAGGGGAAGAAGGCGTCCGATGCCACCACCGAGCCCTTGACCGTCGGTTCGGCAAGCCCCAGCGCCTCGGCCATGTCGGCGGACTTGCGCGCCGCGATGCGGGTCGAATCGACGCGGCTCATCTGGCCCGCGCCCACGCCGACCGTCGCCCCGTCCTTGACGTAGACGATGGCGTTCGACTTGACGTGCTTGGCGACCTTCCAGGCGAACAGCAGGTCGGCCAGTTCGCTTTCGCTCGGCGCGCGTTTTGTCACGACCGTCAGGTCGGCAGCGGTGATCACGCCGTTGTCGTGGTCTTGCACAAGAAAGCCGCCCGCGACCTGACGATAGGCCAGGCGCGCCGACTTCGGATCGGGCAGGCCCTCGGTCGTGAGAAGGCGAAGGTTCTTCTTGGCCGCGAAGACGGCCCTGGCGGCGTCATCGGCACCCGGTGCGATCACGACCTCGGTGAAGATCTGGCAGATCTCCTCGGCCGTGGCGGCGTCCAGCGGCCGGTTCAGCGCGATGATGCCACCGAATGCCGACGTCCGGTCGCAATCATAGGCACGCTTGTAAGCGTCCAGCATCGTGGCGCCGCGTGCGACGCCGCAGGGGTTCGCGTGCTTGATGATCGCGCAGGCCGGACCCTGCGCCGGATCGAACTCGGCCACCAGTTCAAAGGCCGCATCGGTGTCGTTGATGTTGTTGTACGACAACTCCTTGCCCTGCCATTGCTGCGCAGTGGCGACGCCTGGGCGGTTCGATCCGTCGGTATAGAAGGCCGCCGACTGGTGCGGGTTTTCGCCATAGCGCAGGGTCTGCGCCAACGTGCCCGCAAAGGCGCGCCGGCGCGGTGCGGGATCGCCGATCGCCTCTGCCAGCCAGGTCGAAACCGCCGCGTCGTAGGCTGCGGTGCGGGCATAGGCGCGCTGCGCGAGCTTGCGGCGGAACTTCGGGCAGGTCTTGCCGCCGTGCTGGTCCATGTCGCCCAGAAGGCCCTGGTAATCCTCGGGATCCACGATCACGGCGACATGCGCATGGTTCTTGGCCGCGGCGCGGATCATCGCCGGGCCGCCGATGTCGATGTTCTCGATGCAGGTGTCGTAGTCCGCGCCCTTGGCCACTGTCGCCTCGAACGGGTAGAGGTTCACGACCAGAAGGTCGATCGGCGCGATCCCGTGGGTTTCCATCGCGGCGACATGCTCGGCATTGTCGCGCAGCGCCAGCAGGCCGCCGTGAACCGCGGGATGCAGCGTCTTGACCCGGCCGTCCATCATCTCGGGGTAGCCGGTCACGTCGGCCACGTCGGTGACGGTCAGCCCTGCGCCCCGCAGAAGCGATGCCGTGCCGCCGGTGGACAGAAGCTCCACCCCCCTGTCTGCAAGACCCTTGGCGAAATCCACGACTCCGTCCTTGTCGGAAACGGAAAGAAGCGCGCGGCGAACGGGGGCGAGTGCGGCGGTGTCGGACATGGAGAGGGCGGCTCCTCAGCTATGTTTCGGGGCGTCATCGTCGCGACGGATGTCGCGGATGGCCGCGGGCGTATCCTGAGCCTTCGCCAAGGTCCAGCCCAACTGGCAGGCATAGTCCAGAACCGTGGCCGAAAGGACGATCTGCCGCGCCGGGCGCGGCCTGAGTCGTCCCCGCTCCAGGTAGACCGAGGGTTCAAGCGCAACATCCCCCACCCCGTCGTGGCGGAACACCCAGATCTCCCCCGACTTCAGGGCCAGCGACACCGCCGTGCCGCCAAGATCCAGCGCCGCATCGACATCCGGGTGCAGGTGGAAGCGAAGGTCGAACCGGATGCCATCGGGACCAAGCCGTCGTATCACCTTTTCAAAGCGCTTGCGGTCGGGACCGGACATCGCGCCAAGCGTATCCTCGCCCGACAGGTGGCGCCCGTCGATCGACAGGTTCAGTTCACGCACATGGGTCATGCCGTGCGTCGGCGCAAAGCCGTTGTGACCGGCAAGCAGGCGCAGCCCGTCCAGGTCGCTGTCGATCTGCGCCCAGACCTGATCCGGCACTTCGGCCAGAACGCCGCGGCCGGTCCCGCCGACACCCGTTTGCGGATCGACGCGCGACGACGAATGTCCACGAATGCACAGCGTGGAATGCAGCGGTGTCGCCCGGCCCGCTCGCCACCAGTCCGCTCCGAAGGACGCGCCCGAGCCGCAGTTGACGACAAGCGGCCTGCGCGCCGAGGTCAGTTCCATCGCCAGCGTCGATGCATGCGCATTGACCGAAGCCGGCCCCTTCGGCGGCGCGGCCGCATCGACGATCACCGTCGTGCGCCCGGCGGCCAGGCGGGCATATCCCATGGCAAGCCCGTGCGCGGTCACCGCTCGAACGCCGGCGGCCGCGAGCGCCTGATCCAGCCGGCCCTCGGGTCCCCTGCCCCCGCCATGGAACCGTGCCAGCCCTCCGTCGGCATGGCGCAGCGCCCTGAGCGTCGGCGCGATCCGTTCGATCGCGGTGCGCAGCGCGGGCGGAGGCACGCGGCCCGCTTCCCGCAAAGCCGCCTCGGCCCAATTGAGATGCGTCAGGATCTCCATCAGTTCCTGCGGGTTGCGCGACGCTATGGCGCCGTCGGTGTCGATATGCCGTTCGCAAAGCCGCGCCAGCGCGGCCGAAGCCTGCGGCAGATACCGCGCCATGCCCCTCAGGGCCTGCGCCGCCGAAATAAGGCCCGTCAGCGCCTCGATCCGCGGCATGCCGTCGGATGCGGCGCGCCATCTTCGGGACAGGTAGACCGTCTGCAGTCCAAGACAGCGGAACAGCGCCGCCGTGTCGGCCTTGTCGCGCCCGCCGAGCAGAAACGGCGCGTGATTGATCAGACGGATCAGCCGCCGCCCGGTCAGATCGGGCGCCCAGCCGGGACCCCGCCCCGAGCCGAACCGTGCGATCCATTCGAACACCCAGGCCTGCGCGCGTGCACGCGCCGCGCCATCAGCGACCGCGGCCAGATCGTCCAGCCAGGTGCAGCCGTGCAGTTCGGCCTCGAAGCGGCGGTCGGGCATCCGGATATCCCAGATCGAGCGGTCCAGATCCTCGACAAGGAAGCCGGCAAGCTGGAAATTGCCCGATACCAGCTGGCGGCCCTTTGCGAAGCTGCCGATGGTGCGCGGCTCGGGCGGACGCACGAAGCCCTCGGGCGCGCCCGCCAGCGCGGCGATGCGCGCGTGCAGCCGGTCGGCCCAGCGGGTGCGCGCCACCTGCCCGATATCGCTCTGCCTCACCCTCTTCTTCTCCGTTCTCCGCCGACGGGGTCCTGCGGCGACATTATTGGCATGGCGGCCCGGCTGTCACTGTCAAAAGCCCCTCAGCCGGAATGGCGCAGCAAAGCGATGTAGAATCCGTCCAGGGCACCAAGATCCGGCCAAAAATCGGGCCTGAGCCTCAGTCCGCCTTCGGGGCTGATCCACGCGGGATCCGTCCCCTGCAACTCCGGCTGTTCGATCCTCAGGTCCGGGTGACGTTCAAGCGCGGCGCTTGCCTGCCGTTCGCCCTCCTCCGGCAGAAGCGAACAGGTGGAATAGACAAGACGGCCACCGGGCTTCAGAAAGCCGAGCGCGCGGTCCAGAAGCGCCGCTTGCAGCCCGAAAATCTCTTTCAGCCCGCCGGGATCGCGCACGAAGGGCAGATCCGGGTGACGTCGGATCGTCCCCGTTGCGGAACAGGGCGCATCCAGAAGAACCGCGTCGAAGGGCTGCGCCGGCATCCAGTCCAGCGCGTCGGCGACAACGGTTTCGGCGCCGAGCCGGCAGCGCGCCAGGTTCTGGCGCAGCCGGTTCATCCGGGATTCGGACAGGTCCAGCGCCGTGACCGAGGCCCCCGCCGCCGCAAGCTGAAGCGTCTTGCCTCCGGGAGCCGCGCAAAGGTCCAGCACCCGTTCGCCCCGGCGCGCGCAAAGTACCGCGGCAGGCAGCGCCGCGGCCGCGTCCTGAACCCACCAGTCCCCGCTTTCGTAACCCGGCAAGTCGCTGACCTGGGCGCGCGCCGTGATTCGAACCGACCCCGTGGGAAGTGCCACGCCCCCAAGCCGGGCAGCCAGCGCCGCCGCATCGCCGTCGCGCGGCGTCAGGTCCAGGCCCGCGCCCGCGGCATGGGCGGCCTCCATCGCGCGGGTGGCGGGCTTGCCCCAGGCCGACATCAGTCGCCCGCGCAGCCATCCCGGCAGTTCCTGCGGCGGCAGCGCGGCGAAATCGGCGGCCGGAGTTTCCGAGGCGCGGCGCAGCACTGCGTTGACCATGCCGGCGAACCCTTCCAGCTTGCGGCCGCCTGCGCGCACCTGGGCCACTGCCTCGCTCACGACGCCGTGGGGTTCGCCCCCCTCGGCCAGCATCTCGGCCACGGCGACGCGCAGGATGGCGTGCACGGGCGGCGGCGGCGCCTTGCGAAGAAGTGGTTTTAGAACGCGATCGACCGGGCCGACCCTGCGCAGCGTCAGCAGCGCCAGCCGCTGCGCCCGGGCGCGACCGGCAGGATCCAAGGGCTCAAGCGCGCCCCGGGCAAATTGATCGGCAAGCGTCAGTCGGTCGTGCAGGACACCGGCCACCAGCCGTGCCGCCACCGACCGCGCCGTCTGCGTGTTGCGCATCGTTTTCCCCCGGGGCTTGTCCGATCCCGGTCCGGGCGTATATCACGCTGCAGGTCCATACAAGGAACGAGAGGGGGCAGACCCCATGTCCGAGACGGAAAAGCAAGACCTGCCGCCAGAGGCTCTGCGCGCGCTTGCCGAAGCCGAGGAACGGCGCAGGAAGGCCCGCGCGCCAGACCTTCCGACCGAGCTTGGCGGTCGCGACGGCCCAGAGCCGGTCCGCTATGGCGACTGGGAAAAGAAGGGAATCGCCGTCGACTTCTGAACTCCGGCGGCGATCCGGCCGGCTTCGCGCCCGCCCTGGGATCAGAGCCCGAGGACGTCGATCATGTCGTATTCGCCGGGCTTCTTGTCCTGGCCCCAAAGCGCTGCCCTGATCGCGCCGCGCGCAAAGATCGCACGGTCCGTTGCGATGTGCCGAAGGATGACGCGTTCGCCTTCGGCGGCGAAGATCACGTCATGTTCGCCCACGATGTCGCCCCCACGGATCGCTGAAAACCCGATGTCGCCGCGCTTGCGGGCGCCGGTCATGCCGTCCCTCCCCGAGTCGCGATGGCCGGCCAGATCGACGCCGCGCCCCTCGGCCGCGGCCTCGCCCAGCATCAGCGCGGTGCCCGATGGCGCGTCGACCTTCATGCGGTGATGCGCCTCGACGATCTCGATGTCCCAGTCGGCGTCCAGCGCCGCCGCGACCCTGCGCGTGAGCTGGGTCAGCAGGTTCACGCCCAGGCTCATGTTGCCGGCGCGGATGATGACGGCGTGCCGCGCGGCGGCGCCGAACTTTTCCAGATGCTCGGCCTCGAGCCCGGTCGTCCCGATGACGTGGACGGCGCGCGCCTGCGCGGCCAGGGCCGCGAATTCGACGCTGGCGGACGGAGAGGTGAAATCGATCACGGCCTGGGCGTTCGCGAAGGCCTCAAGCGCATCGTCGGTGACCTTCACGCCCAGTTCCGCGCCTCCCATGGCGGTGCCGATATCCTGCCCGACCCAGGGGTGGCCGGCGCGTTCGACGGCGCCGACAAGCCGCGCCTTGTCCGAGGACGCGACAAGTTTCACCAGCATCTGGCCCATGCGGCCCGAAGCGCCGGTGATCACGATGCCGGGAAGGGGGGTGTCGTCGCTCATGTCCTGTCCTTTCGCCTGTCGTCGGCCAGCTTTAGCTGGTGCGCGCCAGCTTGGCAAAGGCCCCGTTGCGCCCCCCTTGCGGTTGGAATAAACCACCGCCATGGCCCAGAACCGCTTCTCATCCTCCTCCGGCCCGTCGCAGCGTCAGCTGCGCGTTGGCGAGCTCATACGACGGACCCTGTCCGAGGTTCTGGCGCGCGGCGACGTGCACGACCCCGAGTTGAACCGCTTTTCCATCACCGTGGGTGAGGTGCGCTGTTCGCCCGACCTGAAAGTGGCGATGGTCTACGTGCTTCCGCTGGGTGGCCGGGATGCGGATTCGGCGCTTGTTGCGTTGCAGCGCAACAAGGGCGAACTGCGCCGGCTGGCCGCCAAGGGCATGTCGCTGAAGTTCGCACCCGAACTGCGCTTCATGCTGGACGAAACCTTCGACAAGCTCGACGACGCGCGGCGCATGTTTTCCGATGAACGGGTGCGCAGGGACGTGGAGTCCGGCCCCGCTGATGCCGGCGACGAGGACGATGACGCGGATCGCTAAGCTGGCCCTGGTCTCGGCCCTTGTCTTCTGGTCCGTGCCCGCCGCCTCGGAAACCTGCCGCACCCTTGGATACGAGGGGACCGACTACGCGATCTGCGAGGTTCGGGCGGCCGAGGACCTGAGACTGTTCCTGAACGACGCCGAGGGCCGGCGGCTTGGAACCTTCGAGCGGGTGAACGCGATGCTGGCCGACGAGGGCAAGAGGCTTCGCTTCGCCATGAATGCCGGCATGTACCATCCAGATCGGTCCCCGGTCGGGTACTACGTCGAGGACCAGGAGGAAAAGGCGCGGCTGGTTCGATCGGCCGGGCCCGGAAACTTCGGCATGCTTCCGAACGGTATCTTCTGCATTCTCGTGGATGGCTTCACCGTGCAGGAAACGCTGGCCTTCGACGCGGCGCGGCCCGACTGCCGGTTTGCGACGCAATCCGGGCCGATGCTTGTCATATCTGGCGCGATGCACCCGCGCCTGTTGCCCGACAGCGAATCCCGTTTCATCAGGAACGGTGTGGGCGTGTCGCCGGACGGTGACGCGGCCTATTTCGTCGTGTCGGACGGCCCGGTCACGTTCCACGAGTTCGCACGGCTGTTCCGCGACAGCCTGAAGGTGTCCGACGCGCTGTATTTCGACGGCAATATCTCACGCCTTCACGCCCCCGAACTGGGGCGCGACGATTTCGGATTTCCCATGGGCCCGATCGTCGGGCTGGCCGTGCAGGCTGACGGCGACGGGAATTGACGCTGGGCCGATCCTTCGTTAGGGGCGGCCTTCTGCAGGAACGGGGCACGATATGGCACGCAAGAAAGGGCGCGAGGTTTCCGGTTGGCTGGTGGTGGACAAGCCCGCCGGCATGACCTCGACTTCCGTCGTCAACAAGGTCCGTTGGGCCTTCGACGCAAAGAAGGCGGGCCACGCGGGCACGCTGGATCCGGCGGCAACGGGCGTTTTGGCCGTCGCCCTGGGCGAGGCCACGAAAACCGTGCCCTTCATCACCGATGCGCTGAAATGCTACCGCTTCTCGGTGCGGCTGGGTGTTGCCACGAACACCGACGACGCCGAGGGCGAGGTGATCGCCACATCCGACAGCCGCCCCACCGATGCGCAGATCGAGGCGGCCCTGTCCGCGTTCCGCGGCGAGATCATGCAGGTGCCGCCGCAGTTTTCGGCCGTCAAGGTCGACGGCGAACGCGCCTATGCGCTGGCGCGCGCGGGCGAGGAGTTGGAGCTTGCCGCCCGCCCGCTCTGGGTGGAATCGCTCGACATCGTGGCGCGGCCCGATGCCGATACGGTCGAGCTTGAGATGGTGTGCGGCAAGGGCGGCTATGTGCGCTCCATCGCGCGTGACTTGGGTCAGGCACTGGGGTGCCTGGGTCATGTCATATGGCTGCGCCGCGAGTGGTCCGGCCCGTTCGAGGCCAGCGATGGCGTCAGCATCGAAACGATCGACGCAGAGGCGAAGACCGATGCGCTGGACGCTCGGCTTTTGCCGGTGGAAGTCGGCTTGGCGGACCTGCCGGAACTGAGGGCGACGCCGGAAGGCGCCGCGCGGCTCAAGAACGGCAACCCGGGAATGGTCCTGGCCTCTGATGTCGAGTGGGGCGAGGAAGCCTGGGCGAGCTATCAGGGCCGGCCGCTTGCCGTCGGCGTCTACAAGTCCGGCGAACTGCATCCGAGCCGGGTTTTCCAGCTCTGAGGTTGAAGCCGGGGGCGCTGCCCCGCAGTCCATTGGCTTCTTGAACCAATGGCGAAACCAACGGACTGCCCACGGGATACTTGCAAAAAGAAGAAGATCAGAGCGCGAGGCCGAGCTTGCGCCCTTCGTGGAAGGCGTAGGGCGCCTGCCGGGGGGCGGCGGCATCTCCGATCAGGTGGATTTCGACGCCGTCGAGTTCGGTCGAGAGGGGATCGAAGGCACGGTTCGTCGTCGACATGACAAGCGCACTGGCGTCCTGCCGGGTTTCGGCCCCGGTCAGCATGTTGCGAACCGTAGCGGCGTCCCCGTGCCACTCGGCGATAAGGTGTTCGGTCAGGAACGTGACGTCAAGCTTGGCGAGCCTCGGGCGCAGGCCCAGGTCGGACGAGGTGCGGGACAGTTCCTTGCCGATGAAAGCCTCGGGGGTCACGATGGTGACGCGATGGCCGCGTTCGGCCATTGCCCAGGCGGTCCCAAGGCCGCGCCAATTGCCGCCCTCGTCATAAAGAATGACCGCCTCGCCCAGCTTCGCCTCGCGCCGCATGACGTCTTCGGGTGACCAGACCGCGCCACGGTCGATACCCGGCAGCCGGTCATGGCCCGGCATCCAGCGCTGAAACCCGTCCTCATCCGGCAGCGAACCGGTGGCCAGCACCACAGCTTCGGGCGACAGCGCGCGGATATCCTCGGCCTCGGCATAGGTGTTCAGGTGCAGCCGTACCTGCAGCTTCTCGAACTGGCGTTCGTACCAGTCCATGAGGTCCAGGATCTGGGCGCGGCGGGGCTGTTCGCCTGCAAGCCGGAACTGCCCGCCGACGCGCGGCTGGGCTTCGAAGATGTCCACGCGGTGCCCGCGTTCCGCCGCGACCCGCGCGGCCTCGAGCCCTGCAGGACCTGCGCCGACGACGACCACGCGGCGGGGGCTTTCGGCAGGGGTGAAGCGATCGCCGCCCCATTCGAATTCGCGCCCCGCCGAGGGGTTGATGAGGCAGGATATCCAGTAGTCCCGCGACCGCCGTCCCCAGCACATCTGGTTGCACGAAATGCAGCCGCGCACGTCCTCGGCCCGCCCCTCGGTGGTCTTGCGCGCCAGATGCGGATCCGCGATCTGGCCGCGTACGATCGACACCATGTCGGCCTGGCCGCTGGCGATGACGGCCTCGGCGTTTTCGGGCGTCCTGACATGCGCCTCGGACGTGATCTTCGCGTGCTTGACGACCTTCTTCAACTCCTCGGTGAAGGGCGCGGTCAGCTTCTCGGCGTAAAGGAAGGTCGGCATCAGCCGTTCGAAATCCAGGTATCCGCCATGACCGCAGGTGACGTAGTCGATATGGCCCGTTTGGTCGTGGCGCGCGACGATTTCGGCCAGCGCTTCGCCCTGGAGCAGCACGTCATGCGAATCCGAGGTCGAGATCGCGAGGCCGATGATGAAGTCTTCGCCGCAGGCGTGGCGGATGCCCTCGATGATCGTCCGCGACATGCGGGTGCGGTTTTCGAGGCTGCCGCCCCACTTGTCGTCGCGGCGGTTCGACCAGGGCGTCCAGAACTGGTCCAGCAGCGAATGGTAGGCGCCCCAGATCTCCACCCCCTGGAAGCCGGCGTCCCGGCAGCGGACGGCGGCGGCGATGTGGGCCTCGATCAGTTCCTCGATCTCGGCCTCGGTCATGGCGTGCGACCCGTCGCTGTCGTGATAGGATGGCCCGCCCGACGGCCCCCAGTGCGGCGCGAAGCTAAGGTCGGAATCCCCGTGCGCGCCGATGTGGTAGAGCTGTTGCAGGATCACGGCGCCCGCCTCTTTCACCGGTTCGGTCACCTTGCGGAAATGCGGGATGACCTCGTCCGTGGAATGCAGGAAGTTCCCGCGTGTCAGGACCCCCGTGCGGTGGACGGGCATCGGCTCGGCCACGATCATGCCCGCGCCACCCAAGGCGCGTTCCAGCAGATAGCCGGCAAACCGGGGGCCGGGCAGGCCCATGTCGGACATGTTCGCGGTATGCGCCCCGAAGACGATGCGGTTTCTGAGCGTCTGGCCCCGAAGCTCGATCGAGGACAGGAGGTGCGGGTGGGCGGACGAAGGACCTTCGGACATCGTGCTTTCTTTCAAGGGTCGGGCAGGCTGACGTATGCAGCCGGCGGTCTGTCGCCGGGTCCATCACGGCCCGGGCGGTTCTTGCAGCCTAGTACCAGGCGTCCGCCATGCTGGCCTTCTTCTTCGCCACGAAGTCTTGCAGCGCCTCGTCGGTTCCCTGGTCAAGCGCGGGCGCCTCGTATTCCCGCAGCTTCTGTTTCCAGAGCCGGTTCGCGCGCGTTGCCGCGTCGTCGCCGCCGGCAAGCTCCCACTGCTCGAACGGGCTGTTGTCCGCGGTCTCGCTGTCCCAGTACGCGGTTTCGTAGTTTGCCAGCGTGTGGGACGAGCCGAAGAAGTGGTTGCCTGGCCCGACTTCCGAAAATGAATCCACGGCCAGTTGGTTGTCGTCGATCCTTATACCGTCGAGGTAGGTGTGCAGCGCGCCGCAGAGGTCGGCGTCGAGCATGAATTTCTCGTAGGACATCGACAATGCCCCATCGAGCCAGCCGGCGGAATGAAGGATGAAGTTCGTCCCGCAGTGAATCGCCGCCATCATCGACATCATGCCCTCGGTCATCGCCTGCGCATCGGGCAGCTTCGAGGTGGTGAAATTGCCCGAGCAGCGCATCGGCAGGTTCAGCCGGCGGCAAAGCTGGCCGACGACCATCGACCCGATCGCCGGTTCCGGCGTCCCGAAGGAGGGCGAGCCGGTCTTGAGCTGGGTCGAAGAAAGGAAGTTGCCAAAGACGACCGGTGCGCCCTTGCGTTCCAGCTGGGTCAGCGCGCAGCCCGCCATGGTTTCGGCCAGCGACTGCGCGATGGCGCCGGCGTTGGTCACCGGCCCCATGGCGCCACCGAGGATGAATGGCACGACCACCGCGGCCTGATTGGCGCGCGCATAGGCGCGCAGCGATTTCGTCATCGTCCCGTCCCAGACCAGCGGAGAGTTCACGTTGACGTTGCCCAGGATCACGCAGTTTTCGTCCACGAAGTCGCGGCCGAAGACGATGCGCGCCATTTCGATCGAATCGTCGCTGCGCTCTTCGGCGGTGACCGAGCCCATGAAGCAGCGGTCGGAATAGCGCAGATGGGCGTAGACCATGTCCAGGTGACGCTTGTTCACCGGGATGTCGGTCGGTTCGCAGATCGTCCCGCCCGAGTGGTGAAGCCAGGGCGAGGATTGCGCAAGCTTCACGAAGTTCTGGAAGTCCTGAAGCGTGCCGAAGCGCCGCCCCCGGTCCAGGTCCATCACGAAGGGCGAGCCGTAGGCAGGGGCGAACACCACGTTGCGCCCGCCGATCCTGACCGAGTTTTCCGGGTTGCGCGCGTGTTGGGTGAACTCGGCGGGGGCCGAGCGCAGGATCTCGCGCAGCATGCCGGGTTCGAACTTCACCAGCTCGCCTTCGACCGTCGCGCCGGCGTTGCGCCACATGTCAAGCACGACAGGATCGTCGCGGAAGGCAATCCCCGTCTCGGCCAGGATGCGGTCCGCGGCTTGCTCGATCCGTTCCAGATTTTCCTCTGAGAGGATGTCGTAGGTCGGAATGTTGCGCAGAATATACGGCCGTCCGAGGCCGGCGGCCTTTTGCGTCCGCTCCCGGCGCCGCGCTTCCCGCCCGCCGTGGCGTGCTCTGGGCGTCGTGTCTTCCTGTGCCATGATCGTGTCTCCCGGGACTGCGCCTTCGAGCGCGATACTACGGTGACGGCATCCGGGCAGGAAAGTGTTGGCCGCGACATTCGCACGAGAAGAAATGTCGTTTTGGGCCAGTCGACGGTCGGTTCAGGCCGACGCGTCCGGCCCTGCCCGGCTGCGGCTTGCCGCCTGTGCCGGGCAGGGCCGCGTGCTTACTCAGCCGCGAGTTCGGCGGTCCAGCCAGAGATCGCCTTGACCTCCAGGAATTCCTCGATGCCCCAGATACCGCCTTCGCGGGCGCGGCCGGATGCCTTGACCCCACCAAAGGGCGCGCCTGCGCCGCGGGGCTTCCCGTTCATCTCGACCATACCGGATTTCAGCCTCAGCGCCATGCGATTGGCGCGGCCAGGGTCCTGGGTCTGGACATAG
Organism: Albidovulum marisflavi; assembly: GCF_025751435.1. Lineage (GTDB taxonomy): Bacteria > Pseudomonadota > Alphaproteobacteria > Rhodobacterales > Rhodobacteraceae > Albidovulum > Albidovulum marisflavi. The sequence goes on along the minus strand of NZ_JAOWKY010000001.1, from coordinate 616,477 downwards.
TTGGTCAGGCCGTAGGGCGTGTCGTTGGCGATCGTCACCGCTTCGGCCTCATCCTCGAAGGGGACGATCGACAGCACGGGGCCAAAGATTTCCTCCCGTTCGATGGTCATGCCGGGTCTGACGTCGGCGAAGATGGTCGGGCGGACGTAGTAGCCCTTGTTCATCCCCTCGGGCAGGCCAAGACCGCCCGCGACCAGCCTTGCGCCTTCGTCGATGCCCTTCTGGATGTAGCCCTGGATCTGGTCCCACTGCCGCTTGTTGACGACGGGGCCGATGTGGCGACCGTGTTCCGAGGCCGGGCCGACCTTGATCGCCTTCGCGACCTCGGCCGCCTCTTCGACGACGCGGTCATAGATCGCGCGCTCGACCAGCATGCGTGACGGCGCGTTGCAGCTTTGGCCGGTGTTGTTCATCAAGTGAAGCACGCCGCGCTTGACCGCCTTTTCGTCGGCATCGGCAAAGATCACGTTCGCGCCCTTTCCGCCAAGTTCCAGCGTCACCCGCTTGAGCGTCTCGGCCGCGGCCTTGGAAATCGCGCGTCCGGCGCGCGTCGAGCCGGTGAAGGAAATCATCTCGACATCCGGGTGGCTCGACAGTTGCGCGCCCACGCCCATTCCGTCCCCGTTCACAAGGTTGAACACCCCCGGCGGCACGCCGGCATCGTGGCAGAATTCTGCGAAAAGCATCGCGTTCAGCGGGCTTTCCTCAGAGGGTTTCAGCACGCAGGTACAGCCCGCCAGCATCGCGGGGATGGCCTTGAGCGCGATCTGGTTCACGGGCCAGTTCCAGGGCGTGATCAGGCCCACGACGCCGATCGGTTCAAGCGCGATCATGGTGCCCGGCGCGTGGTCGCCCAGCGGCCTGACCCATTCGATATGGTCGAAGGCGCGCAGGAAGTTGCCGGTGTGCCAGGGCAGGCACGGGGCCTGCTGTTCCAGCGCCATATCGATCGGGGCTCCCATCTCCATCGAGATGGCGTGGGCGAATTCCTCTTTGCGCGCCTCGTACTGTTCCAGGATGCGCGCGACGATGGCGCGGCGTTCCGCCGGCGGGGTCGCCGACCACGCGGGAAAGGCGGCCTTGGCCGCGGCGACGGCCGCGTCGGTATCGGCCTGGTCGCCCAGCGAGATGATCGCACAGGGGTCCTCGGTCGACGGGTTGATCACGGCCAAGTCACGCGGTGCTGCGGGCGCGACCCACTGGCCGTTGATGTAGAAATTGCGCTTCTCGATCATCGTGCACCTCACTTTCGGCGCGGACAGTGCCAGCGCGCCGCACCGCGCGCAAGTGCCCGGGCGCAAATTTGATCAAATTTCTCACGGTGACGCAGGCAACCCCACCGCAACGCAGAAAGGCGCCGCGGATGCGGCGCCTTTTTCGGCTTTCCAAAGCGGTGCAACTTACACGTCCAGCGTGTTTTCATGTTCCCAGTGCGAGAAGTGCGAAACGAAGCTGTTCCACTCCCGATGCTTCAGCTTCATGTAGGCGTTCGAGAACTCTTCGCCCATCATCGCCTTCAGAGTCTTGTCCTTGTCGTATTCCCGCAGTGCGTCCAGAAGGTTCAATGGCAGCTTCGGGGCTCCTTTGACCTTGTGGCCCTCCGCATACATGTCGATGTCGTACCGCCTGCCGGGATCGGCCTTGGAACGCACGCCGTCCAGGCCGGCCGCGATGATCACGGCCTGCAGCAGATAGGGGTTGGCGGCGCCATCGGGCAGGCGCAGTTCGAACCGGCCAGGACCGGGCACCCGGACCATGTGGGTGCGGTTGTTCCCCGTCCAGGTCACAGTGTTCGGCGCCCAGGTCGCGCCCGAGGACGTGCGCGGCGCGTTGATCCGCTTGTAGCTGTTGACCGTCGGGTTGGTGATCGCGGCAAGGGCCGAGGCATGTTTCATGATGCCGCCAAGGAAGTGACGGCCACGCTCTGACAGGCCCAGTTCCGCGCCCTTGTCCGCAAAGGCGTTGGTCTTGCCGTCCATGTCCCAGACCGAGATATGGGCGTGGCAGCCCGAACCGGTCAGGCCCTTGAAGGGTTTCGGCATGAAGGTTGCGCGCAATCCGTGCTTTTCAGCGACCGACTTCACCATGAACTTGAAGAACGAATGCTTGTCGGCGGTCGCCATGACGTCATCGTATTCCCAGTTCATCTCGAACTGGCCGTTCGCGTCCTCATGGTCGTTCTGATAGGGCTTCCAGCCAAGCGCCAGCATGTGGTCGCAGATTTCCGCGATCACGTCATAGCGGCGCATGATCGCCTGCTGGTCGTAGCAGGGCTTTTCCGCGGTATCGTATTCATCCGAGATCTTGCTGCCGTCGGCGGACAGAAGGAAGAACTCCGGTTCGACCCCGGTCTTGACGCGCAGCCCCTCTTTCGCGGCCTCGTCGATCAGGTTTTTCAGCACGTTGCGCGGCGCCTGCCTGACCAGTTCGCCCTCCATTGTCGCGGTGGCGGCCACCCAGGCCACCTCGGGCTTCCAGGGCAGCTGGATGACCGAGTCGGTGTCGGGAACCGCCATCAGGTCGGGATGCGCGGGCGTCAGGTCCAGCCAGGTCGCGAAACCGGCGAAACCCGCGCCGTCTTCGGTCATGTCGGCGATCGCCTCTGCCGGCACCAGCTTGGCGCGCTGGCCGCCGAACAGGTCGGTGTAAGAAATCATGAAATACTTGACGCCATTGTCCTTCGCGAACTTGGCCAGATCCTTCGGCATTTACAGGTCTCCCGGTTGGATTGAGAAGGGCGCGGTCGTTGGCCGCCGCGCCCCTGTTGTCTTGATCCGATCAGTATCCGCCCCGCCCGGGTATCCAGCTGGTTCCCGCCAGCGGCACCCCCGCCATCGCGGCCGCTTCCACGGTCAGCGCGCAGAGATCTTCAGGTTCGAGGTTGTGCAGGTGGTTCTTGCCGCAGGCCCGCGCGAGCGTCTGCGCCTCAAGCGTCATCACCTTGAGGTAATTGGCCAGGCGGCGGCCGCCCATCACCGGGTCGAAACGGCTGAACAGTTCCGGATCCTGCGTGGTGATCCCGGCGGGATCCTTGCCTTCGTGCCAGTCGTCGTAGGCGCCGGCGGTGGTTCCAAGCTTGCGGTATTCCTCTTCCAGCGCCGGGTCGTTGTCGCCCAGCGCCACCAGCGCTGCTGTTCCGATCGACACGGCATCGGCTCCGAGGGCCAAGGCCTTGGCGACGTCCGCGCCCGTCCGGATGCCGCCCGAGACCACAAGCTGCACCTTGCGGTGCATGCCAAGGTCCTGAAGCGCCTTCACCGCCTGGGGAATGCAGGCAAGGGTCGGCTGGCCGACATGTTCGATGAAAACGTCCTGGGTGGCGGCGGTGCCGCCCTGCATCCCGTCCAGAACCACGACGTCGGCACCGGCCTTCACCGAAAGCGCCGTGTCGTAATAGGGCCGCGCGCCGCCGACCTTGACGTAGATCGGGGTTTGCCAGTCGGTGATCTCGCGCAGTTCCAGAATCTTGATTTCCATATCGTCGGGCCCGGTCCAGTCGGGGTGACGACAGGCCGAGCGCTGGTCGATCCCCTTGGGAAGCGTCCGCATTTCCGCGACGCGGTCGGAGATCTTCTGGCCCAGCAGCATGCCGCCGCCGCCGGGCTTGGCGCCCTGCCCCACGACAAGCTCGATCGCATCCGCACGGCGCAGGTCATCAGGGTTCATGCCGTAGCGCGAGGGCAGGTACTGATAGACCAGCGTCTTGGAATGGCCGCGCTCTTCCTCGGTCATGCCGCCGTCGCCGGTCGTGGTGGAGGTCCCGGCAAGCGTCGCGCCGCGACCCAGCGCCTCTTTCGCGGGGCCCGAGAGCGAACCGAAGCTCATGCCCGCGATCGTGACGGGAATATCCAGGTGGATCGGCTTTTGCGCGTAGCGCGTGCCGAGCCAGACGTCGGTCGCGCATTTTTCGCGGTAGCCCTCCAGCGGATAGCGGCTGATCGAGGCGCCCAGGAACAGAAGGTCATCGAAATGCGGCAGCCGCCGCTTCGAGCCGCCGCCGCGAATGTCGTAGATGCCGGACGCCGCGGCCCGGCGAATCTCGGCGTTGGTGTCGTTCGAAAAGGTCCAGGACTGGCGCGGCGGCGTATGGGGGAAGTCGCTCATGTTCGGTCCTCAGTAAGCCGACGCGTTGTCGATGTTGAAGTTGTAGAGCTTGCGGGCCGAACCGTAGCGCCGGAACTCTTCCGGCCTGGCCTTGGCGTCCGCCTCGCCGCGGCGAAGCAGGTTTTCCAGAATCTCCAGGTGCTCTGCCCGCATTTCCTTTTCGATGCAGTCGGCACCAAGGCTTTTCACGTTGCCGCGCACGAACAGTCTCGCCTCGTACAGACTGTCGCCAAGGGCATCGCCCGCATCGCCCAGCACCACCAGGTTGCCCGATTGCGCCATGAAGGCCGACATGTGGCCGATCGAACCGTGAACGACGATGTCGATGCCCTTCATCGAGATCCCGCAGCGCGACGACGCATTGCCCTTGATCACCAGAAGCCCGCCGCGGCCGGTTGCGCCGGCGTATTGGCTGGCGTCGCCGTCCACGATGACCGTGCCCGACATCATGTTTTCCGCCACCCCCGGACCGGCTGAACCCTTCACCCGGACCGTCGCCTGCTTGTTCATGCCGGCGCAGTAGTATCCCGTGGACCCGTGAACGGTGATGTCCACGGGCGCATCAACGCCCACGGCGATGGCATGGCTGCCGCGGGGATTGACGATGTCCCATTGGGTTTCGTTGGTCTGCCCCTTGAGGGCGTGCAGGTTGCTATTGAGCGCACGCAACCCGTGCGCCCCCAGATCGAAACTCGGCATGCTCAGCGTTCCCAGAAATACACGGTGGCGGGTTCAGGTTCCCAGACGCGGGCGTCTTCGATGCCCGGCAGATCGACAAGGGCGCGGTATTCGGATCCGAAGGCGACGTACTGATCGGTTTCGGCCATGACCGCGGGCTTGCAGGCGATCGGATCGCGCACGACGCCAAAGCCGTTCTTGGTGCCGACGACGAAGGTGAAGAAGCCATCAAGGTCTGTCAGCGTGGCCTCCATCGCCTGCCCAAGCCCGGCGCCGTCCTCCATCTTGTGGGACAGGAAGGCCGCGGCGACCTCGGTGTCGTTTTCCGTCTCGAAGGTCATGCCCGCCTTCTTCAGGGTCCGGCGGACCGAGTTGTGGTTCGAAAGTGAACCGTTGTGCACCAGACATTGGTCGGACCCGGTTGAAAACGGGTGCGCACCCATGGTGGTGACGGCCGATTCGGTCGCCATGCGGGTGTGCCCGATCCCGTGCGTGCCCTTCATCCGGGCAATGTCGAACCGCGCGGCCACGTCCTTCGGCAGCCCCACCTCCTTGAAGATCTCGATGCTGTCGCCGACGCTCATGATCTTCACGGCCGGGCGCAGATGGGCAAGTGCCGTGCGCGCAGCCTCAAGCTGATCCAGCGGCACCTCAAGCACAGCATGCGTGCTTTTGATCAGAAGCAGCACGGGCGTGCCGATCGCGTTCTTCAGATCCTCGTCCAGGTTCCGGAAGTCCGCCTCGGGCTGCGCGGATTGCACGGTGATCTTGCCGATGCCGTCACGGGCGCCGGAATAGATCGCGATGCCTGCGCTGTCGGGGCCGCGGTCGGTCATGGTGACAAGCATGTCCGCCAGCATGGCACCAAGCTTTGGTTCTAATGAGGGGTCCTTCAGGAAAAGGCCGACGATGCCGCACATGATGCGCTCCCAAATGATTATGAAGCGACGCTAGCAGCTTCGCATTTTCGATTCAACTAGCAAGAAACATTTTTAACCATAGGGGGTAGCCATCCATCCTCTTTGCGAGGGCGGACGAAGGTGTCCACCTTTCGCGCACTCACAGAAAGCTTGACAGATTGCCGCAGGAGATATTCCCTGTAGAAAAAAAAGTTGACGAGGAGAAAAGTACCCGACCGCCCTCAGACGATGTGCAGCCGGGATCGAAGACAACATAGGGAGGAGTGGAAAGTGTCAGACCTGTCTGGACGCATCCAAGCGATGCACCAGCGCGACGTTCTGGTGGCCTGGGCATTCGTCATCGGCCTGTGGCTGGCGGTGATCTTCGTGGCGATCGCCACCTGGTCGCTGGCCCCGTCAAGCGCGGCGCGCGTGATTCTTCTGATCGGCGGCGGAATAGTCCTGCTGTTCAACACCGCGGCGATCGTGGCGATGCTGCGCCATTATCGTGAGGACCGCGACTTCATGTACGGGCTCGACATCAAGTTTCTGGACGAGGCCCGCGCGGCGAAGTTCGGCGAAAAAGCCAGCGTGGCAGAGGGGTAATCGACATGGCAAGATACATAGCCCCGACGCAAAGCAAGGCCAGCCAGATATTCGACGTGATTTTTCTGGTGGTACTGACGCTCGGCGCGCTGTTCGTTCCGCTGAAGATGGGACTTTCGGGTGCGGCCAAGACTGTCGCGGCGCCCGAAGCGAATCCCACCTGGGAATCGCTGGGTCAGACCCCGGCGCAAGCGGCGCAATACGAGGCCCTCGGCTATACGCCCGAAAGCGCGCACGACCTGATCCTGGCGCGCTTCGACTACTCCTTCACCACCGGGGCGCTGCTCGCGATGATCGTGGTCATCATAGCCTACTACGTGCTGATGCTGAAGTTTTCGGAAACCGAATACCGCGAGGTCATCGCGGAGAAATTCGACGGAAAGTGAGGGGCGCAGATGGAAACCTGGCAAATGCTGGAATACGCGGCCTGGGGCGTCTCTGCGCTTCTGGGCCTGTTCATGGTCGCCGATTGGCTCAAGACGGATACGACCTACTCGGAAGATGTCCTGACCTCATCGCGCGAAGGCGAGCTTGAGGCCATGACCGAAGAGCACAAGATCTGAGGGGCGGGATCATGGCAAACACCGATATCACTTCGAAAGAGATGGATGGCTTCGGTCCGCACGGAACGGTCGTCGGACTGTTGCGCGTCCTTGGACCCGCGCATGTGTGGGCACTGGGCGTGGGCATCGTTCTGGTCGGCGAATACATGGGCTGGAACTTCGCGGTCGGCAAGGGTGGCGCCTACGCGGCGCTGATCGCCTGCTGGTTCGCGGGCATCCTTTACAGCTGCGTCGCGATGATCGACTCCGAAGTCACCTCGACCGTCGCCGCCGCGGGCGGTCAATACACGCAGGCCAAGCACATCGTCGGCCCGCTGATGGCGTTCAACGTCGGGCTGTACCTCACCTTCGCTTATACGATGCTGGAGGCCGCGAACGCGATCACGGCGGGCTATCTGGTCTCGGTCGTGGCAAGCATGACCGGATATGCGGGCGAACTTGACCAAAGGCCCTTCATCATCCTCGTCATCATGTTCCTGGCATGGCTGAACTACCGCGGCGTGCTTGCGACTCTGACCTTCAACCTTGTCATCACCGCGATCGCCTTCGTGGCCATTCTCGTGCTGTTCCTGTCGACCTCCGGCGTTCTTGGCGGTGGCATCATGCAGCATGCGGCCCTGATGGAGGGGCATGAACTGCCCTACGGCTGGATCGGCGTGCTGGCGGCGATGCACTTCGGCCTATGGTACTACCTTGGCATCGAGGGCACGACCCAGGCGGCCGAGGAAGTCCGCTCACCCGCCCGGGCGCTGCCGTTCGGCACGCTCGCCGGCATCATGACGCTGCTGATCGCGGCGACGCTGACCTGGTACACGTGCTCGGGCGTGTTGCCGTGGGAATACCTGGGCGACGGCGTCGACGGTTCGGTCGCGCCGCTCTTCGACACCGCGCGCCTGTCGGGGTCAACCGGGCTTGTCTGGCTGCTGGGCTTCGGGACGCTTTTCGCGACGCTCGCGTCCGCCAACGGCTGCATCAACGACGCCAGCCGAGCGTGGTTCGCCATGGGCCGCGACAAGTACCTGCCGGGCTGGTTCGGCGCGGTGCATCCCAGGTATCGCACGCCCTACCGTTCGATCGTGTTCCTGGTGCCGATCGCGCTGATCTTCGCGCTTGGCGCTCCGCTTGACCAGGTGATTACGTTCTCGATCCTGTCCGGCCTGCTGGAATACACCTTCATGCCCCTGAACGTGATCATGTTCCGCAAGAAATGGCCCCTGAACACGATCAAACGGGGCTACGAACATCCGTTCCACCCGCTGCCGGCCATCGTGCTGCTCTGCCTTTGCGGGATCACCTTCTTCGCGGTGTTCCTGGGCTACGGCACGCAGTTGATCGCGATGATCGGATTCTACATCGTGGTCTCGCTCTGGTTCCACTTCTGGCGCTACCGCTTCGTGAGCCGCGGCGCGCAGTTCACGATGCCCTGGCCGAAACCCGAAGGTTACTGATCCCCAGTGAAATCGGAGGTGGCCCGCCCCGGCGGGCCATTTCCATCCGGAGGCCCTGTGATGGACCGTCTTTTCCTGATGCTTCTGGCCCTTGGCGCGGGCCTGCTGGTCGCGCTGCTGCTGACGCGCTCGCTTCGCGCGGGCCGCGAACGCAGCGCGAACCGTGCACGCTACTTCGACGCCGCCAAGTCGTTGCTGAACGAGCGCCGGACAGGCGAAGGGACGGCAGGATTCCCGCGCCTTTCGGGGCGTTACCGGGGCCGGCTGGTGGACCTGCAGGCGGTTCCCGACACCTTGACCTTCCGCAAGCTTCCCGCGCTCTGGGTGCTTGTCACCCTGCCCGAACCCCTGCCGCTTCGCGCCACGCTGGACCTGATGATGCGGCCGACGGGGCTTGAGCCCTTCTCGAACTTCAACGGCCTGTCGGACCAGATCGCCCTTCCCGCGGGATTCCCGGAAACGGCGACCATTCGCAGCGACGATGCCGCCAGCCTGCTCCCGGAGGCCGTCCTGAGGCCGCACCTTGGCCTGTTCGACGACCCGCGCATAAAGGAACTGATCGTCTCGCCCCGCGGGCTTCGGGTCGTCTTCCTTGCCGAAGAAGCCGACCGCACCCGTTACCTGCTTTATCGCGATGCAGAGATGGCGGCGGATCAGCTTGACCCCACCCGCCTGGAACCGGTGCTTGAATCGCTTCTGGCGTTGCGCGACGATATCATTGCAAGCCAGACGCCCTTTCAGGAAAGCCTCTCCGCATGACCCCGGCCCCCAGATCCCCGTTGAACCCCTATCTGGTGCTTGCGTCGGCGATCATCCTGCCCGGGTCCGGCCAGGTTCTGAACCGGCAGCCGTACCGGGGTCTGATCTTCGTCTTCTTCATGCTGCTGCTGGGCGGCTTCACGCTCAAGACGGCGTCGCCCGATGTCTCGGTCGTGGGCAAGTTCGCTGGCGGGCTGTTCGTCTACGCCCTGGCGATCATGGACGCCTACAAGACCGCCCGCGTACGGACCGAGGTCTGGCGGCATCACCATGGCCGCTCTCAGGCCTGAGGATAGGCGATCACGGACAGGTAGCGCGCGGGCAGCTTCACCAGCACCTCGGGGCCATGCGGCGCATCCGCGTCGAAGAAAAGGCTGTCGCCGGGGGTCATGTTGAAAAGCTGATCGCCGTGGCGATAGGTGACCTCACCCTCAAGCATGTAAAGCAGTTCGATCCCGTCGTGCTGAAAGGCGGGGAAGGTGTCGGACTGCTCGGTCAGGGTGATCAGGTAAGGCTCGACCACCACGCCGGAGGAGTTCGACCCTATATGGCCCAGAAGGTTGTATTGGTGGCCTGCCCGCGTGCCGCGGCGCTCGATCTCCACATGCTCTCCGGCTTTGACATGCTGCACCTCTCGCCGTTCCTCGTATCCGCGGAAGAACGAGGTGAGCGGCGTCGAAAAGGCGTGGCTCAGGATCTGAAGCGTGGTGAGCGAGGGCGACGTCATGCCGTTTTCGATCTTCGACAGCATGCCGATCGAAAGGCCGGTCACCTGCGACAGTTGCGCGACCGTCATCCCCTGCTGGTGGCGGAAGGCGCGAACCTCGCGGCCGATGGCGCTTTCAAGATTGCGCTCGGTCAGTTCGCGCACGCGGTGCGGGTCCTGGTTGAACGCGGGCTTGGCAGGGGTGATCGCGGGTGCGTCCGTCCCTGCGTCTGGCTGTTTCGGCGACATGGGCATATCATGGCTGGGGAACGTGCCCATTTTCACTACTGTGAAAATAGTCTGCACTCAATAGGGGCGAACGCGATATGATCACCTCGGGAAACGGAACGACGGAAACACTGGGCTTCCTTCTTTTCCCCGGCTTTCCGATGGCGTGCCTGACGTCGGCGATCGAACCGCTGCGCGCGGCCAATGAAATCACTGGTCGGAAAGAGTTCGCCTGGAAACTGGTCGGGGAAAGCGCGGCGCCGGTGCGATCGAGCGCAGAGGTGCGCTTCGACCCCGACATGAGCCTGGATGAGGCACGGGGGCTTGATTACCTGTTCTTCCTGTCCGGACCGTCGGGCACATTCGAGGACCCGCGCCGTTCGCAGGCGCAGGTGCGCTGGCTGGACCGCTCCGGCGTCACCATCGGCGCCTTTTCGGGCGGGATCTTTCCGCTGGCGCGCACCGGGCTGATGGAGGGACGGCGCTGTTCCGTGCACTGGTGCTATGAAGCCGCCTTTGCCGCCGAGTTCCCGCTGATCGACGCAACGCAGGCCGCGATCCTGCGCGACCGCCGACGGATCACCGTTTCGGGCGCAGGCGCGGTCTTCGACCTGATGCTGCGTCTGATCGAAGAGCGGCTGGGCCGCCCGACGATGACCGAGGTCGCCTGCTGGTTCCAGCACCCCTTCGTGCGCGACGAAAACGCGGTCCAGACCATGCCGGTGGCGGGCGCGGGGGGGACCGAGACGCTGCTGCCCGCGCCGGTCCGGGCCGCGATCGCGCTTTTTGCCGACCATATCGAGGATCCGATCCAGATCGCCGACGTCGCGACCGCCGTGGCGCTGTCCGAACGCCAGCTTGAGCGGGTTTTCAAGGCCGCGACGGGCCAGACGCCCTTGCGCTACTACAGGCTGATGCGGCTGCGCCGTGCGCGTCAGCGGGTCATCTTCTCGAACGCGTCGCTGACGGAAATCGCGCAGTCGGTCGGCTATTCCAGCTCGACCGAACTTGCCCGGTACTACGCCGCCGCCTTCGGCATCGGCCCGCGCGAGGAACGGCGCAGCCTTGCGGGGCTGCGCGGCCTGTCGGGGGCGATGCCGCCGGTGCCCGAAACCCGGCGTGCCTGAGCGTCAGAAGGCGCTTTTCGCCGCCGCCGCAAGGGCGTGATGAAGCGATGCGGCCGAAGACCGCGCGCTGATCACGTCGATCTCGTCCGGCCTGCGGATCAGCAGGAACGCCCCCAGATGCTCGATCATCGTGCGGATGGCGTCACCTGCCGAGCTGCGCGCCAGATCGACGTTGCAAAGCCTTTCGAACAACCGCGGCAGGTCCGCGCCGCTGACGCGCAGCCGCACCCAGGCGTCCGTTTGCTCGGTCAGGGATGCCGCATCCCCGAAGACGGGCTTCAGCGCGGCCACGATATCTTCGTGCGTGGCAAAGGGCGCCTCGACCATCCACATCTCCGGCCCCGTCCAGAACGCGGAACAGGGTGTGCCGGCGGCATGGCGTCCGGCTTCGGGCAGGGTCACACCGATCTTCTGCGCAGCGTCGGCCACATCGGCGATGCGGCCCTGCCGCGCGGCCACCGAGGCCATGGCGATATCCGTCACCTCGGCGATGGTGATCGGTCCGACGGTCACGCTTTCGGGCATGTCGTGCCCCAGCGGGGTCACGGATTTCAACGAATGATCAGGCACGAAGACGCTCCCCTTCCGGATCGAAGAAATGCGGGCTGACGATTTCGATCTCGACATCGGTTTTCTTCAGCAGGTTGACCGCGCGCATGCGCTCTCCCACGCGGGCGGAGCCGTTCTTGAGATAGCCCAGAGCAATGGAATGGCCCAGGTGCGGCGAATAGACGACCGAGGTCAGCCAGCCGTCGTCGTGGGCAGAGACTGCGGGCTTGCCGGTGGCGATGAAGTGACTGCCGGCAGTCAGCGGCTGCGCCGGATCGACGGGCCTGACGCCGACCAGCCGCAACCCGCCCTCGGCCACCATACCCTCACGCTGGGAAAGGACCATTCCGATGGCGTCCTTCTTCTTCGACACCATCTTGCCCAGCCCCATGTTCAGCGCGGTGGACTGGCCGTTCAGCTCATTGCCCGCGACATGGCCCTTCTCGACACGCATGACGCCCAGCGACTCGGTCCCGTAGGGCACCGCGCCGAACTCCTCTCCGGCCTTCATCAGTTCGCAGATCATCGCGTCGCCATAGCGGGTCGGAACCGCGATCTCATACGCAAGCTCGCCCGAGAAAGAGATGCGGAAAAGCCGCGCCCTGAGGCCGCCGCAAACGGTGATGTTGGCGCAGGCCATATAGGGGAAGGTCGCGTCGGAGATATCCTGGTCCACCACCTTTTCCAGCAAGCGCCGCGCATTCGGACCGGCGACGGAAAACTGCGCCCAGGCCTCGGTCGTCGAGATCATCTGCACGTCCATGTCGGGCCAGAGGCACTGGCGGCAGAATTCAAGGTGTCGGAAGACCGGGACCGCGTTGGCCGTGGTCGTCGTCATCACCCATTCATCCTCGGCCAGACGCGCGGTCGTGCCGTCGTCCATGACCATTCCGTCCTCGCGCAGCATCAGGCCATAGCGCACCTTGCCCACCGGGAGGGTCGAGAAGGTGTTGGCGTAGACCCGGTCCAGGAAAGCGCCGGCATCCTTGCCCTGGATGTCGATCTTTCCCAGCGTCGTCACGTCGCAGATCCCGACCGAGGCGCGTGTTGCCAGAACCTCGCGTTCCACGGACTGACGCCAGTGCGTCTCTCCCGGTTTCGGGAACCACTGGGCGCGCAGCCACATGCCCACCTCGACGAACTCCGCCCCCTGTTCGGCCGCCCACTTGTGCGAGGGCGTCAGCCGCGTCGGCTTGAAGTCCTTTTCGCGCGACCGGCCCGCAAGCGCGCCCATCGCGACCGGCGTGTAGGGCGGGCGATAGATCGTCGTGCCGGTCTGAGCAATGGTCTGCCCGGTCATTTCCGCCATGACCGCAAGACCAAGGAGGTTGCCGGCCTTGCCCTGGTCGGTCGCCATGCCCAGCGTCGTGTAGCGCTTCAGATGCTCGACCGAGCGGAAGCCCTCCTGGTGGGCCAGCTTCACGTCCTTGACGGTGACATCGTTCTGCGGATCGACCCAGGCGCGGCCCTTTCCGGCGACATGCCACTTGGGCGTGATCGACACCGGGGCGTCCTCGGCCTCGGGCAAGTCGAAGGCGGCCGCGGTTTGGCCAAGATCGGCCAGAGCCGCCGCAGCCGCAGCCGCGCCGGACCGCAATGCCGCATGGGTCGAAAGCTGCCCCGCCGCGGCACCTGCGGCCACAAGCCCACCCGGCCCGCCGGGGCCGGGAATGAAGGCGGCGATGGTGTCGTCCCAGACCGGCCTGCCCCGGTGGTGCGAGGTCAGGTGCAGGTTCGGGTTCCATCCGCCCGAGACCGCCAGCGCCTCGCACTCTACCGTCCGCGTCTTGCCCGAGCCGCCGCGCACCGTGACCGAGCGCAGGCCCAGCCGGCCGCGGCTGCCGACCACTTCCTCGCCCTTGCGGCTGTCGATGATCGCGGCGATCTCCACGCCGCTTGCCCGCAGGTCCTCGGCGGTGCGCAGCCCGTCGTCGTTGTTGGTGAAGACCGCGACGCGGCGCCCGGCCGTCGCGCCCCAGCGGTTGGCATAGGCCCGCACGGCGCTGGCCAGCATGATGCCGGGCCGGTCGTTGTCCTCGAACGCGATCATGCGCTCGGTCGCGCCGGCGGCCAGGATCGCGCGACGGGCGTAGATGCGCCACAGGATCTGGCGCGGCTGCCCCGCGGCGGGAACCGGCAAATGGTCGCTGACCCGCTCCACCGCGCCGTAAATGCCGTGGTCGAATGCCCCGAGGATTGTCGTCCGCGCCATCACGCGCACGTTCGGCATGCCGGCAAGTTCGGCCACCGCCTGCGCCGCCCAGTCCGCGCCCGCCATGCCGCCGACACCGTGGGTTTCGGCGTTCAGGCGTCCGCCCATGCGAAAATCCTCATCCGCGAGGATCACCCGCGCGCCCGACCGACCGGCGGTCAGGGCTGCGGCAAGGCCCGCGGGCCCCGCGCCGATGATCAGGACATCGCAGTGCAGGAAACCCTTGTCGTAGATGTCGGGGTCCGGCAGGCGCGACAGGCTGCCCAGACCCGCGGCGCGGCGGATGATCGGTTCATAGATCTTTTCCCAGAACGCCGCCGGCCACATGAAGGTCTTGTAGTAGAACCCCGCCGCGAAGAACGGCGACAGCCGGTCGTTGATCGCGAGCGCGTCGAAGGCAAGCGAGGGCCAGCGGTTCTGGCTTTGCGCCGAAAGCCCGTCGAACAGTTCGACCACGGTCGCGCGGGTGTTGGGTTCCTGGCGCGCGCCGGTCCGAAGCTCGACCAGGGCGTTTGGTTCGTCCGACCCGGCAGAGATCGGCCCGCGCGGACGGTGATACTTGAAGCTGCGCCCCATCAGGCGCACGCCGTTCGCCAGCAATGCCGAGGCAAGCGTGTCACCCGGATGCCCGCGATAGGGCTTGCCGTCGAAGGTGAACGAAAACGTCTGCGCCCGGTCGATCAGGCCGCCGGGAATGCGGTTCGGCTGCGTCATTTCGAACGTCCTTTGGCGCGGGCCACGTCGCGGGCCAGTTCGACGCGCGTGATTTCATGGGTAAGCGTGTTGCGGGTCACGACCAGCCAGGACCGGTCGCCCTGTTCGTGGAACCACAGTTCGCGGTGTTCGCCGGCCGGGTTGTCGCGCAGGAAGACGTGGTCGTGGAGCGCCTGTGCCGCGCCCTCGGCCAAGCCGTCGGGCCGCTCGATCAGGCGCGCGTCGCCCAGGTACACGAACTCCTGCGCGTCGCGGGGGCCAAGAAGGGGATGGTTGATGATCATCTGTCTGACCTCAGTGCAGGTTCGGCGTCGGGCCCTGGCCCTTTTCGTCGATGGCCAGGCCCTTCAGGAACCGGTCAAAGCGATAGGCCGTGGCGGTTTCGTGGGGCCGGTCCGTCGCCAGCAGGTGCGCGAAGCACCAGCCCGAGGCGGGCGTCGCCTTGAACCCGCCGTAGCACCAGCCGCCATTGAAATAGAGACCCTCGACATGGGTCCTGTCGATGATGGGCGAACCGTCCATCGACATGTCCATGACCCCGCCCCAGGTCCGCAGAAGCCGCGCCCGCCCGATGATCGGCATCAGCGCCATGCCGCCCTCGGCGACGTCCTCGATCACCGGCAGGTTGCCGCGCTGCGCGTAGCTGTTGTAGCCGTCGATGTCGCCGCCGAAGACAAGGCCGCCCTTGTCCGACTGGCTGACGTAGAAATGCCCGGCGCCGAAGGTTATCACGCCGTCGATCAAGGGCTTCAGCCCCTCGGAGACAAAGGCCTGAAGCACGTGGCTTTCGATCGGCAGCCGCATTCCTGCGTGGGCCATCACGCGGCTCGACGAACCGGCAACGGCGACGCCCACCTTCTTCGCACCGACGAACCCGCGCGAGGTTTCGACACCCAGGATGCGCCCGTTCTCGATCCGCATGCCGGTGACTTCGCAGTTCTGGATCAGGTCCACGCCGTGCATGTCGGCGCCGCGCGCATAGCCCCAGGCCACCGCGTCATGGCGCGCCGTGCCGCCCCGGCGCTGCATCAGCGCACCCTTGATCGGGAAACGGGCGTTGTCGAAGTTCAGAAACGGATACATTGCCCGGACCTGATCGCGGTCCAGGATCTCGGCGTCCGCGCCGTGCAGGATCATCGCGTTCCCGCGCCGCGTCGCCGCGTCGCGGGCGGCGTCGGTATGGAACAGGTTGATGATGCCGCGCTGGCTGACCATCGCGTTGTAGTTGAAGTCCTGCTCCATCCCCTCCCACAGCTTCATCGAGAATTCGTAGAAGGGTTCGTTCCCGTCCAGCAGGTAGTTCGAGCGGATGATGGTGGTGTTCCGGCCCACGTTGCCGCCGCCGAGGTAGCCCTTTTCCAGCACCGCGATGCGGGCCTGGCGGAACTCCTTCGCGAGGTAATAGGCAGTGGCGAGGCCATGGCCGCCGCCGCCAACGATGACATAGTCGTAGCTGGCCTGCGGCGCGGGGTCGCGCCAGACAGGCGTCCAGCCGCGGTGGCCGGTCAGCGCCTCCTTGATGACGCGAAGGCCGGAATAACGCATGCGGGGGCTCCCTTCGGGCAAAGGCATGTCTTGCGCGCAATATGGCGTTTGGCTGCGTCGCGACCCCGGGCAAAACCGACACGAAGTCCGGCATTTCAGCCATGGGCACACGCCGGAGCCCGACAGACCCGCGCTTGCCAATCCCACGCGGTGGCTCTATCCAAGATCGAAGCGGCCCCGTAGCTCAGGGGATAGAGCGACCGCCTCCTAAGCGGTAGGTCTCAGGTTCGAATCCTGACGGGGCCGCCATTCACCCACTGCAACCTGTCGCAAGACGCTGCGGAAACATCACATAATTTCAATTAAATAACGCAGAACGTGCCGCAGGCCGTTGCAAAGAGTCGCGCCCAATCGTATCCTTTATGGCGGGTAAGAGTATGGGTTTTTACCAAGATGCCAAAGCTAGCCAAGGAACTTTCCCCGCTTGAGGTGCGAAACCTGCGCCACAGCGGAAAGAGCAAGTGGAACGAAGTTGTCTCTGTCGGGGGCGTTTCGGGCCTGATGTTGCAGATCACGCCGCACGATGGCCGCAGTTGGCTCCTGCGCACGAAGGTTGGTAAAGCTCGCCGTGAAATCGGACTGGGCGGCTTTCCTGATGTGACCTTGGCGCAGGCCAGGGAGCGGGCGCGGGAAGCGAAAGACCAGATCCGCCGGGGTATCGACCCCGTGGAGGAACGGAAGGCCCTTAAGTCTGCCCTGGCGGCGGCGCAAGGCCGAGGACTGCTTTTCAAGGTCGCCGTTGACCGCTGCCTTGCCGCGAAGCTGGACGGCTTCAAGAATGCCAAGCACCGCGACCAGTGGCGCAATACGCTTGATCAGTATGCGGTGCCCGTCCTCGGGCAGATGCAGGTTGAGCAGATCACGGTGAAAGACGTTCTGCGGGTGCTGCAACCGATATGGCAGAGCAAGACCGAAACGGCATCGCGCCTGCGGGGTCGCATCGAGGCGGTGCTGTCATGGGCAACGGTTGCGGGGCATCGCACTGGCGACAATCCGGCGCGATGGGCTGGCAACCTCAAGGAACTTCTGCCTGCGCCTGACAAGGTGGCTGAGAAAGAAAACCACCCCGCCGTTGCCCTTGATGATGCGCCCCGGTGGATGGCTGAACTGCGCAAGCGCGAAGGCTTCGGGGCGCGGGCCTTGGAGTTTCTGGCCCTGACCGCCGTTCGGTCGGGGGAGGTCCGAGGGGCGGCATGGGATGAAATCGACTTGGAGCGCGGTTTGTGGGTGATCCCAGCCGAGCGCATGAAAATGAAACGGGAACACAAGGTGCCACTCTCACCGGCTGCCGTTGACCTGCTCAAAGCCCTGCCGCGTCTCGAAGGCAACCCGCTGGTATTCCCTGCCGCGCGGGGTGGGCAGCTTTCCGACATGACCCTGAGTGCCACCATGCGGCGTATGCAGGAGGCGGAAGTCAGCAATCAGCGCCCCGGCTTCCTTGATCCGCGCAACAAGCGCCCCGCCGTGCCGCATGGGCTACGCAGCACCTTCCGCGATTGGGTGGCCGAGCGGACAAACTACCCCGGCGAAATGGCTGAGGTTGCCCTTGCGCATAAGATCAGCAACGCTGTTGAGGCGGCGTATCGTCGGGGCGACATGGTAGAGAAGCGGCGGCGCATGATGCGCGATTGGGCGGATGCGTTGGGCGGCGGTACTGCTCTTGGTGAGGTGGTGAGGTTGGCGTAATGGATCCGAGGACAGCGACGCGAAAGCGCATAGTTGAGGAAGTAAGCCTGCAGCACACCATGCCGGGCGAAAGCTTGCATCCATCGGGGGAGAGTCGGCAACTCTGGACCGTCTGGTTGACAATTAAGACGGGTATGCTTCCAAGGGAAACGCGATTTACTATTTTTTACTCTGAAGACGAAGCAAAAGAATTTATGGCGAGCAACGCTGTTGGCTCCGAGATCAAGGAGGCTTGGCAGGTACCAGGAGAGCTTTCTGATCCACTTAAAGTTCACTACACGGATATCATAGATTCCAAATCTTCTGTGGGATTTAGAAGTTATGGTGACCTCGATTCCCCACTAGCCTTTGAGACGCTGGAAGCGGCAGATATATATCTTGGGCAAGGCCTAACGCAGCAAGTTATTGACTTTATTGGAGAACTCCGCGCGGATGAATTGCGGCGGCAGTTTGGTCAAAACTGGAGGGCTGCAGGTGCATTCGAATACTGCTTAATGAACTTGCCTAGGTCTTCTGCAGCTTACGTCGCCGCCGCCTACCAATACCATTATTACGTTGCAGAAAACGACTTTGCTGCTGGCTATTATTGGAGAGACCTTGAGGTTATTGCTCTTGGTGTCGAGAGCGCCGCATCAGATGTAAAAGCGATGCGCAAGAATGCTGGTGACAAGGGCACCAAAGCCTCGCGCGACGCCAGGAAAAGAAGAATGCATAGATTGCTTGACGCAATGGAGACAGTTTGCACACGAAATCCCGACGTCAAAAATCCCAGCGTCATTTCTGAAATAGCACTGGCGGAATGCAAGAAGGCAGAACCCCAGCTTTGGAAGAACGGTGCGGGACAGATAAAGCAGTACCTCGTTGAGATTCGGGTTGGAGACGCTGGCGAAGCTCTCCAAGCGCGATATGCCTCCCTGTTTCCAGCGAAACCGCCTAAGCGATTGCGACCCTAGGCGCAAAGTCCTTATGCAAATGGCGGTTTTTGCCTATTCGCCTAAGCCTCTGATTATGTGTGTTTATTTCCGAACGCGGCGAAGTTCTAATAGCGCCCAATCGCAACTGATTGGAGCTAGACGCAATGCCCGACACTTACTTTTCTGACCTGCAAGTTGCCGCTCGCTACGATGTTCACAGAGCAACGCCTTGGCGGTGGGTGCAATCACGAGGCTTCCCAAAGCCACTGAGCCTGACCCCCGGCTGCACCCGCTGGAAGCTGTCGGAAATCGAGGCTTGGGAAGCAGCCCGTGCCAAGTCATCGAAATAAGAAAACCGCCACCCGTGCGATGGGCGGCGGCTTTATTCTTGCGGGCGATACGCAAGATTTAGCTCAGGCTCTGCGCGGTTTCAACTGCAATGAGGACGAGTATGAAATCCAGTATTAACCCTCCCCGAAACGCCCAGCGCATTTACCGCGTGGGTGAATTGCCGAAAGACCGCGCCCCGGCGCACTACCGGATCACGCGCAGGGACGGCGAAGCCGTCACCGTGACCCTGCAAAAGCGCCGTCGCCAGATTCTTGACCTGCTGATGCGGGGGCCGGTCTATTGCGCCTCCCCGGTGCGGATCTCGGATATCGTCTGCGTCCTTAAGCACGAGCTTGGCCTGGACGTTGAAACCGTCATTTACCCCGGCAGCAGGCAGGCCGGGGTCGGTGACTATGGCATATATTTCCTGCGCAGCGCAGTGGCCCGCCTGGATGGGCTGGAGGTGGCGGCATGATCAGCCTGCGCCTCGCTCGACTGCGCCGTCTGTGCGGCCTCTCAGGCCCCGTGGCGGGTATCCTCGCCCAGCTTGTCTATGGGGAGGGCCAAGAATGACGGACGCGCGTCAAATCACCCTGGCCATTGGGGGAGAGTGGCACGGCAATCACGGCAACGCGCCGTGCCCCGTCTGCCAACCCGAGCGCCGCGCCGATCAACGTGCCCTCTCGCTACGGGATGAGGGCGGCAGGCTTCTGGCCTACTGCCACAAGGGCGGCTGCGACTTCCGCGAAATCGTGAAGGCGGCGGGACTGCCGCTCGACCGCCTCGCCCATGATCCCATCGCCCAGCCCGAGGCCGAGGCAAAGCGGGCCGACTATGAACGGGCGCAACTGGACAAGGCCCGCGCCCTCTGGTGCCGCTCCATGCCGATCAGCGGCACGAAGGGAGAGGCATACCTGCGAGGTCGGGGCATCACCTGTGACCTTCCGCTGTCGCTGCGGTGGGCAACGGACCTGCACCACGCACCAAGCGGGCGCTGGCTCTCTGCGATGGTTGCCGAGGTTTCCACCGGGGCGGTGCATCGCACCTTCTTCGAGAAGACCGGACGCCGGATCACGGGCAGCGCCAAGATGATGCTTGGACCCTGCGGCGGTGGTGCTGTGCCGCTCTCTGAAGGGCCTGGGGCGCTTGTGGTGTGTGAGGGCATAGAAACGGGCCTGAGCCTGTGCAGCGGCCTTCTGGAAGGCCCTGCGACGGTATGGGCTGCCCTTTCTGCCCCCGGAATGAAGGCGCTGCGCCTGCCCGAACGCCCAGGCCGGTTGATCGTCGCAACAGACGGTGATGACGCGGGCGAGAACGCGGGCCGGGTGCTGGCGAGTGCCGCCCATGCGCTGGGCTGGGATGTGTCGCTTCTGCCCGCGCCGCAGGGTCTGGACTGGAATGACGTATTGCAGGGGAGGGCCGCCGCATGACTGCGATCACCCCTCAGCCTGTCACCTTCATTCCAACCGGTGCGCCGGAACCGATCAAGGCGACCCCGTTTGTCTGGCGTGACCCTGCCGCCCTCGCGCGCAGGGAATGGCTCTATGGGCGGCATCTGATCCGCCGCTTTGTCAGCGTCACCGTCGCCCCTGGTGGCGTGGGAAAATCCTCCCTGACCATCTGCGAGGCAGTCGCAATGGCCTCGGGCCGCAACCTTCTGGGAGAATGGGTTTCGGGGCCGCTTCGGGTTTGGGTGGTGAACCTCGAAGATCCAAGGGACGAGCTTGAGCGCCGGGTGTCGGCTACCATGATTCACCACGGCATAGACGCAGAGGCGCTGGGTGGACGCCTCTTTCTGGACAGCGGGCGCGAGCGTGGGCTTTGCACCGCCACCCAGGCGCGGGACGGCGCGACCATCAACGCGCCCGAGGTTGCCGCCATCATCGCGGAAATCGAGGCACTCCAAATCGACGTGCTGATTGTAGACCCCTTCGTGTCCTCGCACCGGGTGAATGAGAACGACAACGGCGCAATTGACCTTGTGGCGAAGGAGTGGGGCCGCGTGGCCGAGCGGTGCAACTGCGCGATTGAGTTGGTCCACCACACCCGCAAGCTGGGGGGCGAGGAAGCGTCCTCGGAAAGCAGCCGGGGCGCGGTGGCGTTGCTGGGTGCTGCCCGGTCTGCCCGTGTCCTGAACCGCATGAGCGATGCGCAGAAGGCCGATGCCGGGGTTTCCTCGGACCCAAATACCTACTTCAGCATCGACCGTGACAAGGCAAACCTTGCCCCACCGGGCAAACGCGAATGGCGGCGCATGGTGTCGGTTGACCTGCCGAACGGCGATAGCGTGGGTGTGACGGAAGCCTGGGAATGGCCCGACGATTTCGAGGGGCTGAGTGCCGCCGACCTTCTGGCGGTGCAGCGCGCCATTCAGGACGCATGGAAGGCGGGCAATCCACCCCGTGCCAGCAATCAAGCCAAGAGCGATTGGGCGGGCGAAATCGTGGCCTCGGTGCTGGGGATGGATGCCGCGAAGGACAAGGCCCGGATTACCCGGATGCTGAAAACCTGGCTAGCAAGCGGGGCGCTGCGAGAGGTGCAGCACGAAGACGCCAAGAGGAACCTGCGGCCCTGCCTAGAGGTGGGCGAATGGGCAACCGAATGAACCCCACCACCCCTGAAACCGAGGTGGGGCAAGGTGAGGCAGTGGGGCACGATTCCCGACCTGCCGCACTGCCCCACCACCCCACCCCTAAAGGGGGGTGGGTGGTAGTGAGGCAAGATGCGGCTGGCCAGTCGGGTGCCCGAGGTGGGGCAATCCGCGACCGCTTGATCATCACGATTTCAACCTTCCCAACACGCCTGGAGGCAATCCTTTGACCGATGACGAAAAGCAGAATGGGGCCAATCTGCCTGTGCAGGATGAGCGAGAAATTCCGTCGGTTGCGTTCAAGCTTGAGGGCAAGAACCTGGAAATTGCCATTTCCGGCGACTACTCGCGCATCAAGGCCGGTGCGGGCAGCAGGCATGTTTCGACGGGTGTCTTGCAGCAGCTCACAAACCTTGGCTCTCACGGCAAGCGTTTTGACGAGGAAGCCACCAACTTCGCGCTTGGCTTCGTGGACTCAATGCAGCCAAGAGATGCGGCGGAAATGCTGATCCTCGCCCAGATGGCGGCAACTCATCAAGCAGTGATGATGTTTGCCCGTCGCCTGAACCATGTTGAGACCATTACTCAGCAAGACGCCGCAGAACGGGCCTACAACAAGCTCCTGCGCAGTTACGCCGCGCAAATGGACACGCTGAAGCGCTACCGCTCGAAGGGGCAGCAAGTGGTCCGGGTGGAGCGCGTCACGGTCGAAAATGGCGGGCAGGCAGTCGTCGGCAATGTGCAGCATGGTGGGAGGGCCACGGATGAAAGGTGACGACAACCCCATGAGCAAGGCCCACGCGGCCCCCAGGTGCACGGCAACATCAAAGCGGACGGGCGAGAGGTGCAAAGGGCCTTCGGTGAAAGGGTGGAGCGTGTGCCGGTTTCACGGAGCGGGCGGCGGGCATCGTTCCGGCAAGGATCACCCGACCTGGAAGCACGGAATGCGGTCGGGCGATTGGACAGAGGAACGGCAAATGCTGAGCGAGCTTGTGCGGGAGGCGAGGGAAATCGAGCAGCTATTGCGCGATTAGCCTTCAACCCATGCAAGCCGACCAATCAGAGAGTTGCAGGCCTCCTGTGCCTTAGTCATTAGCACGGTCCTTCTTGGGCATGGAGCGCAAGCCAAGCCGAAGACATTAAGGAAAAAGCCCACCAAATGTGGGTGGGCGATACAGTGACGCAGCGTGTTAAGATTAGCTTCAGAGTCAGAGGTTTGGAACCGAGTAAATCAGCCCACGCGGAACCTGCTTACCATCGACGCTGTTCAAGCAAACAGCATCAAGTCTCGCGTATTCAAGCGATTGCTTCCATTCGTCGGGCATACTTTCTTGGAAGTAAACCCGTTCTTCCTCGGTTGGCGCTTTGCAAAACGACCAAGCATCCCGAAGCCAAGGCGCTACTTCGAAAGGCACCCCAAGATACCTTCTGTCGGGGTTGGCATTCCTTAGGCGACGAAAATGCCTTGGAACGTTTGCATACAAAGGGTCGGACACCTCAGGATCTATTACCACAGCCCTGAAGCCGTCCCTGAAATCGATGAGATATGCATTGTCTGGTATTCCCGGCAGACTGAAGTAACCACCCCTGTAAAAATCATAGGTGGCAAGCCCTAGGACGCCAATCACGCCAACTGCAAAAATTCTGAAAAGCCATCTTGCCATGATCAAGTATCTGCCCTCGGTCTCTTCTGAGCCTTGTTGTCTTAGGAGTCGTGAGATGAAGTCAAGCAATCGCGGCGCGCATCACGCGTCAGCCTAAAGGCCGACGATTAATCTTACGATTCCACCCGTTAGCTCACCAAGCTCTTCATCCACCTCGTTTATCGAGGCCAGGGCAAGCGTAAAGTTATAGGCGGGCTTTATGGCGGGTAACACGTCTTAATCTACACTTTTTTCAATTATTTCAATGCCATATGGCGGATGACGGGGCCGCCATTTACTTTCTAGACGATACTGAAGGTAAGCGAAGAACTCACTCGACAGCCAAACTCGCCCCACATTTCAGCCAACACCAGCTGTCGAAGCTCGCCCGGCGCTGAACTGCGGCAAGGCCAAGTCCTGAGCGGTGCCCCCTTCGCGCAGAGGGGGGGCGTGTTTCTGTACCGGGGGTGCCTTTGGCAGGGGAGAAATCGCGCGCGCCGGTATCTCTACTCACCCCCCACGCGGGCGGGTTTCAAGATTTTTTAATCGTGGTCAGCGCCTCGCACGTAACGTGCCTAACCTTGTCGGCGGAGCGATGGGCGGGAAGCGGTCGTTCGCCCCAAGGGACATCAACATCTTCAATGCGGACCGGGCGGACGCTCAGTTCTCCCGCTCCGAGATGTTGAACTCGTGCCGCTCCCCTCTCCACCGGCGAGGTTGGGCCGTCCGCCACGAACGGCCCAGTGAGAGGACCCGCGCCCTGGCGGCGACCCGGTCGCCCTGCGGAAGCGTTCAAGCGATCAGCTCTTCCAAAGTCCTGCGCATCGGTGTCGTGGGGCGGCCGATCAGGCGGGCCAAGTCTCGGCTCTCTGTCGCCAGCGCACCCTCTGCGGCCTTCGCGTCGCTGTCGGCCAGGAGGGCGGCAAACCCTTCCGGAAGCCCGGCACCCACGAGCGCCGAGCGGTACGCGTCTTCGTCCAGGTTCACATAGGCCACGTCCTTGCCCGACAACTCGCTCAGCAGGGTCGCGTATTCGGCCATCGTGAAGGGGCTGTCGCCGCCGAGTTCGTAGGTCTTGCCTTCGTGCCCCTCTCCGGCCAGCACATTGGCCGCGGCCTCTGCGAAGTCCTGACGCGACGCGGTGGCGAAACGCCCACCGCTGGAGGCGCCAAACTGCCGTCCAAGGCTCAGTGCCTGGGTTGCCGTGCCGGCGATGTTTTCCGAATACCAGCCGTTGCGCAGGATGGCATGGGGAAGGCCGCTTTCCTTCAGCGCCGCCTCGGTCGCGATGTGTTCCTCGGCCAGTGCCATGCCGCTGCGGTCGGCGTTCAAGAGCGAGGTGTAGACAACAAAGCCAACGCCCACCGCCTTCGCCGCGTCGATGACATTCCGGTGCTGCGCCGCTCGCTTGCCGATCTCGGACGACGAGATCAGCAGCACCCGGTCGATGCCTTCAAGCGCGGCCCGCAGGCTTTGGGGGTCGTCGTAGTCGCCCCGGCGTGTCGCCACGCCCTTCGCCTCATAGATCTTGCGCGCCGCGTCGGAGCGCACGAGCGCGATGATTTCGTCCGCCGGGACGAGGGTTTTCAGGTGGTCCACGACAAGCTGGCCGAGTTGGCCGGAGGCTCCGGTCACGAGATAGGTCGCCATTTCCATTCCTTTCAGGTCTCGAATCGTTTATAGGTCTCAATTAGAGACTTAATGGTGAGCGCGAAAGGAGGCAGGTTTTTGGAACAAGGTCACATAAAGGGAACCACCCCGTGAGAGACATGTCCGACAGCAGGCTCGAGCAGTGGAGGGCACAGGGCTTCGATCCGTCCAACTGCCCGGTGCGGCAGATCCTTGACCATGTCTCGGCCAAATGGCCCGTGTTGATCCTGCTGGAGCTGGGCGACGGCCCCCGCCGGTTCAACGCGCTGTTGCGCGCGCTGCCCGATATTTCGAAGCGGATGCTCACCCAGTCCCTGCGGGACCTGGAGCGCGACGGCATCATCCTGCGCGAGGTCTTCGACACCAAGCCGCCAAGCGTCAGCTACAGCCTTACGGACATCGGGCAGGGATTTCTGCCGCGCTTGCAGGCGCTCATCGAATGGGCGGAGGGCAACATGCCCGCCATCATCACCGCACGCGCCCTGCACGACCAGGAATGACGCGTCGGCCCAGCGGACAGGGTAAGAGTCCATGGCGGTCGGATTGGTGGCCGATAAACCTGCGAAGATGATAGCCATAAGTCGCGTAAATCAAACGACTTGCCACGCTGCAAAAGTGACTTTTCGACGCCATCAGCGGAAAAGCAGCGTCTCGCCGCAGCGCACATCAACGTCAGCGATGCGAACAGGGCAATCACTGGCCAAAGAAGTCCTGGGCAAGACTTGCAGCCTTGGCTCGAGCCCAGGCCATGGATTGGCCCTTCTGCCTGCCGGGCGCATTTGATCAGGTTGCTTTACCGCGATCTGCGGCCGCCCGATAACTCGCGAACAGGTACGGCATTTGCGGCGGTTCCCTCTGCCTCCGCCTCCCCGTGAATCCACTGCGAGAACTCTCGCACCATGGGATCGTCCTTTCGAGATGCAGCATATGCAACCGAATAGATGACGAATGGCATGGTGACCGTATCAAAAAGTCGGACAAGCGCGCCGCTTTCAAGCGTGGATCGGACGACCGCATCATATGCCAGTGCGACACCCTGCCCTTGTTCGGCAGCCGTCGTCGCAAGCTCGCAGTTCGGAAATGTCGGGCCGCGTGGAAATATCGGAGGATCGATGCCGGCGGCCTCAAACCATTCGCCCCAGGCATCCATCGTCTCATCGTGCATCAGAGTCGTGCGGCAAAGGTCCCCAGACTCGTGCAACCCTTCGGATCGTATGAAGGAGGGGCTGGCCACGGGATACCGGGCAGATCGCATGAGCGGTTCGGTGACCACACCCGAGACCGCCTGGTCTGCCCATTGAATGACCACGTCCGCCGCATTCGAAGTGAAATCGGTTGATGGCGCGCCGTTTGAGACCGAGATCCGCACCCGATTCCCGAATGCCAGGCGATCAAGCCGGGGAACAAGCCAGCGGGCGGCAAAGCCAGGGGTGCAATGAACGCGAAAGGGCTTTCGTCCGACCTCTTTCACGGACCTGCTCGTCTCGTCAAAGGCATCGAGGAGGGTCGTCAGCTTCCCCGCGTAGGCGCGCCCGGTCAAGGTGAGGTCAACCCGGTTTCCGGCGCGCCGAAAGAGCGACGTGTCCAGATATTCTTCGAGGGCACGAACCTGATGGCTGACGGCAGATGCCGTGAGACAAAGCTCCTCTGAGGCCTTCTTGATACTGCCAAGTCGAGCAGCAGCCTCGAAGGCCCGCACAGCTGCGAAAGGAGGAAGCTTTCGCATCAAAGCCCGAGTTTCCGGGTCAAACCTGGTAACCACATGCGGGAAAGAGTACATGGCGGGAGCCCCACGTTCAAATACAAGTGTTGATCGCCGCAAGAGGCCCCCGCTTCCACCGGCCTCAAAACCCGGCGATACCGGGTTAGACGCCCCACCCGATTGACGAGATCGCCCCATGCCGGTGCGCCGCGCGCCCTCGGTTCTAACTTGCGGGTTTGATGTCGCAGACCAGGGCCGATGCCGGTGCATCCCCACGATTGAAGAACCAGTGCACCGTCTCGGCATCCTCGATGAAGGTCTCGCCCGCCACATGTGACGTTTCGCTACCGTCGCGCCCCTCTGTCCAGGTGCCCGTTTCCATATAGACCACGCCAGGCACCTCGGCAGCACTGTGGCGCGCGATTTGACCGCCCGGTTCGATCGTGATCCGCCGCAGGAGCAGTATGTGGCCACCGAGGCCCACCTGACGCTGCACAGAGTCCGCGGGAACGGCCCCAAGCTGTTCGACGGTAAGGCCCTTATGTTCGGTGGGAAAATGTGCATCGGCAAGGACGGGCCCGCTGCCTGCCGCCATCGCACAAATCAACGCGACCGGAATGGCTTTGATCGGATCTACGCAAGGCAAGACGCTCGTGAGCCGGAACATGTGACATCTCCTTCAATGGCTCGGTTCAACAACGTCAAAATCATCGTCTGTTACCACTGCTGCGGACAAACGTTACTTTTTCAGCCAAGCGTGAAGAAGATTCAGCCACTTTCCGGCCTGAGGCGCCGCACCTGCAGCCGGAGGCCGTTTCCGAGGTCAAGGCAGCCGCTGGCCGCATGTCGCGTCGATGGCGGCCCTGGTCCGATTGCTTGCACATGCCCTGGAGAATTCAGCGAGTTTCCGGTCGCACGCGCCGGTCAATCCTCCCGGCGAAGACGTTCGACCATCTCTGTAAAGCCGCGCGCCTCGGCGTGCTGAAGCGGTGTGACGCCATCGCGGTCGGCAAGGGTTCGGTCGGCCCCGGCAGAGAGGAGCGCATCGAGCACCGCCTGGTGATCCGGGCCGCCGTCCCCCAGCAAGACGGCTTCCATGACGGCCGTCCAGTGCAGGTTGTTTACATGATCGAGCGGTGCACCCGCGTCGATCAGGCGCCGCACCACTTCGGCATGCCCGAGATGCGCCGCAGCGATCAGCGCGGTGCCAAGATAGGGGCTCGTCACCAAGCCCGGATCGTTGCCCAGTTCGATGGCGAGCGACATCAGGTCGGGGTCGCCCGCAACCGCGGCGATCGTCACGACGTCGTAGGCCCGGTATTCGAGGGCGTTCATGTCGGCACCGGCTTTGGCCAAGGCACGCAGCGCTTCGTCTTCGGAGGCGAAGGCCGCCACATGCACGGGCGTCCGGCCCCTGGAGTCGCGGGCATCAACGTCAGCACCTTGCGCCACCAGTCGTTCAATCTCGGCGACATCGCCCTCATGGGCGGCCCGGAAGAGACCGTCATAGTCCGCGACTTCGCTCGTCGAGGGAGCGGTTTGCGCCGAGAGCGGCCCGGCAAGTCCGATGAGAAGTGCAACGATCGCAGGACGGCGCATGGGTCTGTCTTTCCTGGGGGATGAAGACGGGCCCGCGCATGACGCGCGGACCCCGTTGGCTTCACTCGGCGCCGATCGCGTCGAGACCAGCACGGGCGCAATCCGCGTCGATCGCGCCCGACGGTGCGCCGCCGACGCCGATGCCGCCAAGGAGCGCCTCACCGATCCGGATCGGCAGACCGCCGGCCTGGATCACGAGGCGCGGGTCCATGTCGCGCAGACCATCGTTGGCCGCGTTTCCGGAAATGAATTCGGCAAGTCCGGCGGTGTCCCGACCGAGACCGGCCGAGGTAAAGGCTTTGCCGGTCGCGCTTGACGCCGTGTGCGGGCCGGAATTGTCCGCCTTCAGAAGCACCTTGGTATTGCCGTCGCGGGCGACGATGGCGACGCTGACGCTGTGGCCTTCGGCGGCGCAGGCTTCGAGAGCCGCATTCGCAGCGTCACTCGCCATGGCGAGCGGCAGATAGGGGTTGGTCGGCAGGTCCTGAGCCACCGCGCCCACGGGGGCGGCAAGTGCGGCGAGCAAAGCGGTCGTTCTGAGCATGTCGGTTCTCCTTTGCTGGTGACAGGATACCACCTACGCCATCGCGGGCGCCCGCCCCATTCGTAGGTCACCCCCACGGCTCCGTAGAACTACGGAGCGCTCTCGGCCTCGATCCAAAGGCGCGTCATCTCGGCGGGCGAGGTCGTGCCCAGTTTGGCCCCGATTGCCGCACGATGGCTTTCGACCGTCCGCGGCGAGACATCGAGCGCTGCGGCGATGTCACGGGTTGCGAACCCGCGTGCCACCAGTGACAGCACTTCGCGCTCGCGTGGCGTCAGCCCAGCCAACAGCGCCATCGTTTCGCGACGCTCGGCATCGGCTTCGGCGGCGCGGTCAAGTGCGGCCTGCCCCTTCTGAATGGCATCGATGAGGTCCTGTTCGTCCACCGGTTTCGAGAGAAAGTCGATTGCTCCATTGCGGAACGCCTTTCGGCAGGCCTCGATGTCGCCGTGCCCGGAAATCACGACGGTCGGCCAGGCCACACCACTTGCCGTCAGGCGTTCCTGCAGCTTCAATCCCGAGATCGCCGGCATCCGGATATCGAGGATCAGGCAGCCCGGATCGAGCTTTGGGAGCGCCGACAGGAAATCCTCTGGGCCCGGAAAGGTCCTGACATCGATCCCCACCGTGGACAGCAGCAGAGAGAGCGCATCCCGAACCCCCGCATCGTCATCTACGAGATAGACCGGCGCGGTCATTCCGCAGCCTCCCGCGCGGTAGGGGCCAGCGGCAGGCTGATCCTGAACCGCGCGCCCTGGCGGGCATCGACCACCGTCAGATCGCCACCGGCCCGCTCGACCAGGCGATGGCTGAGCGTGAGGCCGAGCCCAGTTCCGTTCTCCCGCGTCGTCACGAAGGGCGTGAACAGCCGGACCCGAATGTCCGGCCGAATGCCGGGACCGGTGTCGCTCACCTCGGTCACTGCCATCTCGCCGTCCAGGAACGCGACGACGACGACCTCTCGCGCGCCGGCACTCTCGGCGACTGCGTCCAGGGCATTCCGCATCAGGTTGAACAGTACCTGTTCGAGTTCCACGCGATCGCCTTCGACCATCACAGGCTCCGAAGGCATCGTCAGGGAAAGGCGGGCGCCAATCTCTGCGGCTTGTCCCGCGAGAAGGGTTTCGGCCACGCGGATGCAGTTTCTGAGATCGATGAGTTCCGCTTTGCGTTCCCGCGGCCGCGTCCACGTCCGCAGGCGCTCGAGGATCGCGGAGGCGCGCCGCGTCTGTCCGACAACATCCTCGAGGATTCCCGCGACGCGTTCCACGTCGCCCCGTGCGGCCAGATGCCGGGCCGCCTGCGCCTGCGCCAGGATCGCCGTCAGAGGCTGGGTCAGTTCATGCGCAATGCCACTTGCCATTTCGCCGAGCGCGTTCACCCGGGATGCGTGGCTGAGACGGGTCTCGAGACCGCTCAATTCGGCCCGCTCTTCCGCGGCGCGGACCTTGGCACGTTGCCGCCCGATCGTGCGCAGCGCTATGGCACTCAATGCGATCAGCGCAAGGACCAAGGCCATCCGGCCCGTCGGAAGGATGTCCGAGACAGTCATGCGGATGCCGGTCCTCAGCTCAAGCGGCTGCGTACCGCTGGAAAGGGCGCGTGCGAACTGCGGCGCGCGCCCATCCCCCGCATCACCAATCAGCGGCGTGCCATCGGGAAGCGACAGCCAGCGCGTCGCCTCCGCCCGCGCCCAATAGGCGGAATCCCCGTCAAGCAGCGCCGCCGCGTCGATCACCAGAGCGAGCCCGTAGCGCGCCGCGTCGGTGTTGGGGCTGCGTTTGACGATCAGATAGTACGGGCGGTCAGAGGGATACCGCATCAGGACCGGGGCGCCGGTCGAGCGTTCGGCTGCCGCGCGGATGAGTTCCCGAAGCTCAGCCTCGCGGATACCGATTTCCAGCGCGCCGTCCCGGCCGTCGAGCGGCACGAGAGAGACGCTCACGATGCGGGGGTAGAAGCGCATGATCGCGCCCGCGACCTCGCGAAAGAGGTCGGGACGCTGCGCTGCTCCGGCCACCGCGATGGCCGAAAGCGCCGTCAGGTGCGCGTCGTGCTGGTCAACGCGTTGCGAGGCGACCGCGTGAAGACGCTCGCTCTCTGCCGTCAGCTCGGACAGTCGCGCGCTGCGCTCGACACCCGCAAGTGCCGCCAGGGCAAATCCGGACAGCAGAAGCCAAGCCATCCCTTTTGCCAGAGGGTGGCGCAAAAGGTCTCTGACAGGTTGCATTACTTCTACCAAGTATCCGATCCCGGTGCGAGCGATGCGGCCGGCGCATCATGACTTGGGACCAGCTTAACCTTTTGGCGCGGGTTTGAAATCCGTAGGACTACAGAGCCGGGTCAAAGGAGTGGCGGTATTCTGGGGGTTTGGCTCCCAGAGCGAATGTCAGCAATGCGGGGTGCAGACGAAACATTCCGGACCATGGTCGAGCGACCGCTTTGGGCCGCTCGCGAAAGGCTTCGTCGGAGCACGAGCGCGAACTACCCGTGGCTGCCCCTGCATCCGCCGTTTAGGCCATTATTGGCAATCTGTACGCATGTCCAAGCTCGTCGCCTTCGCGCCTCGCCCGTCCCGCATCTCGCCCCGTGTCCGCGCTGCCGTGAAATGCGCTAGACTAATTTGGAACGATGTGGCTGCAAGGCCCAGTGAATACGGGGGAAATCCGGAAATGTCGGGAATACCTCGAAATTGAGTATGGCTGCTGACGGAGCCGCCATACTTCAGG
The DNA here is from genome assembly GCF_025751435.1 of Albidovulum marisflavi. Taxonomy (GTDB): domain Bacteria; phylum Pseudomonadota; class Alphaproteobacteria; order Rhodobacterales; family Rhodobacteraceae; genus Albidovulum; species Albidovulum marisflavi. The sequence goes on along the minus strand of NZ_JAOWKY010000001.1, from coordinate 584,952 downwards.
CCGAAACGAAAAAGACGGCACCTTTCAGGATGCCGCCCCAATTCCTGATGGTCGATTGACGATTTTCAGCCGAACTCGACCGCGCGGTCGCCGTTGGCGTCCTTGACCCGCGTGGGCAGTCCGATGCGGTTCAGAAGGCTGATGAAGGGCTTGGGATCCAGATCCTCGACGTTCGCCATCTTCCTGACGTCCCAGGTGCCGTTCGCGATCAGGATCGCGGCGGCGACGGGCGGCACGCCCGCGGTGTAGGAAATGCCCTGGCTGCCCACTTCCTCGTAGGCCTCCTTGTGGTCCGCGACGTTGTATATGAAGACCTCGGCCGGCTTGCCGTCCTTGGTCCCCTTCACGAAATCGCCGATGCAGGTCTTGCCAGTGTAGTTCGGCGCAAGGCTCGCCGGATCCGGCAGCACGGCCTTGACAACCTTCAGCGGCACGACCTCCTGCCCCTCGGCGGTCTTGACCGGCTGTTCGGACAGAAGCCCAAGGTTCTTCAGCACCGTGAAGACATTGATGTAGTGGTCACCGAACCCCATCCAGAAGCGCACGTCCGCCTGCGGATAGCGCGCGGACAGCGAATGCACCTCGTCATGGCCGGTCATGTAGGCCTTCTGCTTGCCGACCACGGGCAGGTCCCATTCCTTGCCCACCTCGAACATGGTGTTCGACTGCCACTGGCCGTTCTGCCAGGAATAGACGGTGCCGGTGAACTCGCGGAAGTTGATCTCCGGGTCGAAGTTCGTGGCAAACCACTTGCCATGCGACCCGGCGTTGATGTCCACGATGTCGATCGAGGTGATCGTGTCGAGGTATTCGTCCTCGGCCAGGCGGGCGTAGGCATTCACGACGCCGGGGTCGAAGCCCACGCCGAGGATCGCGGTGACACCGGCCTTTTCGCAAGCCTCGCGCTTCTTCCATTCGTAGTTGCCGTACCAGGGCGGCGTTTCGCAGATCTTTTCCGGATCCTCGTGGATCGCGGTGTCCATGTAGGCCACGCCCGTCTCGATGCAGGCGTCCAGCACATACATGTTCACGAAGGCAGAGCCGACGTTGATGACGATCTGGGCGCCGGTCTTGCGGATCAGATCGGCCACCGCGGCGGTGTCCATCGCGTTGACGGCATGCGCTTCGAACGTGCCCGGCACCTTCATCGCGCCCTTTTGGTGGACGCTTTCGATGATGGAGTCGCATTTCGACTTCGTGCGGCTCGCGATATGCAGATCGCCCAGCAGGTCGTTATGCTGCGCGCATTTGTGCGCAACGACCTGCGCGACGCCGCCGCCGCCGATGATAAGCACGTTCTTTTTCACTTCGGCTGTCTCCTTGTTCCCAGAGGCCAGTGGAAGGGGGGCGCGTAACACGCTCACGACAGGCTCGAGGCGTAGTCCTCGTAGCCGAATTCGCGCACCAGACGGATCTGACCGTCCAGTTCCTTGATCGCAATGGACGGCATGGTCACGCCGTTGAACCAGTTCTTCTTCACCATCGTATAGCCCGCGGCATCCGCGACCGAAATGCGGTCGCCGACCGACAGCGGCTGCTCAAAGCGCGCATCGCCGAAGATGTCGCCCGCAAGGCAAGATTTCCCGCAGACCTGGTATTCATGATCCCCCGACTGCGGCAGCTTGGCCTTTTCGCGGTAGATCAGCAGGTCCAGCATATGCGCCTCGATCGAGCTGTCGACGATGGCAAGGTCCTTGCCGTTGTTCAACAGGTCAAGCACCGTGACCTCAAGCGAGGTGGAATTGGTGATCGCCGCCTCACCCGGCTCCAGATAGACCTGAACGCCGAACTTCTCGGAAAACGCCTTCAGCCGGGCGGCAAGGTCATCGACCGGATAGCCCTCGCCGGTGAAGTGGATGCCACCGCCCAGGCTGACCCACTTCACCTTTTCCAGAAGCGGGCCGAACTCGGCCTCGATCCGCCCAAGCTGCTGATCGAACAGATCGAAGTCGCGGTTTTCGCAGTTGTAGTGGATCATGAAGCCGGAAATGCGGTCGATCACCTGCTCGATCCTGACCGGATCCCATTCGCCAAGACGCGAGAACGGCCGCGCCGGATCGGCAAGGTCGAAACCCGAGGTCGAAAAGCGCGGATTCAGTCGCAGCCCTCGCTGAATCCCGGACGACTGGTTGTCGAAGCGCTCAAGCTGGCCGACCGAGTTGAAGATGATCTTGTCGGCGTATCCGACGGCTTCCTGGATCTCGTGATCGGCCCAGGCCACGGAATAGGCATGGGTTTCCTTGCCGAACTTTTCCTTGCCGAGGCGAAGCTCGTAAAGCGACGACGACGTGGTGCCGTCCATGTGCTCCCGCATCGTGTCGAAGACCGACCAGGTCGCAAAGCACTTCAGCGCCAGAAGCGCCTTGGCCCCCGACCCCGCGCGCAGGCGGTCGATGATCTCCATGTTGCGAAGAAGCTTCGCCTTGTCGATGAGATAGAAGGGTGTCTGAATCACGGTCATCCCCCCATGCCGGCAAACGAGGCGTCGGTATAGGACCCCCCGCCTCCCGACGCAAGGCCCAGCGGCTTTGCGCCGCGACTCAAGCCCTACCGGCGCAAGGGAAAATCAGATCATCCGAATCGCGTCCTTGTTGACCGCAAGCATGTAGCCGCGGCGCGCGATGTTCTTGACCAGAAGCTCGGACACGATCTGGTTTCCAAGCGCGTCGCGCAGACGCTTGATGCGGACCGCGCCCGCGGCCTCATCGCAGTCGACGGACTTGCGGCCCGTGATCACCGCCTCGATCTCGGCCCCCGACAGCACGTCGTCGTCCATCCGCGCCTCGGCCAGTACGGCAAGCGTTTCGATCGCCGCATCGGTCAGCTTGAACTCAAGATCGTTCAGCACCACGGCCTTTTCGGTCCGGCTGATCAGAAGCGAGGACACCTGGATTCCCTGGCGCTGGATTTCCACCATGCGGCGGTTCAGCGCGACGATCATGACCAGGAAGACCAGCGCCGCGATCAGAAGCGCGGCCGCAAAGATCATCAGGATGAAAATCACGACCCGGTAGCTTGTCAGCACCTCGGAAAAGGTCGTGCCCGACTGCGCGAGGATTTCCAGAAGCCTGATCTGCTCGCCGGTCGTCAGCGCGTCGTTCTCGATGAAGATGCGTTCGACCCGCGCGTTGAAGGCGTTCGCATCAGGCAGGGAAAAGAACAGGAAGCCCGCCGCCAGCACAAGCGTGGCGACGATGCCCGCGATGCCCCAGACGACGACGCGGTTCCCCGCCTTGAGCGCCACCTGCGCGGTGTTGGGATAATCGGACACGGGGGTTGGTTCCCTGGCTAGAAATGCGTCATCCAAGGATGGCGACAATCGCCAGAAGGGTCCAGCCTTCCTTTGCCAGTTTCGGGGCCAGCGCGGCGGCCGCGGCGGACTCGGACCCGCAGGCGCTGTCGGGCAGGGTCGCCTCGCCCGCCTTCAGTTGAAGCGGATTGTCCTGCTTGGCCTTGTACTTGACCGTGCAGTCCGCGAAGGCCGGCGCCGCCGCGGTCAGGGCGGCCAGTGTGGCGAGGGAGAGTAGCGTGCGTTTCATCGGTTCGGGCCAGGTGCTGGGGTCTGTTGCGCTCAAACTGCTCTTGCGGGCGCGGTTAATCAATATCAAAGCCCGGTCATGGTTTTGTTATCGCATATCGGGCAGGCGTAATTGCCTGATCCCTTCGATCTGCGGCATCCCATCCCCATCAGCCGCGGCCACTGCGCCGCACGAGCAACGAGCATGGAGAGAGAGATGATAAATCGCATCACCACCGCCATCGCCGCCGCAGCAATTGCCATGACCTCGGCCGCCCCGGTTCACGCCGACAACAATGACGTCCTGAAACTTGCCATCGGCGCCTTGGGCGTCGGGCTTCTTGTCCACGAACTGGACAAGAAGAACAGGAAGGAAATCGAGAACGCCTCGGGCGACGAGTGGGAAAACTGGGCGCACGACGACCGCTGGCGGCACGATCGCAAGTACTTCGGCCACAGACAGCGCGGCAGGATCATTCCCGCGCAATGCATCTTTGACGGCAAGATCCGGGGGCGCTGGCGCGAAGTGGTGTCGCCGTACTGCATGCGCGAATTCGGTGCGGACCGCCGACTGCCCCGTGAATGCCGCGTCGAGGTCAAGTCGCGCGGCCAACGGCACCAGGCCTATGGGCTGCATTGTCTTGAAAAGAATGGGTACCGCGTCGCGCGATGGCGCCGCTGATCCCGACGACGAAAAAATCGAGCAGCCGGCGCGTCCCCCTTCGCGCGCAGGAACCTGGGCGGATGTTTCGGCATCCGCCCCCTTTTTTTTCGCCCCGGCTTTTTCACCCCGGCCGATTTGGGCGGGGGTGCGTTCCGTGCTATAAGACTCTGGCACATTCCGGAGGCCCGCGATGACGACGGAAATGCCACCGCGCCTTGCGGGCCGCTTCTACCTGACCGAGGGCGGCGCAGAAACGGAGCTCCTGTACAAATGGGGCTTCGATCTTCCCGAATTCGCGATGTTCACGCTCCTGGACAATTCCGGCGCCGACGCTGTGGTGCACGCGATGTACCGCCGCTACTTCGAGGTCGCGGCGCACCATGGCACCGGCATGCTGGTCGCCGCGCACGATTACAGGGCAAGCCCGGACTGGTCGGCAAAGCTTGGCTACAATCTTGATCAGCTTGCCGATTTCGAACGCCGGACGATCGCGTTCCTGGATGCCATGCGCCGCGAATACGCGGACCGCGTCAGCGACGTCTACATCGCCGGCTGCATCGGCCCGCGTGGCGACGCCTACGGAACCGGCGGCGAGATCACCGAAGACGAGGCGGAGGAATATCACGCGACCCAGCTTGCCACGCTGAAGGAAACGGTCGCCGACATGGCGGTCGCGATGACCTTCAACAACGTGCCCGAAGCGGTCGGCGTGATCCGCGCGGCCGGCCGCATCGGCATGCCGGTCGGTGTCAGCCTGACCCTGACCACCGAAGGGCGGCTGCGGTCCGGACCGACACTTGCCGAGGCGATCAAGGCCATCGACGCGCGCACGGATGGCGCGGCGCAGTGGTTCGGAATCAATTGCTCCCACCCGCTGGAGTTCGAACCCGCGATCGCCGAGCCCGGCCCCTGGCAGGATCGTCTGCGCTTTGTTCGTCCCAATGCCGCCCGCATGGAAAAAGTCGCCCTTTGCAAGCTTGGCCACCTTGAAGACGGTGATCCGGTCGAACTGGGGATGCAGATGGGCGATGTGGCGCGCCGCCTGCCCAAGGCCGACATCCTTGGTGGATGTTGCGGGACCGATGACCGGCATCTGCACGAAATCGGCCTGAACGCCGCGCCGCTGTTCAGGTCGGCCTGAGCTTTTTGCGGTTGCGCCCGCGTCAGGGAACGGCAAGTTGGGGCCATGTCGAATACCCCGGACTTTTCCTTCGAGATCGCCGCGCTTAGGCGCGGCATTGCCCGAGTCGCGGGCGTGGACGAGGCCGGGCGCGGTCCGCTTTGCGGCCCGGTGGTCGCCGCCGCGGTCCGTCTGGACCCCCGCCGAATCCCGGACGGCCTGAACGATTCGAAGGCGCTGAGCGCGGCCAGGCGCATGGCGCTTTTCGCCCGGCTCGGCGAGGTGGCAGAAGTCGCATGGGCCGAGGCCAGCGTGGCCGAAATCGACGAACTGAACATCCTGCGCGCAAGCCACCTGGCAATGGTCCGCGCGATCGCGGCCCTGCCCGGCGGGGTGGATCATGTCCTCATCGACGGCAACATGATCCCCAGGGGGCTGACGCTTGGCGCAGAAGCCGTCGTCAAGGGCGACGCACGTTCGCTTTCGATCGCCGCGGCCTCGATCGTGGCCAAGGTGGTGCGCGACCGCATCATGGTGGATTTGGCGCAACAGCACCCCGGCTACGGCTGGGAACGCAACGCCGGATACCCGACCAAGGACCACCTGGAGGCGCTCCGAGATTTAGGGGCCACCCCACACCATAGGCGTTCCTTCCGGCCCGTGCACAATATCTTGTATCAAGTGAAATCTATAACCCCTTGATTCAAAAAAGAATTTGACGGCGAATCGGTCCTGAATCATCTTCGGTAGAAAGAGAACCGGCACAAGAACGGCCGGACAACGAACGGCGAAACGCCGAAGACGAGGCAGAGATGACGATGACAAAGGCCAAGGGCGCGCAGGCGGCGCTGCCCCTCAATCAGATACTTGCGGGCGACTGCATCGAGGTGATGCGGTCCCTGCCGGAGGCGAGCGTGGATCTGATCTTCGCGGATCCGCCCTACAATCTCCAGCTTCGCGGCGACCTGCACCGGCCGGACAACTCCAAGGTCGATGCCGTGGATGACCACTGGGACCAGTTCGACAGCTTCAAGGCTTACGACAGCTTCACCCGTGAGTGGCTGGCCGCGGCACGGCGGCTTCTGAAGCCCAACGGCGCGATCTGGGTCATCGGTTCCTATCACAACGTCTTTCGCATGGGCGCGGAACTTCAGAACCAGGGCTACTGGATCCTGAACGACGTCGTCTGGCGCAAGTCGAACCCGATGCCGAACTTCCGTGGCAAACGGCTGACCAACGCACACGAGACGCTGATCTGGGCTTCGAAGTCCGAGGGCGGCAAGTACACCTTCAACTACGAGGCGCTCAAGGCGCTGAACGAAGGCGTGCAGATGCGATCGGACTGGGTCATCCCGCTGTGCACCGGCGGCGAGCGTCTCAAGGACGAACACGGAGACAAGGCGCATCCGACGCAGAAGCCCGAGGCGTTGCTTCACCGCGTCCTGGTCGGCACGACCAACCCCGGCGACGTCGTCCTGGACCCGTTCTTCGGAACCGGCACGACCGGCGCGGTGGCCAAGATGCTGGGCCGCGACTTCATCGGCATCGAGCGTGAGGCCGCCTATCGCGAGGCCGCCGAAAAGCGCATCGCCAAGATCCGCAAGTTCGACAAGGAGTCGCTTGAGACCGCGACCTCGAAGCGCGCCGAACCCCGCGTGCCCTTCGGTCAGGTCGTCGAGCGCGGCATGCTGCGCCCGGGCGAGGAGCTTTATTCCATCGGCAACCGCTTCAAGGCCAAGGTACGTGCGGACGGCACGCTGATAGGCAATGACGTCAAGGGATCCATTCATCAGGTCGGCGCGCATCTGGAAGGGGCGCCGTCGTGCAACGGCTGGACCTACTGGCACTTCAAGCGCGACGGCAAGCTCGTGCCGATCGACCTGCTGCGCCAGCAGATCCGCGCCGAGATGGACAGCACCCAGGCGCACTGACCCCGCCCCGCAGCTTCAATCCTTACCGCCGGTGCCTGTGGCCTGACCCACGGCACGATACTGCCCCGCCCGTTCACGGCGGGGCTTTTTTTGCGATCGGGAACGGGACAGGATGGCACTGATCGCCATCGTTCATCCAGGTCCGCAGATGCACATATCGACACGACATCCCGCAGCCGTCCGGGCGCTTGAGGCCGACGCGGAGGCGCTGGCCCTTGAACTGGCAGAAAAGTTGATGGCACCGCCGGTCGGGCGGCGGGCAATGACGGCCGGGATCGACCAACTCGACCGGCTGATGGCGATGGCGCGGGCGGCGCTGTCCGTCAAGCAGCGCAGGCTTGGCCAGGCGCCCTACGCCCGCGGATCCGCCGAAGCCGCCGAGGCGCAATACTGCAAGGAACTGCGCAAGCGGCTGCGCCTCTGGAAGGCGGTGCAGGACACGCTTCGCCAGATCGAAAAGCGGCGCAGCTTTCCCCTGCTTCCCGCGGAACGCAGGATCCTGGACCCCCGCGCCGCGATCGAGTCAATCACGGATGTCGCCTTTACCAGGGCCCATCGGGCGGTCAACCGGACGCCGCAGGCGCAGGCATCCGCGACGCACGGGTGCTTTGCGGACATTCCCACGCGGGTGTCGCTGTTTCTGGAAATCGCGCAGCTGGCCTACCGGCTTCTTCTGGCGCAACGTCACCCGGGCCCCGCGCGCTTTCTGGACGTCGGCTGCGGGGGCGGGATCAAGGTGGCGCTGGCGGCCCAGATGTTTCCGGTGGCGGACGGGATCGAATACGATCCGGGTTACGCCGAAAGCGCCCGACGGACGCTTCCCATACTTCGCGCCGCGCAAAGCCGCGTCTTCGAGGGCGATGCCCTGCGTTTTGAGGATTACGGCAGCTACGATGTCATCTACCTCTACCGGCCGATGCAGGACGATGACCTGCTGCGCCAGCTCGAGGAACGCATCCTGGAACAGGCACGTCCGGGCGCGATCCTGCTTGCGCCCTATGCAACGATCGAAGCCCATGGGTCGCGCTTCCAGAAGATCGCGGGCTGCGTCTATGCCGTCGGGCTGACCAGGGCCCAGGCAGAAGACCTGAAGCGGCAGACCCGGCGGATCGGCCCCCATATCGTCACGCCGGGCACGCCGCTGCCCAAGCAGATCGGCTGGCTCGCCCCCCTTTGGCGGTCGTGCGAGGCAAACGGGTTCAGCCCCGTGCATTGGGAATGATCCGGGTGCTTCAGCTTGCGCCCCTGGGCATCGGCAGCCGCCCGCGATTGTAGTCGGACCAGTCGTTGATCCCGGGGTAGAAGGCCCTGCGCCAGGCGCGCACGCGCGGGTTCATGCGCCGCCGCCATAGCGGCGGAATCATCGCCAGCGCCGTCATCGCCGGAAAGCCGAGCGGCAGTTGCGGCGCCTTTTCCGCGCCGTAGGTCTGAAGCAGGGGGAAGCGCCGGTCCGGCCTGCAGTGGTGGTCCGAGTGCCGCTGCAGGTTGATCAGCATCCAGTTCGATGCGGCATGGTCGGCGTTCCAGGAATGGTGCGGACCTACGGGTTCGTACCGGCCCTCGCCCAGATGTTCGCGCGTCAGCCCGTAATGTTCGACGTAGTTGACCAGCTCCAGCTGCCAGATCGCGACGAAAGCCTGCCACAGGAACAGCCCGAGCCCGGCCCAGCCGCCGACCAGCCACGCCGCCAGCAATGCCACCGCCTGCAGCAGGCCATAGCGCCAGAACGGGTTCGAACGGTGCCAGGTCGCGCGGTTGGCGCGGGCCAGCATCTGCCGCTCGGCCCGCCAGGCCGATGCCGGCCCTTCGCGCAGCACGCGGGGAAAGAAGCGGTGGAAGCCTTCGTTGTAGCGTGCAGTGACCGCATCGCGCGGTGTTCCGACGTAGCGGTGATGCACCAGCAAATGTTCGGTGCGGAAATGGCTGTACAGCACCAGGGCCAGCAGCAGATCGCCCAACCAGCGTTCGAGCCGGTTTTTCTGGTGCAAGAGCTCATGCGCATAGGTGATGCCGATCGAGCCGGATATCACGCCCAGACCGAAGAACAGCACGATCCGTTCCCAGATCGCCAGCGTGTCATGATGCGTGACCCACCAGATGCAGCCATAGATCGCGGCAGCTTCCATCGGAAACCACATGAGCGTGATGAGCCGATACCAGAACAGATCCCGGTCCGGCGTCTGCGTGTCGGGATTGGCGGTGTTGTGGCCAACGAAGGCGTCCAGAAGCGTGATCCCGATCCAGCCGTAGAGCGGCAGCAACACCACGGTCCAGCCGCCATGAACGGCGCCGATGGCGGCAAGCGGCAGCAGGACAAGCGATATCCAGAACGGCAGGGCGGACAAGAGGCGCGGCATGAGAGGAATCCCTGAACTTGGCGAGAGCCTAGTCGCCCCCGCGCCCGCCCTCAACTGCGGCCATCGCAGCTTGCGCAAGATCGTGGACCTTGCGCATCACCGTGGGCAAATCGGCGGGGCGGAAGTGCTCCGCGGCTACGAAATGTCCCGCAGCGGGGGCCGCGGCTGTGTCCAGCAGGGCCGAGCGCACCTCAAGCACAAGGTGAAAGTGCGTGAATGTGTGGCGCACCTCGCCCACGCGGCGCCAGTCCCCGGCGGCGGGCGGCGGGGCCTCGGCCGGGGCACGCTCAGACCAAGCGCCACCGGGCCAGCCCAGCATGCCGCCCAGAAGGCCGCGTTCGGGCCGCCGCTCAAGCAGTGCCGCACCATCGCGGCGAAACCCGGCAAAGGCGATGCCGTGGCGCGTGGGCTTAACGGGCTTGGGCGACTTGGCAGGCAGGTCGGCCGCGATTCCCAAGGCCCGCGCGCGGCACGCGGACGACAGCGGGCAGATGCTGCAGGCGGGGTTTCGCGGCGTGCAGATCGTCGCGCCCAGGTCCATCATCGCCTGCGCGTGATCCCCCGGGCGCGCCATGGGCGTCAGGTCGGCCGCGCGTTCGGTCAGTTCGCGCTTGGCTGCGGGCAGCGGTGTCGTGACCGCGAACAGGCGCGCGACCACGCGTTCCACGTTGCCGTCCACCACCGTCGCGGGCTCATCGAAAGCGATCGCCGCGATCGCAGCGGCGGTGTAGGGCCCTATTCCCGGAAGGCTGAGAAGCGCTTCGGCGGTCGCGGGAAAACGTCCGCCGTGATCGGCGGCGATGACGCGTGCGCATTTCAGCAGGTTCCGCGCCCGCGCGTAATAGCCAAGCCCCGCCCATTCGGCCATCACCTTCGCATCCTCGGCCGCGGCCAGATCCCGGACCGTGGGCCATCGATCGGTGAAGCGGCGGAAATAGTCGCGCACCGCCGCGACCGTCGTCTGCTGCAGCATGACCTCGGACAGCCAGACGCGGTAGGGATCGGGCCGCTGTCCCAGGCGTATGTCTTCGGGGCTCACGCGCCAGGGCATCACGCGGGCGTTCGCGTCGTACCAGCGCAAAAGCGCCACGCTCAACTCCTCATCACGCAAGTGTTTGCTCTCCGGCGTCGTGGGTTGTGGGCATTGCCCGGATTTCCGCCTAACATAGACCCGAGATGCCGGAAGGACAGGTATGACGGAAGCAGAAAGTACATCGCACCGACGCCGCCGCGGGTTCGAAACCGCGGGCTCCCTGCTTTCGGGCAAGATCCGCAAGCTGGGCGAAGCCCGCGGCTTTGCCGTGTCGCGGCTCCTGACGCACTGGGCAGAGATCGTCGGCCAGGATGTCGCGGCCATCGCCCTGCCGGTCAAGATCAGCTATCCGCGCGACGGGTTCGGCGCCACGCTGACGGTCCTGACCACGGGCGCCTCGGCGCCGCTTCTGCAGATGCAGCTTCCGGCGATCCGTGAAAAGGTCAACGCCTGCTACGGCTACAACGCCATTTCCCGCGTCGCGATCACCCAGACGGCCCCGACGGGTTTCGCCGAGGGGCAGGTCGCGTTCCGCCCCAAGGCAGCGGCGGCCCCCCGCCCGCCCGACCCCAAGCTTGTCGCGACCGCGCGATCGATTTCCGCCGCTGTCGGCGATGAAGGCCTGAGGGCCGCCCTTGAAGCGCTGGGAGAAAAGGTCTTATCTCGCAGCGGGAAACAGAAAGGCTGATTTCATGTCGAAAAAGATCAAGCTGGCCGCCATCGTGGCCGCGGGTGTCGCCGCCGGCGGGTGGTGGGCCATGCAGCCCGAAGCCAACCTGCCTCCGGCATTGTCCGCTGCCGCCGAGGCCCAGACGGCAACCGCCGAGTCGGAAGCCGCGCAGATCCCGGACATGGTCTTGGGTCAGGAAGATGCGCCCGTGACCGTGATCGAGTACGCCTCGTTCACCTGTCCGCACTGCCAGCACTTCCATGAAACGGCGTTTGACCAGCTGAAGACGGACTACATCGACACCGGGAAGGTCAAGTTCGTCTACCGCGAAGTCTATTTCGACAAGTTCGGCCTTTGGGCGGCGATGGTCGCGCGGTGCGGTGGCGCCGAAAAGTACTTCGGCATCTCGGACATGATCTACGACACCCAGAAGGAATGGCTGAAGGCCGAGAACGAGGCGGGCATCGCGGACAACCTGCGCAAGATCGGGCTCAAGGCGGGCATCGCGCCTGACGCACTGGACGCCTGCTTGAAGGACAACGACATGGCGCGGGCCATGGTCGCCAATTACCAGACCAACGCGACCAAAGACGACATATCCGGCACGCCGAGCTTCATCATCAACGGGCAGAAGTATTCCAACATGCCCTACGATGAGTTCAAGCAGATCCTGGACGAAAAGCTCGCGAACTGAAGATGACACCACTTGCCGGGCTGAAGGTCGTCGAGCTTGCCCGCATCCTGGCCGGTCCCTGGGCCGGCCAGACGCTTGCGGATCTGGGCGCGGACGTGATCAAGGTCGAGGCGCCCGAAGGCGACGACACGCGCCGCTGGGGCCCGCCTTTCATCGAACGGGACGGCGACCGGAGCGCCGCCTATTTCCACGCCTGCAACCGCGGCAAGCGGTCGGTCATCGCGGATTTCCGCACCGAGGAAGGCCAGGCCTTCGTCCGCGACCTGGTGCGTGACGCCGATATCGTGATCGAGAATTTCAAGGTCGGCGGCCTGAAGAAATACGGACTCGACTACGAAAGCCTGCGGGACGTGAATCCGCGGCTGATCTACTGCTCGATCACCGGGTTCGGGCAGGATGGACCCTACGCGCCCCGCGCGGGCTACGACTACATCATCCAGGGCATGGGCGGATTGATGAGCGTGACCGGCGATCCCTCGGGCCAGCCGCAGAAGGTCGGGGTCGCGGTTTCAGACATCTTCACCGGCGTCTATGCCGCGACCGCGATCCTGGCCGCGGTCCATCAGCGCACGACGACCGGAACGGGCCAGCAGATCGACATGGCGCTTCTGGACGTGACGGTCGCGATCATGGCGAACCAGGCGATGAACTACCTTGCCACCGGCAATGCGCCGGGAAGGATCGGCAACGCGCACCAGAACCTCGTGCCCTACGCGGTCTTCGACTGCGCCGACGGCTGGATCATCCTTGCGACGGGCAACGACGCGCAATACCGGCGGCTTTGCGCGATCCTGGGCGTCGCGGACCTTGCAGAGCACCCGGACTACCTGACCAACGCGGATCGCATCGCCAACCGCGCCGTGCTGACCGAGAAGCTGACCGAACGCACGAAGACATGGAACAAGGCCGATCTTCTGGCGGCTTGCGAGGCTCAGGGCGTGCCGGCCGGTCCCATAAACGACCTGTCCGAGGTCTTCGAAGACCCGCAGGTCGTGGCGCGCGGAATGCGGATCGAGCGCGATGGCGTGCCCGGCGTACGATCGCCCTTCCGGTTCTCTGGCGCGGAGCTTGCGCTGGAGCGATCTTCGCCCAAGCTTGGCGAACATGATGCCGACGTGAAGGTCAAGGGGCGCTGACGGTCGTGCGCGCCGGAAACGCGCCGCGGTCAAAGGCCCAGGGCGTCGAACCGCCGGTCGATTTCCGGCCAATCCTCGACCTCAAGCCGAACCGGCAGGGTCACGACACCGCGCCGGAAATCCTCTGGCAGCCGGACGGCATCCTTTTCCGTGGTGACCAGTTGCAGGCCACGCGCCAGTGCCTCACCCGCGAGTCGTCGCAACAGCGGCGGAGTGAAGGCCTGATGATCCTCGAGCGCCTCGGCGCGGACGATGTCCGCGCCAAGCGCGCGAAGCGTGGCGAAGAACTTTTCCGGGTATCCGATTCCGGCAAAGGCCAGGACGCGTAGCCCCTCCCAATCCATCCCCGTCGCAAGCGGCCGAAGTTGCGCGCGCACGACCGGACAGGGCGTCGCCCAGCCCCAGCGGACCCGGAACTGCGCTTGCGCGTCCGCGTCGCCGATCGAAACCACGATATCGGCGCGGCCCAGTCCGACCGGCACAGGTTCGCGAAGCGGGCCGGCGGGCAGGCAGCGGCCGTTGCCGAAGCCCCTTTGGGCGTCCACCACCACGATCGACAGGTCCTTTGCCAGCGCGGGGTTCTGCAGCCCGTCGTCCAGAAGGACAGCCTGCGCACCTGCCGCGACAGCCGCGCGCGCGCCCTCGGCCCGGTCCCGCGCGACCCAGGTCGGCACGAAGGCGGACAGAAGCAGGGGTTCGTCGCCGGTGTCGGCGGCGTTGTGGCGGCGTTCGTCCACGCGGACCGGGCCACTCAACCGCCCGCCGTATCCGCGGCTGACGACATGCGCCTGCACCCCGCGTTCGGCAAGCTTCTGCGCCAAGGCGATCACGGTCGGCGTCTTCCCGGTGCCGCCCGCATTCAGGTTACCGACACATAGCACGGGAACGCCCACGCGCGCGAAGGGGCCGCCCGACAGCCTGCGCGCGGTGGCAAGGGCGTAAAGGCGACCCAGCGGCCCCAGCAGGCGCGCGCGCCAGTCGGGCTTGTCGGGGTCGCTGAACCAGAAATCGGGCGCGGGCATCAGGCGGCCTCCTGCGCCGGGGTCCGCCTGGCGGCCAGCGTTTCCAGGATCGCCTGCGCCACGCGCTCTGTCACCTCGGCCCCGCCCGAGGTCACGGCCCAGGCGTTGTGCGCCAGAAGCGCCGCGCGGTCGGGCGACATCAGTTCGGCGATCGTGGATGTCAGGGCCTCGGGCGTCGCGGCGCAGCGCGTCGCGCGCGCCTCGGCCAGCCGTCCGTAGGCATCGGGATAGGGCGCCAGATGCGGCCCATGCACGATGGCGGAGCCAAGGGCCGCCGGCTCGAACGGGTTGCGGCCCGAGCCACCGGGCAGAAGCGTGCCGCCCATGAAGGTGAGGGGCGCCAGCCGATACCACAACCCCATTTCCCCTTCGGTGTCGGCCACATAGGCATGCACCCCCGGATCCGGCTCCTCGTCCGCCGAGCGCAGGGTCGCGACCCAACCTTCGCGGCTCAGACGCTCGACCAGGGCCGGCCCGCGCGCGGGATTTGCCGGCGAGACGATCAGGAGCATGCGATGGGCAAGGCGCAGCACATGGGCATGCGCGCCGATCACCGCCTCCTCCTCGGCTTCGGGGCAGGCGGCGGCGAACCAGACCGGCCGCGCGTTCAAGAGTTCGGCCAATACCTCGCGCTCGGCCTCGTTGCAGCTTAGGGGCTCGCTGGTTTCCTCGATCCGGCCCGCGACCTCGATCCGGCCCACCGGCGCCCCCCGCAGCCCAAGCCCCCGCGCGCTGCTGGGATCCCGCGCAAGCAGGCGCGAAAAGCGGGCAAGCAGGGATCCCGTCATGCCGCGCCGAAACCGTTGCCCCCAGGATATCTTCGGCGCCACGCTGGCGTCGACCAGCAAGAGCGGCACGCCGCGATCGTGGGTCTGAACGATCAACGCCGGCGGCAGGTCCGCCCCCGCGATCACCGCCACATCGGGCGACCAATGGTCCAGAAAGCGGCGCACATCGGGAAGCCTGTCGGGCGGCAGGAAATCGGCTGATGTGCCCTTCGGAAAGCCCTGAAGCGTGGGCGCGGCACCTTCCGCCGTCACCAGCAGGTTCAGTTTTCTGTGCTCTCGCACCAACCGAAGCGCCAGCTGTCCGAGGCTGGCCAGCGATGCCCCGTTGCCGGAATGAATCCATATCAGCGGGCCCTTTGGCCGGGCGGATCGCGACGGCCGGCTTGCTGTGTCGGCCCGCTGCGCCGCCAGCAGATAGGCCCAAAGCACGATCGAACGCCCCATTCCCGGTCCCTATGCCGCGGGTTCCGCCGGCATGACGCCGGTCCGCGACACATCGATCGGCGGGCGCGGACGCGCGGCATGACCGTGATCCGGGCAAAGGGGAACGATCACTGCCAGCGTCACCGGCTCCTGTGCGGAAACAGGGTGAAGGCCCTGGGTCATCCGGTTCTCCCTTCGGATCGGTCGCAGGCCAAACTAGAACATGCGCCTTCTGGGCTCAAGCCAAAGGCATGCCGCGAAAATCCGGCGGCGACCGCATCCAGCCTTGTTCCTTCCGAGTCCGACCCACGGAGGGCCTCAGCGGCCCCTCCAGACCGGATCGCGCTTTTCCGCGAACGCGCGCGCGCCCTCCAGTTGGTCCTCGGACGAATACAGACGGTCCACGGTCGGCATCTGCCGCTTGGTGATCCGGTTCAGCGCGTCCTGGAAGCGCATGTTCTCCGCTTCGCGGACCACTTCCTTGATCGCGGCGTAGACCAGCGGCGGGCCACTTTCCAGCAGCCTTGCCAGATCCCAGGCCTTGGTCAGAAGCGTATCGGGCGACGTGATCTCTTTCACGATGCCCCACTGCTTCGCCTCTGCCGCGTCGAACCAGCGCCCGGTCAGCAACAGGTCCATCGCCACATGATAGGGTATGCGCTTGGGCAGCTTGACCGAGGCAGCATCCGCCACGGTTCCCGACCGGATCTCGGGTAGCGCGAAGGTCGCGTTGTCTGAACACAGGATCAGGTCTGCCGACAGCGCCAGTTCAAGCCCGCCGCCGCAGCAGATGCCGTTGACCGCCGCGATCACCGGCTTGTTCAGGTTCGGCAGTTCCTGCAAGCCGCCAAAGCCACCGACGCCGTAGTCGCCATCGACCGCATCGCCATCTGCTGCCGCCTTCAGGTCCCATCCGGGACAGAAGAACTTCTCGCCCTCGGCCCGGATGATCGCCACGCGCAGGCTGTCGTCGTCGCGGAAATCCCGGAAGGTCAATCCCATGATGCGGCTTGTGGCAAGGTCGATCGCATTGGCCTTGGGACGGTCAAGCGTGACCTCAAGAATGCCGCCTTCGCGCCGTGTCCGTATCGGACCCTCCATCCGCATCTGCATCTCTGTCATCAGATCGCCTCCCTTATCAATGCGTCAACCGCCACCGCGCCCTCTTCCCGGACCAGGATGGGGTTGATTTCGATTTCCTCAAGCTCGGACCGCGCCAGCATCAGCGTGCCAAGTGCGACGGCGACATCGGCGACCGCCTCCATGTCGGCACGCGCCCTGCCCCGATAGCCGTCAAGCAGCGGCCAGAGCCGGAGCCGGCGCATCGAGGCCAGGATCTCGTCCCGACCCGCGGGAAGGACCAGCGTGACGGTGTCGGCCAGAACCTCTGCCGTCACCCCGCCAAGTCCCAGCGTAAGCGTAACGCCATAGACCGGATCGCGCCGCAGACCCAGCAGGATCTCCGCCACCGCTCCCGTCACCATTTCCTCGACCAGGTAGCCGGCCGCGCCCGGCATCTCTGGCTGATCATCCAGCGTGGCCAGGCCCAGTCTCACGGCTCCGGCCTCGGTCTTGTGTGCAAAACCGAGCCCCTTGAGCGCGTAGGGCGCAGTCAGACCCCGCGCACGGTCCCGGACCTCGGCCAGGGTCTCGCCACTGACCGAACGGGGCACCGCGATGCCGGCCCCCGCCAACAACGCCTTGCCATCGGCCTCACTCAGCATCCGGGTTTCCCGCGGTGCCGAAGCCGGCGCGGGACGCCATCCGGGGCTGCCCGCCGGCGTCATCGCCGCCTTCAATGCGCCCAAAGCTGTCTCAAGCCCCATGAGCGTTGCGACCCCGTCCTCCATCAGCGCGATCGCGCGCTCCTCGTCGAAATTCTCGGGCAAGGATGCGACCGGGAAGGCGGGCTTTCCGGTCGCCTTTCCCGCAGCGACGATGGCGTCCACCGCGGGCTGGAAAGATGACGGGTCGCAGCGGTCTGGGCGCGGCGGATCGATGATGTAGATCCCCGCATCATAGCCTTCGAGCATGGCGGTGAACACCGCCTCGGTCCGCGGGCCGTCGCCCCATATGAAGGTGTGATAGTCAAGCGGGTTCGCGATGGTCACGATCGGCCCGAGGATTTCGCCAAGGCGCTGGCGCTGTGCGTCGGTGGGCGGTTCGAACGCGTGGCCGAAGGGCGCGGCCAGATCGGCGACCAGCCCCGCCTCGCCGCCCGAGCAGGAACAGGAACAAAGCCGCGGCCCGATCTGCGGCCCGTGGACGTGGAAGATCTTCAGCACTTCCAGCAGTTCGGAAAGCGTGCTGACCTCCGCCACCCCCGCCTGCCGCAGGAAGGCCGAGGACGCGGCCCCGCCGCCGGCCAGCGAGGCCGTATGAGACGCGGCCGCGGTGCGCGAAGCCTCGGTCTTGCCCGACTTGACGCAAACGATGCCCTTCCCGGCCAGGCGTGCCGCCTCGGCCAGCGCGGCGAAGGCGGGCGCATCGTCGATGCCCTCGACATACATGCCGATCGCCGTGACCCGCTCATCCGCCAAAAGCGCGCCTGCAAGCTCTGCAAGACCGATCTGCGCAGCGTTGCCAAGGCATGCCACATAGGCGATCGGCAACCCCCGCGCCTGCATGGTGAGGTTGATCACGATGTTCGACGACTGGGACAGAAGCGCGACGCCCCGCTCCACCCGCCGTCCGCCATGCTGGTCAGGCCAAAGCAGCGCCCCGTCGAGGTAGTTGATGACGCCGTAGCAGTTCGGCCCCAGAACCGGCATGTCGCCGGCGGCCGCCACCAGCCTTTGCTGAAGCTCGGGTTCCCCCGCCTCGGTCCAGCCCGAGGCGAAGCAGATCGCGCCGCCCGCGCCGCGCGACGCCAGATCGGTCACGACCTCGACCGTCGCGTGGCGGTTGACGCCGATGAAGGTTGCGTCCGGCGCGTCGGGAAGGGCCGCGATCGACGGATATGCCCTGAGCCCGCCAATCTCGGCCTTCGTCGGGTGGATGGGCCAAACAGGCCCTTCGAAACCCATCTTCCGGCACTGGTCTATGACGTTGACGGCCCAGCCCGAGCCCAGCACGGCGATGTGGCGGGGGCGCAGAAGCCGGCTCAGATCGCGGCTCATGCCATGCGTCCCGAAAGGTGCCCGGCGCCGGGGGCCCTGCCCCCGGACCCCCGGAATATTGTTGAAAGGAAGACAAAAGAAACGCTCCGCCCCTGAAGGAGCGGAGCGCCTTCTCCTTTTGCGATCATCGGCGTCCCCGCCTGTACCGCGACCTCAGAATTGCGTGACGAGGTTAACATTCTGTTTCTTCTTCTTTTCTCAAATATCCTTGGGGGGAGCTCCGGGCGTGCCCGGAGCCGGGGGGCAAACAGCCCCCCGCCTCAGGCGCCGAAGGGACGCAGCAGTTCCCGGCTGATGATGTGGCGCTGTATCTCCGAGGTGCCTTCCCAGATCCGCTCGACGCGCGCGTCGCGCCAGATCCGCTCAAGGGGCAGTTCATCCATGAGGCCCATGCCGCCATGGATCTGGATCGCCTCGTCCGCGATATGGGCCAGGACCTCGGTCGCCTTCAGCTTGGCCATCGACATGTCGGCTTCGGTCACGGTGCCCTGATCGTATTTCCAGGCGGCTTCCCGCGTCAGCAGTTCCGCCGCCTTCAGTTCCATCGCCATGTCGGCAAGCTTGAAGGATATACCCTGGAACTTGCCGATCTTCTGGCCGAACTGTTCACGTTCGGCGGCATAGGAAATCGCGTGTCCCAGCGCGCGTTCCGCGCGCCCAAGGCAGGTCGAGGCGACCTGCAGCCGCGTGGCGCCGAGCCAGCTGTTGGCCACCTCGAACCCCTTGTGCACCTCGCCCAGGATCTGACGCTTGTTCAAGCGGCAGTCGTCGAACTCAAGCACCGCGTTCGTGTAACCCCTGTGCGAGACGTTCCGGTAGCCTTCGCGCACGGTAAAGCCCTTGGTCCCCTTGTCCACGAAGAAGGCGGTGATCTTCTTCTTCGGGCCGCGCGGCGTCTGTTCCTCGCCGGTCGCCATGAAGACGATGGCGAAGCCGGCGATGTCGGCATGACTGATGAAGTGCTTGGTCCCGTTCAGGATCCAGTCGTCGCCGTCCTGCCGCGCGGATGCCTTCATGCCGCGCAGGTCCGATCCCGCGCCGGGTTCGGTCATGGCAAGGCAGTCCCATGTCTCGCCACGGATGCAGGGATAGAGGTACTGCTCCCGCTGTTCGTCGTTGCCCGCCAGAAGGATGTTCGAAGGGCGCGCCACGCAGGTCCAGTGCAGAGCGTAGTTCGCCCGACCCAGCTCCTTTTCGTAGAGCAGCCAGGTCAGGGTATCGAGGCCCGCGCCGCCGACCTCTTCGGGCATGTTGGCGGCATAAAGTCCCGCCGCCATCGCCTTGGCCTGCAGATCCTTGACAAGTTCCATCGGCAGGTGGCCGGTGCGTTCGATCGTCAATTCGTGCGGGTAGAGTTCGTTTTCGACGAAGGCACGCGTGGTGTCGACGATCATCTGCTGTTCTTCGGTCAGGCCGAAATGCATGGGCAGTCCTTCCGGGATGGGGCGCTGGAATATCGCTAGCAGGGATTGCCCGCGGTTTTCGTGCAGCTTATGACTTCAATCATGCCGATCTGGACAAAAAACGCAGACCGTAGCCACAGGGTCCTGTTGTGGCTTTTCGAGCGTTTCTCGATGCACTGTCTGGCCAATGTGGTCGAACCGTTGCGCGCGGCCAACACGATCGCGCGGCGGCAGGTCTTCGACTGGCGCTTCGTGACCTTGGACGGGGCGGGCGTCACGTCATCCTCGGGTCTGCCGGTCCTGCCGCATTCTTCGCTGGCCGAGGCCGATCGGGCCGATGTGCTTTTCATCATGCCCAGCTACGATGCCCGTGCGCATGCGACGCCGCGTTGCCTGTCGGCGCTCCGCGAAGCGGCGGGACGGCACGGCGCCATCGCGGGGATGGACATGGGCAGCTGGCTGATGGCGCGGGCAGGGCTGCTGAAGGGTCGCCGTGCCACCATCCACTGGGACGAGATCGATGCCTTCGCCGAAACCTTTCCCGAGGTCGAGGTCGAACATCGCCGTTACGTCATCGACGGAACGCTCATGTCGTCGGGCGGGGCCATGACGGCCTTCGACCTGACCACGCGGCTTGTCGGCGACCTTCTGGGCGAGGGGATGCGGCTGGAGGTTTCGGCGCTGTTCATGTCCGCCGACGTGGAGCGCCCCGAAGAACCGCTGCGCCGCAGGCCGCGCGGGCGTCTTGTGGAATCGGCGATCGCGCTGATGCGCAAGCATGTCGAGGACCCCCTTCCCCTGCCCGAGGTCGCGCGAAAGCTGGGTGTTGGCCTGCGCGAGCTCGAGTCGCGTTTCGCTGCCGAACTTGGTGCGGGCCCGCGCAGCGTCTATCGCAGTCTGCGCCTGTCGGCGGCGCGTCGCTATGTCGAGCAGTCGACCTACCCCGTGTCCGAAATCGCACTGCGATGCGGCTACAGGGATGCCTCTGCCATGACCCGGGCCTTCTCGGCCGAGTTCGGCGTCACGCCGCGCGACCTGCGTCAGGGGCGCGGCGCCTGATCCGCCGGCCGGGCACGCGGCGTGAAGATCGCGGTGGCCGGGTCACAGTCATAGAACGCAAGCTGATGTTCCGCGTCCCGCGCCAGGCCGAGCACCGCGGCGATGATCCTGTCAGCCTCCTGATCCGAAAGGAGGTAGCTGAAGTTCAGCCGCACGAAGCCGGGCTTCAGCGTCTCCTGCCCGGACAGGATCGCCAGGCGCAGGGCTTCGGATTCTGCCTTGCCGATCCCCAGAAGGCGGTGGACATAGGGGCCCGCGCAGGCGCAGCCGCCGCGCGCCTGGATCCCGTGCAGGTCCGACAGCATCCGCGTTGCGAGTTGCTGATGGATATGGCCGCCGCGACCGTCCCGGATGCGGAACGAAAAGATCGGAAGGCGTTCGGTCATGCAATTGCCCAGGATCTCGATCCGGTCACAGCCTTTCCAGGCCGACAGCGCGCGGTCGCGCAGGGCGGCGTTGCGGGCATTGATGAAGGATTGGCCTATCGCGTCCTTCACGATGAAGGCCAGCGCGGCGCGGATGTCACCGACGACGTTCGGCGTTCCCGCCTCCTCCCGCGCTTCGACATTGCGGGCATAGTCATGCGTCTCGGGCGAGACGAAGCGAACGGTGCCGCCACCGGGCAAGGTCGGAACCGAAGCCGCGACCGCGGCGCGGCGCATCAGCAGAATGCCCGAGGCCTGCGGACCACCGATGAACTTGTGCGGCGAGGTGACGATGGCGTCGATCGCGGCATCGGCGGCGGGCGTCATCCGGATCGGCAGATAGGGCCCGCCGCCGGCATAGTCCCACACCGCCAGCGCACCGGCGGCCTTGAGTTGCCGGGTGATGCCCACGACGTCGGACAGGATGCCCGTCACGTTGGACGCAGCGGAAAAGCTGCCCACGACAAGCCCTCTGCCCGCTGCGCCCTCCAGGGCCCGCGCAAGCGCGCGCCGATCCGGGCCCCCATCCGCGTCTTCGGGAATCTCGATCACCTCGGCCCCGCTTTCGCGCCAGGGAAGGATGTTTGAGTGATGCTCATAGGGTCCGATGATCACCAACGGGCGTTCGCCGCGCCGTGCGGCGGCCGCGACACCCAGCAGATGCACCAGGCGGTTGATCCCCGCGGTCGCGCCTGACCCGGCGAAGATAACGGCCGTTTCCTCGCCCGCCCCACATAGCGCGCGGATGACCAAGCGCGCCTCGCGCCGGAGCCGGGTCATGACGCCACCGCAGTGGGACGCCTCGGTGTGGCTGTTCGAGTACCACGGCAGGACCTCTTCCATCACGAAGGTTTCCACCTGCCGGATCGCACGCCCCGAGGCGACATAGTCCGCGTAAAGCATCGCCCTGGCGCCAAAGGGGCCGTCGATCACCGTGTCCTTGCCGATGACCGCGTCATGGATCCGTGCGGGAATGGCCTCGGTGCCAAGGGTTGCGCGAAAGCGGTCGAAAGCGGTCATCGTCATGGCGGTCTCCTGTCCTGCGGCGCAATGATGCTTGCAGGGGATCGCCAAATCATCACTTGTTTGATAGGAATCCTACCTAATTTTGGGTCATATGAACGGCTTTTGGATGAAAATCGACAAGATCGACCAATCCATCCTGACCTGCATCCAGGCGGACGGTTCCCTGTCGCAACGAGAAATCGCGGATCGGGTCGGGCTGTCGCAGAATGCCTGCTGGCGGCGGATGCAGCGTCTGACGCAGGACGGGATCATCAGCGGGACCTCGGCCCGGCTGAACGCGCGGACCCTGGGGCTTGACCTGACGGTCATGGTCTTCGTCAAGACGCGAAACCATTCGCCCGAGTGGTCAAGCCGTTTTCGCGCGAAGATCGAGTCCATCCCGGAAATCGCCGAGTTTCACAGGATCGGCGGCGAGTGGGATTACTTCCTCAAGGTCGTGACGACCTCGATGGCCGGATACGATGCGGTCTACCAGCAGATGATCTCTGTCGGCGATCTCGAGACCGTAACGGGCCATTTCTCGATGGAGACAATCTTCGAGGGCCGCCCCTTGCGCATCCGCGTGACAGCCTAGCAATCGCGGTAGACATGGGCCACGGCGCGCCCGCCAGGGCCGAACCCGCGACCGGATCGCGGTTTCATGCCGCTTTCCATTGTGACGGACGTCCTGAAAGGCTAAATCGCTATCCATGAGATCCATTCGCGACATCTTCCGACCCAGGCCGCGCGTTTCCGTCATCCGGCTTCAGGGCATCATCGCCGCAGGCGCCCGTGGCAGCCTGTCGGATCACGCGCTTGCGCCCATCATCGAGCGCGCATTCCGCCGCGGCAAGCCCAGGGCGGTGGCCCTTGTCATCAACTCGCCGGGCGGCTCGCCGGTGCAATCCGCCCTGATCGCCGCACGCATCCGCCGTCTGGCGGACGAGCGCAAGATCCCCGTCCACGCCTTCGTCGAAGACGTGGCAGCCTCGGGCGGCTACTGGCTGGCAACGGCGGCCGATGACATCTGGCTGGACGCGAACTCTGTCACCGGCTCGATCGGTGTCATCTCTTCCAGCTTCGGCTTTCCAGAATTCCTGGCCCGCCACGGGATCGAGCGCCGCGTGCACACCGCCGGCGCTTCGAAAAGCTTCCTTGATCCCTTCAGCCCGGAAAAGCCCGAAGACGTGGCGCGGCTGCAAGCGATCCTTGAACCGATCCACGACGCATTCAAGGCCCAGGTGGCCAGCCGCCGGGGCGCACGGCTGCGCGAAGGGCGCGACCTGTTCACCGGGGACATCTGGGTGGGTCAGGGCGCGGTCGACGTGGGCCTGGCCGATGGGATTGCGCATGTCGTGCCGAAGCTGAAGTCGATCTACGGCGACAAGGTCAAGTTGATCCCCTACGGCGTAAAGCGCTCGATCTTTCAGCGCTTCACGGGTCAAATTGTCGGATCCGTCCTGGACGCGGCCGAGGAACGCGCGCTCTGGTCGCGCTACGGGCTTTAGGTCATGGTCAAGGTTGTCACGCTCTTCCTGATTGCGATGGCGGTCCTGGCGCTGTTCGGCCGTTTCAGGGTTCCAGGCATCCGGTCGGGCAGGGCCGGGATGCGGCGGTGCAAGGCATGCGGGCGGCCCCTGGTTGGCAAGGCCGACTGCGACTGCGGAAGGGGCACGTCATGACGATGATCGCTGGACGCGCGCTGGTGACCGGCGGGGCAAGGCGGCTGGGGCGCGACATGGCGCTTTACCTGGCCAGCCGCGGGCTGGATGTCGCCATCCACTACGCAAGTTCTGCCGCGGACGCGCAGGCCACGGCAGAGGAGGCGCGAACCTGCGGCGTCCGGGCCGAGGTCCTGCAGGCGGATCTTCTGGACGAGGCGCAGACCGAAACGCTGGTGTCCCGCGCCGTCGCCGCACTCGGGGGCGAACTCACGGTCCTGATCAACAACGCCTCGATCTTCGAATATGACAACATCCGTTCCGCGACCCGCGAAAGCTGGGACCGGCACATGGAATCGAACCTGCGGGCCCCGTTCGTCCTGACACAGCACTTTGCCAGCCAGGCGCCGCGCGCGACCGAGGGGCCGGGGGGCCGCCGGTCGGAAGCGCTGGTCGTCAACATGGTGGACCAGCGCGTCCGCAAGCTGACGCCAGAGTTCATGAGCTACACGATCGCCAAGATGGGCCTGTGGGCCTTCACCCAGACCGCGGCCAGGGCGCTGGCGCCCGATATCCGCGTGAATGCGATCGGTCCCGGATCGACGCTGCGGGGCGAACGCCAGCCGCAGGAGCAGTTCGACGGCCAGCGCGCCGCCTCGTGCCTGGAGCGCGGCGCGAACCCAGACGACATCTGCGCGGCGCTTGGATATTTCCTCGATGCGCCGGCCGTGACGGGCCAACTTCTGTGCGTGGACGGCGGGCAGCACCTTGGCTGGAAGACCCCGGACATTCGCGGAATCGGCTGAATAAACGCTGCCTGTGACCACCAGGACCCTTGACTTGTGCACGTCGCGATCCGCGGTCACACAATTGTTACGATTCTCTCAATATTTTCAGTCATTTGCATACCATTGATATTTTTATCAATATATTTCAAAGACTTAGCTTATCGCTCAAAAAATAGGCAAATAGCCGAACGGGTAACAAACTAAGGAGAATTTCCGGGTGCCGGATTATTATCACCAGACTTATCCACAGAAACCGTGGACAGGTTTTCTCTTGCACCCAAGTACGTAACATTGCAGCCGGCTAACGGAATCATGACAGATGACTGACGACCTCGACCAAGCCGCGGAGTCCCCACTGCGGGGCCATGCGGTCATCCAGTCCTACATCAAGACCCTGACGGCACAGCCGGGGGTCTATCGCATGCTGGATGCCGAGGGGCGCGTTCTTTACGTCGGCAAGGCCAGGAACCTGAAGGCGCGGGTTTCGAACTATGCGCGCCCGACCTGCCATTCCGCCCGCATCGCGCGCATGGTCCACGCCACTGCCTCGATGATGTTCCTGACCACGCGCACGGAGACCGAGGCGCTGCTGCTTGAACAGAACCTGATCAAGCAGCTGAAGCCCTACTTCAACGTGCTCTTGCGCGACGACAAGTCGTTTCCCAACATCCTCGTGTCCAAGGAAACCGACTTTTCGCAAATCAAGAAGCACCGCGGCGCGAAAAAGGAAAAGGGCAACTACTACGGCCCCTTCGCCAGCGCGGGGGCGGTGAACCGGACGCTGAACCAGCTGCAGAAGGTCTTTCTGCTGCGCAACTGTTCGGACGCCATGTTCGCCAGCCGCTCCCGGCCGTGCCTGCTTTACCAGATCAAGCGCTGTTCCGCGCCCTGCGTCGGACGCATCGGCAAGGAAGACTACGCAAACCTTGTCGCCGATGCCGAACGTTTCTTGCAGGGCAAGACAACGCAGGTCCAGGCGAAGCTCGCCGAAGAGATGGCCGCCGCGTCCCAGGAGATGGAGTTCGAACGCGCGGCGGCGCTGCGCGACCGCATCCGCGCGCTGACGCAGGTCCAGTCCGCACAGGGCATCAACCCGCGCGGCGTGGCCGAAGCCGACGTGGTCGCCCTTCACATGGAGGGGGGGCAAGCCTGCGTCCAGGTCTTCTTCATCCGGGCGAACCAGAGCTGGGGCAACCGCGACTTCTATCCCAGGACGGGATCGGGCGCGGACGAGGCCGAGGTGCTGGAAGCCTTCCTTGGCCAGTTCTACGCGGACAAGCTGCCGCCCCGGCTGATCCTGTTGTCGCATCCGATCGAGAACGCGGACCTGATGACCGAACTGCTTGGGGATCGCGCGGGACGCAAGGTGGAAATCGCCGTGCCCCAACGTGGCGAAAAGGCGGAGCTTGTCGAAAATGCCGCCCGCAACGCCCGCGAAAGCCTGGGCCGCAAGCTGAGCGAAAGCGCGGCGCAGTCGAAGCTTCTGGACGGCTTGGCAGAGGCGTTCGATCTGGATGGCCCACCCCGCCGGATCGAGGTCTACGACAACTCCCACATCCAGGGCACGAACGCCGTCGGCGGCATGATCGTCGCCGGGCCGGACGGGTTCGACAAGGGCCAGTACCGCAAGTTCAACATCAAGGGGACGGAGCTGACACCCGGGGACGACTTCGGGATGATGAAGGAGGTCCTGACCCGCCGCTTCCAGCGCCTGCTGAAAGAGGATCCCGACCGCGAGACGCCAGCCTGGCCCGACCTGATCCTGATCGACGGCGGCGCGGGCCAGGTGTCCGCGGTCCAGGAGATCATGGAGGAACTTGGCGTGGAGGATGTGCCAATGCTGGGCGTCGCCAAGGGCGTTGACCGCGACGCGGGCAAGGAAGAATTCCACCGTCCCGGAAAGCCGCCCTTCGCGCTGCCCCACAATTCGCCCGTGCTCTACTTCGTCCAGAGGCTGCGCGACGAGGCGCACCGCTGGGCCATCGGCGCGCACCGCGCCAAGCGCGCCAAGGCGGTGGGCGCGACGCCCTTGGACGAGGTTCCGGGCGTCGGCGCGACCCGCAAGCGCGCGCTGTTGCAGCATTTCGGATCGGCCAAGGCCGTCAGCCGCGCCGGCCTCGACGACCTGAAGGCCGTCGAGGGGATTTCGGAGAAGGTCGCGCAGACGGTCTACGATTTCTTCCACGCGGGGGGCTGACGGCGCCTAGCCCTGCATGTGGTCGCAGGTCACGTTCGGATTGAAGGGCATGTCCACGCCGCTGGGGTTGTCCCGGAAGATCCACACATGCTTATCGAAGTGCGGCATGAATCCATGCGCCTCGTCCCCTGCTGTCGCAGGGTCGTCTGACATGTGGTCCCAGCTCCGTCCGTTGAAAACGGGCGCCACGGTATTGCCGGCATCGGCCCATGCCTTTTCGAACACGAGGTTCTCGATCCCGACCAGCTCCAGCGACCCGTCCTCCTGCGGTTCGTAAAGCAGGATCGCGGGTGTCATGAAGTCGGTGTGCGTGCTGCCGCCATCCACCCTGTCTCCTCCTTGCGCGATCAGAAGAAGGTCGGGGCGCAGGTAGTGGATTCCCATGCTGCCAAGTTCCGCGGGCAGACCTTCATGGGCAGCGCTGATGCAGTGGCCCGACGGGTCCGGTATGAACCCTTCGGCCAGCGCGACATTCACGTCCTTGTACTTTTCCGTGGCAGCCTTGAGCGCATCGAGGTCATAGTCGTCCGCCATCACGGCCGCGGGCAGACAGGCGGCGGCCAAAGCGGCGCCGAGAAGCGTATTCGTCTTCATGGGTCCCTCCCTTTTCGGACCGCGGTCAGGCCACGGTCACGCGTCCGCATGATAACACCGACCGGTCCGGGCCAGATGCGTCGCAACGGGACGAATACGGATAATTCCGCCGATAGCATGGCAGGATTTCTACCGGGGCGGGGATCGGCGCGGCGCATTTCGCGCCCCGCGCTAAAGGTGCGTCAGGCCAGCCAATCGCGGAATTCGGAAACGACTCGCTCATAGACCGCGCGCTTGAAGGGCACGATTGCGGCGATCATCTCTTCCGCCGTCACCCAGCGCCATTCGGAAAACTCTGGATGTTCGGTTGCGATGTCGATCTGATCGTCGCGGCCCAGGTAGCGAAACAGGAACCAGCGCTGCTTCTGTCCCCGGTACTTCCCGCCCCAGACCTTGCCCAGCAGCTCTGACGGAAGTTCGTAGGTAAGCCAGTCGGCGGACTTGGCGACGAACTCCACCAGCTCGGGCGCGATGCCGGTTTCCTCCCCCAGCTCGCGAAGCGCCGCATTTCGCGGTTTTTCACCCGCGTCGATCCCGCCCTGAGGCATCTGCCAGGCGGCAATGGGGCTGTCGAAACGTTGGCCAGCAAAGATCCGACCTGCGTCGTTGATCAGCATCACCCCCACGCAGGGGCGATAGGGCAGGTTTTCGGCTTTCACGGCCTAGTTCGCCTCGGCGATGGCCGAAAGGCCCTTGAGGATGTCGATGGCGTAGGCCAGCTGATAGTCCTCCTGCCGCAGCTTCGCGGCCTGTTCGGCGTGAGCCTGTTCCTCTTCCAGAACGCGCTTTTCATCCTCGCTGACGGAATCGTTCGTCAGGCTGCCTCGAAGCGTGGCCTCGGAGCGCGAGCGGTTGGCGGTCGTGTCTTCCTCTTCCTCCGCGTTCGGCGCGACCCGGGGCTGCGCGACCAGGATGTCGGGTGCGATGCCAAGCGCCTGGATCGAGCGGCCCGAAGGCGTGTAGTAGCGGGCCGTGGTCAGACGCATCGCGCCGCTTCCACGCAGCGGGATGATCGTCTGCACCGACCCCTTGCCGAAGCTCTTGGTGCCGACGACGATGGCGCGGTGGTGGTCCTGCAGCGCGCCGGTCACGATCTCGGACGCCGAGGCGGACCCCTCGTTGATCAGCACCACGATCGGCTTGCCCTCGGCCAGGTCTCCGGGCTGGGCATTGAACCTTTCGCTGTCTTCGGGGTTGCGGCCGCGCGTCGAGACGATCTCGCCCTTGTCGAGGAACGCGTCGGACACCTCGATGGCCTGGGTCAGAAGCCCGCCCGGGTTGTTGCGCAGGTCGATGACGAAGCCGTTCACCTTGTCCATGCCGCCCGCGTCGGCGACGGATTTCTTCAGGCCCTCTTCAAGATTGGCGTAGGTCTGATCGTTGAACGTGGTCACCCGGATGACGACGGTATCGCCCTCAAGACGCGCCCTTGCGGCGGTCAGCTTGATGGTGTCGCGGATGATCGACACGTCGAACGGTTCTTCGACCTCGTCCCGAACGACGGTGATCACGATTTCCGAGCCAACCGGACCGCGCATCATGTCGACCGCATCGTCCAGCGACAGGCCCAGAACGCTTTCGCCATTCACATGTGTGATGTAGTCGCCCGCCAGGATTCCGGCTTCCGCCGCGGGGGTTCCATCCATCGGCGCCACGACCTTGATGAAGCCTTCCTCTTGCGTGACCTCGATGCCAAGGCCGCCGAACTCGCCCCTGGTCTGCACCCGCATGTCGGTAAATTCGTCTGGTGGCAGATAGCTGGAGTGGGGATCAAGCGAGGTCAGCATGCCGTTGATCGCCGCCTCGACCAGCTCGCCCGGATCGACGTCCTCGACGTATTGCGAACGGATCCGTTCGAAGATGTCGCCGAACAGGTCCAGCTGCTGATAGACCGATCCGCCCTTTTCGGCTTCCTGCGCGAAGATCGGGCCCGCGACCTGCGTGGTGAAGAGTACCCCGGCCAGCGTGCCACCCGCGACGCCCAACAGATATTTCTTCATCGGCTACTCTTCCCTTGTTTGCTCGAACCATGGCGCGGGGTCGATCGGCTCCGCATCCCGTCTCAACTCTATATAGAGCGTTTCCGGCCGCTCTGCGCCAGCCCCTTGCGCAAGGGCCGTTTCGTCTCCGCCCATCAGACCGACCGGCGCGCCCGCGTCCAGAACATCGCCGGTCTCACCATAGACCGTCGCCAATCCGGCCAGAACCAGAAGATAGCCTGCCGCGGGTTCGACTATCATCACATTTCCGTAGTCAAGCAGCGGGCCGCGATAGCGGATCGTCGCAGGCCAGGGCGTCGTGACCAGCGCGGCGGGGCGCGTGGCAATCAGCATGCCGGGACGGACGATCCCGGCGGCATCCGCCTCGCCAGCGCGGCGCAGCAGCGTTCCGACGACCGGCAATGGCAGGGTGCCCTCGGCGCTTGCGAAATCCTCCATCGGCGGGCCGATGTCGGATTGCAGCCGCGCCACGCCGCGCGCGAAACCCTCAAGCGTCTCAGCGTTCGCGACGAGGGCCTGCAACTCTTCCGGGTCCTCCAGGAAGCGCTGCGGCAGGTCCGTCCGGTCCTGCACCGCCTGGCTCAGCGCAGTCCGCGCAGCCTGCGCGGCCGACAGCCCTTCCTGCAGGGCGGAGTGCGCGCTGACCTGCAGCGCGCGCATCCTGGCGATTTCCTGCAGGTCGGCCCTCAGCTTTGCCGCTTCCGCCTCCAGCGCCGGCTGCACCGAGGTCAGGATCATGCCCGTGCGGGCCGCGGCCTCGGGCCCGTCGGGATGCAACAGCACCAGCGGACCCGGTGCCGCCTCCATCGCGGCCATCGCCGCGAGAAGCTGACCGATCGTGTCGCGCTGCGCCTCGAACGAGGCGCGGATTTCGTCTTCCCTGATCGCGGAACTGCGAAGCCCCTCGCGCAGGGCCGTCAACCCAAGCTCGTATGCACGGATGGTCTGCGTCAGCGCGGCGATTCGGTTGCGCGCGCCCTCCGCCTGATCAAGCGTCGCGATCGCCTCGCGCAGGTCTGCCGCAGCCCTTTCGGCCGTCTCGGTTGCGGTATCCGCCCACGCGGGGTGCGCCAGAAAGACGGCCGCGGCAAGGGCCCTGAGTGCAGGCATCATCTTTCGATCAGCGTCCGTCCCGTCATTTCCGGCGGCAGGGGCAGCTCCATGAGGTCCAACAGCGTCGGCGCCAGGTCTGCCAGCCGCCCGCTGCGAAGCCGCGCCCCCTTGGGGCCGCCAACCAGGATGACCGGCACGGGGTTCGTGGTGTGCGCCGTGTGCGGCCCGCCGGTTTCAGGGTCGATCATGGTTTCGCAATTGCCGTGATCGGCTGTCACGATCATCGCCCCGCCGGCCTTTTCCAGCGCGTCCAGCGCCTTGCCAAGTCCCTGGTCCACTGCCTCGACGGCCTTGATAGCGGCCTCGAGCACGCCGGTGTGACCGACCATGTCGGGGTTGGCGAAGTTGACCACGATCAGGTCGTAGCCCGCGCCGATGGCCTCTGACAGCTTGTCGGCGACTTCGGGTTCGGACATCTCGGGTTTCAGATCGTAGGTCGCGACCTTGGGCGACGGCGCCATGAAGCGTTCTTCGCCCGCCTCCGGGGCCTCCTTCCCGCCGTTCAAGAAGAAGGTCACATGGGGATATTTCTCGGTCTCGGCCAGGCGGAACTGGCGAAGGCCCTTCGCAGCGACCCAGGAGCCCAGCGTGTTGACGACCGGGCGCTTGGGATAGGCCGCGGCCATGAAGGCATCGTGCGTCCTGGAATAGTCGACCATGCCCAGCAGCGTGGCCCAATGCGGCCTTTGGCTGCGATCGAAGCCGGTGAAGTCATCCTCGCCGATGGCCAGCAGGATCTCGCGCGCGCGGTCGGCACGGAAGTTGAGGCAAAAGAAGCCGTCGCCGTCACGTGCGCCTTCGTAGCCGCCGATCACGGTCGGCTGGATGAATTCGTCCGTTTCGCTGCGCGCATAGGCGGACGCGACGGCATCGGCTGGCGTTGGTGCGGTCAGCCCGGTTGCCGCGACCATCGCCTCATAGGCGCGTTGGACACGGTCCCAGCGGTTATCGCGGTCCATCGCGAAGTAGCGCCCCGTCACAGATGCGACGCGCACCCCGGCGGGCAGCCGCGGCATCAGGTATTCGACGAAGCCGCCGGCAGAGGATGGCGCCACATCGCGACCATCGGTCACGGCGTGAAGCGCGACCGGAACCCCCGCCCCCGCCACAAGCTCGCAGGCAGCGATGACGTGGTCGATGTGACCATGCACCCCACCGTCCGATATCACGCCCATCAGATGCGCGGTTCCGCCGGTCCCCTTCAGGGTCTGCACGAACGCGCCGATCGCCGCGTTGGTGAAAAAACTGCGGTCTTCGATCGCCAGATCGATCTGGCCCAGGTCCATCGCCACGACGCGCCCCGCGCCGATATTGGTGTGGCCGACCTCGGAGTTGCCCATCTGCCCCGTCGGAAGCCCAACGTCCGGCCCGTGCGTGACAAGACGCGCATGGGGACAGGTGGCCATGATGCGGTCGAAGGCGGGCTTGCGCGCCAGGGCCACGGCATTCGCCTCGGTCTCGGCCCGAAGGCCCCAGCCATCAAGAATGCACAGCACCACGGGCTTCGGCGGGGTCATCCTGGACTCCTTCTTTCATCCTGCGCCCTTCTAGGCCGCTTGCGCGCGACGGGCAACCGCGCTTGGCGGGCGGCGGCGGCGCGAAGGTCGCCCAAGTCCACTTGCCTGTGGCCAGCGGGCGGGATTCGGCGCATGATCGCGATTTACCGGGCAAAGGAGGATGGGATGCAGGTTCTGTCTGCACGCGCCACATCATCGGCCGACGCCATCAGGACGGTCTTCGACTTCTTCAGCAAGTATCGCGAGGGCGTCGATGACAAGGACGTGCGCGCCGATCTGACCTTCGGCAACCCGCACGAAATGCCGCTGCCAGACATGGTGCGGGCGATCAAGGCGCGGATGGACCCGCAGCGCCCCGACTGGTTCGCCTACAAGACCAGCGAGGAGGAGCCGCGCGAAGTCATCGCAAAGGCGCTTGGGCAGGAAACCGGGCTGCCGTTCGAATCCGACGATATCGCGATGACCCCCGGCGCCTTCGGCGCCATCGCGCTTGCGTTTTCGCTGCTGCTCGACCCCGGCGACGAATGCATCATCCCGCTGCCCGGCTGGTTCTGCTACGCGACGACCCTGCGCGCCCGGAACGCCGTTCCGGTTCAGGTGCCGCTTGCGGAAGACACGTTCGATCTTGACATCGGGCCGATCGAGGCCGCGATATCGCGCCGGACGCGGCTGGTGGTGGTCAATACGCCCCACAACCCGACCGGCGTCATCTACAGCCGAGAGCGCCTGGCCGAGCTTGCTGCGATGCTGTCCCGCAAGTCCGCCGAACTGGGCCGGCCGATCTTCATCCTTTCGGACGAACCCTATCGGCGCATCCGCTTCGACGGGGCGGCATTCACCAGTCCGGCCGCAGTCTACCCGCATACGCTGATCGACTACAGCTACGGCAAGATCCTGCTGTCGCCGGGCCTGCGGCTGGGGTACCTGGCGATCTGTCCGACCATGCCCGAGCCCGACAGGACCACACTGCGCGAGGCCTGCGCCACGTCACAGGTAGCGGGCGGATGGTGTTTTCCCGACGCGCCGCTGCAATACGCGGTGCGAGATCTGGAGAGCATGGGCATCGACATGGACGAGCTTCAGCGCAAGCGCGACCGGATGCACGGGGCGCTGACGCAATGGGGATACCAGATGACGAAGCCCGCCGGCACGTTCTACCTCTGGGGGCGCGCGCCAAAAGGGGATGCGGCCGGATTCGCCCGCGATCTTGCTGGGCATGGCGTTTTCGTCATGCCGGGAACGCTGTTCGACCGTCCGACCGATTTCCGCATCAGCCTGACCGGCACCTTCGAGATGATCGAGGCAAGCCTTCCCGCGTTTCAGGCGGCTGCACCGGCCTGACGTTCAGACGCGGTGGTAGGGCGCGCCGGCAAGGATCGTCGCGGCGCGGTAGAGTTGTTCGGCCAGCATCACGCGCACCAGCATGTGCGGCCAGACCATCTTGCCGAAGGACAGGGAAAAATCCGCACGGTCCCGCAGGTCGGGGGCGATGCCGTCGGCGCCCCCGATGACGAAGGCCACGTCCTGCCGCCCCGCGTCGCGCCACCCCGCAAGCCGGTCGGCGAAATCCGGCGAGGTGATGGTCTGCCCGCGCTCGTCCAGAATGGCGATCACCGCGCCCTGGGGAATCGCGCGCGCCAGAAGCGCCGCTTCGGCGGCCATTCCGCCGCCTTTCCTGTCCTCGACCTCATGTTCGGCTACGGGGCCCAGGCCAAGTGGCCGCCCCGTCCGGTCGAAACGCTTGAGATAATCGTCGACAAGGTCGCGCTCGGCCCCTGACCTCAGGCGGCCGACCGCGCACAGATGCAGCCGCATCAGGCGTTGCGGGTCGCGAACCCGGCGCCAGCGGGCATCCACATCTTTTCAAGTTGATAGAACTCACGCACCTCGGGGCGGAAGACATGGACGATCACGTCCGAGGCGTCGATCAGGACCCAGTCGCCCTGCTCCTTGCCTTCGACCCGGCAGAGCCGGCCGTAATCTTCCTTGAGCCGCTCGGTCAGCTTCTCTGCGATCGCGCCGACCTGACGCGACGACCGGCCCGAGCAGATGACCATGTAATCGGCAACGCTCGACCGCCCGCGGAGATCGATCGTCACCACGTCCTCGGCCTTGTCATCATCAAGGGAAGCGAGAATCCGAGCGAGCAGTTCGTCGCTGGAAACTTCTTTGGGCAACGCCGTCATCGGCACCGCCCTTGCAGCCATACCGCCGGCTGCCGGCACTTCGGAAAACAGGACATCGTCCTCCTGGGTTGCGCGCCTGTGACGAGCCCCGGCGCCGGGCCACACTACAAAAGTAGCATCTGCAAGTTGAAATCTCAATGACACGCGGCTGATTGGCGGCAGGTTGTCACCCAGCTGCCGCAGCGCAGCGTCCGCATGCGGACGAATACTGCGCCGCCGAAGGCCAGGGGCCATCACAGGGCCTCAGCCGGCCGTGTCGGCGGCCTGGGCGGGATCGTTCAGCAGCCGGACCTCCCGCTGCGGGAAGGGGATCGAGATGCCGTGCTCCTTGAATGCATCCCACAACGCGAGATACACCGCGCCGCGGACGTTCATCAGCCCTTCGACCGGATCGGTGATCCAGAAGCGGAGCACGTAGTCCACCGAACTGTCCCCGAACCCCGTGATGTGGCAAACCGCCGGGCGGCTTGGGAGCACCCGCGCCACGCTTCTGGCGGCCTCGACGGCCAGCTTGCGGACAATGTGGGGATCGTCGCCGTAGGATGTGCCGAAGGTGATGTCGATGCGAACGAAATCGTTTGAGTGCGACCAGTTGACCACCTGTCCGGTGATCAGATCCTCGTTCGGGATCAGGAATTCCTTGCCGTCCCGCGTGACCACGCTGACATAGCGTGCGCCCAGACGCTCGATCCAGCCGAACGTATCCCCGAGCGAGATCACGTCACCCGGCTTGACCGACTTGTCCAAAAGGATGATGACGCCCGAAACCAGGTTCGAAACCACCTTCTGCAAGCCGAAGCCCAGACCGACACCGATGGCACCCGACAGGACCGCAAGGCCGGTCAGGTCGAAGCCAACTGCCTTCAACCCGATGAAGAACGCGGCACCGTAAAGCGCGATCTGAAGGAACTTTACCGCCAGCACTTGCATCGAGGGCGAGATTTCCTGGTTCCCCTCGATCCGCTTCTGCGCCTGTTCCGCCACGGCGCGGGCGCCCAGGAAGAGGACGCCGGTGACGACAAGCGCCTTGATCACCGAGAGCGCCGAGATGCGGAAATCGGCGAAGTTGACCGCGACGCTGTCGAGAAAGGTGGAAAAGCCGCCGGACAGGTCCAGGAAATAGATGACCACGAAGGCCCACATGCCCCAGGTGGCCAGACGGCGCAGGAACGGGGACCGGATCAGCCGTGCGGCAATGCTGACACCCAGCAGTGCGGTTGCAATCGTCGCGCCCAGGGCCACAAGGTAACGGTGCGAGGTGAAGATGGTCATGGATGCGATGACGGCGTTGGCGGACCAGGCCAGCAGCACGAAGAAGATCAGCTGGAGCCGCTTCTGCAGGACCAGCGCCAGCCGCAGCCGCCATTTCGGCCATCCCTCGCGGGTGCGCAACCAGTCATTGAGCCGAGGGGACGCCCATCGCCTGCCCCCCCACGCCACGAGCGCGCAGACCAAAAGGATCGCCAACTGGTTGAGCCGCGAGGGCAGCAACAGATTGCGAAACGATGCCAGAACGCCATCACGCAAGTCCGTCAGGGCCGCGATCAGGGCTTGAATCTCTGTTTCCATTCACCTCCCCCTTGCGAAAAGCATCGCACAGGGCCGGGCGCCGGGGCAAGGACGCCCCTTCACCCTTGCGGGAATTGGGACCAGGGAGTATCTGGACCCCATGAACCGTTTCTTCGACATGGATGACCGCGCGCGCCTGCCCTGGCGCTTCTACGGGTCCACCGTATCGATCCTCGCACGCGCCTGATCGGCCGTCGCGCGCGTCACCCCCTGTTTGCCCCTCGCAATGAGAGAATGCCATGTCCGGCCCGAAAACACTCTACGACAAGATCTGGGATGCCCACGTCGTCCACGAAGACGCTGACGGCACCTGCCTGCTCTACATCGACCGCCACCTCGTCCACGAGGTGACCAGCCCCCAGGCCTTCGAGGGCCTGCGGATGACAGGCCGCAATGTCCGCGCGCCGGAAAAGACGATCGCCGTGCCCGATCACAACGTCCCCACGACGCTCGACCGCGAAAAGGGGATCGAGAACGAGGAAAGCCGAATCCAGGTCGAGGCACTCGACAAGAATGCGCGTGATTTCGGCATCAACTATTACCCGGTCAACGATGTCCGCCAGGGCATTGTCCACATCGTCGGTCCCGAACAGGGCTGGACCCTGCCGGGCATGACCGTCGTCTGCGGTGACAGCCACACGGCGACCCACGGCGCCTTCGGCGCACTGGCCCACGGCATCGGCACGTCCGAGGTCGAACACGTTCTGGCGACCCAGACGCTGATCCAGAAGAAGTCGAAGAACATGAAGGTGGAGATCACGGGCAAGCTGCGCCCGGGCGTCACCGCCAAGGACATCACGCTTTCGGTGATCGGCGCGACCGGCACCGCGGGCGGAACCGGCTATGTCATCGAGTACTGCGGCGAGGCGATCCGCGACCTTTCCATGGAAGGCCGCATGACCGTCTGCAACATGGCGATCGAGGGCGGCGCGCGCGCCGGCCTGATCGCGCCGGACGAGAAGACCTTTGAATATGTCATGGGCCGTCCGCATGCACCCAAGGGCGCCCAGTGGGAAGCGGCGCTTGCCTGGTGGAAAACGCTCTTCACGGACGAGGGCGCGCATTTCGACAAGGTCGTCACGATCCGCGGCGAGGATATCGCCCCTGTCGTGACCTGGGGCACCAGCCCCGAGGACGTGCTGCCCATCACCGGCACCGTGCCCGCTGCGGAAAGCTTCACCGGCGGCAAGGTCGGCGCGGCGCAACGCAGCCTTGACTACATGGGCCTCACGCCCGGCATGAAGCTGACCGACATCAAGATCGATACCGTCTTCATCGGGTCCTGCACAAACGGCCGGATCGAGGATCTGCGCGCCGCGGCCGCGATCCTGAAGGGCAAGAAGGTCAAGGACGGCATGCGCGCCATGGTCGTGCCGGGCTCCGGCCTGGTCCGGGCGCAGGCCGAGGAAGAGGGCCTGGCCCAGATCTTCATCGACGCGGGCTTCGAATGGCGGCTTGCGGGCTGCTCGATGTGCCTGGCCATGAACCCCGACCAGCTGTCGCCGGGCGAACGCTGCGCCGCGACCTCCAACCGCAACTTCGAAGGCCGCCAGGGCCGGGGCGGTCGCACCCACCTGATGAGCCCCGCCATGGCCGCCGCCGCCGCGGTCACCGGCCACCTCACCGACGTCCGGGAGATGATGTAATGGACAAGTTCACCACGCTGACCGGCATCGCGGCGCCCATGCCGCTGGTCAACATCGACACCGACATGATCATTCCCAAGCAGTTTCTGAAGACGATCAAGCGTTCAGGACTGGGCAAGAACCTGTTCGACGAGATGCGCTACAACTCGGACGGCAGCGAGATCGCGGACTTCATCCTGAACCAGCCCGCCTACCGTGACGCCGAGATTCTGGTCGCCGGCGACAACTTCGGCTGTGGCTCGTCGCGCGAACACGCCCCGTGGGCGCTGCTGGATTTCGGGATCCGCTGTGTGGTCTCAACCAGCTTTGCCGACATTTTCTACAACAACTGCTTCAAGAACGGCATCTTGCCGGTGGTCCTGCCGCAAGAGGCAGTCGATGCGCTGATGGAAGACGCGCGCAAGGGCGCCAACGCCCGGATGACCGTCGACCTCGAGTCGCAGACGGTGACGACGTCGGACGGCCAGGCATTCGGTTTCGACATCGACCCGTTCAAGAAGCATTGCCTTCTGAACGGACTGGACGACATCGGCCTGACGCTGGAAAAGTCGGCTTCGATCGACGCCTACGAAAAGACGGCCGCGCAGTCGCGCCCCTGGGTCTGATCCCTGTTTCAAGCCGACACGAAGACCAGGGCCGCCCCACCCGGGGCGGCCTTTTTTGTGCAGACGGCCAGATTCTCGAACGCAAAATGATGCAATGCCGCACCAGTTCGGACAAGAAAAGGCCGCATTATGATCGCTATTCTGGCGTGAAGATTGCGAGCGGAGCTGAAAGTGGGCAGAAATGTGTCAATAATGAGGCAGCCCGCCACAATGGCGGGAAATACAGTGAAACAACGGGGCGGCAACGTATCGCCCCTGATCAGGTCGAGGGACTGAGCAGTGATGTCGCGGTTCACAGGCGCTTTGGCGCGCGCTGTGCTGGTGATGGGACTCATCGCCATGCCTTCGCTGATGCTGCCCGGCGTGCACCGTGACACGACCCAGATCGTTGCCCTCATCGCGATATTCGCCGCCCTTCTCACATTCTTCGAATATGTCGCGGCCTATCCCTGCGTGATCGAGTTCCGCGATGCCCCGCCGTTCAACCGACTGCGCTTCCTGTCGCTGTTCGTGACGGTATTCCTTCTGACCACGATCGTTCGCGGCCAGAACGAGCAAACGACGCTGACGCTGTTCGTCGAGGTCGTCGGCAACAGGTTGGGGGAGGTGATCGACGTCCCCTACAGTCCTGTCCGGCTCTTCGTCCTTATGCTGCCCGACGACATGAGCCTTTACCACATGATCCTCATCCGCACCGCGGCGGGGATATCCTACGCGGTGTCGCTGGTGACGCTGGTCGTCTTCGTCATCTCG
Source organism: Albidovulum marisflavi (assembly GCF_025751435.1). Lineage (GTDB taxonomy): Bacteria > Pseudomonadota > Alphaproteobacteria > Rhodobacterales > Rhodobacteraceae > Albidovulum > Albidovulum marisflavi. Next base: position 545,957 of record NZ_JAOWKY010000001.1, on the reverse strand, counting down.
TTGCGCGTGATCGGTTGGCCCGCGCGGCTTGGAACGTTCAACGTCTGGATCAACCTTCCGACCTTCGATCCGACAACGGGCGGCGACGTCGTCCGCCGCCTGCAGCGCGACGCGCGCTTCAACATCGTCCTGGGCTTCCTTCTGCCCTTCATCATTCCCGCCGGTATCCGGCTTGCCGAATCCTCGTTCGAGCCGGTGTCCCTGGAAAGCCCGCAGACGCTGATCTGGTCGATGACGGCGTGGGCGTTCCTGCCGACTTCGCTGCTGATGCGCGGCATTGCGATGGGCCGCATCGCGGGCATGATCGCGGAAAAGCGCCGCCGCTCCCAGCGGGTGCTCCAGACAGAGCTTCAGCCCGCGTGACAAGCGCGGCGGCTTGACCCCGCCCCTGCCTTTGGCTAGGCCAGCCCGGACCCTTTCCACGACTGATCCGGAGTGCACGCAGTGGCCAATCCCTCCCTCCTCATCCTGCCGGGCGACGGCATCGGGCCCGAAGTCATGGCCGAGGTCCGCAAGATCATCGACTGGTTCGGCGCCAAGCGCGGGCTGGTCTTCGACGTGTCCGAAGACCTTGTCGGCGGCGCGGCCTACGACGTGCACGGCGTCCCGCTGTCGGACGAGACGATGGCCAAGGCGCAGGAAGCCGACGCGGTCCTGCTGGGCGCCGTCGGCGGACCGAAGTACGACAAGCTCGACTTCTCGGTGAAACCGGAACGCGGCCTGCTGCGCCTGCGCAAGGAAATGGACCTTTTTTCCAACCTGCGCCCAGCCCAGTGCTTCGACGCGCTGGCGGACTTTTCCTCGCTCAAGAAGGACATCATCGCCGGCCTCGACATCATGATCGTGCGCGAACTGACCTCGGGCGTCTACTTCGGCGAGCCGCGTGGCATCTTCACCGAAGGCAACGAGCGCGTCGGCATCAACACCCAGCGCTACACCGAGAGCGAGATCGCCCGCGTGGCGCGCTCTGCCTTCGAACTGGCGCGCCGGCGGGGCAACAAGGTTTGCTCGATGGAGAAGGCCAACGTCATGGAATCCGGCATCCTCTGGCGCGAGGTGGTGCAGGAGGTCCACGACAAGGAATACCCGGATGTCGAACTTTCGCACATGTACGCCGACAACGGCGCGATGCAGCTTGTGCGCTGGCCAAAGCAGTTCGACGTGATCGTGACGGACAACCTTTTCGGCGACGTGCTGTCGGATTGCGCGGCGATGCTGACGGGGTCGCTGGGGATGCTGCCCTCGGCCTCGCTTGGCGCGCCGATGGCGAACGGCCGTCCCAAGGCCCTGTACGAGCCCGTCCACGGCTCGGCCCCCGACATCGCCGGTCAGGGCAAGGCCAACCCGATCGCCTGCGTCTTGTCCTTCGCGATGGCGCTTCGCTATTCGTTCGATCAGGGGAACGACGCGGACCGGCTTGAAAAGGCGGTCGAAAAGGTTCTGGCGGACGGTGTCCGCACCGCCGACCTGATGCAGAACGCGGGCGAAACGCCGGTGTCGACCAGCCAGATGGGCGACGCCATCATCGCGGCGCTTGACGCAAGCCTGTGATCGCAAGGACTGTGCGGAAAGGGGCGGTTTCGTGCCCCTTTCCCTTCGCGGCTTGCAAGGCGCCGATCTGACCGCCGAAGGACATGAGAGGTCAAGATCATGAGCACACATGGCGGAAACAACATGCGCGCCGCGCTTGTCATGCTGTGTGCCATGGGGGTCTTCGCCACCCACGACGTCGTCGTCAAGACGTTGGGTGCGACCTACTCTTCGATGCAGCTTCTGTTCTTCGGCTCGCTTCTGGGGTTTCCCGTCGTCGCGGTCATCCTGCTGAACGACCGGCGGCATGAAAGCCTGCGAGCCCGCCATCCGGGTTGGGTTCTGCTGCGCACCGCCTGCGCGATCGTGACCGGTGTTTCGGCGTTCTACGCGTTTTCGACGCTGCCGCTGGCTCAGGTTTACGCGATCCTTTTCTCTACGCCCCTGCTGATCACGATTCTGGCGATTCCCTTGCTGGGCGAAAAGGTGCGCCTGCGCCGCTGGCTGGCCGTCATCACCGGACTTGTGGGCGTGATGATCGTGCTCAGACCAGGGCAGTCCGAGTTTTCAAGCGGCCATCTGGCCGCACTTGTGGCAAGCATCTGCGGCGCCGCCGTGTCGGTGATCGCCCGCAAGATCGGCAAGGACGAACGCTCGGTCGTGCTCCTGCTGTATCCGATGGTCGGAAACTTCCTGGTGATGGGGGCGGCGCTTCCCTTCGTCTACGTCCCGATGCCGGTCGAGGATCTTGGCCTGATGGCGGTGATCGCCGTTTTCGGTCTTGCCGGATCCTTCCTCGTGATCCTGGCCTATCGCGAAGGGGAGGCGGTGATCGTGGCGCCGATGCAGTATTCCCAGATCCTCTGGGCCACGGCGTTCGGATACACGCTGTTCGACGAAACGCTCGACTCGGCAACCGTGCTGGGCGCGGGCGTCATCATCGCGTCCGGCATCTACATCGTCCTGCGGGAGGCGCGGCCCGGGACATCCGGCAACCGCCCGGTCCTGGAAACCCGGGGGCGGCCGGAAACCGTCACCGCACCGCGCCCCAGCATCCTGCAAACCATTCTTGCGAACCGGTCGCGGAACGCCCGCTAAGGCGATCCGAGATGCGGATCAGCCCTTGAACGCGGCGATCGACTTCACCTGCATCACCGCGAGCTTGACGATTTTGGAGCGCTTCTCATTCACCGCGTCATCGTCGCCCTCAAGACCCAACGTTCCCTGGTCGAACCCTTTGAACTTCTCGAAGTCCTTCCAGAACTTGGCGCGGTAGTTCTGCAGCTGCGCGACCGAGTTCGACACGCTGCGGCCCTGTTGCTTGATGTTCGACTCCCAGCTTTCCTTGCTGGGGCTGCGCAGGAAGGTCGCGGCACCTGTCGCGAATTTCTTGAGCGAGTCGTTCAGGAACTTGGCGGCCAGATCGTTCTTCTTCTGGATGTCCGCCTTCACCTTCTCGACCGGCTTCTCAAGATCAAGGCTCTTGCACCCGACGCGCAGCCACTCGGCCTCCTTCTGGACGGCTGCCGCTGCCTTGGCCGCGTCCTTGCCGCCGATGGCCTTGCCCAGCTTCGACTCGGCATCCTTCGCCGCCTTGATGACGTTGTCCAGTTCCTTGGCGAACGGCACAACGGTTGCAGCGTAATGCTTCTTGGCGCGATCCACCGCATCCTGAAGTTCGTCCATCGTCTTCAAGGGATTGGATGACGGATCCAGCACGGACTTGTCGATCTTCTTGAAAGCCGCCTCGGCCTTGGTCAGCGCGTCGCCAAGCCCGGTCTTGGTCAGCTTTCCGATCTTTCCCTTGGCCTTTTGCCAATCGGCATTGGTAAGTGCCTTCGGGTAGTTCAGCGAATAGATGTCGATGCCAGCCATGTTCCCTCCAAGATGAAATCCCTTGGCGAAACATGCCCGCACAACCGCCAGAGGTAAAACGGGAAATTTCACGCGTTTTTCCACCCGGGCCCAAAATCCGGCCTTTGTTCGCGATTGACCCTTGTGCCGACGGCTGAATCCGACTAAACGCCTCCCCGTCGGAGCGTAGCGCAGCCTGGTAGCGCACCTGCTTCGGGAGCAGGGGGTCGGAGGTTCGAATCCTCTCGCTCCGACCAGAATTCCCGAAATCCCCGAAGCGTATCACGAAAGCCCCACGACAAGGTCGCTTTCTGTCCAGACCTTTGCCCGTGCGCGGTTAGGTTGCGGTCGGGGAGGACCGAACATGCGCAGATTGGATCGCAAACGAGGGGAAAGCCGCACGGGCAGTCAGGGCGCACGCGCCGTGCGATACCACCACCTGTCGCATCCCTTCGCGCCGCAATCGGTCTTCTCGGACGACGCCATCGCCGGGATGCATGACACAGCACTTCGCGTTCTGGAGGAATTGGGCGTACGTTTCCTGCTGCCCGAGGCGCGCACGATCTTCGCCGCCGCCGGGGCCGTCGTCGACGAGGAAACCCAGATGGTGCGGATCGGGCGCGACATCGTGGCCAGCGCCCTTACCTCCGCCCCGCGATCAATCCGGCTTCGCGCCGCCGATGCGCGCCACGAACAGACCTATGCGCAGGGCCGCCTTCTGTTCGGCGGGTCGGGCGGATGCCCCAATGCGACGGACCGCATCCGTGGGCGCAGGCCCGGCAGCCTGTCGGACTTCGAGGATGCGCTGAAGCTGCAGCAGCATTTCGACGTCATCCACATCCTCAGCCCCTCGGCAGAGCCGCAGGACGTGCCGGTCAACCTGCGCCACTACGCGATGATGCGGTCGCAGATGATGATCGGGACGAAGCCGCTCTTCGCCTACGCGCGCGGGCGGCGGCAGGTCGCAGACAGCTTCGATCTGGTCCGGATCGGGCTGGACCTGGACGAAGCCGCCTGGAACGACGGCGTGTGGTGCAAGACCATCATCAACTCGAACTCGCCGCGCCTGATCGACGTGCCGATGGCCGAGGGCATCATCGACTTTGCCCGCGCGGGACAGCTGTCGATCATCACCCCCTTCTGCCTGGCGGGCGCGATGGCCCCCGTGACGGTCGCGGGCGCGCTGGTCCTTCAACATGCCGAGGCGCTGGCCTGCATCGCGCTGGCGCAACTGGCCAGTCCGGGCGCGCCAGTCAGCTACGGCGGATTTTCGTCGAACGTGGACATGAAATCGGGCGCGCCCGCCTTCGGCACGCCCGAGCATCTGAAGATGCAGATCGGATCTGGGCAGCTTGCGCGGCTGACCGGCTTGCCCTGGCGGTCGGCGGCTGGCTCCGCCGGCAACACGGCCGACGTGCAGGCGGCGACGGAAAACACGATGGGGCTGTGGGGCGCGCTCATGTCCAACGCCACGCTCACCGTCCATTCAGCGGGCTGGCTCGAAGGCGGTCTGACCTTCGGATACGAGAAGTTCATCCTGGACGTCGAGGCGCTTCAGACCATCGCAGAACTGTGTGAACGGCCTGACTCCGACGCCGCCGCCATGGCGTTCGACGCGATTGCCGAAGTTGCGCCGGGCGGACACTTCTTTGCGGCAGCGCACACTATGGAACGTTACGACCGGGCGTTCTATACGCCGCTTGTGGCCGACCTGAGCAATTACGGAACCTGGACGGAACACGGCGCGAAAACCGCGACAGAGCGTGCGACCGCAATCTGGCAACGCGCCCTGACCGAGTTCGAACCCCATGCCGGTTCGGCCGCGGCGGCGGACAGGCTCGCGCCGTTCATCGAAAGGCGGACGGCCCAGGGCGGGGCCGCGCCGTCGGAATAGCGCGCCCTCAAGGCGGCTGGGGCGAAAGGGAGAGCAGATTGCGTCTGGGTATTTTCGTTCTGATCCTCGGCTATGTGCTGAGCCAGTTCTATCGCGCCTTCCTTGCCGTCCTTGCCCCGGTCCTTGGCTCGGAAATCGGCGTGACCCCGGCGGATCTCGCGATATCCTCGGGGCTTTGGTTCTTTTCTTTCGCGGTGATGCAGATGCCCGTCGGCGTGGCGCTGGACCGCGTCGGACCGCGGATCACCGCCTCGGCGCTTCTGGCCCTGGGCGGCGCGGGCGGGGCACTGATCTTTGCGCTGGCCCAGGGACCGGTGGCCATCCACGCCGCGATGGTGCTGATCGGCATCGGATGTTCGCCCGTCCTGATGGCGAGCTATTTCATCTTCGCGCGCATCTACTCGCCCGCCGTCTTCGGAACGCTGGCCGGGATGATCATCGGCTTCGGCTCGCTTGGGAACATCGCGGGTTCTGCGCCGCTGGCGATGCTTGTCGCGGCGGTCGGCTGGCGCGCGGCGCTGTTCGGGCTGGCGGCGACGACGCTGGCCGTGGCGGCCACGCTGGCAATCTGCATCCGCGATCCCGAGCGCATCACTGCCGCCAACGGTCAGCGCGGATCGGTGCTGGACCTGCTGAAGCTGCCGGGCTTCTGGGCGATCCTGCCGCTGATGGCCGTGGCCTATGCGCCCGCAGCCTCGATCAGGGGCCTCTGGGCCGGCCCGATGCTGAGCGACCTCTACGGCGCCGACAGCACGCGCATCGGCACGGCCACGCTTGCGATGGGCCTGGCCATGGTGGCGGGCAACTTTGCCTACGGCCCGCTGGACCGGCTGTTCCGTACGCGCAAATGGGTCGTCTTCTGCGGCAACGTGCTGGCGGCGGTCGCGATCGCCGTTCTGGCCGCCATGCCCGACGCGGGGTTCTGGGGCGTGACGGCCTTTCTTGCCGCGCTTGGACTTTTCGGTGCGTCCTTCCCGGCGATCATGGCGCATGGGCGCGCATTCTTTCCGCCGCATCTGATCGGCCGGGGCGTGACGTTCCTGAACATGTTCGGGATCGGCGGCGCCGGCATCCTGCAATTCAGTTCGGGGTCGGTGTTCCGGATGGCTTCGGGCAACACCGCGGAAGCGGCCTATTCGGCGCTGATGATCTTCTTCCTTGCCCCCCTTGTCCTTGGGCTCGCGATCTATCTGTTCAGCCGGGAAGCCCCCGATTGAGGCTTCCGGCCCGGCACCGCCTGCGCTAGGCAGGTCGTGAAAGGAAGCGTCATGCGGATGGACACCTCCGATATCGAAGTGATCGCGCCGAACCTGAAGCGGCGCCTGTCGGGCGTCACGGCCACGATCGCGCGGCTTGTCCCGATTCAGTCGGGCATGATCGGCATCGCCGCGACAGGCCCCGGCCTGCCGTCGGACATCCCCCATCTGCCGCTATGGCGCTGCTTCGTGCTGCCGCGCGACCGGCTTCGGGTGTGGCATGCGCGGCGCAACACGGAGATGCTGCTGGGGCTTTTCCTGCGCCACATCCTGCGCCGCAGGCTGAAACTTCTGTTCACCTCCGCCTCGCAGCGCAAGCACAGCCGCTATACAAAGTGGCTGATCGGACGCATGGACAGGGTGATCGCGACCTCGCGCAAGACCGCCGCCTATCTTGACCGGCCAGCCGACGTCGTGCTGCACGGAATTGAAACCGCGGGCTTTTCCCCGCCCGCGGATCGCGCGGCGCTTCGGCGCGGCCTGGGCCTGCCCGAGAATGCGGTGATATTCGGCTGTTACGGCCGCATCCGCGCGCAGAAGGGAACCGACGCCTTCGTGGATGCGGCGATCCGCTTGCTGCGGGACCGGCCGCAGGCGGTTGCCGTCGTCATGGGCCGCGCGACGTCAGAGCACACGGCGTTTCTTGCGGGCCTTCGCGACGCCGTCGCCGCGGCGGGGCTGTCCGATCGCATCCTCTTCCCGCCCGAGGTGACGGTGGACCGGATCGCGGACTGGTACCGCGTGCTTGACCTTTACGTCGCCCCGCAACGGTGGGAGGGCTTCGGCCTGACCCCGCTTGAGGCCATGGCCTGCGGCGTTCCCGTCGTCGCCACCCGCGTCGGCGCGTTCGAGGAACTGGTCGAGGAGGGCAGGACCGGAACGCTGGTGCCCGCCGGCGATGTCCCGGCGCTGGCCCATGCCATCGCGCACTGGATCGACGACCCTGCCCGCCTGTCCGAATCTGGCCCCGCCAGCCGCGCGCACGTCCTGGCCAATCACCGGATCGAAGGAGAGGCAGAGCGTCTGGTCGCGATCTACAAGGACCTCCTGGCGCAGGATTGAAGCCGGCGCCAGGGACCCGGCACGTTGCATGACGCAGGCCCTTGGGCTACCAGAGATCAACCTTGATGGCACAGGCGTCCCGCCGGCCTCCGAACCCGCCCGAGACCGTGACCGAAGCACCGAACATCGCCAAGAAACTGCGCCGCCTGAACTACTGGATCACCGATCGCGCGATCCGCGGAGTTCTGGCGGCCCTTCGGCTGGTGCCGTTCGACACGCGCAGGACGCTTGGCGCACGCTTCGTCTCGGGCGTGGTCGCGCCGCTGGCGGGCTTTCGCAAGCGGGTCAGGGAAAACCTGGCGCTGGTCCTGCCGGAGCTGCCCGAGGCCGAGGTGAGCCGGATGATACGCGCCGTGCCCGCGAACATGGGCCGGACCATCGTGGAATTGTATTCGCCAGAGGACCTGAAGGCACGGGTGCGGGATGAACCCTTCCAGGGCCCGGGCGTCGCCGCGCTGGAACAGGCGCACCGGACGGGTCGCGGCGTGATGCTGGTGACGGGCCATATCGGGAACTACGATTCGCTGCGCGCAGCGCTGATCGCGCGCGGATATCGCGTGGGCGGGCTGTACAAGCCCATGCGCAACCCCTTCTTCAACGAACACTACGTCGCCACGATCTCGCGCATCGGGCAGCCCCTGTTTTCCCGGACCCGTCAGGGCATGGCCGCGATGGTCCGCTTCCTGCGCGAAGGCGGCATGGTGGGCGTCGTTCTGGACCAGCATACCGGCCTCGGCGAGCCGTTGATGTTCATGGGCCGCCCGGCGATGACCGGGCTTGCGGTCGCAGAGATGGCGCTGCGCTATGACGCGCTGCTTCTGCCCTGTTACGGCATCCGGCGCGATGACGGCGGTTTCACGCTGTGGTTTGACGAACCGGTCGAACCTTCCGACGCGATGACCATGACACAGGCGCTGAACGACGACCTGGAACGCCAGGTGCGCGCCCACATGGACCAGTGGCTCTGGACGCATCGGCGCTGGAAGGGCATGCGCGCCGGCGAGAAGCCGGATGACGAGCAGGCGGAGGAGGCACCTTGAACCGCCTGCGCTTCCTGATCGCACGGACACTGCGGCAAGAGGCGCCGATTTCGGCGCTGTCCGATCCGCGTCCGGCCCTCATGGCGGAACTTGCGGGAAAGCGTGTCGCCCTGGTCGGCAATGCCCGTTCCCTGGCGCAGGGTCATTCCGGCCGCGCGATCGACGCCGCGGACCTGGTCATCCGCATCAACCGCGCGCCGATGCCCGAAGCCGAAAGCCACGGCACCCGCACCGACTGGCTTGCGCTGGCGGTTCGTCCCGGCGCGGGCGATCTGGCACGGCTTGCGCCGTCCCGCATCCTGTGGATGTCGCACAAGCGAAAGCGTCTGCCCTGGGGCGTCGCCAACTCTCCCGGCTTCTATCTCTACCCGCTTGGCGACTGGACCAGGTTGCGCGACGCACTTGGCGCCCCGCCCACGACCGGACTGATGATGATCGACCTGCTGGCAACAAGCGACCTGTCCGCCCTTGACCTCTACGGTTTCGACTTCTTCGCCTCGCTTTCCCTGACCGGCAGCCGCGGCGCGGCGCAGGTCCCGCACGATTTCGCGGCGGAGAAGGCCTGGGTCGATGCCCTGATCGCCCGCGACCCGCGGATCCGGCTGACCGCTGGCTGAGACATTCGCCGCAGTGCCGCAACTTGCCCTTTCATTACGCACCGCTTTCGGCTAAGGGGCCTCGTCTTTAACGTGAGGAGACCCCAGATGGGCTACAAGGTCGTTGTCGCCGGCGCCACGGGGAATGTGGGCCGCGAAATGCTGAACATCCTCGCCGAGCGGGAATTCCCCGTCGACGAGATCGCCGCGCTTGCCAGCCGCAAGTCGCTTGGCACCGAGGTTTCGTTCGGCGACAAGACCCTCAAGACCAAGGACCTCGACACGTTCGACTTCGCCGGCTGGGACATCGCGCTGTTCGCGGTGGGATCCGAGGCCACGAAGGTCTATGCACCCAAGGCCGCCGCGGCGGGCTGCGTCGTGATCGACAACTCCTCGCTCTATCGCTACGACCCGGAGATCCCGCTGGTCGTGCCGGAAGTGAACCCGGAAGCGGTCGAGCAATACAAGAACAAGAACATCATCGCGAACCCCAACTGCTCGACCGCGCAGATGGTCGTCGCGCTGAAGCCGCTGCACGACCGCGCCCGGATCAAGCGCGTCGTGGTCTCGACCTACCAGTCCGTTTCGGGCGCGGGCAAGGCCGGCATCGACGAGCTTTGGGACCAGACCAAGTCGATCTACAACCCGACCGACGACGTCGCGCCCAAGAAGTTCACCAAGCAGATCGCCTTCAACGTCATCCCGCACATCGACGTCTTCATGGACTCCGGCGAGACCAAGGAAGAATGGAAGATGGTCGCTGAGACCAAGAAGATCCTGGACAAGTCGATCAAGGTCACCGCGACCTGCGTGCGTGTGCCCGTCTTCGTGGGCCACTCCGAGGCCATCAACCTCGAATTCGAGGATTTCCTGGATGAGGACGAGGCCCGCGACATCCTGCGCGAGGCGCCCGGCATCATGGTCGTCGACAAGCGCGAAAACGGCGGCTACATCACGCCGATCGAATGCGTTGGCGAATACGCGACCTATATCAGCCGCATCCGCCAGGACTCGACGATCGACAACGGCCTGAACCTGTGGTGCGTCAGCGACAACCTGCGCAAGGGCGCGGCGCTGAACGCCGTTCAGATCGCCGAGACGCTGGGCAACCGCTGCCTCAAGAAGGGCTGATCCTCCCGGCAAAGGGACACCCATCGGCGCCCCATGGGGCGCCGATTTCGTCTTGGCCTCAGCGTTTCTTCAGCGCGTCCATCAGCGCCGCGCCGAAGGCGCCTTGCGATGGCGCGGGACCGGTGCTCATCGGGCGCTTCGCCGCACCGGGCTTGCCGCCGCCGGGCCTCTGGCCTTCGCCGCGCAGGGCCTTGTCCTCGCGTGCGGACGTTCCGCCGTCCTTCCGCATCGTCAGCCCGATGCGCTTGCGCGGTACGTCGACCTCGGTGACACGAACCTTCACCACGTCACCGGCCTTCACGACCTCATGCGGGTCCTTGACGAAGCGGTCGGCCAGCTGGCTGACATGGACCAGACCGTCCTGGTGCACACCGATATCGACGAAGGCGCCGAAGGCCGCGACGTTCGTCACCGTGCCTTCCAGGACCATTCCGGGCTTCAGGTCCTTGATGTCCTCGACGCCTTCCGCGAAGGTCGCGGTCACGAAGCTGGGGCGCGGGTCGCGGCCGGGTTTTTCCAGTTCCGCCAGGATGTCACGCACAGTCGGCAGACCGAAGCTGCCGGTCACGAAATCCTCGGCGCGAAGCTTGCGCAGAGCGCTCGTGTCCCCCATCAGCGCGCGGATATCCCGCCCGCAGGCCTTCACGATCCTGCGCGCGACATCATAGGCTTCGGGATGGACCGCTGAGGCATCCAGAGGCTCCTCGCCTTCGCGGATGCGCAGGAAGCCCGCGCATTGCTCGAACGCCCGCGGCCCCAGCCGCGACACGTCCAGAAGTGTCTTGCGCGACCGGAAGGGCCCGTTCGCATCCCTGTGCGCGACGATGGCTTCGGCCAGTCCCGGCCCAAGGCCCGACACATGGGTCAGCAGCGCGGCCGAGGCGGTGTTCAGGTCAACACCCACCGCGTTCACGGCGTCCTCGACCACCGCCTCCAGCGATTTGGCCAGGCGGTACTGGTCGACGTCGTGCTGGTACTGGCCGACGCCGATCGACTTCGGCTCGATCTTCACCAGTTCGGCCAGCGGGTCCTGCAGGCGCCGCGCGATGGAAACCGCGCCGCGCAGCGACACGTCAAGATCGGGGAATTCCTTCGCGGCCAGTTCCGAGGCCGAATAGACCGACGCCCCCGCCTCTGACACGACGACCTTGGTCGGTGTCTGCACGCCCTTGGGCAGGCGCTTCAGCGCCTCGGCGACAAGGCGCTCGGTTTCGCGGCTGGCCGTGCCGTTGCCGATGGCGATCAGCTCGACGCCGTGCCGCGCGATCAGCGCCAGAAGCGCCGCTTCGGCCCCGACCAGATCGCTTTTGGGCGGGAAGGGATAAAGCGTGGCCGTCGCCATCAGCTTGCCGGTCGCGTCCACGACCGCTGCCTTCACGCCGGTTCGGATGCCGGGATCAAGGCCCAGCGTCGCCCGCGCGCCCGCGGGCGCGGCCAGAAGCAGGTCCTTGAGGTTCCGCGCGAACACCCCGATCGCCTCTTCATGGGCGCGGCCGCGCAGGTCCGAGAGAAGCTCGAGCATCATCGAGGTCGACAGCTTCACCCGCCAGGTCCAGCCCGCTGCGGCGCGCAGCCACTGGTCGCCCGGCAGCGTGCCGCGGGTGGCCAGCGCGGCGGCCACGATCGCCTCGGCCCGCTTGCCCCCATCCTCGCCCGCAGGGGCGATGTCGATGGTCACGACACCTTCGTTCGCCGCGCGCAGGATCGCCAGCGCGCGGTGCGACGCGATCTTCGACCAAGGCTCGGAATGGGCGAAGTAGTCGGAATACTTGGCGCCCTTCTCTTCCTGCCCCGGTACGACGCGGGCGACGATCTCCGCCTCCTTCTGCATGAAGGCACGCAGGTCGCCCAGAAGCGCCGCGTTTTCCGTCAGGCCCTCGGCCACGATGTCGCGCGCGCCCGTCAGCGCATCCTTCACGGTCGGCACCGCCTCGGTCACGTAGCCCGCCGCGAGCGTCTCGGGATCCGCGGCGCGGTCGGCCAGGATCGCCTCGGCCAGCGGTCCCAGCCCGTTTTCGCGCGCGATCATCGCCTTGGTTCGCCGCTTGGGCTTGTAGGGCAGGTAGATGTCCTCAAGCTCGGCCTTGGTCTCGGCCCTGGCGATGGCGGCGGACAGATCGTCGGTCAGCTTGCCCTGCTCGGTGATCGAAGACAGGATCGCCACCCGCCGCGCTTCAAGCTCTCGCAGGTAGTCCAGACGATCGGCCAGCTTGCGAAGCTGGGTGTCGTCTAGGCCGCCCGTCACCTCCTTGCGGTAGCGCGCGACGAAGGGAACCGTCGCGCCCCCGTCCAGAAGCTCCACCGCGGCGTTCACCTGCTGGGGCTTGGCGCCGATCTCTTCGGCGATGGTCCGGGCGATGCGCTGGCTCGTGTCCAAGGGGTCCTCCATGACTGCGGACCGTCTTCATAGCGGCGCGTCCGGCCAAGGCCAAGCCGTCAGTTCAGCGTGACCGACACCGTGGCGCCGCGGCCCTTGGCGTCGATGACCGAAAGACGGTAGAAGCCGCGCCCGCCCAGGGACAGAAGCGTTTCGCGCGCCGTCTGTCCCGTGGCCACGGGCGCACCGTTCACCAGCCAAAGGAAGGGCGCCGTGCCGTCGCGCAGACGCACCGCAAGCATGCCGTCTGGCGCTTCGATCACGGCGCCGTCGGGGGGAAAGGCTACCTTGGGATCGTCGGGCGTCGCCAGGCTGAACGCCGCTGCGCGCGGGCGGAACTGACGCAGCGGTTGCGGCAGGCGCGCGTTCGGAAGGATCAACGTGGCGGGCGGCGGAGGCGGCAGGGGATCGAAGCCCGGCTTCAGCCGTCCGAACACCTCGAACAGGATGGGCGCGGCCAGATCGCCGCCGAACGCGCCGGGGACCGGGGTGCCGTCCGCCCGCCCCATCCAGACGCCCGCCACATGCGCACCGTCGAACCCCACCGCCAGCGCGTCGCGGTGCCCGTAGCTGGTGCCGGTCTTGTAGGCCAGTCGCCCAGGTGCGCCACCTGCGGGCGGCGGCATTCGGGACAGGATGTCGGTCACCAGCCATGCGGCCTGGGCCCCAAACAGCCGTTGCGGCAGTTCCGACGCACCCCCCGGCACGGCGGACAGGCGCATGGGCCGGCCCAGCCGGGCAAGCCCCGCATAGATTTGGACAAGGTCCTGAAGGGAGATTCCTATCCCCCCAAGCGCGATGGCCAGGCCCGGTTGTCCGCCCGGCACCTCGGCCCGCGCCCCGGCGCGGCGCAGACCGGCCAGAAGGTTCGCGGGTCCGATGGCTTCGGTCAGGCTGACGACGGGAATGTTCAGCGACTGGATCAGCGCCTCGCGCACGCTCAGGCTTCCGCGGAACTGCCGGTCGAAGTTCTGCGGCTCGTAGGTACCAAAGGCGGTCGGGCGGTCGTCGATCTGGGTTTCGGGGTGCGCCAGCCCCTGATCGAAGGCGAGCGCGTAGACGAATGGCTTCAGCGTCGATCCCGGTGACCGCAGGGCGCGCGTCATGTCGACGAACCCCTGCCGCCGAGCATCGCCCCAGTCGGCGGTTCCGACCGAGGCAAGGATTTCGCCGTTGCGGTGATCGGCAACGACGATCGCGACCGATACCCGGTCACCGGCCCGGCGCGCGGCCTGTTGCGCCAGGGTTTCCAGCGCCGCCTGCAACGTCGCGTTCAGCGTTGTCCGGTGCAGCCGCGCCGAGCGGTCGGCGCGCCGCAATGCCTCGGACAGAAGCGGCGCATGATCGGGGAAGTCGCGGCGAAGCGCTGCAACACGCTCGCTTCTTGCCGCCGCGACGCGGTCCGGGGTCAGGATGCCCGCCGCTTCCATCCGCGTCAGAACGCGGTCACGCGCCTGTTCGGCGCGTGCCGCGAACCGGTCCGGGCGGCGCGCTTCGGGGCTTTGCGGGATCGCGACCAGCAACGCCGCCTGCGCGGCGGTCAGGTGCCGCGGCTCCTTGCCGAAATAGGCAAGCGAGGCGGCGCGCACCCCTTCCAGATTGCCGCCATAGGGCGCCAGCCGCAGATACAGGTCAAGGATCCCGGTCTTGGTCAGCCGCCGCTCAAGCGCCAGCGCGACGCGGATCTGGCGCAGTTTTCCGGACCAGCGCCCGGTCCCGCCGCCCTCGAGCAGACGCGCGACCTGCATGGTCAGCGTCGAGCCGCCGGAGACGATCCGTCCGTTGAACACGGCTTGCCCGGCGGCCCGGAGCATGGCCATCGGATCGACGCCGGCGTGGTCGTGAAAGCGCCGGTCCTCGTAGGCGATCAGCATCTCGGGGAACAGCGGGTCGACGGGTCCCGGTTCCAGGCGCCAGCGCCCATCCGCGACGGTGAAGGCACGCAAGAGCGCATCGTCGCGGTCACGCACCTCGACCGAGGTTTCGATCGAAAGCGGGGGCAGCGCGGTTGCCGCCACCCAGTCATCGAACCCGTCGCGCGCCAGCCCGACAGCGAACAGCATCGCGGCCGCCAGGAATGGACCGCGCGCCCTCATCTAGTCGCTCACGATGACCCGGCCCTCGTCCGATCGGGCGCGGAAATCGGGGCGGTACATGTCCTCGACCGTCGCGGCCGGCAGACGATAGTTGCCGGGCGACACGGCGCGGACGATATAGGCCAGGCGGAAGGGTCGGGACGATGTCCAGTCGACCGCCGCGAGGAACCTGTCCTGCCGGAACTCGACGGTGCGGGGGCTTTCGATGGGTTCGAGCCAGTCAAGCGCCGCGATGTCCCCGCCGCGGATCAGGTTGGGGTTGTCGATCTCGAAGCCGGCCGGCAGCGGGTCGTCGACCATCAGCCGCGCCTCGCCCCCGCCAAGGGGCGTCACCTCGATCACCGTCACAAGGCGCGTACCCTGCGCGACGCTTGAGGTGTCGGCAGGCTTGCCATCCAGATCGTACCAGCTGCGTGTGATGGCATAGCCATTGCCGCCAGCGGGCTCTGGTGCCGCGGGCACGCCAAAGACCGAAAGCGTCAGCGTCGCTTCGGCGGTGCCGGCGTTGGCGATGATCTGCGCCGGTCCGTTATCCGGCGTATCCGCCGCCATCCGGACAAGCGGGCCCGTCAGGGGCGCGCCGTTGACGGCAAAGCGGGCGCCGGTATCGGACGCCGCCAGCGCATGGGCCGCAAGCAGCGCCCAGGTCGCCTCCTGCGTCGAAAGCCGTTGGGACGACAGATGCGCCGCAACCGACTGGCCGATGGCCTCCTGGGGAACAGCCTGCGACCCCGCCTCGGCCGCAAGCGCCAGGACGGCGGCGGCATCGCGCAGCCCGGTTCCGTAGTCCGACCGCCAGATCTGCGCTTCCTGCCCCGTGCCCGCCAGGGTCTGGTTGCGCGACAGGATCTCTGCCGCCTGCCTGAACATCGCATCCGCCCGCCGCTGATCACCATAAAGGGCCAGCGCCGCGCCAAGCTGCGCTGCCGCGATCGGCGTGTCGAAGGCCGCGGCGCGAACATCGGCATAATAGCGCAAGTCCCCCGTGGCCGCAGCGCCTTCGCGGGCTAGCACCATCATCGCATAGGCATAGGGGCCGCCCCCTTCGTCGAATTCGGGCGCGTAGTTCAGCTGGTTCCTGAGATTGTCCAGCGCGTTTCGGAACGCGGCGTCAGGCACCTCATGGCCCTGCGACCTTGCGCGGCTGAGGAAATCGGTAACGAAGGCATCCAGCCACAGATCGCCCGCTTCGGGGGACCACAGCCCGAAGGCGCCGCCGGGCGCCTGGTTGACCAGGACTTGCCCGATGGCCTCTTGCACGCGCTGGCGGATGCCCGCCGGATCGCCTGCACTGTCCATCGCCGTGGCCATCTGCTCGAAATAAAGCAGAGGCATGGCCTTCGAGGTGACCTGTTCGGTGCAGCCATAAGGATAACGGTCAAGCGAGGCGAGCAGACCGGGCGCGTTGAACCGCGCCATCGGCCCCAGCGCCAAGGTCGCCCTTCCGGTTCCCGGCAGGAAGTCCGAAAAGACGTCGTCGTCCAGCGTGAATGTGGCTCCGGGGGCAAGCGCGAACTGATGCTGGCGAAGCGCCTCCGGATCGTTGGCGCGCACCGGAACCGTCAGCGACTTGACCAGCTGCCGACCGTCCGGCGTCGTCAGCGCCACGCGGATCGTCGCGTCGGTTTCCTCTGCCGGGGCAGTGATGGGAACCGAAAGCGCGGCCTTCCCCCTTTCAGCCAGATCAAGCCCGGACGGTGCGGTTCCCAGACCCAGCCCCTGGGCCGAAACATCCAGCCCCACGCGACCTGCGGGCCCCGTCGCATGAACGATTTCCAGCCGCAACGCGCTTTCATCGCCGGGCGCCAGGAAGCGTGGCAGAGAGGCGGTGACGACCACCGGGTCGCGGACCAGCACCTCCTGCTGCGCCTGGCCCACCGCCGACCGGGACCAGGCCACGGCCATCACGCGGACGGTTCCGTTGAAGGACGGCAAGGCGAACTGCGTCCGCGCGTAGCCGTCCGGACCGACCGTCAGCGGGCCGGAGAAATAGGCCACGAGCTCTTCGGTCGGGGGCGGCGCCTGCAGCCGGACCGTTCCGGCGTCGCCACCCGATCGCACCTGTCCCATCGCCCCGCTCTGGCCGTCGATCAGCCGGCCATAGACGTCGCGGATCGCCATGCCAAGGCGCTGCTGGCCAAAGTAGTGGCCCTCGGGGTCGGGCGCGCCATAGCCCGTCAGGTTCAGGATTCCCGCATCCACCGCCGCGATCGTGACCTGAGCCGTTTCGCCGGGCGCGATGCCCTCGACCCTGACCGCGACGGGAAGCGGCCCGCGCGGATCGGCCTCGGGCGCGACCTCGATCGTGGTCGCCAGCCGCCTTGGACCGGGATCCACCGGCGCATAGGACAGGCCAAGCGCACGCGCCGGCGTGCGGCCCGCCGCCACGTCCATGGGCCGAAGGACCGACGCGGTGACATAGGCGCCTGCGCCCCAGTCATCGGTCACCGGCAGGTCCACCGTGTTTTCACCCTCGGCCACCGGCACGGCCTTCATCGCGATCAAGCGGTTCGACACGACGCTGATCAGCGCCACCCCGGCCGCGCGCGGCACGATGCGGACATGCGCCGTGTCGCCCGTGCGGTATTCCCGCTGGTCCAGCGCAAGCTCCAGCGTGTCGGGCGTGCTGGCCGCATCCGCCGGAACATACCAGCCGGCGTAGAAAGCCAGGGATGACACGCTGGACCCTCCGTCGGCCGCCTCGACCACAAGCTCGTATTCGCCCCAGTCGACACGGCCCTCGATCCGGACCGGATCGCCGCCGATCTCTGCCGTGCCTTCGTCGGCCCGCGTCCGGACCGTCGACACATCCCAGTTCCACTGGCCATACAGCGAATACCACTGGTAGCGCCGCTCAAGCCGGTTCAGACGCCAGCGCACCTTCATCGCCGCGGGCGCCCCGTCCGATCCGACGGCGATCAACTGAAACTCGGCCGGCGTGCCTTGGGGCGATACGCCGTCCTTGAAGGCGGGCTTGATCCCGATGACGGGGCTGTCGGGCAGAACCAGCCGCTCGATGCTCCGCTCCACCGGCCTGCCGGACCCTTCCGTCAGGCGGATTCCATAGCGCACCGACAGCGGACGGGCCGCTTCCGGTCCCAGTTCCGGCAGCCTGAATTTGACGCTGGCCCGCCCCATCGCATCGGTCGCGCCGGGATCGGGAAGGTAATCGTAATAGATCGGAAACTCGGAATCATGGCGGCCAAAGCGGAAACCGGGATAATCCGCAAGCTCCGCGACCGAGCGGATGCGGAAGTCCCCCTCGATCGGAAGGTCGGCACCCGGCGCGCCGAACAGATAGCGCGCGTCGATCCCGATTTCGGCCCTTGCGCCAAGCGATTGCGGGCCCTCGGCCATGCTCAGGTCGAACGCGATCCGCTCGGGCAGGAAATCCTCGACCAGGAAGGACTGGGAGGCCAGTACCGGGCCCGTTTCCTCGGCCCGGGCTTCCATCCGCCAGGTCCCGCGCGCAGCGGTTTCGGCCAGATCGAACGAAACCGCCCGCCCGCCCGCGCCGGCGTCGGGCGCGACGGTGCGGGCGTATTCGACGCCGTCAGGCCGCACAAGGCGCACGGTCAGCGGCAGTCCCTCGATCGCGGCGACTTCTGCATCGCGGGCCAGGATCGTCGCATTCACCACCTCGCCGGCGCGGTAGGCGCCCCGATCGGTCGCCATAAACACGTCGACCGCCGGCGCTGCTGGCCGTCCGGCAACGCCACGGTCCGACAGGTCGAACTCGGGCTCTGTCAACGACAGATAGGAAAAGTCCTCACCGCTTTCGACCGTCACCAGCGCCGGCGCCTGCCCCCCGGAACCAGAGACCAGGGCGGCGGCAAAACCCGCATAGCCTTCCGCGTCGGTTTCGGCGATTGCCAAGACCGCGTTGGCGCGCGAC
This sequence comes from Albidovulum marisflavi, assembly GCF_025751435.1. Lineage (GTDB taxonomy): Bacteria > Pseudomonadota > Alphaproteobacteria > Rhodobacterales > Rhodobacteraceae > Albidovulum > Albidovulum marisflavi. The sequence continues at coordinate 527,226 of NZ_JAOWKY010000001.1, read as the reverse complement.
ACCAGCGTGACCGTGGCCCCGGCCTTGGCTGAGGCGTCATTCAGGCTGCGGGCAAAGACATGAAGCCCGTCCGCGCCTTGCATGGTGGTGAAGCCGATATCCGAAATCACGAACCACTGCGTGGCCGCGGCGATCCGGTCGGGGTCGGCGCCCGCGACTGCGGCCTGAAGCGCGTAGATCCCCGGCCCGAGATCCCGAAGCACCTGGTCAAGTGGCAGCCGCGTCGTCACGTCGCGGTTGGTCTCTGAGGGCGCGGTATCGGCCTCACCGCTCCAGACCCGGGCGGCATACTGGCTGGTAAAGTACTCTGCCGTCCAGCGGTCCAGCGGCCGACCCACGAAGTCTTCCCGGAATGCGGCGACAAGGTTGCGGTCCGAAACGCTCCACAAGGACAGCGACAGGTGCGGGGCATTGACCGTTTCGACCGGAATGCCGCTTTCGGCGGCGCGCGGCAGGATGTAGGCGCGGCCCGGAAATCGTACGGCCGGTTGCCGGTCGCGGACATAGGCCTGAATCGTCACGTCCTTCGCCAGCTTTTCTCCGTCCGCGGCCGGAAGCCCGGCGCGGAAGGTCACCGCGTAGCGCCTGCCGTGTTCAAGCCCGCTGATGCAGATGCGGTTGGCATCGCTTTCCACGGCCAACCGTGGATCGGTCAGCGCCACGAAGGGCGCGTAGTCGACACCCGCCACATCCAGGGCGCCCGCGAAGGTGGCGCAGATCCGCGCAACGGCGCTGTCGCTGTCGACGGTGTGTTCCTCGATCCGGAAGCCGTACTTCCCGACCGCCACGCCCAGCAACGCCGCCGCCTCGTCGCGGGGCTGGATACCCTGGGCGAGCCGCAGCGCGGGGATCATGTCGCGCCCGCGTCCAGCCGCCTCGAAGGCGCGCGCCAAGGTGAACAGCGCGCTGGTCTGCACCGCGGCCGAGTCCGACCTGAGATAGGCGTTGACGGCGGCGGACAATGCCCTTTGCGCGATCTGCATCCGGTCGACATCACCGGTATCTGCATAGGCGAGCAATAACTCGGCGTATTCGGTCCAGTCGGCGGCCGCGTCGGTCAGGTTCAGCGCCGCCCCCTGAAGCCGCATCGCGCCCGCGACGTCACCGCCGCGGCGGGCCTGCTCGACCGCTGCAAGGATTTCGTCGCTGCTGCGGCCGCCCGTGACATGCATCCGCGCCAGCCCGGCGGCAAGCGCAAACGCGGCGTCAAGGTCTTCATCCCGCAGTAAGGCCAGTTCATCCGCCCGACGCGATGCGCGCGCGATCACCTGCGGATCCGCCGTCAGGACCCGGCCCGACATGGCGCGGTCATAGGGCTGTTCCTCGGTCACGTCGGTCTTGAGAAAACAGGCGCGCGACCTGGCGTTGAAGGTCATGGCCCGGCACTCTGCCGTGGCAAGGCAGGCGCTTGAGCAGGACTCGATCGTCGTGTCGAAAAGCGCGTCAAGGTCCGATCCGAAAAAGTCGGTATCCGCCGTCATCACCAGCCGCCGTTCCGGAACAAGGTCCCGATCCTGCGCTTGGGCGGATGCGCCCGACAGCGAAAGCGCCGAAATGAAGATCAGCCCAGCAAGACGCATCCGAACCTCCCTTGACGAATGCGCGAAGGGTGACATGGGGCGCATGGGTTCGCAATGCGGATGCGCGCGCGAAAGGCGCGGCACAGATCCGGCAATCTGCACTTGACGCGGCATATCAGGCTGTATTCAGATTTTGGGCGAAGCCACGCAACCCATTCCGGGGGAAAGCCCATGGCCAATCCACCCACGCCAAACGCGATGACCGGCGCCGAGGCCCTGGTGCGGATGCTCGACGCCTACGAGGTGCGCCACATCTTCGGCCTGTGCGGCGACACGACGCTGCCCTTCTATGACGCGCTTTACCGGCTCGATCACAGGATTGAGCATATTCTGACCCGCGACGAACGCTCGGCCGCCTACATGGCCGACGGCTACGCCCGCGTGACAAAAAAGGTGGGCGTGTGCGAGGGGCCCTCGGGCGGGGGGGCGACCTATATCCTGCCGGGGCTGATCGAGGCCAACGAAAGCTCGGTCCCGGTGCTGGCGATCACCTCGGACGTAGGGACGCGGGCGAAGGGGCATTACCCGCTGACGGAACTGGACCAGCAGGGGCTGATGCGCCCGCTGACCAAGTTCAACACCGTGATCCAGCATGCCGACGCGGTGCCCGACGCCGTGCGCACGGCCTTCCGGACCATGACCACGGGGCGGCCGGGATCGGCGCATCTGGGACTGCCGATCGACGTTCAGCGGGATCAGGCAAACCCCGACGACATCTGGGCCGACCCGGCCCATGCCCGCTATCCGGCCTATCCCTTCGGACCCGATCCGGCAGCGGTGGAAGCCGCGCTGGACGCGATCCTCTCGGCACGGTTCCCGGTCGTGATCTGCGGCGGCGGCATCGTGCTTGCGGGGGGTGAGGCCGCCTTCGCCCGCTTCGTCGAGGCGCTGGACATCGCGGTCGCCACCACGATCTCGGGCCAAGGCAGCATCGCGGAGACGCATCCCAACTGCGTGGGTGTAGTGGGTTCCAACGGCGGGGTGCCGGCAACGCGCGAACTGGTGCAGCGGGCAGACCTTGTCATCTTCATAGGCTGCCGCGCGGGGTCGGTCACGACCGAGCTTTGGCGTTACCCCGCCAAGGGCACGCGGATCGTCCATGTCGACAGCGACCCCGAGGTTATCGGCGCATCCTACCGGACCGAGGTGGGCGTGGTCTCCGACGCACGCCTGGCGCTGGACGCGCTGAACGCGGCGCTTGAGGCGCGGGGGCCCCAAGCCGGCTTCGGCGGCGCGGCGGCGATCGCCCCCCTGAAGGCGCGCAAGTGGGAAGGCTTCCACCGCCTGTCCGGCAGCACAGAACGCCCGATCCGGCCGGAACGCACCATCGCGTCACTTCGCGCCGTGCTGGACGACGACGCCATCGTGGTCGGCGACCCCGGCACGCCCTGCCCCTACATCTCGGCCTTCTACGAGCTGCGCACGACGGGGCGCAGGCTTTTCTCAAACCGGGCCCATGGGGCGCTTGGCTATTCGCTGTCGGCGGCCGTCGGCGCCGCCGTGGGCGCGCCGGGCAAGAAGGTCGTGTCTCTGATGGGTGACGGCAGCTTCGGCTTCACCTGCGGAGAGCTGGAAACGGTGGTGCGGCTGAACCTGCCGATCACTTTCATCGTGTTTTCGAACGCCGTCTACGGATGGATCAAGGCGGGCCAGAGATCAAGCTTCGGCCAGCGCTATTTCTCGGTCGATTTCGGACGCACGGATCACCGCGCCGTGGCCGAGGCGTTCGGCGTCAGGGCCTGGCAGGTCGAGGACCCGGACCAGCTTGAGGCCACGCTGCGCGCGGCGGTGAACCATCCCGGCCCCACGCTGGTCGACATCATCAGCCAGCCCCTGAACGAGGCCGCGGCCCCGGTCAGCGAATGGATCGCGTGACCGCGGCCGGTGTCAGACGGGCGCGGGACTATAACCCTCGGACGCCGCCAGAAGGCTGCGCGTATAATCCGTTTCCGCGCGATGCGCCGCAAGCGCATCCCGCGACAGCTGCTCGACCGCGCGGCCGTGCTGCATGACGATCAAGCGCTCGCACATGTGCGAAACCACGGCGAGGTCGTGGGACACCATCAGGTAGGTAAGACCCCGTTCGGCGCGAAGACGGTCGAGCAGGTTCAGAACCTCGGCCTGGATCGAGGCGTCGAGCGCCGAGGTCGGTTCGTCCAGCAGCAGCACCCGCGGCTCGAGGATCAGCGCGCGGGCGATGGCGACGCGTTGTCGCTGCCCGCCGGAAAGCTGGTGCGGATAGCGAAAGCGGAAGCCCTCGCCAAGCCCGACATCGGCCAGCGCCTGTTCGATCCGGTCTTCCCGCCGGTCGAAGCCGTGGATGGCCAGCGGCTCGGACAGGACCCTGTCCACGGTATGGCGCGGATGCAGCGAGGCATAGGGGTCCTGGAACACCATCTGGACCTGACGGTAGAACGCGGCGGACCGGGGCGCGGACAAGGTCTGCCCGCCCATCGCGATCACGCCGGCGCTGGTTGGCGACAGACCGCAGATCGCCCTGAGCACCGTCGATTTGCCCGACCCGCTTTCGCCGACGATGCCGAAGCTTTCCCCACGGTCGACGGTGAAGCTGACGTCCCGCACCGCGCGCACGGTGTCGCCGCCGCGGCGGAACGTCACCCCCAACCCTTCGACCGACAGCATCACTTCGCCCATGCGGCATCCCTTTCCAGCGTGGGAAGCGGACGCCGCCCGCCCTCGATCTGCGGCAGGCAGTTCATCAACCCGCGGGTATAGGGATGCTGCGCCTGCCTGAGTTCCGACGCCTTCAGTTCTTCCACGACCCTGCCCGCGTACATCACCAGCACGCGATCGCAGAAGGACGACACCAGCCGCAGGTCGTGGCTGATGAAGATCAGACCCATTCCCCGATCCGCCACCAGCCGGTCAAGGATGCGGAGCACCTCGACCTGCACCGTCACATCCAGCGCCGAGGTCGGCTCATCCGCGATCAGCAGGTCGGGCTCCGTCACCAGCATCATCGCGATCATGGCACGCTGCCCCATGCCGCCCGAAAGCTCGTGCGGGTAGGCGCGGAACACGCGTTCCGGATCGCGGATCTGGACCGCCTCGAGCATGGCCAGGGCCCGGTCGCGCGCCTCGGCCCGGCTGCCCGTGTCGCCGAACTTGACCGCCTCGACGAGCTGGCGCCCGACGGTCATCACGGGGTTCAGCGAAAACTTCGGGTCCTGCATCACCATGGACATGCGCGCGCCCCTGAGGCTGCGCCAGGTCGCGGGCGTGGCGGCCCGCAGGTCGATGCCGTCAAAGTCCAGAACCTTGGCGGTGGCGCGGCCCGGCGGCGGCGTCAGCCCCAGGATTGCGCGCCCGGTCTGGCTTTTGCCCGATCCGCTTTCGCCCACGATGCCCAGCCGTTCGCGGCCCAGCGAAAAGGTGACGCCGCGCACGACCTCGGACGGCCCATGGCGGGTGGGAAAGGTCACGCGAAGATCATCGACGGTCAGAAGCGCGGTCATTTGCGGGCCTTCGGATCAAGCACGTCGCGCAGCCCGTCCCCCAGAAGGTTGAAGCCGAGCGAGACGATGAAGATCGCGGTGCCGGGAACGGTCGCGACCCACCACTGGTCGATCAGGAACCGCCGCCCCGCCGCGATCATCGCGCCCCACTCCGGCTGCGGCGGTTGTGCGCCCAGCCCAAGGAAGCCAAGTCCCGCCGCCGTCAGGATGATCCCGGCCATGTCCAGCGTGACGCGGATCACGACAGAGGACAGGCACAGCGGCGTGACATGCCCCCACAGGATGCGCGCGGAAGAAGCCCCCTGAAGCCGCGCGGCGTTGATGTAGTCGCTGTCGCGGATGGTCAGGGTCTCGGCCCGCGCAAGGCGGGCATAGGGCGGCCACGACGTGATCGCGATGGCGATGATCGCGTTCTCGATCCCCGGGCCCAGCGCCGCCACGAAGGCCAACGCAAGGATCAGCCGCGGAAAGGCCAGGAAGATGTCTGTCAGCCGCATCAGCACGGTATCGACCCAGCCGCCGAAGTAACCCGCCGTGGTGCCGACCAGCAATCCGATCGGGGTCGCGATCACGGCGACCAGAACCACGACCATCAGCGTCAGCCGCGACCCGTGGACGATCCTGCTGAAGATGTCGCGCGCCAGGTCATCGGTTCCGAAGATGTGCCCCTCGGACAACGGCGGCAGGAACCGCTCGGTCCGCAGATCGCCGCCGATGACGGGGTCATAGGGCGCGATCACGTCGGCGAAGAGCGCGACGACGACCAGTGCAAGCACGATCGCCAGACCGACCATGGCAAGCCAGTTCGAGCGGAACGAAAGCCAGGTCCGGTAGGCTTGGCCCAGGCGGGCCTGGCGGCGGGATCCGGGCTGGTCGGACAGCAGCCATTCGCGGCGTGAAAGGGCGCTCATGCCTGCCTCCGCACACGGGGATCAAGAAGAGTGTAGAGCAGGTCGGACAGCAGGTTCAGACCCACGAAGATTGCCCCGATCAGCAGCGTCGACCCCAGCACCGCGTTCATGTCCGCGTTCTGGAGCGAGTTCGTCAGATACTGGCCGAGGCCGGGCCAGGCAAAGACGGTTTCGGTCAGCACCGAGCCTTCAAGCAGGCTCGCATAGGACAGGGCGATCACCGTCACCAGCGGAACGGCCGCGTTTCGCAGGGCATGGACCCAGATGATGCGCCATTCGGGAACCCCCTTGACCCGCGCCGTCGTGACATATTCCTGCGCCAGTTCGTTGAGCATGAAGCTGCGCGTCATGCGGCTGATGTAGGCCATCGAGAAATAACCAAGAAGCGAGGCGGGCAGGATGATGTGGGAAAAGACGTTGCGGAAGGCCGCCCATTCGCCCTGCATCGCGCTGTCCAGCAGCAGAAGGCCGGTCCGGGGCGTGATGGAATACTCAAAGGCGATGTCGACCCGTCCGGGTCCTGCGACCCAGTGGAGCCTTGCGTAGAACACCAGAAGCCCAAGAAGCCCAAGCCAGAAGATCGGCGCGGAATACCCCACCAAGCCCAGCACGCGCACGACCTGGTCGGCAAGGCGCCCCTGCCGGACGGCGGCCCAGACCCCCATCGGGATCCCGGCCACGGTGCCGATCAGGATCGCGACCGTCGCCAGTTCCAGCGTGGCCGGAAAGACGCGCGCAATATCCTCGGTGATGGCGCGCTTGGTCAGGAAGCTTTGCCCGAAATCGCCGCTCAACACCTTCTGGAGGTAGATCCAGAACTGCTCGTAAAGCGGACGGTCCAGGCCCAGTTCGACGAAGACCCGATCGTATACCGACTTGGGCGCCCGGTCCCCCACGACGGCCAGAACCGGATCGACCGGAACCACCCTTCCGATGAGAAACGTGACGACCAGCAGGCCAAGGAAGGTCAGCGCGACGGTCGCCAGCAGGCGGGCAATCTTCCACAGGACACGAGGGAGGGCGCCACCGCGCCCTCCGCCGTCGGTGTCATCGCTCATGTCACTTCGTCACGTGAGCGTAGTTGTTGTCGTTGAACGACGGCCCGACGATGAAGCCATCGACGTTCGACCGCAACGCGGTGACCTCGATCTCCTGGAACATGATCACGAAGGGCGAAGTCTGCTGATGCTCGCGCTGGATCTCCCGGTACATCTCGGCCCGCTTCGCCGGATCGGACTCGAGCACGGCGGCATCCGCCATTGCCGTCATGTCGGGGATATCCCAGGCGTTGCGCCAGGCCAGCGGCTTCGAGGCGGCGTCGTCCGAGTTGTCCGGGTTGCGCGCGAAGGTGTCGGCGTTGGTGTGCGGGTCCTGGTAGTCCGGGCCCCAGCGGCCGATGTAGATGTCGTGATTGCGCGCGCGGTACTTGGTCAGCGTCTGCTGGCCGTCACCCGGGATCAGCTCCATCTGGATCCCGGCCTGCGCCATCGTCTGCTGGATCGCCTGCGCGATGCCGGTGATCTCCGGCGTGTTGCGGGTGTCCATCGTGACCGAGAACCCATCGGGAAGGCCCGCCTCGGCCAGAAGCTCCTTCGCCTTCGCCACGTCGAGCGAGAAGGGAGTGTCCTCAAGCGCGCCAAGGAAGCCGCGCGGCAGGAACGCCTGGTGCACCATCACCTTGCCCTTCATGATCGTGTCGGCGATCGCCTGATAGTCGACCAGGTACTTCATCGCCTGACGGACCTCGGGCTTGGCGAGGTTCTCGTTCTTCTGGTTCAGGCCCAGGTAGTAGATCGAGCCCTTGGGCCCTTCCTGGATCTTCAGGTCGGGATTGGCGCGCACGGCGTCGATTTCCTCGGCGGTCAGCGAGCGGGCGATGTCGATGTCGCCCTGCTCCAGCAGCAACCGCTGGGTCGCGCCTTCGGGGATGTGACGGTAGATCACGCGAGCCATCGGCGTCGGGTCGCCCGAATAGTTCGGGTTGCGCTCCATCACCACGGCCTCGTTCGCGCGCCATTCACGGATCGTGAAGGGGCCGGAACCGGCGTAGTTGGTCTTCAGCCATTCATAGCCGAAATCGCCGTTCTGCTCGTGCTCCATCACAAGCTTCTTGTCCACGACGAAGCCCACGGTCGCGGTCAGGCAGTACAGCACCAGCGTCGGCGCGTAGGGCTTGTCCATCTTGAACTGGACGGTGTCCGGCCCGGTCTGCACCACCATGTCGTCGACGTTTTCGGCGTTCAGCCCGAACTGGGTCAGGATGAAGGCAGGCGACTTGTCGAGCTTGACCGCCCGCGTCAGCGAAAACACCACGTCCTCGGCCGTGATCGGGTTTCCGCTGGCAAAGGTGCGACCGTCGCGGATCTTGAAGGTGATCGACATGCCGTCAGGCGCGACTTCCCAGCTTTCCGCGATTTTGCCGTAGATGTTCGTCACATCCGCCGGATCGTAGCCGATCAGCCCCTCGTAGGAGTTGCCGGCGATCTCGGACGCGGTGAATTCGAATATCTCGGCGGGATCGAGCGAGATGATGTCATCGATCGCCCAGGCCTGGATCAGGGTGTCGGCGGGCGTTTCCGCCTTGACCGCAGGCGCCCCCAGCAGCGCGAATACCGCGACCGTGGCAGCCAGCAAAGTGCGACTGTGTAGCATTCCTATCTCTCCGCTGTTGATTTCTTGTCTTTTGCTTCGCGCCCGTTGGCCGGGCGTCGCCGTCAAATTAACCGCTCGGTCAAATTCCAAGTCAAGGGCAATAACGGCCCGGCGACGGAAAGATGCGGTCGCGCCGTCGTCTGATCAGGCGGTGCCGGTCCTCATGCCGGCACGGATCGCCGCCAGCCCGGCAAGCGCCATCGACGCGCCGTCCGCCGTCTCGGCCACGATTCCGACTTCGGCAAGGCCCCGGACGTAGGCATCCAGGATATCGCCCGTGCCGATGACCGCGACCTGCTGGCCCAGCCAGTAGGGCCGCATCGCCGCAAGCTCGGCCCCGATCAGAAGGCCCGACAACCGCGCACGCGCCGTTGCGGGGGCAATGCCGCGCAGCAGCCCTTCCGCGCGGATCGAGAAAAGCTCGGATGCAAGCCTTTCCGGCCGTGACAGCGTCTGTCCCACCGCCTCGGCGAATGCGCCGTCGTCACGGCCCGCGCGTTCGGGGTCCCGAAGCAGCGCGGCATGGCTCGAAAGGCAGGCGAAAAGCTCGCCCGTCATGGCGGTGCGGAAGCTCACCACCTCGCGCGCCGAGACATGGACCCATTTGGTCGTGATTCCCGCCAGGCACAGGACGCCGTCGAAATCCGGGTTGCCGGCCAGAAATCCGGCGATCCGGGTCTCTTCGCCGCGCATGACCTCGGCCGGGCGCTCCTGCGACAGACCTGGAACGACCCACACCTGAATGCGCGGGTCGCTTGCGGGCGCAGCGACCAGATCGGCCGCGGGGTCCAGGGCCACTGGCACCTTGCGGAAGGGCGTCTCGATCCAGCCGTCGCGCGCGCCAAGCGCACCGCAGGCCAGGACAGGGGTCGTGCCGCCAGGCCGAAGCCAGTCGCCGATCAGGGCAAGAAGTGCTGCTTCATGGGATTGCGGACCTGCCGAAGCAACTTCGCGCGTCTCGCGGCGGCCCACGATGCCTTTGGCGCCCAAGGCAACGGCGGCAATGCGGTCGGCCTGCCAGTCCACCGCGATCCAGTCCACCATGGCGCTGCTAACCGTCTGCGTCATCCCCTTGCCACCCCATCGCCACCGACCTGATAATCCTGCGCGGATGCAAGCACGCGACGGGGCACGAGGTCCATGGGCAGGACCGCAATCGAGCTGGCACAGTGACTTGTTTGCCAAGGCCGCCATCCCCGCTGCCGGCGAACCGGAGAATGCACGGCGTCGCGATCTTGCCCTTCCGAAGTTCCGGCTGATACGTTTCGCCAACCGTCCGAGACATCCGCCCCGCAAGCCCCCAAAGGGCGCGCGGGCGTCTCCATGGACGGAAAAACGGCCGGGCGAAACGGTCGGGGGAAACGGTCGGGGGAAACGGAGCGTCGGGAATGATCGACAAGCTGGAAATGTTTCTGGCCGTTGCGAAGGAAGGCCACTTCGGCCGCGCCGCGGCCAGCCTCGGCATCGCGCAGCCCACGCTTTCGACCGGGATCAGGCAGCTTGAGGACCAACTGGGCGTGCAGCTCATATTCCGCGGGTCCCGCTATGGTGGCCTGACGCCCGAGGGTCAGCGCGCGTTGATCTGGGCGCGCCAGATCGTCGGCGATGCCCGCCAGCTGCGCGACGAGATGCGCCATTCCCGCGACGGACTGACGGGACAACTGCGCATCGCCGCGATTCCGACCGCGCTGACATGGACCGCGAAGTTGACCACCCGCTTCGGGGAAAAGCACCCGAACGTGCGTTTCACGATCCTGTCGCGCACCTCGATCGAGATCCTGTCGATGCTTGAAAACCTGGATATCGACGCGGGCATCTCCTACCTCGACAATGAGCCGACCGGACGGGTCAGCACCGAGCCGCTTTACAACGAGCGTTACATGGTGGTCTGCAACGCCGCCTCGCCGTTCGCGGGCCGGGACAGCGTTGGCTGGGAGGAACTGGAAGGTCAGCGGCTTTGCCTTCTGACGCCGGACATGCAGAACCGCCGCATCATCAACCGCCACTTCGAAGAGGCCGGGATTTCCCCCGAAGCGCGGATCGAATCGAATTCCACGGTCGTTCTGGTGGCCAACGTACTGAACGGCGGTTGGATCACGGTCCTGCCCGATGACATGGCGACCTTCCTCGCGGCGGGCAAGCCGCTTCACGTGATTCCGCTTGCCGGCACCCGGCGCGATCACACCGTGGGACTTGTCGCACCCTATCGCGAGCCGCACACGCCGGTGCTGCGGGCGTTGCTGTCAGAGGCGCGCCGCCTGTCCGAGGTCTAGCACCCGCCGTTTCGCTGGGCGCAAGACAGGTTTGTGCGCCGGGGGCTTGCCTTGCCACGCCATGATGGCCAACATGGATCTCAGGGAGGAAACAACCTGTGGATACACAAGGAGTTTCCAATGGAACGCACCGCCGGCCTCGCAGCCACTCATCGTCCTTCCAACCTTCTTCGCACCATCGCTGCGCCGTTCAGGGCGATCGGTCTTTTTCTTGTCGCGATGGCCGAGGCCGGGCCACGCATGGAGGCTATCCGCCGCGTGAACGCGATGACCGACGAACAGCTTGCGGCAAAGGGCCTGACCCGCGAAGGGGAAGTGCGCCGGATCTTCCGGGACCGCTTCTACGTCTGAGCATTCGGGCGGCCGGGCGCTTCGCAATCCGAACGCCGGCGATCCCGCCCCTTCACCGGGCGGGAGTGCGGCACATGGCGATTTATCTTGCCCCGCGCCTGGTGTAGTCAGGGCCCATGCCCTCTGCTCCACGTCCTCCCCTGCCGCTGCTTCCCCTGCCGCTGCGCAATGGCCGCGTCCACGAAGCCTGCGGACCTGGCGCCATGGGCTTTGCCGCCGCGATCTGCGCGCAGGGCGCGGGGCAGATCCTCTGGATCCGCGAAGCCTGGCGGTCCGAAACGCTCAACCCCACGGGCCTTGGCCTGTTCTTCGACCCGCACCGGCTGCTCTGGGCCTCGGTCACGACCCAGACGGATGCGCTGGCCGTCGCCGAAGAGGCGCTGAAGGACGGGGCGATTCTCCTGGTGGTGATCGAGCTTACCAATGCGCTTGACCTGCGCGAAGGGCGGCGCCTGCAGCTTGCGGCCAAGGCAGGCCAGACCACCGGGCTTTGCCTGATCCCGGAGGGCATGGGCAGCAACGCGGCCGAAACCCGCTGGTACTGCGCGCCGCTTGCCGGGGACGGGCGGATGGACTCGACTCTCATGCGGTGGGCGCTTATCAAGAACAAATCGGGAACATTGGGGACCTGGGATGTTCGATGGGATCACGCGGCGCGTCGTCTCGATGTGGTTTCCCCGGCTGGCGAGCGACCGGGTTCTGCGCCTGCGCCCGATTGAGGCGCCCTTCGCGCTGACCTTGCGCCGGAACAACACCGAACGGATTCACTGCCTGAACGCCAGGGCCGAGGAAATGGGCCTGCACCGCGGGATGCCCTTCGCCGATGCCCGTGCCTTCTGCCCCGACCTGCACAGCGCCCCGGCCCATCCCGCGCGTGACGCCCGCTTCCTGGCCATGCTGCGCCGCTGGGCCACGCGCTACTGCCCCTGGGTGGGGTTCGAGGCAGAGGACGGGCTGGTTCTGGACATCACCGGATCGGCCCATCTTTTCGGCGGCGAGACGGCGATGCTGGGCGACATGCACGCGCGGCTGACCCGCGCGGGACTGACGGTGCGGCTGGGGCTGGGGGCCACGCGCGGGGCCGCCTGGGCCTTTGCCCATTTCGGCGGGACAGCCGTGCATGCGGGGGCGGACAGGGACGCGCTTGGCCGCCTGCCCGTCGCGGCCCTGCGGCTTGAGGCCGAAACGGTCACCGCGCTGGAGCGGTTGGGGCTGCGCACCATCGCCGACCTGGCGGCCGCACCGCGCGCGCCCGTGACCCGGCGCTTCGGCCCCGGCGTCCTGATGCGGCTGGACCAGGCGCTTGGCGCCCTGCCGGAACAGATCACCCCCGAAACCGAGCCACCCCATTACGGCGTCCGCCTGACCCTGCCCGAACCGATCGGGCTGGTCGGCGACGTGATGGCGGGCGCAGGGCGTCTGGTCGAACGGCTCTGCGCCCGGCTCAAGGAAAACGCGGCCGGTGCGCGCGTCCTGTGCCTCACGCTGCGCCGGGTCGATCAGGCGAGCCAGCAGGTGGAACTGCGGCTGGCCAGCGCCATGCGCGACCCCGCCCGCATCCTGCCGCTGTTCGAGCGCGGGGTCGGCGCGGCCGACGCGGGCTTCGGCATCGACCAGATGCGGCTTGAGGCGACGGTGATCGAACCCCTTGCGCCCGAACAGCTGGGCGCGGTCCCCAGCCGGAAGGGGGCGGGCGGCGACCGGCTGGAGGACCTGATCACCCGCATCGGCACGCGCATCGGGCTGGAGAACGTCCGCCGCTTCCTGCCCGCCGACAGCCATATTCCCGAACGCGGCTTCCTGGTCGCGCCTGCCGCCTGGTCCCGCCCCGAAGGCGCCTGGACCCTGCTGCGCCCGCGCCCGCCGATCCTGTTCCGGCCCGAGCCGATCGCGGGCACCGGCCCCCGCCCGCCCGGACAGTTCCGCTGGCGAAGGATGAGCTTCGAGACCGCCATGGCGACCGGACCCGAGCGCATCGCCCCGGAATGGTGGCTTGACGACGAGGGCTGGCGCACGGGCGTGCGCGACTACTGGCACGTCCAGACCCGGCAGGGCCGGCGGCTTTGGCTGTTCCACACGCCGCAGGCGCCGGGCTGGTTCGTGCAGGGGGAATTCGCATGACCCGCAGGACCGCCGCCCTTCGCCCGCACAACCGGCCCGGCTATGCCGAGCTGTGCGTCACCACCAACTTCACCTTCCTGACCGGCGCCTCCCACCCCGAAGAGATGGTCGTGCGCGCCGCCGAACTGGGACTTGACGCCATCGCCATCACCGACCGCAATTCCCTGGCCGGCGTGGTGCGGGCCTGGTCCGCGCTGAAGGAGTTGCGGCGCGAGGCCGAAGAGGCGCTGCGCATCCGCTCGCAGCACCGCATCGACAGTTGCTCCCGCCAGGAGGTCGGCCAGCCGCAGGACATCGCCCGGCCAGCCGCCCCACGCCTGCCCCGCCTGATCGTGGGCTGCCGGCTGGTCCTGACCGACAGCCCGGTCGAATGGATCGCGCTGCCCACCGACCGCCCGGCCTATCACCGGCTGTGCCGGCTGCTGACGCTGGGCAAGCGGCGGACGGAAAAAGGGGCCTGCCTTCTGAACCTTCCCGATCTGCTGGAGGGCTGCCGGGGCATGATCCTGATCGCCCTGCCGCCGCCCGACATGGCGGCCGGGGCCCTGTCCCGTGTCGCGCGTCCGGTCCAGGCCATGCGGCGGCGCTATCCCGACCATGTCTTCCTGGGCGCGGCCCCGCGCTATGACGGCTCGGACCAGGCCTGGTTCGACGCCTGCGCGGCGCTGGCCCTGCGCGTCTCGGCGCCGATGGTGGCGGTGGGCGACGTCCTGATGCACCGCGCCGGGCGGCGGCAACTGGCCGACGTGCTGACCTGCCTGCGCGAGGGCTGCACCATCGACCAGATCGGCACACGGGCCCTGCCCAACGCCGAACGGCGGCTGAAGGGGGCCGAGGACATGGCGCGGCTTTACCGCAACCACCTGGCCGCGGTGCGCCGCACGCAGGAGATCGCGGGGCGGTGCAGCTTCGACCTGGGCGAGCTCAGCTATGAATACCCCGACGAGATTGCGGACGGCGAGACCCCGCAGGCGCGGCTGGAACGGCTGGCGGCCGAGGGGCTGGCCCGGCGCTGCCCGGCGGGCATCCCGGACCGCTACCACGCGCTGGCGGAAAAGGAGCTGCGCCTGGTCCGTGACCTGGGCTTCGCCGCCTATTTCCTGACCGTCCACGACATCGTGTCCCATGCCCGCTCGATCGGGATCCTGTGCCAGGGGCGCGGATCGGCAGCCAATTCGATCCTGTGCTGGGCGCTTGGCATCACCGACGTGTCGCCTGACATGATCAGCATGGTCTTCGAACGCTTCGTGTCGAAATACCGCGGCGAGCCGCCCGACATCGACGTGGATTTCGAACATGAGCGGCGCGAGGAGATCATCCAGTGGATCTACCGGAAATACGGCCGCCACCGCGCCGGGCTTTGCGCCACCGTGATCCACTTCCGATCCCGCGCCGCGATCCGCGAGGTGGGCAAGGTCATGGGCCTGTCGCAGGACGTGACGGCGGGCCTTGCGGGCCAGATCTGGGGCATGTCGAACGGCGGCGCCGACCCCGAGCGCATCCGCGAACTGGGCCTTGACCCGACCGACCGCAGGCTTGCCCAGACCATCCGCCTGATCGGAGAGATCATCGGCTTCCCCCGCCACCTGTCGCAGCATGTCGGCGGCTTCGTCATCACCCGCGGCCGCCTGGACGAACTTTGCCCGATCGAGAACGCGGCGATGGAGGACCGCACCGTCATCGAATGGGACAAGGACGACATCGACGCGCTTGGCATCCTCAAGGTCGATGTGTTGTCCTTGGGGATGCTGACCTGCATCCGCAAGGCCTTCGACCTGCTGCGCGCACACGAGAAGACAGAGCTTTCCATCGCGACGATCCCGCAGGAGGACCCCGACACCTACGACATGCTGTGCGTGGCGGACGCGGTCGGCGTCTTCCAGGTGGAAAGCCGGGCGCAGATGAATTTCCTGCCCCGGATGCGGCCGCGCACCTTCTACGACCTGGTGATCGAGGTCGCGATCGTCCGCCCCGGCCCGATCCAGGGCGGCATGGTGCAGCCCTATATCCGCCGCCGCCAGGGGCACGAGACGGTCAGCTTCCCCTCGAAACCGCTGGAAGGGGTGTTGGGCAAGACGCTGGGCGTGCCGTTGTTCCAGGAACAGGCGATGCAGATCGCCGTGGTCGCCGCGGGCTTCACCGCCGAGGAAGCCGACCGCCTGCGCCGGTCGCTGGCGTCTTTCCGGCGCATGGGCACGATCGGTACCTTCCGCGACAAGTTCATCGCCGGGATGCTGGCCAACGGCTACACGCCCGAATTCGCCGAGCGCTGCTTTTCCCAGATCGAGGGTTTCGCCGACTACGGTTTCCCAGAAAGCCATGCCGCGGCCTTCGCGATGCTGACCTATGTCTCCTCCTGGCTGAAGCGGCACCACCCGGCTGTCTTCGCCTGCGCGCTTCTGAACTCGCAGCCGATGGGGTTCTACGCGCCGGCACAGATCGTGCGGGACGCGCGCGAACACGGGATCGAGCTGCGCCCTGTCTGCGCCAACCGCAGCGGCTGGGACAACCAGCTGGAACGGCGCCCCGACGGGGCCCTGGCGCTAAGGCTGGGCTTCCGCCAGATCCGGGGCATGAGGGAGGATGACGCGCGCTGGATCGTTGCGGCGCGCGGCAACGGCTTTCCCGACCCCGAAAGCCTGTGGCTGCGCGCGGGCGTGTCGCCCGCCGTGCTGGAGCGGCTGGCAGAGGCCGACGCCTTTTCCGGCATGGGCCTGACCCGGCGCGACGCGCTTTGGCAGGTCCGCGCGATCCGGGCGCCCGCGCCCCTGCCGCTGTTCGCCGACCCGATTGACGGCGAGGGTCTGCGTGAGCCGCAGGTCGATCTGCCCGCCATGCACCTGGGCGAGGAGGTGGTGGAGGATTACGTGGCGCTGCGCCTGTCACTGCGCGCCCATCCGATGGAGCTTCTGCGCAGCTCCCTTCCCGGCCTGACCCCGCATGTGGAACTGATGACCGCGCCGCCCCGGGCGCTGTCCGTCTGCGGTCTGGTCATCACCCGCCAGCGCCCAGGCACGGCCTCTGGCGTGATCTTCCTGACGCTGGAGGATGAAACCGGCGTGTCGAACGTCGTCGTCTGGCCCAAGGTCTACGAGCGATTCCGCCGGGCGGTGATGGGTGGGCGGCTTCTGCGGGTCAGCGGGCGGCTTGAGCGCGCGGGCATCGTCGTGCACCTGATCGCAGACCGGATCGAGGACCTGTCGCACCGGCTTTCGGACCTTGGGCATCCGATGGACGAGGCGGTGGGGCTCACCCAGCCCCAGGCCGACGACGCCCCCCGTCCCCCGCGCCATCCCCCCCGCGCCCGACACCCGCGCGAACAGGCCAAGCAGCTGTTCCCCAGCCGTGATTTCCACTGAGCCGGCGGCCTCGGCAAGATCGCCCCGCACATGGCGCGGCCGCGATTGGCCGCCGCAAGGCCGATGCAGGAGTTCCAGGCTGACCCTCGGCGGCCATCGCCCGCGCCCCCGCGCGAATGGCTTGGCACCTCGCAGGTTGCCTAAAGCCGCGATCCGCCCTATCAGGCGGTCAGCGAACATGGACCCGGGTGCGATCCCCGGGTGGCTCTTCCGGCCGCCGATCCGCCGGACAACCTGGACAAGCCCGCCTGAACAGGACGGAACGCGCACCCCGGCACCTCGTGCTGCCGGTCAGGAAACATCACCATGATCTCAATAGACGCCTATCGGACCCAGTGGTTCGGCAACATCCGCGGCGATCTCATGTCGGGGCTCGTCGTGGCCCTGGCCCTGATCCCCGAAGCCATCGCCTTTTCGATCATCGCGGGCGTGGATCCGAAGGTCGGACTTTATGCCAGCTTCTCGATCGCCGTTCTGACCGCGCTGACAGGCGGGCGGCCGGGCATGATCTCGGCCGCGACCGCGGCAACCGCCGTGCTGATGGTGACGCTGGTCAGGGACCACGGCCTGCAATACCTGCTGGCGGCGACGGTGCTGACGGGCGTCATCCAGATCGCGATGGGCCTTCTGAAGCTGGGTTTCGTCATGCGCTACGTCTCAAGATCGGTGATGACCGGCTTCGTGAACGCGCTTGCGATCCTGATCTTCATGGCGCAGCTTCCGGAACTGGACCCGGGTCGCGTCACGTGGCTGACCTATGCGCTGGTCGCGGCGGGCCTGGCCATCATCTACCTGTTCCCGCTGCTGACGCGGGCGGTCCCCTCGCCCCTGATAACGATCATCGTGCTGACGGTCCTGACGATCGCCTTCGGCTGGGATGTGCGCACCGTGGGCGACATGGGCGCGCTGCCCGACACGTTGCCGATGTTCCTGGTCCCGCAGGTTCCCCCCACGCTGGAAACGCTGCTGATCATCCTTCCCTATTCCCTGGCGATCGCGGTCGTGGGGCTTCTGGAAAGCCTGATGACGCAGAACCTGGTCGACGACCTGACCGACACCAAGTCCGACCGCAACCAGGAGTGCATCGGCCAGGGCATCGCCAATGCCGCAACCGGCTTCATCGGCGGCATGGCGGGCTGCGCGATGATCGGGCAAAGCATGATCAACGTGAAGTCAGGCGGGCGGGGACGGCTTTCCTCGTTCACCGCGGGCGCGGTGCTACTGATCCTTGTCGTGTTCCTGGGCGACTGGGTGGCGCGCATTCCGATGCCCGCCCTCGTGGCGATCATGATCATGGTCTCGGTCGGCACCTTTTCGTGGTCGTCGATCAAGAACCTCAGGACGCATCCGCGGTCGTCCTCGATCGTGATGATCGCGACCGTGGCCAGCGTCGTCTACACCCACAACCTGGCGATCGGCGTTCTGGTGGGGGTGCTGCTGTCGGGCATCTTCTTCGCCGGCAAGATCGCGCAGCTCTTCAATGTCAGCACGTCGATCTCGGATGACGGGCGCGAACGCACATATGTCGTCCGGGGCCAGTTGTTCTACGGCTCGGTCGAGGATTTCATGGATGCCTTCGACTTCAAGGAAGCGCTGGACCGCGTCGTGATCGACGTTTCCGCCGCACATATCTGGGACATATCCAGCGTGCAGGCGCTCGACATGGCCGTGCTGAAGTTCCGTCGTGACGGGGCCGAGGTCCAGGTGATCGGAATGAACGAGGCCTCCGAAACACTCGTCGACCGGCTTGCGGTCCACGACAAGCCGGGCGCGGCCGACGCGTTGATGGCACACTAAGGGGGATGGACATGACACAGCAAGCGGACAAGATCGTCGTGCTCGTCGATGGATCGGTCTATGCGGCCAGCCTTTGCGACCATGCCGCCTGGATATCTGGCCGCACCGGCGCGCCCGTGGAGCTGATCCACGTGCTGGGGCGCCGCGAAACCTCGGCGACGCAGGATCATTCCGGCGCGATCGCACTGGGGGCCCGCACGGCACTGCTGGAGGAACTGGCAGAGCTTGACGCGCAGCGCGCGAAGCTGATCAGCCATCGCGGCCGCGCCATCCTGGACGACGCCCGCGCCATCCTGGAAAAGGCCGGCGTGACCGAGATCACCACCCGGCTGCGCCATGGCGACGTGGTCGAGGCCGTGGCCGAGGTCGAGCGCGACGCGCGGGTCATCATGATCGGCAAGCGGGGCGAGGCTGCGGATTTCGCGCGCGGCCATCTTGGGTCGAACCTCGAGCGGATCGTCCGCGCCAGCCACAAGCCGGTCTTCGTCGCCTCTCGCGCGTTCAGGCCGATCGCGAAGGTGCTGGTCGCCTACGACGGCGGCACCTCGGCCATGAAGGCCGTCGATCACATCGCCCGAAGCCCCCTGTTCCGCGGCCTGCAGGTTCACGTGGCGACGGTGGGGCCGGACACGGGGGAGGCAAGGAAAGGCCTGGCGGACGCGGCCGCCCTGCTAGATGCCAGTGGGATCGAAGCTGAAACCCTGATCCTGCAAGGTCAGCCCGAAACCGCCCTGGGCAAGCTGGTCGACGAGGCCGGGTTCGATCTTCTGGTCATGGGCGCCTACGGCCACAGCCGAATCCGAAGCCTGATAATCGGTTCGACCACGACCGAGATGATTCGTTCCTGCAAGGTACCGGTCGTCCTGATCCGGTGATGCAGGCGCCTTGCCTCGGGCCCTGACGGTCCGGGGATCGCAGGCTTACCACGGCGTTGCGCCCTGCTTGGCCCAGACATCGGTGAAGTTGTCGCGGTTCGGCATGACGACAGCCGGCAGAGTCTGCGCGTTCATGGCCTCGGCCTCGCCGATCACGCCATTGCGATACAGGATGAAGGCCGCAAGCGCGTAGGCCTCGTCATTCGTCAGCGACTTGGGCGCGTCGATGGGCATGGCCCTGCGGATGTAATCGAACAGCGTCGTTGCGTAGGGCCAGTAGCGGCCCGCCGGCTTCGCCCAGATGTCGTTCGGCCCCACCGGAGGCGTGACGGGTCCCTCCACACCCGTTGCGCCGTGGCAGGCAGCGCATTTCCCGTCGTAGATGCCGGCGCCCACCGCTGCCGTGCCGCCACCTTCGGGCAACCCCCGGCCATCGGGCATCGCGTAGCTTGCGTACCAGGGGATCTCTTCGGCCGAAAGCGCCTGGCCAAGCCCCGGGCCTTCGGCCCAGGCGCCGTTCGCGCAGAACAGAACCGCAGCGGCGGGGATAAGCTTACGCATAGACATTTTGCACCATCCCTTCTGCCGTGATCTGCCATGCCTGGATCGCGTTGTTGTGCAGGAAATTCGAGGGGTCGTAGCGGGCTTTCCAATCCGACCGGGTGGGCTGCACGGCCCCCGTCAAGTCCTCGGCCCGGCTCATGAGAAGGGTCGGTGCCCCCTCCCAATGCCAGGGCAGGCGGAAGCGCGTCGTCGCGCGGGACAGCACCGGCTGAACCAGTTCAGCCTCGGCCCAGCTTGCGCCGCCGTCGGCCGAGATCTCGACCTTGCGGATGGGTCCGGCCCCGGACCAGGCAAGCCCCGAGATTTCGTAGAAACCGTTGCCCGTCATGGTCATCGTCGACGACGGATGCGTGATGATGGATTTCACGCCCATTCCGAACGTGAATTCCACCGAGGTGCCGTCAGCCAGCAGTTCAGTATATTCGCCGGATTCGTCCTTGGTATGCGCGGGGGCGTCCGTCGCCCAGAGGCTGGTGAGCCACTTGACGTTCATGTTGCCCTCGAAGCCCGGCACCAGAAGGCGCATGGGATAGCCCTGCTCGGGTCTGACACGCTCCCCGTTCTGGTAAAGCGCGAGGATCGCGTCATCCATGAGCTTCTCGATCGGGATTGAACGGGCAAGGCTTGGTCCGTCGTTGCCGACGGCGACCACCCAGCGCCCCTCGGGCTTCACGCCCGCTTCGTCCAGAAGCACGCTCATGGGAATGCCGGTCCATTCGCTGTTCGAAAGAAGCCCGTGCAGGACATCGCACCCCGCCTGCATCGGCTCGGGCATGATCGCATTGAAAAGGCTGTTGCCCGCGCACTCAAGGAAGTGGGTTTCCGTCACCATCGGGTAACGCCCCAGAGAGTCGAGGTCGAACTTCAGCGGCCGATCGACCAGGCCATGAATCATCAGGCGGTGCTGATCCGGGTCGACGTCCGGCCGCCCGCCATGGTGAAGCTCGTAGTGCAGGCCGCTTGGCGTGATCGTTCCGCGAAGCTTCTGATGGGGCGTTCCCGAAATGCTGAAGCTGGGCGCGACCTCCTTGTAGGGTTCGATGATGGCGCGCTGGACATCCGCCTCCTGTTCCGCCGGCATGCCATATCCACGGGCGCGCGCGCCGGCCACCTTGACCCAGTCGGGGATCAGGGGATCGGCCCGCGCGCCCTTGGGTATCGTCAGCCCGGCGAAGGTCGCGCCGCCCCCGATCGCGGCGGCACGAAGCAGCGACCGCCTGTTCATCAGGCCGCCGCCCGCGACGTAGTCGAGCGCTGTTGGATTGAAGGAAGAATGTGTCATGGTCCGGTCCCTCTCGCTGCCAGAAAGCGCTGCTCGGTCGGGCCTCGGACTGCGGGCATCAAGCCGCATTGGGCAAAGACTACCACAAACGGCCGATTGCTCATACCCCCGGACCAGTCCCGGGGGGGCGGGGCATGGACTGTTCAGGAAACCGGGATTTGCGCGGCAGCTCGGTCTACCAGACGTCCGGGTCTATTCCCTGCGCTTCGAGAACCGCGAACTTCTCTTGCAGGAAACGCTGAAAAGGCCGCTCGCGGTAGGCCCCGCCCGCGACGTATTCGAGGCCGGACAGGTGGTGAAAGGGCTTGAAGTAGCCGGGAAGCCGAAATGCTTCACCCGCGCCAAAACCGGTCGCGCCGGCACTGTCGGGCGGAAACAGGATCTGGGTCGGAGTGAAATTCACATACCACTTCCGCGCGAGATCCCGTTCCTCAAGCTCCTCGCCGTCGAAATCCAGAACTTGTCGCGCGCCCCAAAGGTCTAGCTGCAGGACGTGATAATTGGCTTCGATGAAGCTCCTGATCTCGGCGCGCTCGAAATTGACATGGTGAAGTTCGCGGCAATAGGGACAGCCACGCTGCTCGAACAGGACGATCAGACCCTTCCCCTCGGCAGCGGCATCGTCCAGATCGCTTCCCAGTTCCAGGAAGCTGTCCAGAAAGAACGGCTGCTTGTGAAGGCCGTCATCGCCCAGGACCGGTTGAGCCCCCGCGCGCGTCGCCGGCGCCGCCGCCGCGGCCGCCAGATATAGAAACAGGTCGCGTCGCCTCATCGCACGAACCCCCAGCTGGATGAGGCAATGGTAGCACGTTTTCGGGCTTTCGCGAGGGGTGCCGACCCGAAGCCGGCACCGCGATACCATCAGCTGGTGCCTTCACCATCGCCGCGTGTTCGCTATTGTTCCGTCAGTGCGCTGCCGACGATGCGCGGCCGCTTCCCTGCCCGAAGGAGATCGCCATGACCTCGTCCCCCTGCCCTCCGCTCAGCGATGAAGACTGGCCGGACCAGCTGCGGGACATGCGCGAAGGTTTCGCAGGTTCGTTGAATGTCTACCGCACCATGGCGCACAACCCCGCGCTCTTGCGGGCCTGGTCTCCGCTGCGCCAGCATGTCGTGCGCGACAGCGCCCTTGGGCCCGAAAGGTCCGAGGTCGTGATCCTGCGGACGGCGCATCGGCTGGGCGCGCCCTACGAATGGGCCCATCACGTCAGCCGCGCCCGCAAGCTGGGCTTTTCCGACGCCCGTATCGCCGCCCTTGCCGGTCAGCCAGAGGGCGAGGACGCGCCGATCGCCAGCGCGGTCGACGCGCTGCTGGACACGCACCGGTTGCCTGCCGCGCTTGAAGCCGAGTTGGCCGCGATCATTGGACGGAAGGGGGTCATCGACCTGATCGCCACAGTCGGCTTCTATTCGATCCTTGGCTACCTGGTCATGAGCTACAGTACACCGCTGGACGACGACATCGCCGAGGAACTGGCGCGCACGCCGCTTCAACCGGGCCCGCAGCCATGACCTGGGCCAGGCAGTTGGACGCCCTCAGTAGATATACGCACCGCTAAGCTTGCGGGCACGGTCCACGGCCTCAAGCCCCTGTTGGGCGGCTGCGTTCCCCGCCGTTGCGATGGCGGCCAGCAATGTCTCGATCACAAGCATCACCGCGACAAGCGACGGATAGTAGTGCGGGCTGGCGGTTGGCGCGAGAAAGACCGTGTCCGCGTGGCTTGCCAAGGGCGCGCTTGGCCGATCCGTAATCGCATAGACGCTTGCCCCACGGTCGCGCGCGAACTTCGCGGCGTCGACCGTCTGGCGCGCATAGGGCGCGAGCGAGAGCGCAAGCAGAACATCCCGGGGGCCGATGCTCGCAATCGTTTCGGTTGCCGGCTTGTCGCCCGATGAGGCCAGGATCATGCCCGCCGCCGCCATGTCGCCGGACGACTTGATCAGCCCCGCAAGCCAGTGCATCGACCCGCTGCCGATTATGAATGTCCGCTCCGCCTGGTGAACCGCGCGCGCGAACGCTTCGACCGCGGCGGGATCCAGAAGCTTCAGTGTCTGCTTCAGATTCCGGTTTGCGGACTCGGCGATCTCTTCGCGCAGCCGCGCCTCTGCCCCCTTCGAAAAGGAGGAGCGCAGGGCGTTCACCCGCGGGCCGAAGCCCCGCTCAAGCAGTTGGCGCTGGAACTCGGACCGGAAATCCTCGTAGGAGGCATAGCCGATCTTGCGGGCAAGCCGCAGCATGGTGGGCGATGTCACACCGCAGGCGGTGGAAATGGTGCGCATGGAATCCAGCGCGATGCGATCGGGATTGTCCAGCGCATAGCCTGCGGCCTTGGCCATCTTGCCCGGAAGCGAGGGCAAAGCTTCTTTCAGCAGCTTGATCGGGTCATTCATGTTAACCTCGGGTCGCATCCAGGCAATTCGACTCTGCACCGGTTTTCGAGATGTAGCAATTGCTATGAAGATTGGTTGAATGTAGCGTCCGGAACATGTTGCCGCGCGGCGATTCTTCGACACGGCGTTTCGCAGCTTTTGCGACGAGCCGGCGCGGGGCAAGAGATGCTTTGATAAACCGTCAGGGAGGCTAAACAAATGAAAAGATTGATGGGCGCCGCAGCGGCGATCGCCATGGTGGCCGCGTTCTCCACCGCCGCGCAAGCTGACAAGCTGGACGACATCAAGGCCGCGGGCAAGATCGTGGTCGGTGTGAAGCAGGACTACAAGCCCTGGGGTTACCTGACCTCGGACGGCGAGCTCACGGGGCTTGAGATCGATCTTGCCAAGGACGTTGCCAGCCGTCTGGGCGTCGAGGCGGAGCTTGTGCCCGTGGTCGCTTCGAACCGCATGGAGTTCCTCCAGCAGGGCCGCATCGACCTGATCATCGCAACCATGGGCGACAACCCCGAGCGCCGCGAGGTCGTGGGCATGATCGAGCCGAACTACTACGCCGGCGGCACGAACGTCATCGCCCCGAAGGCGGCTGGCCTGAAGGAATGGGAAGACATCCGCGGCAAGGACGTCTGCGCGCTGCAGGGGTCGTACTACAACAAGCGCGTGACCCAGCTTTACGGTCCGAACCTTGTCGCCTTCGCCGGCATCCCCGAAGCGACCTCGGCGCTGACCAACGGCAGCTGCGTGGCCTTCCTCTACGACAACACCTGGATCGAGTCGCAGCTGGCATCGGACCCGCAGTGGGCCGATTACGAAATGCCCTTCGTGACCGAGGACCCGCAGGCCTGGTCGATCGCGGTGCCGCTTGAGGATCTGGACCAGCCCTACGGCCAGCTGATGAGCGAGATCGTGACCGACTGGCACAAGACCGGCTACCTGATCGAGCGCAACGCGGCCAACGGCATCGCGCCGAGCCCGTTCCTGCAGGAACAGCACGACAAGCTCCAGTAAGGCTTGGCAGACACTGACCCCGAGCCGGCGCCAGCAATAGCGCCGGCTCGGACCATTTGCGGGGAATGGCATGGACTCTGTGCTCGATTGGCTCCGACCGGATTGGTTCTTCGATCTTTCGGTCGTTCAGGACGACTACAACCGCGGACGGTATCTGGCCGGGCTGTGGATGACGGCCAAGCTGTCGACGCTTTGCATCCTGCTTTCGCTCGTCGTGGGCGTCGTGGGCGCCGCGGCGCAGGGCGCCCGCAGTCGGACATTGCGCGTGCTGGTCGGCTTCTTCGTCGCCTTCTTCCGCAACACGCCGCCGCTTGTTCAGCTCTACTTCTTCTACTTCGCCATCGGCACCATCCTGCGCGTAACCGGTGAAAACGGATTGCCCCAACCGCTGGTCAGCAACTTCGGCTGGGCGCTGATCTCGCTTTCGCTGTTCGCCGGAGCAATGAATGTCGAGATCTTCCGCTCGGGGATCGAAGCCGTGCCGAAGGCGACGATCGAGGCGGCCGAGGCGTTGGGATACACCCGCCTTCAGACCTACCGCTACATCGTGCTGCCGCTGGCTGTTCGCATCTCCATGTCCGCGCTTGGCACCAACCTCGTGAACCTCGTCAAGACGACGACGCTCGCCTACGCGATCGCGGTTCCCGAACTGCTCTACGTGGCCGCCCAGATATGGTCCGAGGATCTGAACGTCCGGGAGATGATGAACGTCCTTCTGTTCTCCTACGTCGGCATCGTCGCCGTGCTCGTCTGGGTCCTGCATCGGTGGGAAAAGGCGCTGCGCATCCCGGGTTATGGAGGCTGAGATGAAGACCCTTTCGAACCACGCCCCCGTGAAGGGACATCTTCCGGTGCTTTTGCCGGTGCGCCGGGTCCTGCTGTCCGATATTCCCTTGCAAGATCGCCTGTTCAACGTCTGGACCGCCGCGGCGCTGCTTCTCGCCTTTGTGGCGGCGGCGGTCGGTCCATCCTTTGCCCAGGCCGAGGCGGCCCCGGCACGTTCGATCGCGGCGATCCTGCTGGAGTGGACGCCGTCGCTTGCCCTTGCCTTCGGCTTCAATGTCCTGATCTCCATCTTCGCGATGGCGATCGGGACGGTCATGGGCGTCGGGCTTGGGATCCTGCAGGTCTCGCCGACCGCCGCTGTCCGCAAGACCGCTTGGGTCGTGACGCAGTTCTTCCGAAATTCGCCGTGGCTTGTGCTTCTGTTCTACTGCATCCTGCTGATCCCGTTCAAAGTCTCGCTCTTCGGCGTGTCCGTGCCGTTCCCCGGCTGGATCAAGGCGGTGATCGGCCTGTCGCTGCCAGTCATGGCCTACATGTCGGAATTCATGCGCGGCGCCATCCTCTCGATACCGACGGGCCAGTGGGAATCCGCAAGCTCGCTCGGCTTCAGCCGGGGCCAGACCATGCGGGAAATCATCCTGCCGCAGACGGTGAAGCGCGTGCTTCCGCCCTGGATGAACCTTTACGCGGTGCTGACCATGGCCACGCCGCTGGTCTCGATCGTGGGCGTCAACGAAGTCATGAGCGTGACCCGCGCCGCGCTAAGCGCGGAAGGCCGCGTCGATCTTCTGATCCCGATGTACCTCTACATCCTCTGCTGGTTTTTCATCTACTGCTACCCGATCAGCGCCCTCACCAGTCGTCTCGAACGCCGGTTCGCGGTCAAACTTTGAAGGAGAACGGGCCCATGAGCTGGACACCCGACCAACCGATCGTCTCGATCAAGGATGTTCACAAGTCCTTCGGACCCGTGGAGGTCCTGCGCGGCATCAGCATGGATGTGATGAAGGGCGAAGTCGTCTGCATCATTGGACCGTCCGGGTCCGGAAAGTCGACGCTGATCCGCTGCATCAACGCGCTGAACGACATCCAGAGCGGCTCGATCACCGTCGAGGGCCAGGAAGTGCATGACCCCAAGCTCGACAAGCTTGCGCTGCGCAAGAAGGTCGGGATGGTCTTCCAGCAGTACAACCTGTTCCCGCACAAGACCGCGCTGCAGAACGTCATGATGGCGCCGATCAAGGTGTTGAAGCAGAACCGCGCCGACGTCGAGGTGCGCGCCCGCGCCCTGCTCAAGAAGGTGCGCCTGGAGGGCAAGGAGGACAGCTATCCCGGAGAGCTTTCGGGCGGCCAGCAGCAGCGCGTCGCGATCGCCCGATCGCTCGCAATGAACCCCGACGTGATGCTTTTCGACGAGGTCACGGCCGCGCTTGACCCGGAAACCGTGAAAGAGGTCCTGGTCACGATCAAGGACCTTGCCGCGGACGGCATGACCTGCATCCTTGTCACGCACGAGATGGGTTTCGCGCGCGAGATCGCGGATCGCGTCTATTTCACGGACAAGGGCGTGATCGTGGAATACGGGCCGCCCGCGACGTTCTTCGAACAGGCCAAGGACCCGCGCACGCGTCAGTTCCTCAGCCAGATCCTCTGAAGTGCCGCCAGATGCGCAGCGAGTTTGACAGCATCGGCGGCGTCGAGGTTCCGAAGGACGCGCTCTACGGGTCCAACACGGCGCGCGGTGTCGAGAATTTTGCCGGCCTCGGACGCCCCTTGGGCGAATACAGGAACCTTGTCGCCGCGATGGCCCGCGTTAAGCGGGCGGCGGCAATGGCCAACCTGGCTGTCGGCGCGATCGAGCCGCGCCTTGCCGATGCCATCTGCCGCGCCTGCGACGAGATCGCCGAGGGCCGCTACGATGACCAGTTCGTCGTGCCGCTTGCCGAGGGGTCCGGCGGCACGTCGATCAACATGAACATCAACGAGGTCATTGCCAACCGCGCCGGAGCGTTGCTGGGTGATGCGCCGGGCAGCTACGCCTCGGTGCATCCCAACGATCACGTCAACCTGGGCCAATCGACCAATGACGTGGTTCCCACTGCGATCAAGCTTGGCTGCATCCTTGCCTCTGCCCCGCTGTTCCTGGCGGGTGAAACCCTGGTGGCCGCGTTTCGGGCCAAGGCGGACGAGTACCGAGAGGTTCTGCGGGTCGGCCGGACCTGCATGCAGGCGGCGCAGCCGATGACCTATGGCCAGCTTTTCGACGGCCACGCCGCCAGCGTTCTGCGGGCCGTGGGTGCGGTGCGAAAGGCCTGCGACGACCTTGCCGTCGTGCCGATGGGCGGGACCGCCATCGGCACCGGCCTTGGAGCGGCGCCGGGCTATGGGGACGCAATCGCGGGCGCGCTTACCGACGTCTTCGGGTTTCCGGTATCGCGCGCGGAAAACGCGTTCGACGGAATGGCCTCGGCCGATGGCTTCGTGCGCCTCTCGTCGGAATTGCGCAATCTTTCCTCGGTTGCGGCCAAGATCGCGGCAGACCTTGTCATTCTGGGAAGCGACGGCCCGTCGGGCCTGGGGGAGGTCATGCTTCCCGCGGTTCAACCCGGTTCCTCGATCATGGCAGGCAAGGTCAACCCGGTCATCTGCATGGCGGTACAGCAGGTGGCGTTCGCGATCCACGGGCACGACGCCACTGTGGCGCTGGCCGCCCAGGCCGGCCAGATGGAGATCAACCACTTCGAACCGGTGATGGCGCAAGCGCTTTTCGAATCCCTAAGTCTTGTCACGAGGGGATGCGAGCTGTTCGCAAAACGCTGCATTTGCGGGCTGAAGGTGGATACCGAGCGTTCCTACCAGAATCTCGCAGCCTCGTTCGCGGTCTCGACGGTCTTTCTGCGCCGGCTCGGATATGCGCGGGTCGCGAAGCTGGCCAAGCAGGCGCAGGCGATCGGCGCGCGTCTGACCGATCTTGCCGTCACCGAGGGCTTGCTGTCGGAATCGGAACTGCGCGAGGTGCTTCGGACCGCGGCCCATGGCCGTGTCGATGAGGAACGTCACAGCATACGGTCGTGACCAAGCGCCTTGTCAGCGATGCCACGATGCCCTTCAAGCCTGCTGCCCTGGCGTCAAGCAAGGCTCAGCCTCGCCATCCTTCCGCCATCCACGGCATGAACCCGACCCGTCATCAATGCGGCACCTTGGCACAATCGCGCAGACGCGCCCAGCAAGCGGGGCCGAAACAAGTCACGCGAGCGGCGGACGCGCGTCGCCAAGGTATCTCACGAGCCCGGCATCACGGCCGATCGTTCCCGCCCGGCTTGAAAGGTTCGGCATAGGACATCTGCGCGGCGTTTCCGACAAAGGAAGAAACGGCGCTCATTCCCTTCAAAAGCACGATCGGAAGCAGAACGAGGGCGATGGCGCCGGCGCCCCACCTGACCACCGCAGCCTTTCTTTTGCGGGGCCTTTCCGATCGCGGGATGCGCGCGTTCGCCGCCTTGACCTGCGCGCCGCGAACCGTATCCGCATAGGCACCCGAGAATGTGAGTGTGCTGTAGAGATCGCCAAACATCTTGCTGCTCCTCTCCCGGGCTCAAGGCCGAACGCCCTTGCCCGACAGCAGCAATCGTACCGGGCGCCCGTCTTGCCACCGTGAAACGCGGCGTGAATCCGGGGGCCCAAAACATTGCCGCACGTGATTTTGTCGTTAATAATCTTCGGACAGCGCAAATCTGGCCCAAGGCGGACGGGCATGTATCGATTGACACTCTCTGGCGCGTTTTCGCTCACCGATTCAGAAGGCGCCCAGGTTCAATTGAAATCCCGCAAGGCAAAGGCGCTTCTGGCCTATCTGGCGCAATCGCCCGGAAGGCCCAGGAGCCGGGAGGAAATCGTTGCGCTGCTCTGGTCCGACCGGGGCGCGGCACAGGCGCGGGCATCGCTCAGGCAAACCCTCTCCACGTTGCGAAAGGAACTGGGGGAACATGGCGCCGCGATCCTGCGCATAGATGCGGACAGTGTCGCGCTTGAGGCCGCGAGGGTGGCTGTAGACCCAAACGGGGGCGAGGACTTCCTGGCGGGGCTGCACGTCAACGACCCCGCGTTCGACGACTGGGTGCGCGACATGCGTCTTGCGCCGCATGACGGCACGGCGCAGACGCCCGCGTCCGGATCCGGGCTTGACCATGACAGACCCTATGTCGCGGTTCTTCCCTTCGCCAACCTGTCCGGAGACCCCGACCAACAGTATTTTGCGGACGGCATCACCGAGGACATCATCGCCGAGCTGTCACGCTTTCAGTCGCTCTGGGTGATTGGCCGCAGCTCGTCTTTCGATTTCTCGAAGCTCGACAGCGCCGAACGGGACGCGGGCCGAAGTCTTGGCGTCAGCTACATCGTCGAAGGAAGCGTGCGCAAGGCGGGCGACCAGGTGCGCGTCGCGGCGCAATTGATGGATGCCAGTGACGGCCTGCGCATCTGGGCCGATCGCTACGACCGCAAGCTGGAGGACATATTCGTGGTCCAGGACGAGGTCGTGGCCGCGGTCGTGGCAAAGCTTGGACTTAGCCTTGATGGCCGGGAAACCACACTCGCCCGACGTCGCCCCCCGAACAAGCTGAGCGGCTACGATCTGCTTCTTCGCGCCCGCTCGGCCTGGTGGCACGGCGACGACAGGGCCGCATACGATCTTGCGCGCAGATCGGTCGAGGCCGATCCCGGTTCTGCTGCCGCACATGCCTATTTTTCGCTTCAGCATGCCTATCAGTTCTTCACGGGATCAGTCGGGCTATCGCTGGACGAAATCGCGGAAAATTGCCGTGTCCATGCCGAGGCCGCGCTGGCACTGGATGACACGGATCCGATCGTTCACGCCTATGCAAGCATGGCGTTCGGCTTCTCGCCGCTTGCCGCCAAGGAGCGGGGACTGAAACATATCGAGATCGCCAGCACACTCAATCCGCACGACTGCG
The DNA here is from genome assembly GCF_025751435.1 of Albidovulum marisflavi. Taxonomy (GTDB): domain Bacteria; phylum Pseudomonadota; class Alphaproteobacteria; order Rhodobacterales; family Rhodobacteraceae; genus Albidovulum; species Albidovulum marisflavi. The sequence continues at coordinate 496,827 of NZ_JAOWKY010000001.1, read as the reverse complement.
AGATCATGCTTTTTCACGCCTGGCAACTTGCCTTCGCGGGCGAACCGCAAGAGGCGCTGATCCTGCTTGCGAAGGCCAGCAAGCTCAATCCGCTTGGCGGGTTCATGATATCAGGCTGCTACGCCGACACGCTTTACATCAACCGCGACTACGACGGCGCGCTGGAAAGCTACAAGGGGCTGGCGGACCCGCCACCGGGCGTCGTCGCCGTTTTCGTCGCAAGCCTTGCGCAGCTGGGCAGGATAGATGAGGCGAAAGCCCTTCTCTCAAAGCTGGAAAGCGTTGCGGCGGGCGGCTTCAAGGCCGACCAGTACGCGCGTGCGCAGTTTGTCAGCTGCCTTCGCAAGGAAGACAAGGATAACTGGCGGCGTGGCTTCGCGCTTGCAGGCGTCACGTTCTAGGCGACGGTCCCCGCAGCGGCGGCACCGCGGTTCATTCCGCCGGCTGGTGTTCGCACGACCTGAGTAGCCGCAGAGGGCAAGGTCCCGCCTTGGGTTCATAGAAATCACGTTCCGGCGACCGATTGCCCGCGGCGCCTTGGTGGGCTTCCAACAATTCTGCAACATTTGCCGCAAATCCTTGATGCGAGGTGGTGCGGAAGGAGAAACGACATGAAGCGGCCGATCCTGATTTCGCTTGCGCTCCTTTTGTCCGCCACGGCTTCGGCCGCGCAGGACATGCGGCTATTCTCGATCGGGACCGGTGGCACGGGCGCCACCTATTATCCGCTAGGAGGGACGATCGCGAATGCGATCTCCAACCCGCCGGGATCGCGCCCCTGCGACGAAGGCGGAAGCTGCGGTGTCGCCGGGCTGATCGCGGTTGCGCAAAGCTCGAAGGGATCCGTCGACAACGTGCGGGGGATCGTATCGGGGCGCTTCGACTCGGGGTTTTCGCAATCCGACGTCGCCTACTGGGCCTATTCCGGGACCGGGATGTTCGAGGGGGAGCCGCCGCTTGAGAACCTCAGGATCATCGCGGCGCTCTATCCCGAGCACATTCAGTTGATCGCGCGGACGGACGCGCGGATCGAAACGGTGGCGGGGTTGCGCGGCAAACGCGTCTCGCTCGACGAAAAGGGATCGGGAAGTTATGCCAACGCGCTTGAGATCCTCAAGTTCCACGGGCTGACCGAGGGCGATATCGAGGCGCATTACCTGAAGTCCGTGCCCGCGGCGGAAGCGATCATCGCGGATGAGATCGACGCCTTCTTCATCACTGCGGGCTATCCGACCAACGCGATCATCGAACTGGCCGAGCGCGCCGACATCACGCTGGTCCCGATCGGTGGCGAGAATGCGGACATGATCGTCGAAGCCTTTCCCTTCTACAGCCGCGATACCGTTCCAGCGGGGATCTACTCCGGTATCGGAGCCACCGAAACGCTTGCCGTCGGCGCGCAGTGGCTGACCAGCGCCGAGGCCGATCCTGAACTGATCCATGCGATCACTGAGGCGCTCTGGAACGAAAAGAGCCGAACCTTGCTGGATGTCGGGCATTCGAAAGGCGCCGAAGTCACCTTGGAAACCGCCCTCGACGGGCTTGCCATCCCATTGCATGAGGGTGCCGCGCGGTTCTACCGGGCAGCCGGACTGTTGGACTGATCCCGCCGATGACGGCCGCCAGCGAAATCGCAGCAGCAGCCCCGGTGGCCGGAAGCCGGTCGACGGGCAGCCTGCGGCGGCGGCTTCTTGCCGCCTTCGTCGGGCTCAGCGCGCTTGTCGTCATAGCCGCGGCCATCGCGGTATTCTCGCTCTGGCTCAACCGCCAGAGCCATGACCGCATCGCAAACCAGGCGATCCCGATCGCGACGACGGCGCTCGACCTGACCCGAGTCGCACAGGAGATCGTCGAAACTGTCCCCGACCTGGCCTCTGCCCCCTCCGCCCAGGCACAGGCCGAGCTGAACTCGGCGCTTGTCACCCGCGTGGATCAGCTTGACGCGCTTCTGGACGAGATGTCGGGATACGACCTCGAAGCCAGAAGCGTCTCGGCCATAGAAAGATCGGCCTCGCTTTTTGCAGCGAATATCGACGCCATCAACAGGATGGTCAGCGCCAGGATCGCTGTTGAATCCACACTCGACAAGCAGGTTGCAACAGGACGCGAGGCGGTGGAAGGCATCCGTGTCCTGCTGGATGGCTACACCGAGGATCAGGCCGAGGGCTTGGCGCGCGTTCTGGCGGCGGACCCTCTGATAATCAAGCAAAGGCTTCGGCTGCTGAGGGCGCGGTCCGAGGCCGACGGCATCGGACTGTTGCTTGAAACCTTCGCGAGCCGCGATATGGGTGAGGCGACACGAAACGCCCAGAGCGGTATGGCCATCCTGCGGGCCGCGGTGGAGGACCTTGCCCCGGCCGACCGGGACGTGCTGACCGCGAAGCTGTCGGTGCTTGATGATGTTCTGACCGGCGCCGACAGTTTGGCCAGCCAGACGGCGTTCCGTCAGCAGCTTTCCGCCGCAGCCGATCAGGCGCTCAGGGAAAACTCCGACCTGGGCGCGCGCTTCGGCGCGGCGGTCGATCGCATGGTGAACGCCGCCAAAGGCGATGTCGCCGCCGCCAACCAGCACGCGGCGAAAGTCCAGCGGACGGCCTTCTGGCTGCTTCTCTCGGTGGTCCGTGCCACGATCGCCTCTTCGGTCCTGATCGTGCGGTTCTACGTTCAGAAGAACATCCTGGCACGGTTGAAGGCGCTCACCGAGTCGATGATGGCCATCGCCGGCGGCAATCTTTCGGCGACGATCCCCGAGCCCACGGGCGACGAGTTGGGCTCGATGGCCGCCGCGCTCAACGTCTTCCGAAACACCGCGGTCGAAGTCCGCGACTCGAACCTGCGAGAGATCCGGGAGACGCGGAGCCGCCTTTATCACGCCATCGAGAACATCCAGGAAGGGTTCGCCCTTTTCGACAAGGACGATGCCCTGACGCTTGCCAACGCGCAGTTCTCTGCGCTGCTGCTTTGCAACGAAGGCATCGTCGCGACAGGGACGATCTTTGGCGAGGTCCTGATGCGGATGCAGGAAACGGGCGTGCCGGCGCACGCGCCCTCCGACTGGCTGTCAGAGGCGCATGCCTACCACAGGAACCCGGAGGGAACGCAGATATGGGAACTGGTGGATGATCGCTGGATCGGCCTGACCGAACGGCGGACGGACGACGGCGGGCGCGTCGTGGTCGTGACCGACCTGACCGCCATCAAGCGGCACGAGAAGGAGCTTGACGCGCTGGTGGAACAGCTTCGCCGCGCCAGCGACGCCAAGTCGAGCTTCATCGCCAACGTCAGCCACGAATTGCGCACCCCGCTGACCGCCGTGCTCGCAGCGTTGCGGATACGGAACCAACGCCTACGCGCGTGGTTTCGACCGCAGTTTCGTGAACGGTGACCGATGCGTCGGCGGCCGGATCGAGCTTGCCTACGATGTCCTTCGCCCCGATCTTCGGGACGCGCGCCTTGACGCGACGCAGATGTTTCTTGGTCTGGACGGCGGCCGCGTCTGGGACAACGCAAACCCGGTCCTGCCCGCGACCAGCGACGGTTGGAGCAGTGTTTCCGCCGGCCTGCGTGTCCTGAGGGGCGAAGTCTTGGCCGAGGTTCTGGTATCGCGGATCCTTGACGAGCCCGTCGGAGCGTTCACGCAGTCCCGGTCAAGGCTATGGCTCAGGGTCGCCGCACGGTTTTAGGAACGCAAGTGGACCTGATAGGGGCAACCGCCCGGTGTTCAAGTCCGACTTTCTTTTCGTCCGGTCGCCGCCATAGTTTGCGACACTGCCCGCACCGCTTATTGCTGCTGAGCTTGGCGGGCTGCGTCTAGTCTTGCAGGTCTTCCGGCAGGAGCACATCGGGAATGTTCTGGTAGGAGACGGGCCTGAGGAAGCGGCGGATGGAGAGGGTCCCGACGGAGGTTGCGCCGAAATTGGTGGAGGCGGGGTATGGGCCGCCATGGACCATCGCGTCGGCGACCTCGACGCCGGTGGGGAAGCCGTTGGCAAGCACCCGGCCGGCCTTGCGCTCAAGCACCGGCATGAGCTTGCGGCCCAGTTCGGTATCGTCCGCATCCATGTGCAGGGTGCAGGTCAGCTGTCCCTGAAGGCTCTTGGCTACCGTCACCATCTCGTCGGCGTCTGCCACGGTGACGATCAGGCCGAGCGGACCGAAGACCTCTTCGCCCAATGCGTGATTTGCCAGCCAGTCCTTTCCGGTGGTCACGAAAAGATAGGGGGTTGCATTGCGAAGGTCGCAGGTCGAGGTCAGAAGCTCTCGCACGCCGGTCGATCCGGCGATCCGGTCGCGCCCGGCGCGGTAGGCAGAGGCGATGCCCAAGGTCAGCATGGTCTGCGACGGGGTTGGCTTCAGCTCGCTGGCCGCGGACGCCGAAAACGCCTCGGCCTCGGGGCCTTCGATCACCACCGCGATGCCGGGATTGGTGCAGAACTGCCCCGCCCCCATGGTCAGCGATCCGGCCCAGCCCTTTGCGATCTGCCCGCCCCGAGCCCTGAGGGCTTCGGGCAGCAGGAACATCGGGTTGACGGAGCCAAGCTCTCCGAAGAAGGGGATCGGTTCGGGACGCGCGGCGCAGAGATCGAAGAGCGCCCGCCCGCCCGCAAGCGAGCCGGTGAAGCCGACCGCCTTGATCCGGGGATGCTGCACCAGCGCCTGACCGACCTCGCGCTTGCCGCCCTGGATCAGGCTGAAGGTGCCGGGATGGACACCGCATGTGCCGATGGCGGCATGGATTGCCTCGGCGACGATTTCGCCGGTGCCGGGATGGGCCGAATGGCCCTTCACGACGACCGGGCAGCCAGCGGCGAGCGCGGCGGCGGTGTCGCCGCCGGCGGTGGAAAAGGCGAGCGGGAAGTTCGAGGCGCCGAACACCGCGACCGGGCCGATCGGTCGCTGCACGAGCTTGAGGTCGGGGCGCGGCAGCGGCTGGCGGTCTGGCAGCGCCGGATCATGGCGCCGGTCGAGATAGTCGCCCTTGAGGATATGGGCGGCGAAGAGTCTCAGCTGCCCGGTGGTCCGCCCGCGCTCGCCCTGAAGCCGGGCCTCCGGCAGGCCGGTTTCCTGGCTGCCGATCTCGGTGATCGCCTCTGCCCGCGCCTCGATCTCGTCGGCGATGGCATTGAGGAACGCCGCCCGCGCCTCACGGGTGGAATAGCTGTAGGACCAGAACGCCTCCTCCGCGGCCTCGCAGGCCCGGTCGACAAGCTCTACCGTCCCCGCCGAGAACGCATGCGCCTCCCCGTGCGCAGGCTCTGAGTGGAACACCGCCCCGCCCCCGATCCATTCGCCGCCAATCAGGTGCTTGCCAGAGGGTGTAAATGTCATGCTGTTCTCCTTACCGGCCCGTCTTCTGGCGCCAGTCTTCGTATTTCTTCTGGTTCTCTTCCTTGGTGCAGGGATAGAGACCGATGATGGGGGCGCCTGCCATGACCTCTTCGAGCACGAAATCCTCGAAGCTTTCCATGCCCGAGCAGACTTCGGCGATCTCGTCGGCGAGATGCGCGGGGATCACCATGACCCCGTCGCGGTCACCGACCAGCACGTCACCAGGAAACACCGCCACGTCGCCGCAGGCAATCGGCACGTTGATGTCCAGCGCCTCGTGCAGCGTCAGGTTCGTGGGCGCCGAGGGCCGCGCGCAATAGGCCGGCATGTCAAGCTTGCCGATGCCATGCGCGTCACGGAAGCCGCCGTCGGACACGACGCCCGCACAGCCCCGCACCGCCAGCCGCGTCACCAGGATCGAGCCTGCAGTGGCGGCGCGGGCGTCCTTGCGGGCATCCATGACCAGAACATGGCCGGGCGGGCAGGTTTCGACCGCGACGCGTTGCGGATGATCGGCGTTGCGGAAGACCTCGAGCGGGTTGCGGTCTTCGCGCGCGGGGATGTAGCGCAGGGTGAAGGCCTGGCCGACCATGTTGTCATCCTTCGGCGCGACCGGCGCCACGCCCTGGATGAACTGGTTGCGCAGCCCGCGCTTGTAGAGCTGCGTCGCAATCGAGGCGGTGGAGACCCGCTTCAGCTTTGCGCGGGTGTCCTCGGAAAGGATGTAGTCGGTCATGAGGGGCCTCAGAAGATGTCGGGTTCTCCGGCCGTGCGGCCGAAATCGGTCTGCAGGAAATCGAAGTCGCAACCCTTGTCAGCCTGCGTGACATGGCGCGAGAACATGTAGCCCCAGCCACGCTCGAAGCGCGGTTCCGGCGGGGTCCATTCGGCACGACGGCGGGCAAGCTCGTCCTCGTCCACCAGCATGTCAAGCCGGCGGGCATCCAGGTCGAGCCGCACCATGTCGCCGGTCCGAAGCAGCGCCAGCGGGCCGCCGACGAAGGATTCGGGGGCCACATGGAGCACGCAGGCGCCATAGGAGGTGCCCGACATCCGCGCGTCGGAAATCCGCAGCATGTCGCGGTGGCCCTGCTTCAGCAGCGCCTTCGGGATCGGCAGCATGCCCCATTCGGGGAATCCCGGCCCGCCCTGTGGCCCAGCATTGCGCAACACCATCACAGTGTCGGGCGTGATCTGCAGATCCTCGTCGTCCACGGCCTTCTTCATGTCCGGGTAGTTGTCGAAGACAAGTGCCGGACCTTCGTGGCGGTAGTATTTCGGATCGCAGGCGGCGGGCTTGATCACCGCGCCGTCCGGGCAGAGATTGCCGCGCAGCACGGCAAGCGAGCCTTCCTTGTAGACCGGGTTCGACAGCGGACGGATCACGTCGTCGTTGTAGACCTCGGCGCCCTCGAGGTTCTCGCCCATGGTCTTGCCGGTTACCGTCAGACAACCGGTGTCAAGCCGCTCTTCGATCTGCTTCATCAGCGCGCGCAGACCACCCGCGTAAAAGAAATCCTCCATCAGGTAGTCCTTGCCCGAGGGGCGGACGTTGGCGATCAGCGGCGTCGTGCGCCCGAGCGCGTCCAGGTCATCGAGCGCCAGATCGACGCCCGCGCGTCGCGCCATCGCGATCAGATGGACGACGGCATTGGTCGAACATCCCGTGGCCATTGCGACGATCGCAGCGTTGCGGCAGGCGCCCTCGGTGATGATCCGGTCGGGCGTGAGGTCTTCCCAGACCATCTCGACGATGCGCCGCCCGCATTCGGCCGACATCCGCTGATGATTGGCATCCACGGCCGGGATAGAAGAGGCGCCGGGCAGCGTCAGCCCCATGGCGTCCGCAATCGCGGTCATGGTTGAGGCCGTGCCCATCGTCATGCAGGTGCCTGCGGATCGCGCGATGCCGCCCTGCACGCCCAGCCATTCGGCGTCCGAGATGTTGCCCGCGCGCCGTTCGTCCCAGTACTTCCAGGCGTCCGACCCCGACCCCAGGATCTTGCCCGCGTAGTTGCCGCGCAGCATCGGGCCTGCGGGCAGGTAGATCATCGGCACCCCCGCCGAGATCGCGCCCATCACCAGCCCCGGCGTGGTCTTGTCGCATCCGCCCATCAACACGACACCGTCCAGGGGATGGGCACGGATCATCTCCTCGGTCTCCATCGCAAGCATGTTGCGATAAAGCATCGAGGTGGGTTTCAGGTAGCTTTCATCCAGTGACAGCGCCGGCATCTCGAGGCCCAGCCCGCCGGCCTGAAGCACACCGCGCTTGACGTCCTGGACACGCTCGCGGAAATGCGCGTGGCAGGTGTTCAACTCGGACCAGGTGTTCAGGATGCCGATCAGCGGCCTGTCGCGGAAATCCTGCTCGGCGTAGCCCAGCTGCATCATGCGGCTGCGGTGGCCGAAGCTGCGCAGGTCATCGGGTGCGAACCAGCGGGCAGAGCGGAGGTCTTTGGGGTCTTTGCGGGTCATTCGTTCATCCGGTCAAAGCAAAGGTCAGCCACATGAGGAACGCGGTCAGCACAAGCCCGAAGACCTCGGGCCAGTTGCCGAACTCGTGCTTGTCGAGCGCTTCCTCGGTCGCGAATTCGGGGGCAGAGATGTCTTCGTCCTGATGGGTCAGCTTGTCATTGGTCATGACATCAACTCCTCATTCCAAGATCGATGGCAGCCAGAGGGCGAGTTGCGGAAAGAACAGCACAAGGAACAGCCCGATCGCCTGCAGCGCCATGAAGGGCAGGACCGCCGCGAAGATGTGCTGAAGCTCGATCCCCTTTGGCGCAACCGATTTCAGGAAGAAGCAGGCCGGGCCGAAGGGCGGCGACAGGTAGTAGATCTGGATGTTCATGGCGAAGAGCACGCCGAACCAGACCGGGTCGAAGCCAAGATCGATGACAACCGGGGCGAAGATCGGCACCGTGATGAAGATGATCGCGATCCATTCCAGGAACGTGCCAAGAACCATCACGATCAGCATCATCACGATGATCACCGTCAGCGGTGCCACGTCGAGGCTGGTCAGCATGCCGCGCAGGAAGTCGCCGCCGCCGATGCGGTTGTAAATACCGATCAGCGACACCGCGCCCAGCACCAGCCAGATGATCGAGCCGACGGTCAGCACGGTCTGGCGCATGGCGTCGCGTGCCATCCTCCAGGAAAGTTCCCGCCGCAGCCCCGCGACCACGACAGCACCCACCGCGCCGATCGCAGCGGCCTCGGTTACCGTCGCCACGCCAGAGTAGATCACGCCAAGCACCGCGCCGATCAGAAGACCGGGCAGGATGACGCCCGACAGGAAGGTCAGCCGCTTGAGGAACGGCAGCCCGGTTTCCGGGATGTCGTAGATCGGCGCCATCGCGGGGTTAAGCCGGACGCGCACCAGGATGTAGGTGATATAGAGCGATGCGAGTATCAGCCCAGGCACGACCGAAGCCGCGAAGAGCTTGGTGATCGACACCTGCGCCGCGAGCCCGTAGATGATAAGCACGACCGATGGCGGGATCAGGGTGGCTAGCGCGCCGGCTGCACAGATGATGCCGATCGACAGCTTCTTGTCATAGCCGAGGCGCAGCATCTGCGGCAGCGCGATCAGGCCCAACATCACGATTTCGCCGCCCATGATCCCCGACATCGCCGCCAGCACCACGGCAACGATGCAGGTCTGCACCCCGACCGAGCCGCGGAAGCGGCCGCCGAGGATGGCCATGGAGTCGAACAGCGACTTGGCGATTCCGGATCGTTCAAGCACGTTCGCCATGAAGACGAAGAACGGCACCGCGATCAGTTCGTACTTGTGCAACACCTCGCTGACGTTCGCCCCGACGATGAAGAACCCGGCGCGCGGCCCGAAGTACAGGATCGCGGTCGCCAGCGACACCGTCAGCGTGGTGATCCCAAGGGGAACGCCGATCGCCATCAGCGCCAGAAGCGAGGCGACGATCAGAAGTGTAATGATCTCAATGCCCACCGGAGACGTCTCCCTCGGTCTTTTGCGCCCAGCGGATGATGTTCGCCGCAAGCTGCGCCATGTAGAGAAGGCAGCCGATCACGATCAGGACCTTGAAGATCGTGGGCTGGATCGAATTGAAGGCGGTGCCCGAGTATTCCGTACGACCAAGCACCTTGGCCGCAGGCCCCCAGAGCGCCATTGTCAGAACCAGGACAGCGCCGAAGGCGACGATCATCTGGAAAAGGCGGAACAGGTGCCAGACGCGCGGCCCGACGACCAGTTCAAGCATCGTGATCGAGATGTGGCGATGGCGCTCGGTGACGTAGCCCACCGACAGGACCCAGGCGCTTGCGCAAAGCGTCATTGCCAGTTCGGTGGACCAGACGGTCGGACTGTCGAAGCCGTAGCGCATCACGACCTCCAGGGCCGATATGATCACGCAGGCGAAAAAAAGGACTGAACAACCCCGTCCGATGAAGACGCTCACGCTGTCCATGGCATCGGAATAGCGGGCCAGAAGGCGTTGCATCGCTTCCCCCGGGCGAATGTGGCGTGGCCCGCCCCGCCGGAAGCGGCGGGGCGGATCCGTATCGGCGAACTTACTTGAACAGGCCGATTTCGGTCATGTAGGCGATGTTGGCGTCAAGCGCCTCTTTCGCCAGTTCCGACTTCTTGGCGTATTCTTCCCACTGCTGGCGGGCGACCTCACGCAGCTGATCGCGGTCTTCCTGCGCCCAGTCGATCACTTCGATCTTGTCACCAGCATCGTCGCGTGCGGCCAACTCGGCGTCCTGCTTCGCGACCTCTTCGGCCATGGCATACATCGCGTCATACCACCAGGTGCGCAGCGCCGTCTGGTCCTCGGCCGAAAGGCTTTCCCACTTTTCCTTGTTCAGAGTGAACTGCATCGACGGCATCGAGTGGATGCCCGGATAAAGCGGGTACGGAGCGACATCGTGCAGACCCGTTGCGTCGTTGTTCACATAGGCCGAGGCGTCGGCGGCATCGACGATGCCCTTTTCCAGCGCACCGAACACTTCCGAGAACGGGATCGACACCGGCGAAGCGCCGGCAGCCTCGAACACCGCGGCGGCCAGGCCTTCGGGCGAACGGATCTTCTTGCCGACCAGGTCCTCGAACGTGCGGATCGGGGTCCGGGCGGGAAGCGCCTCGCGGGAATAGGGGCCGCAGGCGATGACATGCACTTCGCCGCCCGTCACGCTGTCGGCGGCCTTCTGCATCATCGCCTCGCCGCCGCCGTCCTTGCAGAAGCCAAGCATCTGCTGGGGGGTGTCGTAGCCCGAGATCAGGTCGCCAAGGATCGCGTAGGCGGGCTCAAGTCCCGAGAAGTAGTTCACCGAAGTGAAGTCGCCGTCCAGAACGCCAGCCGCGACGGCTTCGGGCGTTTCCTTGGCCGGAACGACAGAGCCGTTCGGCGTCAGCACGATCTCGATCCGGCCCCCGGTCATCTCGCCGATCTTGGGCAGCCAGTTTTCGGTCAGATACTGCGTGGAGAAGTCGCCCGCGTTGAAAGAGGTCTGGATGTTGAGCGTTTCGGCCGCGGCGAAACCTGCGGTCATGGAAACGGACGCCGCCAGCAGAGCGGTCGCTGTAAGTTTCATTGGATCCTCCCAATCTATGTCGCGCGGGTCCCATTCCCGCTCAATTGATACACTAATATATTAGTGCATCGACGGCAAGCCTGTAGTAGCATCAGTCTCAACAAGCGAAACGAAACGGTTAAGAGCATTGTAAATGAACAAGAACGCGCTTGATGTCCTCTCACCGCTTCCGACCGATCCGGCGGAACTCGTCCGCGGGCAGCTTCGCAAGACAAGCGTGAGCCAGCAGATTCACGAGGCACTCCGCCACCGAATCCTGGCGCTGGAACTTGCTCCGGGCGAGAATATCTCGCGCAACGAGATCGCGATCTACTATGGCGTCAGCCAGACGCCCGTGCGTGACGCACTGATGAAGCTTGAGGAAGAAGGGCTCATCGACATCTTCCCCCAGTCCAAGACCGAGGTGTCGCGAATTGACGTCGCGCAGGCACGCGAAACCCAATTCCTTCGCATGTCTCTCGAAATCGAGATCGTGAAAAGGTTGGCCGCCGCGAACGGCCCCGATCGGATCACCGCGGCCCGCGCGGTACTCGCGCGGCAACGCGCTGCCCATGAAGCCGGCGATCTTGCCTATTTCGCGGATCTCGACCGCGCTTTTCACAAGGAGCTTTTCAAGGCCGTGGGCGTCGCAAATCTCTGGGAACTGATCACCGAGCGGTCAGGCCACATCGATCGGCTCCGAAAGCTCAATCTCCCCGACCCGGGCAAGGCGACCGAGATTCTGGATTGCCATGGGCGCATACTCGAGGCGATCGCACAAGGAAGTCCGGAACAAGCCGAGAATTTCGTACGCGAACATCTTTCCGGGACCCTGGCGCAAGTCGAACAGATCATGGCCCGGCACCCTGCGTATTTTTGACCAACCGCGTCGCAGGTGTGGAATGCGCCTTTCTGCCTAGACAGGTCGTGCGGCCCGTTCCGACGGCTCAGCGGCATAAACATCGCGGCAACGATCCCGGCTCAGAGAGCCGAGGGCCAGTTGAAGCCGTGTCGCATTGCGGGCGCTGTCGACGAAGGCCGGCAACAACCGCCTCGACCTCCAACTGCTCTCAGGTGCAGGGAAGCAACTTTCTGGACCTGGCCACGGGGGGAGTGGGCAAAACATGGAGGTCATGCGGCTGCTCCTTGGTACGCGGCGGCGAGCCGACTCTGGCCACCGTATATTCAAGCATTCCGATCAAGATAGGGTCTCGATTGTCTTTGAAGGAGTAGACCTCGACCAGATGAAGGCCATACTCGGATCGTCAGAGGCCGCAGCGGGCAAGGCCAAACACACTGCTATAGATCCAATCGAATTATACGTAGAGGTTGAGGGCGGCGCCTGAGCCTCTGAACGGGGCCAAGATTATGTGGAAGGCTCAGCGCCACCGGTGGGTAATCGGCCCAGAGCGACCGTTGACCACCGGCCTTCTCCGCCGCGTTTCGGTCCGTGAGACCGGACTTTCGCTGCAACTGAGAAATTTGGGATCGGTCGGATTCACACAATGCGGACATAGCTGCCATTCTCGCAGCTTGAAGTTGGTCCGCCCTTGCGCTGCTTTCGACCGTCTAGAATTTTCAGATGCAGCTCGGAATCCGATAACCTGCTAGGGGGCGATATTTGCGTTCAAGTGGAAGAAGTTGCCCGGATCATACTTGCGCTTGACCTCCCTGAGACGCTTGAGATTGTCGCCGAAGGACGGCTCCATGATCGCCTCGTCTCCTTCTGACACATAATTGGCGTAGGCCATGCCGGACGAATAGGGCTCCATCGCATCTGTCGCATTGCGCGCCCAAGCGATCTGCTCCTCGTCATCCTTGGCGTCCTGCCACATCGGCATGACGCCCAGAAGATAGTCCCATCCTCGGGATGCCAGGGCATTATCGTTAGCGTCCCTGTGGAGCGTTGCTCCCGCAGTATGTTCAATAAGAAGAGCCGAGCCGGGTATCGTCATTCCCTCAGCCTGTCTGACGATCTCATCGATTGCGGCATCGGACAGGTTCTCTAGATAGGCGGATTTCCAATAGTTCCGACTTCCGGGGGCGTAGGCTTCGTCAAGCATCGCTTGCATGGCAGGGAACGGCATCTCGCCAATCTCAACCATCAAAGGTTCGCCAAGCTTGGTTAGCGGCTCGATTGCCTTCTTCCCGGCCTCCTTGTCGTCCCCGATCCAGCAGGGAACCAGTGCAGTGAGAGGCGTGCCGTCCGGTCCCCAGATGAAACCGGCATAGACCGTCAGATCTTCGGGCGCGTTCATTGTAAAGTCCCGATAGCCGCGCAGAACTTGCGCCCCGGCGTCCCGGGCATAAGCGATCAGCCCACCGACAACCGTCGCCAGATCATATGCCCTGAACAGGAAAGACGTCACCACGCCAAAATTGCCGCCGCCGCCCCGCACGCCCCAGAAGAGATCGGCATTCTCCTCCGCGCTTGCGGTCAGAACGCCTCCCTCCGCTGTCACAATCTCCATTTCGATCACGTTATCGCAAGAAGCGCCGCGCTTTCGTGACTGCCACCCGAACCCACCGCCTGTCACAAGGCCGCCGATGCCAGTTTGAGACACGACGCCAAGGGGCACCGCCAATCCGAAAATATGCGTCTCGCGATCAACATCCCCGAGCAGAGCACCCCCTTGGGCACGCACCGTCTTCGCAACCGGATCGACGTACACGCTGCGCATTCGAGACAGATCAATCATCAGTCCGCCATCGCAGACGGCCCGACCTCCCACGTTGTGCCCACCCCCGCGCACGGAGACTTCGATATCATGCTTGCGCGCCCATTTTACGGCAGCGGCAACGTCAGCGGTGCCAGAGCAGCGCAAGATCGCACCAGGATGTCTGTCAATGAGCGCATTCCATATGCGTCTGACTTCTTCATAGGCGCCGTCGCTTGGCGTCAACACGTCGCCCCTTGTTGAGGAGCGAAGTTCATCAATGCCGTCAGAAATCACTGCTTGGTTGATGTTCATGTCATTTGCCCCCTTTTTATCAACCCAATCATAGCAAAAAACAGCGATCGAAGCATCTCAGACATCTGGAGAGGATTGGGCTCTCACCCGACCTTCTCCGCAAGCGCACATGTGCATGCCAAGCTGAGATGCCAACGTCCATGCGCTTGAGCACAAACCCGCATAACGCTTCCCGCCATACTTGCTCCGGGATGCGTTGCAGGACTGTGTGCAACGCTTGTTCATCTTAAAATCATCTACAACGCATGATCTTCCCTGAAACTTTTCCCTGCCTGAACACGTGACTTCGCTACTGAACTTATCAAAGGGAGAAGACAGTCATGAAGATGATCGCACTCAGTGCTGCAGTCCTTTGCATCGCGGCATCCGGCGCAATGGCCAAGGGCCACGATCAGGGCAACACGGCGGTTCCCGGTGCAGAAGACGTCGGCTCAGGGACTGTGGCCAACGCCCAGGCCCTCGGTGGAGCGAAGGGCAACCGGCCCAATGACAAAGGCCCGTCGGCGGCCAACCTGGCGGCCGAAATAGCCGGCCGCTGATCGACAGTCGCCGCGTAACAACAGCAAAGGCCCGGTTCAAAACCGGGCCTTTGCACTTAGGGCTCAATACCAAATGAGAGCGACGCCCAGTGACTTTGCCAGACGACGCTGCCCGGCCCGTCCGCAGGTTCGATTCTCACGGCGTTGAGAAGATATTGACCCGCCCCAGGCATCGGAACCTCCGCGTAACCCTCGCCGTCCGTTTCAACCAGGGTTCTGGTCGTGTCACTCGGTGCCGTTCCGCCGCTTGGCAGGTGGAACAGCGCGATCTGAATGTGCGGCGCGGCGGCGCCTTGCCACGTCAACCGAACGGTGAGGGTTCTTTTACCGGCAACGAACGGTGTGCCATTGACGACAATCTCAAACGGCATGCCAGTCGGGCGATCGACATCGCTGTCGCCGACAGGGCCGACCTGGACCAGCACCCGCGCATTTCGTAGATACTCTTCGGCGATGCCGGAACCTGGCAATCCGCGTTCGCGATGGCGGTCCGCGATTTCGGAAAGACCTTCATAGGCGAGGTAGTCCTCGAACTCCGGCATCGTGTCGAAAACGATGTAGGCCGGGTGCGTTTCAACGGTCAGGACATGCAGACCGCTGCTGGCGAACGTCACATTGTTGATGGCCGGACGGTCGCCCAGCCTCGATGCAAGTGGTTTTGAGTCCCTGGGCGAGAAGTGCGTCATCGATCTGATGGTCGTGTCGAGATAGGGCAGGGCGGCACCGGACAGATCCTGCCCGACCCTGAGGTCGGCGGAGACGCTTTCGCCGATCACGGGCCCGCCCTGACCGGCGTCGATCCAGAACTCATGTGCATCGAGCGGTTGCGATGTCGCAACAAGGGCGATCAGGGCAAGCTGCGCAACGTATCTGGCGGAAATGGGTTTCAACGCATGGCCTCCGTGTTTCTCGTGGAAGACACGCACAGACAGGCTCAAGAGTTTCAGATGTCAGACGTCGTTGAACTGCGCCGCGGCGACGATCGGCCCGGTCGGCGCACCTGACGGCGATCCCCCGGGTGGCTCCTCGGAGACGGCGATGGTGCCGGTCCGGACGCCCGGCGCGATGTCGTCCGGCACGCGAATCCGCGTAATCCCCTGGTTCTCGAGGAGGCCCAGCGAAACGGGTGCGTCGGCCCCCTCCGCGATCAGCCAGAGTTCGTGCACACGCCCCTCCGGAACTGTGCCCGAGACACGCTCGATCACGATCTCATGGGTGGCGGGAATTACGCCGGCCACCATCACCTGCGAGCCGTCTTCGGAGGCAAGCTCCGCCTGGAAGGCCACGGTCAGGTTCGCTTCCGGACCGAACGTCTCACCGAACAGAACGAACAGGAGCAGCCCCGCCGCCACGGCCCCGCCGGCAAGCCAAGCCCAGAACGCCTGTGCGGGGCGACGTGCCGGCGGTTCGCCGACGGACTGAAGGACGCGGTTCCGAAGCGTCTTCGATGGCTCTACCGCCTCAACGGTATCGGACAATGACGACAGTCGCGCTTCCCACGACCAGACGAGCACCTGAAGCTCGCGATCCATCGCGAGCCGCGCCTCGAAAGCCCGCCGCTCGTCGTCGTCGAGCAGATGAAGGACGTACTCCGCCGCCAGGGCATCATCGTCATGTTCGTCTTCGGACTCGCTCATCGCGTCAGACAGTCTTTCAGTTTCATCAGGCTGCGCCGCAGCCAGGTTCTGATCGTGTTCAGCGGCACGTCGAAACGCGCCGCCAGATCCTTGTAGGTCTCCCCCTCCAGATAGGCCGCCCGAACGGCGTCGGCCCTGTCGCTTTCCAGTTCGCCCATGCAGGCCTCGATGCGCGCGCGCTCCGAGCTGGCGATCGCCGCGGCCTCGGGGCCCGGCCCATCGTCGGCGACAAGCGCCATCGCGTCGTCGCTGCCGGTCTCAGGCCGTCTTTTTCGAAGCCGGTCGATCGACATGTTCCGCGTCACGGTAATCAGCCATGTCATCGGGCTGTGTCCCGTCACCGCGTAGGTATCGGCCTTCTGCCAGACCCGAATGTACACGTCGTGCAGGACATCCTCCGCTTCGCTTCTGTTATTCAAGACCCGCAGGCAGACACCGAAAAGCTTCGCGCTGGTGGCATCGTAGAGCAAGGCGAGCGCGTCCCGATCGCGCAACGTGATGCGCGCCATCATGTTTTCGATATCGGCGCTCGTGGTCATGGTGTCTCGATGTGGTCTCTCGCCACCACCATTTGGCAGTGCGACGTGAAAGTCAAACAGGCGAACGCCGCGCCGACGGAATTGCTTCCGCGACGCGGCGCCACTCGCCACCCAAAGATCAGCGCGCTACTGCGCGGTGATCACACTCATCACGAGCTTATCTTCGACCCGGATCGGCCCGTCCTCTTTCGCCCCGAGGGTGTACTCGAAGACGCCGGTCGCCATGCCGCCGGCTTCGCTGTGCACCATCAGCATCAGCATGTCGCCCGGCGTCACGGCTTCGGTCAGGATCGCCGCGACATCGGTGTTTTCACCGGCACGCAGCGGCGCGTATCCGACAACCGGACCAGGCTTCATGTCGGCATCCGTCCGATGCACGACCAGCCAGCCGTTCTCACCTGCTGTCACCTTCTCGGCGGTGACAATGCCGCTTTCGACGGACTGGTCGGAGGCCATGACCATGGGCGCCATTCCATGACCGCCCGCGATTGCGGCGCTGACGGTCATGGTCGAGGAGACAAGGATTGCAAGGAAAGTGCGTTTCATGTGGTGTTTCTCCGTTTTGGACAGACGAAGCCACGATTGGTCGTGCGGAGAAGTTTCGCGGAGAGGAAGAATTTTTCCGTGCCGGTGACAGCAGTATATTTCCGCCGGTTCGCACACGCCTGCGAAGTTCCGCAACTGGCGCGCGAACCCTCCGCTTCGCACTGGTCCAAAGTGACCGCCCAATGTGCTGCCACTGGCCCGAACAAGAACGGGGTGATCGTCGGCGGGTTGCTGGTTCTGGCCAACTCCAGAGAACCGAAGCCGCAGGATCTTCTGGGTCTCACTGTGATTCCAGTGTTCCTGTGAGTCTTTTTTGAAACCTTTGCGCCTGACGTATCGTGTCTCTTCTTGAAGCCAAAGGGAGAGACCCAGATGCCCGGAAATAGAGACAAGTCCAATCGTCTTCCGCCTGACAAGACAACCCGGCAAGAATATGAAGCGCTCTTTCGTCGAGACCTTCTGGAGAAGACCGATACTGTGGCGAAGCGGAACGAGGAAATCCTGAGCCATGCGCATTAAGACGTTTTCCCGAACAATGGCGAGGGTGATTTGCTCGGCTCTTGCATCGGCGTTTCTTGCGGCCTCTGCTGTGCAGGCGCACGAGGTCCAGCCGGTGGTTATGGACATGACCATCGGTGCCGAGACCGTCAAAATATCAGCGGATTGGATGATCGAGACCGCAATTTCGGGTCTCGATCTGACCGATCTTCAGAACACCGCCGAGGCACAAAACGACAGTGAGTATGACAGGCTTCGGGCACTGCAACCGGACCAGCTCGCTGAGGCCGTGAAGGCCGCCTGGCCTAGATTCGTATCGCAGCTCGAACTCTCAACAGGAGGCGAGCGCCTTCCACTGACGCTCGAGGACATCGAGGCCGGCGATGTTGGCAATCTGGAGATAGCCCGGCTCTCCACGCTTCGGCTGTCAGCCCCATTGCCTCCCGGGGACGCGCCCCTCGAATTCCGCGCTGCGCCTGAACTCGGACCCTTCGTGGTCCGACTGGCCGGCGTGGAGAGTGGCTATGCGGAGTTTCTTGCGCCGGGCATGTCATCGGGCGCGATCCCGCGCACGGGTGGCGAAGACCAGACGGCCAGCGCGGCGTTCGTCGATTACGTCGCCGTGGGTTTCGATCACATCGTCCCGAAGGGACTCGACCACATCCTTTTCGTGCTGGGCCTCTTCTTCCTCTCGACCCGCATGGGGCCGCTCCTATGGCAGGTCTCCGCCTTCACCCTGGCCCACACCGTGACGCTTGCCCTCGGCGCACTGGGCATCGTGCGGATCCCGCCCTCGGTTGTCGAGCCGCTGATCGCGGCCTCCATCGTCTACGTGGGCGTCGAAAACGTGTTCTTGCGCAACCTGTCCCCATGGCGCCCCTTCGTCGTGTTCGGCTTCGGCCTGTTGCACGGTCTCGGGTTTGCATCGGTTCTCATGAACTTCGGTCTCGGCGGTACAAACTTCGTGCCGAAGCTTGTCGGCTTTAATGTTGGAGTGGAGGTCGGGCAGCTTGCGGTGATCGCCGCCGCTTGGCTTGCGCTGAACTTCTTCTTCGGCCGGTACGAATGGTACCACCGCCGGATCGCCGCACCGGTGTCCGTTGCGGTTGCAATCATTGCCGCTTTCTGGGTGTTAGAACGTACGGGCATTGTCGGCACCGACGGGCCGTGGGCGCTGTTCAGTGCTCTGACAGAGGGTGGATTCAATCCGATCTTGGTCACGGCGACTGCAGTCATTCTTGCGGCGGGGCTTGCCGGAATTCAGATGCTTTCGGTAACCATGCAAAAGTTCCGGGCGTTCGCCGGAATGCTCACCTCGTTCATCATGTTCCTCTCGCTCGTCGCGGCCTTCACATCCGGCGCATGGACCATGTGTGTTGTTGCAGCCTTGGCATGGGTGTTGGCGCTTCGGGTCCATTCACTTGCTGGACGATATCAAGCCGTCGCACAGATTTTGTGCGACTTCGCAAGCACAAGAAAATAATGCACCGGGTCCAGGCTCATCGCTTCCCCGGGATTAGGCAGGTGCCATCAATGCAGTCTTTCGCATACATCCATCCGAACTCGGCCAGCGGCTTACCGATCAAGATAATGGGACGCCCCATCGCTACTTCGGGAGATATCGCGCGTAGGTTCTGCTGTTCGCCCCGGGCAAATTGAGCTTAAAAAGGTAGACAAAGCGCTAATTCACCTGATCTGCGCCAAAACGGCTCAGAGCGGCCATTCGGTCGTCGGCGCAGCATTTTCAAGTCTCAGGCAACCGCAAGGCGGGACGAAGCCGCCACTTGCACTTGGAACTCAACTCTTCCGAAAGCTGCTGAGCTGCCCTTCTGGCGGTCAGCGATCATAGCGCGCGAACATGCTATTCTGGCTTCGAAGCAATGTGGCGGTTGTCTGAGAACGTGGTTAGCGACTGTGGGGAGGCGGCGATGGATAGTAAGATTCCGAGTTCAGTTGAAGAGACACTAGACCCACGCGATTGGGAGGAACTGCAAGGGCTGGCGCATCGGGTCATTGACGATGCGATCGCGCATGTACGGGACGTGCGCGATCGCCCGGTCTGGAAAGATATGCCCACTCAGGTACGGGAAGCGTTTGCGGCGCCGCTGCCAAACCAGCCGCATCCGCTTTCCGAGGTTTATCGGGAACTTCAGGAAGAGCTGATGCCCTATCCGATGGGCAATATCCATCCGCGGTTCTGGATGTGGTACATGGGGGCAGGCAGCTTCAGCGGCGCCTTGGCTGAGTTCATTGCTGCTATCGATGGCTCCAACCTCGGTGGCGGAAACCACGCGGCAGCCCTGATCGACCGGCAGGTCGTGGCTTGGCTGAAGCAGATGATGGGCTTTCCTGAAAGCGCCGGGGGGACACTGGTCAGCGGCGGTTCGATGGCCAATATCATCGGGTTGACCGCCGCGCGCAACGCAATGGCAGGCATCGATGTTCGAACCGAAGGGGTAGCCGCGATGCCTCAACAGCTTCGCTTCTACGGCTCCGATCAGATACATAGTTGCCATCAAAAGGCGGTGGAGCTTTTGGGGCTGGGCAACAAGGCGCTGCGGCGGGTGCCGGCCGGACCAGATTTCCGGATGGATATCAGCGCATTGCGTGAAATGATCACCGAGGACCGCCAATCCGGCCACCGTCCTGCCTGCGTCATCGCGACCGCCGGTACGGTGAACACAGGCGCCATTGATGACCTTCGCGCGATCAGCGAGCTCTGCAGAGTGGAGGGGCTTTGGTTCCATGTGGACGGCTGCATCGGCGCGTTGGCCGCAATCGCGCCAGAGAACCGGCACTTGGTCAGCGGGTTGGAAGCAGCCGATTCAATCGCTCTCGATCCGCACAAATGGCTCCACGTGCCCTTTGAGGCCGGTTGCGCGCTAGTTCGGGACGCAAACACGCATCGGAACACGTTTGCGGTGCATCCAGAGTATCTTGAGGAAAAACCGCGCGGCATCGCGGCGTGCGAGTATCTGCATGACTATAACCTCCAAACCTCCCGTGCGTTCCGGGCGTTGAAAATATGGCTGACGCTCAAGGAGCATGGAGTCGAGAAGTTTGGCCGACTGATCGACCAAAACATCGCGCAGGCCCGCTATCTCAGTAGCTTGATCGAGCGCGCACCAGATCTGCAACTGATGGCGCCAACGACAATCAACATCGTCTGTTTTCGCTACTCCCCCGGGAAAATGCAGGAGCCGGCGCTGCGTGAATTGAACACCGAGATCATGCTGCGGATGCAGGAAACCGGCATCGCCGCAGTTTCTGACACCTATGTTTCAGGACATCACTGCCTGCGCGCGGCAATCTGCAATCATCGCACCAAGCGCGCTGACCTCGATCTGCTGATTAGAGAAGTATCGCGGATCGGTTCCATTTTGACGAACTGCGATGGGGTTGATGCGATGCGGGAAAAGTGAAGGAAAGTAGCCGAATGAACTGGCCGGTATCGCCTGGCCCCAAGCTGCCGTTAGTGAGGTGGCACCATTTGCTGCGGTCCGGACCTTCTTTTCGGACATTCGCTGCGCCAACACTCCCGGTTGGCATTGGCCCGGAGGCAGGGAGGTCACCAACCAAGATCTCGCACTCAGTTCGGGCGATTTTCTTGGGGTAAAGACCAGCCAGATCTCACGGGCGCTGTCGATGCCGGCCCAACGACGTATCCCAAGACGTCAGGAATTCCTCGCGCTTGAGAGCGTCTAGGAAGGTCAGAAGACCGGGCGTCAGGCGGATCGGCAGGAAGGTGCCACGTGTGTCGCGAATATGTCGTTCGATCTGCGAGTGCGGCACCTGTGACGGGATCAGGGGCAGCAGTGGCGTCTCTTCCGCAATGATGCGCTGCCCCTCTTTCGACAGCAGAAAGGCCATGAACTGTTCCGCAAGATCGGCGTGCCGAGCTGTTTTCGGGATGAACGCCGTTCGCGACATCACAAGATTGTAGTCGTCGAAGAAATGCAGACGCAGATGGGATGTGTCCTCTGTCAGATCAGAGGCGTAGGACCCGATCACGTTGATGGCAAAGGCAAGATCGCCTCGTGCCGTGGCCGCGACCATGTCCGAGGTGCAACAGTATGTTTTCAGGTCTGCGCGCCCCAGCACTTCGAACAGGCGAATGGCCTGAAGCCCCTGCAGGCTGTCCTGCGTGGAATAGAGATAGCCGACGCCGGATTCGCGGATGTCATAGCTGCCGATGCGGCCACGAAACCTTTCCTCGTTCTCGCGCACGAATGTTGCCAGATCGCGGTGGCTTCTGGGCAGTTCCTCATCTGAGACGGCTCTGTGGTCGTACACGACGACGGCGGGTTCGAACGTGAATCCAAACAATTCGGATCGCCATGTCGCCCATGCGGGCAAAGACAC
This sequence comes from Albidovulum marisflavi, assembly GCF_025751435.1. Classification (GTDB taxonomy): domain Bacteria; phylum Pseudomonadota; class Alphaproteobacteria; order Rhodobacterales; family Rhodobacteraceae; genus Albidovulum; species Albidovulum marisflavi. Next base: position 474,850 of record NZ_JAOWKY010000001.1, on the reverse strand, counting down.
GGAGGAAGGAAGGCTTATGCGCCGCGCCAGCCCCCGGTTGACCAGATCAACCTGAAGATCCATCGCCGAGGAAATGACCACATCGGGCCAGTTGGCCCGGTCTAGTTCCAACATCGACCTGTAGAGGTCGACGGTCTGGAACTCGGTGTACTCAATCTTGAGCCCCGGCATCCGCGCCTCAAACGCTTCCAGAAGCGGCGTCATCGCGGGTGTGTCCGTGGCGCTGTGGATCGTCAGGGTCTGCGCCTGCGTCGCGCCCGCCGAAAACACAGTGCAGAGCAGCACGAGCAGGAGTGGGATAATCCGTCTGAAGATCAGCGTCACATCCAGGCCGCCGAGGGTCGAGCGTCTCAGTTGAAGGTCTGCGGAATGGCCTTCGGCGACCGCCTTCACGATCGACAGGCCAAGGCCCGACCCCTTGGTCTTTTCGGACAGAGAGGTGAACCTTTCCATCGCTTTTGGAATATCCGCCTCAGCGATACCTGGTCCTGCGTCCTCCACACTGAGGCGGACGTTCTGGTCGTCGGCGTCGAGCGTGATGGCGATCGTATTGTCCCTGGGACCATGAAGAAGCGCGTTTTCGATCAGGTTGCGCAAGGCCTCGCGTACTGAGAGGGGATCACCTTCGACAATGTCATCTCCCTCGGCGATCCCATCGCCGTTGAACGACAGCGTGACATTGCGCATTCGGCTGTCGCGCAGGCTTTCCGCGAGGGTGTCACGCACCAATGGCTTCAGCGCGAGCGGTCGGAGACTGGTCCGGTCCGAGCGGTGAATGACCATCGCGTTGGCAAGAAGCTGGTTGGTCAGCCGCACGGTGCGCAGAGCCTGACGGTCGGCCTTGATCAGGCGCGCACGCATCTTGTCGAGGTTCTCCGCATCCGCCGCGAGCGACAGATGACCCTGAAGCGCGGACAGAGATGTCCGGGTCTGATGCGCGACATCCGCGATAAACGTCTCGGTCAGGGCACGGCTGCGCTGCAGCCGCGCGATAAATCCGTTGATCGCATCGAAGAGTCCGGAGATCTCGCGCGGGGGCGTGCCACCGACCGGCGCCAGATCTCCGGGTTCCCGGCGGCCAAGGTCGGATGCGATCTGTCTCAACGGGGCGAGGGACGTTCGAATTGCGACCCAGACGAAGCCCAGTCCGATCAGCGAAAGCCCGGCGAGCCCGGCAAGTCCGGCGGCAAAGAAGGACCACTGTTGCGCATTGCGCGACTCAACGGTTTGGCCGATCTGCACCGCGACCCATTTGCGCCCATCGGGCGCGTTGAGCTGGCGACCCTGAAGCACGAACCTGAAGGCGGCATCCGTGTAATCCACCTCATAGAAGATCGGTTCAGCTGAAAGTGTTGCGTCCGATGGAAGGGGAAGGTCCGGGGTGCCGGTGATTTCGCGCTGGCCCGGAACGAAAACCCGGTACTGCACGCGATCCAGGGGGTTGAGAGACAGGATGTCCATCGCCGAATTGGGCAAATCCACCGTGGCCCCTTCCGGGCCGACGGACATGCGCTCGAGGATCGACAGCGCCGCACCGGCCAGAAGCAGGTCATGCGTCCGATTGGCTGCCTCGCGGGCGTAAGTCCAGAGCAGAACCGAAATCAGCAAAAGCAGGATCACGAACCCAGCCGCCATCGTGATCAGAAGCCGTCGTTGCAGCGAATGGCCGAACCGATCAGTCGTCATCCGCTACATACGCCATATACCCGAGTCCGCGGGCCGTCTTGATGACCAGCGGAGAGCCTTCGAGCTTGCGCCGAAGCCGGGTCACGAGTTGCTCGACCGCGTTCATGCTGGGCGCTTCCTCAAAGGTGTAAAGCCGGTCCGCAACCTCCTCCTTGGTCAGCATTCGGCCCATATTGTCGATCAATATTTCAAGAAGCTGGACTTCGCGCGCGCGCATTTGGGCATCCTGACCATTGATCGTGGCGCGTTTGGCCGCGCGGTCAAAGCAAAGCGGTCCGGCCGAAAAAACATTGCTGGCGCTGCCGGCGCGCCTTCGGGCCAGAACGCGGCACCGCGCCGACAATTCCCGAAAGTCGACCGGCTTGACCATGTAATCGTCAGCCCCGGCGTCCAGGCCGATGACCCGGTCGTCGATTTCGCTGCGCGCGGTCAGGATGATGACAGGGGTTTCGTCCGCGCGCGTCCGAAGCGAGCGCAGGACCTCATAGCCGTTCCGTCCGGGTAGGTTCACATCCAGCAGGATGATGTCGAACTTGAAGTGACGCAGAAGCTCGTTCGCCTCGTTTCCATCCCGTTCGCGGTCGACCGAATGTCCCTCTGCCCGGAGCCGATCAACGATCGTCTCCGCCAGCTCGTCATTGTCCTCTACCAAAAGCATTCTCATCAGAACAGGATAGCAGTGCCGCCCTGACGCGGGAAGCGTGCGTGCGCGCGCCGGCGGGCGAGTCAGCGTCAGGTCAGTTCTGCGTCAGCGACTTCTCAGACTGGTTCGCGATACAGCAACAGCCGGGTGAGGACCCGGAGGACACTCATCCTGGGAGGAACACCATGTCATTCGCACGTCTCGGTGCCGCGCTTTGCGTCGCTGCATCTTTCGCGGCACCCGCATTCGCACAAAGTGAAATCAACAAGCCGGAGTGTGTCGCGCCGGCCAATCCCGGCGGCGGCTTCGACCTGACCTGCCGCATCGCGCAGACCGGATTGACGCCCCATGTCTCCGAACCGATCCAGGTGACCTTCCTGCCAGGCGGGATCGGCGCCGTCGCCTACAACCAGTTCAACACCACCCGCACGGACGACGGCTCGGCGATCGTGGCCTTCTCGACCGGGTCGCTTCTGAACATCGTGACCGGGAAGTATGGCGAGTTTACTGAAAAGGATGTCCGTTGGGTCGGGACGGCAGGTGCCGATTTCGGCGCGGTGGTCGTAAGGGCCGACAGCAAGTACCAGGACCTCAAGCAGCTGATGGACGATTTCTCGGCCGACCCGGCTTCTGTCGTCGTCGGCGCCGGCGGTTCTGTCGGCTCGCAAGACTGGATGAAGGGCGCATTGCTGCTGCGCGAGGCCGGGGCTTCGCCGACGGACATGCGCTATGTCGCCTTTGATGGCGGCGGTGACGCGATTGCGGCGCTGCTCGGCGGTTCGATCGAAGTCTATACGGGTGACGTGGGCGAAATGGTGCCGCATATCGAGGCCGGCCAGATGCGCATTCTCGCGGTCATGTCGCCGGAACGCCTCGACGCCCCCTTCGCGGACATTCCGACCGCCATCGAAGAAGGCTACAACGTCGAGTGGACGATCCTGCGCGGCTTCTACATGGGCGGCGACGTGTCGGACGAAGATTACCAGAAATGGGTCGACGCGTTCAAAGCGGCCTACGCCACCGAAGAGTTTGCGCAAGTGCAAAAGGAAAAGGGCCTGCTGCCGCTCAACATGGCCGGCGATGAACTGCAGGCCTCCATCGAAGAGCGCGTGCAGAGGCTGCGCGACATTGCGACCGAGGCCGGTCTGATCAACTGATCCAACCTCCCCTGCCGGCCCGTTTCGTCACAGATGCGGGCCGGATTACAGTTTCACGCCCCAGAAAAACGAGGAGGCCTCGATGGTCGACCGCATTTTTGCCGGGGTGCTTCTGGTCGTGTCGCTGGCGTATGCCGTCATCGCCTTCACCACTATCAAAGCCCCCTTTCAATACGATCCGCTCGGCCCCGAAAGCTGGCCGCAAATCCTGTCGCTGGTCGCAATTGCCTGCCTGCTCGTGATCCTGTGGAAGCCGGACGCAACCGAGATGGGCGTGGCCCGCGCGACCTGGTTCAGACTTGGCGCGACCATCGTGATGCTTCTTGCCTACGCAGAGCTTTACGAGCCCCTGGGGTTCATCCTGTCGACGATCCTCTTCGGAGCCGCCCTCTGCTCGATGCTGGGCGCGGGAATGGCGCGGTCAGTAACCTTTGGCGTTGCCGCGGGCATCGCGGGCTATCTTCTCTGCGTCACGCTGCTGGACCTCAACCTGCCCGAGGGCGAGCTGATCGAGTGGCTGCTCGAACCTGCCCCACAATCTGAAGGAACCTCGTAATGGAGACCGTCCTGACAGGCCTTGCGACGGGTTTTAGCGTCGCACTTGATCCCTTCAACCTGTTTCTCGTCCTTGCGGGGTGCTTCGCCGGCACGCTGATCGGAGCGTTGCCGGGTCTTGGCCCCATCAACGGCGTCGCGATCCTTCTTCCCATCGCCTATGGGCTTGGCTTCAGCCCGGAATCTGCACTGATCCTGCTGGCGGGAATCTATTACGGTGCCGAGTATGGCGGGCGTATCTCCTCCATCCTGCTGAACGTTCCGGGGGATGCGGGCGCAGTGATGACAACACTCGACGGCAACCCGATGGCCCGCGCCGGAGAGGCAGGGCGCGCATTGTCACTATCGGCAGTGGCCTCGTTTGTGGGCGGGACTTTCGCAGTGATCCTGCTTTCCCTCTTCGCCCCGGTGCTTGCTGCCTTTGCGGTCACCTTTTCGCCTGCCGACTACGTGGCGCTGATGGTGTTCGCCTTCGCTTCGCTCGCCTCACTGGTGGGCAAGAGCACGGTCAAGACGCTGCTTGGCGCGACGATCGGCCTTATGCTGGCCACCATCGGAATCGATGCCAACACGGGCGTACCGCGCTACACGTTCGGCATTCCCGACTTTCTTGCCGGCATCGATTTCCTGATTGTGGTTGTGGGCCTCTTCGGCATGGCCGAATTGCTGACGCTGGTCGAGCATCAGGTTTCGGGCAAGCTGAACTCGCTGCCAGTCGACAAGAGCTTCGTAAGACTGGCCGACCTGGCCAAGTGCAAATGGGCGATCGCCCGGGCCTCGGTCATCGGGTTCTTCATCGGTGTCCTTCCGGGCACCGGCGCTTCGGTGGCTTCGGCGGTGGCCTACGGCACCGAGAAACGCATTTCTGACACCGAGAAGACCTTCGGAACCGGTGACCCAAGGGGCCTGGTCGCGCCTGAAGCGGCGAACAACGCGGCCGCGGGCGGTGCGATGGTGCCGATGCTGACGCTCGGCATTCCCGGCTCGGGCACGACTGCGATCCTGCTCGGCGCCCTGCTGATGTTCAACATCCAGCCCGGCCCGACGTTGTTCAGCCAGCGCCCTGAAGTGGCATGGGGCCTTGTGGCCTCCATGTATATCGGCAACGTGGCCCTGCTGGTCATCAACCTGCCACTGGTCGGGCTGTTCGCAAGAATGCTGACAATCCCGCAGCACTACCTGACGCCATTGATTGCAATCCTCGCCTTCATCGGCATCTACACCATCGTCGGCAACCCGCATGACCTGTTCCTGATCACACTGCTCGGCATCTTCGGCTGGTTCCTTCGAAAGCTCGACTTCTCGCTTGCTCCTGTCATCCTGGGTTTCGTGCTGGGAAGCCTGTTCGAGAACAACCTTCGTCGGGCGTTGTCGATCTCGGGTGGAGACTGGGGCTACCTAATCGCGGATTACAAAAGCGTCACGCTTTATGTCCTGGCCGCGCTGATCGTGATTGCGCCGATCTGGCTGGCGCGGCGGGCGCGGCTGATGGAAGGCGACAACCCCTTGGACCAGGGTTGAGCTTTCTGCGCGAAACGCAACCCTTCGTCACCACGTTGGTGGCGGGGGCGGCGGGGGCGGCCTTGGCCGCCCTCGCTGGCATTCCGGCGGGGGCTCTGATCGGCAGTACCTTGGCCGTTGTGGCGGTGTCCGCCCTGAAGTTCCGCGTCGGCCTTCCCAATTCGCTCCGCGACCTGGCCTTTGCAACCATCGGCGTTTCTCTTGGCTCCGGCGTGGACGAACGGTTGATCGGTCAAATCGGAACCTGGGGCATAAGCCTTGCCGTCCTGATGTTGTCACTGATTGCGACGCTTCTCGTTGGGCGGCTGATCCTGGCGCAGTTCTTCGGCATGGACAAACAGACGGCGACGCTCGCCAGTTCGCCCGGCACCATGTCAAACGCGATCGCCATCGCGGTAGAAGGGCATGGCGACGCGACAGCTGTTATGTTCCTGCAACTGACACGGCTTCTCGTGCTTGTCATTGCGGTACCACCGCTCGCAACCATGCTTGGCGACGCGCCAACCGCAGGGGCCGTGGGGGCGGCGGAAGTGACGCTGCCCGTACTTGCCTTGCTACTGGCTGCAGCAATCCTGCTGGGCAGGATCGGGGGGCACCTTGGGCTGCCTGCTGCCAGCCTCCTGGCCGGAATGGTCATTAGTGCTGGAGGCCACGCGGCGGGCTTGATCCACGGCACCGCGCCCGGCTGGATCACCTTTGTTGCCTTTGCGCTGACCGGCGCCGTGCTTGGAACGAGGATGAGCCTTGTCACGCTCCAGCAAACCAAACGCTTTGCCGTGGCGGGTCTGGCGGTGGTCGGCGGCGCGATCCTCTGCTCCCTGGCCTTTGCGGCGCTGACCAGTGCAATGACCAACCTATCCTTTGGTCAGGTTTGGATCGCCTACGCACCCGGCGGAGTCGAAGCCATGGCCGCCATCGGCCTTTCGCTGGGTTATGATCCGGCTTATGTCGCGGTGCACCATTTTGCCCGGATCTTTGCGCTTGTCGTCATCGTTCCAGTCGTCCTGAAGTTGGCGGACAGGTGACGGGTCATCCACGGGGACTTTGCCTGCTTGCCCGCAGTGGATTGCTGCTTCATCCCGCATAGCGGCCATTTCGACCGAGCGCAGCGAACGTCCGCTTCCCGCCCGTTCTTGGCAGGTGCCAACTACGGCAGTCCAATTAACCGCAAACTGGGGAGCGGTTTGGTCCGGGGGCTAACAGCGATGTAATATCCACCCACCGTAGCTGCGCACTTGTGCACTAGCAATCAGGGCGCGAAGATCGGCAAAGCGGACATCGCACGCGTCGATTTCAGCCTGAAACTCCACGGCACGTTCGCGAAAGTGCTGCTGCATGACCCCGTCGCGCGCTTCCTTCGCTGGTCTCAGTTTTGTCTCGTAGATGTCGTCGAGCTCGTCCTTTACATCGACGATTTGCTCTCCGATGCTGTCGCGTCGGGCCTTGAGATTGTCTCGCCGATCGAGCGTCTGTGCTAGGCCCAGCGAGCCTAGGAAGCTGTTTTTGGGGATTTTCTTGGACTTTTGGAAAAATCCTGGCGCGGCATCATCATACCAGTCGCCAAGTTTATCCATGACCTGCTCCTGGTCATCCTGCAGTTCAGCTTTTAGTTCCTTTAGCGGCTTCATTTCTTCGTGAAACGCTCGCACGATCGCTACCGCCTCGTTCAGTTCGGTCCGCAGATCTCGGTCGAATAGTCGCGCTTCCCACTGAACTTGGTCGCGATCACGCACAAGCTCCGCGCGGCGGACGGTCTGTGCTTCAATCTCGGACTCGAGGGGCTTGATGAACTTCTTTTCGAACGCGCGCCATGCCGCGCCCGAGACATAGATTAGAATAACCCGCGGACATTCTTCTTGGCCGCGTCATTTCTCGTGATCGCTCAGGAATGCAAATGGCAGCGGCGAGCGGCCGGTCTGTGTCCGTGTTCGATCCGTTAAAATGGGGACAGAACACGTCGTCATTGTTTTGACGCCGACGCCCCAATTTTCATTGACAATGGCTTTTCGAATGTGAAGTCGTCGTCATATCTCGCGCGGAGGAAGTTCATGAAGCGGTCATGGAACTGCCTCGTGTGATCGTGCGCAAGGATGTCGGCCCTTTCGACGTCCTTTTCCCTGATCGCCTCAATCATGTCGTAGTGATCCGAACTGAGAAGACGGTCCGTCGTCGAAGACTGGATGTAGTCGAAGTGCATGTGAAGGATACGGCGCCCCTCGTCGAGCAACTGACCATAGCACTTGGCGAGATAGGGGTTCTTTCCCGCCTCGGCGATGGCCATGTGGAAATCGCGGTTGCTGGCGGACATGGCGAGGTAGTCGTTGGCGAGGCAAGCGTCATCGAAGGACTTGGCCAGCACCAACATTCGCTTGATGTCCCGATCAGCACGGTTTCGCGCTGCAAGCCGAGTATTGATCCGCTGGAGGAAATCCAGCGCCTCGACGTAGCGCGGGAAGCCCGCAAGGTCGATCGGAGCAACAAGGGTGGATCGATTTGACAACATCTCCACGAGGCCATCGGCCGAAAGGCGGACCAGCGCCTCGCGGATCGGTGAGCGCGACATCCCGAATCTCTGCGACAGCACGGTCTCGTCAAGCGGGGATCCGGGCTCGAGCGCCAGCGTCAGGATCTCTCTGCGAAGTTCATCGTAGACGTGGCGGGCACCCAAGCCTTTTGCCTGTTTCGGGGCAGTTTTCGGATTTCCGTCCATTATTTCAGACCTCTGCCAAGGCTCCGGTTGTCCCAGAATAGCGCCGAAGTATCGCCACCCCAAGCCTATTGACATGTCGGCAAGTTGTCGACACCATTCTTGCATACAACTTGTCGACACAGGGAGAATGACATGAAGCTCGCGTTGAAGGCACTTCTGGTTTCAACAGCTCTGGTGGCCTCATCACAGGTCGCGCACGCGCAAGTTGCCGGCGACAGCCGGCTCAAGACAGTTCAAGATCGCGGCAAACTTCTTTGCAGCGGGCACAATGGCTCGTTCCTCGGGTTTGCGGAAGTCGATGATCAGGGCAACTGGAAGGGTGTCGACATCGATCTGTGCAAGGCCCTGGCCGCCGGTCTCTTTGGCAAATCCGAGGGCGCCCTCGAGATTGTGCCGATCAGCTGGGCGCAGCGGTGGCCGGCGCTTCAGTCGGGCGATATCGACGCCGTCATCAAGGTTTCGGGTTGGACACAGAGCCGCGACACAGAGCTCAACCTCGCCTACAGCCAGCCCTACTTCATCGGCGCGTTCCAGGTCATGTCACATGCGAGCCTCGGCGCACAGACGCTCGCAGATCTCGACGGGGGGTCGATCTGCGTGGCGGCGGGCACTTCGACTGAGCGCGCGCTTGCGACCTATCTCGAAACCAAGGCCATCCAGGCCGAAGTCCTGACGTTCGAGAACGGCGACGAACTGCGCAATGCCTATTACGAGGCCCGCTGCGACGGCATGGTCGAATGGGCGCCGAGCCTGGCCGCGTCCCGTGTCGACGCGCCGGACGGCGCAGATGCGCACACCATCCTGCCGGACGTGCTCGACCTCGAGGCGGAGGGCATCATCGTGCCGGAGAATGACGCCGACTGGCTCGACGTGCAGAACTGGATGCTGAGTTCACTCTGGTTCGCGGAAGCGAACGGCATCACTTCGGCGAATGTCGACGAGATCAAGGCCAACCCGCCTTCGGCCACGATCGAGAAGTTCCTCGGCGTGACGCCTGGTTACGGCGAGCGGCTCGGCCTGTCCGATGACTGGGCCTACAACATGATCAAGGAGGTCGGCAACATGGCCGAAATCTACGATCGGAACTTGGGATCCGGATCTCGCTACAACCTGCCGCGCGGGATCAACGCGCTTTATTCCGATGGCGGCGTTTTCTACCCGCTGATCGTCGACTGAGGCTGACGGCTTCTTCGGCGCGGGCGCCGCTCGGGGCCCGCGCCACTTAGTCCAGTCACCGCGCGTGCAGATCAGGGAGAGTGGATCATGGCTGCCATTCTGAAGAACAGGCGCATTCGCGACAGTGTCCTGCAAGTCGCTTTCGTCGCAACGATCCTTCTGACGATTGTCGTCGCCGCGATCACGGCGCGGGCCAATCTCGATGCGCAAGGCCTCACGTCCGGTTTCGGTTTCCTGGAACGCTCCACGGGCTGGCGGATCAGCTTTTCGCTGATCGAATACAGCACCTCCTCGCCCTACTGGAAGGCCATTCTCGTCGGCATCCTGAACTCGCTGTTCCTTGGCGCCATTGCCCTGCCTCTGGCCACTGTCATTGGCGTCACGGTCGGCGTGATGCGGACATCTGGCAATGGAATGGCCGAGCTAGTGGGAGTGACTTACGTCGAGACGTTCCGCAACGTCCCGCTGATCCTGCAGCTTCTGTTCTGGTATACGCTCCTGCTTGCCCTGCCGACGCCGAGGGACGCAACGCTGATTCTGGGCGGCATCGCGTTTACCGGACGCGGCATCTACATTCCCGGCCTGAACGTCACCGGTGGGTCGGCCTTCGTGGCAACGGTCGTTGTGATTGCCGGCGCGGCATTGGCACTGTGGCTCAAGGCGCGGCGCTGGCCCGACCTCAATCTCGTTCATGCTCGCCGTGAGCGGCGGGTTCTCTGGGGCGGTGTCGTCGGGCTCGCGGTCGTCGCGATGTGGATCGGCCGCATTCCGGAAACCTCTCTCATGTCCATTCCCGAGCAACGCGGACTGAACTTCCGTGAAGGTATCCGTATCTCGCCGGAACTCATGGCCTGCATCATTGCCATTTCGATCTACGGCGGCGCCTATATCGCCGAGATCATTCGCGCCGGCTTCAACGCCGTCCCGAAGGGACAGAGCGAAGCCGGCCGCGCACTGGGTCTGACGAACTGGCAGATCTTCAGCCGCATCCGCCTGCCGCTCGCAGTTCGCATCGTCATGCCGACACTGATCAACCAGTATGTGTGGCTATTCAAGGCAACGACGATCGGCATCGCCATCAGCTTCACCGACTTCTTCATGGTGATCTCGACCGCGATCAACCAGAGCGGCCAGACACTTGAACTGATCGGTATCCTCATGGGCGGCTTCCTGATCATCAACTACTCCATCGCCTGGGTGCTGAACCGCGTGAACGACGCGATCAAGCTCAGGGGCACGCAGCTGAGGATCTGACGCCATGTCGTTTGCAGCCGATTTTCCCAAAGACTCCGCCTTCAACAAGGCGAAGGCGCGCTACTTCGCCACCCCGACGGATGCGGTCGTAAGCGCTCTCTTCGCGGCATTCGCGGTCTGGATCCTCTGGTCGCTGGCCAACTGGGCGCTGTTGCACGCCGTCTTCGGTGCGAACCAGCGCGATGCCTGCATGGCGACCGAGGGCGCCTGCTGGTCGGTCGTCTCCACCCGCTGGCGTATCGTGCTCTTCGGCCTCTATCCGTTCGAGGAGCAGTGGCGCTCGGCGATCGCCTGCGTGGTCATGGTGGTCGTCGCGGCTCTGTCCTGCGTGCCGTGGTTCTGGTCGGCGCGGCGCCTGCCGCCGCTCTGGATCGCGGGCTTCGCGATCTTCTATGTCCTCATGCGCGGCGGCTGGTTCGGGCTCAGGGAAGTCACCGAGCAGAACTGGGGCGGGCTGTCGCTGACAATCTTCATCTTCGCCGCCGTCAGCCTTCTCGGGATGCCGCTGGCCATCGTCTTCGCCCTGTTGCGCCGCTCCGATCTGCCATGGATCGCCCGCACGATGGCGCTGGTGATCGACGTCATCCGGTCGCTGCCGCTCTTGTCGATCATGTTCACCTTCGCGATCGTCATGCCTTTCGTCCTTCCGGACTGGGCCATCGGCGACAAGCTCTACCGGGTGATCGTCGGCTACGCGCTCTTCTTCGCCTGTTACCAGGCCGAGATCATCCGGGGCGGCATGCAGGCCCTACCGGCCGGCCAGGAAGAAGCCGCGAAGGCGCTTGGGCTGACCTACTGGCACCGCATCGGCTACATCGTCCTTCCGCAGGCGTTCCGCAATGCACTGCCGCCGACGATCAACCAGTTCGTCATAACCTTCAAGGAGACCTCGCTGGTCACGATCATCGGCTTCTTCGACGTGATGGCCTCGGGCCGCGCCGCCTCGGGCAACGCCGATTGGAACTTCGCGACGATCGAGATGTATGTTTTCGTCGCGCTCATCTTCTTCGTCTTCGTGTTCACGCTGTCGCGCTACGGCGCCTATCTCGAACGCCGACTGGGCGTCGGCCGTCGCTGAAGGAGCAATCTCATGTCCGAACCGGCAATCCGCATCGCTTCGATGAACAAGTATTACGGCAATTTTCATGCCCTGAAAGACATCGACCTTACGGTAGCGCCGGGCGAGAAGGTCGTCATCTGCGGCCCCTCGGGCTCCGGCAAGTCGACCCTGATCCGGTGCATCAACCGGCTTGAGGAACACCAGTCCGGCACCATCGCGGTCATGGGCACGGTGCTTGACGACAATGTCGATCATATCGACGAGATCCGCCGCGACGCGGGGATGGTGTTTCAGAACTTCAACCTGTTCCCGCACATGACGGTTCTCGAGAACTGCACGCTCGCGCCGGTCCTTGCGCGCAAGATCGACCGCGCCGAGGCCGAGGCGACCGCAATGAAGTATCTTGAGCGCGTCAAGATTCCGGAACAGGCGCACAAGTATCCGGGCGAACTGTCCGGCGGGCAACAGCAGCGGGTCGCCATCGCGCGAGCGCTCTGCATGTCACCCAAGATCATGCTCTTCGATGAACCGACCTCGGCACTCGATCCGGAGATGATCTCGGAAGTCCTTGACGTGATGGTCGGCCTCGCGCAGGAGGGCATGACCATGGTCTGCGTCACGCACGAGATGGGCTTTGCACGACAGGTGGCGGACCGCGTGATCTTCATGGCCGATGGCGAGATTATCGAACAGGGGTCGCCGGCGGAGTTCTTCAACAACCCGCGGAACGAGCGCGCCAAGGCATTTCTCAGCCAGGTTCTGGGACACTGACGATGACCGACCGTCCCAATATCCTGCTCTTCATGGTGGATCAGCTGACGTCCTTCGTGCTGAGCGCCTACGGCGGGAAGGTCTGCAAGACTCCTCATATCGATGCCTTGGCAGCGCGCGGAACGGTCTTTGAAAACGCATACTGCGCCTATCCGCTCTGCGCGCCCTCGCGCTTCGGAATGATGGCCGGAAGGCTGCCTTCGCGGATCGGCGCTTACGACAACGGTGCGGAGTTCACGGCCTCGACCCCGACCTTCGCCCATTACCTGCGGCTTCACGGCTACTACACCTGCATCTCCGGCAAGATGCACTTCGTCGGGCCGGACCAGTTCCACGGATTCGAGGAGCGGCTGACAACGGAAATCTATCCGGCCGACATGTCCTGGACGCCCGACGCCGATTTCCGCGATTTCAACAAGGACGAGGAGCGCGCCTATACCTTCGGCGTCAGCACCATCGACACGGTGCGCGATGCCGGGCCGGTCGCGCGGTCGATGCAGATTGACTACGACGAGGACGTCATCCACCACGCGATCCGCGAGCTCTATACCCGTGCGCGGGGCGAAGACGCGCGGCCCTTCCTGATGACCGTGTCGCTTACCCATCCGCACGATCCGTATGTCATCACGCGTGACTATTGGGACCGGTATGAGGATGGCGAGATTGACGCGCCCCGCGTGCCGCACATTCCGGTCGAAACACGCGACCCGCATAGCCAGTCGCTCTACTATCACTACGGTCAGGACAAGTGCGACTTGAGCGAGGCGGATTACCGCAACGCCCGTCGCGGCTATTACGGCATGATCTCCTATGTGGACGATCTGTTCGGGCGGTTGATGAAGGCGCTCGCCGACAGCGGCTACGCCGAGAATACCGTCATCATCTTCGCCTCCGATCACGGCGACATGATCGGCGAGCGGGGCATGTGGTTCAAGAAGACACTTTTTGACCCCGCCATTCAGGTGCCGCTCATCATCGCGCATCCCGGCTGTGAGGCGCGCCGGATTGCCGCGCCAGTGTCATTGCTCGATCTCTTCCCGACCATCCTCGACATGGCCGGGATCACCGGCGAACAGATCAAGACGCCGCTGGATGGCAGGAGTCTGACGCCGGCTTTGCGCGGGGAGGAGATCGACGGGCCGGTTTACGTCGAGCATATCGACGGCGGCACCTCCGCGCCGCGTGTCTGCGTGCGCGACGGGATGAAGAAGCTGGTCATCTCGCGGGCATATCCGCCGCAGTTCTACGACTTGTCGAAAGACCCGCTCGAGCGCCAGAACAACGCAGGCAAGGGCGATCCCGACGAAGCGCGACTTGCCGCAATGGCGGAAGCAGCCTGGCCGCTGGATACGCTTCTCGGCAACGTGATATCCTCGCAAGTCGCCCGGAAGCTGATCGACACGGCCCTCGCGACCGGACGTGAAGAAATCTGGGACTTCACGCCGAGACCCCTTCGCCAGAACTCCAACTACGTGCGCCGGGGCGATGCGTTCCCGACCGTCGAGCGGCGCGGCTACCTCCACTACAAGCAATGAAGGATGTTCCCATGAAACTCACCGGCGTCATGCCCGCACTCGTCACGCCGTTCGACACGAACGGCAACATCGACTTCAAGGCCTTCGAGACCCACCTCACCAACCTGCGCGCGGCAGGGGTTTCGGGCTGGGTGCCCTGCGGGTCCTCGGGCGAATACAACCTGATGAGCGACGAGGAACGTGTCGAGGTTCTGAAGTTCGTCAAGGACTTCGCACGCGAAGGCGAGATGCTCATTGCCGGCACCAACGCCCCGCATACGAAAGGCGTGATCGCCAATACGCTGAAGGCCAAGGAACTGGGCTATCAAGCGGTGCTCCTGGCGACACCGTTCTACACCAAGCCGACCGATGCCGAACTTCTCAACCACTTCCGCGCGGTGCTCGATGCGACGGACATGAACATCGTCCTCTACTCCTATCCTGACAAGGACGGGATCGAGATCTCCTTCGATCTGATGGATGAACTCGCCGACGATCCGCGCATCATCGGCATCAAGGAAAGCTCCGGCTCGCTTCAGCGCGCCATCGGCATCGCGACCCGCTATCAGGACCGCATCCAGCTCGTGTCAGGCTCGGACGATATCGCGCTCGACTTCATGCTCTGGGGCGCCGACAGCTGGATCTGCGGTCCCGCGAACTGCATGGCCAAGGCGGTCTGCGACCTCGATCGCACATACCGGGCCGGCGACCTTGCCGCTGCCAAGGCGAAGATGGCGACGCTCTACAAGGCGATGAACATCCTCGAATCCGGCAAGTTCGTGCAGAAGCTGAAATACGGCTGCGAACTGCAGGGCACGCCCGTGGGCGAATGCCGAATGCCGCTCGGTCCGCTGACGGACGCGGAAAAGGCCGCCTTCCGGCAGGCGATGGAGCCGATTCTCAACTGGGCTTGACACAACTCCGAGGGCGGTGTGCCGCCCTTGGTCCCGCATCCCTTCAATGAGGCACTCGGTGGTCCAGCCATCCAACTCTCCCAGAACACTCGTAGTCGGTGCCGGCGTGATCGGTGCCGCCATTGCCTACGAGTTGCAAAAACGCGGCCGTTCGGTGACGCTGATCGACCGGGACGCACCCGGCCGCGGCGCGTCCTTCGGCAACATGGCCTCGATCGCTGTGACGGAGTTCATGCCGGCCTCACGCCCCTCGGTCTGGCGGCAGATGCCCGGCTGGATGCTGGATCCCGAGGGGCCGGTCTGCGTGCGGCCTTCCTACCTGCCGAAACTCGTGCCGTGGTTCTTGCGCTTCCTCGCAGCGAGCCGGCCCGCGAAGCTGCGTGAACTGGAGGCGCAAGGGGCGGCGCTCTGCAAGCGCGCGCTTGGCGATACGCAGACGCTTCTGTCCGAGATCGGTGCGGCGGCTGAGCTTACCGAAACCGGATGCCTGTCGCTCTACGCCAATGAGGCCGAGTTCCGCGCCGACCGTGACCACATCGAGATACTCGAACGCTTCGGCTTCGACCACGAGATCCTGGGCGGCAACAAGCTGCGCGACCTCGAACCCGAACTGGCCAAGGGCATCGAAAAGGCCGTCCTGTTTCCCGACAACCGTTCGCTGCGTGATCCTTACGCCTTCGTGTTGAAGCTCGTCGCGCGCTTCTGCTCACTTGGCGGCATCGTCCGACGCGCCGAGGTCACGGGTTTCGAACGCGGCGCGGGCATCACGGGTCTGCGCCTCGCGGACGGCGAGATGGTGGAGGGGCAGGAGGTGGTGCTCTGCGCCGGCGCCTTCACGGCGAAGCTCGCGAAACTGCTCGGCGAGCCGATCCCCCTTGAGACGGAACGCGGCTATCATACCCAGATCATGGCACCGGGGATCACGCTTGCGCATTCGATTATTTGGCCTGCACGCGCCTTCATGGTGACGCCGACCGCGGGCGGAATCCGGGTGGGCGGCACGGTCGAGATGGCCGGGCTTGGCGCCGCGCCCAACTACAACCGCGCCAAGATCACCGTGAAACGCGCGAAAGAGGCGCTGCCGAAACTGCGTGTCGAACAGGCGACGGAGTGGATGGGGCACAGGCCCGCCTTGCCGGACACGGTGCCGATCATCTCTGCCTCGGCCAGGACGAAGGGCGTCTACTACGCCACCGGCCACGGTCATCTCGGACTGACCTATGCCGCCACCACCGCGCGGCTTATAGGGCAGCTCATTGACGGGGAGCGGCCCGATCTGGACCTTTCCCCCTACCGCATAAACCGGTTCTGAAAGGAGCAATATCATGGCCGAGAAGGTTTGCCTGATCGTCGGCGGAGGTCGCGGCATGGGAGCCGCCACCGCGAGAGAAATGCACGCGAAGGGCTACAAGCTCGCTTTGATGTCGCCTTCCGACAGTTGCGAGAAACTGGCGGCGGAGCTTGGCGGTGTGGCGCGCCGCGGCGTGGCCGAAAGCGCCGAGGATATCCAGGGCGTCTTCGATCTGGCCATGACCAGCTACGGCCGCATCGACGCCGTTCTGGTCCATGTGGCCGGCCCGCCGAAGGGTGACCTGCTCGAGATTTCCGAGGAGGACTGGGATCGCGCCAATGCGATGATCCTGAAGCCGGTGATCCGCATGGCCAAGCTCGTAACCCCGGTGATGGAGAAGCAGGGCGGCGGCTCGATCGTCTGCATCACCACCTATTCGGCGTTCGAGCCAAGCCTGATGTTTCCTACATCGAGCGTCTACCGCGTCGGGGTATCGTCCTTCGCCAAGCTCTATTCCGACCGCTACGGCCCCGCGAACATCCGCATGAACTGCCTTCTGCCGGGCTTCACCGACAGCCTCGACCTGCCGGAGAAATACGCCAAGATGTCGGCGCTCGGCCGCCTCGCCCGCGCCGAAGAACAGGGCAAGGCCGCCGCGTTCCTTCTCAGCGAAGATTCCAGCTACATCACGGGCCAGAGCCTTCGGGTCGACGGCGGCGTGACGAGACATATGTGAGTCACGATGAACGGCCAGATATTCGTTGATGGCGATTATGTCGCTTCCGCTTCCGGTGCGATGTTCGACGTTGTCGATCCGTCTAACCGCGAAGTGTTCCACCGGGTGCCGCGCGGCAATTCCGAGGACATCGACCGCGCCGTGCGGGCCGCGCGAAGGGCTTTCGACGAAGGCCCCTGGCCGCGCATATCCGGCGCCGAACGCGCCGCGGTCCTGCGCCGGATGGGCGACCGGATCGCCGAACGCCGCGACGAACTTGCGCGGCTCGAAGTCAGGGACAATGGCAAGCCGCTGCCCGAGGCGCTCTGGGACGTCGACGACACCGCCGGCGTTTTCCACTTCTACGCCAACCTGGCCGAAAGGCTGGACAACCAGACCGTGCAGGAGATCAAGCTCGGCGCGGAGGGCTTCACCTCGAAAGCGGTGAAGGAGCCGATCGGCGTGGCGGGCGCGATCATCCCGTGGAATTTCCCGCTCCTCATGGCTTCCTGGAAGGTCGCACCCGCGCTGGCGGCCGGCTGCACGGTGGTTCTGAAACCCTCTGAGCTGACGCCGATCACCGCACTGGAACTGGGCGGGATCGCGCAGGAGGCTGGATTGCCGGCGGGCGTTCTGAACATCGTCACCGGTTTCGGCCCTGAGGCCGGGCAACCGCTGACGGAGCACCCCGGTGTCGACAAGCTCGCCTTCACCGGCTCGGTGCCGACGGGATCGCGGATCATGGCGACCGCCGCGAAGGACATCAAAACGGTGAGCCTCGAGCTTGGCGGCAAGTCGCCTCTGGTGGTCTTTGCCGATACGCCGATCGACGAGGCAGTCGAGTGGATCATGTTCGGCATCTTCTGGAACCAGGGCGAGGTCTGCTCGGCCACCTCTCGGGTGCTGATCGAAGAACCGATCTACGAGACGCTCATGGCACGACTGGCCGATGAGGCACGCAGGATCAAGATTGGCCACGGTCTGGACGAAGGCGTGCTGCTTGGCCCGCTTGTCAGCCCGTCGCAGCACGACAAGGTTCTGGCCTGCATCGAGCGCGGCAAGTCCGAGGCGCGGCTCGTCACCGGGGGAGGCGTTCCCAAGGGCCTCGAAGGCGGCTGTTACGTCGAACCGACGATCTTCGCCGACATGGACGAGGATGCCTGGATCTGGCGCGAGGAGATCTTCGGACCCGTCGTCTGCGTGAAGCCCTTCAAGACCGAGGACGAGGCGATCCGCATGGCCAACGATTCGCGCTTCGGACTCGGCGCAGCCGTGATGTCCGCCGATCTCGACCGCGCCGAGCGCGTGGCCCGCGCTTTTCGCGCCGGGATCGTCTGGATCAACTGCTCGCAGCCGACCTTCACCGAGGCGCCCTGGGGCGGCTACAAGCAATCCGGTATCGGCCGCGAGCTCGGTGAGTGGGGCCTGATGAACTACCTCGAAACCAAGCAGATTACCACGTTTGACCGATCAAAGCCCTGGGGCTGGTATCTGAAGGATTGACGTCGTGGCGACGCTGAAGGGTAAGACGGTCCTCGTGACCGGTGCGACGGGATCGATCGGACAGGCGATTGCCCGCGAACTGGCGCGCGAAGGGGCGCGTGTGCTGCTGCAGTTTCGCAGTGACGTGAGGGCCGCCCAGTCCTTGGCCGCAGAAATCGGTCGCGGCGCGACGTGCTTCGCTGCAGATCTCAGTGATCCGCTGGCACCCACGCAGCTTTGGTCGGAAGCCGAGGCCGCGGCAGGCCGGATCGACGCGCTGATCAACAATGCCGGCATTCTGACACCATCTTCCGTCGAAGATCCGCTGGAGGACTGGCACCGGGTCTGGCATGGCGATCTTCAGATCAACCTGCTAGCCGCCGCCGATCTTTGCCGCGCTGCCATCCGTCATTTCCGGGCCCATGGCGGCGGGCGGATCGTCAATATGGCCTCGCGTGCGGCCCAGGGCGGCTACCGGACCGAGGCGATGTCCTACGGTGCGACCAAGGCCGCGCTGGTGAACCTCACTCAGAGCATCGCGCGGGGCTTCGGCGCCGAAGGCGTTCAAGCCCTCGCTATCGCGCCCGGTTGGGTGAAGACCGAGATGTCCGACGCCTACGTCGCCAAGCACGGCGCGGCCGCCGCGCTTTCGGGCATACCCATCGGACGCATGGCCACGGTGGAAGAAATCGGCGAGCTGGTGGCCTTCGCGCTCCGCCCCTCGCAAGCATCGCTGTCCGGCGCGGTGCTCGACGTCAACGGCGCAAGCCAGATGAGGTAACCGCATGACACGCTTTCAAGGAAAGACCGCCATCGTGACCGGCGGCGCGGGCGGGATCGGAGAGGCGATCTGCCGCCGTTTGGCCGCCGAAGGGGCACTTGTGCGCATCGTCGACACCGCCCATGCGGCTGCGCAGAGCCTTGCCGCCGAGATCGGCGGGACCGCGCACGATGTCGACCTCACTCAGCCCGACGCGATCCATGCCTTCGTCACCGGCATCACCTCGGGACACCAGCGTATCGATGTGCTGTGCAACAATGCCGGTCTGATGCGGCGCGGGCCGCTGATGGAGCTGTCGGCCGAGGACTGGCGTCTCTCTTTCGCGGTGAACATCGACGCGCTCTTTCACATGTGCCAGGCCGTCGTTCCGTTCATGCAGCGCCAGGGCGGCGGTGCCATCGTCAATACGGCTTCGCAATGGGGGCTGCATCCCGCGCCTGGACACATCGCCTACAATACGACCAAGGCCGCCGTCGTGGCATTCACCCAGAATCTTGGACGTGACTATGCCCCTGACAAGATCCGCGTGAACGCCGTCGCACCCGGTGAGGTCCGAACCCCGATGCTGGAGAGCAATCTTGCGCGTAGCGGACGCTCCCTTGCCGATCTGAATCGGCTGGTTCCATATGGGCGCATCGGCGAGCCCGAGGAGATCGCGGCTCTTGTCGCGTTTCTGGCAAGTGATGAGGCTGGCTATCTCTGCGGCTCGGTCGTCGAGATCACCGGCGCACAGGCCGTCGCATAGGAGGAAATGATGCGCTGGACCCGTAGTCTGCAGACCGTTGATGTGCACTGTGCAGGTGAAATCGGCCGCGTGGTGACGGGCGGCGTGTTGAACATCCCTGGGGCGACGATGGCCGACAAACTGCGCCATCTGAACGAGGTCGACGACAGCCTGCGCCAGTTTCTGTGTTCCGAGCCGCGCTCTGCGCCGGCAGGTTCGTTCTGCCTGTTGGTTCCCGCGTGCGACCCGGCGGCTGATGTGGGCTTCCTCGTCCTGCAGCCGGATCAGGCGCACGCCATGTCCGGGTCGAACGCAATGTGCGCCGTGACGGCAATGCTGGAAACCGGCATGAAGCCGATGGTGGAGCCCGAAACGATTGTGACGCTCGACACGGCAGCAGGTCTGGTGAAGGCGCGAGCAACCTGTGCGAACGGTAAGGTGACGAGGGTTTCACTGGACATGCCGCCTTCGTTCGTCGCCAAGAAGTCGGCCACAATCGACACAGAAGCGTGGGGAAGGATCACCTACGACCTGTGCTTCGGTGGCGTGTTCTATGCACTGGTCGACGTGGGCCAGGTCGGATTGACGATCACGCCCGAGAACGCACGAGAACTGGCCACACGCGGGGTCGCCCTTCGAAACCTGATCGCCGAGGTCGAGCAAGCGCCTCACCCTACCACGCCGGCGCTCAACGGGCTCGCCTATGTCATGTTCCGTTCCGAAGAGCCGGATGGCGCGCTCCGCACCTGCACCACGCTCAGGCCCGGACGCGCGGATCGCTCGCCCTGTGGCACCGGGTCGAATTCGAACATGGCCGTGCGACACTTGGATGGCCGCGTGAGACCCGGAGACGTCGTCGTCTCGCGCTCGATCATCGGGGGAGAGTTCACGACCGAGTTTTTGGAGGAGACGCAAGTCGGTCCATACCGAGCAACGAAGAACCGCGTCTCGGGGCAGTGCTGGATCTATGCGATCACCCAGATCGGGCTGGATCCGACCGACCCATTCCCGACCGGGTTCACTCTGTCGGATACGTGGGGCGGGTAATCTGGGTTCCGCCGCACGGCGCAAATCTGTCGTAAGTCTGTTGTTGCTCGAGAGGGACCATCGGCAGCTTGCTACACATTCTGCGGGACGAACAAGTGTCCGAAAACAGCTTGCCGCATCGCAGCAACCGATATCCTCATTAGTATCCGCGAAGGGACGAGTGCCCCCTTCCATGGCTCCTCCCCCGCAACGTCGCCGATTGCGCAACGACCTTTCAGAAACTGACCTTTCTCGGCGTCGAGATGATCACCCTTCCGGACGGGCGCCTCAACACCTTGCAGCTGGGCATGCGCTCCATCCTGAGCGAGCAGTTCCTCGACGACCTCGCCGACAAGACCCGGCGCGGTCTGAAGGGGCGCGGTGAACGGCAAGTCCGCGGGCGGCAACGCCTACGGCTACACGGTCCTCCGCCGGTTCACTGACGCGGGTGACCCGATCCGGGGCGACCGCGAGATCAACGCGCGCGAGGCCGCGATCGTCCGGCGGATCTTCAAGGCCTATGCCAGCGGCGTCTCGCCGAAGAAGATCGCCCAAGAGCTGAACGAGGAGCGCATTCCCGGGCCCCGCGGGGGTCCCTGGGGCACCTCGACGATCCACGGCAACCGGGAGCGCGGCACCGGGATCCTGAACAATGAGCTCTACATCGGGCGCCTCGTCTGGAACCGCCTGCACTACCTCAAGGATCCCGACACCGGCCGTCGGGTCTCGCGCCCGAATGCGGAGGACGAGCTTGTGGTCAGCGAGGTGCCGCAGCTGCGGATCGTCGATGTGCGGCTCTGGCAGGCCGTGAAGTCCCGCCAGGGCAAGCTGATCTCCAAGGGGAGCGGCGTGCCGATCTGGGACCGCCGCCGCCCGCGTACGCTGTTTTCCGGCCTGATGGAATGCGGCTGCGGCGGCGCGGGGTTTTCCAAGGTCTCGAAGGACAGCTTCGGCTGCTCGGCCGCGCGCAACAAGGGACGGGCGATCAGCACCAACCGGACCGTGATCCGGCAGACGGATCTCGAGGCCCGCGTCCTCGACGCGCTTCAGCATCACCTGATGGACGAGGAGGCCCTGCGAATCTTCTGCGAGGAATACGCGGCCGAGCGCAATCGCCTGGCCGAAGCGGCCAGTGCCGGGCGCGCCGGCCTCGAGAGGGAATTGCGACAGGTGACGACCGATCACCGCAAGCTCGTCGATGCGATCATCGCCGGCGTCCCCGCGGACCAGGTCAAGGACCGGATGATCGAACTCGACCAGCGGCGCAAGGATCTCGAGCGCCGCCTCGCGGTCGCCCCGGCCCCCGACCCGCTGCGGTATCACCCGTCGATGGCGCAGGCCTACCGCGCGCGCGTCGGCGCCCTCGTGCGCGGGCTGACCGACCCGGATCGGATGGAGGAGGCGAAAGAGGCGCTGCGGGGGCTGATCGAGAAGATCGTGCTGGTGCCGATGGCGACGCCGGAGGGCGGGACCGCGCTCGGGATCGACCTCCACGGCGCGCTGGCGAGCCTGTTGCGGCTGGCGTCGGGCCTGCCGGTCGTGGCGGGCGCAAATGCCGGAGGATCCGCGGGAGCGGATTCTCAAGGCATTGATATTTCGGAAGAATTAGTGTTGGTTGCGGGGGCTCGCATTGGCCTTGACCGAACATACGCACACCTTAACTTGCAACTTCCACTCGCTAAAGAAGATTCTTAGCGACCCCATCAATGATGGCCTTAAATTCGTTCTCGTGAGCCTTGACAACAAAAGAAATCAAATCCATTCGCGCCTTCTCCTCGCTTAGATCGACGGCCAAAGCCAAATCCCTAAATTCACTATGCTTCTCGGCGGCTGCGGCTTCATTCAAGCACTCCGCGAGAACTGCTCTGTCAGCGATACCCCAATTATTTGCCAATTCTTCGGCTCTGCCATCCTTTAAATCAGAAACAATGGCCTGAGCTTGTTCA
The DNA here is from genome assembly GCF_025751435.1 of Albidovulum marisflavi. Lineage (GTDB taxonomy): Bacteria > Pseudomonadota > Alphaproteobacteria > Rhodobacterales > Rhodobacteraceae > Albidovulum > Albidovulum marisflavi. Next base: position 451,924 of record NZ_JAOWKY010000001.1, on the reverse strand, counting down.
ACGATCCATTTTTCTGGCCACACACCGCCAGGAAGATAAAATACACGATCCAAGATCCAGGACTTCACATCGTTCTTTTCAACTTCAGTGCTTACTTCACATGCCGCTTGAGCAACCTTGACTGCATTGTCGATTTCTCCATTTTGGTCTCCGTCTAAAACGCAAATACAATTGTGAATATCCTCAAGCCTGCGTGATGAAAGCTGACGAATGACCGCAGAATGAGATCCAATCGACTTGAGTCGAACTCGCTTCCGCAGGCTTGCGGGCAATACTGACTGAATAATTTCAACGGCCACACGGTCTTCAACAAAGACATCTAGCTCGTGCGCATCCGGGCGCCCCATTTTGCCACAAGCAAACTCCGCTGAAGCGCCGGAAGTTATAAAAGTCTTCCCCAGAACATTTTCTATATGAAAGCGGGCCTCTGGCGGAACGCTTCTCAATACACTGTAAGAATGCGTCGAGCATATGATCTGACATTTCAGCTTGTAACAGAGTTTCTTTAGCTCGTGGATCAGACGAACCTGCGCTTGCTCATGCAATCCGAGTTCAATTTCATCTACAACCAACAGCGCCCCTTCGCCTGCCGCAAAAAGTGCAGATAATATCTCAAAAACAGACCCTTCCCCAGCACCCATATTGAATCCCGAGTAAGTTATTCCGTTAACGGAAGCCACCGGAAGCGTATACTTGGTGTGCACATATGCATCAAAATCCGCGTATGGCTTCCCGACTATCCTACCGGCAATTTCAGCTATCATCTTTCGATCCGGCTCACCCATCTTCCCCGGCTTAAACTTGCTACGATACGACTTGTGCGTACTGCGCTCATAATGTGGAACAACTCTCTGTACGCCAAAGTAAATGACATTTCGCCGCACCCTACTATCGTAGTCGTTCCACTTTCCGCCTTTTTTCTTATTTCTAGATTGCCTCTGCAACCCAGGTTTTGCCCCCTTCCAGTTATTGTGTCTAATAGCGTAATATATATTTACTCCGTCCACGGGGCTTTCAGCGCTTGATTGCACAAAAAAGTCGTGAAATGTATAATAACTCTTGTTCCGAAGGGGAGGAATAAACCCCTTCCTCTCATTGTGAAATGCACAGGCTGCCAGAGCAAGCATTGTCGATTTACCCGAACCATTACCGCCAGAGAAGACAGTAATGGGATACCTAAATTCCACAGAAAATTCCGTGAGCCCTCGGATATGACCCTTCTCAAGGGATATGCTGCATAGAGACGCCCTTGTATTGTCGCTCTCAAACCAATTAAAATTTTTTTTATCTAATTGTGAGATCTTGTATGCCATGTACGTTGCCGGAATCTACAATACAACGTCAATGTTCCCCGTGATCGCAACCCTGTCAAGTATGCGTCTCCACATGCCTCATTCTCTCAAGGCTCTCTCCTTGGCCGAACTGCTCATCAGGCAGATTTCTGCAACAATCAAGTTTCATCGTGGCGACCATTCGGGTCGGAGCATTGGTAACGGGGACGCCCGGGTCGAGAGTTATTGAGCGCGCGGCCTCGTCCGTGGAAGAGTGGTCCCGATTGTTTGCGCTTTCTGTTACGCGCTGCGGTTTCTGTCATCATTATGTGACATCGCCGCGGCTGCATGCTTCAGTCTGCGGCAAGCGCCCCGGCAGCCAACATTATCCTGGTCGGTGCAAATCCGACTTGCCCATCTCTCTGGAGTGCTCGATCTTGGTAGCCTACATCAGTCCTGACCGAGACATCATCGGAACCACTTCCCGAGTGGACCCGAAGGACGAGGGTTTTTTGGGCAGCGGCCGGTGTTTCACGACTTCATGCCAGATGGGATTCAGTCGCTGCCCCTAGCTAAGGCCCGGGGCAGCGACCCACATTCTATAAGGATCACGGCAAGCCGCCGCGCCAATGCGACGATGGCACGCCTCCTACCGCGGCAACCAGCACCCTGTGCAGTCTATGTACTCAGCCATGTTGAGCGCCCAACGCTCATTATGACCGTAGCTGTCAGGCACAACGCGCGGCGGGACGAGTACTGCTCTGGAGCGTGGCGCCGCTGGCGAGGGAGGAGGTTTTGTTCAAAGCTCTCAGAATCGTTCTTCGAATACCGACTTACATGGCACTGGCGTTTTTCTTCGGGCGCCCTAGGTTAGCGGGATGACAGATCCGCTTTCAAACGATCGCCAAGAACAAGCATTCTTTGGATGTAGCAGAGAACGGGCCAGGCTCGGACGAACCGTTGCTGCATTGTTGAGTCGTGGCTTCGACAGTGAGACCGCGAAGCGTATCGAAGACGAAGGGTTAAGCTTGGCGGCGCTTCAGCGAATGAACGACGTCGAACTCCAAAGTGTAGGTCTGGACCAAGTACAGATACAACTGCTTAGAAGCGGCCCTCGTCCAGCAATTCCGACTGCGAATATCACGCGTGCCCTTTGGCAAAACCGCTGGACCTGCTGCGTCTGTCGTAGCCCAAACTTAGCAGTAATTGCCCATCACATTGTGCCTTGGGCAAGAAGCCATGATCACTCTGTGGACAACCTTGCCGTACTATGCCTCGAACACCACGCCCGAGCGCATTCAACGGGAACCCTCGAACAGAACCTGACGCCAGAGAAAATTCGCGATGCAAAAAAAAGGTGGGAAGTAGAGGTCAGTAGGTTTGACGCGAATGCCATTTTGAACGCATCCCGCTTGGAGAACAGCCATTGGCTCTGGTTTAATCATTCTCGGATTTTCGAAGCAGCAAGACGCGCAGGTGTTGAGATCACGAATCTGCCAATGTTCAGTTTTGCAAATCGTCAGGGACTGATTTCGTCAAATGGAGCACTAACAGACAAACAAAACGGCGAGGCCTACCTTTATGCAGGTGGGGAAACCGCTCAGCTACTCCAAGTCACTGAGCAAGCCTTGAAAGCAACGCTTTCGAGAACGGCGATCTTCAATATTAGCGACGACCTCGACCCCGGATTGATCAATGCAGTGGCCGAACCAGGAGACCTAATTTTCGTGCAAGGGCGTTACGTTTTCAAATCGCTCACCGGGCGTCGTTTAGGACCTGGGCAAGCCTCATTAGTACAACGGCAAGCCAATCGCGTCCGCATTAGCTTCACGGCAGATCTTTGGGAAGCAGTTGCAACATCTGCTTGGGCAAGTTGGCTTCGCGGGACACAGCGTGTTTCCGCGATTCTTCGGATCGCAACCAAGGAGAAGGATGGCAAGTGGCTTCACCTCAAATGCACAGGAATCGCCTTGGCTACATCATTCGAAGGGATGTCAACGAGATCTTACGTTTGGCCAAGTTGGTCAGAGCAGACGGAAGACGAAGAAGAGGACGACGATTGGTTAAGCGGTGACAACTACGGCCTGCCTTGATTCATTGCAGCATTTCACCCAGGGCTTGAAACCGATGTCCTAAAATTCCTGCCGCACTACGCACAGGGAGCCTTTGCCTCTGTCGCCGTCACGGCAGACACGCACGTTATCTTTCTCGAAGACGAAGGATATAGGACGGTAGCTTGAGGTAACAGTTTCTGCCGCCACGTTATCTGCCACGAATAACGCCCGTCACGGCCTTTGCGCCAAGCATCTTACTTCTGCGGCCGAGACCTATCGACCGAGATAGTAATGGACCTAGGTCAATAAAAAGGTCGAGGGCGGAACTAGCACCTTTTACTAAATCGTAAATACTCAAGAAGAACTCGCAGCTGAATGCTTTTCCCAACAACGAGCCGCAGCTGCGGGAAAACACCGATCCCCGCCCGCCGTTTGTCAGCGATATGGATGTTGGCAACAATCGGCGCGAAGAGATACGTGAACATGGGTCAAGACGACTTTGAGCGGGGGCGAGTAGCAGACACTTAGCGTCTATTGGGTGCGGGTGAAGACCATGACAAGGCCCTTGGCTAGATCCAGTGGCACCGTGTTACCAAGCCCATCGGCGAGATTTCCGCGCCGTAGAATTTTGCGATCTCTCCAATCACCGCTTACCGCTCTATTGTCCCAATATACATGATCTGTGTCCCCTACCTTGCCAATTGGATTCTTGCAGTAGAATCAAGAGGATTCGAGGAGTTGGCCAGAGGCGAAGCTCGGGCTGCTATGACCCCGAACATTGCCGGTATTTGTCCGGCAGCTCCGGATAGTGGATGCCTCGGAACCGTGGGAAGTCGGCGTATCGGCTGGCGCGCTCCTCGACTGTTGGTGGTGCACCTCCGGGACGAAGGATCGCACGGTCGCTACCGATCCATGAAGATATGCGCCGTTCCGGATTTTCGCGCCAAGTCAGGTTGAACGCCGCCCGCTTGGGAAAGAAGAAGACCGCGTGAAAATTCAGGTGATCGTAGAGCCACCATGCCAGATCAAGCCAATCGCGGCCCTTTTCGTACTGGTCTGCAAACCATGGAATGACGACCGAAGTACAGGCACCACAATTTCCGTTCGCATCTCGTTGATCCCAGATATGTGCCGCGCGATTTGCCTCATTCGAAGCGCAGCCAAGGTTATGCTCCGCGCCATAGCCATTTACCAACGGGGACCGATATGCAGATCGCACCGCGATCGGTCCGAACGTCTCCACCAGTGGGTCGAGGAGTTCGGATGCGAGTTTTTGTCCCGTGTACAGAGCGAGGTTCGGATCATCGGGAATGTTCTGGATTTGAAAGAAGTTACCGATTTCCGAGTAGAGAAAGTCGCGCATGAAGAAATGCCGGGATAGGCGTTCCCGGCCTAGCGCTTCCAGACCTCTTACGCTGCCGGGCTTGCGCTTCTTTCCCGCGGAATCGTCTTTGTGATCTGTCATTTCTTCTCTTCAATCTGAACCCAACATTGCGCACCGCAGGCTAACGATTGCCTTCGCAGGCACAAGCGCCTCCCGCAACTGTTGGTTCATCCGACAGTTTCCAGTTCGACCTTCCGCCCCGTCGACATCTCCCGCCACCGCACGGCGGCGTCGCAGTAAACCGGATCCAGTTCCGCCCCGCAGCAGCACCGCCCGGTGCGTTCGGCGGCGATCAGCGAGGTGACCCGGCGACTAGTCCCCTAGACCTCGCGCAGCGTCTGCGGTTCAGGTTGCTTCGGTTCTGATTTCAGATAGCTTTCCTCGCACCAATGCGGGCTTTCCCGACACAGGTTGGATAGCGGACGCAGCCGAGGAATTTCCCATACATGCCGCTGCGCTCGACCAGCCAGCCATCTTCGCATTCCGGACAACTGGGATAGCTGGCTCCGCAGCCACATCGAACCTCAGTCGTCCCCTCTGCGTGGCATGGCAGTGCGGTTCCACAGGATTGGCAGGCGGGCAGAAGGTTTCCGCAGTGCTGGACATGCTCGCAGCGATACCAAATGCGGCCATCCTTCCCGGTGACGCCCAAGAGCCGCCCGCCACATTCGCCACAGATGTGGGTTTCCGGCTCCGCTCCGGTGGCTGTCGCAACCCCATAGTCGGGGTCCTTTTTCAGCTCGGTGACAAAGGACGACGGCCGCGCATTCGAGGCAATGATCGTCAGGGTCTGGCGCGCCCGGGTCATCGCGACATACATGACGCGTCGCTCTTCGGCATTTTGGAACGCCTCCTCTTCGGGCGAAACTAGCGACAGCAAGGGGTCGTCAACGATCTCTGACGGGAACCCCATGCGCCCACTATCGGCGTTCAGTAGGATGACGTGGTCAGCCTCAAGGCCCTTGGAGGCATGGATGGTCTTGAAGCTGATTTGCAGCCGAGGAAAGCGCCTCCGCAGATCCTGCATGTCTGGCTCGACGAAGCGGTATCGGCCGAGGAGCAGAACCGTTGCGGACTTTGCATTCGTCGCTGTAGCGACTGTTAGAGCGGTTAGAACCTCGGACAGTTTCTCCGTATCCTCGCCCTTGGCCACTGTCGCGATCCTGATGGCCGGTTCAGTCGCAGTCCCGGCCGGAACGATCTGTTTCTCGATCTGGGCCGGGTTTCGCAGTACGAATGTTCTGGCGGCAAACGCTATCTGGTCTACCGAACGGAAGGTGCGGCCCAGATCAACGGTCCTGTGAACGCCTGCCTCGCCATCGAAGCTGCCCCCAAACTCCCGCCCGAAATAGCGCATCAGGTGAATATCGGACCCGGCGAAGCGGAAGATCGACTGCCAATCGTCACCGACGGCAAAGATGCGCGCATCCGAATGCTGGGCCTTAAGTGCCTTTACCAGCTTGGCGCGGCTTTGCGAGATGTCCTGGAACTCGTCGACGAGGATATGTCGAAACGGGCTTACGTAGCGGCCGCTCTCGGCGTAGTCTGCGGCGCGCAGGATCATGTCCTCGAAGTCGATCCGGCCGCGGAGCCGCTTCTGGTACTCTTCGAAGACCGGCGCAAACACGTCCAAGAACGCCTTGGCCCGCTTGCCTAGATTCATCCGCTCGGATTTGGCCTCGCATCCGGCGAGACTGTAGCCACCGCTCTTGAACTTGCGCAGGAATGTTCCGAGCAACTTGGAGAAGTCATCGACCTGGTTCATTTCGACGATCCGGTCATAGATCGTTTCGACCGGGCGGGGCTTCAGGGTGACATGCGGCGCGAGCTTGTCGGCAAGCCCGGTCAGCAGACGTCCTTCCTGTCGCTCATAGCTGTAGGTCTCTATCAGGGTGGTTTCGTACTCAACGTGGATTTGCCGTTTCCACTCCATGCCAGCAAGGTATTCATCGCGATTTACGAAGGGAGCTGTGATCAGCCTCTCATTGCCGTCGGCCATTTTCTGGCGTCGTACACCGAAATGCTCGATGTAAATGCCGCTTTCGGTCAGTCGGAAATCCGGTTGGTAGTCTCGCCTGCCGGTCTCAGGGATCTTGTGCTCGTAGACGGGTTCGTATTCGTAATCGAGGCCATTCTTGTATAGCCAATTTGCGATCTGAAGCTCTTCGTAGCTCTTGACCTTTTCGCCCTGCAACGTGCGCAGGTCCTGGCTCTCCATATGCGTGTAGTACTCGTGCTTGGTCTTGAAGTCCCATTCGGTTCTCGACTCGACGAAGAAATGCGCGAACCACTGGATGATCGCCACGGACACTTCCGACAGCCTGTGGACCAGGTCTCTCAGGATCTGCTTGATCAGGTTGGTGAAGGCAATGTCGTCGGTCGCGTGGTCGGCCAGAGCGGGCTTCGACCCCTCGACGATCCCAATGATGTCATAGGCAATCGCGTGGAAGGTCCGTGCCACGATGGGCACGCCGGATCGGGCCTCGACCCGTTCCGACATCTCCTCTGCCGCATTCTTCGCAAAGGCCAGAAGAAGGATCTCTTCGGGCTGGCGGACGCCCGCCTTGACCAGATAGGCAGCCTTGGCGGTGATGACGCTGGTCTTTCCCGATCCTGCCCCGGCGAGGACGAGCGTCGCATCCTCATCGACAACGACAGAAAGGCGCTGTTCCGGCGTCAGCGGCTTGCTCTCGATTGTGTCGAAGAAATCCTTCCAGCGGTCTAGTTCAGCGGTGACGAAGGCGGCGACGCCACTAGCCCGTGCCGTTCGCGGACCGCCGGCAAACTTTTGGACAGTCGCAACGCGCGCGCTGGCTTGGGGACCGATGGCTTCGGCATTCAGCTTCGATAGCAGCGTCGCATCAAGAGCACGAGCGTCATCCAACAGCGGCGCAATCTGACACGCGGCGGGGTATCTGGAAGGTGCCGCGAGAGACCTCACTCCGGCGAGTAGCCTGTCCAGCCGCGCCGCTTCTTTCTCAAGAGCTGCGAGATTGAATCGGATCCACGCCTCCTTGACACGCTCCGAAAAGTCTTGGGCATCCCGGTGGTTTGCTCCCCTCAGAGCAACATCTGGATGGTCGCCCGAACTGATAGTCAGGGCAGCTCCAAGCATCCCTTTCCGGAGGGAAGGTGCGCGCGCCAGTGACTGCAACGACATGGACGCAACCTTGCCGCGGAACGTGATCCGTATGTCATCTCCGTCCAGCTCCATTGTGCTGGCGGATTTCCCAAAGGGATCAATCAGGAGTCCAAGAAAAGGTCGTTGTCGCAGTCGAATCAATGGCTTGAGCCTTGCATCTGGTCGAATGAGCTTGCGAAATGACTGAGACGGCTGGCAATATCCAATCGCAACGACGTCCTTGCACTACCGACTCTTCTCTCTTAACAACTCCAACTGCGTCAGGAGCAAGCAGCCGGTCCAGCGGTCGGCCTTGTTTATGTGTCCGCGCGCTTTGCGCGTGCGGGGAACACTGGTTGCTCCTGACGTCACTGGTTAATGATCAGACTAGAATGGGATTTGACCGCCCAAGGTGTAATCACAAGTACCATCAAACTGCCTTTCGAAAGCCGACGCGGCTAAGATCCTCTCGGTCCAATCATCCAGGCCCATCGCGCTAACCAGCTTCGCGAGTTCTCTGTCTGCGGGATCGACGCCGTGCCAGAAAGCCAGGTAGCCGCAGACTCTTGAGCGATGCCGCTGCATCTTGTCAGGATACCTGACCGACATCCGCACGAGTGCGGCGGTCTTCTTTCGAAAGGTACGTGTAGGACGAATGCGTTCTCCGCCAATATCAAGCCCTGTAACGGTCTTGCGGTGGAGCGGGCCTAAGTGGCGGGTCTTTTCAGGGTTCACCTGCATAGCAAGGGCGCGGAGACCTTCCGCGACAACGCTTGCGATGTGCCTTAGGGTCTCCGCGTCTTTTGCAGAGATACTAATGTCATCAGCATATCGCGTGTATACTGCCCCCAGTCTGTCACAAAACCAGCTACAGCGCTCATCAAAGTCGAACATTACGAGGTTGGCAAGGTGCGGGCTGGTGGGCGCACCCTGAGGAAGACGTCCTTCGTCAGTGACCAAGTCGATAATCTCCTTGATGGCGTCAGAAGAAAGATGGCGGAAGCGTTTCTCGAACATTGGGCTCAAATGCGCCGCTGTAATCGAGGGAAAGAAGGAACAAATGTCGGTCGTGAAGATGTGCGTGGCCCTATGATGGCGACGAGCGTTCGAGGCAATTGATCTACCCCGCACAAAAGCCATCGCTGCATCGTGAGGCGCGACATGACAAAGGATTCTGTCGAGAAGCGCGCGCTGCATCAATTTCAGGTGCTGGCACGGCGCGCTGATTGCCCGCGCCTTACCAGTGCCTCGCGACTTGAGTTCAAAAGTATTGTAGCGCTTCTGGCAATCGCATGATGCAGATTCCTTGGACACACCCAACACCGCAGACAAAATGGGAAAATCGTCAAACCCGGCCCGCATTCTCTTCCTCATTGCTTCGAACGCATCTGCCATCTCGCAGCTTCACCCGTTGCCAGCAACCCTTTGCAGTAGCTTGAAAGCCCCTGAGCTCATCTCCTAAGCCTATGAGCACGAAGTGTGGCGCATCAGCCGCCCCCAGACTTCGCGCTGCAGGATGAGAAAGGATAGGATTGTCAGCGAACCAGCGCTGATCTCCGACGAGTGCGCGCCATCAATGTGCCATCGTGTCCCATCAACTTCCTGACCATCAGCAACACATCGACGCCGTTCCGCGCAGCATTGGCGGTTGACCGCAAGAGATTGGCCAGTTCCCAGCCATTCGCAGTGGGAAAGTTGATCAAGTCCTAGTAATAGCTAGAGAAACCTGTCACCGTTGCCGCAATCACAGTTGAGAGGCGTTTAGTCACATGAGCAAGTCTGGTTCCCTTTGCCAACGGTCGTCGTTTTATTGAGGATTCCAAAGAAGACGGTCGACGCGATGGCGCAAACGGGTCAGTTCGCAGCTTCTGCCGCAGTTGAAACACGGCTGTTGGATGACTAGGCCACATTTCCGTGGATCGGCCATTTCCGGTCCGTTTTGAAAGCGATCATACGTGAAGGCGCCAAGGATGTCTGAGCAGTTCTTTGAAAAGCCGATCCTGAACTCTCCTTACGAGTATCCTGGCCGCCATTGGGAACTGGATGCAGATGGCCAGCCGACGAACCGCATAGTTGAGACAAGGCGCCGTTCTGACCTGATTACGCCGGTCCCCAAGACGAAGAAACAGCGCCAAAGCCAGAAGCAGGGCGCTCTGCTGCTCGGTGCTGATGACGATCTTTCGACAGCAGATCAGGAATACAATCCCACCCCGATCATCAACGAAGTCCGGGGATATGTCGAAACGTGGCGCAACCTTCCGAACCCCGACCAGTGGCTGGTTACTCCGGAAACTGCCCGCCTGCTGCAACATTGGCGGCACCACAAGTTCGAGGGCGTCCGCCCATTCTTCTGCCAGATCGAAGCCGTCGAAACCGCGATCTGGTTGACCGAGGTCGCGCCAAAGATGGGGCCGCGCGTCGCCAAGTTCTGGGCGCACATCAAGGGTGCCAACGAGCAGGCCAATCCCGAACTGATGCGCCTTGCGCTGAAGCTCGCGACCGGGGCGGGCAAGACTACCGTCATGGCGATGCTCATCGCCTGGCAGACGGTGAACGCCGTGCGCCACCCAAACAGCAAACAGTTCTCCAGCCGGTTCCTGATCGTCTCACCGGGTATCACGATCCGAGACCGGTTGCGCGTCCTCCTGCCTAATGACCCCGAAAGCTATTATCGCTCGCGCGAGATCACGCCGCCCGACATGCTGCGCGACATCCAGGCCGCCAAGATCGTCATCACCAACTATCACGCTTTCAAGCTGCGCGAAAAACTGGTGATCGCCAAAGGCACCAGGCAGGCGCTTGAGGGCTGGCGCGGTGACAAGGTCCAGACGCTGGAGACCGAAGGTGAGATGATCCAGCGGGTCATGGGCGACCTTATGGGCCAGAAAAACATCGTCGTTCTGAACGACGAAGCGCACCACTGCTATCGTGAGCGAGTGAAGGACGCCGTCGGCGAAACCGAGGACGATCTGAAGGGCGACGAGAAAAGCGAGGCCAAGGAGAACAACGAGGCCGCCCGGATGTGGATTTCCGGTCTGGAAGCGGTCAAGCGGAAGCTCGGCATCAGCCTCGTCTACGACCTGTCGGCCACGCCGTTCTTCCTTCGGGGGTCAGGTTACATCGAAGGCACGCTGTTTCCCTGGACGATGTCCGACTTCTCGCTGATGGACGCCATCGAGTGCGGAATCGTGAAGCTACCGCGCGTGCCGATTGCCGACAACGTGCCGGGTGGCGACACGCCGAAGTTCCGCAATCTCTGGGACCACATCGGCAAGAAGCTCCCCAAGAAGGGCCGCGCCGCGGGCAAGGCGCTCGATCCGCTCAGCCTGCCGGTCGAGCTGTTGACCGCGCTGGAAGCCCTCTACGGTCACTACGAAAAGACCTTCCAGCTTTGGCAAGACAAGGAGATTGGCGTCCCGCCGGTGTTCATCGTCGTCTGCAATAACACTGCAACATCGGAGCTGATCTACAAGTACATTTCGGGCTTTGATCGGATTGGCAATGATGGCTCCAGCAGCAAGCTCGAGTTTGGCCGCCTTGCCCTGTTCCGCAACCACGACGAGCACGGCAACCCGCTCGCCCGGCCGAACACCATCCTGATCGACAGCGCACAGCTCGAATCCGGCGAGGCGCTCGACAAGGATTTCCGCGAAATGGCCGCTGTCGAAATCGAGCAGTTCAAACGCGAGATGGTCGAGCGAACGGGCGACATCACCGCGGGGAACAAGATCGACGAATCCACCCTGCTGCGCGAGGTCATGAACACTGTCGGCAAGAAAGGCCGCCTCGGGGAACAGATCCGCTGCGTGGTCTCGGTGTCCATGCTGACAGAAGGGTGGGACGCGAACACCGTCACCCATGTTCTAGGCGTGCGCGCCTTCGGCACGCAGCTCTTGTGCGAACAGGTGATCGGCCGCGCGCTGCGACGCCAGTCGTACGAACTGAACGACGAGGGGCTGTTCAACGTCGAATACGCCGACGTCCTCGGCATCCCCTTCGACTTCACGGCGAAGCCGGTGATCTCACCCCCGGCGGCCCCACGCGAAACCGTCCGCGTCCATGCGGTCAAGCCTGATCGGGACGCGCTGGAAATCACCTTTCCCCGCGTCGAGGGTTACCGCGTCGAACTGCCAGACGAACGGCTTGAGGCCACCTTCGGCCCCGATCACGTTCTGGAACTTACGCCGCAGCTTCTTGGCCCCTCCACGACCACCAATCAGGGTATCGTCGGCGAGGGCGTGGACCTGACGCTAGAGCATCTGGAGGACATGCGCTCCTCCACCATCCTGTTCCATCTGGCGCGGCACCTCCTCTACACCAAGTACCGCGACCCCGGCGAAGAGCCGAAACTGCACCTCTTTGGCCAGTTGAAGCGCATCACCCGGCAGTGGCTGGACGGTGGCTACCTGAAATGCTCCGGCGGCACCTATCCGGCGCAGCTGGTCTACAAGGAAATCGCCGACATGGCTGCCGAACGGATCAAGGCGGCCATCACCGAAACCCTGAACGGCGAAAACCAGATCAAGGCGATCCTCGACGCCTACAATCCCACCGGCACGACTGCCTACGTCAACTTCACCACTTCCAAGGCGCTGCGCTGGCAGACGCGCCCCGACAAGTCCCATGTCAACTGGGTGGTCTGCGACAGCGATTGGGAGGCCGAGTTTGCTCGCATCGCCGAAGGCCACCCCCGGGTGCTCTCTTACGTCAAGAACCAGGGGCTCGGGCTCGAGGTGCCCTACCTCTCCGGCTCCACCCCGCGGAAATACCTGCCCGACTTCATCGTCCAGGTCGATGACGGCCGCCGCACCGACGACGGCAAGCCCGACCCGCTAAACCTGATCGTCGAGATCAAGGGCTACCGCGGCGAGGATGCGAAGGACAAGGCGAACACCATGCGCGCTTATTGGGTGCCGGGCGTGAACAACCTTGGCAAATTCGGGCGCTGGGAGTTCGCCGAGTTCACGGCGGTCTACGAGATGGAGCAGGAGTTTGCCAAGTTGATAGAGGGCTTCGCGCCTCAGGAGGTTGCGTGATGCGCTGGACGGTTGACGGATTCGCAAGAAAAACTATATACCAAAGCATCCGCCCCTTGGCAGTACGCTGTGTTCCTAGCGATCATGAACGCAGCCGACCCCTTGGGGCTTATGTCGTTCTGGGAGCCACCGCATGAGCAAGGTGGCGATCCTAATCGACGGCGGATACTTCCTCAAACGCCTCCCGACCGTGTTCAAGAGCGCGAAGCCAGGCGACCCGGAGTCGGTTGCCTGGGCGCTACGCCGCCTGATCGCCGCGCATCTGAAGTCCCGCAACCGGATCGAGAAGCTGCCACATGAACGCGCGCTGCTCTACCGGTCGTTCTTCTACGACGCGAAGCCGTATCTCGGGAAAGAACATCGCCCCGTCTCCGGCAAGTCCATCGACTACGCCCGCAGCGACGAGGCGAAGTTCCGTCTCGCGCTCCACGACAAGCTGCGACGCATGTCGCACATGGCCGTCCGGCTGGGCGAGGTGCGGCGTGAACGCGGCTGGATCCTGCGCGAAGAAGCCCAGAAGCGGCTGCTGAAGGGCGAGATCAAAGTCGCCGACCTGACCGACGACGATTTCACCCCCGGCCTGCGCCAGAAGGCGGTCGACATGCGCATCGGCACCGACATCGCCTCGCTTACGCTCAAGCGGCAGGTCGATACCATCATTCTGGTCGCCGGCGACTCCGATTTCGTCCCTGCCTCCAAGCTTGCGCGGCGCGAAGGGGTCAAGGTCGTGCTCGACCCCCTGTGGCGCAGTGTGGCGCCTGAGCTTTTTGAACATATTGACGGGCTGCAAAGCGGCTTCCCCAAACCGGGGACGGCCGCGGCGAAAAAAGCCGAAAAGGATGAGGACGTCGAGTAATGGCCCGCACGCCCAAGAAACCGCTCGAGGTCGAGGCGCTGAAGCATGACGACGCCACGCGCAAAAACATCCCGACGGCCGAGTTCGAAAGCCTGATGCGCGATCAGGACAAGACGCCGATCCAGCTTGCCTACGAACGCCGCAACCGCGACCTTGACCCGCAGCTCGTCTGGCGCGGCAAGGATGAGCAGGACTGGTCCGACCTGATCGTCCAGGCCCCGCCGCTGTATATCCAAGAAAAGGTCCACCCCAAGGTCATCATCGACGACCTGAAACGCGAATCCGCGAACCGCGCAAAGGCGGCCAAGGACGCCCCGCAGTTCGACATGTTCGCCGATTTCAACGGCCTGCCCGATGCCGAGGCCGCGACCGAGTTCTATCAGCACGATCAGCACTGGTCGAACCGGATGATCTCGGGCGACAGCCTGTCGGTGATGGCGTCACTGGCGGAACGTGAGGGGCTGCGCGGTCAGGTGCAGTGCATCTATTTCGACCCGCCCTATGGCATCAAGTTCAACTCCAACTTCCAGTGGTCCACCACCTCGCGCGACGTCAAGGATGGCGACAAGACCCATGTGACGCGCGAACCCGAACAGGTCCGCGCCTTTCGCGACACCTGGAAGGACGGCATCCACTCCTACCTGACCTACCTGCGCGACCGTCTGACCGTGGCGCGCGACTTGCTGAGCGACAGCGGCAGCATCTTCGTGCAGATCGGCGATGAGAATGTGCACTTAGTACGGTCATTGATGGCTGAGGTGTTCGGGGTTGATAATTTCGTAAGCGAAATCGTCTTTGCAAAAACAGTTGCCCAGACTTCGGAGTACTTGCCAGGGGTCAACGATTTTTGCCTATGGTTTGCTAAATCGAAGCCCAAATTGAAATTTCGGCCTTTGGTGCGGATGAAGGAACTTGGCGGGGAGGGCACCACTGGCTATCGCCTCTCTGAAAGTGCTCCCTTCGACTGGCGCCCGCTGACGAAAGCCGAAAAGGATGGCACTGCTAAGGTTCCTAGTGACCAGAGGCTTATCGCTATCGGCGATCTTTCATCGCAGCGGCAAGGACGTTCTGCGGGGGAAGACTCAGCTATGGGTTTCCCAATTCAAGTTATGGGCAACAGCTTTACTCCATCCGGTGCTCGGGGGTGGTCAACGACACTCGCAGGAATGAAACGGCTTCGACGTGCAAATCGGGCATATAGTTCCGGAACGGGCGTCGGATACGTCCGCTATTTAGATGACTACCCAACCATGCCGTTCTCAAACATTTGGACGGACACAGTGGGACAATCGCAATACGGCGGTGATCGGCTATATGTCGTGCAAACTGGAAACAAAGTCATCGAACGCTGCATCCTGATGACCACCGACCCCGGCGATCTGGTGCTCGATCCCACCTGCGGCTCGGGCACCACGGCCTATGTCGCCGAACAATGGGGGCGGCGCTGGATCACCATCGACACCAGCCGCGTCGCCGTGGCCCTCGCCCGATCCCGCCTGATGGGCGCGCGCTATCCCTATTACCTCCTCGCCGACAGCAAGGAGGGGCAGCAAAAGGAAGGCGAGATCACCCGCACCCCCCCAAAATCCACCGCCACCCACGGCAGCATCCGCCAGGGCTTCGTCTACGACCGCGTGCCGCACATCACGCTGAAATCCATCGCCAACAACGCCGAAATCGACGTGATCTGGGACAGGCTCCAACCCGCCGTCGAAGACGCCATCACCGCCCTGAACGCCGCCCTTGCCGGCCACGCCACCCCCTTCAAGGTGGAAACCGGCGGCCGCGCGGGCGCGAAGATCGACTTCTCCGCGACAGGCGAAGTAAAACTCCCCTCCGGCGAGATGGCCCCGGCGAACGGCTTCATGGAATGGGAAATCCCGCGCGAGGCGCCCGCAGGCTGGCCCGCCCCCGCGCAAGCCGCCCTGAAACAGTTCTGGGAGGCCCGCATCGCCCGCCAGCGCGAAATCGACGCCAGCATCGCGGCGAAGGCCGAGTTCGAATACCTCTACGACAAGCCCTTCTCCGACAGTGGCAAAACCCGCGTGGCTGGGCCGTTCACTGTGGAAAGCCTGTCCCCCCACCGCACGCTCGCCGTCGGTTGGGATGACGAGCTGATCGACACCTACGAGGCCGCCGAGGGCAAGCGCAAGGCCGCCGAGGCCCCGCGCGACTTCACCGACTTCGCCCACATGATCCTGGAAAACCTGAAAGCCGCGGGCGTGCAGCAGGCGCACAAGGAGGACCGGATCACCTTCACCAGCCTCAAGGGCTGGCCCGGCAACTGGATCGCCGCCGAGGGCGCCTTCATGGAAGGCGACACCCAGCGCCGCGCCGGTGTGTTCATCGGCCCCGAGTTCGGCACCGTCTCCCGCCCCGACCTGGTGGCCGCCGCGCGCGAAGCTGGCGACGCCGGTTTCGACGCGCTGATCGCCTGCGCCTTCAACTATGACGCCCATAGCTCCGAGTTCGACAAGCTCGGCCGCATCCGCGTCTTGAAAGCCCGGATGAACCCCGACCTGCATATGGGCGGCGAGTTGAAGTCTACCGGCGCGGGCAACCTGTTTGTGATCTTCGGCGAACCGGATATTCGCATCACCGAGGCTGGCGACGGGATGGTGCAGGTCCAGGTCTTCGGCGTGGACGTCTTCAAGCCCCAGACCGGCGAGGTGCAAAGCGAAGGCACCGACGGCATCGCCCTGTGGATGCTGGACACGGATTACAACGAGGAGTCCTTCTTCGTCCGCCACGCCTACTTCCTGGGGGCGAACGATCCCTACAAGGCGCTGAAAACGACCTTGAAGGCCGAGATCGACGAGGAGGCCTGGGAGAGCCTGTATTCGGACACCTCGCGCCCGTTCGCCAAGCCGAAATCGGGGCGCATCGCGGTGAAGGTGATCAACCACCTCGGCGACGAGGTGATGAAGGTGTTTGCGGTGGAGTGACAGAATGACAATTGACGAAGCAGCCAAGCGACTGGCGGAAATGTACCGGAAAGGCGCGGCGCAAAAGGAGCAGGTGGCGCACATCCACCTGTTCGCGATCACCTATGCTGATCAGATTTCAGGAATGTCCCTGCCGGAAATCCTCGCGCGGGCGGGATTGCCCGAGTCTTACAAGACGGAACTGCGAAAGGGCATCAATCTTGCCAAATATGTCAGGCTGCGCGACTGATGGAGTTCCGGGTCGCCGACACCTTCACCGACAGCCTTGGCCGCCTGACCGCGCAAGAACAGAAGGCGGCCAAGACCACCGCCTTCGACCTGCAACTCGACCCGACCTCGAACGGGCTGTCATTCCACAAGCTGGACCGAGCCAAGGATTCGAACTTCTGGTCGGTGCGGGTAAATGCCGACATCCGAATCATCGTCCACCGCACGGCAGCAAGCATCCTGCTGGTCTATGTGAATCACCACGACGACGCCTACAAATGGGCTGAACGGCGCAAGATCGAACGCCATCCGACGACCGGCGCCATGCAGCTGGTCGAAGTACGCGAGAGAGTTGAAGAGGTCCAGATCTTCAAGCCGCGCAGCGATGCCGCCACGCCAGCGCCTGCTGCCAAACCTGCGGCCCGCCTGTTCGACAACCTGCGCAAGTTCGAGTTGATGGCCTTCGGCGTGCCCGAGGAATGGGTGAATGATGTTCGCTCGGCAACGGAAGACACGCTGTTCGACATTATCGAGCACCTGCCGCAAGAGGCGCAGGAAGCGCTGTTGAAACTGGCCGTGGGCGAGAAACCGCAACCGCCGGAGCCTGTGCCCCCAGAGGCTGATCCATTTGCCCACCCCGACGCCCAGCGCCGGTTCCGAGTCCTGACCAATGCAGAGGAACTGAAGCAGGCGCTGGACTACCCATGGGACAAGTGGGCGGTGTTTCTGCACCCAGCCCAAGCCGACCTTGTCGGGCGGTCATTGTCCGGCCCGACCAGGGTTTCGGGTTCGGCCGGGACGGGGAAAACCATCGTGGCGCTTCACCGTGCGGTCCATCTTGCGCGTGAAAATCTTTCCGCCAAGGTCTTGCTGACGACGTTCTCGAAGCCGCTTGCGAATGCCCTGCGAACCAAGTTGGCCTGCCTTGTGGGCAGTGAGCCCCTGGTCTCCTCGCGCATCCTAGTGAAGGCGGTCTCAGCAGTCGGGTATGACATTCACTCCGAACGTTTCGGACAGCCTCAGATCGCCTCTGCAGCGATGGTGAGCTCGCTGATCACAAAGGCAGCGGCGGAGGTCGAAGGGCACCGGTTCTCTACGCAGTTCCTGATCGGAGAGTGGAACGACGTCGTGGACGCCTGGCAACTTCGGTCGTGGGAGGACTACCGCGATGTCTCGCGGCTCGGGCGGAAGACCCGGATCGGCGGCAAGCAGCGCGAGACCCTTTGGGCCATCTTTGAACGCGTCCGTGCGGGGCTGAGAGACCGCGGCGTTGTGACGTGGTCAGACGTCTTCGGTCGGCTGGCAGATGGTTTCACCCAAGGCGGCAGTCGGCCTTACGATTTTGCTGTGATCGACGAGGCGCAGGATCTTGGTGTGGCTGAGGCGCGGTTCTTCGCCGCCTTGGCTGCAGGCCGCAGCGATGGTCTCTTCTTCGCCGGTGATCTCGGCCAGCGTATCTTTCAGCAGCCATTTTCCTGGAAGGCGCTTGGCCTCGATGTCCGCGGCCGCTCCTACACACTGCGAATCAACTATCGAACGTCGCACCAGATCCGCACACATGCCGACCGACTTCTGCCGTCAACCGTTTCGGATGTCGACGGGAATACGGAAGGACGGCGTGGCACGGTGTCGATGTTCGACGGTCCTTCGCCCATGGTATTGGCCTGCAGCGACGAGGATCACGAATGTCGCGCGGTTGCGGGATGGATCACGGATCGACTGAAGGAGGGCTGCGCACCGCGCGAGGTTGGTATCTTCGTCCGGTCTGAAGCGGAACTTAAACGTGCGCGTGCTGCCGCGAAAGCTGCCGGCGTTCGTTCGGTCGAACTTAGCGAAAAGGTCGAAGTGGAAGACGGAGCAGTCGCCATAAGTACGATGCACTTCGCTAAGGGGCTCGAGTTCCGGTCGGTGGTGGTCATGGCCTGCGACGACGAGGTGATCCCCCAATCCGAACGGATCGAGTCAGTGGCCGACGATGCCGACCTTGAGGAGGTTTACAACACCGAAAGGCACCTGCTTTATGTGGCCTGCACAAGGGCCAGAGATCACCTGCTGGTGACAGGCATTGCCCCTGTTTCAGAGTTTGTCGACGACTTCCTCAAGGCGAGCTGTCCCTAATTCTTCGCGTGGCTCGAAGGCCCAACTTTTGGGAGCGCTACTCTTCAGGGCGCAGGCCGCTAGATGAACTTGTTGCACATTGAGGTCCGTTTCCTCTATCGAGAAATAGATCAACCTCGAACCGTTGAGGAACCAAGGGATTGGGTCGGCAATAGCCGGCCCCCGCTCCTTCCCCCCGCATGCAGGGGAAGGCCCTTCGTTACAGATCCGTATCCGCGCGATGCCTATTCTCGGTGGCCTGCCGCTTCCCCGCGGGCTTTTCTCCCGCCCCGCACGTTTGGTGCGGTCCCCGATCCGTCACATCGCGCCGTAGCCTCGATTTCACCGGCCGGTGGGTTCCGTTGTCGCGTTTCTGCGCCAGTCCAGAAGGAGCCGATCTGGCGCGGGTTGGGGTAGTCCCCGGATCATAGCCTGGCTTGGTTAGCGGCGCTCAGACAACCGTGGCGGCAATTTTGCTGGCGACACGGGGCAGAAAACAGCCGGTCCAAACCACCCCGCGCGACCTGCGAGCAACGCCGACATGAGACGGAGCGCGCAGGCCCGGCGGGAGAGCCACATTCGACGGCCAACCCCACCGACGCGCATCGGGCTTGCTGCCAACTCCTTGGGCTGCACCCACACGCGTGCCGCCTGAATGTCTGTCAGTCCGCAGCCTCGATTTCTAAGTGTCACGGTTTCGAAATTTTCGCGGCTTCACATGACCTTGTGGCACATGATCCCTGGACCGCGGTTCGACGGTTGCATGGGTCTTCGTTTCATGCAGTTGTCCCAGGCGAAGCAGTCGAAAGGCAGTCGAGCAATGACAGATGCACCCCGTCGAGAGCGTGGAGGACCACGCACGGTCACCCGCGACAGCGTTAGTTGGAAAGTCTTCACGGAAAGAAGTGCTCAAACGGGTGCGCTGGAGGAAGAAGACATCCGACGGCTTTGTCAAAGTCACGATATTGATGAGCAGCATATGCGCCAGTTGTCGAGGGAGCTCTTGAGCACCTTCGGCCCGGAGCTCCATCTTTATCAGCCCGAACTTGCCACTGACCGCCAGCGCGTTGGGCAAAAGAAGCTTTCTCGGGCCATCGACCTGGTACGTAGCGCGGAGGGCAAGCTTCACGAAGCATCCAGGCTTCTCAGCGACATTGGTTTTGCCAATCCCTTCGCGAATGCCGGGGTGCCCAATCCTCGTGACCAACGGCTCCAGCAGTTCGATGCCGCCATCGCAACCATAAGCGAATGCAACGAGTTCTACGTCCGCATGGAACAAGCCCGAAGTGCACGCTATCGGGCGACTCCGGATGCGCGGAAGGCTGCTGACGTAAGACGCGAGATCTTGTGCGTGACGCTATTCAACCTTTGGCAGACCCTTGGCCGTAATCTCACCTACACGACCGACCCGCTTTCAGGCGTGAGGTCGGGCCCTCTGATCGAGTTCGTCAATGATGTGGTTCAGTGTCTCACGGATCCCCCAGCAAGATTGAACGGCGAGGCCATCAAGCGCGAGCTCGAAGATTTTCGCGCTTGATGTTGAGCCTTTTGGGCGGCCCAATTTCGCGTTGAAGAACTGATCCGCTGCATTTTCTCGGATCGTGACACTTAGACCCTCTGGAAGGGGCGCGTCATGGTCACGGCATGACACGCGTTCCCGCCCCTTCCTGCAAGAGTGATGCCGCCGAGGTGCAGATCGAGGCCGCCTTTGGGCGCCTGATCAAGCTCATGGCGCAGCAGACCGCGCGGGAACTGGCGGCGAGCGCTCCTGAAGCCAAGGAGCCCGTTGATGCCGCCCAAGACGTTCTCGAAGACTGAGACCCTTCGCCCACTCCTGACCGTGAAGCAGGTCGCCGAACTCGACCAGTGCTCGGAGAAGACGGTGCGTCGCGCGATCGCGGCGGGCCTTCTTGAGGTCAGCCGAGTGGGCCCTGGCGGGCGTCTGGTCCGCATCGATCCCGCGGCACATGCGGCCTACCGCGCCCGCTGCCTCTGGTAGGTTTCACGGGTAACAATGTCTATTTATGTCAATGTGTTAGGTGTCATTCGGGAAGAGGCCGCCTCCGTAATTTTCTAACTTTCCATGCTATGTTTTTCCCGAATCGGGCGGTGTGCCCCGCCCTGTCCACCCGAGACCAACCGTGACAATGAGGTCAGTTCCCGATGAAGCTTGTTGACCCGAAACAGATCGACTTCGCCTTCGTTCCGAACGGAACGCCGATGTTCTCCGAGCTGATCGAGAAGCTGGAGACCACCCTGGATCTGTCGGAGACGCGCCGCCGCGACATGATCTCGGGGCTGCATCGCGTGGCGCATGCCCTGGGCCGTCCGCCACAGGACGTACCCTGCTTCGGACGGTGGCTGCAGCCGCGGCTCGCGAAGATCGCGCCCGCCGCGTTGAACCTCAGCACGAAGAGCTGGCAGAACGCCGTGAGTGATGCGCGGGCCGCGATGGCCCATTTCGGTATCGTCGAGCGCCGCCACCAGCGCACCTCGGAACTGTCGCCGGAATGGCAAACGCTCTGGCGGATTGTTCTCGCCTCCAACGAACGCTCGATACGACCGGCGATCGGAGGGTTAGTCTACTTCCTGAACAACCGCGGCGTTCCGCCGGAACAGGTCCGTGAGAGGGACGCTGTCGCCTATCGCGAGGCGCTGGAGCGCAATGAGATCAGCAAATCGCCTGAGCGGGCTTTCCGCGCTGCGGTCAATGGCTGGAACCTTGCGGTCAGACGCATTCCGGAGTGGCCGCGCACCACCCTGCCGTTGGCCTCGCGCCAGAAGGTCATCAAGCTTGACGAGCACGCCTTCCCTGCAACCTTCCTGGAGGAGGTTGACGCGCTGATGATGCGCCTCGCCGCACCGGACCCGCTCGCTGAGCACAGCCGCAGCAAGTCTTTGCGTCCCGTGACTCTGGGTCAATACCGTCGTCAAATTATCCGCATCGCCTCGGAACTTGTCCATTCCGGCTTTCCGGTCGAGGCCGTGACCGGGCTTGATGCCATTCTGGATCCGAGGAATGCCGAGCGTGGGCTGCGCCACATGCTCTCGCGGACCGGAAACCAGACCACGAAGATTATCAGCGAAGTTGCCGCTCTTCTGCGCAACCTCGGAAAGATCACCAACCAACCGCCCGAAGTTCGGAAAGGTCTGACGGCATTGGCCGGCAAGTTGGCCGCTACCCCTCAACGGGGAATAACCCGCAAGAACCGGGACCGTCTCCGCATCTTGCAGGATGAGCGGCAGGCGCTGCGCCTGCTGAACCTGCCTGAACGGCTCTTCAGCCACCCGCCGAACGGCAAGTCGAATGAGTTCACCAAGGCCCTCGCTCGGGAGGATGCGCTCGCCATTGCGATCCTGCTTTTCTGCCCGGTTCGGATCAGGAACCTCGCGGGGATCCATGTGGAGGATCATCTCCAGCGCCCCGGGCATGGGCGGGTCTATCTTGTGTTCACCGAAGGCGAGGTGAAGAACGGACGTCCTCTGGAGTTTGACCTGCCCGGCGATCTGGTGCGCATGATCGACAGGCACCTTGCGACCCGCACGCCTGAGCTCTGTCCTCCGGGTACTCCATGGCTCTTTCCGCGCCGTGACGGCTCGGGACCGATCGAATCCGGCCAGCTCGCGTCGCGCATCTCCAAGAGAATCCGCAAGGAGATCGGCATCGAGATGAACGCGCATCTGTTTCGCCACTTTGCCGTGATGAACTGGCTCGACGCCAATCCCGGGGCCTACGAGGTGGCCCGCCGTCTGCTCGGTCATTCGGAAGTCAGCCACACGATCAACATGTACTCGGGCCTTGAGACCAAATCCGCGACCCGGAGCTTTGCCGAGTTGATGCAGACCCGTAAGAAAGGTCTTCGCAAATGAGCCTGGTTCTGCCCCTGGACGCATGGCCTTCTGCAGACCGGAACATGTGGGCTGCCCTGCAAGCGAAAGGCGGGCCACTGGACGATTGTGGTGGCTTGGCCCATGTGCGCGAGACCACGATCATCTCGCTGCAACCGCGCTACGGTCGCTGGTTGCGCTGGATCGAAGCGAATGCCCCGGAAGCACTGGCGCTCGCTCCGGTCGAGCGTGCCACGCTTCCACGTCTGCAGGCATGGCTGCGCGATCTGGCCAGCATTCGTCCGATGACGCGCCTCGCCTTCGTACAGGGCGTGGTGCGGATCCTTCGCGCGGTGGATCCTGACGGCGACTGGCATAGCCATCTTCGCCTGATCGGCGCGCTCAAACGCGAGGCGGGGAACGGTGATCCGGCTCGCAAGCGCGGACGGATCCTCTCAAGCAAGATCTTGCTGGAGATCGGCCTTCGGCATGCAGGGTCGTTCGCAGACGAAGCGACGACCCCGCTTTCGCGGATGTTGCGGCGTCGCGATGGCGCGATGGTCGCGCTCCTCTCCTTGATGCCGATGCGGCGCAGGTCCTTCTGTGAGCTTCGTCTCGGACACTCGATTTTCGTGAGCGAGCGCGAGATCTTCATTTCGCTTGCCGAAGAGATGACCAAGACTGGCGTGGCGTGGGAAGCGGTTGTTCCGCAGCAGGTCGAACCGCTCCTGCGCCGATACATCGGCGAAGTGCGTCCGAAGCTGATGTCCCGCGGCGATCAGGACCACGACATCCTTTGGGTGGGCAAGAAGGGTGAGATCATAGGCATGAACTACGTCGGCAAATTGGTCGGTGACGTGACCCTTGAGCATGCGGGCAAGAGGATCCCGCCGCATTTCTTCCGGGATGCGGCTGCAACAACGCTGGCGAGGGAGTCTCCCGAGGCGGCGCGGCTGATCCGCCCGGTTCTGGCGCACTCAGGCTTCAGGACCGCCGAACGCCACTACATTCACGCGCAGACCATCGAGGCCGGCAGGGACTATGCTGCGCTGGTCAAACGGTTGAAGGGAGGCGAGTGATGCCCAGGGTTGCCATCTACGCCCGCTACTCGTCCCAGATGCAGCGCGAGGCCTCCATCGAGGATCAGGTTCGTCTCTGCAAGGAACGCGCCGATCGTGAAGGCTGGACGGTGGCGGAGGTGTTTTCCGACATGGCGATTTCGGGGGCGAGCATGTTGCGCCCCGGCCTGCAGAGTCTCCTCGACCAGGCTGGTCGTGGCTCGTTCGACATTGTGATTGCGGAGGCCCTGGATCGCCTTAGCCGCGATCAGGCGGATGTCGCGACCCTCTACAAGCGCCTCAGCTTCCATGCTGTGCAGATCGTCACGCTCGCTGAAGGCGAGATCAACGAGTTGCATGTCGGGCTCAAGGGCACGATGAACCAGCTCTTCCTGAAGGATCTTGCCGCCAAGACACGTCGCGGGCTGCGCGGCCGTGTGGAGAGCGGGCACTCGGGCGGAGGCAACAGCTATGGCTATGAGGTCGTGCGTCGTCTCGGGCCCGACGGAATGCCTGTGACCGGGGAGAGGCGGATCATTCCGGAAGAGGCCGCCATCATCCGCCGCATCTTCAGAGAGTTCGCATCCGGGCATTCGCCCAAGGCCATCGCAAAACGGCTGAACTCGGAGAAGATCCCAGGGCCTCGGGGCGTTCTCTGGCGGGATACCGCCATTCGGGGCCACAGGATCCGGGGCACTGGCATCCTCAACAACGAGCTCTATATCGGGCGCCTGGTCTGGAACCGACTGCGTTACCTGAAGGACCCCGAGACCGGTCGGCGCGTCTCGCGTCTGAACGCCAAGGAGGAGTGGATCACCACCGAAGTGCCCGAGTTGCGCATCATCGACGATGCCCTCTGGGATGGGGTCAAGCATCGGCAGGGTGAGATCGATGCGGACCCGAGGGTCCAGTCGATCAAGGCAACACGTTTTTGGGAGCAGCGTCGTCAGACGCATCTGCTTACCGGTCTCCTGCGCTGCGGTTGCTGTGGCGGGGGCTTCGCCGCCGTGGGCAGGGACTATCTCGCCTGCTCGGCAGCCCGAAAGCTTGGAACCTGCACCCAGAAGCGTTCCTACCGGCGCGCGGATCTCGAAAGCCTGGTGCTCGACCTTTTGCGGCAGCGGCTGATGCAGCCGGAAGCCGTTGCGGCCTTCATCACGGCCTATGGCGAAGAGATCAACGCGGGGCGCGCCACTCAAGCCGCGGATCGCGCGCGCCTGGAGGCAGAGCAAGCCACGGTCATGCGCCGCCTCGACGGCCTCTACGACGCGATTGCCGATGGCCTGCGTACGCCCGGATTGAAAGAGAAGCTCACCTCTTTGGAAGACCGCCGCGCAGAGCTCGATGCCGCACTGTCGGCCCCGGCACCCTCGCCGGTGCGGCTGCACCCCAATCTGAGCGAGATCTATCGCCGCAAAGTCATGGCCTTGGCCGAGACGTTGGCCGACCCCGAAATCCGAACGGCTGCGTTGGATACGATCCGCGGACTGATCAACGCCGTCACGGTGCACGAACGGAGCGACGGGACGACTGTGGAGCTTGAGGGGGCAATCACCGCCATGATCGAACTCGCCCAGCCCGAGGCTGGCAAGTCTCTTGATCCGTGTTCGGTGAAAGTGGTTGCGGGGGCAGGATTTGAACCTGCGACCTTCAGGTTATGAGCCTGACGAGCTACCGGGCTGCTCCACCCCGCGCCAGTGAGAAGCGAGCGGCGCTTCTCGGCGTATACTTTTCATCGTCATGAGAGTTTTTTGTGTTTCTTTCTAGGTTTGGCGGTGACCTACTCTCCCACGTCTTGAGACGCAGTACCATTGGCGCGGCGGCACTTAACTTCCGAGTTCGGGAAGGGATCGGGTGTTTTGCTCGCGCTATGACCACCAAACCGAGGAAGAAACACTACAATCAGGGATTGTCCAAGTCATGTATCTGCTTTTGATCTGAGCCTAGCTTTTACTGGATCAAATCAAGCCAATCGGGCAATTAGTACCGGTCAACTGAACGCATTGCTGCGCTTACATCTCCGGCCTATCGACGTGGTGGTCTACCACGGCCCTCAAGGGAGACCTAGTTTTGAAGGGGGCTTCCCGCTTAGATGCCTTCAGCGGTTATCCTGTCCGCTCATAGCTACCCAGCACTGCCGTTGGCACGACAACTGGTCCACCAGTGGAGCGTTCACCCCGGTCCTCTCGTACTAGGGGCAAGTCTTCTCAAGTCTCCTACACCCACGGCAGATAGGGACCGAACTGTCTCACGACGTTCTAAACCCAGCTCACGTACCTCTTTAAATGGCGAACAGCCATACCCTTGGGACCTGCTCCAGCCCCAGGATGAGATGAGCCGACATCGAGGTGCCAAACGATGCCGTCGATATGGACTCTTGGGCATCATCAGCCTGTTATCCCCAGCGTACCTTTTATCCGTTGAGCGATGGCCCTCCCACTTGGGACCACCGGATCACTATGGCCGTCTTTCGACTCTGCTCGACCTGTCAGTCTCGCAGTCAGGCTGGCTTCTGCCATTGCACTCAACGAGCGATTTCCGACCGCTCTGAGCCAACCATCGCGCGCCTCCGTTACTCTTTGGGAGGCGACCGCCCCAGTCAAACTACCCACCACGCAGGGTCCCGGACCCGGATAACGGGCCGCGGTTAGACATCAAGAGTGCGAAGGGTGGTATCTCAAGGGAGGCTCCACGGAAACTGGCGTTCCCGCTTCAAAGCCTACCACCTATCCTGCACATCACAATCCTGATGCCAGTGCGAAGCTATAGTAAAGGTGCATGGGGTCTTTCCGTCTAACCGCGGGTAGTGTGCATCTTGACACACAGTTCAATTTCGCTGAGTCCACATTTGAGACAGCGGGGAAGTCGTTACGCCATTCGTGCAGGTCGGAACTTACCCGACAAGGAATTTCGCTACCTTAGGACCGTTATAGTTACGGCCGCCGTTTACTGGGGCTTCAATTCGGAGCTTGCACCCCTCCTTTTAACCTTCCAGCACCGGGCAGGCGTCAGACTGTATACGTCGCCTTACGGCTTCGCACAGCCCTGTGTTTTTAGTAAACAGTCG
>NZ_JAOWKY010000001.1:0-420000 GCF_025751435.1 Albidovulum marisflavi | reverse complement strand
TTTCGAATACGGTCAACGATGCGCGGCTTCTGGCCTCGACGCTGGACAGAATCGGATTCGAGGTCACCACACTTATCGACACCCCCCAGGAGGAATTGCGCGCCGAGCTTGAGAAGTTCGCCTTTCGATCGGAAACCGCCGACCTGGCGCTTGTCTATTTCGCGGGTCACGGCGTTGAGGTCGCGGGAGAGAACTTTCTGCTGCCGGTCGATGTGAACGTGCGGTCGAACAAGGACGTCCAGCGCCAGTCGATTTCGCTGAAGGATGTCCTGCATGTCGTCGACAGTGCCCGCAAGATGCGGATCGTCATCCTTGACAGTTGCCGGGACAATCCGCTTGGAGACTCGATCCTGCGCGAAAGTGACGAAGTGTCGGGATCGTCGCGCGGCGGCGGACTTGCACCGCCCTCGCCCGATCGCGGCACTCTGGTTGCCTTCGCGGCCCGCGACGGTCAGGTCGCGCTGGACGGCGACGGCGTCAACAGCCCCTTTGCCAAGGCCCTGTCGGAAAAGCTGGCCGAACCTGGTCTTGAGATCAGCCTGATGTTCCGGCAGGTGCGGGACGAGGTTCTTGAGGCGACGCGCAATCTGCAGGAGCCGAACACCTACGGCTCTCTGTCGGGTCAGCCGTTCTATCTGGCAGGGTCTCCGGAACTGCGCGAACAGCTTGCGACGGACGACCGGCGCGTGGCCTGGGCAGCGCTCGGCGCCAACCAGGAATCCCAATTGCGTTCGCTCGCCGATTCCGGTGATGCGCGGGCGATGCTGGGGCTGGCCTACATGCGGCTGGATACCGGTGGATCGGGGTTCGACCCCGCGCAGGCGGCCTCGCTGTTCACGCGCGCCGCCGATGCCGGATCGCCCGAGGCGCAGTACGAACTTGCGAAGCTCTATGAAAAAGGCATCGGCGTCCCCCAGGACGACGCCCGCGCGATCGAGCTTTTCCAGAAATCCGCCGACCAGGGTTTTCCGGACGCGGTCAACGACATGGGGTTCTTTTATTATCAGGGCAGCTTCGGCCTGCAACGGGACGCGCTCAGGGCGCTGGCCTATTTCGAACAGGCCGCGGACCTCAGGCACCCGCAGGCGATGTTCAACTTCGCAGCGCTGATCGACGACGGCCTTGTCCCGCAAAAGGGGCCATCGGATGCCGGACGCTATCTGTATCAGGCGCTGCGGTCCGGCAGCGCCGCAGTATTTCAGCAGCTTTCCGAGCGCCCGGCCATGTTCTCGCTGGACACGCGCAAGGCATTGCAGACACAACTTGCTGAACATTCGTTCTATTCAGGCGCGATCGACGGCGACTTCGGGCCTGGAACGCAAAAGGCGGTCAGGGTCGCCTACGGATTGAATACGGAGGGTTAAGATATGAGAGGGTTTCAGTTGCACATCAGGGGCTTGAGGGGGCTGGCCAGCGCCGGCGCGATTCTGTCGGTGCTTTTGTCCGCGAATGCCGTGGAAGCCGCGCCTGTGACGGGGCTGCCGGCCGATCTGGGGATCGGCGTCACCGGAATCATCATGGGCGAACCCAACACGATGCTGTTCCGGGCGCAGTGCGGCGATTCTGACGGTGAGGGGGGATGCGAGGAGCCCGGGCCCGAGAAGACCAATCCCGCAACGCCGGTGACCGAGAACACGACCGACCAGATCGTCGACGTCATTTCCACAGCGCAGGAAACCTGCTCGGACGAGTGGATCAATGACACCTACCGTATCGACTGCATCCGGCAAACGCTGCTTCTGGCGGCAGCCCGATTGCCCAATCGCGGCGACTATGCGCCCGTCAAGGACGCGCTGCTTGACGCGGCAGACAAGCTGGACCGGATCGTGGAGCAGAACGCAAGCGCGTCCTCTGGCCGCGTAACGCCGCCGATCGGCGGCCGGCCTCTGGCCCCGACGCTGCCGCCGCTGCGCGCCGTCAGTCCCGAAGCGCAGGAAAGAGCCGTCGCCGAGGCGATCGCGGTCCTTGAAGAGGCCGAAACGATCCTTCTGCGTTCGGCTGAGAACTCCGAGCGCAGGCTCGTTCACTATCAGCAGGTTGCCCAGGCAATCGATTCGACCAAGGTGCTTCTGCGGTCGTCCTGATCTTCCGTCCGAGACCTTCAGTTCGGACAGCCCAATCAAGGAAAAAGCGCGGGGATCACTCCCCGCGCTTTCGCATCAGTGCAAGACCGCGTCCTCCGGTCTTGGGCGAGACGACTTCGATACCCGCTCGCCAACGATCAGCCCTTCGGCGCCGGCGCTTACGTGCACGGTCTCGCCGTCCTTGACATCGCCCGCCAGGATCATCTCGGCCAGCGGATCCTGAAGATGGCGCTGGATCACACGCTTCAGCGGACGGGCGCCGAAAACCGGATCGTAGCCCTCGTCGGCCAGCCAGGTCCGCGCCGCGGGATCAAGATCAAGCGCGATCTTGCGCTGCGCCAGACGCTTTTCAAGCCGCTGCAACTGGATCTGAACGATTCCGTCCATATCGGGGCGCGTCAGCCGGTCGAAGATGATCTGATCGTCCAGACGGTTCAGGAACTCGGGCCGGAAATGCGCCCGAACGGCCTCCATAACGTCCCGCCGCGCCTGGGCGCCATCCGCACCATCCGCCAGTTGACTCAGCGCCTGGCTGCCCAGGTTCGACGTCATCACGATGAGAGTCTGCTTGAAGTCCACAGTGCGGCCCTGGCCATCGGTCAGGATGCCGTCGTCCAGCACCTGCAACAGCACGTTGAAGACATCCGGATGCGCCTTTTCGACCTCATCGAACAGGACGACCTGGTATGGACGCCGACGCACGGCCTCGGTCAGGACGCCGCCTTCGTCATAGCCGACATATCCCGGAGGCGCCCCGATCAGACGTGCGACCGAATGCTTCTCCATGAACTCGGACATGTCGATGCGGACCATCGCGTGTTCGTCGTCGAACAGGTATTCGGCAAGCGCCTTGGTCAATTCGGTCTTGCCGACGCCGGTGGGCCCGAGGAACAGGAAAGAGCCAAGCGGACGGTTTTCATCATTCAGGCCAGCCCGCGCGCGGCGCACGGCGTTCGACACCGCGACCACGGCCGCGTGTTGCCCGACGACGCGCTTCCCAAGCTCTTCTTCCATCTTGAGAAGCTTTTCGCGCTCACCCTCCAGCATCTTCGAAGTCGGGATCCCGGTCCAGCGTTCGACGACCTCGGCGATCTGCTCGGGGCGAACGGCCTCTTCAACCATCAGCCCGTCTTCCTGGGTCTCGGCCTCTGCAAGTTTGCGTTCGATCTCGGGGATGCGGCCGTACTGCAGCTCGCCCGCTCTGCCAAAGTTCCCCTCGCGCTTCGCGTGTTCAAGCTCGTTGCGCGCCTGCTCCAGCTCACCCTTGAGCGACTGGGCGACGTTCAGCTTGTCACGTTCGGCCTGCCACTTTGCCGTCATTTCCGAAGACCGCTGCTGAAGCTCGGACAATTCCTTTTCCAGCTTTTCCAGCCGATCCTTCGAAGCCGAGTCGTCTTCCTTCTTTAAGGCCTCCGCCTCGATCTGCTTCTGCAGGATCTCGCGGTCCAGCGCGTCCAGCTCCTCGGGCTTGGAATCGACCTCCATGCGAAGGCGCGATGCGGCCTCATCCACGAGGTCGATCGCCTTGTCGGGCAGGAATCGGTCGGTGATGTAGCGATGCGACAGCGTCGCTGCGGCGACGAGCGCCGAATCGCTGATCCGAACGCCGTGGTGCAGCTCGTACTTTTCCTTGATGCCGCGCAGGATCGAAACCGTATCCTCGACCGTCGGCTCCTCGACCATCACCGGCTGGAAGCGCCGGGCAAGCGCCGCGTCCTTCTCGATATACTTGCGGTATTCATCCAGCGTGGTTGCGCCGACGCAATGCAGCTCCCCCCGAGCGAGCGACGGCTTGATCAGGTTCGCCGCATCCATGGCACCCTCGGTCTTGCCCGCGCCGACAAGCGTGTGCAACTCATCGATGAAAAGGATCACCTCTCCGGCCGCCGCTTCGATTTCCTTCAGGATCGCCTTCAGCCGCTCCTCGAACTCGCCGCGGTACTTCGAACCGGCGATCAGGGCGCCCATGTCCAAAGCCATCAGCTTCTTGTTGCGCAGGCTTTCCGGCACGTCGCCATTGACGATCCGCAGGGCAAGGCCCTCGGCGATGGCGGTCTTGCCAACGCCGGGCTCGCCGATCAGCACTGGGTTGTTCTTGGTCCGGCGGCTTAGCACCTGCATGGTGCGGCGAATTTCCTCGTCGCGACCGATGATCGGATCGATCTTGCCCTCTTCGGCCATTTCGGTCAGGTCGCGCGCGTATTTCTTGAGCGCGTCGTATCCCTCCTCGGCCGAGGCCGAGTCGGCCGTGCGGCCCTTGCGGATATCGTTGATCGCGGCGTTCAGCGCCTGGGCCGACACCGCGCCGGCCTCCAGCGCGTCCTTGGCGCGCGTGTTGACCATCGCCAGGGCCATCAGGATGCGCTCGACCGGAACGAAGCTGTCTCCAGCCTTCTTCGCGATCTTTTCGGCCTCGTCCAGCACCCGCACCAGCGACGTGTCGACATAGACCTCGCCAGAGCCTCCCGAGACCTTGGGCTGCTTGGCGACCGCGGCCTCGACCGCTTCGACGACGCGTTCGGGAGCGCCACCCGCACGGCGGATCAAGTTGGCGGAAAGCCCCTGCTCATCATCCATGAAAGCCTTCAGCAGATGCTCGGGCATCACGCGCTGATGTCCCTCGCGCATCGCGATGGTCTGGGCGGCCTGAAGGAAACCACGCGACCGTTCCGTGAACTTTTCCATGTTCATCGGCACACTCCTTTACAAAGCACCCATCCGTCGGCGCCCGCTTTGCGGCACACCTTCCTGGGCCTGATCATTACTTGGGAAGCAAGGCCGCGCCCATCAAGTGCGCCCCGCCCGGGAACAGCCCGAAACGCCCCGAAAAAACTTCGCTTCCCGTCGGCCCGTGAACGCGATCGTAAGACTCCCGTCCCAATGTCGCCTCACATCACGAGGGAAGCCTTCAATGTCCAGCCTTGCGAAATCTGCTGTCGCCGTCATCAATGCTCTTCGCTGCCGCGGGTTTCGGGCGGAGTCGCCTCAGCTAGCGGCGATCGCATGGCAATCCCGCCTGCATGTGGGCCGATGCAAGGTCGCGGTATTCGGCGCCGGCCGTCGCCGGGCATCGTGATGCGGATCCTCTCGGCCCGCGTCATCCATGCCCGTCGCTCGTCGACTGCGGGAAGGGTCGACGCGCTGGTTCGGCTGCTCAGCGAACCCGTTTCAGGCGCGGCCGTCGCGTGGGTGGACATCGCGGTTTCGGCCCCCGCCCGGGCACCCGGCGCCGCGCCCTTGCGCGACCGCCTGCTTGCCGCGGCGAAGCTGGTCTTCGCCGCAAACCCGGGATTGCGCCAGACGAGGCGCGTGGCCTGATCGGTCGCAGACTGGCACCAAGCGCGAGCGGCTTGCTTGGTCATCCGGTTCCGGGTCCACGCCCCGAGCTGAAATCGCGCTGCGATCCACCCCGATCTTCACGACGTCCCGCTGTTCGGCCTGCGTCGGGTCCTTGACAGGCGCGCCATGTCGCCCCAAACCCCCGCAAACCGCGAGGGAGATCCAGATGACCCAGCCTGATGACCGCCTCATCGTCGCGCTAGACGTTCCCAACGCCGTCGCCGGACTGGAACTGGCTGACAGGCTGGGCGACTCCGTCGGCTTCTACAAGATCGGGCTTGGCATGCTGACCGGCGGCGGGCTGGCGCTGGCCAACGAGCTGAAGCAGGAACACGGCAAGCGCATCTTCCTCGACATGAAGCTGTTCGACATCGGCGCAACGGTCGAGGCCGCGGTGCGCGGAATCGCACAGTTCGACCTCGATTTCCTGACGGTGCACGGCGATCCGCATGTCGTTCGCGCGGCAAAGGCCGGCGCCGCGGGCAAGGAGCTCAAGATCCTTGCGGTGACGATCCTGACATCGCTCGACCGGGCTGACCTCGACGCAGGACTGATCGTTCCCGGCGACGTCCGCGACATCGTCATCGAACGCGCGGCCCGCGCCTTCGCAGCGGGGGCCGATGGGGTGATCTGCAGCCCGAACGAGGCTGCGGCGATCCGCGCCATCCCCGAGGCCGAGGGCCGGCTGATCGTGACGCCGGGCGTACGGCCTGCGGGGGCTGCCCTCGGCGACCAGAAACGCGTCGCAACACCGGCACAGGCCGTGGCGGACGGGGCCGATCACATCGTGGTCGGCCGTCCGATCTGGACAGCGCCCGATCCTCGCGCGGCGGCGCAAGCCGTGATAGCCGAGCTTGCCTCGCCCCAGGCGCTGCAGCCGAACCGATAGACGCCCTCGGATCACCCGTCACGGACCGCAGAGGGTTCGATTGCCTCAGGCGAACTCGTCCACTGAATAACCCTGGATGTAGAGAAGCGCGGTCAGATCGCCGTGGTTGATGCGGATATCGCATTGCGCGGCGACCACGGGCTTGGCGTGCAGCGCGACGCCCGCTCCAGCCAATTGCAGCATTCCCAGATCGTTCGCCCCGTCGCCGACCGCCAGCACGTCCTGATACGTCAGCCCTAGCTTGGCGGTTATCTCCCTCAGCGCGGCGATCTTCGCCTCGCGGCCCAGAATCGGGCGCGCGACGTCGCCGGTCAGGGTTCCGTTGTCTGCAAGAAGCGTGTTGGCGCGGTGCTCGTCGAAGCCAAGCCTTTCCGCGACAGCCTCGGTAAAGGCGGTGAACCCGCCGGAGACCAGCGCAGCGTAGCCTCCGTTCGCCTTCATCGTCGCGATCAGTTCGCGACCGCCGGGCGTCATCGTGATCCGTTCGGCCAGAACCTGGGCAATCACGGTGTCGGGCAGCCCCCGAAGAAGGCAGACGCGTTCAAGCAAGGCGCCCTCGAAGTCCAGCTCTCCGTTCATCGCCCGCGCCGTAATTTCCGCCACGCGTGGCCCGACACCGGCCATTTCGGCCAGTTCATCGATGCATTCCTGCCCGATCATGGTCGAGTCCATGTCGGCCAGCAGCATCTTCTTGCGCCGCCCTTCGGCCTGCTGAACGACCAGATCGACGCCAAGGCCCTGAAGCCCGGCCCAGACGTCCCACCGGTTTTCCGGCACGGCAGGCAGGGCGAATTCCGCGGCGATTCCGGGATTGAGCCAATGCGCTTCCCCACCGCCCCAGGCGTCGCGCAGCGCTTCGACCGCGCTGCGATCCAGATTGGCCCGGTCCGGGCTGGAAAGAAGGGTCGCGATGTACATCGATACGTTTCCGATAGTGGACGCCGGGCGTCGCATTTTGTGCCTCAAGCGGCGCTTTAGGACAGTTTTCCCGCTTGCGCCAGCCCCGGCACCCGAATATCGCTGTCGGTGGGACACCCCTCCCCAACGAGGGGCGACTATCTGGAAGGATACCATGACCGACGTAACGACCCCGGCCGCGCGGCCGGCAAATCCGCGCTTCTCTTCGGGCCCCTGCACGAAGATTCCCGGTTTCTCCCTCGACATGCTTGCAGACGCGCCGCTTGGTCGGTCGCATCGCGCGGCTATTGGCAAGGCCAAGCTGAAAGAGGCGATCGACCTTACCCGCGAAATTCTGGGCGTGCCCGCGGACTACCGCATCGGCATCGTTCCCGCCTCCGACACCGGCGCGGTCGAAATGGCGCTCTGGTCGCTTCTCGGCGCCCGCCCGGTGGAAATGCTGGCATGGGAATCGTTCGGCGAAGGCTGGGTCACCGACGTGGTCAAGCAGCTGAAGCTGGATGCGACGGTGCGCAAGGCCCCCTACGGCGAGATCGTGGACTTCGCCGAGGTCGATTTTGACAAGGACGTCGTCTTTACGTGGAACGGCACGACCTCGGGTGTGCGGCTGCCGAACGGCGACGCGATTCCGGCCGACCGCGCCGGCCTGACCATCTGCGACGCAACCTCGGCGGCCTTCGCGATGGACCTGCCGTGGGACAAGCTCGATGTCGTCACCTTCTCCTGGCAGAAGGTTCTGGGCGGTGAGGGCGCACATGGTGTCCTGATCCTCGGCCCCCGCGCGGTCCAGCGGCTGGAAAGCTACACGCCCGCCTGGCCGCTGCCCAAGATCTTCCGCATGACCAAGGGCGGCAAGCTGATCGAGGGCATTTTCGTCGGCGAAACCATCAACACCCCGTCCATGCTTTGCGTCGAAGACTATCTCGTCGCGCTGAACTGGGCCCGTTCCATCGGTGGCCTAACCGGCCTGATCTCGCGGGCCGAGGCCAATGCGAAGGCGGTGCGCGACTTCATCGCGGACAAGTCATGGATCGCGGATCTCGCGGCCGATCCCAGGACGGCCTCGACGACCAGCGTGTGCCTGAAGTTCACCGATGCACGCATCACTGACGGTGCGGCCTTTGCCAAGGCCGTCGCGAAGCGGTTGGAAAAGCAGGGCGTCGCACTTGACGCCGGCGCTTACCGCGACGCGCCCCCGGGTCTGCGCATCTGGTGCGGATCGACGGTGGAAACCGCCGATGTCGCCGCGCTGATGCCGTGGATCGAGTGGGCCTTCCTGGCCGAGATCGAAGCCCTTCAAGCCGCTGCCTGACCTGTCCCGCCCGTTTGGACGGCCCTGTTCGCGCGCCGCGCGGCAGGTGCCGGACCGGACGGGCGCCACAAAATGGAAAACCCCATCATGGCTCCCAAAGTTCTCGTATCCGACAAACTGAGCGAAACCGCCGTCCAGATCTTCCGCGACCGCGGTGTTGACGTCGATTACCTGCCCGACCTTGGCAAGGACAAGGACAAGCTCCTTGAGGTGATCGGCCAGTACGATGGCCTTGCCATCCGCTCGGCCACCAAGGTCAGCGACAAGGTCCTGGCCGCCGCGACCAACCTCAAGGTGATCGGCCGCGCCGGCATCGGCGTCGACAATGTCGACATTCCGGCGGCGTCCAAGCGCGGCGTCATCGTGATGAACACGCCTTTCGGCAACTCGGTCACGACAGCTGAACACGCGATCGCGATGATGTTTGCCGTCGCCCGGCAACTGCCCGAGGCCAGCGTGTCGACCCATGACGGCAAGTGGGAAAAGAACCGCTTCATGGGCGTCGAGCTTTTCAACAAGACGCTGGGCGTGATCGGCGCGGGCAACATCGGGTCGATCGTCTGCGATCGCGCGCTTGGCCTGCACATGAAGGTCGTCGCCTATGACCCCTTCCTC
The DNA here is from genome assembly GCF_025751435.1 of Albidovulum marisflavi. Lineage (GTDB taxonomy): Bacteria > Pseudomonadota > Alphaproteobacteria > Rhodobacterales > Rhodobacteraceae > Albidovulum > Albidovulum marisflavi. The sequence continues at coordinate 410,843 of NZ_JAOWKY010000001.1, read as the reverse complement.
AGCGAAGAGCGCGCAAGATCAATGGGCGTGACCAAGGTCGAGCTGGACGAACTGCTGGTGCGCGCCGACTTCATCACGCTGCATGTGCCGCTGACCGACAAGACGCGCAACATCCTGTCGCGCGACGCGATCGCCAGGACGAAGAAAGGCGTGCGCATCATCAACTGCGCACGCGGCGGCCTTGTCGATGAGGCGGCCCTGGCCGAGGCCCTGAGGTCGGGCCACGTAGCCGGCGCGGCCTTCGACGTGTTCGAGGTCGAGCCCGCCACCGCCTCGCCGCTGTTCCATCTGCCCAATGTCGTCGTGACGCCGCACCTGGGCGCCTCGACCACCGAGGCGCAGGAGAACGTGGCGCTCCAGGTGGCCGAACAGATGTCGGACTATCTTCTGACGGGTGCCGTCCAGAACGCGCTGAACATGCCCTCTGTCACGGCCGAGGAAGCCGCGGTGATGGGCCCCTGGCTGAAGCTTGCGGATCACCTGGGCGCCTTCGCGGGTCAGCTGACCGACGAGCCGGTCAAGGCGATCAACGTGCTTTACGACGGCACCGTTTCGATGATGAACCTGCAGGCGCTGAACTGCGCCGCGATCGCGGGGATCATGAAGGCCACGAACCCGGACGTGAACCTGGTCTCGGCGCCTGTCATCGCGAAGGAGCGCGGCATCCAGATTTCCACCACGCGGCAGGAAAAGGGCGGGGTCTTCGACGGCTACATCAAGCTGACCGTGGTCACCGACAAGCGCGAACGCTCGATCGCGGGCACGGTCTTTTCGGACGGCAAGCCGCGCTTCATCCAGATCAAGGGCATCAACATCGACGCCGAGATCGGGTCGCACATGCTTTACACCACGAACGAGGACGTGCCGGGCATCATCGGCACCCTGGGTCAGACGCTGGGCAAAGCGGGCGTGAACATCGCGAACTTCACCCTGGGCCGCGCCAGCGCCGGCGGCGACGCGATCGCGCTTCTGTACCTCGACGAACGTCTGCCCGAGGCGACGCAGAAGGCGCTGATCGCCACCGGCATGTTCAGCTCCGTCCGGCCGCTCGAGTTCAACGTGGCCTGATTCGGCTGAGTGCCATCCGGACTGGCGCCGCCCGCGCCGCGCCAGTCCTTTCCCGACCTTCGCGCTTCCACCTGCAAAAAAACGACCAAGCCCTGTCGCTACAAGCCGCGTTGCAAGACGGAATCAAAGGCAAATTCGGCGCCGCTGATTCACATCGGGGGCCGCCATGGAACAGACCGTTTTCGATACGCTTCTCAGCGCGCTCGCTGGGGTCTACCAGTCCGAAGGCCGGACCGAGGCAGAGCGCACCGCACGCGCGCTGACGACGACACCCGCACAACATGCGTTCCTTCCGCAGCCGCCATGCGAACTTGACGCGATGATGCGCGCCCTTCTGGCGACCTCGGACCACCCCGCCGCGCAGGCGATACTGGATGCTCAGCACCTGATCCCATGGGGGACCAACCCCGTGGCCGACCGGATGAGCGATACCGCGGCGTCGATCTGCGCGGTCACAACGCTGATGGGACCCGAAGGGCCGATCCTGACGCCCGATCTGCGGCTTGGTCTGTTTTATCAGCGGCCCGACACGTATTATGCGCTGCACAATCACGACGCCGACGAAACCTATGTGATCCTCGCGGGCAGCGCGCTTTGGACCGCGGGCGATGACATCAGGGTTCGCAAGGCGGGGGATTACATTCATCACCCAAGCCTCATGCCCCATGCGTTCCGCACGGGATCGGAAGGTATCCTGGCGCTCTGGCGCTGGAGCGGTGACGTCAACACGCATTCCTACGCCTTCCTGCCCGACGCGGCCGCCTGAACACTGCGTTGCAGCCCCCGCGTCACCGGGCTAGGGTCCCGCCCGACTCGAGGGCGAAGACATGCGGACCTATGCAATCGGCGACATTCATGGTCACCTGGACAAGCTTCAGGCGGCGCATCGGCTGATCGCGCAGGACAGGGCCGAGCAATCGGACAGCGGCGCCCCGGTCGTCCATGTGGGCGATCTGGTGGACCGCGGTCCGGACAGCCGGGGTGTGCTGAGCTTTCTTCTGGCGGGTCTGGAACGGGGCGAGCCCTGGGTGGTGCTCAAGGGCAACCACGACCGCATGTTTTCGGGCTTTCTCGAAGACCCGGACTACCACGACCCCGGGCTGCGCGCCGAACTGAACTGGATCCATCCGCGCCTTGGCGGCAGCGAAACCCTTGCCTCCTACGGCGTTGACGGGGTCGGTGAGCGCTACATGACCGATCTTGCCGCCGAGGCGCGCCGAAAGGTGCCCGTGGCGCATCGCGATTTCCTGGCCGGGCTGGAAACGTCGTTCGCGCGTGGAGAGGCGGTCTTCGTCCATGCCGGAATACGCCCCGGTGTCCCGCTGGCGCAGCAGACGGAAACCGACCTGATCTGGATACGCGCGCCGTTTCTTGACGACTCCCGCGATCACGGTGCGCTTGTCGTTCACGGCCACACGCCCGTCGACCAGGTCACGCATTATGGCAACCGGCTGAACATCGACACTGGCGCGGGCTACGGCAAGGCGCTGTCCGCGATCGTGATCGAGGGCCAGAAGGTCTTTCTTCTGTCGCCACGCGGGCGTGTTCCGCTACGTCACGAATAGCGGTGCTTTACCGAACGGTGCGGGCGTGCTTGCCTGCGCGCATGAGCAAAGCAACGCGCCCCTATTGGATCGTCCTGGCTATTTTCACCGTGGCGGCGTTGTGGTTGCTCTGGGCCGGGCGCGTTCCGATCTGCACCTGCGGCTACGTCAAGCTCTGGCACGGCGAAACCATCAGTTCCGAGAATTCCCAGCATCTGACGGACTGGTACACCCCGTCGCATATCCTGCACGGCATCCTGTTCTATCTCGCGCTTTGGCTGATCGCGCGGCGCATGTCCTTCGGCTGGCGCCTGGTGATCGCGACCGCGGTCGAAGCCGGGTGGGAGATCATCGAGAACTCCAACTGGATCATCGAGCGATACCGAGCCGTCACGATATCGCTCGACTACTACGGCGACAGCGTGATCAACGCGCTTGCCGACATCCTCGCCATGGTGATCGGCTTCCATCTTGCGCGTGTTGTGCCAGTCTGGGTCAGTGTCGTGATGGTGATCGGGTTCGAGGCGCTGACGATGTGGTTGATCCGCGACGGGCTGGCGCTGAACATCCTCATGCTGCTCTATCCGCTCGATGCCGTGCGCGACTGGCAGGGCGGCCTTTGACAAGCCGGCGCGGACCGATCCAGCGCCCAGACAAAAGGAGAAGACCCATGGCCGACGACATCGTCATCCTTTCCGCCGCACGAACCGCCATCGGCACCTTCGGCGGCAGCCTGTCCGCAATCGGTCCGATCGACCTTGCGGCGATCGTCGCGCGCTCGGCGCTGGACCGGGCGGGGGTTGCGCCGGACAGCATCGGTCAAGTCGTCTTTGGCCACGTCATCAACACCGAACCGCGCGACATGTACCTGTCACGCGTCGCGTCGCTTGGGGCGGGCGTTCCGAACGGCACCCCGGCGATGAACGTCAACCGGCTGTGCGGGTCTGGCGCGCAGGCCATCGTTTCGGCGGCGCAGGCGCTGATGCTGGGCGATGCGGACTTCGCCCTTGCCGGTGGCGCCGAATGCATGAGCCGGTCGCCCCACATGCTTCGGACCGTCCGATGGGGTCAGAAGATGGGCGATACGACGATGATCGACATGATGACCGGCGCGCTGACCTGCCCGTTCGGCACCGGCCACATGGGTGTGACCGCCGAGAACGTCGCGCGCGAACACGGCATCGACCGCGCCGCGCAGGACGCCCTTGCCCTTGAAAGCCAGGCACGCGCCGCCCGCGCGATCGCGCAAGGCCGGTTCAGGGATCAGATCGTCCCGGTCGAAATCGCGACCCGCAAGGGCACGGTCGTCTTCGACACTGATGAACACCCCAAGGCGACCACGCCCGAGGCATTGTCGGCGCTGCGGCCGGCGTTCCAGAAGGACGGCACCGTGACCGCGGGAAATGCTTCGGGCATCAACGACGGCGCCGCAGCACTTGTCCTGGGCCGCGCAAAGGCTGCCGAACGCGCAGGCCTAAGGCCCCGTGCCCGCATTCTCGGCTATGCCCACGCCGGTGTGCGACCCGAGGTCATGGGCATCGGCCCGGTCCCGGCGGTCCGTGCGTTGTGCGCGCGCACCGGGCTCACGGTCGACGATTTCGACGTCGTCGAATCGAACGAAGCGTTCGCGGCGCAGGCCTTGGCGGTGTCGCATGAACTTCGATTCGACCTCGGGAAGGTGAATCCCAACGGCGGCGCGATCGCGCTTGGCCATCCGGTCGGCGCCACGGGCGCAATCATCACGGTCAAGGCGCTGCACGAACTGGAACGTATCGGCGGGCGGCGCGCGCTGATCACCATGTGCATCGGCGGCGGGCAGGGAATCGCCCTGGCCATCGAAACGGTCTGACCCGGCCAGAGCGGGTACCGCTTTCCATTGCCGATTGCCATTAAGGCTCCCTTCACCGAGCCGGGCCATTCTGCCGGAGGTGCGCGGGGGGAGGCTTCCGGTGAACATGGCGGAAAGGCTTTTCAGGGAAAGGCGGGCGCGGCTCGCGGCAGAGCGTCTGCTCGACCAGAAGAAGCGGGAGCTTTTCCTGGCCAACGAGCAGCTGGCGCGGCACGCTCTCAGCCTGTCGGACCAGATCGTCGCGCAGCGCGGCTTCCTGCAATCAGCCTTGCGCGAGGCCGAGACGCTCAAATGCCAGCACGGTCAGTATGTCAGCGATCTAGAATCCGCGCACTTGCAGGCGCAAACGGCCAAGCAGCGGCTCTGGGACGCGCTGGACACGATCCGCGACGGCTTCGCCCTTTTCGACCGGAACCTGCGCCTTGTCGTGGCCAATCGTGCCTACCTGGCCCCTTTCGACGGTCTTGTCGAGATCGAGCCCGGCGTCCACTACGACACGATCCTGAAGGTGATGGCCGAAAACGGCCTCGCCGAGATCGAGGGTATGGATGCTCAGGACTGGCGCCACGACATGACTGCCCGCATGATGCGCGAGGTGATCCCACCCCGCGTGGTCCGCTTGCGCGGCGGGCATCACATCCGTCTGATCGATCGCCGCTGCGACTCGGGTGACCTTGTCAGCCTTGTTCAGAACATCACCCGGACGATCGAGCGCGAAGCCGAACTGAAGGACGCGCGCGAAAGGGCCGAAGCGGCAAGCCGCGCAAAGTCGGCGTTTCTGGCCAACATGAGTCACGAGATTCGCACGCCCATGAATGGCGTCGTCGGCATGGCGGAACTGCTGTGCGACACCGCGCTGAACGAAGAGCAAAGGCTTTACGCGGAGACCATTCGCACCTCGGGCGAGGCGCTGCTGGCGATCATCAACGACATTCTGGACTACTCCAGGGCCGAAGCCGAGCGGCTGCGACTGGCCCCTGGTCCCTTCGACCTGGATCATTGCCTGCATGAGGTGATGCTGCTGCTTGAGCCGGCGGCGCGCGACAAGGGCATTCGCCTTCTGGTCGACTTCGACATGTTCCTGCCCACCCGCTATGTCGCCGACGGCGGCCGCGTGCGGCAGATCCTGACCAACCTGATGGGCAATGCCGTGAAGTTCACCGAATCCGGACATGTTCTGACCCGCGTTGTCGGAATGGAGACGGGCAAGCGCGAGTATGAGCTTCATCTGACGATCGAGGATACCGGGATCGGCATCGCCGAGCAGCACCTGCATGACATCTTCGAAGAGTTCCACCAGGTCGAGGATCTGTCGAACCGGAAGTTCGAGGGCACGGGCCTTGGTCTGGCGATCACGCGCCAGCTGGTCAACCTGATGGGGGGCACGGTCTGGGTCGACAGCGAGCTGGGCCACGGGTCGTGTTTCGGGTTCACCCTACGGCTGCCCGCGGCCGAACCGATCACGGTCGATCGGCCCGACCGTCCGATCCAGCTGCGCTCGGCCCTGGTTCTTGACGAGCTTCTGGTCAACCGAAGGATCATCGAGCGGCAACTGCAGACCTACGGGCTGACCGTGACATCCTGCCGCTCCGCAGCGGAAGCGCTTATGGTCTTTGGCGACGGGACGGGTTTCGATCTGGTCCTGATGGATGGAGATCTCGATACGGCCGAAGGCCAGCCCGTGTCAGCCGCTTTGCGCGCCAAAGATGCGTCCGTTCCGATTCTGGGGCTTTTTGCGGACCCAGATGCGCCGGGACCTGGCGAAAGCTGCACCGCGCGGCTGCAAAAGCCGATTCTGCGCAGCGAGTTGTATCATCACCTTCGGGAACTGTCGCCGCCTGCAGCCAGTGCCGTGGACTCCGGCGCCGCCTTGGCCGACGGAGACCGGCAGATGCGCGTCCTCGTCGCCGAGGACAATCGCACCAACCAGCTTGTCTTCCGCAAGATGGTTCAGGATCTGGACATCGCGCTGGAGTTCGCCGCCAACGGCCGCCAGGCGATCGAGCTTTGGCGAAGCTTCCGCCCCGACCTGATCTTCATGGACATCTCGATGCCAGAGATGGACGGGCGGCAGGCAAGCCGGGCGATCCGTGCGCTGGAAGAGGGAACAGGCACGCGCGTGCCAATCGTGGCCCTGACGGCACACGCACTTGACGGGGAAGAGGGCCGCATACTGGCGGAAGGAATGGATCGCTACCTGACCAAGCCGCTGCGCAAATCCGCTCTGGTCGAACGCATCGCGGAGTACCGGCCCGAATGCGCGTCGCCTGCGGCGTCGGAAAGCTCGGTCTAGCCTTCGCGCAGCACTGCCAGGAAAGCGTCCGCGAAACGGTCCGCCTTCTGCGCCCCGACCCCGCCGATGCGCTCAATTTCCGCGCGGGTCCTCGGGCGGCTTTCGACGATGCGGGCCAAGGTGACGGGCGTGCAGGACAAGAATTTCCCGGTTCCATCGGGGCCGCGCGCCAGATCCTGCTGCACCGCTGCGAGCCGGTCGAAGACCTCCCCTTCCGAACGCTTCGCCATGCGCAGTCGGGCGGGATGCGGCGCGCTGTCCAGGGCGCCGGTGATCACCTGCAGGAACGCGCCGCCGTAGCTTTCCAGTTTCTTGGCGCCGACGCCGCTGATCCGGGCCATTTCGTCAAGCGTCGCGGGCCGCCGCTCGGCCATTTCGATCAATGTGCGGTCGGGAAAGATCACATAGGCAGGGACGCGCGCGGCCTCGGCAAGGGCGCGGCGCTTTGCCTTCAGCGCGGACAGCAGCGGCGCGTCCTCGTCCGATACAAGCGTGCGCACGACGGGACCAGACGGCGCGCGGATCGTGTCGCGACGCAGCGTGATTTCCGCCTCGCCGCGCAGGATCGGACGCGCGGCCTCGGTCATGCGCAAGGCGCCCTGACGTTCGGGATCGGGACGGAAAAGATCGTGGCCCAGCATCTGACGGAAGATCGCCTGCCATTGGGCCTTGGTGCGGTCGCGCCCCACGCCGAAGGTCGGCAAGGCATCATGCCCGCGCTCGCGCACCTTGTCCGTCGCCTGCCCTGTCAGGATGTCGATCAGGTGCCCCGCGCCAAAGCTTTCGCCCGTTCTGAGTGCGGCCGACAATGCCTTGCGCACCGCCTCGGTCCCGTCGAACAGATCGGGCGGCGTGTCGCACAGGTCGCAGTTGCCGCAGGGTTCGGCGTCTTCGCCGAAATAGGACAGAAGCCGCCGGCGCCGGCAACACGTCGCCTCGGCCAGCCCAAGCAGCGCGTTGAGCCTTGCGTGGTCCGCCGCCTTTCGGTCCTGCGGGGCCAGCCCCTCGTCGATCTGGGCACGGCGGAGACGGATGTCGTCGGGGCCGTAAAGCGTCAGGGTCTCGGCCGGGGCACCATCACGCCCCGCCCTGCCGATTTCCTGGTAGTAGGCCTCGATCGACTTGGGCAAATCGGCGTGGGCCACCCAGCGGATGTCCGGCTTGTCGATCCCCATGCCGAAGGCGACCGTGGCCACGACAATCAGACCATCCTCGCGCTGGAAACGCACCTCGACCTCACGCCGGTCGTCGGCCTCCATTCCGCCATGGTAGTGGCAAGCGGGATGACCCGCCTCGCGCAGAGCCTTCGAAAGGGTTTCGGTCTTGGCGCGCGTGCCGCAATAGACGATGCCGGACTGTCCCTTACGCGCGGCGACGAACTCCAGGATCTGACGCCGCGGCTGGTTCTTGACCGAGAAGGCCAGGTGGATGTTCGGCCTGTCGAAACCGCGCAGGAAGGACGCGGGCTGCTGCCCATCGAAAAGCCGCGTGACGATTTCGGCCCTGGTCTCTTCGTCCGCGGTCGCGGTGAAGGCGGCAAGCGGCACGCCAAGCGCGCGGCGCAGATCACCGATGCGCAGGTAGTCGGGACGAAAATCATGGCCCCATTGGCTGACGCAGTGGGCCTCGTCCACGGCGATCAGGCTGGTTCCGATCCGACGCAAGAGCGACAGCGTCCCGCCGGACGCGAGCCTTTCAGGCGCCATGTAGAGCAGCTTCAGTTCGCCTGCGTCCAGGGCGGCAAAGACCTCTGAATTCTCGGCTTCGGTATTGCCCGATGTCAGCGCTCCGGCCGCGACGCCCGTTTCACGCAGCGCCCGAACCTGGTCCCGCATGAGCGCGATCAGCGGGGAAATAACCACCGTCACGCCGTCGCGCAGCAGCGCGGGAAGCTGGTAGCACAGCGACTTGCCCCCGCCCGTCGGCATGATTGCAAGCGTGTTCCGCCCGTCCGCCACGGCGGCGACGATTTCTGCCTGTCCGGGACGGAACCCGGCGAATCCGAAAACGGAGGATAGGATCTCCTCGGCGCGCTGCATCGTTGATCTTGTCTCTGCTCGTTGCCCCCGAATCTTTCACGAAGGGCTGGACGAAGCAAGGCTCAGTAGCCGTAGAAGAAGCCCGCGTTGTTCTGCAGCACGATGCGCAATGCGATCAGGGCAAGGAATGCGACCAGAGGCGCAAGGTCAAGCCCCGGCGTCTGCGGCAGGAATCGCCGGATCGGGGCATAGATGGGCTCCAGCATGCGGTTCAGTCCGAACCAGATCTGGGCAACCAGCGTCTGGCGCGTGTTCAGGACCTGGAAGCTGATCAGCCAGGACATGATGATATGCGCGATCATGACGAACCAAACCACGTCGAGGATCAGCATCAGGATGTCAAACAACGACTTCATCGGGCCTCCGGCAAATCAGGTCGGACCAGAGGTAAGCGGTCGCCCCGCGGCGCGCAACCATCTAACGCAACGTCGCTGTTGACCTTGGCGGTGCTTGGGGCCCCGATGCGGCCAAACCCTGTCCGGAGCCGCCATGTATCCCTTCGTCCGCATGTTCAAGGAAAGTTTCCGTGCGCGCCGCGCGACCCCTTTGGACCTGACCGATACCCACGTTTCGCATCACATCTGCTGGCCCTGGGACCTGGATCCGTGGGTTGAACTCAACAATGGCCGCACGCTGACGATGTATGACCTTGGCCGCCTGCCGATGGCGATCCGCACCGGGCTGATATCCGCCCTTCGGGCCAAGGGATGGGGCATCACCGTCGCGGGCAACACATTGCGATATCGCCGCCGCGTCCGCGCCTGCCAGCGGATCGAGATGCGCAGCCGCTGCATTGGCTGGGATCACCGCTTCTTCTACATCGAACAAAGCATGTGGCGGAACGGTGAGTGCACCAGTCACATGCTTCTGCGTTCCGCCATCACATCCGGCGAAGGGATCGTGCCACCGTCAACGGTGCTGGGCGCGATGGGCCGCGACACGCACAGCCCCGACCTGCCGGAGTGGGTCAGGGCCTGGATCGCCGCCGATGCGCTGCGCCCCTGGCCGCCGAAGCGCTGAGCCGCCTTGCACCCCTTGGCCTTTTCAGGCTTGATCGGGAAAAACAGCTAGGGGCGCAGCGGGCATGGCCGTTTCGGCACGGAAACGCATCTGGGGCTGGTTCTTTTTCGACTGGGCCAGCCAGCCGTACAGCACACTTCTGCTGACGTTCATCTTCGCCCCGTACTTCGCCGAGGTTGCACGCGCACACTTCGCCGCTTCAGGCGCCGGACCCGAAGCCGCCGCGGCCCAGGCCCAGGCCTACTGGTCGGCCGGTCTGACGGTGACGGGGCTTTTCATCGCGGTTCTCGCGCCTGTCCTTGGCGCGGTTGCGGACGGCAGCGGCAACCGGATGGGCTGGATCCGCGGGTTCTCCGTCCTTTACGTTGCGGGCGCCTTCGCGCTGTGGTGGACGCTGCCGGGTGGAGGCATCTTCTGGCCGCTCGTGTTCTTCGGCCTTGGCCTGATCGCGATGGAATTCGCAACCATCTTCACCAACGCCCTGATGCCGCAGCTCGCCGTGAAGGAGGAACTGGGCAGGGTTTCCGGATCCGGCTTTGCCTTTGGCTATGCGGGCGGCGTTCTGGCGCTGTTCGTGATGCTTCTGCTGTTCGCGGAAACCGCCGCGACAGGGCGAACCTTCGCCGGAATCGAGCCGGTCCTCGGGCTTGACCCCGCCGCGCGCGAAGGGACACGTGCTGTCGGCCCCTTCACCGCGATCTGGTACGTCCTGTTCATGATCCCGTTCTTCCTGTGGGTTGCAGAGCCCGCGCGACCGGCGGCACATGCCGCCACGCGCGCACTTGGCCGTCTGTGGGCAAGTCTGAAGGCCCTGCCGCAGCGCAAGAGCCTGGCGGCGTATCTGGCGTCCTCGATGTTCTATCGTGACGCGCTGAACGCGATCTATGGGCTGGGCGGCGCCTTTGCCTCGAACGTGCTCGGTTGGGGCGTCGTCCAAAGCGGCACATTCGGCATCATCGCCGCTATCACGGCGGCGGTGGCCTGCTGGGCAGGTGGGCGGCTTGATCGCCTCGTCGGTCCGAAGCCCGTGATCATCGGCTGCATCCTGATTCTGATCCTGGTCTGTGCGACCCTGATGGGGCTGTCGCGCGACGCGGTCTTCGGGATCGCGCTGACCGAAGGGTCATCCCTGCCCGACCAGATCTTCTACCTTTGCGGCGCGCTGATCGGAGCGGCTGGCGGCGTGCTGCAGGCATCAAGCCGGACGCTCATGGTCCTTCATGCCGACCCCGACCGCGCTGCGGAAGCCTTTGGGCTTTATGGTCTGTCGGGCAAGGCGACGTCGTTCCTGGCTCCGGCGATGGTGGCGGCCGCGACCACGGCGACAGGCAGCGCGCGGCTGGGGATCGCACCGCTGATCCCGCTGCTTGCGCTTGGGTTGTTTCTTCTGATCTGGGTCCGACCGAGAGGTGACCAATGACATTTCGCATCGCCCTTTTGCTGATTTCCCTGTTTGCCGCCGTGCCGGCAGGCGCCGAACAGCTTGCCAACCAGCTTTTCGGAGCGAAGCGCGCCGCCTCCGCCCAGCCATCCGAACCCATCGGCTCCTACGCCAAGGGATGCGGCGCGGGCATGGTCCAACTGCCGGAAAGCGGGCCGACGTGGCAGGCGATGCGGCTTTCGCGCAACAGGAACTGGGGCCAGCCGGAACTGGTCGAATACCTGGTCGACCTGTCGCGCAAGGCGCAGTCGGTTGGATGGCCGGGGCTCTACATCGGGGACATGTCACAACCGCGCGGGGGGCCGATGACCTCGGGGCACTCAAGCCACCAGATCGGTCTGGATGCCGACATCTGGCTGCTGCCACCTTCCCGCCTGAACCTCAGCGTGACGGACCGCGAAAAAGTCAGTTCGGTTTCGGTCAGGACCAGCGATCAGACACGGATCAACGGAAACTGGACGGCTGCGCACGCGGCCTTGCTGAAGATCGCTGCCTCTGATCCCAGGGTCGACCGCATCTTTGTCGCCGCAGCGATCAAGATAGAACTTTGCCGAACGGCGACAAAGGCCGACAAGCGCTGGCTGCAGAGGATCCGGCCGCTTTACGGACATGACAGCCATTTTCACGTCCGCCTGAAATGTCCAAGGGGAGCGCGCAACTGCGAAACCCAGCGGCCCACCGTCGCCGAACTTTCAAAGGGGGGCGACGGCTGCGACGAAACCCTGAACTGGTGGGTGACGACCTATCTGGAAGAACTGAAGAACCCCCCCAAGAAGGCGAAGCCGAAGGGCAAGCGCAAGAAGACGGCCCGCGAATACACCATGTCGGATCTGCCCAGACAATGTTCCGTCGTGCTGTCCTCGGACTGAGCGTCGCGCAGGCGGTCCTGATCGCGCCCGTGCTGGCAGCGCCCGTGCTGGCAGCGCCGGTCGCAGAAGTGCTGGGGTCCTTCGTCTGGTCGCAGGGTGACCCGGATCTTGGCGGACTGTCTTCGCTGGAACTCACGCCCGACGGGTTAGGCTTTTTCACCGCATCGGACAGGGGGCGTCTTTTTGCGGGACGGTTCGAAAGGAACGCGGGCGGGGTGGTGATCGGCGCCACGGTCGACCGGACAACCCCGCTGCTTGACGAAGCCGATGGCCCGCCGCCGGGTAAGCTCGTCGACTCCGAAGGCTTGGCCACGCTGCCCGATGGCACGATCGTCGTCAGCTTCGAGCAGGAACACCGCCTGTCCTTTTGGCCGATTCACGACGCCGCAGCATCGGTTGCCTTGGCACCTGCGATTTCGCGCGGTTGGCGTGGCAATCAGGGCACGGAGGCGCTGGCCGCAGGACCGGACGGAACGCTCTGGGCCGTGTCCGAGAGCGCCACATCCGGGGCGCACGACGTCCTGCGATTCCGGGATGGCGACTGGCTGCCGGCGCTGCGGCTGGCGCGGACGGGCACCTGGCATCCGGTTGGCGCAGATTTCGGCCCCGACGGTCGGCTCTACCTGCTGGAGCGTGACTTCTGGCCCTTCATCGGCTTCATGACGCGGGTCCTGCGGTTCGAGGCCACAGAGGCGGGTCTGTCCTCTGCCGCGGTGCTTTTCGAAACCCGCGCGGGCGAATTCGACAACCTGGAAGGTCTGGCGACCTGGCAGGACGAAACCGGCGCGACGCGGCTTACGCTGATCTCGGACGACAATTTCCTGCGCCTCCAGCGCACCGAGATCGTGGACCTGCGGGTTACGGAATGACTTGACCGGGAAGACGCGGGCAACTAAAGCGCGCCCGTCCCGGATGGTCCGGGGCCAAGTCTCCGCGACCTTGTAAAAAACGGATACATCATGACCCGTAATCTGATCCCCGGCATTCTTGCCATGGCCGCCATCGTCGTGGCCTCGAACATCCTCGTGCAGTTTCTGTTCGGCCAGTGGCTGACCTGGGGCGCATTCACCTATCCCTTCGCCTTCCTGGTAACCGACCTGACGAACCGCCTGCACGGCGCCCCCGCGGCGCGCAAGGTCGTGGTCGCCGGTTTCGTGGTCGGCGTGATCTGTTCGCTGATCGGCAGTCAGATCATGGGCGAGTTCGGGCCCCTCGTCACTCTCAGGATCGCCATCGGTTCCGGCGTCGCCTTCCTGGCCGCGCAGCTTCTGGACATCAGCGTCTTCAACCGGCTCCGGCAGGGCAGCTGGTGGCGCGCGCCGCTCGTATCGACGCTGGTCGGGTCCTCGCTGGACACGGCGCTGTTCTTCACCATCGCATTTTCGGGCGCCCTGACCTTCATCGAGCCTGCGAACGATGTCAGCTGGGCGGGCGAGTCCTTGCCGCTTCTCGGCGTCGGCCCGATGGTTCCGCTATGGGTCTCACTGGGTTTCGCGGACTGGTTCGTGAAATTGTTCCTGGCCGGTGTTGCATTGGTGCCATTCCGACTGATTGTCGGGAAATTGACCACACGGGTTGCGTGAAAAGTTTTGACAAACACAAAATCTGTGGCAGCCTGTGGATAACGGCAACCCAGCGAAAGGAGGTGATCCAGTGTCTAGAGTGATATTGGAGAGAGGTGTCAGGACAGTCGGAGGGGCCGTGGCCTGAGGGCAATCCCGAGGGTTTCAACTCACGACTGGGCCAAGCCGAACCCCGGCACCCTAACTGGTCCATCTCCTTAGATCTCGGAGGGCCGTTCCAAATCGGAACGGCCCTTTCCGTTCCCGAAAACCCGTTCAAGGAACAAGCTGCCCTGTTGCGGCGCCGGACCGCGACCCTTGACCAGACCCAGCCCCAGGCGCAAGTAACCCCCATGCTTTGGATCACGGACACCATCACCATCGCCGACTGGGAACTGAGCGAAAGCTTCAGCCGTGCATCCGGCCCCGGCGGACAGAACGTCAACAAGGTTTCAACGGCGGTCGACCTGCGGTTCGAGGCCGAACGCAGCCCGCATTTGACGGACGCGGTCAAGGCGCGGCTCAAACGGCTGGCTGGTCGTCGCTGGACCGACAGCGGCGCGATCGTCATTCGCGCGGAAGAAAGCAGGAGCCAGGCGCAGAACCGGGAACTGGCGCGGGAAAGATTGGTCGAGTTGATCCGCAAGGCCCTGGTCGCGCCCAAACGGCGTATTGCGACGAAGCCCACGCTTGGTAGCCAGCGCCGCAGGCTACAGGCGAAAGCAGAACGCAGCGCCGTAAAGGCGCTGCGTGGCAAGGTCGACGACGATTAGTCCACAAGCGGCGGGCTTCAGCCCTTGACCCGCTCGTTCCGCGTGGCGATCAGCTTCAGACGCAGCGCGTTCAGGCGGATGAAGCCTGCGGCATCCTTCTGGTCATAGGCGCCGGCGTCCTCTTCGAAGGTCACGTGCTTTTCGCTGTAAAGCGAATGGTCCGACCAGCGCGCGACGGTGCGGGCCGATCCCTTGTAAAGCTTCACGCGCACGGTGCCGCTGACGTGTTCCTGACTCTTGTCGATCAGCGCCTGAAGCATCTCGCGCTCGGGGCTGAACCAGAAGCCGTTGTAGATCAGCTCGGCGTAGCGGGGCATGATCGAATCCTTCAGGTGGCCCGCGCCAGCGTCCAGGGTGATCTGCTCTATCCCGCGATGTGCCTCGAGCAGGATCGTGCCGCCAGGCGTTTCATAAACGCCGCGCGACTTCATGCCGACGAAGCGGTTTTCCACGAGGTCGAGGATGCCGACGCCGTGCTTGCCGCCCAGTTCGTTCAACTTCGTCAGGATCGTCGCGGGGCTCATCGCCGCGCCATTGATCGCGACGGCATCACCCTTTTCAAAGGTGATCTCGACGAACTCGGGCTCGTTCGGCGCGTCTTCGGGGCGCGTGATGCGCTGAAGCACGTATTCGGGCGCCTCTTCGGCCGGGTTTTCCAGAACCTTGCCTTCGGAGGATGTGTGCAAAAGGTTCGCGTCGACCGAGAACGGCGCATCTCCGCGCTTGTCCTTGGCGATCGGGATCTGGTTCGCCTCGGCGAATTCCAGCAGCTTGGTGCGGCTGGTCAGGTCCCATTCCCGCCAGGGTGCGATGACCTTGATATGCGGGTTCAGCGCATAGGCCGAAAGTTCGAACCGGACCTGGTCGTTGCCTTTGCCCGTCGCACCATGTGCCACGGCGTCCGCGCCGGTTTCGGCAGCGATTTCGACCAATCGCTTGGAGATCAGCGGGCGAGCGATCGAGGTGCCAAGAAGATAGAGCCCTTCGTAAAGCGCGTTGGCGCGGAACATCGGGAACACGAAGTCGCGTACGAATTCTTCGCGCACATCCTCAATGTAGATGTTCTCTGGCTTGATCCCAAGAAGCTCCGCCTTCTTGCGGGCGGGATCCAGTTCTTCACCTTGACCCAGATCGGCGGTGAAGGTCACGACCTCGCAGCCGTATTCGGTCTGAAGCCATTTCAGGATGATCGAGGTATCGAGACCGCCGGAATAGGCAAGGACGACTTTCTTCGGGGCAGACATGGGGCGGCCTCATTGCATGACGTCAATTCGGCTGCCGTTTATTGGGTTTCGCCGTGCCGGGCAAGGGCGGAGGGCAGCGGAAATCCAAAGTAGCGTCAGGCACCGATGCCCAGAACGCTGCGGATCAGTTCCACGGCCTCTGCAGACAGCTTCCGTCCATTGGCTGCGGCCGCCAGTGCCTTGGCCTCTGTCTTGATCGCTGCGTTCAGGGTTTCCAGATCGGCAGCCGAGCCACTTGCGCCATAGGCATTCTGCGCGTCGATCGTCGCCTCCGCCGCCGCGAGGTACTCGCGATAGCGGCCGACCTGGCTACGCGCGCTGGCACGCTTGATCGCGTTCACATCCGCCATGATGGATTCAAGCGCCTTCAGCTCGGACGCAAGCAAACCATAGTTCGCGTTCACCGAAATCTTGATCGATTGGACTGCGGCGGCCTTGGCCTTGCCCTTGGCCTTGCCGTTGTTGCCGGCGTTGCCACTGTTTCCACCATTGCCGTTCCCGTTGCCGCCACCGTTGCCGCCACCGTTGCCGCCACCGTTACCACCGTCATTCTTGGCGTAAGCGGCGCCAAAGCCTGCAACTGATGCGACAGGGGCAAGGGGGCCGCTCATCAGGGCGGCGATGGCGATAACCGTTATGAAGGTCTTGGCATTTGCAGCAGACATCCGATCCACCGTTAGTCTGAACTCGGGACGACACATATGAACTCTGGCCTATTGGGACAGATCGGATTGTCAAAAATATGGCGATGCCGTGTCACGTTTGCAGGGTCACCTTTGCAGGGGTCCTAGCGCCAAAGGCGAAATCAGGCGCGGCGGTCTTGACATCGGCCCGCCGGAATGCGGCAAAGGGGGCGAACTTCGAAATGCGGGATGCTGGACCGTGACTTCCTTCACCGACCGTGCCGACGACACGGCGACTTCGCTTCGCGCCCTGTTTCCGGAAACGCCGCTGCAGCTGAACGTCCATCTTTCACAGCGCTTCGGCGCAGAAGTCTTCCTGAAGCGCGAAGACCTGACGCCCGTGCGCAGCTACAAGCTGCGCGGCGCCTTCAACGCCATGCGGAAGGTGCTTGCCCGCGATCCGAGCCAACGCCATTTCGTCTGCGCCTCGGCTGGCAATCACGCGCAGGGCGTCGCCTATGCCTGCCGCCACTTCGGCGTTTCCGGAACAGTCTTCATGCCGGTGACGACACCTCAGCAGAAGATCGACAAGACCCGCGCCTTCGGAGAGGACAACGTGGAGATCCGGCTGACCGGCGACTACTTCGATCAGACGCTGGCCGCCGCCCAATCCTATTGCGCCCAGGCAAACGCCTGGTTTCTGTCGCCGTTCGATGATGAAGACGTGATCGAGGGTCAGGCCAGCATCGGGGCTGAGATCCTGCACCAGCTTGGCCGGGCACCCGATCTGGTCATCCTGCCGGTCGGGGGCGGAGGGCTTTCCGCCGGCGTCACCTCTTACCTTCGGGAAGCAGCACCCTCAACGCAGATCCGCTACATCGAGCCCGCTGGCGGCGCGAGCCTTGCCGCGGCGATCGCCGCCGGCGAACCGGTGACGCTGAAGCGAATAAACAGTTTCGTGGACGGTGCGGCTGTCGCGCGCATCGGGACCCTGACCTTCGACCGTCTGAAGGATGTCAGTCCCGACAAGGTCCATTCCGCGCCGGAGGACCGCATCTGCATCACCATGCTCGAGATGCTCAACGTCGAGGGGATCGTTCTGGAACCCGCCGGAGCGCTTTCGGTGGACGCCCTTCCGGAACTTGCCGAAGAGATCGCGGGCAAGACGGTGGTCTGCGTGACATCCGGTGGCAACTTCGACTTCGAACGGCTGCCGGAGGTCAAGGAGCGCGCGCAAAGATACGCAGGGCTCAAGAAGTACTTCATCCTGAGAATGCCGCAGCGTCCTGGCGCGCTGAGGGAGTTTCTTGAGATGCTGGGACCCCAGGATGACATCGCCCGTTTCGAGTACCTCAAGAAATCCGCGCGCAATTTCGGTTCCGTCCTGATCGGAATCGAAACGAAATCCGCGGAAAACTTCGTGAGATTGGCACAGCAACTCGACGCGGCCGGCTTCGTTTACCGCGACATCACAGATGACGAAACGATTGCCGAATTCCTGATCTAGGCCGCCGTGATTCGGCCGTCCCTCTTGCGCAACCCGGCCACGAAGGCGACGCGTGACTCTGCGTAGCAGTCGATGACGGCGCCCATATTGACCTTGGCGGCATTGCCATGTGCCGCCAGACGCTCGCCCTCCTGGCAAAGCGCGCCGAAATCGAGGAACCCGAGGTTCCATGCGCTGCCTTTCAGAAAGTGAAGATCTTCTTCGAACTTCGCCGGGTTGGGGTCCGATCGCAGCCGGGATACGACCGATTCCACCTCTTCCAGGAATATTTCCACGACCTCGTCGAAGCTGTCGTCTCCTATTTCCATCCGCAGGCTGTTCACCCTGGACCAGTCGATCATCTCGCGCACCCCTACAGCCGGCTTGGGCCAAGGCTAGGCGCCCGCCCTTGATGCGCGGTTAACGGCTGACCGGCGAGTTCAGTTCAGGTCGCGTTAATGTCCCGTTCCTAAGGTGCGGCTCGTGTCAGAGGCTGGATGCTTTCGTGAACCCATTACCGTTCAAAGCACAACGTGGTGTGCCGGCAGGGCTTTCCCCTGCTGCCTTGGCCCGTCGGATCCTGGTCGTCGACGACAGCCGTGTGCAGCGAAAGATACTTGCAAGCCAGATCGCGCGTTCGGGTCACCGAGTGACCGAAGCCGGATCGGGGGAAGAAGCGCTGGAGATCTGCCGCCGCGAGGCGCCCGATGTCGTCATCTCGGACTGGATGATGCCGGGAATGAGCGGACTCGACTTCTGCAAAGCGCTGCGAGAACTTGAGTTCGACGGATACATCTACTTCATCCTGCTGACCTCAAAGACCGAAACCGCCGAGGTCGCCTTGGGTCTGGATATCGGCGCCGACGACTTTCTGACAAAGCCCGTTTCCGGGGATGAGCTTCGGGCGCGCATCGCGGCGGGCGAACGGATTTTGCGGGTCGAGCGTGAGCTGAAGGACAAGAATCGGCTGCTGAAGACCACGTTGGACCAGCTTCAGTCGCTGTATGACTCGATTGACCGCGACCTGATCGAGGCGCGAAAGCTCCAGCAAAGCCTGGTCCGAGAGCGATTCCGAAGTTTCGGCAATGCGGATGTGACGCTGCTCTTGCGTCCTTCCGGCCATGTGGGCGGCGATCTGGTCGGTTTTTTCCAGATCAGCGCGTCGCGGATCGGTGTCTTTTCCATCGACGTCTCGGGCCACGGAATCACCTCGGCCCTGATGACCGCCAGGCTCGCGGGGTTCATGTCGGGAAACTCGCCCGAGCAGAACCTTGCCCTGCTCCAGACCGGCGCAGGCTACGGGGCACGCCCGCCGGACGAACTGGCAGGTCTGCTGAACAGGATCGTCCTGAGCGAGATGAAGACCGAAACCTACTTCACCCTGGCCTATGCAGAGGTCGATCTGGCCACGGGACAGGTCAGCATGGTGCAGGCTGGCCATCCTCATCCCATCGTGCAGCGCGCAAGCGGCAAGGTCGAGTTTCTGGGCAGGGGCGGCTTTCCGATCGGGCTGGTCGACGATGCGAGATATGAGGTGATCAAGGTGCAACTGGACGCAGGGGATCGCCTTTTCCTGATGTCCGATGGGATCACGGAAGCCCCCGATCCGGACGGCCGCGAGCTGGGTGCGGAGGGGTTGGCAGGTCTGATGCACCAGTGCCGCGGCCGACAGGGCGACGCATTCATGCAATCGCTGATGATGCAGCTTGACGCCTTCTCGGGCGGAGAGTTCCCCGATGACGTTTCAGCCGCGTTGATCGAGTTTCGTGGGAGACCCTAGAGCCCCGCGCCCCCGAACGCGCGCGCCAGGAAATGCCTGTCGCCCTCGTTGTCCAGGATCCGCGCCGCATCTTTCGCGGGAACCCAAAGGGCCTGGTGACCGGGTTCCGTAGGCGGGCCAAGCCGCCGGGTCGGGCGTGCGATGTAGATCGTACATATCTTTTCGGCCCACTTGTCGTATTCCGGCATGTAGGTGAAGCGGCGGAAGGCGCCCAGCCGGCGAGGCTGGGCAATCGTCCAGCCGGTTTCTTCGTAAACTTCGCGGTGAAGGGCGCGCAATGGCGATTCCCCCGGATCGACTCCGCCGCCAGGAAGCTGGAACTCGGGCGCGGGCTCTGCCTGGTATGTGATCAGCACGTCACCATCCCGCGCCAGGACAGCATAGACGCCGTGCCGGATGCGGTATTTCTGATCCTTGCGAACCGGTTCGCCGAACCGCCTGATCATGCCCGTCCCCTTGGCGCACAGGTTGCCGTTCCCATATGGAAGCGGTATGCCAAGGCTTCGGCCAAAAGGAAACCCCATGACAAGCCTGTCGCAGATCGTCTGGGACGACACCGTCCTTCCATTTCAACTCGACCGCTCCGATATCAGGGGACGCGTGGCGCGTCTTGACGGCGTTCTGGAACGGATTCTGCGCCAGCATGACTACCCCGCAGCGGTCGAGGCCCTTGTCGCCGAGGCCGCCCTTCTGACCGCGCTGATCGGGCAGACGATCAAGCTGCGCTGGAAGCTTTCCCTGCAGATCAGGGGCGACGGCCCGATCCGGATCATCGCCACCGACTACTACGCCCCCGCGACGGAAGGGGGGGCGGCGCGCATCCGCGGTTGGGCCAGCTTCGACGCCGAAAGGATCGTGCCGGACGGCCATGCCTTCAGCCAGATCGGCAACGGATACTTCGCGATCCTGATCGATCAGGGCGCGGGCAGCGTGCCCTATCAGGGCATCACTCCGATCGCCGGCGGATCGCTTTCTTCCTGCGCAGAGACCTATTTCGCGCAGTCGGAACAGCTGCCGACGCGCTTTTCGCTGGCTTTCGGGCGGTCGCAACTTCCGGGGCAGGGCGAGCACTGGCGCGGCGGCGGCGTGATGCTGCAGCACATGCCGAAAGCCTCGCCGCTGGCAGCCCGCGATGACGCGACCGGCGAAGGCGGCCTGCTGACGGCGACCGATATCCTTGAGGGCGAGGAAGGCGAAAACTGGAGCCGCGCCAATCTGCTGCTGGATACGGTCGAGGATCTGGAGCTGATCGGCCCCTCGGTTCAGCCCACCGACCTTCTGATCAGGCTTTTCCACGAAGAGGGACCGCGGGTTTTCGATGCCCAGGCGGTGCAGTTCGGCTGCACCTGCTCGGCCGACAAGGTGCGGCAAAGCCTGTCCATCTACTCGTCCAAGGACATCGCGCACATGACGACCGATGAAGGCATCGTGACGGCCGACTGCCAGTTCTGCGGCGCGCATTACGAATTCGATCCTGAAACACTGGGGTTCGAGGCGCAGGAGCGTCCGGATGACGAGGACTGATCCATTTTCCGGCATTGCGGCCGCTCTCGCAGCGCCGGGACGGCCGACGTCGGACTATGACCTGAACCCCGGTGTCCTGCTGCCAGAGGGCCGCAGACTGAAACCGGCGGCGGTTCTCGTGGCGTTTCAGGCTGGCCGGGCCGGGCTCGAGATCGTGCTGACCAAGCGCGCATCCCACCTGAAGAACCACCCGGGCCAGATCGCCTTTCCGGGCGGAAAGGTCGACGCCACCGACGCTGACCCGGTTGCCGCCGCCCTGCGAGAGGCGGAAGAGGAGATTGGCCTGACCTGCGCGAACGTGAGCGTGATGGGCACCACCGAGGCGCATGAAACCGTCACCGGGTTTTCCGTGACCCCGGTCCTGGGCCGCATTCTGGAGCCGTTCCAGCCCGTGCCCGAGGCCGGAGAGGTCGAAGAAGTCTTTTCGGTGCCGCTTGCCCATTTGGCCGACCCGCAGAACTACCGGGTCGAGCAGCGGCGCTGGCGCGGTGAGTGGCGGCGATACTATACGGTTCCCTACGGGCCCTATTACATCTGGGGCGCAACCGCGCGTATCCTGCGCGCGTTGGCTGACCGGATGGACGCATGAAGATCACGGGCGACTGGTTCGAGGCGGCGCATGTACGGCAGGTGCTTGCGGTGCTGACGGGCGCGGGGCACCAGGCGTTCTTGGTCGGCGGCTGCGTGCGCAACGCGCTGTTGTCGCAACCGATCGCGGACATCGACATATCGACCGACGCCCTGCCCCAACGCGTGATCGACCTGTCCAGGTCGGCAGGGCTCAAGGCCGTTCCGACCGGCATCGAACATGGCACCGTCACCGTCGTCGCCGAGGGCGTCGGGCATGAGGTGACAACCTTTCGGCGGGACGTGGAAACCGACGGGCGGCGGGCTGTTGTGGCCTATTCTACCCGGATCGAGGATGACGCGGCCCGGCGCGACTTCACCATGAACGCACTTTACGCGGATGCCTCGGGGCAGATCGTCGATCCGATGGGGGGGCTCGCGGACCTGAACGCCCGGCGCGTGCGCTTCGTGGGCGACGCGGATCAGCGCATCCGGGAGGATTTCCTGCGTATTCTCAGGTTCTTCCGGTTTCACGCGTGGTACGGCGACCCGGACGAGGGGCTCGACCCCGAAGGCTATGCTGCCTGCGCGGCCAATTCGGCTGGTATAGAGACACTTTCGCGCGAACGGATCGGGCATGAGATGCGCCGTCTTCTGGCGGCGCCCGATCCCTCGCGGGCGGTTGCGGCGATGCAGGCTGCGGGGCTTTTGTCGCGGGTCGTGCCGGGGGCCGATGCGCGCGCGCTGGCCCCACTCGTGCATCTGGAACCTCCTTATGCGCCGGACTGGATTCGCAGGCTGATGGTGCTGGGCGCAGAAGATCCGGTCGAGCGGCTTCGGTTGTCCCGGGCCGAGGCGCGGCGGGTCGAGGCGCTTGGGGCCGCGCTGTCGGATGGTGAAGGCATTGCCACGATCGCCTATCGAAGCGGCGCGGATGTTGCGCGGGATGCCGTCATGATCACGTCCGCAGGGATGTCGCAGCCCTTGCCGCCCGGTTGGGAGGACGCTGTCGCCAAGGGTGCCAGCGCGGTTTTCCCGGTGCGCCCCGGGGACCTGATGCCCCGATACTCCGGCCCCGCCCTTGGCGAGAAGCTTCGAGCGCTCGAGGAACGCTGGATCGCGTCCGGCTTTGAATTGTCACGGGAACAATTGCTGTCTTGAAGGGCGGCGTCCCGGCGGCAAGACTTTGCGCCCATCATTCGCGCGAATCTGTAATGTCACCTGAAAACCTTGTCGCGCTTGTGGCGCTGGCCGCAGGAACGCTTTTCACGCCTGGCCCGAACAACGCCATGCTGGCCACGTCCGGGGCAAACTTCGGCTTTCGCCGCACGCTGCCTCACATGCTGGGCGTCGCGATCGGGTTTCCAGCCATGGTGCTGATCGTCGGGCTGGTCCTGGGCGGAATCTTTCAATCCAACGCAATTCTTCGGGAGTCCCTGCGCTGGGGCGGCGCGCTTCTGTTGCTGTGGATCGCGTGGAAGATTGCGATCTCTGGCGGGGTCGCCCTGGCCGGCACGTCCGCCGGACCGATGGGCTTTCCGGCCGCCGCCGCGTTCCAATGGATCAACCCCAAGGCCTGGGCCATGGCGGTCGCCGCCACGTCCCAGTTCGTGACCGGCTCGGCGCCCGTTCTGGCGGCGCTCATCGTCACGCTCACCTTTCTTGGCGGCGGGCTGATGTCATCGGCCACCTGGGTACTTGCGGGCCAGGCGATCGCACGTTTCCTGACCTCGCCGAGCCGGCACCGTATCTTCAATCTTTCGATGGCCGGGCTCATCGTGCTGTCGGTGGCCCAGCTTCTTTGGCACTGACATTTCCATTTCGCCCTCTGCGAGATATACACGGGACTGAGTTCAAAAAGGCTTTTCCATGTTCCGGTTCTTCGAGAACCTCGTCGATCCCTACGTGGCATACGAGGAAACCGACGCGCCCCCGCGCCGCCTGTTTTCCTTTCTGCGGGACTACACACGCCCCTTCCGCAAGGTCTTCGTCCTTGCCATGGCGGTCAAGATCGTGACTGCCCTGACCGAGGTCGGCCTGCTGTGGTACATGGGGCGCATCGTCGATTTCCTCGCGTCCGAGGATCCGCGCGCCGCGCTCTCTGACCATTGGATCGAACTGGCGGCGGCGGCGGTCTTCGTGCTGTGCCTGCGCCCGTTCATAGCCGGCCTCGACGTCGCGCTGCTTCACAACGCAATCGTCCCGAACCTGCGCACGCTGGTCAGTTGGCGGGCGCATCGGCATATCCTGCGCCAGCCCGTCGGCTGGTTCGAGAACGACTTTGCCGGCCGCATCGCCAACCGCGTCATGCAGACCCCGCCCGCGACCAGCGACGCGGCATTCCAGCTTCTGGACGCCATGGCCTTTGCGTTCACCACGTTCCTCGGATCCGTGGCGCTTCTGTCCGCGGTCGATTCGCGGCTGATGGTGCCGCTGGTGCTGTGGTTCCTTGGATACCTGTTCCTGTTGCGGGTTTCGGTCGCGCGGGTCGCGCCAGCCGCACAGGCGGCCTCGGGGGCTCGGTCCGCCGTGACGGGGCGCATCGTGGACAGCTACGCCAACATCCACTCGGTCAAGCTGTTCGCCCATGATGACCGCGAAATCGCCTATGCCGGCGAGGCGATCGAAAACGCCCGGACCGCGCTTCAGCGCGAAATGCGGATCATCACCCGCATGGACATCATCCTGACGGCCTTGAACGGCGGCCTGATCGTCGGGCTTTCGACGCTTTCGATCTGGCTGTGGTATTCCGGGGCGGCGTCGGTCGGGATCGTTGCCGTCGCCACGGCGATGGCGCTCAGGCTCAACAACATGACCTACTGGATCATGTGGGCCTCGACCGCGCTTGTTCAGGCCCTGGGAACCGTCGCGGAAGGGATGGAGACCATCGCCCAGCCGATCGGGCTGGTGGACCGGCTAGGCGCAAGGGACCTTGAGTTCCGCGAGGGCTTGATCGAGATCCGGGGCCTCCGCCACCATTACGGTCGCGGCTCGGGCGGGCTGGATGCGATCGACCTGACGATCCAGCCGGGGGAGAAGGTCGGGATCGTCGGTCGGTCGGGCGCGGGAAAGTCCACGCTCGTCAAGCTGCTCTTGCGCTTCTACGACGCCGAGGCGGGCGCGATCATGATCGACGGACAGGACATCGCCCAGGTCACCCAGGCCAGCCTGCGACGCCAGATCGGCATGGTCCAGCAGGAAACCAGCCTTCTGCACCGCTCGGTCAGGGACAACATCCTCTACGGTCGGCCCGATGCGACCGAGGCGGATATGATAGACGCCGCGAAGCGGGCCGAGTCGCATGATTTCATTGAATCCCTGCGCGACCCGGCAGGTCGTGGCGGTTACGGCGCGCAGGTCGGTGAACGCGGCGTCAAGCTATCGGGCGGCCAGCGGCAGCGGATCGCGCTGGCGCGCGTGATCCTGAAGGATGCGCCGATCCTGGTGCTGGACGAGGCGACGTCGGCGCTCGACAGCGAGGTCGAAGCGGTGATCCAGAACACGCTTTACGGCGTGATGGAGGGCAAGACCGTCATCGCCATCGCGCACCGGCTGTCGACCATCGCACGGATGGACCGCATCGTGGTCCTGGAAGACGGCAGGGTTGCAGAAGAGGGCACACACACCCAGCTTTTGGCAATGAACGGACTTTACGCACGCTTCTGGGAACGCCAGTCGGGCGGCTTCATCGGTCTGGAAGATGATACCGAAAGGGCGGCGGAATGAAGCTTGCCACATTGTTCGATGCCTTTGCGCCCGCTGACGGGGCGCCGCCCAACCGACTTCTGGGCTTCTTCGGCTGGTGCCTTTCGGGGTCCTGGCCAACCCTTGCGCTTGCCGCTGCCGCATCTTCGGTCGCCGGGGTGATGGAGGTTGTTACAGCCTTCTTCCTGGGTCAGGTGATCGACGCCGCCAGCGCATCGGGGCCGGAAAACTTCCTGTCCGACAATATCTGGCTGCTTGCCGGGATCGTCTTCTTCTTCGTCGTGCTGCGACCGCTTGCCTTTGGCGCGTCCTCCGCTGCGAACTCGATCGCAGTGGGCCCGAACCTGACGCCGCTTGTCCTGTCGCGGCTGCACCGCTGGACGATGGGACAGGCCGTGACCTTCTTCGACAACGACTTCGCCGGCCGGATCGCGCAGAAGCAGATGCAGACCGCGCGCGCCGTCACCGATGTCGCGACCGAGTTCATCAACACCGTCTGCTTCGCGCTTGCCTCTCTTGTCGGGTCGGCGATCTTCCTGCTGGCGATCGACTTCTGGGGCGCGGTGTCGCTTTGCGTCTGGATCATCGCCTACGTCGGGCTCATCCGCTTCTTCATACCGAGGGTTCGCGTGAACTCGGCGGCGCGCGCGGGGGCGCGGGCGATGGTGTCGGGCCAGGTGGTCGACACGATCACCAACATCAAGACGGTCAAGCTGTTCGCCCATGCGGAACACGAGGACCGCGCCGCGCTGTCGGCGATGCGCGTCTTCCGCGAACGCGCGCTGGAATTCGGGGTGATCTCGGCCTGGTTCCGCCTTGCGCTGATGACGCTGGCCGGATCACTGCCGGTGATCCTTGTGGGTGGCACGCTGATGCTCTGGATGCAGGGCATTGCCACCGCGGGTGACATCGCGGCCTCGGGCGCGATCGCCATCCGCATCGCGCAGATGACCGGCTGGGTCAGCTTCACGCTGATGGCCATCTATTCGAACGTGGGCGAGGTCGAGGACGGGATGCGCACGCTGACGCCGCCGCACACGCTGACCGACGCGCCCGGCGCGGTGACGCTTCCCCGGTCGCAGGGCAAGATCACATTCGACCATGTGAGCTTTGCCTACGGCCGCCGCATCGGAGGGATCGAGGATATCTGCCTGACGATCCAGCCCGGGGAAAAGATCGGCATCGTCGGGGCGTCGGGTGCCGGGAAATCCACCCTGGTCGCCCTGCTTCTTCGGCTTTACGACACCGAGAAGGGCCGTGTGATGGTTGACGACCATGATGTTCGGTTCGTCACGCAGGAAAGCCTGCGGCGCCAGGTCGGGATGGTCACGCAGGAAACGGCGATGTTCAATCGCTCGGCCAGGGACAACATCCTTTATGGCCGGCCGGACGCCACCGAGGCCGAGGTCATCGCCGCCGCCGAGGCCGCCGAGGCTGACGAGTTCATCCGCGACCTGATCGACCACAAGGGCAAGACGGGCTACGACGCGCAGCTGGGCGAGCGCGGTGTCAGGCTGTCGGGCGGACAGCGGCAGCGGATCGCATTGGCCCGCGCGTTCCTGAAGGACGCGCCGATCCTTGTCCTGGACGAAGCGACGTCCGCGCTCGACAGCGAGGTCGAGGCGCAGATCCAGCATGCGCTGGACCGCGTCATGCAGGGCAAGACCGTTCTTGCGATCGCGCACCGGCTGTCCACCATTGCGGCGATGGACCGGATCATCGTCCTGGATCGTGGCCGAATTGTCGAAGAGGGCAGCCACGACAGTCTTCTGGCCCGCGGCGGTCTTTACGCGCGCTATTGGAACCGGCAATCCGGCGGCTTCATCGGTACCGAGGAGGAGGCCGCGCAGTGAGGCTGACAGTCGAACGCCTTGGGCATCTCGGGGACGGGATCGCTCCGGGACCTGTCTTCGTCGCCGGCGCCCTTCCCGGCGAGGTCGTGGAAGGCGCAGTCGAAGGCAATCGCGTGGCCGCGCCGCGGATCGTCGCGCCCTCACCCGACCGCGTCAGGGCCGACTGCCCGCATTATCGCGCCTGCGGCGGCTGCAGCCTGATGCACGCCTCGGACGCCTTCCTGGCAGGATGGAAGCAGGAGGTCGTCCGTTCGGCACTGGAGGGACAGGGCCTTGCCGCACCGGTTCGGGGCATTTCGACCTCGGCCCCCGGTTCGCGGCGCCGTGCGACGCTATCGGGGCGCCGGACGAAGAACGGGGTGGTTGTCGGGTTCCATGGCCGCGCCTCGGATACGGTCACCGCGATCCCCGATTGCCGCCTTCTACGGCCGGAACTGCTGCGGGCCATTCCCGCGATGGAGGAGGTCACTTCGGTCGGGGCATCCCGCAAAGGCGAGCTTTCCATGACTGCGACCCTGACCGAGGGTGGCATCGACCTGGCTGTGACCGGCGGTAAGCCCTTGGACTCAGACCTGTTTTCCGCGCTTGCCGCGATCGCGGGCGGGGCCGATTTCGCGCGCCTGACATGGGAGGGCGAATCCGTCATCGCGGCCCGCCCGGCCGAGCAGCGCTTCGGCCGCACGCTGGTCGCACCCCCGCCCGGCGGGTTCCTTCAGGCGACCCACGAAGGTGAGGCGTCGCTGGTCCGGTTCGTCGTCGAAGCGATCGGGTCCGCGCGGCGCGTGGCCGACCTTTTCGCGGGCTCGGGCACATTCACCCTGCCGATTCTGGAACGATGCGAGGTTCACGCAGCCGAAGGTGAGCGTTCCGCTATTACAGCGCTCGATGCCGCCTGGCGGCGCGCGGCGAACCTGCGCCAACTCACGGCCGAATCCCGCGACCTGTTCCGCAGACCGCTGACACCCGATGAGCTGGCCGGCTTCGATGCTGTCGTCATCGACCCGCCCCGCGCCGGGGCCGAAGCACAGTTCGCCCAGCTCGCGGCGTCGGGCGTGCCGGTGGTCGCGGCAGTGTCCTGCAACCCCGTCACCTTTGCCCATGACGCGCGAATCATGGCCGACGCTGGCTACACGATCGACTGGATCGAAGTCGTGGATCAGTTTCGCTGGTCGCCCCACGTCGAACTTGTCGCGCGCCTTTCACATTCGCCAAAGTCCGCCTAGGCGGAAAACTGCGCACTTCCCGACGCGCCCGTACGCGTGTATCACGCGGGAAAACATCTGCGGCAGGACAGGCGATGAAACCCATAGGAGCAGGACTGGCAATCGTTGCGGCGATGATGCTGTCCGCGTGCGAAAAGTCGAAGTTTCGCAAATACGACGGACCCGAGGTCACGCAGATCCTCGTGCTCAAGGAAAAGCGGACCATGTACCTTCTGAACGGCGAGCGGCCGCTGAAGAAATACGCGGTCGCGTTGGGCGGAAACCCGGTCGGCGACAAGAAGGTCGAAGGCGACATGAAGACGCCCGAGGGCGCCTATCATGTCGATCGCCGCAACCCGAATTCGGCCTATCACCTGTCCCTGGGCATCTCCTACCCGAATGAACAGGACCTCGTCGAGGCCAAGGCACTCGGCAAGCCGCCCGGCGGTGACATCTTCATCCATGGCCGCGCTGGCAAGAACAGGGGAACCAACCCGGACTGGACGGCCGGGTGCATCGCACTGACCGATGACGAGATCGAGGAGGTTTACTCGATGGTCCGCACCGGCACGCCGATTTACATCGCGCCATGAAAACAGGCGGCCAAAAGGCCGCCTTTCCAGTGACTTAGTCGCCAGTCACCAAGGTCCACCAGAGCTTTCCGCTTGGCTCTTGATACCAGGCGAATCCGACCCGCCGGGCCGCGGGATCAAGGATCACGGCGCGGGTGTCGGGAACGTCCATCCACGCCGACAGTGTCTCCAGCTCGGTTTCATATGTCTCGGATATGTTCTCGCCCAGCAGGTTTCCGGGATAGCCCGTGCGGCGCACCCGTTCGACCGGCGAAGAGCCGTCAGAACCGAAGTGCCAGGGACGGTTCTGCACCGCCATGTCGCGCGAATGGGTCGCGGCGGCAGCGGTCAGTTCAGCGCTCAGCACCAGGGGCGGCGCGCCGGCAGCGGCACGCAAGGTGTTGACGGAGTCGACCATCGAATAGGTCACACGCGACGTATCCGAGGGCTTGATGACATAAAGCTTCGGCAACGGCTTGCCGTCGGGGCCAAGCTGCGCAGGCTCTGTCACGCAGGCCGCAAGAGACAGGATCGCGACTGCGACAAGACCGATTTGACGTATCATCTCTGGGTTGTTCCCTGGTTTTGCAGCCCCTTCCTTTACAGGCTCTGCAGCGGCGCTTCAAACGCCAACTGCGGCCATCGGCGGGAAGTTGACGCCTGACGGCGGCGTGAGTTGCCGAAAACCGAAAGCAGGAGTAGGTTCCGCGCATCCTGGCGCCCCTTCGGCGCCCAACCACCATGGAGACAGACATGAGCTCCGATAAGCTTGGCAGGCTTGATCGACGCAGTTTCATCGGTGCCGCGGCCGCTTTGGGCGCCTTGGCAGCCACCCCCGTCCGCGCGCAGTTCGGCGCCGAGACGACCGAATACGAAGCGGACCCGTCCTCGAACTTCCGCCGCAACATATCCAGCTTCCGTGCGCTGGACTGGCGGCCGTATTTCGAAAACACGAAGGGCGGCGCGGTCCTCGTGGACATCACGTCACGGGCGCTGCATTTCTGGTCCGAGGATCAGACGATCTATCGACTTTTCCCAACCAGCGTGCCGCTGACCGAAGACCTGACGCGGCGCGGCCGCACCCAGATCGTACGCAAGGTCGTCGGCCCCGAATGGCGCCCGACGCCCGCGATGCGCGAACGCAATCCCGAGTGGCCGGAGTATGTCGGACCAGGTCCCGACAACCCGCTGGGGACCCACGCGCTCTATCTATCGTGGGAGTATTACAGGATCCACGGCACCCACGACACGCGCAAGATCGGGCGGCGTTCGTCGAATGGCTGCGTCGGGCTCTACAATGAGCACATAGCGGAACTTTACGGTCTGACCAAAATCGGGACGCAGGTGTTGCTTATTTGACGACAGCCCCGAAACCTTTGTGTCTAATGCATGAGGGGCGTTGCAAAAATTCGGCGGGTTCGCAATATTTGGGTCCGCGAGGTACTGAATGAATGCCCGGGCATTCCTCACGAAAACTGTGCCGGGTAAACTTGGAGACTTTCAAATGAAAAAGCTTGCGCTTGCTGCTGCTCTCTCGGTCGCCGCGACCTCCGCTTTCGCCGGCGGCATGGCTGAACCGATCATGGAACCGGCTCCGGTTGTCGAGGAAGCTTCCTCGTCGTCCGCTGGCATCGTTGTTCCGCTGCTGCTCCTGGTGCTCGTCGCCGCTGCGGCTTCGAACTAATCGGGATACCGATCAGGGAAAGAGCGGTGGTTTTCCACCGCTCTTTTTCTTTTGTCAGACCCAGCCCGCAAGGTTGTCTCCCACGACCGCCATCAGCGCTCCGATATGCGCATCGTCGTCGTTCAGGCAGGGGACGTAGGTGAAGCTCTCGCCGCCCGCGTGTTCGAAGGCTTCGCGAATCTCGCCCTGAATTTCCTCCAGCGTTTCAATGCAGTCCGCGGAAAAGGCGGGCGAAATCACAGCGATTCGCTTCTTTCCGGCCTTGGCCAGCTCCGCCACATGTTCGACTGTGTAGGGGCGAAGCCACTCTTCCCGTCCGAAGACGGATTGGAAGGTCGTGTCGATCGCACCGGCTTCCCAACCCAGCCTTTCGCGCAATAGGCGCGAGGTCTTCTGGCACTGGCAGTGATAGGGGTCGCCCTCCAGCAGGTAGCGCTTCGGCATCCCGTGATAGGAGGCCACCAGAACATCCGGGCGATGGTCAAGACCGGCGTAGACCCGCTCGACCGACTTCGCCAGTGCGTCGATGTAAAGCGGGTGATCGAAGTATTCCGGCGCCACGCGCACTGCAGGCTGGCGCTTTTCCTTCATCAGCGCACGAAACAACTGGTCGTTGGCCGTGGCCGAGGTTGCCCCTGCATATTGTGGATAGAGAGGCAGGAACAGAAGCTGCTCACACCCCGCATCAACCATCTTGCGCACGACGCTTTCCGTCGAAGGGTTGCCGTAGCGCATGCAGAATTCGACCATCACGTCCGCGCCGAAACGGTCCGCGACCGCGTTGCGCAGTTTCGCGACCTGGGCCTTGGTAATCGTCATAAGCGGGCTTTCCCCCGCCTCGTGATTCCAGATCGACTTGTAGTTTGCTCCCGAAGTGAAGGGCCGCTTCGACAGGATCACGAGTTGCAGCAGCGGCTGCCATTTCCACGCGGGAAAGTCGATCACGCGGCGATCCGAAAGGAATTCGCTCAGGTAGCGCCGCATCGACCAATAGTCGTAGTTGTCGGGTGTTCCAAGGTTCGCGACCAGCACGCCGATCCGGCGGCGCGGCTGAGGTGGGTGATCCTTGGGTGCATGGGTCAGTCGGCCTTCTCCGGGCCGGTCGAAAGTCGCGGTCATCGGGTTCCCTTCCTATCCCTCAGGGTCGGAGATAGTCGCTTTTGCAGCGGCGTCAAATCCTCTTGCCCGATATGTCGCGCGGTGCGCCCAGCGCGTCGGCCAGCCGCCGTGCGGCGCTTCCAGGACGCAGGGGTTTCTGCTGGCTTTCGTCCGGCGCCCAACCCGTCAAGAAGATCATTTCGAAGGTCGCGCGAATGCGGCCGTCTTCTGCGGGAAAGTTCTTCGCATAGACATGCGCCGCCTCGGGAAAGAGATCGCGCCCCGGCCAGCGCCGGCTTCGCGCGGCAAGCGCGTTGCCCTCGCCCATCGCGCGCAGGTCAGAGACCAGGTGGAACGCCGTACGGTAGGTGACGGTCTTGATTGCCGAATCGGCAACCGGCAGGGCGAATCCCGCGCGCTGCAAAAGCCCTCCAAGGTCGCGGATCTCGGCCATGGGAAGGACACGCAGGGACAGACCACCGCTCTGACGGCTCTCAGCTTCGGCAAGCGCGGCGCGCAATTCGGCAAGGCTCCGGCCGCCGAACATGACGGCCATGAACAGGCCGTCGGGAACCAGTGCCCGCCTGCACTGAACCAGCTGGCCGACAGGATCGTTGGACCAGTGCAGCCCGAAGGCATGGATCACCAGGTCGTGTGCGCCGGGTTCGGCATCCAGCAAATCGGTATCGTCGATCCGCCGCGCCTCTGGCCAAAGGCTTTGCCATGGCTCGCCGAAGCCGCTCACGATCAGCGGCTTCGTAAACGTCCTGTTAACCTCGGCCAGCCTTTCCTTGATCTCATCCGCGGCTTCCTCCTGCAGGAATAGTTCCGCGCCTTGCCGCTGGGCGCGGACACGATTGCGGGCCAGGGCGGCGAGATCGGTCATCAGGGGTGGCGTCTGCATGGCGCGACCCTAGGGGTTCCCAATGGGATTGCAAGCTCTGGTTCGCCTTGTCTTTCCGCCACAATGCCTGAACTGCGGAGCCGCCACCGCAGACGATTTCGGCCTGTGCGGTGCATGCTGGCCAGATGCGGCCTTCGTCTCGGGACTGGTCTGCGACACATGCGGCGTCCCCCTTGCCGGCAGCGATGAGGGGCGGGCGGAATACTGTGATGACTGCCTTGCCATCGCGCGTCCGTGGTCGCGCGGTCGCGCCGCGCTTGTTTACAAGGACCTTGGCCGCAGCTTCGTTCTGGCGCTGAAGCATGGTGACAGGCTTGATCTGGTGCGGCCCATGGCCGAATGGCTTGAGCGCGCGGCCCGGCCGATCGTGGCGCCCGACATGCTTGTCGCACCGATCCCTCTTCATTGGTCACGCCTGCTGCGACGGCGCTATAACCAGTCGGCGCTGCTCTCGCGCGCCTTCGCGGCGCGAATGCAGCTGGATCAGTGTCCCGACCTGCTGGTCCGGGATCGCCGGACCGCGTCGCAAGACCACCGCGACCGCGATGCCCGGTTCGCCAATCTTGCCGGCGCCATCAGGGCGCATCCCCGGCGCGTGGACCGGATCCGGGGGCGCCGGATCCTGCTGATCGACGACGTGATGACCTCGGGCGCGACCTTTGCTGCGGCGGCCGAGGCCTGCCTTGCAGCAGGCGCAACAGAGGTCTGCATTCTTGCTCTGGCACGAGTTGCGAAGGACGCCTAGATCCCTATAGTTGCGCCACACTCAGGCAGGGAACCATGGCCGTCATCGAGATCTACACGACCCCGTTTTGCCCCTATTGCATTTCGGCAAAGCGACTATTGGCCCACAAGGGCGTGACCTATGAGGAAACCGACGTTTCGGGGCAGCCCGAGTTGCGCGAAAAGATGATGATCCGCGCGGGCGGGCGGCGCACCGTGCCGCAGATCTTCATCAATGGCCGCCATGTCGGCGGCTCCGACGACATCCACGCGCTGGACCATCGTGGCCAGCTCGACGAACTTCTGGCAAGCTAGGGTATGAAGGTTGGCCTCATTCAGCTGTGCTCCTCGGATCGGCCGGACGAAAATCTGGCCGCGACACGGACGCTGGTGAGGCAGGCGGCAGAGCGGGGGGCGGCATTTGTCCTGACGCCCGAGGTCACGAACTGCGTCTCCTCTGACCGCGCCCACCAGGAAGGTGTGCTTCGGACCGAGGCCGAGGACCCGACACTTGAAGACCTGTCGGCAGAGGCCAAGGCGCTTGGCATCTGGCTTCTGATCGGGTCGCTTGCGCTGAAGACCACCGATGCGGACGGGCGCTTCGCCAACCGCTCTTTCCTGATCGATCCGCATGGCAATGTCTTCGCGCGCTACGACAAGATCCACATGTTCGACGTGAACGTGTCGGAAACCGAGCAGTATCGCGAATCCTCGGGCTACAGGCCCGGCGCGCGCGCGGTGCTGGCCACGACGCCCTTCGCGAAGATCGGCATGACGGTCTGCTACGACATCCGATTTCCCCAGCTTTACCGCCGCCTGGCCCAGGCAGGGGCCGAAATCCTGACGGTTCCAGCGGCCTTCAATGACACGACCGGTGCCGCGCATTGGGAAAGCCTGCTGCGCGCACGCGCGATCGAGAACGGCGCCTTTGTCCTGGCGCCCGCACAAAGCGGCAGCCATGCCACGCAAAACGGCCGGTCGCGGCGCACCTGGGGCCATTCGATGGTGGTCGCACCCTGGGGCGAGGTTCTGGCAGACGGCGGCACGGATGTCGGCGTCGTCCTTGCCGACATCGATATTGGCCAGGTTGCCCGCGCCCGTCAGCGGGTTCCCTCCCTGACCCATGACCGGGACTTCGAGGGACCCTGACATGGCGGATCAGCACGAAATACTGGCGATCTCTCTTTTTTCCGAAGTCTTCATGGCCGACCAGCTGGCGCGCAACCGCATTTCGCGGGCGCTGCCCAAGGGGATGGAGCTGTCGCATTTTTCCGTGCTCAATCACCTCGCGAACATCGCGGAGGAACGGACGCCCGCGCAGCTCGCGGACACGTTCCATGTCACGCGCGGGGCGATGACGAACACGCTGGCCAAGCTTGAATGGGCGGGCCATGTCCACATCAGGCCGGATTGGGACGACGCGCGCCGCAAATTCGTGTCACTCAGTCCCGCCGGGCGCTCGGCACGCGACGCTGCGCTGGCCTCGATCGCGCCGATCCTCACCGACCTTGTCCGCGCGATCGGCCAGGACAAGGTGCGCGCCGTGCTGCCCGTCCTGCGCGAGCTTCGCGTCAGGCTTGGCAAGGAAAGCTGAGCAAGGACTGGAGTCCGAAAGGGGGATCAGGCCCTCCGGGCTGCCATCACGTAGTTCACGGACAGGTCGCGGTCGGAAATGGACCATTGCCAGCTGATCGGGTTGAAGACGAATCCCTTTCGATCGACAGGCATCAGCCCGCCCGCGCGCATCATGGCATCCAGTTCGTCAGGCGTGATGAACTTGGACCATTCGTGGGTCCCCTTTGGCAGCCAGCGCATGACCCATTCCGCCCCGACGATCGCCGCCATGAAGCTTTTGGCGTTGCGGTTGATGGTCGAGGCGATCATCAACCCGTCCGGCTTCAAAAGCGCGCGGCAGGTTGCGAGGAACGCGGCCGGATCGACGACATGTTCGACGACTTCCATGCAAAGGACGATGTCGTACGACTCGCCCGCCGTCGCCATCGCCTCGGCGGTGGTGTGACGGTAGTCGATCTCAAGCCCCTGGGATTCGGCATGGATGCGGGCAACCGGAATGTTGCGCTCGGCCGCGTCGGCTCCCACGACGTCGGCACCAAGCCGCGCCATCGGCTCTGACAAAAGGCCGCCGCCGCAGCCTATGTCCAGAAGCCGGAGGCCCGCGAAAGGTTTGGGCGCCGTCAGATCACGGCCGAACTCTGCTGCGATCTGACGCGTGATGTAGTCAAGGCGGACCGGATTCATCATGTGCAGCGGCTTGAACTTGCCGTGCGGGTTCCACCACTCTGCCGCCATCGCCTCGAACTTGGCGACTTCGGCGGGATCGACGGTGTTGGGCGCGCCTTGCATCGGTTGCTCCGGTCTTTTCTGGCCCCCATGGCGGGCCGCTTCGTTTGCGGTATATAGTCCATTCATGGACCGGTCCGCAGGGCAAAAGCGCACAGGCGCCCATCTTTATTCGCAGGTCGAACCCTTCGACCGGCGATTTCTTGACGTCGGCGACGGTCACCGGGTCTATCTTGAACAATGCGGCGCGCCGGACGGCCTGCCCGTCCTGGTGCTTCACGGCGGGCCGGGCGGCGGGTCTTCGCCCGCGATGCGCCGGTTCTTCGACCCCTCGGTCTATCGTGTCGTTCTGTTCGACCAGCGCGGCTGTGGCCGGTCCGAGCCGCACGCCTCGGTCGAGGCGAACACGACCTGGCATCTTGTCGCCGATATCGAGCGGATTCGTCAGACTCTGGGCATCGACCGCTGGATCGTTTTCGGCGGAAGCTGGGGTGCGACCCTTGGGCTGATCTACGCCCAGGCCCACCCCGACCGCGTCCTTCACCTTGTGCTGCGCGGCGTCTTCCTGATGACCCAGGCCGAGCTTGCCTGGTTCTACGGCGGCGGCGCTGGCGCGTTCTGGCCGGACCTGTGGCAACGCTTCGCGGGCGTCATCCCGCATGACGAACAGGATGACCTTATCGGCGCCTATCACAAGCGGCTGTTCTCGGGGAACTACGCCGAAGAGGCGCGGTTTGCCCGCGCCTGGACGGGCTGGGAAAACGCGCTGGCAAGCATCGGCAGCGACGGATGTTCGGGCGATGCGCCGGCCGACTATGCGCGCGCCTTCGCCCGGCTGGAAAACCATTACTTCGTGAATCAGGGGTTCCTGGACACCGACGGGCAGATCTTGCGGGACCTTCCGAAGATACGTGACGTTCCCGGCACCATCGTTCAGGGACGCTACGACATGATCTGTCCCCCCGTGACGGCCTGGTCCCTGGCGCAGGCGTGGCGGAGGGCCGAATTGCGGATGATCCCGGTCGCGGGCCACGCGCTGTCCGAGCCGGGGATCAGCGCAGAGCTTGTCCACGTAATGAACGGATTGCGGCAATGAGCGAAGCCTGGATATTTGGCGTGTTCCTGCTGGCAAGCGGCGCGGCCGCGGCGACCGGCGTGATCTTCAAGCCCGGCGCATGGTACGAAAGCCTGAAGAAGCCGTCGTGGACGCCGGCCAAATGGGTCTTTCCGGTGGTGTGGACTTCGCTCTACCTGCTGATGGCCTGGGCGGCCGCGCGCGTGGCGGTTCTACCCGAAAATGGTCTGGCGATGGCGCTTTTCGCGGCCCAGATCGCGCTGAACACGCTGTGGACGCCGGTCTTTTTCGGCGGGCATCGGATCGGCCTGGGCCTAGCCGTCCTGGTGTGCCTTCTTGTCATCGTGATCTGGGCGGCCTGGGTCTTCCTTTCGCTGGACCTGATCGCGGGCTTTGCCATGGCCCCCTATGTACTCTGGCTGTGCCTTGCCACCGCGCTGAATTACTGGATCTGGCGGAACAACTCCTCCGCCGTTTCATAAGACTTGCAGACTCCGCGCCTTTGGCCTATATGGCGTTCAACAGCGGCGCTCGCGGGGTCCAAACTCACGAGCCCACCGGGAAATACCGACGGGCCGCAGGGCCCGTTTTTTGTTGCTTGGAACCTATGACCGAACTGATCGCGAAAACCGCCATCGACCGGCGCCTTGCCGAGATCGTGACCCCGACCATCGAAGGCCTGGGGTTCGAGCTTGTGCGCATCCGGCTGATGGGCGGAAATACCAAGACCTTGCAGATCATGGCAGACCGTCCCGATGGCGGCATCGACGTGGATGATTGCGGGCGCATTTCCGTGGCGGTTTCGGCGGTCCTCGACGTCGAGGATCCCATCGAGGACGCCTATCACCTGGAGGTGTCCTCTCCGGGAATCGACCGCCCCCTGACGCGGCTCAAGGATTTCGACGCCTGGAAGGGCTATGAGGCGAAGCTAGAGACGTCCGAGCTGATCGACGGACGCAAGCGCTTCAAGGGCCAGATCGCTGGAACCGAGGGCGACGAGGTGCTGATCGAGATCGAAGAAGGCACCATCGGGCTGAAGTTCGACTGGCTATCAGACGCCAAGCTTGTCCTGACCGACGAGCTGATCACAGAAATGCTGCGGCAGAAAAAGGCGCAACCCGCGCTGGACGAAACGCAGTTCGACGACATCGAAGAAGATACTTCCGAGGAGGAGTGACATGGCGATTACCTCTGCCAACCAGCTCGAGCTTCTGCAAACGGCCGAGGCGGTCGCGCGGGAAAAGATGATCGACCCGGATCTCGTGATCCAGGCGATGGAAGAAAGCCTCGCCCGTGCGGCGAAGTCCCGCTACGGCTCG
This sequence comes from Albidovulum marisflavi, assembly GCF_025751435.1. Lineage (GTDB taxonomy): Bacteria > Pseudomonadota > Alphaproteobacteria > Rhodobacterales > Rhodobacteraceae > Albidovulum > Albidovulum marisflavi. The sequence goes on along the minus strand of NZ_JAOWKY010000001.1, from coordinate 372,725 downwards.
GAGATGGACATCCGCGTGAAGATCGACCGCAAGACGGGTCGGGCCGCCTTCACGCGTGTGCGCACTGTCGTCGAGGATGACGCCGTCGAAAACTACCAGGCGCAGCTGACCCTCCAGCAGGCCAAGCAGTACAAGTCCGATCCGCAGATCGGCGACGAGATCGTGGACGAGGTTCCGCCGGTCGACCTGGGCCGCATCGCCGCGCAATCGGCCAAGCAGGTCATCCTGCAGAAGGTTCGCGAGGCAGAGCGCGACCGCCAGTTCGAGGAATTCAAGGACCGCAAGGGCACGATCATCAACGGCGTGGTCAAGCGCGAGGAATACGGCAACATCATCGTCGACATCGGCCGTGGCGAGGCAATCCTGCGCCGCAACGAAAAGATCGGCCGCGAAAGCTATCGCCCGAACGACCGTATCCGCGCCTACATCAAGGACGTCCGCCGCGAGGCGCGCGGCCCGCAGGTCTTCCTGTCGCGGACCGATCCGCAGTTCATGGCGGAGCTGTTCAAGATGGAAGTGCCGGAGATCTACGACGGCATCATCGAGATCAAGGCCGTGGCCCGCGATCCCGGTTCGCGCGCCAAGATCGGCGTCATCAGCTATGACAACTCGATCGACCCGGTCGGCGCCTGCGTCGGCATGCGCGGCTCGCGCGTGCAGGCCGTGGTGAACGAGCTGCAGGGCGAGAAGATCGACATCATTCCGTGGAACCAGGATCAGGCGACCTTCCTCGTGAACGCGCTGCAGCCTGCTGAGGTGTCGAAGGTCGTGATCGACGAAGAGGGCGGCAAGATCGAGGTCGTCGTCCCTGATGAACAGCTTTCGCTGGCCATCGGCCGCCGCGGCCAGAACGTGCGCCTTGCCTCCCAGCTGACGGGCCTGGATATCGACATCCTGACCGAGGCCGAGGAAAGCGAACGCCGCCAGGCCGAGTTCGCGGAACGCACCAAGCTGTTCATGGAAGCGCTGGACCTGGACGAATTCTTCGCCCAGCTTCTGGTCGCCGAAGGCTTCACGAGCCTTGAGGAAGTCGCCTATGTCGATCTTGACGAACTGCTCTCGATCGAAGGCGTGGACGAGGGCACGGCCGATGAACTTCAGGCCCGCGCCCGCGATTTCATAGAGGAACAGAACCGCAAGGCGCTGGAAGCCGCGCGCGCCATGGGCGTCGAGGACAGCCTGATCGCCTTCGAAGGCCTGACGCCGCAGATGGTCGAGGCTTTGGCCAAGGACGGCATCAAGACGTTGGAAGACTTCGCCACCTGCGCGGACTGGGAACTTGCCGGTGGCTGGACCACCGTGAACGGCGAGCGCGTCAAGGACGAGGGCATTCTCGAGAAGTTCGACGTGAGCCTCGAGGAAGCGCAGCATCTGGTGATGACCGCGCGCATCATGCTTGGCTGGGTCGACCCCACCGAGCTTGAGGCGGAAGGAACCGAAGACGAGAACGAAGAGGAGGCCGAGGCCTGAGCCTCGGAGTGCAAGGATGACCCGCGGAGGGCGCGAGATGACAAGGGATGAACCGGAGCGGCGCTGCATCGTCACGGGTGACGTGCAGCCCAAGGCCGGGCTCGTGCGCTTCGTCATCTCGCCCGAGGGGCAGGTTCTGCCCGACCTCGCCGGAAAGCTGCCCGGCCGTGGGATCTGGGTCACGGCCGATCGCGACGTGATCGCCAAGGCCGCCGCGAAAGGGCTGTTTTCCCGCGCCGCGCGCGCCCAGGTCACCGTTTCGACCGACCTTGCCGATATGGTCGAGGACGGGTTGGCCAAGCGCGTGGTCGAGCTGGTCTCGCTGGCGCGCAAGGCCGGCCTTGCGGTCGCGGGGTTCGAGAAGGTCAAGGGCTGGCTGGCCGAAGGACGGGCGAAAGTCCTGCTTCAGGCCTCGGACGGATCGGACCGCGGCAAGGGCAAGCTGTGGACGCCGCCGGGTGGCCGGTGGTTCGGATGTCTGACCTCATCCGAGCTCGGGCTGGCATTCGGTCGGGATTATGTGATACACGGCGCGCTTGCGTCTGGCGGACTCAGCATCCGTGTTGTAGAGGAAGCCGCAAAGCTTAATGGCTTGCGGAAAAATGACGGCGGAGATTCCGCCGGGAAGGAAACGAAGTCGGCATGAGCGATTCAGACGGTAAAAAACCTCTTGGTCTCGGTGGCGGTCGTCCCGGTCAGGTGAAGCAGAGCTTCAGCCATGGCCGAACGAAAAGCGTCGTGGTCGAGACGAAGCGCAAGCGCGTCGTCGTGCCGAAGCCCGGAGCCGCGCCCGCGACGCCTGGCAAGCCTTCACTTGGCGCGGGTGATCCTTCGCGCCGTCCAGCCGGGATCTCCGACGCCGAGATGGAGCGCCGCCTGAAGGCGCTTCAGGCCGCCAAGGCACGCGAGGCCGAAGAGGCCGAAGCCCGTGCCGCGGAAGAGCGCGCACGCGAGGAAGAGCGTGAGCGCCGCCGCGCCGAAGCCGAGGCCAAGGAGCGCGAAGAGCGCGAACGCGAAGAGGCCTTGCGCCTGAAGGCCGAGGAAGACCAACGCCGCGCCCGCGAAGCCGAGGCCCGTGCAGCCCGCAAGGAAGAGGTGCGCAAGCCCGCGCCCGCGAAGCCCGCTCCGGCCGATCCGGCCGCTGCCGAGGCCGCGGCCACGCGCGCGGCGACCAAGGGCGTCGCCGCTGCAGGTCCCCGCAAGACCGACCGCGAACGGGACGACCGTGGCGGTGCACCCGACCGCGACAACCGCAACCGCGGCGGACGCGATGAATCGCGCCGCTCGGGCAAGCTGACCCTGACCGAAGCGCTTTCGGGCGAGGGCGGGCGCCAGCGGTCCCTGGCCGCGATGAAGCGCAAGCAGGAAAAGGCGCGCCAGAAAGCCATGGGCTTCGGCCAGAAGGCCGAGAAGCAAAGCCGCGACGTGCAGCTTCCCGAAACCATCGTGGTTTCCGAACTTGCCAACCGGATGGCAGAGCGGGCCGCCGACGTCGTCAAGGCGCTCATGAAGATGGGCATGATGGTCACGATGAACCAGACCATCGACGCGGACACCGCAGAGCTTGTGATCGAGGAATTTGGCCACCGCGCCGTCCGCGTTTCGGATGCGGACGTCGAGCAGGTCATCGACACGGTCGAGGACAAGGCCGAGGACCTGACCGCGCGGCCGCCGATCGTGACGATCATGGGCCACGTCGACCACGGCAAGACCTCGCTTCTGGACGCGATCCGCAAGACCAACGTGGTTTCGGGTGAAGCCGGCGGCATCACCCAGCACATCGGCGCCTACCAGGTGACCACGCCGAACGGCAGCCTTGTCACCTTCCTCGACACGCCGGGTCACGCGGCCTTCACATCGATGCGCGCCCGCGGTGCGCAGGTGACGGACATCGTGGTGCTGGTCGTCGCGGCGGACGATGCGGTCATGCCGCAGACGATCGAGGCGATCAACCACGCCAAGGCCGCCAAGGTCCCGATGATCGTCGCCATCAACAAGTGCGACAAGCCCACCGCCAACGCGCAGAAGGTCCGCACGGACCTGTTGCAGCACGAGGTCGTGGTCGAAGCGATGTCGGGCGACGTGCAGGATGTCGAAGTTTCCGCGCTGACCGGGAAAGGTCTTCCCGAGCTTCTGGAAGCGATCGCGCTTCAGGCCGAAATCCTTGAGCTTCAGGCGAACCCGGATCGCTCGGCCTCCGGCGCGGTGATCGAAGCCAAGCTGGATGTCGGCCGCGGCCCGGTCGCGACCGTCCTTGTCCAGAACGGCACGCTGCGCCAGGGCGACATCTTCGTCGTGGGCGAGCAGTGGGGCAAGGTCCGCGCGCTGATCAACGACAAGGGCGACCGCGTTCAGGAAGCCGGCCCCTCGGTTCCGGTCGAGGTTCTGGGCCTGAACGGAACGCCCGAGGCCGGCGACGTGCTGAACGTCGTCGAAACCGAAGCCCAGGCGCGCGAGATCGCCGAGTATCGGACGCAGGCCGCCAAGGACAAGCGCGCGGCGGCTGGCGCCGCGACGACGCTGGAACAGCTGATGGCCAAGGCCAAAGCAGACGAAAGCGTCGCCGAACTGCCGATCCTCGTGAAGGCGGACGTGCAGGGTTCGGCCGAAGCGATCATCCAGGCGATGGAAAAGATCGGCAATGACGAGGTTCGCGTGCGCGTCCTGCACTACGGCGTGGGCGCGATCACCGAAAGCGACATCGGTCTTGCCGAAGCCTCCGGTGCGCCGGTCATCGGCTTCAACGTCCGCGCCAACGCGCCTGCGCGCAACGCGGCGAACCAGAAGGGTGTCGAGATCCGCTACTACTCGATCATCTATGACCTGGTCGATGACATCAAGGCGGCGGCGTCGGGCCTTCTCAAGGCCGAGGTTCGCGAGAACTTCATCGGCTACGCGAAGATCCTGGAAGTCTTCAAGGTGTCGGGCATCGGCAAGGTTGCCGGCTGTCTTGTCACCGAAGGCGTGGCGCGCCGTTCGGCCGGCGTGCGCCTGCTGCGCGACAACGTCGTTGTGCACGAAGGAACGCTCAAGACGCTCAAGCGCTTCAAGGATGAGGTCAAGGAAGTCCAGTCGGGTCAGGAATGCGGCATGGCATTCGAGAACTACGACGACATCCGCAAGGACGACGTCATCGAAATCTTCGAGCGCGAAGAGGTCGAGCGCAAGCTCAGCTGATCGAAATGCGAAAGGCCGCCTGACTCAGGCGGCCTTTTTCGTTACGGGATACCCTTCGAACAGCTTGTTGCCGACTCGGATCTGTAGCCTTCCGTCGGACAGAACACGTTCAAGCGTACCCTGCACCTGCACGCAGCTACCGATGACAATGGTCCGCAGCATTGACCCCTCCCCCTGAATGGGTCGCTGTTATCCTTCCCGATTCGTTTCTAATTCTGAACCGGTTGGCGCAATTTGTGGCATAGTTTCCAAGGTTGCGGAAACAAAATGACGCCGGCCGGCGTCAGGGAGTGCTTAAAGCCAATCGCGCAGGATGGGAATCAACGGGATATCGGCCGGCGGCATCGGGTAGTTTCGCAACTCGTTCGCGCGCGCCCAGGCCAGGTTCTGCCCCTCTTTCGCTTGTGGAATGCCTTGCCACTTGCGGCAGGCAAAGAGCGGCATCAGCAGGTGAAAGTCCTCGTAGGCGTGACTGGCGAAGGTCAAGGGGGCAAGGCAGCTTTGCCAGGTGTCGATGCCAAGCTCTTCATGCAACTCGCGGATAAGGGCGGCTTCGGGGCTTTCGCCCGGTTCGACCTTGCCGCCCGGAAATTCCCACAGACCGGCAAGCGACTTGCCCTCGGGCCGCTGGGCCAGCAGCACCCTGCCGTCGACATCGATCAACGCGACGGCCGAAACCAGGATGACGCGCTTCACGACCGGTAGTCGGCGTTGATATCGATGTAGCGATGCGTCAAATCGCAGGTCCAGACGCTTTTCGCGGCCTTGCCAAGGCCCAGATCGACATGGATCACCAATTCCTGGTTCTTCATGTACTCCGAAGCCGCTTCCTCGCTGTAGTCGGGGGCGCGCCACCCCTTTTCCGCCACCAGGAAGTGCCCGAAGCGAATGGCGATCAGGTCGCGGTCGGCGCGCGCGCCGGACTTGCCGATGGCGGCGACGATCCGGCCCCAGTTGGCATCCTGACCCGCGATGGCGGTCTTGACGAGCGGAGAGTTCGCGATGGACATCGCCACCTTGTGGGCATCTGCGGCGTCCGTGGCGCCCGTGACGCGAACCTCGACGAACTTGGTGGCCCCCTCGCCGTCCTTAACGACCTGGTGGGCAAGGTTCATCATCACGTCGCGCAACGCCGACTCGAAGGCCCGGGCGACCTTGCCCCGCATGTCGGTGATCGGCGCCGCGTCGGACATGCCCGTTGCAGCGACGATCAGCGCGTCCGAGGTCGAAGTGTCGCTGTCGACCGTGATCGCGTTGAAGGTGTCGTCCACCTGACGCGAGACCATCTTCTGAAGCGCCTTCGCAGAAATGGAGGCGTCGGTGAAGACATAGACCAACATCGTCGCCATGTCGGGCGCGATCATGCCGGACCCCTTGGCGATCCCCGCGATGTGGATCGTGCCGCCCTCGCCCTCGACTTCCGCCGAAGCGCCCTTGGGGAAGGTGTCGGTCGTCATGATGGCGCGCGCCGCCAGCTCGATCGCGCCGTCATCCAGCGCGGCCGTCAGTTCGGGCAATTTCTCGACGATGCGGTCGTGCGGAAGCGGTTCGCCGATCACGCCGGTCGAGGACGAGAGGACGCGCGACGCGGGAAGCCCCAGGGCCTTGGCGACACCCTCGGTTACGGCATTGACCGAGGTCTGCCCCGCCTTGCCCGTGAAGGCGTTGGCATTGCCCGAGTTGACGACGATTGCCGCGCCATCCTGGCTTTCGGACGCTTTCTGCAGCTTGGCCTGGCAGTCCAGAATGCAGGCGGCACGGGTCGAGGATCGGGTGAAGGCACCGGCCAGCGCGGTGCCGGGCGCCAGGCGGGCCAGCATCACGTCCGTGCGCCCCGCATAGCGAACCCCGGCGGCAATGGCCGCAAATTCGACACCGGCGATGCGCGGGAGCGCCGGGAAACCGTCCTTGGGCGCCAGCGGAGAGACCGGAATCGGCTTCTTGACCACAGGCACCTCGGCCTTGGCGGATTTCTTGACCTTCTTCCTGAGCCTCTGGATCTTTTCCTTCAGCTTCTTCAGATCGGTCTTCAGCTCCGCATCCTTCTTGGCCATGACGGTTCCCTCGCGCTCGCTCAGTTGTCGATAAGTGCGGTGTTCTTCAGGATGGCCGGATCCATCCCCTCGATGTTGCGGGTGATCTCGGCGGCCTCGGTCAGCGCGGTGACCTGGGCTTCCACAGCCTGCTGCTGCAGTTCCCCTGCAAGTTCATCGCGCTTTTCCTCAAGCGTCGGGACGGCGGCCGCGCGGGTTTCCATCAGCTTGATGACGTGCCACCCGAATTGCGTCTGGACAGGTTCGGACAGCGCACCCGGCTCAAGTGCCACGACGGCGTTCTCGAACGGCGCGACCATCATGCCCAGGCCGAACCAGCCCAGATCGCCACCGTTCGGACCCGACGGCCCCGTCGACTTCTCGACGGCAAGCGCCGCAAAATCGGCCCCCGCATCCAGTTCTTCCCGGATCGCCTTGGCCTCCTCCTCGGTCGCGACAAGGATATGGGCCGCATGGTACTCTGTTCCCGGATCGACCTGCCCGTACTTTTCGTCGTAAAGCGCCTGCAGCGCCTCATCAGTCACGGCCGCGTCGGCGATGTCGTTCAGCGCCTCGTTCGCAAGGTAGGCCAGCCGCTGGTTGTCCAGCGTCAGGCTGTCGCGCTTGGACAGCGGCTCGGGCACCTCCTGCGACAGCGCCGTCTGCTGGATCAGCTGTTCCAGGATGCCGTCAAACAACGTCTTGTCGTCCATGGAGAGGTACTGCGCCGGAAGCGCATCGCGCAGCGCGATCATCTGGCCAAGGGTGATGTCCGTGCCGTTGACGGTGGCCACCACGTCATCGGCGGCCGGCTCGTCTGCCAGGACCGGCCCCGTCAGCGCCAGAGCCAGCGCGGCTGCCCAAAGTTTCGTCTGTTTCGGCATGATCATGACCTCCGCTTATGCGGCGAACCCCTGTGGCGTTGACTATCCCCGGCCGGCCCCTTACATCGCTGAGGGTCCTGCGGGGTCCTCGCCGGCCCGCGTTTGGTTGCACTTCTAGGCAACGCGAGGGATGGCGGCAAGCCGCATTCGCAGGAACCGTCAGTCCTACCCGAGCGGAGAAAAAATGCTGGGCCTCGGAACAATCGCGAAGAAGGTCTTCGGCACGCCGAACGACCGCAAGGTCAAGTCGGTCCGTCAGCTGGTCGCAAGGATCAACGCGCTGGAGTCAGAGTATCAGGCTCTTTCCGACGATGGACTGAAGGACAAGACCCGCGAACTGCAGGAGCGTGTGCAAAAGGGCGAAAGCCTGGATGTCGTGCTGCCCGAGGCGTTCGCCAACTGCCGAGAAGCGGCGCGCCGGGCCTTGGGCCTGCGAGCTTTCGACGTTCAGCTGATGGGCGGCATCTTCCTGCACCAGGGCAATATTTCCGAAATGAAGACCGGTGAGGGCAAGACGCTGGTCGCGACCTTCCCGGCCTATCTGAACGCGCTGACGGGCCGGGGCGTGCACGTTGTCACCGTCAACGACTACCTGGCAAAGCGCGACGCCGAATGGATGAGCAAGGTCTACGCCGCGCTCGGCATGACCACGGGCGTGGTCTACCCGTTCCAGCCCGATCAGGAAAAGCGCGACGCCTACCGCGCCGACATCACCTATGCGACCAACAACGAGCTGGGCTTCGACTATCTTCGCGACAACATGAAGAGCCGGATTGAGGACATGTCTCAGCGCGGTCACTATTTCGCGATCGTCGACGAGGTCGACTCGATCCTGGTCGACGAAGCGCGCACGCCGCTGATCATCTCGGGTCCAAGCCAGGACCGTTCCGAGCTTTACAAGACCCTGGACACCTTCATCCCGAAGCTGACCGAAGAACATTACAAGCTGGACGAAAAGACCCGCAACGCGACCTTCACCGAGGAAGGGAACGAGTTCCTCGAGAACATTCTCTGGGAAGCGGGCGTACTGCCCGAGGGTCAGACGCTTTACGATCCGGAATCCACGACGATCGTTCACCACGCGAACCAGGCGCTGCGCGCCCACAAGCTGTTCCAAAAGGACCAGCACTACATCGTGCGGGATGGCGAAGTGGTGCTGATCGACGAATTCACCGGACGCATGATGAAGGGACGGCGCCTGTCCGACGGTCTTCACCAGGCGATCGAAGCGAAGGAAGGCGTCCAGATCCAGCCCGAGAACGTGACGCTGGCCAGCGTGACCTTCCAGAACTACTTCCGGCTTTACGACAAGCTTGCGGGCATGACCGGCACCGCCGCGACCGAAGCCGAGGAGTTCATGGAGATCTACCGGCTGGGCGTGGTCGAGGTTCCGACCAACCGTCCGGTCCAGAGGATCGACGATCACGATCAGGTCTTCCGCACGGCGCGGGAGAAATACGCCGCCATCGTCGAGCGCATCCGGGAAGCCAACGCCAAGGGCCAGCCGATCCTGGTCGGCACGACCTCGATCGAAAAATCGGAAATGCTGTCGCACATGCTGACCAAGGAGGCCATCAAGCACGAGGTGCTGAACGCCCGGCAGCATGAACGCGAGGCCATGATCGTCGCCGAGGCCGGCAAGCTTGGTGCGGTGACGATCGCGACCAACATGGCGGGCCGCGGCACCGACATCCAGCTGGGCGGCAACGTCGAGATCAAGGTGATGCAGGCGCTCAACGCCGACCCCGAGGCGCATCCCGATGAGGTTCGCGCCCGGATCGAGGCCGAGCACGCGGACGAGAAGCAGAAAGTGCTTGAGGCCGGCGGGCTTTACGTCCTGGCGACGGAACGCCACGAAAGCCGCCGGATCGACAACCAGCTGCGCGGCCGCTCCGGCCGTCAGGGCGACCCCGGCCGATCCTCCTTCTACCTCTCGCTCGAAGACGACCTGATGCGGATCTTCGGGTCCGAGCGGCTTGACAAGGTTCTTTCGACCCTCGGCATGAAAGAGGGTGAAGCCATCATCCACCCTTGGGTCAACAAGTCGCTCGAGCGGGCGCAGGCCAAGGTCGAGGGCCGCAACTTCGACATCCGCAAGCAGTTGCTCAAGTTCGACGACACCATGAACGACCAGCGCAAGGCGATCTTCGGTCAGCGTCTGGAAATCATGCAGGCCGAGGATCTGGAAGACATCGTGCAGGACATGCGCCACCAGGTCATCGACGACCTCGTGGACGAATACCTGCCGCCGAAATCCTATGCCGACCAGTGGGACGTCGAGGGGCTTTCCAAGAGGGTGGCGCAGGGCCTCTCTCTCGATGTTCCCCTGGCCGCCTGGGCGGACGAGGAGGGCGTCGACCAGGAGGTCGTCCGCGAACGTCTTTACGAGGCCAGCGACAAGCTTGCCGCCGACAAGTGCGAGGCTTTTGGCGCGGAAACCATGCGCCAGATCGAAAAGCAGTTCTTGCTTCAGACGATCGACGGGAAGTGGCGCGAGCACCTTGTGACACTGGAACATCTGCGCTCGGTCATCGGGTTCCGCGGCTACGCGCAGCGCGACCCGCTATCGGAATACAAGACCGAGGCCTTTGCACTGTTCGAAAGCCTTCTGAACGGGCTTCGGGTCGAGGTCACCGAAAAGCTGTCGAAGGTTCGTCCCCTGTCCGAGGATGAGCAGGCCGCCATGCTTCAGCAGATGGTCGCTGCGCAGCAGGCACAGCGCGCACCCAAGGAAGCGCCGGCGGAAACGCCCGCCCCGGCCGTGGCCGCCGCCGCACCGCTTGCAGCCGCGGGCTTCGTCGAAGGCGATCCCGCGACCTGGGGCAATCCCAGCCGCAACGATCCCTGCCCTTGCGGATCCGGCGAAAAGTTCAAGCATTGCCACGGCCGCTTGGCGTGAGCTAGAGCGCAGCGCGTCCGCCGTAACATCGCCGGGCTTGGCGCAGACTGCGTGTCGTGCGGCTCCGATGCCGCACGACCGGTCGTCTGGAACCGCATCCGACCACGCTCAGGCGCTATCGGTTCGCCCCAATCGCGCCACGCGCCCGCCCAAATCGCGCAATAGCCTTGCCCTCGCGGTCATGGAGGTCGAGATGCGTCTCAATCGCAACGCTGTCGTGGCGACAACGACGTTGTTGGCGGCATTTGCCATCGGATTCTGGGTTCAGAACGACGCCGCGATGGCCCAACGGGCTGCAGCGGGCGCCGACGTCACTGCAATGCCCGGTCTGGCAAAAACAGGCGGGCCCGACCTTGCGGGGGCCGTGCGATATCCCCCGGATTTTCCCGACGGCCAGGTGACGGCGCTAATCTCCGAAGTGACATTTGCCCACCGCCTGCCCGAAGTCGCCGCATCGGCCCCGGCGGCACCATCCGCTGCGGCGTGGGATTTCAGCGCCTACGGCATTGCCTGTCGTCGGCCCGACCTGACCTTGAGCCCTGCCCCGGATGGTATCCTGCACATCGCGTTCGAAGCGCCCTGCCTGCCGGGCACGCCCGTGGACGTATCCTACGGGGCCGTGGTCTTTCGGCTGGCAACCGACACGCTTGGCCGTGCATCGATCGATGTGCCTGCCCTCGCCTCGCAGACGCGGATCGAGGCCAACTTTGCCGACGGCTCTCGGGTGATCCGCCTGAAGACGGTTCCCGATTTCGACGAGCGTCGCACCACGATCCTCTGGTCGGTCCCCGCGGCATGGCAGAACCAACCACAAGACGTGGCCTTTCGGAAAGTCCTGACCAGCGCGGCGGGCGCGGCGGTGGAACTTGTGTCGCTGGATGCCAGGCGTTCGGGTCATCTGGCTGCCACGGTGACGGCGGATCTGTGCGGGAAACCCCTTTCAGGTACGGTTCTTTCCGGAGCTTCGAGAGACGGTGCGCGGCAGATCACTGTCTCAATGCCGGGCTGCGAACTGTCGGGCACGCAGGTGGTGCTGAACGTGGACCGCCTCGTACGGCCCAGCGTGGTGCGGTGACTAGAGGAAGCCCGACGCGCGAAAGCTTGTCTCGCGCGATTTTCCGATGATCAGATGATCATGCAGCGCGATCCCCATGACCTTCAGGGCGTTCTGGATCTGATTGGTCAACAGGATGTCCTGCTCTGACGGCGTCGGATCGCCGGAAGGGTGGTTGTGAACAAGGATGAGGGCCGAGGCATTCAGCTCCAGCGCCCTCTTCACGACCTCGCGCGGGTAGACCGGAACATGGTCGACAGTGCCGCGGGCCTGTTCCTCGTCCGCGATCAGCACATTCTTGCGATCAAGGAAAAGGATGCGGAACTGTTCGGTTTCGCGGTGCGACATGGCGGTATGGCAGTAGTCCAGAAGGGCGTCCCATGACGACAGCACCGACCGGTTCATCACGCGCGTCCGCGCCAGGCGCTGCGCGCAGGCCTCGACGATCTTCAGTTCGGTGATGACGGCATCGCCCACGCCATCGACCTCCGAAAGACGGTCATGCGACGCTGTCAGGACACGGTTGAAGTCGCCGAACCGGTCGATCAGACGCCGGGCCAGAGGTTTCACGTCCTGTCTTGGAATGGCGCGAAACAGCAGAAGCTCCAACAGTTCGTAATCCGGCATCGCGGCCGCGCCGCCCTGCAGGAAGCGTTCGCGCAATCGTTTTCGGTGGTCGCGGATGTATGTCGGCAACCGTCCTGCCGCGAGCGCGACTTCCGGTGCCTCGTCAGTGTCGAAGAGGGAGGGGGCTTCGTCAAAGGCGCGGGGCGGGTTCATGGCCCACACCCTCGCGCCTCATCGTGAAGGAAAGGTTAACGCGGGAACGTGAGGCGGTCAGCCCTTCATGCCGTCCCAGAAACTGCGCACCTTTGAGAAAAAGCTTGAGCTTTCCGGGTTGTTGTTCTCGGCAAGCTTGTCGAACTCCCGCAGGATCTCTTTCTGGCGCGCGGTCAAGTTGACCGGCGTTTCGACCGCCAACTCGATCAGCATGTCGCCGTTGCCGCCGCCACGCAGCGCGGGCATGCCCTTGTTGCGAAGCCGCATCTGCTTGCCCGTTTGTGCGCCCTCTGGAATGCGGACCCGGCTGCGTCCGCCGTCGATCGTGGGCACCTCGACCTCGCCGCCAAGGGCGGCGGTGGCGATGGAGACCGGGATACGGCAGTAAAGGGTCGTGCCGTCGCGCTGGAACAGCGCGTGTTCGCGCACCTCGATGAAGATGTAGAGGTCGCCCGAAGGTCCGCCGCGCATTCCGGCCTCGCCCTCTCCGGCCAGGCGGATCCGGGTGCCGGTCTCGACACCGGCCGGGATGTTCACCGAAAGCTGGCGTTCCTTTTCCACGCGGCCCGAACCCTGACAGTTGCGGCAGGGATTCTTGACGATCTGGCCGACGCCCGCGCAGGTCGGGCACGTCCGCTCGACGGTGAAGAAGCCCTGCTGGGCGCGCACCTTGCCCATGCCGGAACAGGTCGGACAGGTCTGCGGCTCCGATCCGCCCTCCGCGCCGGTTCCGTTGCAGGTTCCGCAGGCCACCGAGGTCGGGACATTGATGGTTTTCTGAACCCCGGAGTATGCCTCTTCCAGCGTTACGCGAAGGTTGTAGCGCAGGTCCGATCCGCGTTGGGCCCGGCTGCGCGGGCCAGCGCCGCCACGGCCACCCATGAAGTCGCCGAACAAGTCCTCGAAGACATCCGAGAACGCGGTGGAAAAGTCGCCCTGGCGCCCGTGCCCGCCACGCGGCCCGCCGCCCATGCCGCCATCAAAGGCCGCATGGCCGTAGCGATCGTAGGCCGCCTTGCGGGTTTCATCCTTCAAGATGTCGTAGGCCTCGTTCACGTCCTTGAAGTCGGACTCGGCCTGTGGATTGTCCTTGTTCCGGTCGGGATGGAGCTCTTTCGCCTTGGTGCGATAGGCCTTCTTGATTTCATCCGCAGAGGCGCCGCGGCTGACGCCCAAAAGCTCATAGTAGTCGCGCTTCGCCATACTGCATCCCCTTGGGAAAGGCGCAGGCCGGCCTGGACAGATCCAAGCCGGCCCCGATCTAAGGTCGCATTACTTGCGTTTGCGATCTTCGCCCAGATCCTCGAAGTCCGCATCCACGATGTCGTCATCGACGCCGCGGGGGCCTTCTTCATCCGTGGACTTTTCACCTTCGGCCTGTTGCGCCTTGTAGATCGCCTCGCCAAGCTTCATCGCGGCATCGGTCAGGTTGTGGATGCCGCCCTTGATCTTGCCGGCATCTTCCGACTTGAGCGACTCTTCCAGAGCGCCGATCGCAAGCTCGATGGCCTCGACGGTGGAGCCGTCGATCTTGTCGCCATGCTCTTCAAGCGACTTCTTGGTCGAGTGGATCAGACTTTCGGCCTGGTTCTTCGCTTCCACAAGCTCCTTGCGGGACTTGTCGGCCTCGGCGTTCGCCTCGGCGTCCTTGACCATGCGCTCGATCTCGTCGTCGCTGAGACCGCCCGAGGCCTGGATGGTGATCGTCTGCTCCTTGCCAGTGCCCTTGTCCTTGGCCTTGACCGACACGATGCCGTTGGCGTCGATGTCGAAGGTCACCTCGATCTGGGGCATGCCGCGCGGTGCCGGCGGAATGTTTTCAAGGTTGAACTGACCCAGAAGCTTGTTGTCGGCCGCCATCTCGCGCTCGCCCTGGAAGACGCGGATCGTCACGGCGTTCTGGTTGTCTTCGGCCGTCGAGAAGATCTGCGACTTCTTGGTGGGGATCGTGGTGTTGCGGTCGATCAGGCGGGTAAAGACACCCCCCAGCGTCTCGATGCCCAGCGACAGCGGGGTGACGTCCAGAAGAACCACGTCCTTGACGTCGCCCTGCAGAACGCCGGCCTGAATCGCCGCGCCGAGCGCCACGACTTCGTCGGGGTTCACGCCCTTGTGCGGCTCCTTGCCAAAGAAGTTCGTCACTTCCTCGATCACCTTAGGCATGCGGGTCATGCCGCCGACCAGAACCACCTCGTCGATGTCGCCCTTCGAGATGCCGGCATCCTTCAACGCGGCTTCGCAGGGTTTCAGCGACTTCTTGATAAGGTCGCCGACCAGGCTTTCCAGCTTCGCACGGGTCAGCTTCATGACCATGTGCAGCGGCGTGCCCGACTTCATGTCCATCGAGATGAAGGGCTGGTTGATTTCGGTCTGCTGGCTCGAGGACAGCTCGATCTTGGCTTTTTCCGCGGCTTCCTTCAGACGCTGCAGCGCCATCTTGTCCTTGCTCAGGTCGACGCCGTGTTCCTTTTTGAACTCGTCGGCCAGGTAGTTGACGATGCGCATGTCGAAGTCTTCACCGCCGAGGAACGTGTCGCCGTTCGTCGACTTCACCTCGAACAGGCCGTCGTCGATCTCAAGGATGGTGATGTCGAAGGTGCCGCCGCCAAGGTCGTAGACCGCAATCGTCTTCGTTTCCTTCTTGTCGAGACCATAGGCCAGCGCGGCGGCCGTCGGTTCGTTGATGATGCGCAGAACCTCAAGACCCGCGATCTTGCCGGCGTCCTTGGTCGCCTGGCGCTGCGCGTCGTTGAAGTAGGCGGGAACCGTGATGACGGCCTGCGTCACCGTCTCACCCAGGTAGGATTCGGCGGTTTCCTTCATCTTCTGCAGCACGACGGCCGAGATCTGCGCGGGCGAGAACTTTTCGCCGCGCACCTCGACCCAGGCGTCACCGTTGCCGCCGTCCACGATCGAATAGGGGACAAGCTTCTTGTCCTTCTCGACCTCGGCGTCGGTGACGCGGCGGCCGATCAGACGCTTGACCGCGAAAACGGTATTCGTGGGGTTGGTGACGGCCTGCCGCTTGGCAGCCTGGCCGACAAGGCGTTCGCTGTCGGTGTAGCCGACAACCGATGGGGTGGTACGCGCGCCTTCGGAGTTCTCGATCACCCGCGGCTGCGACCCGTCCATGATGGCGACGCAGGAGTTCGTGGTCCCGAGGTCGATCCCAATGACTTTGGCCATGTCTTTACCTTTCCTTCGGCGATATTGAGGGAACAGGACCCGATTGCGGCTTCCCGTCCCCGATCCCAGGTTGCGGCCGCCGGGCATCGCCCGATGGCTTCCCGGCGTATATAAGAAGGGGAAATACGGCCTGCAAGCGCGGAAAAGGCGACAATATGATGGAAGATCACGTCGAAAACCGGCCGATCGCCCCGGATCGCGCCGAACGCCCGGAGCCTTCGGGCATGCCCGGCGCGGCAGAGTACTTCGCCGCGCTTCTGGACGATCGGGAACAGGCCGCGATGGTCGCCGACCTGCGCACGGTCGTCGCCCGCGCCCCGCTCTTCTCGCCCCGGACGCGCTTCGGAAAGCCAATGAGCGTCCGAATGACTTCGACAGGGCGCTACGGCTGGTATTCCGACCAGCGTGGTTACCGCTACGAACGTGCGCACCCGTCGGGTCAGCCATGGCCCCCCATCCCGGAGAGCGTGCTGTCGGTATGGCGTCTGCTGGTCGGCGGCACACGGCAGCCGGATTGCTGCCTGATCAATTTCTACGACGGCGCCGCGCGGATGGGGCTGCACCAGGACAGGGACGAGGCGGATTTTTCCTGGCCGGTCCTGTCGATCTCGCTTGGCGATGATGCCCTTTTCCGCATCGGCGCCACGACGCGCGGCGGGCCGACGGAAAGCCTTCGACTGCGCTCGGGCGACGTGCTGCTTCTGTCGGGCGCGGCCCGCCTTGCCTTCCACGGGATCGACCGGACCTATCCCGGCACGTCATCGCTGCTGCCCAATGGCGGGCGCATCAATCTTACCCTCCGCGTGGTCGATTGACCCTAGCCGTTCCACCAGCCTTCCGAGGTGTGCCGGCGCGAGTAGAATTCGCCCATCAGGCCGATCATGATCGCAGCGAGCGTGATGTAGGCCGGCACAGCCAGTGTCGTCGTCTGGGGTTCGTAGTTGATGAAGGCATAGCCGCGCGCCTGGTCGACGATGTGGAACAGCGGATTCCACTCGAACCAGTGATGCAGGTTGTAGGGCATCGTGTTCGCGATGAACATCTTTCCTGAAAACAGCATGTTGGCGCGCAGGAATACTGTCCTGAGGATACCGGTCGTCTTCGGGGCCCATGGGCTCAGCGCCAGAAAAACCAGCCCCAACGCGCTGCCGGACGCCCAGCTGAACAGGACCATGGCGACAAAGCCCACCGGATCGTCAATGTCCACCGGACCGACCAGGACGTGGTAGAAGAACCCGATGATCACGATCGCCGCCACCTGAAGGTAGAGGGTGCTGACCGCCGACGAGATGATCGAGGCGACCGTGTTCATGGGCGCGTGCGCCATCATCGCAGAACCGGGACCCTCGGCGTTGCTGACGGCGCCCAACGCCTTGTTGAAGGTCATGAAGGTGAAGATCCCCGACAGCAAGAACAGGACGAAGTCACCATGGATGCCGGCGCGCCGCACGCCGAAAAGGGTGGACATCAGGTAGAAGAAGCCCAGCATCAGAATGACCTGGAACATCGACGAAAACAGGGCGGCAGCCGGGTTTTGATGACGCCCCTTGATCTTGCGCACGGTCAGCACATAGGTCACCGACAGCAGGGAAGCTGCCGCTGAAAGGGCTGTCCTTTTTCGTTCGACCCTGAACATGCTGCTCTTTCGCCCGTATTTGCGGGATCTTCCTAGCAGGCAAAACTTGCCGTTCCCTTAGCCTGCGAGCATAAGAGGAGCGGCCCGCCCGATCAACGGCTCTGCGGAAAGGGAATACCTTGGATTTTGACCGAATGACCGATGTGATGCGCCGGCTCGCGCTTGAGGCCGGAGACCGCATCATGGAGATCTACAGCGCACCGGATTTCGAGGTCCGCGCCAAATCGGACTCAAGCCCGGTGACCGCCGCGGACGAGGCCGCCGACGCGCTGATCGCCGAAGGCCTGGCCGAGGCATTCCCTCAGATCCCCTTGGTGACCGAGGAACAGTCTGACACGCACGGCCAGTCCGTCGGGACCTTCCTGATCGTCGATCCGCTGGACGGCACCAAGGAATTCGTTCAGCGCCGCGGCGATTTCACCGTCAACATCGCCTTCGTCCAGGACGGCGTTCCCCTGCGCGGTGTCGTCTACGCGCCGGCGAAGGGACGCCTGTTCTATACGCTCGGTGACGGCCGGGCGGTCGAGGAAAAGGGCCCGTTCGAAAAGGACCAGCCGGGCGAGCAGGTTCCGATCACCGTATCGGTTCCCGACAATCGCGGTCTCATGGTGGTGGCATCGAAGTCGCACCGCGACCAGGCGACGGACGACTACATCGCCCGTTATGCGGTCCGCGACATGACCAGCGCCGGCTCATCCTTGAAATTCTGCCTTGTCGCGACCGGCGAGGCCGATTTCTATCCCCGGCTCGGACGCACGATGGAATGGGACACCGCCGCAGGCGACGCCGTCCTGCGCGGCGCGGGCGGCTGCATGGTCCGTTTCGAGGATCACGCTCCCTTCACCTATGGCAAACCCGGCTTCGAAAATCCGTTCTTCATCGCCTATGCGCCTGGCGTTCTGCTGGTGACACCATGAGCGTGCTTGTCGCGATCCCCGCCCGCTATGCCTCGTCCCGCTATCCGGGCAAGCCACTGGTTCCCCTGCGCGGGGCCGACGGCGTGTCGCGCACGCTGGTGCAGCGCAGCTGGGAGGCGGCTATGGCCGTCAAGGGCGTCGACCGCGTTGTGGTGGCAACCGACGACGACCGCATCCGGGCCGAGGCCGAACGCTTCGGCGCCGAGGTGGTGATGACGTCGTCCGACTGCCGCAACGGCACCGAGCGCTGCGCCGAGGCGCACGCGGTCCTGGGCAGCGGCTTCGACATCGTCGTCAACCTTCAGGGCGATGCACCGCTGACCCCGCACTGGTTCGTCGAGGACCTGGTGGCCGGGCTTCGCGCCGACCCCGCATCCGAAGTCGCTACCCCCGTCCTGCGCTGCGACGGGCGCGCATTGAACGGCTTTCTCGAGGACCGCCGCGCGGGCCGGGTTGGCGGAACCACCGCCGTCTTTGGCCACGACCGACAGGGGCTTTATTTTTCCAAGGAAGTGATCCCCTATACCACCCGCCGTTACGACGACGACGAGCCGACCCCGGTCTTCCACCATGTCGGGGTTTACGCCTACCGTCCGGCGGCGCTGGCGGCCTATCCCGGATGGGAGCCCGGCACGCTTGAAACCCTTGAAGGGCTGGAACAACTGCGCTTCCTGGAACGTGGCCGGCGCATCCTGTGCGTCGAGGTCGAGGCGAAAGGCCGTCAGTTCTGGGAACTGAACAATCCCGAGGACGTTCCGCGCATCGAGGCGATGATGGCCGAGATGGGAATGGCATGACGGGCCCCGCGCCCGTCAGCGTCATCGTCGTCTCCCGCCACCGGCCCGCCGAGCTTGCGCTTTGCCTGGCTGCGATCCGCGGGCAGGATCATCCGAACTTCGAGCTTGTGGTGGTGACCGACCCGGCTTCCGCAGGCTTTGTCACGGTGCCCGGGGCCAAGGTCGTCCTGTTCGACGAGCCCAACATCTCGGCCGCGCGCAACGCAGGGCTCGCACAGTCGGCGGGCACGATCGTTGCCTTCATCGACGACGACTCGGCCGCGGAACCCCGCTGGCTCAGCCGCCTGACCGAACCCTTCGCCGACCCCGAGGTCGCCGCGGCCGGCGGCTTCGTCATCGGACGCAACGGGATATCGTTTCAGTGGCAGGCCTCGATCGCCGACCGGCAGGGACGCGCCACCGCGATCGCGGTCGATCCTGACCGGCCGACGGTCCTGGCGGGCGCCCCGGGCCGGGCGATCCGCACCGAGGGGACGAACTGCGCCTTCCGCCGCAGCGTGCTGGCCCAACTGGGCGGCTTCGATCCGGCCTTCCGCTTCTTCCTGGACGAAACGGACGTCAACATGCGTCTGGCCGAACGGCAGCTCAACACCGCCATCGTGCCGCGCGCCCGTGTGCACCATGCCTTTGCGGCCAGTGCGCGCCGCAGGCAGGACCGCACGCCGACCGACCTGACCGAGATCGGGGCGAGCCAGGCCGTGTTTCTTCGCAAGCATGCGCCTGCCGCCGATCATGCAGCTGCGCTGGACGCCCTGCGGTCAGAGCAAGCCCTGCGGCTTGGCAGGCTTTCCAGGGCGGGCAGGCTGGGCAGCGCCGAAGCGGCGCGCCTGCTGCACTCGCTTGAAAACGGGATCGAGGAAGGGATGACCCGGCAATTCGGCGCCCTTTGCCCCCTTCCCGACGCTCCGCCCGACTTTCACCGCATCCCCCCGATCGGGGGACAGATCGGCTACCTCTGCGGCTGGCCCTGGCAGGCGCGGCACCTTCGGAAAAAGGCTTGCGAAGGGTCCTCGACGGCGGTGGTCGTTCTCTTCAGCCCGACGACGCTTTATCATCGCCTGAGTTTCACCGGGACGCATTGGGAACAGCGGGGCGGCCTGTTCGGCAGATCCGACAGATCGGATCCCATCTTCCGCTTCTGGAGGCGGCGAGAAAGGTTCAACCGAGAGGTGAAAAGGATGGACTTTTGACCTTTCCGGACTTAGGCAGCCCGGAGTGGTTTGAACTTTTAACATCAATCAACAGTAATGGGCGCTTTTACCCAATTATTGCCAAATAAAGGCCAATAACAGGGGTACGACTTGCCCCCATTGTCACAGTCGACTTTACTGAGCGATGTTCAGTCTACCGTCTGTGCAGAGTCGCCGGAACAGCGGGGGAGCATTATGAAGCGCAAGGTCACCAAAGCCATCTTTCCCGTCGCCGGGCTGGGAACGCGCTTTCTGCCCGCAACGAAGTCGATCCCGAAAGAGATCATGACTCTGGTCGACAGGCCACTGATCCAGTACGCCATCGACGAAGCCCGCGCAGCCGGGATCAAGGAGTTCATTTTTGTCACCTCGCGTGGCAAGAGCGCGCTTGAGGACTATTTCGATCACGCCAACGAACTTGAGGCGCACCTGCGCCGGAACGGGCGCGACGACCTGCTTGCCGTCCTGAAGTCTACAAACATGGAATCCGGCGCCATCGCCTATATCCGGCAGCACAAGGCGCTTGGCCTGGGCCACGCGGTCTGGTGCGCCCGCCGTCTGATCGGCAACGAACCTTTCGCCGTCCTGCTGCCAGACGACGTGATCACCGGCGACAAGCCCTGCCTTGAGCAGATGGTCGAGGTCTATGCCGAAACCGGCGGCAATGTCGTCGCAGCGATGGAGGTGCCGCATTCCAGGACCTCTGCCTACGGCATTCTGGACGTGAGGGAAGATCGTGGTTCGCTCGTGTGCGTCAAGGGCATGGTGGAAAAGCCCGCCGTCGATGCGGCGCCATCGAACCTGGCAGTCATCGGTCGCTACATCCTGTCACCGGGAATCCTTCGCAACCTCGACCGGATCAAGGCCGGTTCGGGCGGAGAGATCCAGCTGACCGACGCCATTGCCGAGGAAATCAAGCGGTCCGACAACGTCTATGGCTTCCGTTTCCGCGGCCAGCGTTTCGACTGCGGTTCGAAGGCGGGCTTTCTTCAGGCGACAGTCGCGTTCGCGCTGGCCCGCCCGGACCTGCGGGATGAATTTTCCCAGTTCCTGGCCGAAATGACAGCGGTGCGCCGCGCGGCCGAATAGTCGATGACCCGACACGTCCTTGTCACCGGAGGGGCCGGGTACATCGGGTCCCACGCCTGCAAGGCGCTGGCGCGGGCGGGGTTCATGCCTGTGACGTTCGACAATCTGTCGACCGGCTGGCGTGAGGCCGTGCGGTTCGGCCCCTTGGAAGAGGGCGACCTGGCCGACCCCGTCCGTATCGGAGAGGTCTTCGAACGCTGGCGGCCGGTCGCGGTCATGCATTTCGCGGCGCTCAGCCTGGTCGGGGACTCGATGCGCGACCCGGGCCGCTACTGGCGCGCAAACGTGTTCGGCGCCCTGAACCTGATCGAGGCCGCGGTGGCCGCGGGATGCCTCGACTTCGTTTTCTCGTCGACCTGTGCGACCTACGGGGACCAGGACGGCGTGATCCTGACCGAGGACACGCCGCAGGCGCCGATCAACGCCTATGGCGGCTCGAAGCGCGCGATCGAGGACATGCTGACGGATTTCGGCGCCTCGCACGGGTTGCGCTCGGTCATCTTCCGCTACTTCAACGTGGCAGGCGCGGACCCCGAGGCCGAGGTGGGGGAATTCCATCAGCCGGAAACGCATCTGATCCCGTTGCTGCTGGACGCGATCTCTGGCCGGCGGCCCGCCTTGACGGTCTACGGAACGGACTATGCCACGCCCGACGGCACCTGCATCCGCGACTACGTTCATGTGGCCGACCTTGTCGATGCGCATATCCTTGGCCTGAACTGGCTGCTGGAGGGCCACGGCAGCCGCGTCTTCTGCCTGGGAACCGGCAGCGGCTTTTCCGTGCGCGAGGTCATCGCGGAAGCCCACGCCGTGACGAACCGCCCGGTTCCGTTCGTCGAGGGCGAAAGACGGCCCGGCGACGCCACCCGGCTGGTCTGCGGCAGCGCGCGCGCCGTGACCGAACTGGGGTGGAACCCGGATCGCTCGACGATGCGCGCAATGATCACCGACGCCTGGCGATGGCATCAGTCCGGCGGATATGAACGCTGAGCCGAAAGCCCGCCTGCTGGATGTCACCCGGCTCGTGTCGCGGATCGGGCGCGGTCCGCTGACCGGGGTCGACAGGGTCGAGCGCGCCTATCTGAAGGCGCTGCTTGCCCGCCACACCCCGCTGTTCCTTCTGGTGCGCACGCCCTACGGCTACCTCGTCCTTCCGCGAACCGCCGGTCCAGTCATTCTTGGCTGGCTTGCCTCGCCTCGGACCGTACCGCGCGACACGCTGCCCTTCGGACTTGCGCGCAAAGCGTCTGCGCGCCGGGCCGCACGCATCGCACTGCGTGCCCAACGCATCGCCGCGTGCCTGGCGTTCCGGCTCAGATCCACGGTTCGAGCGATCATGCCGCAGGGCGGCGTTTATCTGAACCTGGGCCTTTCGAACCTGTCACGGCAGACCTTGTCGCAACTGCAGGACGTCCCGGGATTGCGGCTGGCGGTGATGATCCACGACACCATCCCGCTGGATCATCCGGAATATTGCCGGCCCGAGGCCGTGGCCGCCTTTGGCGCGGCCATGAGCGCGGTCAGCCGGCACGCCGATCTTGTACTGTGCCCGTCGCGCACCGCGGCGGGGGATGCCGCCCGCCACCTGGCCCGGCTTGGACGGGCACCGGACATCCTGCCGGCCCACCTTGGCCTGGACAGCGCGAAGCCCGATCTTGACCGGGTGCCGAAGGACATCGACCTTGCCCGGCCCTACTTCGTCGTCCTGGGCACGATCGAGCCCCGCAAGAACCACGCGATGCTTCTGGACCTGTGGGAAGAGCTCGAGGCCCGCATGCCCGCCACACGGATGCCGCAGCTGCTGATCATCGGCCAGCGCGGCTGGCGAAACGAGGCCGTCTTCACACGCCTCGATGCGCTGAAGGGCACGAAGTCGCACGTGCATGAATACGGAAATCTGGACGATGCCGCCGTGGCGGCGCTGCTGCTAGGAGCGCGGGCGCTTCTGATGCCGAGCTTCGCGGAAGGCTTCGGCCTGCCGCTCATCGAAGCGGCCCGGCTGGGCACACCCGTCTTGTGCAGTGACATTCCCGTTTTCCGCGAAGTCCTGGGCGACTATGCCGTTTACGCGGATGCAGGCGACATGTATTCTTGGCTCCCAAGAATAATTGACCACGCAGGGAGAGTTCGGGCAGCAGGTCCCGGCCGGGTCTTGGAGGCAGACGTCGGCTGGGCTGAGCATTTCAAGACCGTGTTAAGCGCGGTCTGAGAATGCTGTGTCCGACACAGGACCTGAACCCGTCGGATTGCGATGCGCGCTTTGGAAAGATACAGACTTCGCCTGAGGCGGAAGCGCTTTCTTTGGCGCGCGTTTCGCAAGAGGCGGGAACTTTCCGTGGCAGCCGATCGAACCGGCGGCTTGCGACCGGACGCGATCCTTCTGTTCGCGACGCTGCGAAACGAACGGGTCCGGCTTCCGTATTTCCTTCGCTACTACCGGCAACTTGGCATCGATCACTTCATCTTCGTCGACAACGGGTCCTCGGACGGCACCGGCGACTATCTGGCGGCGCAGGACGATGTGTCGGTCTGGCACACCGACAAGAGCTATCGAAGGTCGCGCTACGGGCAGGATTGGCTGACCTGGCTGATGCGCAAGCACGCGGATGGCCGCTGGGCGCTGACCGTCGATCTAGACGAATTCTTCGTCTATCCGTTCTGCGACACGCGGCCGATCAGGGCCTTGACCGACTGGCTTGACGGTCTGGGAACGCGGGCCTTTCCGGCAATGGTCCTGGACATGTACCCGCGCGGAAGGATCGACGCGCAACCCTATCAGGAAGGCAAGGACCCGTTCGAAACCCTGCAATGGTTCGACGCCGGCAATTACACGATCTCGGTCAACGCGACCTACGGAAACCTCTGGATCCAGGGGGGACCGAGGGCGCGCTGCATGTTCGCCGACAGCCCCGAACAGGCGCCGTCCCTGAACAAGGTGCCGCTGGTCAAATGGCGACGGGACTACTGCTACGTGAACTCCACCCACATGCTTTTGCCAAGGCGGCTCAATCTGACCTACGACCGCAGTGGCGGCGAAACGGCGTCGGGCTGCCTTCTGCATGCCAAGTTCCTGTCCGTCCTTGGGGAAAAGGTGTCCGAAGAACTGCACCGCAAGCAACATTTTGCAGACAGCCGCGAGTATCTGCGCTACGCCGAAACCCTGAACGAGGACCACGACCTGTGGTGCAAGTGGTCGGAGAAGTACGTCAATTGGCGTCAGCTGGAAATTCTGGGATTGATGTCGAAGGGCTGCTGGGCCTGAAGGTGAATTGATGAGTGTCGGCTTCGTCATGCTCTGCCACACGGCGCTGGATCGCGCGGCCGCGGTCGCGCGCCACTGGGCATCCGCCGGTGCCCCGGTCGTCATCCATGTCGATACCTGCGTTCCCAAGGCCGAGGTCGATGCGATGCGCGCAAGCTGTGCCGCCCATCCCGGCATCAGCTTTTCGCGGCGCTTTCGATGCGAATGGGGAACCTTCGGACTGGTTCGCGCGACGCAGGAAGCGGCCGCGCGGATGCTGGCGCTGCACCCGGAGGTGCAGCACGTTTTCCTGACGTCGGGATCCTGCCTGCCGCTCCGCCCGCTCGGCGAGCTTCAGGCGTATCTGGACAGACAGCCTCAGACCGACTTCATCGAAAGCGTAACGACCGCAGAGGTCGGCTGGACCATGGGCGGCCTCGACGCCGAACGCTTCACCCTGCGATTTCCGTTTTCCTGGCGCAGGCATCGGCGCCTGTTCGACGCCTACACAAGGATGCAACGCAAGCTTGGTGTGAAGCGCCGCATTCCGCTGGGGCTGATCCCGCACTTGGGATCGCAATGGTGGTGCCTGTCGCGCGGTACGCTTTCGGCTGTGTTGAACGACCCCAACCGTCCCATCTACGACCGCTATTTCCGCCGCGTCTGGATCCCTGACGAAAGTTACTTCCAGACGCTCGTGCGGTTGCATTCGACACGGATCGAGAGCCGCCCCCTGACGCTGTCCAAGTTCGACCACGAGGGCAGGCCGCACGTGTTCTACGACGACCACCTTCAGCTTCTGCGCCGGTCGGATTGCTTTGTCGCGCGCAAGATCTGGCCCGGCGCAGACAAGCTTTACCACGCGTTCCTGGACACCCAGAGACCGGCGGCGGCGGGCGTCGAGCCCAGCCCGGCCAAGATCGACCGGCTTTTTTCAAAGGCCGCCGAACGGCGCAGGCTGGGCCGGCCCGGTCTTTACATGCAAAGCCGATATCCGCGCGCCGGGCATGAAAACGGATGCACGGCGGGCCCCTATTCCGTGTTCCACGGGTTCTCGACGCTGTTCGAACATTACGACGCCTGGCTGTCGAAGACGCTTGGCCTGCGCGCGCATGGCCATCTGTTCGCGCCGGAACGGGCCGAGTTCGCCGGGGGCGACGGCGTCTTCAACGGCGCCCTCAGCGACAGCGCGGCGCTGCGCGACTACAATCCCAGGTCATTTCTGACCAACCTTCTGTGGAACTGCCGGGGGGAGCGGCAGTGCTTTCTGACCGGTCCGGCCGACAAACTGGACGTGGCGGCCTTCATGGCCGGCGACGCGAACGCGCAGATCTCGGTCGTGACCGGAACCTGGGCCGTTCCCCTGTCGCGCGAGCAGGCAGAGTTCAGCGCCGTCCGGCGCAAGGCGGCACGCTTCCAGCGGGCCGAAACAGAGCTGCTGGCGGTGCTCGGCTCTCCGCGCGTCAAGGCATCGGTCCGCATCTGGACGCTTGTGGATTTCGTCGAAAACCCGATGGAGGCGATCCAGTCGATCTTCGACGAAATCAACCCACGCGCTCCGCATCGCCTGGCAGAGGTCCCGCGCATGGCGGACCTGAGCGGCGTTTCCGATTTCCTTCAAAGGCTCAGGAACCAGGGGATGATGCCCACCATGGTCGGTGACTACTCCGCGATCGACGCCATGCTGGCCGCACCGAAGGAGCATGCGCGCCCCTATCTGGTGCGCTGATCGCGATGGCGGACACCCCTTTCGACAGCTTCGTGATCCTTGCCGCGATGCGCACGGGTTCAAACCTTCTGGAGGAAAGCCTGAACGCCGTCCCCGGCCTTTTCAGCCACGGCGAAGCCTTCAATCCCAGCTTCGTCGGCGGCCCGAAAAAGGACGAACTGCTTGGCATGACCCTGCAAGAGCGGGAAGCTGACCCCGGGCTCATGCTTGACCGCATCGCCGCGGCCGAGGGGTTGAACGGCTTCCGCTACTTCCCCGATCACGACCCGCGAGTGCTTGAGCGTTTCATGCGGGACCGGCGCTGCGCCAAGGTCGTGCTGACCCGCAATCCGCTGGAAAGCTACGTCAGCCTCAAGATCGCGCGCAAGACCGGCCAGTGGAAGCTTGGTCGCGCCCGCGACCGCAAGGACGAGCGCATCCTTTTCGACCCGCAGGAGTTCGAGGGCCACCTTGAGGCCCTTCAGGGGTTCCAGCTGACTGTCCTGCGGCTGCTGCAAGGCACGGGCCAGACCGCCTTCTATCTCGATTACGAAGACGTTCGGGACGAAGACGTGCTGACCGGGCTTGTCACGTTCCTGGGCGTGCCCGTCGGCGCGGTGAAACCCTCGGCCAAGCTGATCAAGCAGAATCCGTCGGATATGGCCGAACTGGTCGCGAACCACGATGAGATGCAGGCCGCCCTGTCCCGGCTCGACAGGTTCAACCTGTCACGCACGCCGAACTTCGAACCGCGCCGCGGGCCTGGCGTTCCCGGGTTCATCGCCGCGCGCGACCTTCCGGTACTGTTCATGCCCGTCCGCGGCGGCCCGTCCGAGCGTGTCACCGCCTGGATGTCCAAGCTGCCGGGCGGCTTGCAGGGCGATTTCACGCAAAAGACGCTGCGTGACTGGATGCGCGCCCATCCCGGCCATCGCAGCTTCACCGTGCTAAGCCATCCCGTGGTGCGCGCGCATCGTGTCTTTTCCGAACTCATGGGAAATGTCGGCGCGGCAGATTTTCGCGACTATCTGAAGCGGGCGCATGGGCTTGCGCTGCCGCGGCCCGATCGCAGCGGCGCCATTTCGGCACAAGAACGTCGCCGGGCTTTCCTGGGGTTCCTCGCGTTCTTCCGCGCCTCATTGGTCGGGCAGGCCTCCGTCCGGCCCGACCCGGCATGGTCCAGCCAGTCCGCGCTCGTTTCCGGGTTCTCGCAGTTCGCCCCGCCCGACCTGATCGCGCGCGAGGATGAACTGGCCGAGGCGCTGGCACACCTGGTTTCGCGTCTGGGTCTTCCCATGCCCGATCTTCCACCCCCACCGGCGGAAACCGCGCTTGCAGAGATCTACGACGCCGAGGTCGAAAAGGCGGCGCGTGCCGCCTATCAGCGCGATTACCTGGTGTTCGGCTTCCGCGCCTGGCGCGATCAGGCCGCCTGACTGGGCCGGGCCTCTGTCAGCACGGCATGCAGAGCGGCCGTGTCGGCATTGGCGCGCAGCTTGGTGCAGGTCGCCGCATCGCGCATGGTGCGCGATACCAGCGCCAGCGCCTTCAGGTGCTCGACGCCGGAGTCCTTGGGCGCGAACAGCGCGAACACCAGATCGACCGGCTGCCTGTCGACCGAATCGAAGTCCATCGGTTTTTCCAGCCTCATGAACACGCCGACGACGCGTTCAAGCCCGTCGATGCGCGCGTGCGGAAGCGCCACGCCGTGGCCGACGCCGGTCGGGCCAAGGCTTTCGCGTTCCTGCAACGCATCGACGGTTTCACTGGCGCTCAGACCGTAGACCGTATGCGCAATATCCGCCAGGTCCTGAAACAGGCGCTTCTTGCTGGTGACGTGGCCGAACACCTTGACCGCCGCGGGCTTGAGAAGGTTGGAAAGTTCCATAAGCCTTTATGTCCTTCGCCGCGGCGCGCCGGGTCAGACCGCGTTTACCGGGTCTATCCAGCCGACGTTCCCATCGTCACGACGGTGAACGACGTTCACGCCGCCATGTTTCTCGTTGCGGAAGACAAGCACAGGCGCATTCGACAGTTCCATCTGCATGACCGCCTCGCCGACGGAAAGCGAAGGGATCTTCGTTTCCATCTCTGCGATGATCATGGGCTGAAGCGTGTCGGGCTCCGCATCCTCTCCGTCTTCGTACGCGGCGAGCACATACATGGGCGCTCCGGCGAATTCAACGGGCTCGGCGCGGTCCCGGTGATGGTCGCGCAGCCGGCGCTTGTGACGGCGCAACTGCTTGTCCATCTTCTCGATGCAGTTGTCGAGCGCGGCATAGATCTCGTTCGCCGCCGCACGCGCGGTGGCCGTCAGGCCGGTCGACAGATGCACCGTCGCTTCGCAAACATACTCATGGCCGTTGCGGGAAAACACGATCACGGCATCGGTCGGACGCTGAGAGTATTTCTCGATCGTCTGCGTAAGCTCGGTCTTCACATGCGTTTGCAGAGCGTCTCCGATGTCGATCTGTTTTCCGCTGATCTGGTAACGCATTGCTCCTCCTTGGGACTTGTTGATCCTCGCGTTTCGGCATGCGCCGAAAGGCAAGGACTTGGTTGAATTCAGGGAGTTGACGGGATGAACCCGGGCTGCATGCGGACCACTCGGGAAACCTTCCGATGAAGACGTTCGGGGATGGGGGTATGCGCATGCATTTGTGATATTTGGCGACACTTCGGCGTCGGATGTCAACGCCCTCCTGTTCGAGTTGGGCACAATTATTCCTTCACGCAAGGGGCCGAGGGCGATCTTTCGCGCGCCCGACCGATGCGTCCAGGGCGCGGAAATCCGGCCTTGACGGCCGTTCAACAACGCGACCCATAGCCCCGACAACGAAAGGGGAAATCGCGGGCGACAGGCTGACCGTGGACAGTCCCCCGGTCGATTGGGCGCAAACGATCGTGCGGATGCGGGATCGGCCGGCATGCCGACGCCACCGGGATCCGGCGTTGGACCACCGGGTTTTTCGTGGCGTCCCCGCCTCCGCGCCACCCGATTCGGGGGACGGAAGGTCAGGACCGAACCGTTGGTCAGGAGATGCGGAAACTTTGCCCCAGATAGACGCGGCGCACGTTTTCGTCACGCACGACCTCGTCGGCGGTGCCGCTCATCAGGACCGCGCCGTCGTGCAGGACATAGGCACGGTCCACGATTTCAAGCGTCTCGCGGACATTGTGGTCAGTGATCAGGACGCCGATGCCCCGGTCCTTCAGGTCATGGACGAGGGTCCGGATATCGCCGACCGAAATCGGGTCCACGCCCGCGAAGGGTTCGTCCAGAAGCAGGTATTTCGGATCGGCGGCCAGACAGCGCGCGATTTCCACCCGTCGCCGCTCACCGCCCGACAGCGACAGCGCGGAGGCCCGGCGCAAGTGCGTGATCGAGAATTCCGAAAGCAGCTCTTCCAGCCGCTCGCGCTGCTTGTGGCGGTCCTGGACCGATATTTCCAGCACGGCAAGGATATTGTCCTCGACCGACAGCCCGCGGAAGATTGAAACTTCCTGCGGCAGGTAGCCGATGCCCAGTCGGGCGCGACGATACATCGGCAATCCGGTCACGTCCCGGCCGTCGATTAGGATCTGACCGCTGTCGGGCGTGATCAGGCCGGCGATGTTGTAAAAGCAGGTGGTCTTGCCTGATCCGTTGGGACCCAGCAGCGCCACGACCTCGCCCCGATTCAGTGTGAGCGAAACGTCACGGATCACCGGACGGCGGCGATAGCTCTTGCGCAGATGCAGCACGCGCAGGCCCGCACTGCCCTCTGCCAGCGTCAGTTCGGGCCGCGTCGCCATCAGTTGCCCCCGGGCTGCAGCACGGTCTTGACCCTGCCGCCCATCTGCCCTGTTCCCGCCGACAGGTTCAAGGACAGCGTTTCGCCGGAAATGGCGGACGCCCCTTGGGTCAGGAGCACCGAGCCGGCCATCACGATCTCGCCCGTGTCGACGGCATACTCGGCGCTATCCGCCTTGGCCGCGTCCGGACCGCTGGTCAGGATGACGTTGCCGGTCGCGATCAGGCGTTCGATGCGGTTCTGGCCCTCGGGACCGTATTCGACCAGGATCTCGTCCGCGCCAAGGCGCATTTCGCCCTGCGCCACCACTACGTTTCCGCTGAAGGTCGCGGTTCCGTCGGTCTGGTTCACGGTTAGCTGGTCCGCCGTGACCTCGACCGGAAGGCTGGTGTCGGCCTTGATGCCGCCAAAGGCGATATCCGCACCCTGCGCCAAGGCGGCGCCCCAGGGTGTGACAGTCAGGCAAAGGGCTGTGATGAATGCACGGACCGACATCGAGACCTCAATTCTCTGGCTCGTATACCAGCTTGACCCCCTGCTTGAAAACCAGAACGTAAGCGTCCGCGCCTTCCGGTGCGGGGCCAAGCGTCATGCCGCCCGCTTCGAGCGCGCCGAACGGCGTCGTCGCCTGGATAGCACCGTCGGACACGACTTCGGTTCTGGACGTGTAGGAAGTCAGGCCCTGCGTCTCGATCCGGTATCCGGTCGAGGTCGACAGGACCACGTCGCCGGTCAGGCTGAAGGCGCCGGCCGCAGGGTCGACCTGACCCGCCGCTGCAGACATCTCGACGCCAAGGCCGCCTTGCGTGCGCAGTTCCGCGGAGATGTCTTCGGCGCGCCCGCCGCCAGCCTCCAGCGGCCGTGCCACGCCTGCCCGCATCAGGAATTCGGTCCCGTCCGAGGTCAGCCCGGAGTACTCCGGGGCCGTCAGGCGCTGTTCGCGGGCCAGCGCATCGACATCAACATCGGCGTAGGGAAGCGCCCCCTCGGTGTCGATCCTGCGGGACACGAGGAAAAGCGTCGAGAGGATCGCAAGGGCCAGCAAAGGCAGAAGGATCTTCAGCCAATACACCAGAACCGAGCGAATGTCGCCGGACCCCGCCATCGGCTCAGGCCACGCCTGCACGCAGGCAGTCGTGAATGTTCAGGATGCCAAGCGCCCGTCCATCGCCATCGGGATCCAGGACGAAAAGACAGGTGATCTTGCGGTCGCGCATCTCGGCCACGGCCTTTTCCGCAAGCGCGCTGGGCGGGACGGTGCGGGGATCGGGGGTCATCACCTCGCCCGCGGTGTGGGTCAGAAGACCCGCCATGTGACGCCGCAGGTCGCCGTCGGTGACGATGCCGACAAGCCTGCCCGCCTCATCGGTGACGCCCGCAACGCCGAAACCCCGCGCGCTCATCGTGACCAACGTCTCGCTCATCGGGGTGGCGCCGCCGACAAGGGGGATGGCATCGCCCGCATGCATCAGGTCCGCGACCTTCAGAAGCCGTGCGCCCAGCTTGCCGCCGGGATGGAAGGTGCGGAAATGTTCGGGCGTGAAGTGGCGATGCTCCATCAACGCCACGGCCAGCGCATCTCCCAGTGCCAGAGTCATCGTCGTCGAAGTCGTCGGCACGATGCCCGTGCCGCAGGCTTCCTCGGCCTTGGGCAGAAGGATTGCCACATCCGCCTGCACAAGCAGGGTGGAACCCGCACGGCTGGCCACACCGATCAGGGGAATGCCGAAGCGGCGGGTGTGGGCAATGATGTCGGCCAGTTCCGGAGTCTCGCCCGAGTTCGACAGGACCAGGGCCACGTCGGCTTCGGTCACCATGCCAAGGTCGCCATGGCTGGCTTCCGCGGGGTGGACGAACTGCGCCGGCGTGCCGGTCGAGGCGAGCGTGGCGGCGATCTTGCGCCCGATGTGCCCTGACTTGCCCATGCCCGAGACGATGACCCGGCCCTTCGCGGCCAGGATCAGCTTCACGGCCTCGGCGAAGGTGCCGTTCAAGGCCGCGGCCAGCGCGTCAAGGCCGCGCGCCTCGATCTCGATCACGCGGCGGGCGGTGGATATGAATGTCTCGGCTTGGGTCATGTCAGTGCCTGAAGATGTCGGCCTCGTCGCCCCACCCCATCAGGTCCAGTTCGGCGCGGGCGGGAAGGAAATCGAAACAGGCCTGCGCGGTCTGGGTCCGACCTTCGCGGGCAAGGCGGCGATCGAGTTCCTCTTTCAACCTGTGCAGGTAAAGAACGTCCGACGCGGCGTATTCCTGCTGCGCGTCGGTCAGGGTCGCAGCCCCCCAGTCCGAGGTCTGTTGCTGTTTCGAGATGTCTACGCCGACCAGTTCCTGCAGCAGGTATTTCAGCCCGTGTCGGTCGGTGAAGGTGCGCACCATCTTGGATGCGATCTTGGTGCAGTAAACCGGCGCTGTCGTGACGCCGAACGCCGCCTTCAGTGCGGCGATGTCGAATCGGCCGAAGTGGAACAGCTTCGTGACCTGCCCGTCCGTCAGCAGCCGGACGAGGTTCGGCGCGCTGGTCTGGCCGCGCGCGATCTGCACAAGGTGGGCGTTGCCGTCGCCGGCAGAAAGCTGCACCAGGCACAACCGGTCGCGCCGCGGGTCAAGGCCCATGGTCTCGGTGTCGATCGCCACGACCGGACCAAGGTCCAGCCCGTCGGGCAGATCGTTCTGATGCAGATGGATCGTCATGTTAACCCCTCATTGGCGAAGGGGTTTGGTGCCCAGAAGAGGACTCGAACCTCCACGCCTTGCGGCACTGGTACCTGAAACCAGCGCGTCTACCAATTCCGCCATCTGGGCTGATGTCGTGGGCTGCGATGTATAGGGGGCCGCTGGCGGTGTCAACGGGGTCGAATGCGAAATCTTGCGGCATCTTTGCGCCTTGTTTGGCAGGGGCGTAGCGGCTAATCAGAGCCCAAGCGGCTATTCGGAGGGTTCCATGTCCAAGCTCGTCACCATCTATGGCGGATCGGGATTCGTTGGGCGCCAGATCGCGCGCCGGATGGCCAAGCTCGGCTGGAGGGTGCGCGTCGCGGTGCGCCGCCCGAACGAGGCGATTTTCGTCAGAACCTACGGCGTCGTCGGCCAGGTGGAACCGATCCTGTGCAACATCCGCGATGATGCGTCGGTCCGTTCGGCCATGATCGGCGCGGACGCGGTCGTGAACTGCGTGGGCATCCTGAACCGATCGGGAAAGAACACATTCGAGGCAGTGCAGTCCGAAGGCGCGGCAAGGGTCGCGCGCCTTGCGGCCGAACTGGGTGTCGGCAACCTGGTCCAGATCTCCGCGCTTGGCGCGGACGCGGACAGTGAAAGCGAATATCAGCGCTCGAAGGCGGCTGGCGAAGCGGCAATCCGCGAAGCCTTCCCCGCGGCCGTGATCCTGCGCCCGTCGGTGATCTTCGGGCCCGACGACACCTTCTTCAACCGCTTCGCCGCGATGTCGCGGCTGGGTCCGGTCCTTCCGGTCGTCGGCGCGGAAACGAAGTTCCAACCCGTGTATGTCGACGATGTCGCCGCGGCGGCCCAGATGGGCGCGACCGGTCAGGCGCCGGCCGGCATCTACGAACTCGGCGGCCCGGATGTGAAGTCGTTCCGCGACTGGATGAAGGTGATGCTGGGCGTCATCAGCCGCCGGCGCCTCGTGCTGGACCTGCCGTTCTGGCTGGCGCGCATCATCGGCACGATCCTGGATTTCGCGCAGGTGCTGACTGGCGGCCTGTTTGAGAACCGCATGCTGACGCGGGATCAGGTCCGCAGTCTTGGCCGTGACAATGTCGTGTCCTCTGACGCGAAAACGCTGATCGATCTTGGCATCGCGCCGACGCCGGTGTCGGCTGTGATACCCGATTACCTTTGGCGTTTCCGCCCTTCGGGTCAGTATGACGCGATCATGGCCTCGGCGAAGAAGCTTCGGAAACATTCCTGATGTATGAAACCGTCGTGGTCCCGCTCCTCCTGGGGTTCCTGGAGGGGTTGACCGAGTTCATTCCGGTCTCGTCGACCGGACACCTTCTTATTGCTGGACACGCGTTGGGGTTCGAGAACGCAGGTCGCACGTTCGAAGTCGTCATTCAGCTTGGGGCGATCCTTGCGATCGTAAACGTCTATCTGGCCAAGATCGTCCGAACCCTCGGCGGTCTTGGGCAAGACCCGCATGCACGGCGTTTCGCGATGTCGGTGCTGATCGCCTTTCTGCCTGCCGTTGCGGCCGGGTTGCTTCTGCACGATTTCATCAAGCTTGTGTTGTTCGAAAGCCAGGCCGTGATCGCCACCGCGCTGATCGTCGGCGGGGTCGTTCTGCTTGTGGTCGACAAGCTGCCGATCATTCCGCGCCACAGGGATGCGGAACGGTTCCCCATGCTTATGGCTCTGGGTGTCGGCGTCGCGCAGTGCCTTTCGTTGATCCCGGGTGTGTCGCGCTCTGGCGCCACGATCGTGGGCGCCCTGTTGATGGGTGCCGACAGGCGCGCCGCGGCGGAGTTTTCGTTCTTTCTGTCGATCCCAACCATGGTGGCGGCGGTCGGGTACGACATCTGGTCCAGCCGGGCCGAGATCGACATCACTGCATTTCATGAGATTGCGATCGGCTTCGTGGCGGCCTTCGTTTCTGCCCTCCTCGTCGTGCGATGGCTACTTTCCTACCTCAGCAACCATGGTTTTGCCCTGTTCGGATGGTGGCGAATCATCGTTGGCGCGGGGGTTTGGGCCGCTATCCTGTGGGGTTGAAGGGCATAAGGTAACTAATTCTGACCTTGTTTTTGCCCCTAATGACCCGATTGCTGCATCGCGGCGGCAAAAAACATGAAAATATGTCAGCATAACTGACTTTTATTTCCTGCGTCGGCAGAGTAGCAATGCGCACCCGGAATTTGCCCAAGGGAGGCGCAGTCATGGCTCAGGAACGGATGCTCAAATTCGTGACCGTCGCGAAGGAGATGCCTGAAAAGCGTGATGCCAGCGTGCGCGCCCAGGACTTTCAGGAGATCTATCGCGAATACGCCGAGACCAAGGCCGCCGAACAGGCCGGCCGCTGTTCGCAGTGCGGCGTGCCCTATTGTCAGACGCACTGCCCGCTGCACAACAACATTCCGGACTGGCTGCGCCTGACCGCCGAGGGCCGCCTTCAGGAAGCCTATGAGCTGTCGCAAGCCACCAACACCTTCCCCGAGATCTGTGGCCGCATCTGCCCGCAGGACCGGCTTTGCGAAGGCAACTGCGTGATCGAGCAATCCGGGCACGGCACCGTCACCATCGGCTCGGTCGAAAAGTATCTGACCGACACCGCCTGGGATCGTGGCTGGGTCAAGCCGATCCGCCCGCAGACCGAGCGCAGCGAAAGCGTGGGCATTATCGGCGCGGGCCCGGCGGGCCTTGCCGCCGCCGACGCGCTGCGCCGCGTGGGCGTGCAGGTCACGGTCTATGACCGCTACGACCGCGCGGGCGGCCTGCTGACCTACGGCATTCCCGGCTTCAAGCTGGAAAAGGACGTCGTCATGGCCCGTATCGCGCAGCTCGAACAGGGTGGCGTGACCTTCGTCGCCAACTGCAACGTCGGCGAGGACCTGAGCTTCGATGCCATCCGTGGCAAACATGACGCCGTCCTGATCGCCACCGGCGTCTACAAGAGCCGCGAGCTTGAGGGCGACGGCGCAGACGCTGCCGGCATCGTGCGTGCGATCGACTATCTGACGGTTTCCAACCGCAAGAGCTTTGGCGACGAGGTTGCCGAATACGACAGCGGCGAGCTGAACGCCCAGGGCAAGCGCGTTGTGGTTATCGGCGGCGGCGACACGGCCATGGACTGCGTCCGCACCGCGATCCGCCAGGGCGCGCAGTCGGTCAAGTGCCTGTATCGCCGCGACCGCGACAACATGCCGGGTTCGCAGCGCGAGGTCGCCAACGCGGAAGAGGAAGGCGTGGAATTCGTCTGGCTTGCCGCGCCCAAGGGATTTGTCGTCGGCGCCGGCGTCGAGGGCGTGACAGTCCAGAAGATGCGTCTGGGTGCCCCCGACGCCTCTGGCCGCCGCAGCCCCGAGGTGATCGCTGGCGCGGACTATGTTGAACCCGCCGAACTCGTCATCAAGGCCCTGGGCTTCGAGCCCGAGGCGCTGCCGAAGCTTTGGGGCGTCGACGGGCTTGAGGTGACTCGCTGGGGCACGGTCAAGGCGCAGTTCGGGACCCATGAAACCAGCCTTCCGGGCGTCTACGCCGCGGGTGACATCGTCCGCGGCGCCAGCCTGGTCGTCTGGGCGATCCGCGACGGGCGCGAAGCCGCGGATTCCATCCTGTCCTATCTTTCGCAGCCCGCGCAGGTCGCGGCCGAGTGAGATCAGCAGAATCCGCGCCGATCCGGCACGGATGACCAAGGTGCTCGGGCGTCGCCCGCAGGACCGCAGCACGAAGGAGAGACCGACATGACGCACCTGCGCACCGTCCTCGCCCTTGGCGCGTGCTGCGCGGCCTTGCCCGCGGCGGCCGGCCAGTTCCCCCTTCCGCAGGGATGCACGGCCTATGCGACCGTGCAGATGCGGTCCTGCCTGGTTTCGCAGCACTACCGCTGCGCGGGCGAACCCGAGGGACACCAGTGGGCTGTCCAGGCCGACGGACAGGGACCGTATTTCGCGAACCTGATCGACGCCGAGACGCGCTGGCTTCAAAGCTACGACCTTTACACCGGCGAACAGGATCAGCTTGCCGAGGAAAGAGACCCTGCGTCCTTCACCGAACTGCTCGAAAGCGGCAGGGACGAATTCGACTTCTTCACCGAGAGCAGCTTTGGCGAACTGCGTCGCTACGTCGGCCATGACCGGCTGACCGGGCGCACAGAGACGATCGACGGAATCGTGCTTGAGCAGACCGAATTCGAACTGTCCGCCTTCGACGCCGATGGCGGGCTGATCTGGACCCGGACGGGAAACCAGTTTGTTCACCGCGGCTGGCGCATCTTCTTCCCGGGGACCGAGCACTTCGAGAATTCGTTCGGCGACACGGTGGACACCGTCGAGAACCCCGTCGAATTCGCGCTGCCCGGTGACAAGGGCTTTCTTGAAGACGAACCGAAATACGACTGCGACACGCTGACCGCGTCGATGCAGCTTCCCCTCATGGATGGAGGACCAAGGCCATGACGATCTATGACCAGGACTGGGTGCAGGCCGAGGAAACCAAGCGCGCGTGGATGAACGAGAACAGCCTTTGGCGCGAAGAGGATGAACATTCCTCCTGCGGAGTGGGGCTTGTCGTGTCGATCGACGGCCGTGCATCGCGCAAGGTGGTGCAGAACGGAATCGACGCGCTCAAGGCGGTCTGGCACCGCGGCGCGGTCGATGCCGACGGCAAGACCGGCGACGGCGCGGGCATCCATGTTCAGATCCCGGTCAAGTTCTTCTACGACCAGGTGCGCCGCACCGGTCACGAGCCGGACATGGAAAAGCTGATCGCCGTCGGCCAGATCTTCCTTCCCCGCACCGACTTCGGCGCACAGGAACGCTGCCGCACGATCGTCGAGACCGAAGTGCTGCGGATGGGCCACTACATCTACGGCTGGCGCCACGTTCCCGTGGACACCTCGGTTCTTGGCGAAAAGGCCAACGCGACGCGACCCGAGATCGAGCAGATCCTGATCCGCTGCGAAAAGGACATCGACCAGGAACAGTTCGAGCGTGAGCTCTACATCATTCGCCGCCGGATCGAGAAGGCGGCGCTGGCGGCGCATATCGCCGGCATGTACCTGTGTTCGCTGTCCTGCCGGTCGATCATCTACAAGGGCATGATGCTGGCCGAACAGGTCGCGGTGTTCTATCCCGACCTTCTGGACGAGCGCTTCGAAAGCGCCTTTGCGATCTATCACCAGCGCTATTCGACCAACACCTTCCCGCAGTGGTCGCTGGCGCAACCGTTCCGCATGCTGGCCCACAACGGCGAGATCAACACGCTGAAGGGCAACGTGAACTGGATGCGCAGCCACGAGATTCGCATGGCGTCTTCCGCCTTCGGCGAGATGGCCGAGGACATCAAGCCGATCATTCCCGCCGGAACCTCGGATTCCGGCGCCCTGGACGCCGTGTTCGAGGCGCTGGTGCGCGCCGGCCGCTCCGCCCCCATGGCAAAGACCATGCTGGTGCCGGAAGCCTGGTCCAAGACGGCGGTCGAGATGCCGAAGTCCTGGCAGGACATGTACGCCTACTGCAACAGCGTGATGGAGCCGTGGGACGGTCCGGCCGCCCTGGCCATGACCGACGGCCGCTGGGTCGTGGGCGGGCTTGACCGCAACGGCCTGCGCCCGATGCGCTACGTCCTGACGGGCGACGGGCTGCTGATCGCGGGTTCCGAGGCCGGCATGGTTCCGGTCGACGAAATGACGGTGCGTGAAAAGGGCGCCCTGGGACCGGGCCAGATGATCGCGGTGGACATGTCGCAGGGGCGGCTTTACCGCGACTGGGACCTGAAGGACAAGCTGGCCGCCAGCCAGCCCTTCGGCGACTGGGTGCAGAAGGTCGTCGAACTGAACGTGCTGATGCGCGACGTGCCGGAAAAGGCGCTGTTCGAGGGCGCAGAACTGCGACGTCGCCAGATCGCGGCGGGATATACGCTGGAAGAACTTGAGCAGGTCCTGGCGCCCATGGCCGAGGACGGCAAGGAGATGATCGCCAGCATGGGCGACGACACGCCACCTGCGGTCCTGTCGTCCAAGTACCGGCCGCTGTCGCACTACTTCCGCCAGAACTTCAGCCAGGTGACGAACCCGCCCATCGACTCCTTGCGCGAAAGCCGGGTGATGAGCCTGAAGACACGGTTCGGGAACCTGACCAACGTGCTGGCCGAGGATTCGAGCCAGACCGAGATCCTGACACTTGACAGCCCCTTCATCGCGAACGCCGAGTTCGACGAGATGGTGCGCCAGTTCGGCGACCGGGTGACGGTCATCGACTGCACCTTCGCCGCGCAGGGCGGCGACGATGCCCTTCGCCAGGCGCTTGAACGCGTCCGCGCGGAAGCCGAGGACGCGGTGCGTTCGGGGGCGGGTCATCTGGTCCTGACCGACGAACACCAGGGCGAAGGCAAGGTGGCGATGCCCATGATCCTTGCCACCTCGGCCGTGCACAGCTGGCTGACGCGCAAGGGTCTGCGGACCTTCACCTCGGTCAACGTCCGGTCGGCAGAATGCATCGATCCGCACTATTTCGCGGTCTTGATCGGCTGTGGCGCGACCACCGTGAACGCCTACCTGGCACAGGATTCGATCGCTGACCGGATCCGCCGCGGCCTGATCGAAGGCAACCTTGCCGACGCCACGCGCCGCTATCGCGCGGCCATCGACGCGGGCCTGCTCAAGATCATGTCCAAGATGGGCATCTCGGTCATCTCTTCCTATCGTGGCGGCCTGAACTTCGAGGCTGTCGGTCTGTCGCGCGCGTTGGTCGCGGAGTACTTCCCCGGCATGCAAAGCCGCATCTCGGGCATCGGCATCACGGGCATCCAGCACAAGGTGACCGAGATCCATGCCAAGGGATTCCGCGGCGGCGCGGATGTGCTGCCGGTCGGCGGCTTCTACAAGGCGCGGCGGTCGGGTGAAAGCCACGCCTGGGAAGCGCAGACGATGCACATGCTGCAATCGGCCTGCGACAGGGCATCCTACGACATGTGGAAGCAGTACTCGGCCCGGATGCGGGCGAACCCGCCGATCCACCTGCGCGACCTGCTGGACGTCAAGCCGATCGGCCGCCCGGTTCCGATCGACGAGGTGGAATCGATCACCTCGATCCGCAAGCGGTTCGTGACGCCGGGCATGAGCCTGGGCGCGCTGTCGCCCGAGGCGCACATGACGCTGAACATCGCCATGAACCGGATCGGCGCCAAGTCCGACTCCGGCGAAGGCGGCGAGGATCCGGCGCACGCGCTGCCGCTGCCCAACGGCGACAATCCCTGCGCCAAGATCAAGCAGGTCGCCTCTGGCCGCTTCGGCGTGACGGCCGAATACCTGAACGCCTGCGAAGAGCTTGAGATCAAGGTGGCCCAGGGTGCCAAGCCTGGCGAAGGCGGCCAGCTTCCCGGCATGAAGGTGACGCAGCTCATCGCGCGGCTGCGCCATTCGACGCCGGGCGTGACGCTGATCTCTCCGCCGCCGCACCACGACATCTACTCGATCGAGGACCTCGCGCAGCTGATCTACGACCTCAAGCAGATCAACCCGCGCGCCAAGGTGACGGTCAAGCTGGTGGCGTCCTCGGGCGTCGGCACGATTGCCGCGGGCGTGGCCAAGGCCAAGGCTGACGTGATCCTGATTTCGGGCCACAACGGCGGCACCGGCGCCAGCCCCGCGACCTCGATCAAGTACGCGGGCCTGCCCTGGGAAATGGGCCTGACCGAGGCGCACCAGGTCCTGGCGATGAACAAGCTGCGCGACCGGATCACGCTGCGCACCGACGGCGGCCTGCGCACGGGACGCGACATCATCATCGCAGCACTCATGGGTGCCGAGGAATACGGCATCGGCACCGCGGCGCTGATCGCGATGGGCTGCATCATGGTGCGCCAGTGCCAGTCGAACACCTGCCCGGTGGGCGTGTGCACCCAGGACGATCGGCTGCGGGCCAAGTTCACGGGCTCGGCGGACAAGGTGGTCAACCTGATCACGTTCTACGCGCAGGAAGTGCGCGAGATCCTGGCCGAGATCGGCGCGCGCTCGCTGGACGAGATCATCGGACGCGCGGACCTGCTGACCCAGGTCAGCCGCGGCCACGCCGACCTTGACGACCTGGACCTGAACCCGCTGCTGATCACCGTCGATGGTTCTGACCGTATCGTCTATGACCGCTCCAAGCCGCGCAACGCGGTGCCCGACACGCTGGACGCCGAGATCATCCGCGACGGCGCGCGCTTCTTCGAAGACGGCGAAAAGATGCAGCTGTCCTACGCGGTCCGGAACACCCACCGCACCATCGGGACGCGTGCGGCAAGCCACATCGTCAAGAAGTTCGGGATGCGCAACAACCTGCAGCCCGATCACCTGACGGTGAAGCTGACCGGCTCGGCCGGGCAGTCGCTGGGCGCGTTCACGGCGCCCGGGATCAAGATCGAGGTATCGGGCGACGCCAACGACTATGTCGGCAAGGGTCTTTCGGGCGGCACGATCGTGGTGCGACCGCCGATGGCCTCGCCGCTGGACGCGGGCGACAACACGATCATCGGCAACACCGTGCTTTACGGCGCGACCGATGGCCACCTTTTCGCCGCTGGACGCGCGGGCGAGCGTTTTGCCGTGCGCAACTCGGGCGCCAAGGTGGTGGTCGAGGGCTGCGGGTCCAACGGGTGCGAGTACATGACCGGCGGCGTCGCGGTGATCCTGGGCTGGATCGGCGCGAACTTCGGCGCGGGCATGACGGGCGGCATCGCCTATGTCTGGGACCCCGAGGGCGAAGCCGAGGATCTCATGAACCTCGACTCCATCGTCACCTCGGCCGTCAGCCATCCGCACTGGGAAGCCGAACTGAAAGGTCTGATCGAGCGTCATGCCGCAGAAACCGGCAGTCGGCGCGCCGCCAGCATCCTGCAGCACTGGGAAACCGAACGGGCGAACTTCATCCAGGTCTGCCCGAAGGAGATGCTGTCGCGCATCCCCT
Organism: Albidovulum marisflavi; assembly: GCF_025751435.1. GTDB lineage: Bacteria > Pseudomonadota > Alphaproteobacteria > Rhodobacterales > Rhodobacteraceae > Albidovulum > Albidovulum marisflavi. Next base: position 331,240 of record NZ_JAOWKY010000001.1, on the reverse strand, counting down.
ACCCGCTCAGCGAGGACGCGCAGGCGGTTCCCGCCGAATAAGCCGCAAGCGGATTTCCTCTTGGGCCAGCGCGCATGGGAAAGGCCCGTATCGGAATCCCCGATACGGGCCTTTTCCGTCGTGATATGACTGTCCCTGCCGGGGCTTTTCCCGGCCTGGCAGGAAAATCGTGGCCACCATCACATTCGAGGACCAGTTCTACCTGGTCAATCCTTCCGCCCCTCCCCCAACCGGAACCGCGCTTTCAGTCAGACGCTTTACCATCGTCGACAAGACCGCTGACGGCGCGATCGTCAAGCAGTCCGGCGACACGATCGACGGTCAGCGAGTCTTCAGCGCCTATCCGAACTCGACCCTGGTCGTGTCGGTCAATGGGGCGACGACGACGATCAAGGGAACCGTATTCCACCTGGCCGATGGGCGCACCCTGTTTTCACCCACGGACGGCACCGTCCTGCAAGGCGCGACCTTTGTCAGCATCAAGCAAGGTCCGGCGCAGGGGCCGACCCCGAACGCCGCCTTCGGTCCACCCTGCTTTGCAGCCGGCACACTGATCACCCTGGCCGATCGGGAAGCCGCGATCGAAACACTGCAGATCGGCGATATGGTGCAGACTCTGGACCACGGTGCCCGACCCATCCGCTGGATCGGTCGGCGTACGGTCGCGGCGCTGGGGGAGTTCGCGCCGGTGGCGTTCGAAAGCGGGGCGCTTGGCAACCGGCGGCGCCTTCTTGTTTCGCCCGAACACCGGATGCTGGTGACAGGCTGGCAGGCCGAACTGCATTTCGGTGAACCACGGGTCCTTGTCGCGGCGCGGCACCTGACCGGTCTGCCGGGGATACGCCGCGCGCCGCAAGCGCAGATCGAGTATCTGCATCTGCTTTTCGACCGGCACGAGATCGTGCTGGCTGAAGGCGCGGCAAGCGAAAGCTTTCACCCCGGCGGCATTCAGGCCGAGACGGACGCGGCGCTGCGCGCGGAGATCATGGCGATCTTTCCCGAGTTCGCCACGCTGGCTGCCGCTTCGCTTGGGGCCGCGGCCCGGATCCTGACGGGACGGGAGGCTGGAATCCTGCATCCGTAGCTCCGCCCTACCCGCCTGACCCTTGACCCCGATGGCGAAGCCGTGGCTATGGTCAGCCGATGGCAAAGCAGGCAAGAAAAACCCGGACAAGGAAGGCGCGCAAACCCGCCGCTGCAGCCCCGCGCATGCCAGATGCGCGGCAGGCGCTGCGTTGGGCGGGCCGGGCGCTGACAGGGATCACCGCCCTGTTTCTGCTGCTTGCGCTTTCGTACACGGTGCTCAATCCGCCGACGACGGCCTACATGCTGGCGGAAAGCATCCGCTACGGCGGCATAAAGCGCAACTGGGTCAGCATCGAGGAGATGTCGGCGGATGTGCCGCGCGCGGTCGTCGCGGCCGAGGATGCGAACTTCTGCCTGCACTGGGGCTTCGACATGGCCGCGATTCGCGAGGCCATCGAGCAGGGCGGCACCCGCGGCGCCTCGACGCTGACGCAGCAGACGGTCAAGAACGTCTTTCTCTGGCATGGCCGCAGTTGGCCGCGCAAGGCGCTTGAGGCGGTGATGACGCCGGTCGTCGAACTGCTATGGAGCAAGCGCCGGACACTGGAGATCTACCTGAACGTCGCGGAATTCGGGAAGGGCGTCTTTGGCATCGAAGCCGCGGCGCAGCACTATTTCGGCACATCTGCCAAGGACCTGAGCGGGGCGCGGGCAGCACTTCTGGCGGCGGCGCTGCCGAACCCGAAAGAGCGTAATCCCGCGCGCCCCTCGGGCTTCCTGCGCAAGCGTGCGCGCCAGATCGCCGAAGGCGCGGACACCATCAACGTGGATGGTCGCGCGGACTGTTTCCAAGGTTGAACCCCGACGGGGGCGCAGCTATCACGAGACCAAACCGAGGCCCCGCGATGACCCGACTGTATCACGTTCCGCTGTCCCCGTTCTGCCGCAAGGTCCGCCTGACACTGGCCGAGAAAAGGATCGAAGTCGAACTGGTCGAAGAGCGCTACTGGGAACAGAACCCAGAGTTCCTGCGGCGCAGCCCGGCCGGCAAGGTTCCGGTCCTGAAGGTCAACGGCAAGTTCCTGAGCGAAAGCCAGGCGATCTGCGAATACCTGGATGAAACCAACCCCGAACCGCGCCTGATGCCGCGCGATCCCGAGACGCGCTGCGAGGTGCGCCGGCTTTGCGCGTGGTTCGACGACAAGTTTCACGCAGAAGTGACGTCCAAGCTGCTTTACGAACGTGTCAACAAGAAGATCATGGGCCAAGGTTACCCTGAAAGCCGCAACGTGAAGTCGGGGGCCCAGAGGATAAAGTTTCATCTGGATTACCTGAGCTGGCTCCTGGATCAGCGCCGCTGGCTGGCGGGGAACGAGATGACGCTGGCTGATTTCGCGGCGGCCGCGCACCTGTCGAGCCTTGACTACATTTCGGACGTGGACTGGAACCGGAGCCAGAACGTCAAGGACTGGTACGCCAAGATCAAGTCGCGCCCGGCGTTCCGGTCGATCCTGGCCGACCAGGTTCCGGGCTTTCCGCCGCCTGCGCATTACGCCGATCTGGATTTCTGACCGGCCACATCCGGGGGCGCTGCCCCCGGTCCCCCGGGATATTTTTGAAAAGAAGAAGGAAGGCACTTGGAGCCGCTGACGCTGAAGGCCCGGCTGATCGAAACGGCACGCGCCGAGGGATTTTCGGCGGTGGGTTTCTGCGCGCCCGGATCTATCCCGCAAGCGGCGAACCGGCTAGCGGCCTTCGTCGAGGCAGGCCGGCACGGGCAGATGGGGTGGATGGCCGAACGGATGGGCTGGCGTGGTGATCCCGCCGCGCTTTGGCCCGAAGCGCGGACGGTGATCATGCTGGCGGAACTGTATACGCCCGCGTTCGATCCGCTGTCCGTGCTTGAGAAGAGGGACCGTGCCGCGGTTTCGGTCTATGCCCAGGGGCGCGACTACCACGACCTTGTGAAGAAGCGGCTCAAGCGGGTTGGCCGCTGGCTGATCGCGGAAGCCGAAAAAGGCTCTGTTCCGGCCGAAATCAAGGTTTTCGTCGACACCGCGCCGGTGATGGAGAAGCCGCTTGGTCAGGCGGCGGGGCTGGGCTGGCAGGGCAAGCACACCAACCTGGTCAGCCGCGATCTGGGCAGCTGGTTCTTTCTTGGCGCGATCTTCACCACGCTCGATCTGCCAAAGGACAGGGCCGATACGGATCACTGCGGGTCCTGCCGGGCCTGTCTGGACATCTGCCCGACCAAGGCTTTTCCCGCGCCCTATCAGCTGGACGCGCGCCGCTGCATTTCATACCTGACGATTGAACACGCCGGACCCGTCGACGAGGAATTGCGCCCGCTGCTTGGGAACCGGATCTACGGCTGCGACGATTGCCTTGCGGTCTGTCCCTGGAACAAGTTCGCCAAGGCAGCGCATGAGACAGGATACGCCGCGCGGGTCGGTGCGCCGCGGCTTGCAGAGCTGGCCGCCCTGGATGACGCGGCCTTCCGCGCGCGCTTTTCGGGAAGCCCGATCAAGCGCATTGGGCGCAACCGGTTCGTGCGCAATGTGCTGTACGCGGTCGGGAACTCGGCGGATCCGGCGCTGGCGCCAGTGGCCGCGTCGCTGCTGGGGGACCCTGACCCGACGGTGGCGGATGCTGCCCTTTGGGCGCTTCGGCGCCTTGCCCAAGATTCACCATAGTTCACTGCCACACTTCGCCATCTTTGGGTACAGCGTGTGTGGTTGCCGTGTCATATGTTCTTCAATTCCTGCCCATGCCGGGCACCGACGGATTCCTGTTCTTCTGCATCGGCCTTTATCTTGCCTTTGCGAATGCGATGACCTTTCTTCTCTGCCGTCTTGATGCGCGCCGCCAGGCCCTGGGCGAAGATCGCATTGCCCCCGGCACGCTTGCCGCGCTTTCACTGCTGGGCGGCTGGCTGGGCGTGAAGGCGGTGCACTGGTTCCAGGGCCATGTCGCCGGGGGACAGCCGGTGCGTTGGGCCGCGACAGGCTTCGGGGTGCTCTATACTGTACTTGCGGTCGTCGTCGTGGTGCCGGGATTCCTGCCCGACATTTCGGTCGGCGAGACGCTCACCTACATGGTCCATGGCCAGGACGGGGTCGACAAGTCCCGTCTACCAAAGCGTTTCGGACCGGGATCTGACTGATAACCGTCTGAAATAAGGCGATTTTCATGTCATGACATCATACTGATTGGCCAAACCGCCGATTCTGGGTCATGCTGTAGGCAGTCCCATCGGGGACATTCAAGTGGTCCCGCCGGGGCCGAGGTGACCAGGAGGAGGAAACATGAGCCGACATCTTGCCGACCACCGTGAAGCGTCCGAAGGCGGGCGCCTGAAGAACTATGTGGAGGTCGAGCGGACGCATGGCGAAGGCCGCCATCCCGCCTCGAAGGCCGTCCACGAGCGTCCAGCAACCCGCGATGACGCCAAGAAGCTGCGCGAATTCCTGCGGATCGAACGCGGCATCGAAAGCTGAGCGCACGAATGTAAACGGCGCGCCCAAGGGCGCGCCGCTGATCCCCAAACAAGCATGACCTATCTGCGGACAAGCTGTTCGTATTCGGTCGCGACCCGCTTGGTCAGATCGCCCACGTCGAAGTTGTAGGTGCCGATCTGGCCGACGGGGGTGACTTCGGCTGCGGTGCCGGTCAGCCAGCACTGCTCAAAGCTTTCCAGCTCCTCGGGCATGATGTGCCGCTCGTGCACCTTGACCTGCATGTCCTTCAGCATCTGGATGACCGTCTGGCGCGTGATGCCGTTAAGGAAGCAGTCGGCCTTGGGCGTATGCACTTCCCCGTCCTTCACGAAAAAGATGTTGGCGCCGGTCGCCTCGGCGACGTAGCCGCGGTAGTCGAACATCATCGCGTCGGAACAGCCCTTGGCCTCGGCCGCGTGCTTGGACATGGTGCAGATCATGTAAAGGCCCGCCGCCTTGGCCTCGGACGGAATCGTCGCCGGATCGGGGCGGCGCCACTTGGCGATGTCAAGCTTTGCGCCCTTCATCTTGGCATCGCCGTAGTAGTTGCCCCATTCCCAAGCCGCGATGGCCAGACGAACCGGGTTGCGCTTGGCTGCGACTCCCATGTCCTCGCCCGAGCCACGCCACGCGATGGCGCGGACGTAGGCGTTGTCCCAGCCGTTTGCCTTCAGGACCGCATCCTTCGCGATGTCGATCTCTTCGGGCGAATAGGGAACTTCCATGTCCAGAAGCTCTGCCGAGCGGCGCAGACGCAGGGAGTGTTCGTGTCCCTTGAAGATCTTGCCATCGTAGCACCGCTCACCCTCGAACACGGAGGACGCGTAGTGCAGCGCATGCGTCAGGATGTGCACCTTCGCGTCGCGCCAGTCGACAAGCTTGCCATCCATCCAGATCTTGCCGTCGCGATCATCATAGGAACCAGCCATTTCGTCCTCCTGGAGTCATTCCGTTTGCAAAAATTGCGCATCTTAGGTCCGAAGCGGACATAATGTTGCGCGAAATCTGGGATTCGCTACCAGTTGAGTCTTGGAAAGTCAACAAGGCTGACATAAAATCGGCTGGGCTTTGGACAAGCGCGCAAGGAGGATGCATGTCGGCAGGCGGCGGCGCGGCGCAGGGGGGTGAAAGCCTGCTGTTCCTTACGGACGAACAGCTTCGCAAGGGCATAGAGGCGATGTTCTTTGCCTATCGCGGCTTTACCGCGGACCCTGACCGCATTCTGGAAAACTACGCCTATGGCCGCGCGCACCATCGCGCGATCCATTTCATCCACCGCCAGCCCGGTCTGACGGTGAATACCCTTCTGACCGTCCTGGGCGTGACCAAGCAGTCGCTGAACCGCGTCCTGCGAACCCTGGTCGAGGACGGCCTCGTCGAATCGCGCGTCGGCCGCCGGGACAAGCGCGAACGGCACCTGCATCTGACCGAGAAGGGCGCCGCGCTGGAGCGCGAGCTTTCGGACGCGCAGCGGGCACGGATGCGCGCGGCCTACCGCGCGGCGGGTCCCGCGGCGGTTGCCGGTTTCCGGCAGGTGCTTGAAGCGATGATGGACCCGGAACTGCGCCGCTTCTACCAGATGATGAAGGATGGCGGCGCATGACCGAGCTGCCCGATACCCACCTTCTGATCGTGGACGATGACGAGCGCATTCGGGGGCTGTTGCAGAAGTTTCTGGCGCGGCACGGCTTCTGGGTCACGGCCGCGCGGGATGCGGCGCATGCGCGGCGGCTTCTGGCCGGTCTGGAATTCGACCTGATCGTCATGGACGTCATGATGCCGGGCGAGGACGGGGTCACGCTGACGCGCGCGCTGCGCCGCGAGACGGACACGCCGATCCTGCTTCTGACCGCCAAGGGCGAAACCTCGGACCGGATCGCCGGGCTCGAGGCCGGGGCGGATGACTACCTGACCAAGCCGTTCGAACCGCGGGAGCTTCTGCTCAGGATCAACGCGATCCTCAGACGCGCGCCGGTGTCGCCGGCTTCGGAAAAGGCGCCGAAGGTGCTGCACCTTGGCCCAGTCCGCTATGACATCGACCGGGGGGAGATGTGGCGCGGCGATGCGCCCGTCCGGCTGACCGCGACCGAGGCCGCGCTGATGCGCATCTTCGCCGCCCAGCCCGGCGAGCCGATCAGCCGGGCGAAGCTGGTCGAGGACCTGGGGCGCGGCGGTCCGGATGGAGGCGCGCAGGAGCGCGCGGTCGACGTCCAGATCACGCGCCTGCGCCGCAAGTTCGAGGCCGACCCGAAACAGCCGCGCTATCTGCAGACCGTGCGCGGCGCCGGATATATGCTGGCACCGGAATAGACGCCGTGCCGACGGAAGTCTTGGCGCGGGCCAAGTTGGGGGGCTGATGACGATCTTCTTCACGCATGACGCGGGGCTGGCACATGTGAACCCGCCCGGCCATCCCGAACAGGTGGCAAGGCTAGAGGCGATCTACGCTGCCCTCAGGCACCCCGACTTTGAAACGCTGGACCGTCGGCCAGCGCCCCTTTCGGAGGAGTCCCAGGTGCTGCGCTGCCATCCCAGGGATTACATGGATCGGGTAAAGGCGGCGCGGCCCGCCGAGGGTTGGGCGCAGTTGGACGGCGACACCTTCCTGTCGCCGGGGTCGTACGAGGCGGCATTGCGTGCGATCGGCGCGGCGAACGCGGCCGTGGACGCGGTGCTGGAAGGCCCCGTCCGCAACGCATTCGTCGCCATGCGGCCTCCGGGCCATCACGCCGAAACGGCGACGGCGATGGGCTTCTGCCTGTTCGGAACAGTCTCTGTTGCAGCCAAATACGCGCTTGATCACCATGGGCTGTCGCGCGTCGCGGTTCTGGATTTCGACGTCCATCACGGCAACGGCACGCAGGACCTGCTGTGGAACGAGGCGCGTGCGATGTTCGTGTCGTCGCACCAGATGCCGCTTTACCCCGGCTCTGGCTACGCGAGCGAGCGCGGCGCCCATGGTCAGATCCTGAACCTGCCGCTGCCGCCCGGCTCCGGTGGGAACGAAATGCGCCCGCTTTGGGAGGACGCCCTGGTCCGCGTCCAGGCATTCCGGCCCGAAATGATCCTGGTTTCGGCGGGCTTCGATGCCCACCGCGCCGATCCGCTGGCAAGCCTGAACTGGACCGAGGCCGACTTCGCCTGGATCACCCACGCGATTTGCGATGTCGCCGACGATTGCTGCGGCGGGCGGGTGGTATCGTCGCTGGAGGGGGGCTATGATCTGCCCGCGCTGGCGGCCTCGGTCGCCGCGCATGTAAGGGTTCTGATGGAGCGGGACGGATGAGCGATATTGCCGCCATGACTTTCGAAGATGCGATGAAGGCGCTGGAGGACGTGGTCCGGCAACTGGAATCGGGCAATGTCGAGCTGGAGAAGTCGATCTCGCTTTACGAGCGGGGCGCAGCGCTCAAGGCGCATTGCGAAAAGAAACTGAAAGAAGCGGAGGAGAAGGTGGAAAAGATCACTCTCGCCGCCGGTCAACCCACGGGCACCGCCCCCGCCGAAGGGTTGTGAGTGTTTCCCGAACGTCTGAAACAGGTTCAGCTTGGCGTTCAGGCTGCGCTGAATGATGCGCTGGCCCAACGCGCCGGCATCCCCGTCGTGCACGCGATGCGCTACGCGCTGCAGGGCGGCAAACGCATCCGCGCCTTCCTCGTGATCGAGGGCGCGGCGCTTTTCGGCATCCCGATGGCGCGGGCAATGCCCGCCGCCGCGGCGGTCGAGGCGCTGCACGCCTATTCATTGGTCCATGACGACCTGCCCTGCATGGACAACGACGATCTGCGCAGGGGTCAGCCCACGGTCCATGTGAAATGGGACGAGGCGACGGCGGTTCTTGCCGGCGATGCACTACAGACGCTGGCTTTCGAGCTGTGCTGCGATCCGTTGCTGGGGCAGGCGGACCGGCGGATCGAGCTTGTCCGCGCCTTTGCCCGCGCCTCGGGCGCGGAGGGCATGGTTCTGGGCCAGGCGCTGGACATCGCGGCGGAATCCGCCGCCACGCCCCTGACGCTTCAGGAAATTACCGCGCTTCAGGCCGGCAAGACCGGGGCGCTGATTTCGTTCTCGGCCGAGGCCGGACCGATCCTGGCGGGGGCCGATCGCGCCCCGCTGGCCGCTTACGCGAACGCACTGGGGCTGGCCTTCCAGATCGCCGACGACATCCTTGACGTCGAGGGCGATCCCGCGAAGGCGGGCAAGCGCTTGGGCAAGGATGCGGGCGCGGGAAAGGCCACCTTCGTATCGCTCCTGGGGCTTGAAGGCGCGAAATCCCGCGCGCGTGCGTTGATTGACGAGGCGGAAACCGCGCTTTTACCCTATGGTGCGACAGCGCAGAACTTGAGGGATGCGGCGCGCTTCGTTATCTCGCGCGAGATGTAGCCGCTGGAACGCCGATGACCGACAGACCGATCACCCCTGTTCTGGACCGCGTGAGGGTCCCCGCCGACATGAAGCATCTGTCGGACCGGGAGCTGCGCCAGCTTGCAGACGAACTGCGCGCCGAAACGATCAGCGCCGTGTCCGTCACGGGCGGGCACCTGGGCGCGGGGCTTGGCGTGGTGGAGCTGACCGTGGCCTTGCACGCGATCTTCGACACGCCGCGCGACAAGATCATCTGGGACGTCGGCCACCAGTGCTATCCGCACAAGATCCTGACCGGGCGCCGCGACCGCATCCGCACCCTGCGCCAGAAGGGCGGGCTGTCGGGTTTCACGAAGCGGTCCGAAAGCCCCTATGATCCGTTCGGCGCGGCCCATTCCTCAACCTCGATCTCGGCAGCGCTCGGCTTTGCCGCCGCGCGGGACCTGGGCGGTGACGCGGGCGATGCGGTCGCGGTGATCGGCGATGGGTCGATGAGCGCGGGCATGGCCTACGAGGCGATGAACAACGCGGGCCACCTGGGCAAGCGGCTGTTCGTCATCCTGAATGACAACGAAATGTCGATCGCCCCGCCGGTGGGTGCGATGTCGGCCTATCTTTCGCGGCTTTATGCCGGTGCGCCCTTTCAGGAACTGAAGGCCGCCGCCAAGGGCGCGATCAGCCTTCTGCCCGAGCCCTTCCAGGAAGGCGCGCGCCGGGCCAAGGAAATGCTGAAGGGCATGACCGTCGGCGGCACGCTGTTCGAAGAGTTGGGCTTTTCCTACATCGGCCCGATCGACGGCCATGACATGGAACAGCTTCTGACAGTCCTGCGCACGGTTCATGCGCGGGCGACCGGGCCGATGCTGATCCATGTGCTGACGAAGAAGGGCAAGGGATATGCGCCCGCGGAACGGGCAGCCGACAAGGGCCATGCGACGGCCAAGTTCGACGTCCTGACCGGCGAACAGAAGAAGGCGCCGTCGAACGCGCCGGCCTATACCAAGATCTTCGCCCAAAGCCTTGTGCGCGAGGCGGAAGCTGACGACAGGATCGTTGCCATCACGGCGGCAATGCCCGATGGAACCGGCCTGAACCTGTTCGCCGAGCGCTTTCCAAAACGCTGTTTCGATGTGGGCATCGCCGAACAGCACGCCGTGACCTTCGCGGCAGGAATGGCGGCGGCAGGGCTGAAGCCTTTCTGCGCGCTTTATTCGACGTTCCTGCAACGCGGCTACGATCAGGTTGTTCACGACGTGGCGATCCAGCGTCTGCCGGTACGATTCCCCATCGACCGGGCGGGGCTGGTCGGTGCGGACGGCGCGACCCACGCAGGAGCCTTCGATATCGCGTTCCTGGCCAACCTTCCCGGTTTCGTCGTGATGGCCGCCGCAGACGAGGCGGAGCTTGTCCACATGGTTGCGACCGCGGCCGCGATCGATGACCGCCCCTCGGCCTTCCGCTTTCCGCGGGGCGAGGGCGTGGGCGTCGACATGCCCGAACGTGGCAGCCCCCTGGAAATCGGCAAGGGCCGCATCGTGGCCGAAGGCGGGCGCGTGGCGATCCTGTCGTTCGGCACGCGACTGGCCGAAGTGATGAAGGCGCGCGAATCCCTGGCCGCGCGGGGTCTTGCCCCGACGGTGGCGGATGCGCGCTTCGCCAAGCCTCTGGACCGGGACCTGATCCTGCGCCTGGCGGCCGAACACGAGGCGCTGATTACCGTCGAGGAAGGCGCGATCGGCGGCTTCGGTTCCCATGTTGCCCAACTGCTGGCCGAAGCGGGCGTGTTCGACCGCGGGCTGAAGTTCCGCTCGATGGTGCTGCCGGACATCTTCATCGACCAGGCCAGTCCCGAGGACATGTATGCCGTCGCCGGCATGAACGCGCCCGAGATCGAGGCGAAGGTGCTGGAGGTTCTGGGTGTGTCGCGCGTCGGCGCCCGCCGCGCGTGACCTGCTAGCCCTCTGCGGCCAGCAGCGCGCGAAGACCGGCGCGATAGTCGGGATAGGCAAGTTCCACGCCCAGTTCGCGCCGGATACGGTCGTTCCTGACCCGTTTCGACTCGGCATAGAAACTGCGCGCGAGCGGCGTCATCTCGGCGTCCTCAAAGGCGACCTCGGGCGGCTGGGGCAGATCCAGCAGGCGCGCGGCCTCGGTCAGGACATCCTCCGGCGGGGCGGGATCGTTGTCCGCCACGTTGTACACGGCGCCCGGATCGGGCCGGGCGATCGAGGCGGCAAGCACCGCCGCGATGTCGTCGACATGGATGCGGCTGAAGAACTGGTTTTCGCGGATGATGCGCCGGGCAGTGCCGTTCTTCACCTTTTCGAAGGGGCCGCGACCGGGACCGTAGATCCCCGCCAGGCGGAAGATATGCAGGGGCAGACCGGTGCGCGCGGCCAGCGCCCGCCACTGGCTTTCCGCCAGAACCCTGATCTTGCCGCGGTGGGTCGAGGGCGTCAGCGGTGTCGTTTCATCCACCCAGCCCCCGGCGTGATCACCATATACGCCGGTTGTCGACAGGTAGCCGACCCATCGAAGATGCGGGGCCGCGTCGCCGATCGCCTGATTCAGCGCACGCAGCACCGGGTCACCGCCATCGTCCGGCGCGACGGAGATCAGGATATGACTTGCCGCCTCGATCGCCGGGCGAAGGTCGTCGCCGGGCCAAAGCAGGGCCTCGATCCCGCCGCGGCGCAAACGCTCGGCCTTCTCCACGCGGCGCGTGGTTCCAATGATGCGCCAGCCGGAAAGCCGCCGGACAAGGGCGGCGGCGGAATATCCATGGCCGATGGAAAGCAGTGTCGCGGTCATGGCGCGACTATCCCGTGGAAGCACGCCATCCGCAAGGCCGCTTGACGCGGGACCCCATCCCGTGCCCCCATGGGGCATGACTGACAAGGATTTCGATCTGGACGATGCCTACGGGCTGAGGACTCGCGAGGATATCCTGCGCTACTACCGGTCGCTTGCCCCGAACTACGATGACGACTTTGCGCGGGCGATGGATTTCCGCGTTCCCCGGCTTATCGCCGAGGCCTATGCCGCCGAGGCGATCGGACCCGTGCTTGACGTCGGCGCCGGTACCGGCCTTCTGGCGGCGGAGCTTCAAGGGCTTGGCGTGACGCCGGTCGATGGCGTCGACATTTCACCGGAGATGATCGCGATCGCCCGCGGCAAGGGGCTGTACCGCGAACTTCGGGAGGGCGATGTCACCGGGCGGCTCGACCTGCCGGACAGCGCCTATGTCGGCTGTGTCAGTTCGGGCACCTTCACCTTTGGCCATGTCGGGCCCGAGGCGATCGGCGAACTGCTTCGGGTGACGGAAAGCGGCGGCTTCTTCGCGCTTTCCGTGCATTCGGGCGTCTATGCCGCCGCGGGGTTCGCCGCCCGCTTCAGAACGCTGGAGGAGGAAGGCTGGATCACCCGCTTCAGCGCGGAGGACATCGCATTCTACGGCCCCCCCGCGACAGGGCCGCACGCGCAGGACCACGGTTTTCTGGTGACCTTCCGCAAGGTCTGACGGTCAGACGATGACCGCCTGCGCCGCCTGTTCGCCGACGCCGAACACGCGCTTGTAGCGCTTGATCTCAGCGGCCGGGCCCATCGCCTTGTTTGGATTGTCCGACAGCTTGACCGTCGGGCGGCCGTGCGCGCTGACCGCCTTGCAAACTAGGCTGAAGGGGGCAAGGCCGTCATCCGCCACGAACCCGCGGAAGTCGTTGGTCAGGAGCGTGCCCCAGCCGAATGACACCTTGACGCGGCCGGCGAAGCGCGCGTGCAGCTCTTCGATCTTGTCGGTGTCGAGCCCGTCAGAGAAGATCACGAGCTTGTCGCGCGGGTCCTCTCCGCGTGATTTCCACCAGGCGATCGCGGTTTCCGCGCCCTGCGAGGGATCACCCGAGTCTATGCGGATGCCGGTCCAGCCCGCGAGCCAGTCCGGCGCATGGGCCAGGAACCCTTCGGTGCCGTACGTGTCCGGCAGGATGATCCGCAGGTTGCCCTCGTGTTCCTCGTGCCAATCCGCCAGAACGCGGTAGGGCGCCTGCCTGAGCTCTTCGTCGGTGTCGGCAAGCGCTGCCATCACCATCGGCAGTTCGTGGGCATTGGTCCCGATCGCCTCGATGTCGCGGCGCATCGCGATGCGGCAGTTCGAGGTTCCGATGAACGAGGATCCAAGTCCCTCGATCATCGCCTGCACGCACCAGTCCTGCCAAAGGAAGGAATGCCGCCGACGCGTTCCGAAGTCGGCGATCCTCAGCCCATCGATCTTTCGCAGACGTTCGATCTTTTCCCAGAGTCGGGTCATGGCGCGGGCGTAAAGTACCTTGAGCTCGAACTTGCCCATCGTGGCAAGGACCGCCCGCGACCTCAGTTCCATCAGCACGGCAAGCGCGGGGATCTCCCACAGCATCACCTCTGGCCAGCTGCCCTCGAAGGTCAGCTCGTACTGATCTCCGACGCGCTCCAGGTGGTAGGGGGGCAGCTTCATGGTCTCGAACCATTCCATGAAGCCTGACGAAAACATCTGCCGCTTGCCGTAGAAGGTGTTGCCGCGCAGCCAGGTGCTTTCTCCGCGCGTCAGCGACAGGGACCGAACGTGGTCAAGCTGTTCGCGCAACTCGCCCTCGTCGATCAGCCGGGCAAGGGGAATTCGTGTCGTCCTGTTGATCAGCGAGAACGTGACCTGCGTGTCCGGCCGGTTTCTCAGGATCGACTGGCACATCAGCAGCTTGTAGAAATCGGTGTCGATCAGCGACCGGACGATCGGATCGATCTTCCAGTTGTGATTGTAGACCCGCGTAGCGATATCGACCATGTGTCAATCCTTTCCCCTCGCGTCTTACGCGACGGACCGGGGCCGGGTCAAAGGCCGTTTATCCGGTCAGGCCAGACAGGCATTCCAGCAAGGCGGCCTTGCTGATCGGTTTTGGCAGGAATCCGTCGAACCCGGCCGCGGCGCAGGCATCGCGATCCTCTTCGAAGGCATTGGCGGTCAGCGCGACGATGCGGATCGGGCGATCGCCGCGCATGCGTTCGTCCGCCCGAATGCACCGCGCCGCCTGGATCCCGTCCATGCCTGGCATCGAGATGTCCATCAGAACGACCGAAGGCCGCCAGACCCGCGACCGCTCGACCGCAAGGAACCCGTTCTCTGCAAAGGCGACCTCTGCGCCTGTGCCCGCCAGCATCTTTCCGACGATCAACCGGTTCGTCGCGTTGTCCTCGGCCACAAGGACGCGAAGACCCCGCGCCCTGTGCGAATGAAACGACAGCCCGCCGGGCGTTGCCGCATCGGGCACCTCTGCTGCCCGATTCAGAACCAGCGCAAGGTCGAAGGCGGATCCCAGACCGAGGGTGGAACGGACAGTGATGTCGCCGCCCATTTCCCGCGCCAGCAGACGCGATATGGTAAGCCCAAGCCCCGTTCCGCCGTATCTGCGCGTGATGTCCCCGTCCGCCTGCGTGAAGCTGTCGAACACATGCTCGATCCGGTCCGGCGCGATGCCGATCCCGGTATCCTCGACCCGGACGCGAAGCTGGACTGCCGCACCTGCCTGCATCGCTTGGACCGCCACCTGCACTTGGCCCCGATGCGTGAACTTGATCGCATTCCCCACGAGGTTCAGAAGGATCTGCCGTATGCGCCCCTGGTCTCCGACAAGCCGGGGGATCCGCCCATCCAGGAACAGCGACAGTTCCAGTCCCTTCTCCTGCGCCAGCGGGCGCAGAAGGTCGATCACGCCCCGGGCACAGTGTTCGACCGAAAACGGTTCTGCCCTGATCGTGGACTTGCCGGACTGCATCCGCGCAAGGTCAAGGATGTCATTGATGATGGACAGAAGCGCCCGGCCCGACTCAGCGATCGTCTCGACCGAGTGCTTCTGGTCGGTGTCCAGTTCGGTTTCGCGCAAAAGCTGCGCCATGCCGATCACGCCATTCAGGGGCGTCCGGATCTCATGGCTCATCGTGGCAAGAAAGCGCGACTTGATACTGGCCGCATCTTCCGCGGCCTTTCGTGCACGCGCCAGTTCCGCCTCGCGTTCCTTCATTGCGGTGATGTCGCGCTCCACGCCGATCGTCATCGCGTGGCTGCCGTCGGGATTGAAGATCGGCGTCAGGCTGGTTTCCATCCAGATGACGCTGCCGTCCTTGCGGCGGTTCAATACCTCGGTTCGGAGAGGCAGCTTGCGCCTGTGGGCGTTCACCAGCGCCCTGACCGTGTCGGGATTCGTTTCCGGCGCGTTCAAAAGCTCGCCCGGGCGGTGGCCGATCGCCTCGTCCAGGGAATATCCGGTGATGCGGGAAAAGGTGTCGTTGACCCAGGTTATGCGCCCGTTCCCTTGCGTGATGACGATGCTGTCGCTGGCGTGCTCGGCCACCAGCGCAAGACGGCGCACATGGTCCTGCTGCGCCTCAAGGCAGGCCCTTTCCGCTGCCAGCACCCTGTCATAGGCTTGCTGTCGCCGATGCGCGCCGCGCACGAAGGATACAAACCCGCCGACCGCGATCATCAGAACTGCGATCCCCATCAGATCGTAGGCAAGATCGCCGCCTGCTCCTGGCGCGTGCAGGATGTGCACCAGGTTCCGGATCGCAAGCGTCGCCAACGCGGCCAGATGGATCGCAATGCGGGCGACGGCCGAGCCGGAATGGTGCGGCAGCGTCAGCCCCGCGTTGATGACCGCAGCGGCGAGGAAGGCGGCGACAAAGAAATCCGCCTCGAAGGGCCGAGCGGAAGCCAGCGCCACGCCTGCCGCCCCGGCAATGGTCAGGGCCTGGAACGCCGCGCTTGCGGTCGCCTTCCTGCGCGCAAGCCGGTGAACGGGCGGCGCGGGGCAGCGTTGCAGGATGGCCCGCAGAACCAGACAGTCCACCGCCTCCCCCAACAAGGCAAGGACCGTCGCGATCAAGCCGTAAAGGGGGCCGCCAAGTACGGAAACGGTCAGGCCCCCGGTGACGGTCAGGATCTGGCGCAGCGCGAGGTAGCGGAGCCGGGCGCGGCAATAGCGCAGGAACAGCCCGTCCGGCGTATTGCGCAGATCCTCGGCCATCCGCGCGGAGTCCGTTCGATCGGGAATTTCCTTTGCCATTGCCCGCCCGTGCCGGGCCGCAACCATGCAACCCGGCACCCTGACTACGGCCGCCGAGTTAAGAATATCTGATCAGGCGAGCACAACCCCGGCATCGGTCATCGCGGTAAGCTGGGATGCGAGCGATCCGTCCAGATCGATGGCGCGGCAGGCGCTTTCGATCACGGTGACGCCGAAACCCAGCTTGACGGCATCCATCGCCGAATAGGCGACGCAGAAATCGGTCGCCAGGCCGACCAGCGTCACATGCGTCACCTCGCGCGCTCTGAGATAGCCCTCAAGCCCGGTCGGCGTCTGGCGATCGTTCTCGAAGAAAGCGGAATAGCTGTCGATCTTCGCGCGGAAGCCTTTGCGCAGGATCAGATCCGCGCGATCCGTCCGCAGCTGCGAATGGAATGCCGCGCCCGGTGTCCCCTGCACGCAATGGGCGGGCCAAAGGACCTGCGGCCCGTAGGGCATCTCGGTCAGCGAAAAGGGCGCGGCCCCGTCATGGTTGTCCGCGAAGGAGGAATGGTCGGACGGATGCCAGTCCTGCGTCAGGACACGGACCTGAAACTCTTCCAGCAGGGCGTTGACCTCGGGGATGATCTCGTCTCCTCCGGCAACGGCAAGCGCGCCGCCGGGGCAGAAGTCGTTCTGGACGTCGATGACGACAAGCGCATCGGTTTCAGGACGCATGGGAACCTCCTTTTCTTCATTCATGGGTAGGGGCGGACGGCGCACCGGTCAATCCTGCCCTTGCCCCACGGTCCGCGCAGGCGTATCAGCGCGCCATGCTGACCGTTGCCGCACTATACCATTTTACCCACTTCGAGGATCCGGCGGCGTTGCGCGCGCCCTTGCTTGAGCTGTGCCAGAACGAAGGGATCAAGGGGACCCTTCTGCTGGCGCGCGAAGGGATAAACGGAACCATCGCCGGCACGCGCGCGGGTATCGATGCCGCCCTTTCGCACATCAGGGCGATGCCCGGGTGTTCGGATCTGGTGTGGAAGGAAAGCAGCGCGCAGGACATGCCCTTCGGCCGCATGAAGGTTCGCCTGAAGCGCGAAATCGTGACCATGGGCGAACCCGACATCGACCCGCGTGCCTCTGTCGGGCGCTATGTCGAGCCTGCGGAATGGAATGCATTGATCCGCGGAAACGGCGTCGCGGTGATCGACACCCGTAACGACTACGAGGTGGCGATTGGCACATTCTCCGGTGCGATCGACCCCGGCACCAAAAGCTTCCGCGAGTTTCCCGACTGGTGGCGCGACAATGCCCACAGATTCGCGGGCAAGCGCATTGCGATGTTCTGCACGGGCGGCATACGCTGCGAGAAATCGACCAGCTTTCTTGTCTCGCAAGGGGTCGAGGAGGTGTTCCACCTTAGGGGTGGGATCCTGAAGTACCTTGAAGAAGTGCCAGAGGATGAAAGCCTATGGCAGGGCGGATGCTTCGTCTTCGATGGCCGGGTCGCCATCGGACACGGCCTTCAGCCCACCGGGCATGACATGTGCCACGCCTGCCGGCGTCCATTGTCCGAAGATGAAAAAGCCCGCCCCGAATACGAGGCGGGCGTCAGCTGTCATCACTGCATCTCGGAGTATGACGATCGCGACCGCGCGCGGTTTCGGGAGCGTCAGAAGCAGGTCGAGATCGCCCAGGCGCGCGGCGTCCGGCATCTGGGCGGCTGATCACCACAGGCCGACGATATCCCCCGCCGTCGTTCCGGTTTGCAGCACGCGCGACACGCGGATCGGCAAGAGCGAGCCTGCGGCAACGTTGCGGAACATCGCGGACTGGCCGCCCGCCATGACAACGGCCAGATCGCCCGCCGAACCAACGAACATGGCACGCGGAAGGCTTGCCAGATCGGCGGCATCGCTTGGCACGATTGCGGCGGCCTCGCGCGCAGGGGCCGTAAGGGTCGTGGGAAGGTCGGAATACTTGTCCATCAGGGGCCTCCGGTCGGCAGTCTCATCTCGGATGCGCGACCGTTTGCGGCCGCGCTTCTGATCCGAGGTTCTGGACCGATCCCGTTAAGATTCCCGTTCCGGTGCGGGCGGCGTCCTACTCGTAATAGTCGTAGTAGCCGTAGCCGGCTGCATCATCCGGGTACCGGCACTTGTTCAGGACGATCCCGAGGACATTCGTCAACTGGCCCAGTTCCTTTTCGCAGAAATCGACGTTGGAAAGCTTGCTCATCTCGGCGGCGACGACCAGAAGGGCGCAATCGACCTGCCCCATCAGGTTGACATGGTCGTCCGCGGCCATCATCGGCGGCGTGTCGAAGATCATCACATCGGGTTGCCAGTCGCGCTGGATCGCCTCAAGGATCTCTCGGAAGCGTTCGCTCTGGAACAGTTCGGCAGGGTTGCTTCCGGGACCGGCGTTCAGGCCGACGACAAGATTGTCCGTGATGCGCGCGGCGACATCGAAGAAGGGAACGTCCCCCTTCAGCACCTCGTGCATCGAGTGGGCGGGTTCGTGCGCGACGATCTTGTGCAGGTTGGGTCGGCGGAAATCAAAATCGAAAAGCATCACGCGCATGTCCTTCTGCCGCGCGAGGCTGAGCGCAAGGTTCAGCGCGATCGTCGACTTCCCGCAGGCCGCTTCCGGAGAGGTGATGGCAAGCCGCGTCCACGCGTTTTCCTTCATGAGCCGCAGCGCGCGAGAGCGCAGGAGGTCATAGGGCGTGGCATCGCGGCCGCCCAGAAGCGCGCCGATCCGAAAGCGTCTGGCGCGCGCGGCAACGAAAGGGACAACGGGCACCGTCGACCAGTCTACCGGCTGGCCCGAGCGCACCGGAACCGCGACCGAGGTCTTGCGGCTGGGCGCAGCCGCTTCGCGCAGGACGGCCTTGCGCCGTTCCCTTGCCTTCGCCATTGCCGCTTCCAGCTTTTCCATAGCTTCGCTCCGACTTCCTGCTAGAGCCTGATTCCGATTTTCGCCGCGCCCTTGGTCAGGATCAGGTCAAGCGGCATGTAATAGGTGTGGATAGCATAGATCCCGGCCGGCAATCCAATTCCCACGATCACCAGGGTCAGGACGATCATCGTGCGCCGCGCCTGAACCTCGGCCGGCGTCTGCATGTAGGGAATGGTCGCGATCGGCGTGATGCCAAAGCTCTCGATAAGGTCCTTGGGCCGTCTGACCGCACGGTTAAGCAGTTCGATGAGCAGGACAAGGCCCAGACCCGCGCCGATGCTTCCGACCAGCCCCATCAGCACGATCGAGCGCCGCTTGGGCTTGCTCGGGCTGTCGGGCCTGGTGGCCGGTTCCAGAAGGGAAACGCGGGCACCCTTGGACAGAACCTCGATGCGTTCGCCCGTCGATGCGGCGGCCAGGTTCGCGACGGCGGTGTTGTACTGCTGCTGGATGTTCTCGTACTCGCGTTCGAGCCCGTCCAAGCCGATCTTGACCTCCGGCGTGCGTTCGATCGTGTCACGCAAAGTGGCGATCTGGTGGGACAGCTCGGCCCTTTGGGCCTCAAGCTGCGACAGCCTCGTTTCGATGTCGGCGATCTGGAACTTGAGTGTCGTGGTCGCGCCGCCAGGTCCGTTGTCGAAGGCGCCCGTTTCGGTCTGCTCGCGCACGGTTCGCTCAAGCACCTCGACCTTCTCCTCCAGAATGCGGATACGTGGATTGCTTTCGGAATAGATGATGCGCGCCTGCGCCAGTTGGTCGCGCAGCAGCGTAAGCTGACGCGCCTCATCGGTCTGGGGCAACGCTCCCACGCCAGCGGTCACAGCAGCGTCGTAGATCGCCACAAGCCGATCCTTCTGGTCGTTCGACAACTCGATGTCCCGTTCCGCCGCCGCCAACCGCTCCTGAAGCTGGGCAAGCTGCGTCATCCGAAACTGCAGCGTATCGGGCAGCGCATCGGAGTTGGCGTTCTGGTACTGAAGGATTTCCGCGCTCAGATAGGACAGCCTTTCGGACAGGCGGCTTGTTTCCTGCTGGAAGAATTCCAGCGTGTCCTGCGCTGCCGCGATGCGGACATCCACGTCAGCCTCAAGCACGATGGACACGTAGTCACCGACCACCGCCGTGGCGATTTCCCCCGTCCTTGCGGCAAAGGCGACAGTCATGAGCGTCGCCTGCTGCTGGCCGCCGCGGATGAAGATGTCGGTCTGACCGATCATCGCCGCCACGATCTCATTCGGGGTCATGTTGTCGATGTTCTCGAAGACGTCATGCTCCCTGGCGATCCCAAGCAGGTTTTCCCGTGTCATCAGCCGCTGCTCGAGGACCTGCAACTTTTCCAGCGAAGCGGATCTGACCGTCGGCGCGGCCATTGCGTCGGGGATCTGGGACGATTCAAGCAGCAGCTTCGCTTCCGACTCATACTGGCGCGGCAGCACGAGCGCGAGCGCCACCGAGAACGCGGTGATGACGATTACCGTCGCCAGGAAGATCGGCAGGCGCCTGCGAAAGACGGCGAGGTAGAAGGCCAGATCCAGATTCATTTCCGTTTCTCATCCTCTGCCTGGATCTGCGCGGCAAAGAACACGCCGTCATCCAGGACGGACTGGACCACGTGTTCGTCCACCCGGTAATTGTCGGTTGTCCAGGCATAAAGCAGCGACATGTCGCAGAGCTGGTTCATCAGACGTGGAACGCCCTTCGTCACGCCAAAGATCCGCTTGATCGCGGCGCGGGTGATTTCCTTGCCGGTTCCGCCCGCTGCGGTCAGCCTGTGCGCCACCATTTCCACAGCGCCGGCTTCGTCCAGGGGCTTGAGATGGAAGCTCGCCGCGATCCGCTGCGCGAGTTGACGCAACGAGGGATCGAGCACCATCTCTCTAAGTTCGGGCTGACCAACCAGCACCAGTTGGATCACCTCGTCCTTGCCGGTGTTGATGTTCGTCAGCATCCGGAGTTCTTCAAGGCTTTCGCCCGACAGGTTCTGCGCTTCGTCGAAGATCAGCACGACCCTGCGGCCCGCGGAATATTCGTCGATCAGGAAGTCCTGAAGCCGCTGGAACATCCGCACATAACCTTCGGATGCATCGAAGCTGACCCCGAGAGCGTTCAGAACCCATTGGATCAGTTCCCCGCGCCCGCCCTGCGCGTTCGAGATCAGGCCAACAGTCGCTCGGGCCTCGAACTGGCGAAGGAGTTCGCGCAGCAGCGTCGTCTTCCCGCAGCCTACGCCGCCCGTGACCAGAGTGATCGGCGCGCGTGACATGATGCCGAACTCCAGCACCGAATAGGCACGGCGGTGTTGCGGCGACCAGAACAGGAAATCCGGGTCTGGCACCAGCGTGAAGGGACGTTCGCGGAACCCGAAGAAATCGAGATAGAATCCGATCGCCGAACCATCATTGTGGTCGCTGCCCGTCATCTCGTGCGGTCGGCTCATCGTGCTCAACGTCTTTCACTCATCACAAGGGGGTAGGGCAAGACCGGCGCACTCTGCCGGCAGACGGGGTCCCCTGACACCGGAATCACTTGTACCTTGTTAGCCTGAAATCGAATCGAAGTCTTGTTCATGCAAGCCATTCTGATCCCTCTGCGGAAACAATTATCGACAAGTGTTAACTTGTGTTTACCATTTAGAAACCGAGTCGCTGCCTGATCGCCGATCGACCAATCAGCTATGTCCCACACACGCCTCATTAAAGCCTTTTTTTTGACAAATTTGCCGTTCGGCCCAATTGCGGATTTGTGCGACTCCCTCTGAATGCTAAGATCGCGCGGAGGCGAGTTTGATCTTTCGCAGGTGTAATGAGTTTAGGGCAACTACGCCCCAGGGATCCGGGAGCTGCCCCCGGATATGTGCTGTATGACTTTGCAAATGAACAATCTTTCCGAGGCTCTTGCGCAAAAGGTTGCGCCTGCTGGCTTGGTTCACGTTCCCCATCAATCGGGGCTCTACCGGAACATCTTCAAGCGCGTCATGGACATCATGCTCGTGCTTGCGGGGTCCGTGATCGTGCTTCCGCTGATCGGCTTTCTTGCGATCCTGGTCGCGGTGGATGGGCATAGTCCGTTCTACCGCTCCGACCGCGTGGGTAGAAACGGTCGAACCTTTCACATGCTCAAGTTGCGCACGATGGTACCCGGCGCCGACCGGATGCTCAGGGATTACCTGGCGCAGAACGAAGCAGCCCGCCGGGAATGGGAAAGCAAGCAGAAGCTGAGCTCGGATCCCCGGATCACACGCATCGGCCGCTTCCTTCGCAAGTCGTCGCTGGACGAGCTTCCCCAGCTTTGGAACGTGCTGGTAGGAGAGATGTCGCTGGTCGGGCCCCGTCCGATGCTGCCCGAGCAGCGCGACCTTTACAGCGGCCTTTCCTATTATGCTCTGCGCCCGGGCGTAACCGGGCTGTGGCAGGTGTCCGAGCGCAACACCTGCGAATTCGCGCGCCGCGCGGAGTTTGACCGGCAGTATGAACGCGACCTGTCTCTGCCGGGTGACCTGCTGATCCTCGCGGCCACGCTGCGCGTCGTGGTCAAGGGCACCGGCTGCTGAACACCTTCCTCAACGCCCGGCGCGGCCCAGTCCGCGCCGACCCGATCGTGAGGGCTTGGGATGTCCATCCGTTCGTCGATCGCAACGATTGCACTCTGCAGCCTGATGCTGTCCGGCTGCGACACCGCGCACGGGCAATCCCGCGCCGCCATGGCCGCGCTTCGCGATCGCTTCGATCTGGACGATGTCCACAGGATGGCGCGGACCATGTATGCGGATCAACTGCGCGCGGGCGGCAGTCATGCGGATGCCTATGCGCAGTACGCAAAGCTCGCAGACCTGTTTCCCGGCAATGCCCGTGCGCTTGCCGCGCTCGCGGAGATGTCCGTCGTTGCAGGAAGGTGGGCGGATGCAGAACGTTACACACAGGCGGCGCTTGGCATCGACCCGGCGCATGTTCCGGCCAGGATCGTCCGGCTCGTGCTTGACTACACGCGCGCGGTCAACGCTGGTGATGGCGCCGAGCTGTCGAAGGTGGCCGAGCGCATCCCCGAACTTCGCGCCGCCAAGCCCGATGACATGCTCTTGCGCCGCATGGCGATCTCGGAAGGGCTGCGTCGGCACGACCTTGCCGGCGTGATCGAAGAACTGAACATCGCCATTCTCCAGTCGCCCGAGGACAGATCGCTGCACGCCCTCAGACTGTCGGTTCACATGCAGGCGGACGACATCGATGCGGTGCAGGCCGAGATCGCGTCCCTGACCGAACATTTTCCCGACGATCCGGGCATGACGCAGTCGGTCGTAGCCTGGTACGAGGAACGCGGTGCGTTCGATCTGGCAGAGGACTACCTTCGCCAGCGCGCGAATGCCCGGCGCGACGACCAGGCGGCTCTGGGCGCGCTGCTGCGATTCCTTGTGGAAAGGCGCGGGCTTGACGCCGCGCTTCGGGAACTCGACAACCGCATCGAAACGGAGGGAAGCACAAGCTTTCTGCAGGCGGCCTTGGCTTCCATCCAATTCGATTACGGCCACCATGACGATGGGCTTCGCGCCCTGCGCGCGGCTGTCGCCGCCGCCGGCCCGGATGAGGACGTGATCACGCTGAAGCTGGCGCTGGCGCATATGCTGAAGGCGACCGGACACGACGCCGAGATGCTTGCCGAGGTCCAGGACATCCTCGCACGCGAGCCGCAGGAAACCGAGGCGCTGAAGCTCAAGGCCGGCTGGCTCATTGCGGATGACCAGACGGGCGAGGCGATCGGTATCCTGCACGGCGCGATCGGGATCGCGCCGCAGGACCCGGAGGTGATGACTCTGCTGTCAGAGGCGCATAGCCGGGACGGAGACCGCGATCGCGCGCGCCAGATGTTGTCCCTGGCGGCGCGCGCCTCCGGTCTGGCTCCGGCGGAAACGCTGCGCTATGCGCGCTATCTTTCGACCGAAGGCGATGGCCTGGCTGCGGAAAGCGTCCTTATCGCCGCCCTGCGCCGCGCGCATGGGGATATTGCCCTGCTTGACGAACTTGGCCGCGTCTACATCGAGATGAAGGATTGGCCGCGCGCCCGCGACGTTGCCCGCGCACTCGACAGGTCGGACGAAGATCGCGCGCGCGCCCTGTCCGTGCCGATCTGGACGGCCGTTCACGCCGCAGAGGGGCCCGAAGGCGCCGTTTTGACCTATCTCGACACGCTTTCGCGGGCCGCTGCGGATTCAAGCTCGGTCCAGCTTGCGATCGTGAAGGCGTATCTTGACGCCGGTCAGCCGGGTGGGGCCTTGAGGATTGCCGACCGGCTTCTTCAGGCAGAGCCGGGAAACACGCAGCTTCTCTTTGTCTCCGCGATGGCGCGGGAGCGGGCCGGCCAACTTGCCGCCGCGGCATCGGGCTACCGGGCGATCATCGAGTCCGGCCAGGCCAACCCGGAGGTCTGG
Organism: Albidovulum marisflavi; assembly: GCF_025751435.1. Classification (GTDB taxonomy): domain Bacteria; phylum Pseudomonadota; class Alphaproteobacteria; order Rhodobacterales; family Rhodobacteraceae; genus Albidovulum; species Albidovulum marisflavi. The sequence continues at coordinate 306,929 of NZ_JAOWKY010000001.1, read as the reverse complement.
ACCGGACTTGCACGCGTGCTGACGCTTCTGCCAGGCCGCCTTGACGAGGCCGCGGCGGTTCTGGACCGGGCGCTTGGTGCCTTTCCCGGCAATCCCGCGCTTCTGTGGATCCGCGCGGGCGTGCATGAGAGCCGGCAGGAATATGACTCCGCCATCAGGATCTACGAGCTTCTCTATGCGCTGGATGGCTACAGCATGACCGCCGCAAACAATCTGGCCAGCCTTCTTTCGAACCGGCGCGCCGAGGATCCGGACAGCCTGGCACGGGCCCGCGTGGTCGCGCGGCGCCTGCGCGGCAGCCCCGAGCCGCGCGATCGGAGCACCTATGGCTGGGTCGCCTATCTGTCGGGCAACTACGAAACCGCGCGCGAGGTCTTTGAGGATGCCGCGGCATCACTGGGTTCCGACCCGCTTGTCCGCTACCATCTGGCGCTGACCTACGAGGCGCTTGGCCAGATTCGCGAAGCCCGCGAACAATACGAAATGCTCGCGGGCATTGTCGCCCCGAATGACACGAGAGAGTTCGTCCTGAAGGCGCGCGCTTTTCTCGACGCCGACAAGCAGCCGGGCCTGATCGAGTAACAATTATTTAAAATCAATGCCTTGAGAAATCTTGGCCCTGCAAATGTCGACCCAGGACAACAACATTGCCGTTTGTCAGTCCCGCGATATGCCGTATTCTTGCCATAGTTCCTGTCAGATTGGGTGCCCTCATGTATAAGCTTATTCTTGGCCTCGTCATGGCCGCACTGACCGCCCCTGTTGCCTGGGCTCAGAACTCCTACACGATCCGCTCCGGTGACGTCCTCCAGATGGAGGTGGTCGAGGATCCCTCCCTCAACCGCAGCCTTCTGGTTCTGCCCGACGGCAGCGTTTCCGTCCCCACCGTCGGCACCGTCAGGGCCGCCGGACAGTCGATCGACTCGATCCGCTCTGCGATTCAGGGCGCTCTTGCACCCAATTTCGCATCCACTCCGACCGTCTATCTTGCGGTTGGCCAGGTTGCCCCGGCGGTGTCGGGTGGCGGCGCGACGATCCCCGTCTACATCATGGGCGAAGTCGCCAATCCGGGTAAGATGCGCATCGCCAAGGGAACGACCCTGCTGCAGTTCCTGGCCGAAAGCGGTGGATTTACGCGCTTTGCTGCAACAAAACGAATCCAAGTTCAAAGGACGGATCGCAAATCCGGTGAAGTGAAGGTATATGCTTTCAACTACAAAGCGGTTCAGAATGGCGGTTCGGCATCAAACATCGTTCTGAGCAGCGGAGATGTGATCGTCGTGCCGGAGCGCCGACTGTTTGAATAGGACGGGGACAGAGTGGGGAATACAGGCAAACGGATCGCGGCCGCCGCGACCATAATAACCCTCGCGCCAACTTTCGCCGCTGCCCAGACGGGTGGCGGCGATGGCAATCCTGGAGGCCTTCAGATCGACGTCGGCGTGTCGACGGGTTTGACCTACGACAGCAACCTGTCGCTGGATCCCGGCGGAGATGACGCGTCGATCTGGGACACCGGACTGACCTTCGCGCTGTCCAGCGTCGCCGCCAACCAGCGTCTCGACCTGGTGGCCAGCGGGGTTCTCCGCTACATCGATTCCGGGGGCGACACCGATTTCGGCCTTGAGGATACGCGCCTGCGTTTCGGCTATCAGCGCGAAAGCCTGAACAGCCGGCTGGACCTCACGGCAAGCTACAGCGACGTCGACCGTGATTTCATCGATCCGTTCGTCGACACATCGGATTCCGGCAGCGGCGGCTCGGTTGCGACGACCGATCTGGGCTTGCGCTATGAAACCGGGCTGCAGGATCCGCTCGGCTTCTGGATCGACCTGAGCCACAACAAGGTCGACTACAGCGACACGACCGATCCGGACCTGGACGACAACCGGACAGACCGCGCCGAGATCGCGGCCCGGATGAACGTATCCCCGGTCAGCACAGTCACGCTTTCCGCGTCCGAGCGGCGCTACGAAGAAGATGTGACCCCCATCCAGACCGACCGCACGACGACGACGACCTACCTGGCCAGGCTGGAGCATGAGCTTGATCAGGTCTACACGCTGGATCTTGGGCTGGGCCATGCCCGGATCGAGGACGAAGAAGCGGGCCTCACCACCATCACCTCTGGCCTCGTCGGCTTCGTCGGTGCGACGCGCGCGATGACCAACGGCATCGCAACCGCCCGTCTTGAAACCGCGCTCGAAACCGAGGGGCGTCGGAGCAATCTGACCTTCGGCCGTGAAATGGAACTGCCGACAGGCACCTTCGCGGCCACGATCGGCGCCAGCCGCGCCCCGAACGGGGACGTGGATGCCATCGGCAGCCTTGCCTACGTTCAGCGGACGCGGACGGGCGAGCTTACGGTCATCCTGGCGCGCACGACCTATTCGGACGATGAGGACAACGTCATCGACACAAGCGCGAGCGCGAGCTACCGGCACGAGATCAACGCGGTTTCGCGCCTCGACTTCGGCGTCGCCTGGAGCCTTGTCGACCGTTCGTCCGGCGGACCGGAGGACGAGACGGAGTTCACCCGGATCAGCGCCGCCTATACGCGTGACCTGAACGCGGACTGGGACCTGACCGGAGGCGTGACCTATCGCGACCGTTCGGACACGGATGACGGCGATGCGGACTCGACGGCCGTATTCGTCACCCTTTCGCGCAACTACAGCTTCCGCCCCTGACAGGCCGGAAGCCGGTCGAAACGACAGAAACCGGCCTGAGGCAGACCCATGCGGGTGGCTCAGGCCGGACTGTTCGGATTGCGCCCGCTTTCACGCAGGATGCGCTCATAGTACGGCATCGCCTGATCAACGAGGCGCCGGTAGTCGGCAGCCAACTCTGGCAGCGGACCCTCGGGCGCACCGAACCCGGTCGATGCGTGGACAGCGTTGTACCAATGTGATGCCCAGATCCCGTCGAACGGCTTCGGACCTGCCGGCCATGACAGCATCCGCTCGGTGAACGGAAGCTGAAGCGTGTGACAAAGGCTTTCCAGCGCATCTCTCGGATTGGTGCGGATATCGTGGCTGTCGATGACCGCCGGCGCGCGGCCAAGCCAGTCGGCCACCTGATCGAAAAGTTCCGCCTGCTGCACGAACCCGATGTCGGCAAGGGTGGGACCTTCGCGCTTTTGCGCGTAGCTTGCAACGACACGCGCCGGATGGCGGATCAGGAAGACATTCGTGCAGTCCCGCATGAAGCCGCGATCGAAGCCGTCGATCATGTGCAGCGTCATATGCTTCTGGTAGAAGATCGCCTGCCCGTCCGGCGCCGGTCCACGACAGGCCGCAGCCACGCGATCGGGATCGGCGTCATGCGCGGTCATGATCTCTTGCCGCATGGGGTGGTCGATGCCGGTCGCCTTTAGATAGGCCGCATAGAACGGTTCGTCCCAGACGGCACAGTCGCCGCGCGCGGCAAAAGCGTACATCATCGCGGTCGAAAGATTCCGGGGGCCGGACCACATGGCGATGCGGCGGGGCTCGGGCAAGGTCGCGGCCTGTTCCATCGCCCTACCTCCCTGCCGCGACCAGCGCCTTGTAAAGCGCGCGGATCCTTTCGGTCATCGGACCAAGCTCTCCGGTCCCGATGGTACGGCCGTCGATCTGCCCGACTGGCGTTTGTGCGCCGAACGTGCCGGTCAGGAAAGCCTCGTCCGCCGAATAGGCGTCGACCAGGCTGAAGTTGCGCTCGAACACCGGGATCCCGTTCGCACGGCAGACATCGATCACCTTCTGCCGCGTGATGCCGTTCATGCAGTAGTCCCCGGTCGAGGTCCACACCTCGTCCTTGCGGACGATGAAGAAGTTGCAGGCATTGGTGGTGTTCACAAAGCCATGCACGTCCAGCATCAGCGCCTCGTCCGCCCCGGCCTTTTCCGCGGCGATGCAGGCCAGGATGCAGTTCAGCTTGGAGTGAGAATTCAGCTTGGGGTCCTGCGTCATCGGCAGGCCGCGCATGTGCGGAACGGTCGCCAAACGGATCGGCCGGGGCAGCCTGGGGCGCGAATGTTCCATGATGATCGCCATGGTCGGACCCGAGCGCGACAGTGCGGGATGCTGGAACGGCCTGGCTTTCACCCCGCGCGTGACCATCAGCCGGGCGTGGGCGTCGCTCTGCATGGCGTTGGCGGCCTGCGTGTCGAACAGCGCCTGCTTCACACCTTCGCGGTCCATCCCGATGTCCAGATCGATCGCCTTGGCGGCCTCGAACAGCCGGTCCAGATGCTCTTCCAGGAACGCCCAGCGCCCGTCGTAAAGCCGCAGGCCCTCCCACACGCCGTCGCCCAGCATGAAGCCTGAATCGTACACGCTGACCATCGCGTCCCGTTTCGGCACAATGCGGCCGTTCAGGTAGATCAGGATGTCCTCGTTGCGGGCGTCTTCCTCGGCCTGATGGGTGCTCACATGGTCGGTCATTGTGTTTCCCTCGCTGCTGGCAGGACCCTATCGGGGCCGCCAGCTCGGGGAAAGGGGTGTTCACGTGACGATGAGCTCACGCGAAGATGAGTTGCTTCCGCGGGGCATGTCCGCAGGATTGCCGCAACAGAAGGAGGTTGTCATGCGTTTCCTGGTTCTGGCCCTCGGCCTTGCCCTAGCCGGTCCGGCATCTGCCGCGACGGAGACAGCCATCGTGGCTGGTGGTTGCTTCTGGTGCGTCGAAAGCGATTTCGAAGGCGTGCCGGGCGTCAAGGAGGTGGTTTCGGGCTATACCGGCGGCACGGTGGATAACCCGACCTACAAGCAGGTCAGCCGCGGCGGCACCGGGCATTACGAGGCGGTCGAGATCCGCTTCGACGACACGAAGGTCAGCTATGGCCAGCTGATCGACATGTTCTTCCGCTCGATCGATCCGACCGATGCGGGCGGGCAGTTCTGTGACCGCGGCGAAAGCTACCGCACCGCGATCTTCGTGAAGAACGCGGAACAGCGGGCCATCGCCGAAAGGGCGAAGGCAGAGGCCGAGGCGGCCTTGGGCCAGAAGATCGTGACGCCGATCCTGGACACCGCGCCGTTCTGGCGGGCAGAGGACTACCACCAGGATTACTACAAGGGATCAAGCATCGTGCTGACCCGGCGCGGGCCAAAGGTGCAGTCCAGCGCCTACGACTTCTACCGGGAGGCCTGCGGCCGCGATCAGCGGGTGAAACAGCTTTGGGGCGATGCGGCACCCTTCGTGCACTGATCACTTCGCCCGGCCCTCGAGAAGGCCATCAGGCGCGCATCAGGTCCCGAACGCCGCAACCTCTGCGGCGGATGGGATCGCATCTGCCGTCCCCCGGCGCGTGACCTTCAGCGCCGCGGCCTTCGCAGCCCAGGCCAGCGCCGCCTGGGGCTTTTGCCCCAGATCGAGCCCCGCACAGAAATAGCCCGCGAAGGTGTCGCCCGCACCCGTGGTGTCCTGCGCCTTGACCGACAGCGCCGGGGCGAAGGCGCGGTTGCCGTCACGGTGCCGCCACTCGGCGCCCTGGGCGCCTCGCGTGATCAGGATCTCGGGCACGTCCAGCGCCTCGATCGTGGTGTCGAGCGCGGCGCAAAGCTGCTCGGCCTCGACCGCGTTTAGGATCAGAAGCGTCGTGAACGGAAGGACGGCGCGCACGGCCGTCGGGTCGAAGGGCGCTGCGGAATAGACGACGCGCAGGCCAAGGTCGCGGCCGTGGCGTGCGGCCTTTTCCTGGTGTGCTGTTTCGTTCTGCAGCAAGAGTGTGTCGCCTGGCGCGGCCTCGGACAGAGCGGAGACGACCTTGGGAAACGGCAGCGCAAGATTGGCGCCCGGAAACAGCACAATGGCGTTCTCTCCCGTTGCGTCCACGTTGATGATCGCGTGACCCGTCGGCGTTTCCAGAACCGAGACATGCGTCGTGTCGACGCCCGCCCCATTCAACCGTTCCACAGTCCAGGCGCCCTCGGGCCCGACCGCGCCGATGTGCACCGTCCGCGCGCCGGCCTTTGCGGCGGCGGTGGACTGGTTGGCGCCCTTGCCGCCAAGCCCGATGCCGTAAGCCGTGGCGGCCAGGGTTTCACCGGGTGCGGGCAGGTGCGGCACGCTGTAGAAGTGGTCTATGTTGATCGAGCCAAGGTTGTGGATCGCCATCGCCTAGTGCCCGAGCCGACAGGCCGCGATCACCGCCATGTTCAGGATGTCGTTGACGGTCGAACCGGTCGAGCAGATCTGAATCGGCTTGTCCACGCCCGTCAGGATCGGTCCGATCACCGTGGCGCCTGCCATTTCCTGCATCAGCTTGACCGAGATCGACGCCGAATGGCGTGCGGGCACGACCAGAACGTTGGCCGGGCCGGTCAGGCGGCAGAAGGGATAATGCGCCATCTGATCGACGTTCAGGGCCACGTCCACCGTCATCTCGCCTTCGTATTCGAAATCGACGCCCCGCTTGTCCAGCACTTGCGGCGCGCGGTGCATCTTTGTCGCCCGCTCGCTGACCGGATAGCCGAAGGTCGAAAACGACAGGAACGCCACACGGGGTTCCAGCCCAAGTCCGCGCGCGACCGACACGCCGCGCTCGGCGATGTCGGCCAGGTTGTTCTCGTCCGGCCACTCCTGCACCAGGGTGTCCCCGATCAGCACGATCTTGCCCTTGTGCAGAACCGCGGTGATGCCCACAGCCCCGTCGGTGTCCTTTACGTCGAAGACCCTGCCGATCAGTTCAAGAACATGCGCCGACTTCCGGGTCGCCCCTGTTACCAACCCGTCGCCATGGCCGTGCGCCAGCATCAGCGCCGAAAAGACGTGCCGGTCGCGCGCTGCAAGGCGGTGAATGTCGTGGCGGTCGAAACCCTTGCGCTGAAGACGCGCATACAGGAAGTCCTTGTATTCGCTCAGGTGCCGGGTGTTGGCGGCGTTCACGACCTCGATTTCCTTGACCGCGTCGGCAAGGCCCTCTGCGGTCAGCTTTTCCCTGACGTCCTGGTCACGGCCGACGACCAGCGCCCTGCCCAGGCCCGCGCGCTGATAGGCGACGGCGGCGCGCAGAACCCGGGGATCGTCCCCTTCCGCGAAGATCATCCGCGCCTGCGCCTGACGCGCGCGGGCGTGGATACCCTGAAGGATCGACGCCGTCGGGTCCATCCGCGACTTCAGGCTAAGTTCGTAGCCGGGCATGTCGATGATCGGACGCCGCGCCACGCCGGTGTCCATTCCCGCCTTGGCCACCGCCGGGGGGATCACGTAGATGAGCCGGGGGTCGAACGGCGTGGGAATGATGTAGTCGCGCCCGAAGGTCAGCTTGCGGCCATAGGCCATCGCCACCTCGTCGGGCACGTCTTCGCGCGCGAGCCGGGCCAGCGCCTGGGCACAGGCGATCTTCATCTCGTCGTTGATCGCGCGCGCATGGATGTCGAGCGCGCCGCGGAAAAGGTAGGGGAAGCCCAAGACGTTGTTGACCTGGTTGGGATAGTCGGACCGGCCTGTGGCGACGATGGCGTCGGGGCGGACGGCGTGCGCCTCTTCCGGGGTAATCTCCGGATCCGGGTTGGCCATGGCGAAGATCACCGGATTTGGGGCCATGCTTTCGACCATGGCCTGCGTCACGGCGCCTTTCGCGGAGACCCCGAGGAAGACATCGGCGTCCTTCATCGCGTCTTCCAGTGTACGCGCTTCGGTCCTTGCGGCGTGCGCGGACTTCCACTGGTTCATCCCCTCGGCCCGGCCCTGGTAGATGACGCCCTTGGTGTCGCACATGATGCAGTTGTCATGCCGCGCGCCCATGGCCTTGATCAGCTCCAGACAGGCGATGCCCGCCGCGCCAGCGCCGTTGAGGACGATCTTGCAGTCCTCGATCTTCTTGCCGCTGATCTCCAGCGCGTTGATCAGGCCCGCGGCGCAGATGACCGCCGTGCCATGCTGGTCGTCATGGAACACCGGAATGTCCATGATCTCCTTCAGGCGCTGTTCGATGATGAAGCATTCCGGGGCCTTGATGTCCTCAAGGTTGATGCCGCCGAAGGTGGGGCCCATCAGGCTGACCGCCTTGATGATCTCGTCCGGATCTTCCGTATCAAGCTCGATGTCGATGGCGTTCACGTCGGCGAAGCGCTTGAACAGGACCGCCTTCCCCTCCATCACCGGCTTCGAGGCCAGCGCGCCCAGGTTGCCAAGGCCAAGGATGGCGGTGCCGTTCGAGATGACGGCCACCATGTTGCCCTTGGTCGTGTAGTCATAGGCGGTTTCGGGCGCCGCGGCGATCGCCTCGACCGGAACCGCCACGCCGGGCGAATAGGCCAGCGAAAGATCCCGCTGCGTGGCCATCGGCTTCGACGCGTTGATCTCGTACTTCCCCGGCGTGGGATTGAGGTGATACGAAAGCGCCTCTTCCGGAGTGATGCGGTTCTTGCTGGCCATTTGCGACGTTTCCTTGTGCCTTTGCGTCGTCATAGCGAGCGGGCAGTGCATCCACAATAACAGCGCCCCCAAAGTTAGCGCAAAAAGACTTGCCCCTTTCCGCCCCCGTCGGGCTTTTGTAGGGTCGCGGCGGATCAGGGGGGCACCGTGAACGCAAGCGACGGCATCGTGACGCCAATGATGGCGCAGTATCTGGAGATCAAGGGGCGCTATGCCGACGCGCTGCTGTTCTACCGGATGGGCGACTTCTACGAGATGTTCTTTGACGACGCGGAAGCGGCGGCGGCGGCGCTCGACATCGCGCTGACCAAGCGCGGCCAGCACCTGGGCAAGGACATCCCGATGTGCGGCGTGCCGGTCCATGCTGCGGAAGGCTACCTGCTAACGCTGATCCGCAAGGGGTTCCGCGTGGCCATCGCCGAGCAGATGGAAGACCCGGCCGAGGCGAAGAAGCGCGGGTCGAAATCCGTGGTCGCACGCGATGTCGTGCGGCTGGTCACGCCCGGCACCCTGACCGAGGAGACGCTGCTTGAAGCGCGGCGTCACAACTACCTTGCCGCCTGGGCCGAGGTCCGCGATGCGGCGGCCCTGGCCTGGGTCGACATATCGACCGGCGAGTTCCGCGTTGTGCCCTGCCCGGCCCCGCGCCTTGGACCGGAACTGGCGCGACTGGCCCCGCGCGAACTTCTGGTAAGCGAGGCACTGTCGCAGGATCGCGCCGACCTCATCGGGGATACCGGCCTGCCGGTCACCCCGCTTGCGCGCGCCGCCTTCGACAGCGCGGGAGCCCAACGCAGGCTTTGCGCGCTATACGACGTCGCCACCGCTGAAGGGTTCGGAACCTTCGACCGCGCGGAAACCGCCGCGATGGGGGCGATCGTCGAATACCTGGACCTGACCCAGCGTGGGAAGCTTCCCCTGTTGCGGCGCCCGGTCAAGGAGATGCCGGGCGGCGTGGTCCAGATCGACGCCGCGACGCGCCGCAACCTCGAGATCACTCAGGCGCTTTCGGGCGGGCGCGAGGGATCGCTGATCGCTGCCATCGACCGGACCGTGACGGCAGCCGGCGCACGGCTTCTTGAGCGCCGGCTTGCCGCGCCTTCGCGCGATCTTGGGGTCATACATGACCGCCTGGAGGGCGTAAGGCACCTGGTTGATGCCTCCCAGCTGACCGAGGCGCTGCGGATACAGCTGCGCAAGGTTCCGGACATCGACAGGGCGCTGTCGCGGCTTGCACTGGAACGCGGTGGGCCGCGCGACCTTGCTGCGATCCGGGCCGGGCTGGCCGAGGCGGAAATCATCTCCGGGCAATTGTCCACCGGCACCCCGTCACGCCTGGCCGAGGAGGCCCGCAACCTTCTGGGTTTTCGTGAGCTTGTCGATCTGCTCGAGGCGGCACTGGTCGCGGAACCCCCGCTTCTGATCCGTGACGGAGGGTTCATCGCGACGGGGCATGACAGCGAACTGGACGATGCGCGAGAACTGCGTGACCGTGGCCGCGGCGTAATCGGCCGGATGCAGGCGGAATACGCGGAACTGACCGGGATCCAGAGCCTGAAGATCAAGCACAACAACGTGCTGGGCTATTTCGTCGAAACCACGGCGACCCATGCGGAACGGATGCTTTCCGCGCCGCTGAACGAAACCTTCATCCACCGGCAGACGACCGCGAACCAGGTCCGCTTCACGACGGTTCCGCTGTCAGAGATGGAAACCCGCATCCTGAATGCCGGAAACCTGGCGCTCGAGATCGAGAAGCGCCTGTTCGAAGAACTCAGGGCCCAGGTGCTGAACGCCGCGGCGCAAATATCCACGGCGGCCCGCGCATTGGCGGAAATCGACCTGACCGCGGCCTTTGCCGATCTGGCACGGGGGGAGGACTGGTGCGAACCGAAGGTCGATGACAGCCGTGCATTCGAGATACGGGGCGGGCGGCACCCGGTCGTTGAGCGGGCGCTGCGCCGTTCGGGTGAAAGCTTCGTCGCCAACGACTGCGCGCTGACGGACGATCAGACGCCGGCGATCTGGCTGCTGACCGGTCCGAACATGGCGGGCAAGTCGACCTTCCTCAGGCAGAATGCGCTGATCGCGCTTCTGGCTCAGGCGGGCAGCTTCGTTCCCGCACGCAGCGCCCATATCGGACTGGTGAGCCAGCTGTTCAGCCGCGTTGGCGCCGCCGACGACCTGGCGCGGGGACGATCCACCTTCATGGTGGAAATGGTGGAAACTGCCGCAATCCTCAACCAGGCCGATGACCGCGCACTGGTGATCCTGGACGAAATCGGGCGCGGCACCGCGACCTATGACGGGCTTTCGATCGCCTGGGCCACGCTTGAACACCTGCACGAAAGCAACCGTTGCCGCGCGCTGTTCGCCACCCACTACCACGAGATGACGGCGCTCTCGCAGAAGCTTCATGGGGTGGAAAACGCCACAGTCGCCGTCAAGGAGTGGGAGGGTGAGGTCATCTTCCTGCACGAGGTACGCAAGGGAGCCGCGGATCGTAGCTACGGAGTTCAGGTTGCGCGGCTTGCCGGCCTGCCCGCCAGCGTGGTCGAGCGCGCAAAGGTCGTGCTTGAGGCGCTTGAGAAGGGCGAGCGCGAAGGGGGCACGCGCAAGCATGCGCTGATCGACGACCTGCCGCTCTTCAGTGCCGCCACGGTCGCGCCACCGCGCCCCGTCAAGGGCACCTCGCCGGTCGAAGAGCAGCTTCGCGGTCTGCATCCCGACGAGATGAGCCCTTTGGAGGCTTTGAAGGCGCTTTATGATCTGAAAGGACTGCTCGATCGCTAGGCAGGCCCGAATTCGCACAAAAGATCCGTCAACATCGACCACTGACGACGTGAAACAGTCTCTGTTCCAGCCAGAATCCAGTATGTTTCGCGCGGGCGCAGGACTGTGTCGCAAAGCTTGACCAGCCTGCCCTGACTGATTTCCCGTGCGCATAGCGGCAGCGAGGCAAGAAGCACCCCGGCCCCTTCGCGCGCGGCGGCAAGCGCTGCGGCGAAACTGTCGAACCGGACTGACGGGGCGGGAAGCGAGGGGCGCTTGGCCATCGCGCACCACTCTTTCCAGCCTGCCCTAGGTCCCGTGAGACCGATTGTGGGCAGGCGGCTCCACTCCCCGCCGAGAGCGACAAGGCCAGGCGCGGCCACGGGACAAAGCGCTTCGGGATAAAGCGGCGATTGGAACGGTTCGCGCCAGCCGCCAGCGCCATATCGAATGCGCACGGGTTGTGGCCCGGACCCGGCTTCAGCCGCCGAAAGCACCATCGTCTGGAACACCAGTTCCGGCCGCTGCTCAGGCGGCAATCCGGCCAGACGGGGCGCGATCCAAAGTTCCGTGACCGAGGCGCTGGCCGAAATGGCGATGCGCCTGCGCCGCGCGGCAAACAGCTCCTCGGCGCTTTGGCGCAAGGTCGTCAGCGCGTCCGAGACGGCCGGCAGCCAGGCTTCCCCCTCGACCGTCAGGACAACGCCGCGCGGCTGCCGCAGGAACAGGGGGGCGCCCAGCCGCGCCTCGAGATTGCCGATCCGCTGGCTAACGGCGGCCTGGGTCAGCCCAAGATCGCGCGCGGCAGCCGAAAAGCTGCCCGTTCGCCCGGCGGCCTCGAACGCGCGGACCCATTCCAGCGGCAAGTTGTCGAAGTTACGCCCATCCATAACCAAAACCGTTAGCAGCCTGACGTTTTGCTAAATTGCCATTATATGTGCGAACACGAAAGATACCCCGGCACAGGATCGCAGGAGGGTATCGTGGCGGATGTATCTGTCAGCGCGGATGGCGGCTTTCTGACGGTGGCGGAGGGCGGCCGAAGCGCCCGGTTTCACGCGATCTGGCTGCGCGACAACGCATGGGATGCGCAGACCCGGGCCCCTGGAAACGGGCAGCGCTTGATCACACTGGCAGATATCCCGAAAGATACGCGCATCGCCACCGCGGCAGTCTCTGGCCCGTCGCTTCGGGTTACATTCGCGCCAGAGGGCAAAAGCGTGGATTACGACCGGGACTGGCTGTTCCGGCATTCCTACGATCGCACGCAGCAAAGTCAGCCCGGCTGGACCGCGCCGGGGATCGAGACCTGGGATTCCGGGCTGATGGGGAATGTCCCGACCGGTGATTTCGGGGATGTGTCGACAAGCCCTCTTGCCCTGAGGCGGTGGCTTGCCGATGTCGCACGTTACGGGTTCGGAAAACTCTTGAACGGCCCGGTCGAGGACGGGGCGCTGATGAAGGTCGTGGACCTGTTCGGCTTCGTTCGCGAAACCAACTATGGCCGGCACTTCGAGGTGCGGACCACGGTCAATCCGTCCAACCTCGCCTATACCGGGCTGGGCCTGCAGGCACACACCGACAACCCGTATCGTGATCCGGTTCCGACCGTTCAGGTCTTGTATTGCCTGGAAAGCTCGGCTGCGGGCGGCGAGAACATGGTGGTCGACGGCTTCCGCGCGGCCGAGCGGTTGCGACAGGAAAACCCCGACTGGTTTGACGCCCTGACTGGCCACTGCGCGCGCTTCGAATACGCGGGGGAGGTCGGCGTCGTGCTGAGGTCCCGCCGCCCGATGATCGAACTGGCGCCGGACGGGGAACTGGTCGCGGTGCGTTTCAACAACCGGTCCGCAGCCGCGATCACGGACGTGCCCTTCGAACGGATGGAAACCTATTACGCGGCCTATCGCCGCCTGGGCGAGATCATCGACGATCCGGCGATGGAGGTGACTTTCCGACTGAGTCCCGGCGAATGCTTCGTGGTCGACAACACCCGCGTCCTGCACGCACGCAAGGGCTATTCCGGCACCGGCACGCGATGGCTTCAGGGTTGTTACGCCGACAAGGACGGTCTTTTGTCGAAACTTGCCGCGCTTGGCGCAGCGGAGGCCGCGGAATGACCAGCCCCGACCCATCCCGCCTGACCCGGGACACCATCGTCGCCTTCATCGGAAGCGTTTTCGAGCGCCGGGGCGATGAGGAATACCTGGGCGAACCCGTGACCATGGCGCAGCACATGCTTCAGGGCGCGACCATTGCGGCGGAAAGCGGAATGCCCGAGGACATTGTCGTTGCGGCGCTTTTGCACGACATCGGTCATTTCACATCGGAGTTCGGCACTTTCAGCATGGATGACACCGAGGACCGGTTCCACGAGGAAGCGGGTGCCGAACTGCTTGAGCGGTTCTTCCCCAGCGTCGTGACCGACTGCGTGCGCTACCACGTCGCAGCGAAGCGCTATCTTTGCGCGACGCGGCCCGAGTACTTCAAGCGCCTATCCGACGCCTCGATCCACTCTCTCTCGCTTCAGGGCGGCCCGATGAGCGCCGAAGAGATTGCGGAATTCGAACGGAATCCGAACCTGAAGGAAATCGTGCAGGTCCGCTATCTGGACGAGGCCGGAAAGCGCCCGGACATGCAGACACCGGACTACTGGCATTTCGCACCGATGGTGCAGCGGGTCGTCGACCGGCATTGCGCGGCGGCGCGCGATACGTCCTGACAAAGCGCGGGGGCCCTGCGGCCCCCGTTTTTCCGTGCTACGATTTGGGGGTCGAGCTGACACCCACCTGCGCCGGCCGCAAAAGCCGCTCGTGCAGCATGAATCCCTCGGTCATGACCTGAATGATGTCGCCGGCCTTGGTTCCTGGCACCGGCGCCTCGAACATCGCCTGATGGACTTGCGGATCGAACGGGTCGCCCACCGCGGGCGCCACCGGCGTGACCCCGTGCCGGGTCAGCACATTCACAAGCTCGCGCAGCGTCAGCTCCACGCCTTCGATCAGGGCTTTGGCGGAGTCCCGCTGTTCCTCTCCGACCGCGTCCAGCGCGCGCCTCAGGTTGTCGTAGACCGGCAGCAGGTCACGGGCCAGCTTCGATCCGCCGTATTGTTCCGCCTCTCTGCGATCCCGCTCGCCCCGCTTGCGGGCGTTTTCCGCATCGGCCAGCGCGCGCATGAACCGGTCACGGTAATCGTCGCGCTCGGCGCGCAGCGCTTCGATCTCGGCCGCCGCGGGCTCCGCGTCGATCCCCTCTTCGCCCATCAGGGCCTGGTCCTCGGCAATCTCGTCTTTCTTCATGTCACTCATAAGTCTTGTCCTTTGCGCCCGCCGGACAGAAGCCGCCCGACAAGCTGCGCCGTGTAGTCCACGATCGGGACGATGCGCCCGTAGTTGAGCCGCGTCGGACCGATCACGCCCACGGCGCCGATGATCTTACGGTCAGCGTTCATATAGGGAGAGACCACCAAAGAGGAACCGGAAAGTGAGAAAAGTTTGTTCTCCGACCCAATGAAAATGCGCACCCCATCGCCGCTTTCGGCCAGTTCCAGGAATTCGGCGATGTCCCGCTTGCGTTCGAGGTCGTCGAAAAGCGTCCGGATGCGCTCAAGATCGCCCGCTTCGGTCTGATCGACCAGGTTGGACCGGCCGCGAACGATCAGCCTTTCGTATGATTCCCCGGCATTTTCCCAGAGCGCGAGCCCGCTTTCGACCAATTCCTGCGCAAGGGTATCCAGCTCCTGCCGGCGTCGGACGATTTCCTGGCGAATGTGGCTTCGCAACTCGGACAACGTCCGGCCCTCGGCAAGGGCGTTCAGGAAGTTCGCGGCCTCCCGCATCGACGAGGGGGTCTGCCCAACCGGCGGGGTGAAGATACGGTTTTCGACGTGACCGTCGGCAAAGACCAGAACGACCAGCGCGCGATCCGGCGACAGCGACACGAACTCGATATGGCGGATTGGCGCCTCGTGCTTCGGTGTCAGAACCAGGCTGGCGCCGTGAGTAATGCCGGACAGCGCCGCGCCGACCCGGTCCAGCATGGCGCTGACGCCCGGCTCGTTCCCGCCCAGGGTCGCCTCGATTGTCTGCCGGTCCTCGGCAGAGACGGAGCCGACCTCCATCAACCCGTCGACGAACAGCCGAAGACCAAGCTGCGTGGGCACGCGCCCGGCCGACACATGCGGACTGTCCAGCAGGCCCAGATATTCCAGGTCCTGCATCACGTTGCGGATCGTCGCAGCCGAAAGCTTTTCCGTCATCGATCGCGTCAGGGTGCGCGATCCAACGGGATCCCCGGTATCGAGATATCCCTCGACCACGCGCCGGAAGACCTCGCGCGAGCGTTCGTTGAGTTCTGACAGAATTTCCGGTGTCGTATGCATGTCGGTTCGCGCTTCCCTCCTTGAAATTAAGGAGTTGCCGGGCCGGGCGTCAATCGGGGTTGCAAGAACGCGCCGACGGGCGATATGTGGCGGCAAGCAAGGAAAGGACGATGACATGAGACCCTCTGGCCGCAAGCTGGATGAAATGCGCGTGATATCGATCGAAACGGGCGTCACCAAGCACGCGGAGGGGTCTTGCCTGATCCGCTGCGGCGACACGCACGTCCTGTGCACCGCCACGATTGAGGACAAGGCGCCGTCGTTCCTGAAGGGCACTGGACTTGGCTGGGTGACGGCGGAATACGGAATGCTGCCACGGGCGACCAACACGCGAAACCGGCGCGAGGCGGCGGCGGGCAAGCAATCCGGAAGAACACAAGAAATTCAAAGGCTTATTGGTCGAGCTCTGCGCGCTGGCATCGATCGTGTGGCCTTGGGCGAACGCCAGATCGTCGTTGACTGCGACGTAATCCAAGCGGACGGCGGCACGCGCTGCGCCTCGATCACCGGTGGATGGGTCGCGCTTCGGCTTGCGGTCAACAAGCTGCTGAAGACCGGCGCGATCTCCAGCGATCCGATCGTGGATCACGTGGCGGCGGTATCCTGCGGCATCTACGCCGGCCAGCCGGTCCTTGACCTCGACTACGCCGAGGACAGTGAGGCGGGAACAGATGGCAATTTCATCCTGACCGGACGCGGGCGGCTGATCGAGGTGCAGATGTCGGCCGAGGGCGCGACTTTCAGCCGGGAAGAGATGGGAACGCTTCTGGACCTGTCCGAGGCCGGGGTCGCAAGGCTGGTCGAGGCGCAGAAGGCGGCGATCTGATGCGGACGTTCACCGGTGACCGCCTGCTGGTCGCGACTCACAACAAGGGCAAGCTTGAGGAGATCGCGGCGATGCTGGCGCCCTTCGGCATCGCCTGTGTGGGCGCCGCCGAAATGCGTCTGCCGGAGCCGGAGGAGACCGAAACCACCTTCGTGGGCAACGCGCGGATCAAGGCGCATGCCGCAGCGCGCGCGACCGGCCTTCCCGCGCTGGCCGACGACAGCGGGATCGAGGTGGATGGTCTTGGCGGCGCGCCCGGCGTTTACACGGCGGACTGGGCCGAAACCCCGAACGGGCGCGACTTCGTGCAGGCCATGACGCGCACCTGGTCCGAGCTGGAGGCTGCAAGCGCCCCCTACCCGCGCACCGCTCGTTTCCGCTCGACGCTTGTGCTGGCATGGCCGGATGGGAGCGATGCGGTTTTCGAAGGCAAGGTCGAAGGTCAGGTCGTCTGGCCGATGCGTGGGATGCAAGGGCATGGCTACGACCCCATGTTTCAGCCCGAAGGCCATGATATTACGTTCGGAGAAATGGATCCGGGCCTCAAGAACAGCATCAGCCACCGCGCCGATGCGTTTCGCAAGTTGATGACCTGTATAGAGGGGGCGAAATGACCGCGACGCTGATTTCGACGGGATCTCCGTTCGAGAAAACCTTTGGTTACAGCCGAGCCGTCGTCAAGGGCGGCTGGTGCTTCGTTTCAGGCGTCACGGGATACGATTACGCGACCATGACGATGCCCGAGGGTGTCGAAGACCAGGCGCGCAACTGCTTTGCGACAATCGCCTGGGCGCTGAATGAAGGTGGTTTCACCATGCAGGATATCGTCCGCGTGCAGTACACGATCATCGACACAGCGCTGGTCGATGCCGTCGTGCCGGTTCTGGGCGAACATCTTGGCGACATTCGTCCCGCTGCAACGATGGTCGTCGCCGGTCTGATCAAGCCCGAGATGAAGATCGAAATCGAAGTCACGGCATTCAAGGGTTGATGGTGGAAGACTGGCGGCACGGCGGTTTCGGCCTGTACCTGCACTGGCCGTTCTGCGCCTCCAAGTGCCCCTATTGCGACTTCAACAGCCATGTCGCGGCGACGATTGACCAGCGGCGGTGGCAATCGGCCTATCTGGCGGAACTGGACCGGGTCGCCGCGCTGACGGGGCCGCGGGTATTGAACACGGTTTTCTTTGGCGGCGGCACGCCTTCGTTGATGGAGCCCGAGACCGTTTTCGCGATTCTGGACCGCGTGCGCGCCCTGTGGGTTCCCGCCAACGATCTGGAGGTGACGCTGGAAGCGAATCCGGGCTCTGTCGAGGCCGGACGTTTTCGCGGTTACGCCGATGCGGGCGTCAATCGAATCTCGATGGGGGTCCAGGCGCTGAACGACGAGGATCTGCGCCGACTGGGAAGGCTGCATTCGGTCGCCGAGGCTCGCGCCGCCTTCGATGTCGCCCGCAACACCTTTTCCCGAGTCAGCTTCGATCTGATCTACGCCCGACAAAACCAAGACGCCCAGGCCTGGCGGCGGGAACTTCGCGAGGCGTTGGGCATGGCGATCGACCACTTGTCGCTTTACCAGCTGACGATCGAGGATGGGACGGCCTTTGGCGCCCGGCACGCGGCAGGCGGGCTGCGCGGGCTTCCAGATGACGATCTGGCCGCTGATATGTACTTGGAAACACAGGATATTTGCGCTGCATCGGGGATGCCGGGCTATGAGGTTTCGAACCACGCCGCCGCCGGATCGGAAAGCCGGCACAACCTGATTTACTGGCGCTGCGGCGACTATGCGGGGGTTGGACCGGGCGCACATGGCCGCCTGACATTGGGGGGGCGCCGTCTTGCGACCGAAACACCGCTGTCGCCTTCGGCATGGCTGGAAAGCGTCGAGTGCCGGGGGTCCGGCGAGTCCAGCGCGCAGGATGTCTCGCGCGAGGAACAGGCGGTCGAGTACTTGATGATGGCGCTGCGGTTGGCCGAGGGCATGGATCTTGCCCGCTACCGCGCCATCTCGGGCAGCCCGCTTGACCAGGTCGCGGTCGCGCGGCTCGCGGAGCTTGGCCTTGTCACGCAAGAGACGGATCAGTTGCGCGCCACGGCCTCGGGGCGCGCCGTCTTGAATGGTGTCATTCGGGAGCTTCTGCCATGATCCGACCGCTTTGGATCGGCGCGGGCTTGCTGTCGCTTGGGCTGGGGGTCATCGGGCTTTTCCTGCCGCTGCTCCCGACCGTTCCCTTTCTGCTCTTGTCGGCCTTCTGCTTCGCACGATCGTCCGAAAGGCTGCACGACTGGCTGGTTGGCCATGAAACCTTCGGTCCGCCGATCAGGGACTGGCAACTGCGCGGCGCGGTCAGCAGACGCGCGAAACTGTTTGCCACGGCCTCCGTTCTTGCGTCCCTCGTGCTGACGTGGGGCTTGGGGTTCGGCGTGACCGTTCTGCTGATCCAGTCCACCGCGCTTTGCGGTGTCATGACCTTCCTGTGGACGCGGCCGGACGCCTAGGAAAATCCCGAAAGCTTCTGGCAAAGTTCGTCAAGCTCATCAAGCGACCGGTAACTGATGACCAGATCCCCACCATCCAATCCCTTGTGGTAAATACTGACGCGCATACCAAGGTTTGCGCTCAGATCGCCCTCCAGCGCCTTCGTGTCGGCATCCTTTGACTCGGCCTTGGCGCGCGGCTTGCGGCTTTCGCCGCCCTGGCTCTTGCGGGCAAGCTCTTCGGTCTGACGGACGGACAGACCGCGAGAGATGACGTCGCGCGCGAGCGACACGGGATCTGGACAGGTAATCAACGCACGGGCGTGACCGGCCGACAGTTTCCCTTCCCGCAGCCAGGTCAGGACTTCCGCCGGCAGTTGAAGAAGGCGAAGCAGGTTTGCGATGTGGCTTCGGCTTTTGGAAAGCGCCTCGGCCATCTTTTCCTGCGTGTGACCGAAGCGATCCATGAGTTGACGATAGGCCATCGCCTCCTCCACCGGATTCAGGTCGGCCCGCTGGATGTTCTCGATGATCGCGACTTCCAGAACCTCGGTGTCGTTGAAATCGCGAATCAGGACCGGAACTTCATGAAGCTGGGCCGCCTGTGCCGCCCTCCAACGCCGCTCGCCCGCAACGATTTCGTAGAAGTCGGGTTTTACGGGGCTTTTCCTGACCAGAAGCGGAAGTATGACGCCCTTTTCACGAATCGACTGTGCAAGTTCTTCAAGGGCCTCGGGCGCGAAGTCCCTGCGGGGCTGGTTGGGATTGGGTTCAATCTTTTCGATGGGGATGAAAGCCTCGGCCCGACGAGGGGTAGCCTGCTCATCGCGGCCTGGCGCCAAGCTTACATCAGCCATGAGGGCGGAAAGTCCCCTTCCCAGCCCACGGCGCTCGGTTTTCTTGTCGCTCATCGAAATCCTCTCAGGCTGCGCGGGCGTGCCGTGCCAGAAGCTCTTGCGCCAGCGCGCGATAGGCAAGGCTGCCCTTTGACGTCGTATCGTAGGTCAGGACAGGCACGGAATAGGACGGCGCCTCGCTGATGCGGACATTGCGGGGCACGATGGTGCGAAACACAAGCTCTCCAAGGTTCTCCCGCGCGTCGGCCTCTACCTGTTGTGCCAAGTTGTTCCTGCCATCATACATCGTGAGCACGATTCCCTCGATCCGCAAGTCCTTGTTGGCCGTCTGGCGCACCTGGCGCACGGTCAGCATCAGTTGCGACAGACCCTCAAGGGCGAAGAACTCTGCCTGCAGGGGTATCAGGACAGATTGGGCGGCAATCATCGCGTTTACCGTCAGAAGGCTCAGCGACGGCGGGCAATCGATCAGGACATAGTCGAAGGCATAGGCATCGATCGCCGGCTGCCGAAGCGCGTCGTAAAGAAGAAAACTGCGCTTTTCGTTGGCGACAAGCTCGATATCGGCCGACGACAGGTCTGTCGTCGCCGGGCAGATCCAGATTCCGGGAACCTCGGTCTTGCGGACAACATCGGACAATGCCGCGTCCTCGATCAGCAGGTCATAGGTCGTCAGGCCGCGTTGGGTTGATTCGATCCCAAGTCCGGTCGAGGCGTTTCCTTGGGGATCCAGATCGACCAGCAGCACGCGCAATCCGTCCTCGGCGAGCGCGGCGGCCAGGTTGATGGCCGTTGTCGTCTTTCCGACACCGCCCTTCTGATTGGCGATCGCAATTATCCTGGGGCCCGGCGGGCGGGTTGGATCAAGCACGCGAAATCTCCCCGACTGTCAGGATGACGGCGTCAGGATCCGTCAAGCTGGCATGCATCTCGTATGAAAAGCGCCATTTTTCAAGCGCCTGTTCGATTTCCTGGCGGTATCTCGCACCCTTGGGAAATACTGCCCGCCCCGCCGGCGCCAAATGAAGGTCCGCGTAATCAAGAAGTGTGTCGAGTGGTGCAAGCGCACGCGCCGACAACATGTTCGCGCCCAGTCCGGGAAGGTGTTCGATGCGATCCGAAAGGACTCTCGCCGAAACGGCAAGGGAACGCGCCGCCGTTGTCAGAAAGGCTGCCTTGCGCTGATCCGATTCGACAAGTGTGAAGTGAAGATCTGGCCGCTCCTCTGCTGCGAGGATTGCCAGGACCAGCCCAGGAAATCCGCCGCCGGAACCCAAATCGGCCCAAAGGCCGGATCGGATGTTGGTCAGATCCAGAATCTGCGCAGAATCAAGAAAGTGGCGCGTCCATACTTGTTTCAGCGTCGCGGCCGAAACGAGGTTTATCGCGGGATTCCACCTGTCTAGCAACGCGCTGAAAGCGGTCAGCCTTTCCAATGTTTCACGTGAAACACTGCGCCTTTCCAGGAACTGCTCAGCGCTCATCCAGCCGACCGCCGCCGCTCGGCCTGCTTCAACCGCGCGAGAATCAGCGTCAGGGCCGCCGGGGTCATTCCATCTACCCTTGCAGCCTGAGACAGATCCCTGGGTCGAATGCGGGTCAGCTTACCCTTGAGTTCGGCGGATAGACCGGAAAGAGCCGAAAAATCGAAGTCGTCGGGAATCTCGTGGCCTTCGTCGCGCTTCATCTGGGCCACGTCCGACGATTGACGCTCAAGATACTGCGCGTAAAGCGCGTCACGCTCAATCTGCGCCCGCACCTCCGGCGGGACAGAAGCCAGCGGCGGGTGAATTTTCTCCAGATCAGCAAATGTTACGTCCGGAAAGGCAAGCAAGGTGAACCCATCCCGGCGAACACCATCCTGGCTGACGCGAATTCCGCGATCGGAAGCCTCTTTTGGGGTCAGCCGAAGCTGTCCCAGCAGAGAGCGCCCCTCAGAGATTGCCTCCATCTTATAGGAGAATGCCCTTTCGCGGATGCCGCCGACACATCCGACCCGCAAGCCCAACGGCGTGAGCCGTTGATCCGCATTATCCGCGCGGAGAGACAAGCGAAACTCTGCCCGGGACGTGAACATCCGATAGGGTTCTGCGACACCGCGCGTCACGAGATCGTCGATCATCACGCCGATGTAGCTGTCCGATCTGCCGAAGACCACGGGTTCGCGCCCCTGCGAAGCAAGGGCCGCATTCAAGCCAGCCACAAGACCTTGAGCTCCCGCCTCCTCATATCCGGTGGTTCCGTTGATCTGGCCCGCAAGATATAGCCCGCTCAGCGCCTTCAACTCCAAAGTGCTGCGCAAAGCGCGCGGATCGACATAGTCGTATTCGATGGCATAGCCAGGCTGCAGGATCTCTGCGCTTTCAAGCCCTGCGATCGTGTGGACATAGGCCTCCTGCACCTCGGCCGGCAGAGATGTTGAGATCCCGTTCGGATACACGGTGTCGTCGTCCAGCCCCTCCGGTTCAAGAAACACCTGATGTGACGCCTTGTCCGCGAAGCGGACCACCTTGTCCTCGACCGAGGGGCAGTAGCGCGGCCCCACCCCTTCGATGTGGCCACCATACATCGCCGAACGACTCAGGTTCGCGCGAATGATGTCGTGCGTCTTTTCGTTGGTGTGCGTGATGCCGCATGATACCTGCTGAACGAAGGGCTTCCGGTTCAGGAACGAGAACAGCACGGGGTCATCGTCACCCGGTTGCGCTTCCAACCGCGTCCAGTCGATCGTCCGGCCATTCAGGCGGGGTGGCGTTCCGGTTTTCAGCCTGCCAAGGGGAAGCGCCAGCGCTTCAAGTCGTTCCGCCAGCGGCACCGAGGGATTGTCACCGACCCTACCCCCAGGACGGCGTTGGTCTCCGATGTGGATTGTGCCGCGCAGGAATGTACCGGTCGTGAGGATAACCGAATCCGAAGTGATCTCGCTTCCATCGGCCAGAACGACGCCCGAAACCCTGGCGCCCTGCATCAACAGGTCCGAAACCTCCCCCTCGATCAAGGAAAGGCCCGCTCTGTCGGCGAGCATTCTCTGAACAGCCTGACGGTACAGCTTGCGGTCGGCCTGCGTTCTTGGCCCCTGAACGGCTGGTCCCTTTCGACGGTTCAATAGACGGAACTGGATGCCGGCGCGATCCGCCGCCTGGCCCATGACCCCGTCCAACGCATCGATCTCCCGCACCAGGTGGCCCTTTCCAAGGCCGCCGATCGCGGGATTGCACGACATGACGCCAATGCTGTCGGTTCGAAGCGTGACAAGCGCCGTGCGCGCGCCCAGCCGCGCCGAGGCGTGCGCAGCCTCGGTGCCGGCATGCCCGCCGCCCACAACGATGACATCGAATTGTTTCACGTGAAACACTCCTTACTTGCCGATGCAGAAGCTGGCGAATATCTGGTCCAGAAGATCTTCTACATCAACCCGCCCGACCAGCGAATCCAGCGCCCGAATCGCCCGGCGCAGATCCTCCGCCGCCAGTTCCGCCCGATCAGGACCGCTCTTTACCTCAATCGCCGCCGATTCCAAAGCAACAAGCGCGCGGCTGATCGCGGTCCGGTGACGCTCCCGCGTGATCAGACCCGCGCCGGACGCCCTTTCGGCGGCGCGCCTGCCGATCTCCTCGATCAGCCGATCCAGACCTTGGCCCGTCTTTCCCGAAACGGACAAGCCGTCCGTCACCGCGCCGTGCAGATCGGCCTTCCCGCGTAGAACGATGTCATCCGCGCGCGGTTGCAGCAGCGGTGTTTCGGCTCCGTCACCAAGAAAGACCCGAAGGTCAGCCAGTTCTGCCCGCTGCAGCGCCCTCTCGATTCCGATGCCCTCAACCACGTCCTCGGTTTCTCGCAGTCCCGCAGTGTCGAGAAGCGTGACGGCAAATCCCCCCAGATCCATTCGAACCTCGATCACATCCCGCGTCGTGCCGGCATGTTCCGAAGTGATCGCGGCTTCGCGGCCAGCCAGTGCGTTCAGCAAGGTCGATTTTCCGGCGTTCGGCCGGCCAACGATGGCAACCTCGAACCCCTCTCGGATGACTTCCGCCGCACCGTAACCCGCCAGCTGCGCCTTAAGGTCACGGTCTACCTCGGACACCAAGGTCAACACCTCCGGCGCCACGTTGACGGGTACGTCTTCGTCGGCGAAATCGATCGTCGCCTCGATCAGGGCTGCGGCCCGGATCAGATTTGATCGCCAGTCTTCCGCCTTTGCGCCAACTTTCCCGGAAAATACACGCAGCGCCTGCCTGCGTTGCGCCTCGGTTTCAGCCTCGATCAGGTCGGACAGGCCTTCAACCTGCGCCAGGTCCACTCTGCCGTTCTCGAGGGCGCGGCGCGTGAACTCTCCTGCTTCAGCCAGGCGAAGACCATTGATCCGGGACAGGGCTGCAAGAACGGCCGCAACCGTTGCCGTGGCCCCATGCGTGTGCAGTTCCACGGTCTCCTCGCCGGTGAAACTGCCGTCCGCCGCAAAACACAGAACGATGGCCTCGTCCAGGATCTCTCCCTCTTCGACGATCTTGCGCAATGCCGCACGCCGCGGCTGGGGCAGGACGCCAACCAGCGAACGCCCAGCGTCAAAGGCTGCGGATCCTGAAATCCGAATGACCGCAACGCCCGATTTCCCCCGCGCCGAAGCAAGGGCATAGATCGTGTCCATTTCGTGTAACCTATTGTTTTAGAACAACAAGTCAGGCGTTCATGGAATCGAAGAACTCGCCGTTCGTCTTGGTTTGCTTCAGCTTCGAGATCAGGAACTCGATCGCATCCGTTGTCCCCATCGGGTTCAGGATGCGGCGCAGGACATAGGTCTTCTGCAGGTCCTTCGAATCGACCAGAAGGTCTTCCTTCCGCGTGCCGGACTTGAGAATGTCCATGGCCGGGAACACCCGCTTGTCCGCGACCTTGCGGTCCAGCACGATCTCGGAGTTGCCGGTACCCTTGAACTCTTCAAAGATGACTTCGTCCATCCGGCTGCCGGTATCGATCAGCGCGGTCGCGATGATGGTCAGCGAACCGCCCTCTTCGATGTTGCGCGCGGCACCGAAAAAGCGCTTGGGGCGCTGCAGTGCGTTCGCATCGACGCCGCCGGTCAGGACCTTGCCCGACGACGGCACCACGGTATTGTAGGCGCGGCCAAGACGGGTGATCGAGTCCAGTAGGATGACGACGTCGCGCTTGTGCTCGACCAGACGCTTGGCCTTTTCGATCACCATCTCTGCGACGGCCACGTGCCGCGTCGCCGGTTCATCGAAGGTCGACGAAATGACCTCGCCGCGCACGCTGCGCTGCATGTCGGTGACTTCCTCGGGGCGTTCGTCGATCAGAAGGACGATCAGGTAGCACTCCGGATGGTTCTTCTCAATCGAATGGGCAATGTTCTGGAGCAGAACCGTCTTGCCGGTCCGCGGCGGCGCCACGATCAGGCCGCGCTGCCCCTTCCCGATCGGCGCCACCAGGTCGATGATCCGGGCCGAACGGTCGCGGATGGTGGGATCCTCGATCTCCATCTTCAGGCGTTCGTCCGGGTAAAGCGGCGTCAGGTTGTCAAATGCGACCTTGTGGCGCGCCTTGTCCGGATCCTCGAAATTGATGCGCGTGACCTTGGTCAGCGCAAAGTAGCGTTCATTGTCGCCGGGCGCGCGGATCACCCCTTCGACCGTGTCGCCGGTGCGGATGGAATACTGCCGGATCATGTCGGGGCTGACGTAGATATCGTCCGGACCCGGCAGGTAGTTCGCCTCCGGCGACCGCAGGAAGCCGAACCCGTCCTGAAGCACCTCCAGAACGCCATCGCCGCCGACCTCGTATCCCTCGTCCGCGTATTCGCGCAGGATGGAGAACATCATCTCGCCCTTGCGCATGGTCGAGGCGTTTTCGATCTCCAGCTCCTCGGCCATCGCAAGCAGATCGGCGGGGCTTTTTGCCTTCAGGTCGGCAAGGTTCAGGCGGTCCTGGTGCATGGAAAACTCACATCGCGGCGCCAACGTCGGGCGCAGGGCTTGGTCAATGGGGAAAAGCCGATGGCCGGACGGCCGGGCTGTACCGCGGATACACCGTTCATGGGTCCGGAGTCAACAAAGCCTCAGAATTTGACGATCACCGAAAAGACGATCACCAGCAGAAGAAGCGTCGGCACCTCGTTCATCAACCGGTAACGACGGCCAGTCCGCGTGTTTTTTCCAGCGACGAACTCCTTCCGTCTGCGTCCCAGCCAATGGTGAAACCAGGTCATTCCCAGCACCGCTGCGGCCTTGGTCCACGGCCAGACTTCGGACCAATCGACAATGCCGGGCGTGAACACCAGCATCAGCCCGAAAATCCAGGTAGCAATCATTGCCGGATTCATGATGGCCCGCAGCAACCGCCGCTCCATCGTCTGGAACAGGCTGTCCGTCTCCGATCCGCCCGATACCGCTTCCACGTGGTAGACGAACAGCCTGGGCAGATAGAATAGCCCCGCCATCCAGGCCACCACCGAGACCACATGAAGCGCCTTGGTCCAAGGGTAAATCGAAGCGAGCAGATCCGTCATGTCGGTCAGTGTCCACAAGAGCGCGATGCCTCTTCCTACAAAAATACAAATAGAAAAGAAAAGAATGATGATGATGTTGGGCCTGTGGATACGTTGGATAATGCCATCCGGACACAAACTGTCCACAGGCGGAACATCCTGCGGATAACCGCAGTAAAACTTTCCCTGCTTCGGATATCCTAATATTTGTTACATTAAATCAATGGCTTGCTCGTCATACAAAAACTCTATGGCTGTGCATGAAATCCGCCGGGGCAGATCGGCGAAACGTTCTGCACAGTCGCGGGAAAACATCGCGCACATGTGGGATGATGGCCCCGGACGGCTTGACAAGCCTCGTGTTTCCCACACACCTCGGCCAGGTGTTGAAAACAGGGCGGGATTTGCGCAGGTTTGCGGTTCAGTGATCCCCGGAAATATCCACAGACCGATGACAGATCTCATCCTTGCCTCTGGTTCCCAAATCCGCGCGGCGCTTCTTGGGAATGCCGGCCTTGCCATCGAAACCGAGGTGCCGAGGGTCGATGAAGAGACCATTCGCGCCGCGCTTCAGGCCGAAGCCGCAAGGCCGCGGGATATCGCCGACGCGCTGGCCGAAGCCAAGGCGACCAAGGTTTCCGCGCGCAGGCCAGGAATGCTGGTCCTGGGTGCGGATCAGGTTCTTGAAATGGACGGGCGTCTCTATTCGAAGCCCGAAAGTCTTGAGCACGCGCGCCGGCAGCTTGGCGAAATGCGCGGGCGGACGCACCGCCTGCTTTCGGCGGCGGTCGTGTGCCGCGACGGTCAGCCGCTTTGGCGTCACGTCGGCATCGTAAGAATGACGATGCGGGATTTTTCCGACGATTACATGGACGCTTATCTGGCGCGAAACTGGGAAAGCATCCGCCATAGCGTCGGCGCCTACAAGCTTGAGGAAGAGGGCGTGCGCCTGATGGCACGCGTGGAAGGCGATTATTTCAATGTCTTGGGCCTTCCGCTTCTGGAACTCTTGACCTGGCTTTCCGTTCGGGGCGACATCGCATCATGACCGACCATCCTCGCATACCGCTTGCCGGCGTCATCGGGTCCCCGATCGCGCATTCGAAGTCGCCGCTTTTGCACGGCTACTGGCTGAAGACCTACGGGATCAAGGGATACTATATCCCGATGGACGTGGCGCAGGCCGATCTGAAGGAAGTGCTGCACGCCCTGCCCAAAGCGGGGTTCGTGGGGTTGAACGTCACGATCCCGCACAAGGAAAGCGTGCTGGCGCTGGCTGATATCGTGACCGATCGCGCGGCGCTGATCGGGGCCGCGAACACGCTGATCTTCCGCGCCGACGGCAAGATCCATGCCGACAACACCGACGGTCACGGCTTCGCCGCCAACCTGAGGCAATATGCGCCGGACTGGGCACCCGCATCCGGACCGGCGGCCGTCATCGGCGCCGGCGGCGCGGCGCGCGCCGTGGTGTCCGCATTGCTGGATGCCGGTGCCCCGGAGGTTCGGATCGCGAACCGGACCCGCGCGCGCGCCGACGTGATCCGATCCGAGTTCGGCGCCCGGGTTGTCGTCTACGATTGGGTCAAGGCCGGGAACATGATGGAGGATGCGGTCACCGTCGTGAACACCTCTTCCCTGGGAATGGTCGGCAAGCCCGATCTTCGGGTTCCGCTTGACGCGCTTTCTCCGAAGGCGGTGGTCAACGACCTCGTCTATACCCCACTTCGGACGGCATTCCTTGAAGCCGCCGCCGAAATCGGCTGCACGACCGTCGACGGCCTTGGCATGCTGCTGCACCAAGCCGCGCCCGGTTTCGAACGCTGGTTCGGAAAGCGCCCAGAGGTGGACCAGCACACCCGCGACGTGGTTCTGAAGGGATGAGCCAACCCTTCCTTCTGGGCCTCACCGGCTCGATCGGCATGGGCAAATCGACAACAGCAGCCATGTTCCGCGATGAGGGCGTGCCAGTCTGGGATGCCGACGCCGCCGTTCACAGGCTTTACGCAAAGGACGGCGCCGCGGTCCCGGCAATCGGCGCGCTTTGCCCGGCGGCCATCGTGGACGGTTTCGTGGATCGTGCGCGGCTGAAGGAGTGGATCGCCCAAGACCCGACCGCGTTGAAACGGATCGAAGCGGCGGTGCATCCCCTGGTCGCGGCGGACCGCGCGGGCTTCATCAAGGCTGCTGCGCGCTCTGGCGCGCCGCTTGTGGTGCTGGATATCCCGCTGCTTTTCGAAACCGGGGCGGACGCCGGAATGGACGCGACGCTGGTCGTATCGGTTCCGGCAGCGGTTCAGCGGGAACGCGTGCTGTCGCGTCCGGGAATGACGCCGGCGCAACTGGACATTATCCTTGCCCGACAAATGCCCGACGCCGAGAAGCGCGCCCGCGCGACCCACGTCATCGAGACGCGAGATCTTGAACAGACCCGTGCCGACGTGCGAAACCTGATCCGGAGGATCGGGGGCAACGATGCGTGAAATCGTTCTGGATACCGAAACCACGGGTTTCGAACCGGCCGAGGGCCACAGGATCGTCGAGATCGGCGCGATCGAGCTGTTCAATCACGTTCCGACGGGGCGCACCTATCATCAGTACATCAACCCCGAACGGATGATGCCGACCGAGGCATTCGAGGTGCACGGCCTGGGCGACGACTTTTTGCGTGACAAGCCCAAGTTCGGACAGGTCGCACTGGCGTTTCTCGACTTCATCGGGACGGATTCCCGCCTGGTGATCCACAATGCCGCCTTCGACATGAAGTTCCTGAACGCCGAGTTGAACTGGGCAGGTCACGGAATAATCGCGATGGACCGGGCGCTGGACACGGTGGCCATGGCCCGGCGCAAGTTTCCGGGCTCTCCCGCCTCGCTGGATGCGCTGTGCCGCCGGTTCGGTATCGATAACTCGGCCCGCGAAAAGCACGGCGCACTTCTGGACAGCGAACTTCTGGCCGAGGTCTATCTTGAGCTGATCGGAGGCCGGCAGCCGGATTTCGCGCTTTCGGTTGAAATCGCGGCCGCGGAAGGTCCGGTCGCGGATGCAGGCTGGCGTCCGCGTCCGCGCCTGGTTCCGCTGCCCTCGCGCCTGACCGAGGCAGAGGCCGCGGCGCACAGCAAATTCGTCGCGGGGCTTGGGGACGGTGCGGTCTGGAAACGCTTCGGATAAGTCCGAGGGGTTCGGCATTGCCGAACTGCTTCACGCGATCTGGGTCGCCACCGGTGATCGGAACCTGGCCCTGATCTCTGCCGGTGTCGCCTTCTACACCATGCTGGCGATCTTTCCGGGAATGGTCGCGCTGATCGCATTCTGGAGCATCTTCGCAGACCCGCTTGTCATAGATTACTACCTGCAATCGATCCATGATCTTATTCCCGTCGCCGCCTACCAGGTGATCGAGGGCCAGCTCAAGGCGCTTCTGGCGACGGGAAGCGGAACCAGCGGATGGACGACGACGCTGTCGATGCTGATCGCGCTCTATTCGGTCCATTCCGGTGTCGACGCCCTGGTCGCGGGACTTCATGCAGCGCACGAACAGAAAAGGCGCACGCTCCTGCTGCGCCTTGTCGGGACGATCGCGCTGACGGGTGGGATTTTTGTCTTGTTGTTCGCTGCTTTGGCAACCGTCGTGGCCGTTCCCATCGCGCTCAACTTCGTAACGGTCGGACCCCTCGAGGGAGCGATCCTGACCGTGCTGCCCTGGGCGGTTCTCATGCTGGTGGTGCTGTCCGCGCTCTTGATCTTCTACCGCTTCGGGCTAAGCGCCACGCGCGTGCGTAGAACCTATGTCCTGCCCGGAGCCGTGCTTGCCGCGCTGACCTGGGCAGCCGGATCGGTAGGTTTTTCCGCTTACCTGACCTATTTCGCGAATTACAACCGGATCTACGGCTCGATCGGCGCGGTCGTAGCGCTTCTGGTCTGGCTTTACATGTCGGCCTACATCGTCCTGTTCGGCGCCGTCGTGAACGCGGAACTGACCCGAAGCCGGCGTAGTTAGTAGTCTCTTTCGAAGAAGATGCCGATCCCGGTCGTTCCTTCGGATCCTACCGTTCCGCGCGCCTTCAGCCCCTTCCGGATATCGAGGTTCAGGTTGATTTCGGTCTTGCCCTCGCTGTCGACCGACAGGTCGGTATAGACCCTTTCGGAAAGGTACTTGCCCGCGCGGAGTGTCGTGCCGCCGTCTTCGTCGGTCGACACGTCAAGGTCATCCACACCCAGGGAATTGCGCACGCGGCTGATGATCCCTTCGCCCCCGCGCCCAGACAGCGTCGCGACGGCCGAGGCAAGCTCCGCCGCCTGGAAGACCGACAGGGTCTGCACGCCGCGGCCGAACAAAAGCTGCGACAGTACCTCCTCCTCCGGCAATTCGGGGGACGACGAGAAGCGGATTTCTGGTGCGGATGCCGGCCCCTCGATTGTGATGGTGGTCGTGACCTCTTCGCCTTGGTGGACGGCTACGAAACGCAGATAGGGCTCAAGCGCGCCACGCATTTCGACCAGCCCCTCGCTGATGTTCAGCCGCTTGGTCAGGATATCGAGCCGCCCCCGGATCAGCTCGAACTGGCCCGAGGGGACGATGTTGGCCGTGGTTCCGCCAAGCAGGAGCGTCCCACCCAGTTCTGCGTCCAGCCCGCGGCCGCGCACGAAGATCCTTTGCAGTGCGCTGATCCTCAGATCGATGCTCATGGCGCGGCGCGGCCCCCTTGTTTCGGCAGCCTTGCCGGCAAGGCCCGCGCGGGTGCGGCTTGCGCGTACGCGCGCGGGTTCGCCGACATGGGTGATCTCGGGGATTGTCCGCGTGGCGCCGAAGCTTGCCGTCGCAACCCGGATTTCTGTCTGTGCCAGGTCGATCGCCCCGGAAATCGCACCGCCCGAGGCAAGCCGCCCCGATATGCGGATTGTGCCGCTGGCCTCGGTCTCGAACAGCTGCGGATCGCGCAGAATCGCGCGGTCAAGCGTCACCGACAGGTCCGCGTCAAATCCGGGCGTCAGCGCGATGGTGCCGCGGGTGTCGATCCTGCCCCCGTCGCGGAAGCCGCCCGTCGCCGAAACCTGAACCCTGCCGCCCGCCAGATCGGCCGTCGCGTTCAGGCCTTCGACGGCGACAAAGACCGTCGGATCGGCGATGCGTGCACCCTGGGTCGAAACCGTTCCGGACAGCGACGACAGGCTTGGCGCGCCCTCCATGCTCAGATCGAAGCGCAAGGTTCCGGAGGCGGCACGCGGCGCCACGAAGGCGTTGGCGACCTCGGCGCGCAGTTCGCCTTCGGCCTCAAGGTCCACGCGCGAAAGATCATCGGCAACCTCGCCCGAAAGGCTGGCATCCATGCCGCCGGGACCAGTCACGTCCAGATCAAACTGATAGGTGTCTCCCTGACGAAGCGTCCCGGACAGGCGGGTTTCGCCCAGGAACTCGGACGCAAGAATGGCCGTGTCTGCAAGCCGCGCCTGAACTGTCAGGGAACCCGGATCGTTCGGACTTGGCTGAAGGCTTGCACTCACCTGCCGGGTCGAAAGCTCAAGGCCCGACAGGAGGATGCGCCGGCCGCTTTGGACAAGCGCGACATCCGCCTTGCCCTCTCCGGCCAGAAGGCTGTTCAGGGTCGGATTTCCAAGCTTCACATCCTTCGTGCGAAGCGATCCATCAAGCATGCGGACCTCGTCGTCTTCGCTGAGCGTGATCTTCGTGTTGACCGATCCTGCATATTCCGCGCGCAGCCGTCCCAGATCGTCGATCGCCGCGTTGACGGTCAGCGCGGTGGACCCGGACGCGATGCGGCCACTGGCGCTTGCGGTGAAACCGGACCCCTCGACGGCCGCACTGCGCAGTTCAAGGTCGTCCGCTCGGCCCTCGGCTTCGGCACGGAACACGGTCGATCCAGCAAGTAGCCTGTCGATCTCGGTCATGCCGACGCCAAGGTCCGTGCCCGATCCACCCAGTCGCGCATCGAACCGGCTGCGGGACAGGTCATAGGTGCCGGAAAGCGCCAGGTTTACACTGCCCGCAAGATCAAGGCCGGTGATCGGGGCAAGCCGCGCAAGGTCTTGCGCGACGGCATTCAGATTGGCGTCGATCACCTCGCCGTCCGAAGAGGCGCGCCCGGACAGGCTGTAATCCTCTCCGGAGAACAGTAGGACCGGGATGCGCAGCGCGGCACCCTTCCGCCAGGAAAAGACCATCCGTCCCTGCAGCGTCCGTCCCACGGCCGCCGCAAGTCTCTCATCCCCCGCCGCCAGTTCGGTGACGGCAAGCCTGACGGATCCCCCTGCGCGCGTCGGGGCTATCCGGCCCGAGCCTTCAAGGTCGACGTTCCCGACGGAAAGCTCAGCCCTCCTCAGGCCGCGCAAGGATCCATCCAGTGCCCAGCCTTCATCCTCTGCGGCGTCGAAGTTTACACGCAGATCGGCGCCCACCAGGGTTGTTTCGGGGCCGGGGACCGGCAGGATTACCGGTGTGTCCTCCGCACCGGTCAGCGAGATCTCGGCCTTCAGGCGGCGCGGCGTGCCATCCGGGGCAAGGGCTGCCTGCCCCGACACCCGCAACGCCTGCGAAGTTATGTCCAGCGTGGACAGTTCGATTCGCCCGTCCGCGAAATGGTGGCCACGCGCCTGAAGCCGGGCGTTTTCGCCGAAGAACGCCTGGTAACTGGGCTCAAACAGCGGCCGCACATCGCCCGAAAGGTCAAGGGTCACGCGCTGTCCCTGGTCAAGGTCACCGCCCTCGGCGCCAAGGCCGATCTTGCCCGTCAGCCGCGGCGCCCCATTGGTGGACAGGGCGACATCGGCAATGAAGTCCGTTGTCGGACCGTTGCCGTTCAGCGCCAGCACGATCGATGGCTGCCCCGGCAGACCCGCGAGGCGCGCGACGATGCCACCGCGCCCCTCGGAAGCCAGAAGATCGATCGAAGCCAGACGCGACGCGTTGGAATAGCTGGCGGTGAGGGAAAACTCGCCCGACGGACCCTCGCCCGTGCGCGTGGCGGAAAAATTCGCCTGTCCCTCGCCACCTTCCAGGCTGGCCGAACCCTCTGCCCGGAACTGAAGCGGTTCACCCAGGATATCTTCTCCAAGGCTGACGTTCTCCGCCTGCAAAAGGCCGATGCGGACCGCGACCGGCAGATCCGGCAAGGCGAAGCGCTGGCCTCCGGCCGCCGCTTCCCCCGTGTCGGCCAGCACGGGTTTGCGCGCGACGGCAATGTCCCCGGCCGACATCTCGGCGATCTCGACCCGGCCCGAAAGCAACGCCGAGCGGTTCCAGGATATGGCCCCGTCGCGGATCGTCAGCCAAACACCCTGGTCATCGGCGATGGACAGCAGATCGAAGGTTGCGCGCGACGACAGGGCGCCGGCAAACCCGTCGATCCGGACGTTTCGTCCCGCGCCGGAAAGGCTTTCTTCCAGGAAGTTGGTGAGAAAGCCCTTGTCCTCGGATGCCGTCGCGCTGTCCTGCGCCAGGCTGGCGAGGGGCCAGAGAGCGAGCACGACGGAAAGAATACGTGCCCGCATCAGAAAGCCTGCCCGATACCGATGTAAAGTTGCACCCCGTCGCCTGTATCGCCGGAAACGGGCAAGGCGACGTCAAACCGTATGGGTCCAAGTCCGGTGTTGTAGCGCACCCCAAGGCCTGCGCCCGAATGCCACTGACCGTCGTCGAAACCCTCGGCGCCGACGAACCCCGCGTCGTAGAACCCCACGACCGAGAAGGTTTCGTTCACCCTTGCCCGGATCTCTGCGGACAGCGCGGCAAAGCTTTGGCCACCGGTTTCATAGGTGTCCGGCCCCACGGTCTGGGTCACGCCCAGCGACTGGTACGGTTGGCCGCGAACCGTGCCCCCGCCCCCGGAAAAGAACAGGTAGTCGGGCGGCGTTTCAGCCAGCGAAGGCCCAAGGACGGCGCCGATCTGGCCGCGTCCGGCCAGAACCACGCGGTCGTCCGTGCCGAAGCCGCGATAGATGCGGGCATCCGCCTTGATCTGCGCGCCGGAACCGGTGGTCCCGAAGCCAAGGAACGGCGTTGTCCCGGCGTTCAGGTAAAAGCCCGACGTCGCGTCCAGCTTGCTGTCGCGCCGGTCCCATTCGATCGAGACGGGCAGCGCCAATTGCTTGAATTCGGAGGTGATGCCAAGAACGTCGCTGCGGGCGTAGGCGTATTCCAGGCTCGCCTCGCCGCTGAGTTCCGGGCTGAAGATATGGCTGAATCCAGCGCCAACCGCGTATCCGTCGATCGTCAGATCGACAAGATTGTAGCGTTCCGCCTCTGCCGTCACAAAGAACGACGTGTCCGGAGTGAATGTCGCCGGGCGTTCGAAACGCGCGGCCAGGCGATAGCCGGTCGCGTTGGTATCGCCCGCGATGTTTTCGACCTCGCCATCGAACCGCAGCCGTTCGGCGCCGCCGAACAGGTTCCGGTGAAGCCAGAAGCCGCTCAGGGCGATCCCCTCTGAACTGGAAAGCTCGGCGCCGAAACCGAAACGTCTGGGAAGGTCCTCTGCGACCGAGATGGCGACATCCAGCGTTCCGTCCGGGTTCGGCTGATCCGCCTCGGTCGCCGAGACCGCGCGGAACACATCCGTGCGTCTCAGCCGCGTCACGACCCTTTGCAGCGCCTCCGGATCGAAGACCTCGCCTTCCGGAAAGCCCGCGATCTCGTACATGCGGTCGGTGCGCATTCTTTCCTGCCCGTCGATCGAAAGGCGTCCGAACCTCAGCTTCGGACCAGGCTCGAGCAGGATAAGGGCGTCAAGTGTCCGGCTGTCGTGGTCGGCGACGATCTCTTCGCCCGAAACGCGCGCCTTGGCATGGCCGATCGCCCGCCAGCCATCGACCCCGGCCTCGGCGGCCTCGGCGATCGCCGTGGAATAGGCGGGCCTTGTATCGCGGTAATCCGGCGGAAGCTTGGTCCCTTTGGCATAGGGCCGCATCCTTGCGGCGCCGAAGTGAAACCGGGGGCCGGGATCGACACGGATCACCGCTGCGGCGATCCGGTCGGGCACATCCAGAGGGGCAATCTCGGACGCTTCGGCCCCGTCCAGCGTGATGTGGATCACGCCGCCATAGTATCCTTCCGCGTAAAGCGCGCCGGTCAGGCGCGCATAGTCTTCGCGCGCCGCCGCCAGAATTTCCGCGGCATCGCCGCGCCCGTCCTCGTGCAGGCGAAGCAGAAGCGACGCCGAGCGCAGATCATCCCGAAGGGTGTCGTCCGCCGCGGGCGTCAGGAATTCGAACTGCTCAAGCGCACCGGCGGGCAGGACCGCGCCGGTGATCAGAAAGGCTGACAGAGCGGCGCAGCCGAACAGGCGCCGATATGGTCGACGGGCGCGCAAGTATTCCCCCGCAATCCTTCGCGAACAGCCCCACCATCATGCAAGTTTCCCGGCGGATTACCAGCGGCCCCGGCGCGCTGGCGGCTTTCCGCCGCCGATCAGTCCTGCGACATGGCCGACGACCACTCTTCCAGGAACGCCTTGCGCTTGAGCCGATCGAGATAGACCAGAAGGCCCGCGTCCAGGCGGATGGGCCGAAGGTGCGGGCGCGACGAAAGCGCGGCTTCGTCAATGGGCGGAAGGCCCGCGCGATCGCGGATCAGCGCCTGGCCCCGCGTGCTTAGAAGAAAGTCCAGGAACGCGCCGCCGGCCTCGGGGTTGATTGCGTCCGCCGGTATGAACCCCGTGCGAAGAAGCGTCAGCGTGAAATCCGCGAACTCGACCACGACACCGTCGGCATCCGATTCAAGGCGCGGGCCAGCGTAGCTTCCCAGGACGTTGTAGGCGAGCGCGAGCCTGCCCGATTTCAGGTCCGAGATCATGTCGAGCGATGAGCTGTAAAGGCGGGGCGAAAGACTGCCTGCGACCTCGGCCAGCCGCCAGAAGCTGTCGGACTGCCTGGCCTCTTGCGTGGCGAACAGATAGCCCGCGCCCGAGGCGCGCGGGTCGTAGGTGCCGATACGCCCGCGGAAGACATCTGGATGATCCCGCAGCAATTCCGTCAGGTCACGCCGCGTCTGGGGAATCACCAGGCCCTTGAATCCCCGGCGCGACGCGATCAGCACGACACTTTCCTGGGCAAAGGCAAAGACCTGGTCCCGCCAGCGCGCCCAGGCCGGCAGCCGAGAGGTCTGGGGCGAGGTGTAGGTCGCGGCGAAACCATCGTTTGCCAGCTTCATCTGAAGATCCATGGCCGAGGAAATCACCAGGTCGAAGGCGGCGCGGTCATCGGCCAGCGCCGCATAGACCTCTTGGCTCGAGGCGACGACATAGCGAACCGCGGTGTCGGGATGCACGGCTTGAAAGGCCTCGATAGCCGGGCGCAGCACGTCGGTGTCCGTCGTGGAAAGGACCGACACGGTCTTGGCCTCGGCGCCGGCCGCCGGGAAGAACGCCTCCTCCTCGGTCACGAAGGCCGCCGCAGGCCGCAGGGTCAGCATGATCACCGCAAGGGCAATAGCAGTTCGGCGCATGTGCCGCCCCCTTTCCGTTCCGTCAGCTCGAACGCGCCGCCATGAATGTCCGCGACCTCTTCGACGATCGTCAGGCCAAGCCCCGATCCGACCACATCCCCGACATTGTCGCCGCGGGCAAACCTGCGTGTCAGGTCCGAGCTTTTGCGCCCCCCCAGGCCGCGCCCCCTGTCCTTGACCATGATCGCCACACGATCACCCCTAGGTTCGAGGCCAAGCTCGATCTCTCCCTCCGGCGGCGAATACTTGATCGCGTTGTCGATCAGGTTGCGCAGTGCGCTTTCGACCAGAAGCTGATCGCCCTGCACCATGACGGGGCCGTCCGCGCCCGAAAGTGTCAGCGTCAGGTCCCGCAATTCGGCGGTCGGGCCGTAGAAGCGGGTCAGCCCGTGCAACAGTTTTGCCAGATCGACGGGGCCGTCCGCCAGCCGGTCCGAGCGATAGACCACCGTCGCGTGGTCCAGAAGCTGCGTCGCTGACCGGCTGCTTTCCTCGACCGCCCGGATCACCGCGCGAAGGGTTTCGCGGGCGGCATCGGTTTCGGATGTCCGCAGCGCGATCTCCGCGCGGGTCCGGACGGTGGCAAGCGGCGTGCGGATGTGGTGGGCCGCCTCGGCAATGAAGGTTTCGGTCCGGCTGAGCGCACCCCTGAGCCGCGCGATGAACCCGTTGAGCGAGGACACGAGCGGCCGAAGTTCCTGCGGCGAGGGATGATCGACGGCGCGCAGATCATGCGGGCCCCGGCGGCCGACGGCCTCGGCCAGGCGGTTTATCGGCCCCAGGACGCTGCCGGCCGTGAGCATCGACAGCATCGCCGCGAAGGCAAAGACGCCAAGGCCGATCGCCGCCGCGAGGTTCGCGGTACGCTGGGCGATGGCCTCTTGTCCCTGCCGTGTCTGCGCGACGGCCACGCTGACCAGAAGGGGCTGGCGGTTCACCAGCACCGTGCGCGAGGTCGCCGCGATGCGGACAGCCGCGCCCCGGAATGTCGCGGAGTAGAAGGCGGGCTCGACAGCAGCCTCGGGGTCGAACGGCATCGGAAGGTCGGCATATCCCGTCAGAGTCTCGCCGTTCGCATCGACGCGGTAGAAGATGCGGTCGTCGCTGATCGATCCCAGGATCGAGAAGGCCTCATACGGAAGGTCAAGGCTGACTCCTGTTTCGCCCCCCTGAAGCCGTTCCGCGATGGCCAGGGTCGCCGCACCCAGAACCCCGTCCTGCGTTGCCTCTGCGGCAGAGTTCGCAACCGTGCGAACCGTCAGGTACAGAAGGATGGCCAGAACCGCGGCAATCCCCAGAAGCTGCAGAACCAGCCGCCGTCGCAGGGACATCGGGGCCACGTTCATTCGGCGACCAGCCGGTAACCGATACCCCGCACGGTTTCGATTCGCGCGCCCGTCCCCTCCAGCTTCTTGCGCAGCCGGCCGACATAGACCTCGATCGCGTTGTCCGTGACCGCCTCGGCATAGGAAAAGAGACGGTCGCAGAGTTGCGCCTTGGAATAGATCCGATCGGGTGCCGACAGAAGGATCTCCATCAGGCGCAGCTCGCGGTTGCGCAGTTCGCGAACCTCGTCGCCAACGCAAAGCGTCGCGGTCAGGGGATTGAACGTCAGCCCCGCAAAGCTTCTGACCGTCTGGATCGCGCCGCCCCGTCGCCGCAGGACCGCGCGGCATCGCGCCTCCAGTTCGGCGAAATCGAACGGCTTTGTCACATAGTCGTCGGCCCCGAGGTCAAGAACGTCGACGCGATCCGAAACCGCGGCACGCGCTGTCATGACGATGATCGGGGTGTCGCGCCCGGCCCGGCGTTCCGATTTCAGGAAGTCGCGGCCATCGCCATCGGGCAGAGAGATATCCAGCAGGATCAGGTCATAGGTAGCGCCGGCAAGGCAATCGCGCGCATCAGCAAGGCTGGGCGCCCAGTCGACCGCGTGCCCGTCCAGCCGCAACCGCTCTTCGACGGATCGGGCAAGTTCGGCGTTATCTTCGACCAGGAGGAAGCGCATCGGACCTCGGGGTGACAGGTTCGTGTCAGCTTTTCCGCGAATCGTCTGCTCTGCAAGGGGAGGGATCCGCAAATGTCGCGGAAACTCGAACCAGCGGAATATGTCTGGGAGGACAGCATGAAATTCACCGCTCTCAAGGCGCTGGGCACCAGCGCCGTCATCGCTCTTGTCACGACCTCGTCGGCCTGGGCTGCCGAGTGCATCGCGCCCGCCAACCCTGGCGGCGGCTGGGATTTCACCTGCCGCCAGGTCGGCAAGCTTCTTTACGATCTGCAGCTGGTCGACCAACCCGTCCAGGTGACCAACATGGCCGGCGCCGGCGGCGGTCTGGCCTACAGCTACGTCGTGAATGAGCGTAACACCGATCCCGACCTGATCGTGGCTGCTTCCTCGGCGACCACCACGCGGCTGGCGCAAAAGGCCTTCGGTGATGCGACGGCGGACCAGGTGCGCTTCGTCGGCGCGATCGGTGCGGATCCGGGCGTGATCGTCGTGGCCAAGGACAGCCCCTTCCAGTCGCTGGGCGACATGGTCGAGGCGATCAAGGCCGATCCGGGGTCGGTGGCCTTCGCGGGCGGTTCGGCCGCAGGCGGCTTCGACCACATGAAGCCGCTTCAAATCATGAAGGCGGCCGGGTTCACCGACATCGGTTCGATCAAGTACATCGGCGTCGACGGCGGCGCGGATGCGATCACCCAGACGGTCGGCGGGTTCACCCAGGCGATGACCGGCGACATGTCCGAAATCGTGGGCTTCATCCAGTCTGGCGAAGTGCGCGCTCTGGCCGTCCTGACCGAGGACCGCGTGCCAGGGTTCGAGGACATCCCGACCGCGCGTGAACAGGGCTACGACGTCATCGCCGTGAACTGGCGCGGCTTCTATGTGCCCAAGGGCATCTCGGACGACGAATTCAACGCCTGGGCCGAAAAGATCCAGGCCGTCGCAGACAGCGCCGAGTGGAAGGAAACCATGACCGCGAACGGGCTTGCGCCCTTCACCAAGGTCGGCGGCGACTTCCAGTCCTGGGTCGACCAGGTCGTGGCCGACACCGAGGCGCTTTCGAAAGAGATCGGTGTGATCCAATGATCAGAACCGACCGCATCTTCGGAGTGGTCGTGATCCTTGTGGCGCTCGCGTTCATCGCGAGCGCCTACAACCTTCCGCCCGGAAACATCTTCGACAAGCTCGGCCCAAAGGTCTTCCCGATCATCGTCGGCGTCGGAATGGCGATCAGCGCAGCGGCGATGATCATGAAGCCGGACGCAGAGCCGGACTGGCCGCAAGCCAGGTCGCTCTTGTCGCTGGCTTTCGCGACGGTGGTCATGGTCGGCTATGCCTATGCGCTCAAGCCCTCGGGTTTCCTGATCCCGACGGCGATCGTCGCGGGGATCCTGAGCTATCAGATCGACCCCAAGCCCGTTCGCGCGGTGCTGATCGGCGTCAGTCTGTCCGGCGGGCTTTACGTCATCTTCAAATACGCGTTGGGTCTGGGGCTTGTCGCCCTTCCGCGCGCCCTGATGGGCTGAGGATATCTCATGGAAATTCTGTCCAACCTTGCGCTTGGGTTCGGAGTCGCCCTTTCGCCCCTGACGCTTATCCTGGCGGTCGTCGGCTGTTTTCTGGGCACGATCATCGGCGCCCTGCCGGGGCTAGGCCCGTCAAACGGCGTCGCGATCCTGATCCCCATAACCTTCACGCTGGGTCTTGATGCCACGGCGGCGCTTGTCCTGCTGACCTCGGTCTACTACGGCGCGATGTATGGCGGCCGGATCTCCTCGATCCTGCTGAACATCCCCGGCGACGAACCGGCGATGATGACCACGCTCGACGGCTACCCGATGGCCAAGGCCGGGCGCGCGGGTGATGCGCTGGTGATCTCAGGCGTCGCATCCTTCGTGGGTGCGCTGCTGGCGACGCTCGCGCTGGCGATGGTGGCACCCTACCTTGCGCGCATCGCCTACAAGTTCGGCCCGGCAGAATACTTCGCGCTCTATGCGCTGGCCTTTGCCACGCTCGGCGGTATGGCGTCGAACAACCAGGCCAAGGCGGCTCTCGCGTCCTTCATCGGGCTTGCCATCGCCCTGATCGGGTTGGACAACAACTCGGGCTTCTACCGCTTCACGGGCGGCAATCTTCACCTGGCGGACGGGGTCGACTTCCTGGTTGCCATCGTCGGTCTGTTCGCGGTGTCCGAGGTCTTCGTCTTCATCGAAACGCACGGCAAGGCAAGCGCGGTCGGCGTCAAGCTTGGCAAGGTGACCGTGCCCTGGGCCGAGATGTGGTCCACGCGCTGGACGATGCTGCGTTGTTCCGCCGTCGGCTTCGTCGCGGGCGTTCTGCCGGGCGCCGGCGCTTCGCTTGGATCCTTCATGACCTACATGATGGAAAAGGGCATCGCGGGCGACAAGGGCGGCTTCGGAACCGGCGTTGCCAAGGGCGTCGCCGCGCCCGAAGCCGGGAACAATGCGGCGGCGGGCGGTGCGCTGGTGCCCATGCTCACGCTGGGCGTGCCCGGTTCGGGTACGACGGCGGTGCTGCTTGCGGTCCTGATGACCCTGAACATCACGCCGGGTCCGACCCTTTTCGCGGACCGGCCCGAGGTCGTCTGGGGCCTGATCGCCTCGCTCCTGATCGCGAACTTCGTCCTGCTGGCGATGAACGTGCCGATGGTCAAGATCTTCGTGAAGGTCCTGATGGTGCCGCCTGCGATCCTGCTTCCGGGCGTGACCATGATTTCCTTCGTCGGCATCTATTCGCTGTCGGGCAGCTATTTCGATCTTGTCCTGATGATCGTCTTCGGGGTCATGGGCTATGTCTTCCGCAAGATGGACATTCCCACCGTACCCGTGATCCTGGGCATCCTTCTGGGCTACCAGATGGAAAACAACCTGCGTCACGCCATGACGCTGTCGGACGGTGACTGGACCTATCTGTTCGCCTCGCCGATCGCGGCAGTGCTCTGGATCGCGGCGGCAGTCGGGTTTATAGCGCCGATGTTCCTGCGTGGCGTGCTCAAGCGCCCGCAGGCGCCGGAAAGTGCGATTGAGGACTGAGATGACGCGCGTCCTGATACCGACCGGAGCCCTTGGTCTGACCTACGATCGGGATGCGCTTGCCCGCGGCGTGGCCAACGGGCCCGACATCATAGCGGTTGACGGAGGGTCCACGGACAGCGGGCCCTCCTACCTTGGGCGCGGGGTGTCGAAGTATTCGCGCGCGACCACCAAGGCCGAATGGCGCGACCTGATGCTGGCGCGCGCCGAGGCCGGTGTTCCCCTGGTCATCGGCACGGCCGGCACATGCGGCGCCGACAGCGCCGTTGACTGGCTTTACGAGATCACGGTGGAACTGGCGACAGAGCTCGGCCAGAAGCTGAAGGTCGTGCGGCTCTATTCCGGCCAGATGCCATCAGCGGTGGCCGAAGCGCTTCAGGCGGGCACGGTCACCCCGCTGAGCGGCGCCCCCCTTGTGGATGCGGACACGGTTCGGTCCTGCACCAACATCGTCGCTCTGGCGGGGGTGGAACAGATCCGCGCGGCGATCGACACCGGCGCGGACATCGTCATCGCTGGTCGCACGACCGACACGGCGATCATCGCGGCGCTGCCCATTGCGCGGAATTGCGACGCGGGCGCTGCCTGGCACGGCGCCAAGGTCGGTGAATGCGGGGCGCTTGCCACGACCAATCCCGCATCCGGCGTCATCCAGATCGACTTCGACGAAACCGGTTTCACGATCGAACCCCTGGGCCGCACCGCGCGGGCAACGCCCTATACCGTCTCGGCCCACATGCTTTACGAGAATACGGATCCCTTCATCCTGTACGAACCGGGCGGACACCTTGACGTCACGGGATCGCGCTACACGGCGGTCGATGACCGGCGCGTGCGTGTCGAGGGTTCGGTCTGGGTTCCCGGCCTCTACACGGTGAAGCTCGAAGGTGCGCGCGTCGCGGGCTGTCAGGTCGTGAGCCTGACCCTTCTGCGCGACCGACGCTACGTCGAAAACGCCCGTATCTGGGCCGACGACATCGCGAACCGCTGCCGCCAGATCGCGGCGGACCGGACCGGCCTGTCGCAGGCGGAATTCACGATCGAGATGCGGCTGATCGGGCAGGACGCCACGCTGGGCCCCCTTGAAACCGGGCGCATCGTCCCGACCGAGATCGGGGTTCTGTCCATCGTCACCGCGCCTACCGAGGCGCAGGCGGCCGAGATCGGCAAGATCCTCAACCCCTACCTTCTGCATCACGCGCTGACCGAAGACGAACCGATGCCGACCTTCGCCTTCCCGTTTTCGCCGGCCGAGATGACCCGCGGCGCGGTTTACGAGTTCTGCCTGCACCACATCATGGCGCTGGACGATCCGATGGCCATCTTCCGGCTGGAAGTGACGGAGGTCGGTCATGGCTGAACTGGGCGCGGTCGCGCAGAAGGTCCGCTCGAAGAACGCGGGTCCGTTCTGGCTGACGATCGACATCTTCTGCGGCGACAGTGACGCGTTTGAACGCCTTTCGGCGGCGCTGGACAGCGCACGGGTCGCCGCGCTTTACCGCGTGGACGTATCCCAGATGCGTCGCTTCGATATCCCGGAACTGAACGTAGTGAAGTTTTCCTTCCCGCGGCCGACCGTGCAGGGCACCGCCGCCGACCGCGACATGCACGGCGCGGGCTGGTCCGTGCTGATCGAGGAGATGGAGATCGGCTGAGCCCTAGCCGGCCTTGCCGAATATCCGGTCGCGGTAGTCCGACAGGTAGATTCGAAGCCAGGGTGTGAAGCGCGCCGGTTCCGCGGCGACCTCCGCCGACAGCTCGTCCAGCGTCAGCCAGCGGGTCTCCATCACCTCGTCCGGGTTCGGCAGGATGGGCAGATCGGCCGGGGCGCTGGCCACGAAGATGTCGACGACCTCGTGTTCCACCATGCCCCCACCGACATCGGCGCGATATTCCACCTGATCGGCGGAAACGGGATCGAGGCCCTCGATCCCCAGTTCCTCGCGCAGGCGGCGCAAGGCGCAGTCGCGCGGGGCCTCGTTCCAGTGCGGGTGGGTGCAGCAGGTGTTCGCCCAAAGCCCCGGCGTGTGATACTTGCTCAGCGCGCGGCGCTGGATCAGCACGAGGGGGCCCTGCAGAACGAAGACGGAGACGGCCTTGTGCCGCAATCCGCGCAGGTGAACGTCAAGCTTGCCCATGGGCGCAAGCGCCCCGTCCACCCAGGCGGGGATGCGATCGTGAAGCCCGGACGTCACCGCCGGTCCGTCAGTTGGTCGGCTGATCGGCGGGTCTCGGGGCCGTGGCCGCGCGCCGCGCAAGTTCCTGGCGGTAGAGCGCCACGAAATCCACCGTGTCGAGGTTCAGCTGCGGGAAGCCGCCGTCGCTGGTCACGTCGCTGACGATGCGGCGGACGAAGGGGAACAGCATCCGCGGGCATTCAATCATCAGGAAGGGGTGCATCTGCTCTTCCGGCACGCCCTCGATGTGGAAGATGCCGCCATACTCGAGCTCGAGCAGGAACAGTGGCGACTTGTCGGTGGCGTTGTTCGAGGTGACCTTGAACTTGGTCACGACCTCGTACTGGTTCTCGACCGAGCGCTTGCGCCCGTCGATGCTGACCTGGACCTGGATCTCGGGCTGGACCTGCGTCGCGCCGATACCCTTCTGGACCAGGATGTTTTCGAAGGAAAGGTCGCGGATGAACTGACCCAGGATCTGCATCTTGAGTTGGGGGGCCTGTTGGGGCGCGGCTCCGTTGCTGGCATCGGCCATGTCTGTCTCCGGATAATCTTGAAAGGTTGCTGGCGGTGTAGCAGCTTGGTCCGCCCGCCTCAATGCCGGGTCCAGCCCGATGGCTTGTGCGTGGGCCGTTTTTCGGGGTCGACCACGGTGAAATCGCCATCGATCACGTCATCGGACCGGCGCGGGCGTTCCGGACCGCCGCCAACCGTGAAGCGTTCGACGCGAACCTTCTTGGCCAGATAGCGCAGCAGCGCGGCGCGAACGGGCGGCAGCAGCAGCGACAGGCCCATCGCATCGGTGAAGAATCCGGGCGTCAGCAGCAGCGCCCCGGCGAAAAGGATC
This sequence comes from Albidovulum marisflavi, assembly GCF_025751435.1. GTDB lineage: Bacteria > Pseudomonadota > Alphaproteobacteria > Rhodobacterales > Rhodobacteraceae > Albidovulum > Albidovulum marisflavi. The sequence goes on along the minus strand of NZ_JAOWKY010000001.1, from coordinate 262,200 downwards.
AGCGCGCCGTGCGCGATGGGCTCGGTCGGGTCGCGCAGATCGTTCAGCGATCCGCGCAGGTCCGCCAGGGCGCGCAGGCCCTGAACGCGGACCAGCCAGCTGCCGGCGATCGCGGTCGCCAGCACGATGACCAGCGTCCAGCCGATGCCGATCAGGCCGCCGACCTTGATGAACAATCCGATCTCGATCATCGGGACCAGAACGAAAGCAACAAGAAGCCACATGGCACACTCCGATATTCTTGGGCGCAGTGGACTTGACCCCACCCGTCACTTACATAGGTGAGGAGCGGGAAAGATACCAATCCCGGTGCGCACTGAGGTTCTGAGGCAAATGAACGGTTCCATCATTCAGCTGCTTGTTCTCGCGGGAATAGCGATCTTTCTCATACTCAGGCTGAAAAGCGTCTTGGGCACGCGCGAGGGCTTCGAAAAGCCGCCCGCGCCGGCGCCCCTGCCTGACCGCCGCGGCAAGCGCGACTTCGAAGTCATCGAAGGCGGGCCGGATCGCGACATCACCGATCATGCGCCCGACGGCAGCAGTTCCGCCCGCGCGCTGGCCGCGATGAAGCAGATCGAGCCTGACTTCAGCGTCTCGGGCTTCCTGCAGGGCGCGCGCGGCGCGTATGAGATGATCCTGATGGCGTTCGAGAAGGGCGATCTGGACCAGGTTCGCCCCTTCATGTCCAACGATGTCTACGATGCCTTTTCCCAGGCGGTCAGCGCGCGCCGCAGCCGCGGCCTGACCGTGACCGCGGAATTCCTGGGCCTGCGCGAACTGGCGCTCGACTCCGCGGACTTCGACAAGGACGCGCGCGAGGCCGAGATCAGCGTGCGCTTCGTCGGCGAACTGATTTCCGCCGCCCGCGACAGCTCGGGCGAGGTGGTCGAAGGCGACCCGAAGCGGCCGCGCAAGCAGCGCGACATCTGGACCTTCGCGCGCAAGATGGGGGCAAGCGACCCGAACTGGCAACTGGTCGCGACCGGCGAATGACGCCGCGCGCAGGGCGTTCGGCTGCGGCCAAGCTGCGTGAAGGGGCCTTGGCATGACGCGTCGTCCACGCCCGGTCACCCCGGAAGAGCGCGACCTGTGGCAGCGGGTCGCGCGCACGACGCAGGCGCTGCGTCCCGATCACCCCAAGAAGATCGACCCCGAGCCCAAGCCGGCTGTGCCCGAGGTGCGCAATCCGCGCGCACCCCTGCCCAGCTTCCGCGTCGGAGAAGCGGCCCGCACGCCCGGCCGCCACGATCTGGCGCCGGCACTTGAACAGGCGATCGCCGCGCAGCCGATAAGGATGGATAACGCCGCCTACCGTTCGATGACGCGCGGCAAGCTCACGCCCGAGGGGCGCATCGACCTGCATGGAATGACCCTGGCCGAGGCGCGGCGGGAGCTGGTCTACTTCGTGCTGAACGCCCATGCCGAGGGGCGCCGCCTGGTTCTGGTCATCACCGGCAAGGGAAAAAGGAAGGACGACCACGGCCCGATCCCCGCGCGCGTCGGCGCGCTGAGGCACGAGGTTCCGCACTGGCTTGGCCTTCCGCCGCTGCGTCCGCTGGTGTTGCAGATCGCGACCGCACATCTCAAGCACGGGGGCAGCGGCGCCTATTATGTCTATCTGCGCCGCGCCCGTTGACCGGCGTCACAGGCCCGAGATCGCGGCGACCGGGGACATGATGACCTGTGTCGCATTGCGCACCGTCACCACCGTTCCGGCAAGGAAGCCAAGCCGCCCTTCGCCCTCCAGGATCCCGCCGGCCGTGGCGATCTGACCCAGGATCAGCAAAAGCGATGCCGAGTCCGCCGCGTCGAAATGGCCAGCGCCGGTCGAAAAGGCCGTGGTGTCCAGAACCGTCACCGGAAGGTCCGCGACCTCTGCGGCGCTTTCGATGTTTCCAAGCCGCTCGCTTTCGCCGGTCAGGCGCGCGGACAGGGCAAGTGCCTTGTCGCGCTTCGATGTGAAGATCACGAAGGGCTGCGGCAGGTTCCCGATCGTGGTCACCTGCGAATGGAACAGGTCGACGTCGATGTCGGGGGAAAACAGCACGACGCCCGATATCCGGTTGCTGATGTCGCGCCTGCCCGAGACCGCCATCTGGCGCAGGGTTTCCATCGTCAGCAGGGATCCTATGGAATGCGCGGCGATCAGGATGTGATCGGCGCCCGATGCCGCGACCTGCTCAAGAAGGTCCTGAAGACCGTTGCGCGCATAAAGCACGCTGTCACGGTCATAGACATAGCCAAGAGGATGCGCGCGCGATGGCCACGAATAATGGACGAATGCCGCGTCGAGCTGCAGGTCGTGCCCCAATTGCGCAAGCCGGTAGGCCCCTTCGGCATAGGTGGTGTTGAAACCATGGACAAAGACGAAGGCATCCCGGCGGCCTGCCGGCATCTGCCGCAACGCGCGCGAAAGCTGCGCGCGGAACTCGGTCGGACCGTCCATCACATATTGCTCGGACGCCACGAAATCGTGGGTCAGGTCCGGCTTGCGTCCGGGCCGGGGCCAGTCGATCTGACCGGGTCTGCGCTGCGGTGGCACCGCGACGTCCAGGCGGACATAGCGGATATCCTCGCTTCGTTCGTAGCCGAAGGTTGTGCCGGTTTCGGGGTCCGGCGCGCGCGTGGTGCCGATGAAGACGCTTTCCACCTGGCCTGTCCGCGCCGCCGCCGGGTCGATGACGACCGCCCCGCGCGGGGCGCAGGCGGCAATCAGGCCGACTGACAGAACGGCAAGACAAATGCGGCGCATCGGTTTCCTCGCGGGCTTCGGCCCATCGGCCTGTCTACCTGTAATCGCCGCCGCGCCGCCAGGCTAGAGTACGTAGCGCGACAGATCGGCGCTGCGCGACAGATCGCCAAGATGCAGCTCGACAAAGGACGCATCCACTGTGACCGAGTCTCCTGCGCGGTCCGGCGCGTTGAACGACAGCTCTTCGAAGACGCGCTCCATTACCGTGTAAAGCCGGCGGGCGCCGATGTTTTCGACGCTGCGGTTCACCTCGGCCGCGATCCGGGCCAGGGCCGCGATCCCGTCCTCGCTGAACGTCACGGTCACGTCCTCGGTTCCCATCAGCGCGGTGTACTGGCGGGTCAGCGCGTTGTCGGTTTCGGTCAGGATGCGAACGAAGTCCTCTTCCGTCAGGGCGCGAAGTTCAACCCGGATCGGAAGACGGCCCTGAAGTTCGGGAAGCAGATCCGAGGGCTTGGCAATGTGAAACGCCCCCGATGCGATGAAAAGGATGTGGTCGGTCTTTACCGGCCCGTATTTCGTCGAAACCGTGGTTCCCTCGATCAGCGGCAGAAGGTCGCGCTGCACGCCCTCGCGGCTGACATCGGCGCCACGGGTTTCGGCGCGGGCGCAGATCTTGTCGATTTCGTCCAGAAAGACGATGCCGTTTTCCTGCACCGCCTCCAGGGCGGCCTGCTTGACCTGTTCGTCGTCCAGCAGCTTGTCTGCCTCTTCCGAGATCAGGATCTCGTAGCTTTCGGCAACCGTCATCTTCTTGCGCGTGCGGCGCCCGCCAAGCGCCTTGCCCAGCAGATCGCCCAGGTTCATCATGCCCATTCCGGGCTGGCCAGGCATTTCGAACGGCATCTGCGGCGTGGCCTCGGCGACCTCAACTTCGATCACGGTGTTGTCCAGTTCGCCTTTCTTGAGCCGCGAGCGGAACATATCGCGCGTCTGTTCGCGGGCATCGGCGCCGGCGATGGCCTCGATCACGCGCTCTTCGGCGGCCTTGTGGGCGCGCGCCTTCACCTCGTCGCGCATCCGTTCGCGGGTTTCGATCATCGCGGCGTCGGCGAGGTCGCGGATGATCTGTTCCACATCGCGCCCGACGTAGCCGACCTCGGTGAACTTGGTCGCCTCGACCTTCAGGAACGGCGCCTTCGCAAGACGCGCGAGCCTGCGCGAAATCTCGGTCTTGCCGACCCCGGTCGGGCCGATCATCAGGATGTTCTTGGGATAGACCTCTTCCCGGATGTCGTCGGAAAGCTGCTTGCGCCGCCATCTGTTTCGAAGCGCGACTGCGACGGCGCGCTTGGCGTCCTTCTGGCCGATGATGAAGCGGTCAAGCTCGGATACGATTTCGCGCGGCGTCAGGTTGGTCATGTTCTGGTGCCCTTGTCATGCTTCCTTGTAATTGGCGAACGGCGAACAAGATGCAACCCAAAGGGCCGACGACAGAAAGAAGTTGCCGACAGGACGCAGGCGTAGATACTGTTCCGCAACCAAAAGCAAAGCCCGCAGCGGTAACACAACCAGACAGGGGTGCCCTTCGTGCCGACGATCAATCTGTATCTTGAACCCGAAGACGCGCTGCCCGCGCAGGACGTCAAGAAGATCGCCGACAAGGTCAAGGGCAAGACCAAGACCTTTTCGCTGCCCGACAAGTATCTGAACGCGACGAAGATCAAATCGAACTTCGATGTCAGGAAGGAATTGCTGCTTTGGGCGGGCAAGGAATTCGGCCTTTCGGGGGCGGGGGCCAAGACGCTTGTGGGAAAGGCGGGCCTACAGGGACGGCTCACCGAGATCGGCAGCTATGATCTGGTCTTCACGGTGTCGGCCGATGTCGCGGGCGAGGTCAAGACGTTCCGCATCAAGGGCGAGCTTGAGATCCTTGCCAAGGATCCGATCGCGGCGCCCGAGCCCTGCAAGGTGACCTATGCCAATGGCAAGGTAAGGTCCGCCTGCGAGGGCGACAGGAACCTGAAGACCAAGATCGAGTCGATCGCCCTGGCCGGACCCACGGAAACCGGACATGGCCGCGTGCCCTATCTTGGCGGCGCGCTTCATGCCCATGCCACGAATACCGAAAGCGTCGCGTGGTTCTGGAAGGGCGAGACGATGCACGTGGTCGCTACCGGAAAGAAGAACAACCAGAACAAGACGCAGCAGCGCGGCGGCAAGGGCGCGGCGCTGAAGACCATGCAGTATGACTGGGACGAAGGTTAGAACCGACGCCCCGGTTCGCGCCTAGAAGCTTGGCGGCAGGCGGCTCTTGCCGGGGAAATCCGGCAGGGCGCGCATGACACGGCGGCGAAGCGGGATCCACCAGGTGCCCAGGACGGTGAAGAACAGCCCCAGCAGGATGAGGATCAGCGCCCACTCCTTCAGACTGGCGCTGCCCTCGCCCGCAACCGCCCAGTAGATGATGGCGGCGATATAGATGATGCCCGCTGTCAGGAACGACCGCCGGTCGATCACCAGGGCGACAAGCGCGAAGGCGGCAAGGACCAGGACGGTCGGCAGGATGTTGGTGCCGCCAGCCTGCGCCCAGATGTTGCCCGCCACCGCGTTCACAAGTGCACCGGCTGCCAGAAGGTGCAGCCAGAACGCCGTGGCAGAGTGTCTTCCGACACGGTGCGGGTCCTTCAGGTCAAAGAACATCGCGCCGGCAAAGGCAGCCACACCGAACACAAGCGACGCCAGCGTCAGGTTGGCGCGCGGAACGAAACTTCTGGCCCATCCATCGATGTCGTCAAAGCTGCCGCCGGGATTGTAGCGGGTGAACAGCGCGTAGGTTGCCATCAAGGCAAAGCTGCCCAGGATGAACATCGAAAACGGCAGCTTGAAGCGGCGGAACCATAGCGCCGTCGCTCCTGCGGCGATCGTCGCAGAGAGGAAGGCCACGGCCTTCAGCCCCAGGTCGGATTGGCCAAGGAACGTCAGCGACGACACGTAGATGCCGCCCGAATAGGCGCTGGCCAGCACCATCGAGGGCAGGTTCATCCGCCAGCGCAGCGTGAAGAAGCGCGCCATCCACCAGGAAATCGCGGCCATGATCGCCGGAATCGCGATCAGGATCCCGACGCCGCCGATGACGCCCAGCAACAGCGCGATGCCGCCCAAGAGGATCGCAAGGCCGACCGAGACGAAGATCTCGGCAAAGCCCTTGAAGAACTCGAAGGGCTCGTCCTCGCGTGTGCGCTCTGCCCGGTAATTGGCGCGGCTGTCGCCGAGCGCCTTCAGCTCGGCCGCCTGCGCTTCGGTCAGGATGCCCGCCTTGACGGCCGCCCGGATATCGGCGGGATCCATGCGCTCGGGGGTTTCAGCCACGGATGGTCTCCACCGTGAGGTTTCCGTTGGTGTAGACGCAGATGTCGGCGGCGATCGCCATGGCCTTGCGCGCGACCTCTTCCGCGGAAAGGTCCGTTTCCATCAGCCCGCGCGCGGCGGCCAGGGCGAAGTTGCCGCCAGACCCGATGGCAGCGACGTCATGTTCCGGCTCAAGCACATCGCCCGCGCCGGTCACGACCAGCAGCGTCTTGCCGTCGGTCACGATCAGCATCGCCTCGAGCTTTTGCAGGTACTTGTCCGTGCGCCAGTCCTTGGCCAGTTCCACGCAGGCGCGGGTCAGCTGGCCGGGCGCCGCGTCCAGTTTCTTTTCCAGCCGTTCCAGCAGGGTGAAGGCGTCGGCCGTGGATCCGGCGAAGCCCACGACCACGTCGCGCCCGCCGGGGCTCAGGCGGCGGACCTTGCGCGCGGTGCCCTTGATGACGGTTTGGCCCAGGCTCACCTGCCCGTCTCCCGCCACCACGACTTCTCCGCCCCTGCGCACGCCGATGATCGTCGTGCCGTGCCAGCCGGGAAACCTGTCTTCGGCCATCGCGCCCTCCATTTCCTTAAAGGTCCTATATGGCGGGCCGGGCGGAATGCCGCAACCGCGACAAACAGAAGGGGCGCCCGAAGGCGCCCCAGTCTTGGAGACGTTCCGTTGATCAGATCGAGGACTCGATCCAGTTCTGAAGCGCGGCCTTGGGTGCGGCGCCGACCTTGTTCGAGACCACCTGACCGCCTTTGAACAGGAACAGCGCCGGAATGCCGCGCACGCCCAGCTGGGCGGGGGAATTCGGATTGTCGTCCACGTTCACCTTGGCGATCTTCACCTTGCCTTCATATTGCGCGGCAAGCTCTTCCAGCGCGGGGCCGATCTGCTTGCACGGGCCGCACCATTCGGCCCAGAAGTCCACGACGACCGGGATGTCGGACTGGCGCACCTCGGCGTCAAAGGTGTCATCGGTGACGGCAACGGTTGCCATGATCTGTCTCCATGCGGGGAATGCGTTGCAACTGAAGGTAAGAACAAGGGCCGCCGACGTCAAGCTGTTGTGGTCGATTGCAGTGCCGCCCGCACGATATCGGTAGGCAGCTCCATCAGCTGACCCGTCCGCGTCCACAGGATCGCGGTCTGGACGGGCCGGTCGGGATAGATTGCCGACAGCATCTGTCCGTAGGCGCCCATCTGGCGCAGGATCCCGTCGGGAACGGTTTCGGGGCGGTCGGGAACGCTGGCGTTCGACTTGTAGTCGATGGCCAGAACCCTGTCGGCCTCGACCAGCAGAAGGTCGATGGTCCCGTGAAGCTGGCGACCGCCCAGTTCGGGCAGCGCAGCCGTCAATTCGACCTCGCGCAGGCCGCGCGCCAGGATCGGGGCCAGCGCCGGGCTGTCGAGAACGCTGGTGGCCTCGGCAAGAAGGGTTTCGGATTCAGAGGGATCCGCGTCCGTTTCCGCCGCCAGAAGCGCCTCGGCGATATCGGGCCAGTCGGCGCGCGGCCAAAGCGGCAGGTGCTCCAGAAGCAGATGGATCAGGGTGCCGCGGCGCATTGCCAGTTCCTCATCCAGCCCGGCGTCGCCGGCAAGCGCCTTGGCCCCGCCAAGAGCGGAGGGCGAAAGCGCCAGCGCCGCGTCCGGCGCGGACGGCGCCGGGGCCAGAAGCCAGCGCGGCGGCGTCGGTGGAGTGTCCGGGGCCTGTGGCGCGCCTGGCTCGGAAGAGACGGGCAGGGGCCATTCGCCAAGCTCGAATCGCTTGCCGGGGCCGAAGTCCCAGGCCGCCCCGTCCGCCCGCGCGGGCGCCGCCCCGGCCTTGTCCACCGCGGCATCTATCAGCGCGTACCAGCTGTCTTCGCCCGCGCCGGTTTCACCCGCGGCACAGACGATAAGCCAGCTTTCCGCGCGCGTCATCGCGACGTATAGAAGCCGCATCCGCTCTTGCCGCTGGCGGTCCCTGAACTCGTCCCTCAGGTCCGAGATCAGGGCGGGGCTTTCGGCGGCGGGCGTCTTCCACAGCGCGATCCCCTGCCCGGTCACGTAGATTTCATCCCGGGACTGCTCGCCGCGCCGGGCGGTGTCGGGAAGGATGACGATCGGCGCCTCCAGCCCCTTGGCGCCATGAACGGTCATCACGCGGATTGCACGGCTTGCGCTGTCGAGCCTGCGCTTCACCTCCACCTCGTCCGTCTGCATCCAGACAAGAAAGCCGGTCAGGCTCGGGACCTCGGTCCGCTCATAGGACAGGGCCTGCGCAAGAAGCGCGTCGATCCCGTCCTCGGCCTCCGGTCCCAGCCGCGCGAGCAGGCGCTGCCGCCCGCCATGCCGGGTCAAGATCCGTTCAAGCAGTTCGTAGGGGCGCAGGAAGTCGGCCCATTTGCGCAGATCATCCAGAACGGCCAGCGTCTGCGGAAACGCGTCGCGGCGATTGCGCAGGGCCTCCCACAGATAGACCTTGGCAGGGCGCTTGTGCGCCAGATCGTAAAGCTGTCCTTCGGTCCAGCCGAACAGCGGCGAGCGCAGGGCCGCCGCCAGTGACAGGTCATCTTCCTGAAGGGCAAGGAAGCTCAACAGCGCCGCAAGGTCCTTGACCGCCAGCTCTCCACCCAGCTTCAGCCGGTCGGCGCCGGCGATTTCGAGCCGCTCGGCCTTGCAGGCGCGAATGATCTCGGCGAACAGGGGACCGCGCCGTTGGACGAGGATCAGGAAATCGCCCTCGTGGATCCGGCGCGGGCCGCTCTTTTCCAGAAGCGTCGTGCCGGCATCGATCATCCGCCGGATCTCGGCGGCGATCTTGCGCGCCAGGACCACGTGCTCATGCGCGTCGGGCAGGATGTCCACGGGGTCGTACCATGCGTCTGGCGCGACCTTTTCCGGCTTGGGGATCGGGTCCCACAGATCAACCCGGCCGGGCTTGCCGGCGTGGAAGGCCAAGTGACGGGGCGCACCGCCAAGGCCATGGTTCGTCTGGTCGCCGAAGGTCAGGTCCACGACGCGCAGGATCGCATCGGCCGACCGGAAGGAGTGCAGAAGCTCCATATCCTCCATCGCGCGGCCAAGCGCCGCGAACTTGGCGGTGAAATGGTTGCGCATACCGTCGAATTCCTTCAGGTCCGCGCCCTGGAAGGAATAGATCGACTGTTTCTTGTCGCCGACGACGAAGATCGTGCGCAGCGTTCCGCGCGCGCCCTCGCCGGCCGTGAACTCCTCGGTCAGGCGCTCGATCACCTTCCACTGCGCGGGGCTTGTGTCCTGTGCCTCGTCCACCAGCACGTGGTCGATGCCGCCATCCAGGCGGAACAGGACCCAAGAGGCCACTGACCGGTCCCCCAGAAGCGCGGCGGCACGGGTGATCAGGTCGTCGAAGTCAAGCCGGCCCTGCCCCGCCTTTCGGGCCGCGTAGCGTGGCAGGAACGCCCCGGCGAAGCGGTGCAGGGCCAAGGTCCGTTCGGCGGCGCCAAGGGCGATCCGCAGGTGGCGCGCCGCTTCGACCCGCTCCATCAACGCGTCAAGCTCGGGCATCAGGGCCGCGGCCTTGCCTTCGCGCAAGCCCTTCGTGGGAAAGCTGCCGATCTTGGCGCTGAAGGGGGCCTTCGCACCTTCGCCTGTCAGCAGAACGGATTCCAGAACGGTAAGCACGTGTTCATCCGGCGCCGCGAAGTTCGCCGCGGCCAGTTTCGCCGCGGCCTTCGCATCGTTGGGCCCGCTGGCGGCAAGCAAGGGGACGAGGACGCCGAAGAGCGAGGACTCGCTTCCCTTGAACACCTCGGCCAACAGCGCCGCGCGGTCGAAGCCCGCCGGCAGGGCGAACAGTTCAAAGACCTCGGCCCGCGTCAGCGGCTGGGCAAAAGCGTCACTGTTTCGGCCCAGATCGGCCAGGAAGGGGTCGATGTCGTCGCCCGAAACCAGCGAGGCAAGGGCGTCGACCGCCCCTATGTCGTCGCCCGCGGCAAGCTCCTCGACGATTTCGGCGCGCAACAGCGCTGCGGTGCGGTCGTCCATCTCGGTGAAGTCGGGGGACACGCCCGCCTCGACGGGAAAGCGGCGCAGAAGCGCGGCGCAGAAGGAGTGGATCGTCTGGATCTTCAGGCCGCCAGGCGTTTCGATCGCGCGCGCGAACAATCTGCGCGCCCGGGCCAGCGCTTCGGCGTCGACCGGTCCCGTCGCACCAAGGTTGGCCAGCGCCGCCCGAAGCTGGGGCTCGGGCAGCATCGCCCATTCGCCCAGCCGCCCGAAAAGTCGGTTCTGCATCTCGCTTGCAGCGGCCTTGGTGTAGGTCAGGCACAGGATGCGCTGCGGTTCGGTGCCGTCAAGCAGCAGCCGGGCCACGCGGTCGATCAGTACGCGCGTCTTGCCCGAGCCGGCATTGGCGGACAGCCAGGTCGAGGCTTCCGGGTCGGCAGCGCGGACCTGTGCGCGGGTGGCGTCGTCCATCATCCGACCTCCTGCGGGTCCGGGGGGTCGCCCATTTCCCATTCGCCGAAGCGCGCCAGATGGTCATAGTCGCCCTCGAACCGGCTTTCGAATACGGCGCGGCGCGCGGCGTACCCGCGATCGCGCCGCTGGTAGGCGCGGATCAGCCTGACAAGGCCGTCCCAGGTCGCCGCCAGCGCCTCGGTCCCGACATCCGCCGGTCGGTCTTCGGACCTTCCGCCCAAGGAGACATAGGTGGCGCCTTCGACCTCGCGCGGGCCAAGCTCTGCAAAGGCGCCCCGCTCGGCCATGAGCGCCTCAAGCTGCAATTGCTTGTCGAAGTGCTTCTGCTGGGCAGGTGTCGGCGGTGTGCCTGACTTGTAATCGTAAAGATGAACCCGCCCGTCCTGCAAAAGGTCGATCCGGTCTGGCTTCGCCGTCAGGGTGAAGCCAAGTTCCGGGATGGGCAGGCGGTGCTTTTCCTCAAGCACGGCAGGCGTGCCTCTGCCCGCGCGCTTTTCCTCGGCGCCGACGAAGCGGTCGGCGATGCGATCCACGCGGGCAAGCCAAAGCCGCTGCGCGGAGGGCCAGGGGATCGTGTCGCAGAGCAATCGCCTGGCGACTTCCATCAGCCGCGCGCGTGCCGCGACAGGTGTTTCCCCTTCCGGACGGCCCCGGATGAAGGCTTCGACGATGTCATGCAAAACCTCGCCGCGCTTGCGCGCGTCGGGCTCGGCGCGCAACGGGTCAAGCTTGCGCAGCCTCAGGATGCGTTGCGCGTAGATCGCGTAGGGGTCGCGGATCAGTGTGCGGATCGCGGTCACAGGCAGCTCGGACGGGCGCACGTCGACCGGTGGTTGCGGCGCGGGGCGCGGGGCGGGCGTGGCCTGCTGCGGGGTTTCCAGCGCCTCGGCCAGCCTGACCAGCGCCTGGCCGCGTCCGGTCATGGCCGCCAGCGCCTCTGGCCCGCCATTCCCCGGCAGTCCTGCCAGCAGGTTCGTGAGCCGTGCCAGCCAGCGCGAAGGGATGGTTTCCGCCTCGTCATCCCGTGTGGCGCGGGACAGCACGACCAAGGGCGCGGCTGCAGCCTGCTGGAAATCGTGGGCCGACAGGCCGACACGGCGCTCGGGCAGAAGAAGCCCTGCCTTCAGCCGCATCTGCCGCGAAAGCCAGGGATCCGGGGCCGGCAGGGACGGCCAGATGCCCTCGTTCAGCCCCGCCAGAAGCACGAGCTCGGCACCCTGAACGCGCGCCTCGAGCGTGCCCCAGATCGCGATTCGCGGATGGGTTCCCTCGGGCTTTCGCGCCATCTCCGATGACAGGATGCCGGCGATCAGCTCGCCGTAATGCTGCGCGGAATAAAGGCCGGCGCCATCGGCCTCTCGTGCCAGGCCGTCCAAGGCGAGCCGCGCCGCACGCCCTGCCTCATCCCGCCACAGCCCGCTTGCCGTAACGTCACCCCCCGGCCCCCCGGCCAGCGTCTCGGCAAGGGCCAGATGCGCCGCGACCCGGTCCGCCAGCGGCAGTTCGGCCGGATCATCCAGCCCGCGGATCGCGTCAGCCAGCCATTCTGCCCAGGCGATGCGCAGGGGTTCGCCCTTGGCCCTGGCCCAGGCGACAATGTCGAGCCCTGCGGGATACGGCGGGCCTGAGCGGCGGATCTTGAGCTCCAGGTCGCGCGTGAAGCGCAGGTGATTTCCACGGTCGCCCGATCCTGTTGCCGTCAGAGGGTGCTTGAGCAGAACCAGCAGCGCCTCGGCGCTCAGCTTGCGGCCAAAGAGGCCCGCGACATGGCGCAGGAAACGGCCCGGCGCCGTCTGGTTCAGCGGTTCGCCCGCGCTGTCGTCGGGGGATATGCCCCAGCGTGCCAACGCCGCGGTAACCCGCCGCGCGAGGGTCCTGTCGGGCGTGATCAGAGCTGCGCGGGTGCCCTGCTCGGCCGCTTCGCGCAGGCGAAGCGCCAGCGCCAGCGCCTCGGTGCGGGGTGACGGCGCCTCGATCAGCGTCAGGGCTTCCGTCGCGCTGGGCAGATCGCCAAGGTGCGCGCCCTCGGCCATCCACTGGTCGGTGACGGGCGCCGGTCGCAGCGCCAGGGACAGAAGCCGGTTGCGCGCCGGATCGGGGGCCGCGTGTTCCGCCCATGGGGGGATGTCCCAGGGCGCCAGGTCCAGATCGTGCGCGAGCTTCAGGAAGCGGTACTGCGGATGATCCTCTGCCGGCGCCGCCCCGCCCTCAAGGCAGGTCCATGCGGCGGTGGGCATGTCGAAATCCAGTCCCGGCAGCACGATCGCCCCCTGCGGCAGCCGCGCCACCGCCGCCATGAACAGGGCCGTCGTTCCGCGCGACCCGGTAGATCCTGCGACGATGACGGGATGTTGGGGCGGAATTTCGCGCCAGCGTTGGGCAAGCGTGGTGATGATCCGGCGTTGCCGTGCTTCGGGGCCAATCGACGTTTCGGCTGAATCAGAGACGAAGTAGCGCCCTATGATGCGCAGGAAGGCCAGGCTGCGTTCCCAGTGGGCCGCGTGGTTTTCAACCAGCGCCGGGTTTTCAAGCGCCGCAGGCGTGATGCCCTCGCCCTCCATCTCTTCCAGAAGCCGGGCAAGGCTGTCGGCCAGTCCGAAGACCGGAGTGCCCGGCGCGAAATCCGGCAGGCGGGTCACCAGGCCGCGGACAAGTTCTGCCAGTTCAAGCCGGCGCCGCAGCGGTGGTGCGGCGGGTGGAAGCCCTGCCAGCGGATCGCGGCCAAGGTCGGTGACCAGTCTGAGGCGCGGCAGAAAGCGCGCGCCGTGGTCGTCGAACAGCGATCGAACGCGCCGCTGCATCCGGGCCGTGTTGAGGTAAAGGTCCACCCGCGCCATCGCCTCGGGCGGCTGGTCGGCCATGCGCGCGATCAGCCCCTCGACCAGCCGGGCCGGGAAATCCGCGCCGGGTGGCAGGGCGAAAACTCGGGGCGACGAAGCCGGTTCAAACATCGCGGTCAGACTGGAGCATCGATTCCGCCAGCGCAATACTTTCCGGGCGGCCGACATCGCACCATCCGCCTCGATGGAGCGTGCCGAAAAGCGTGCCTGAGGCGATCATCTCGTCCCAGACCGGGTTGATTGAAAAGGCGCCGGCCTTGCGGGCAGCGAAACGCGGTGTGCTGAGGATCTGCGCCCCTGTGTAGACATAGGTCGTCCCGCGCGTCAGCCGCCCGGCGTCGTCCATGTCGAAATCGCCCTTGCCGGTGTGGCCGGTGGCCGCCTCGCGCCGGACCAGAAGCAAAAGCCCCTCGGCCCCGTCGCGCCAGGCGGCGCGAAGCTCCGACAGCGGATTGGCGCCGGTCCAGACCGCGTCCGTGTTCAGCGTGAAAACCGGATCGGCGTCCAGAAGCGGCAGCGCGCGGGCCAAGCCGCCGCCGGTTTCCAGAAGCGCGTCGGTTTCGTCCGAGATCAGGACGGGCTGTCCCGCAAGGTGGGTCCGGATCTGGGGGGCCAGGTAGTGGACGTTGGCGACGATGCGACCGACACCAGCGGCGCGCGCAAGATCAAGCGCGTGATCCAGAAGCGCACGGCCCGCGACCGTGATCAGCGGCTTTGGGCGGTTGCTGGTCAACTCGCGCATCCGGGTGCCAAGCCCGGCCGCAAACAGCATCAGGGCGTCGGGCATGGTGAATGGTCCTTGAGACGCGCGAGGTCAGCGTTGGTCGGTTCAGGCAGGTGGGCAAGCGTCTGGGCTAGCTCGCCAAGCGCGGGGTGGGCAAGGTTGCGTGCAAGATATCCCCAGACCCGCGGCATGAACTCCAGGTACCGGGGGCGGCCCAGGTGCAGGCAAAGCCGCGCGAACACCGCAAGGATGCGCAGGCTGCGCTGCGCGCCCAGAAGGGCGTAGATCGCGCCGAATTCGTCCCTGTTCCAGCCGGAATCGCCCGCGAAGCGATCGATCATCGCCGCCTCGGTCAACTGGCTTACATCGCGGCGCGCGTCCTGCAGAAGCGAGACGAGGTCATAGGCCGGATGCGCAGCCACGGCGTCCTGGAAATCCAGAAGACCCAGTCGCGCAATTCCGGATCGGTTGGGCAGCCAGAGCAGGTTCTCAGCGTGGAAATCCCGGAGCGATACGACCATCGGGCGATCGCCGGCAAGGCCGCGGTAAAGCCGGACGAAGGTGTCGGGCAGCCCAGCGACCGTGTCGGGTGCAGCCCCCATCGCGGGCAGATACCATTCGCCGACCCATCCCAGCAGCGCCGCCAGCGCCGGCCCGTCGAGAGGCTGAAGGAAATCGGGAACCCTGCGCTTGCCCAGGTCGGCGAGGAAATCGACAGCGAGCGCATAAAGCGCAGGTTCCCGAGACGGATCCGCCGCGGCAATGCGCGCGAGCAGGTCGTCCCCAAGATCCTCGAGCAGAAGGAAACCGCTGGCCGCATCCTCGGCCAGAAGACGCGGGGCAGAGTAGCCTTGGGCCAGCAACCAGGATGCCATCCGGGTGAAGCGGCTGACGTCCTCTCCCTTTTCAGGCGGCGCGTCCATCAGGATCGCGCTGCGTTCGCCAAGGAGAAGACGCTCATACCGACGGGCCGACGCGTCGCCCGCAAGCGCGCTGCGCCCGGCATCGGCCCAACCGGCGGCGCGCAGGAACCCTGTGGTGGCGCTGTCACGCCCGGCCATGCTGCGCCTCCGTGCTGACGATGGCCAATATCTGTAGCGCTCGACCGCCATCGGCGCGGATCACCAGCCGCCGCGTATCATCGGGCAGCGCCTCGAACCGCAGGGACAGGGCGCTTTCGGGCCGGAACGGACCCAGTCGGTCAGGCCATTCGACAAGGCAGATCGCGGTGCGAAAGGCGTCATCCAGCCCAAGTTCCCATATCTCGTCCGCGCCGGACAGCCGGTACAGATCGGCATGCCAGATTTCCACGTCACCGGCGTCGTAGGTCTGGACGATGGTGAAGGTGGGGGAAGGGACATCCTCGTCCAGTCCGATCGCCTGAAGGCGCGTTCGGATCAGTGCGCGGGCGAAATGGGTCTTGCCTGCGCCGATATCCCCTTCAAGCAGGATCGTGTCGCCACCGCGCAGCAACGGCGCAAGGCGGCGCGCCAGGGCCTCGGTCGCCTGGGCGTCCGGCAGGCGAAGCTCGATCCGGGTCGGATGGTCGGTGTTGGGATCCATGCGCCGACTTTTAGCCGAGCGTGCGTTGGCGGCAAGCCGATTGCTGAGACCTGCCGCGTCAGAGCGCCGGCAGGGGCAGCATTCGGGAACGGGCCGCCGGCTTCGTGGCCGTTGCGGCGTTCGTGTCGAACGACAGCATCGTCGCCCCGCCGCCAAGCGGCGTCGCGCTGACCAGGATGCTCGTGCCGACAAGCGTGCGCACCGTTCCCGACCAGGTTTCGCGCGCGTCAAGATCCGACAGGTGACGCAGCAGCGCTTCCCAGACCGGTGAGGGATCTGTCTGCGCCTGCCATAGCGCGATCATGTCGGCAACATCCACCGGAGCAACTGCAAGCGTCGCGTCGAACCCCCAAAGCCCGGAAAAGGCGCTGTTCGACAGCGTCATCACGCCGGCAGCGGAAAACACCGCGATCGCCGTTTCCAACTGGTCGAATACCTCCTGACAGGTCTGAAGCTCGGCCCGGAAGCGTCGGGTCAGCGAGATGTCCGCGCTGACATCCGCGAACCACAGCGCAAGCGCGCCGTCAGGATGCGGATGGGCGGTGACCCTGTAGGTCACGCCCGAGGGCAGGTTCCAGGTGTCCTCGTAATGGCCCGATGCCGCGGCGCTCTCGATGTCCGCGATTTCCTGACGCCAAGTATGATAATTGCGCGGCTCCGGTATCATGCGCTGGTCCCGAAGGCGGTCGAAGAACGCGTGAAACTGCGGCCGCGTCATCAGAAATTCGGGCCGCAGATCAGTCAGGTCGGCCAAGGCTGGATTGAATAGCACGAGCTGGCGCTTGCAGTCGAAGACGGCAAGGCCGATCGGCAGTCCGGCAAATGTCTTGGCAAGCGTCTGCATCATCTCTTCACGGGTCGTCTCGGCCTGCACCAGCGCATCGGCTGGCAGCGCGACGTGAAGATCGGCGCGGGGAAGCGCCACGGTCTCGATCTGCAGCCAATGCGACGGGCTGCCGGCCAGCCGCAGCCGCCGGGGTTCTTCGGAGCGCGCGGGCGGGGCGCGATCCAGAAGGTTTGGCAGCGGCCAGGCTAGTTCGTCTTCGCTGCAGCCCGCCGAAGTGGCAGCGACCGCGACGTAGGCGCGGTTGACCCACAGCACGGTTCCGTCTGCCGATGTGCGCCAGATGGGCAGTGGCAGCGCGTCAAGGGTCTCGCGCAGGCAGTCAAGTTCCTCTTGCTGAGCGCGTCGGCAGGAAACGTCGGGCGCCGGCTCATCCTGCGCGCCGCCCGGAATGTACGCCAGCCTCAGCAGCAGGGACTTGCCGCCCGTGATCTCAAGCGTGCCGCCGTCCTTCGCGCGCAAGGTAAGTCCCCCTGCCCCTGCCCCGTTTTCAAGGGCCGGGGCAAGATCGGCAAAACGCGGAGCAAGATAGGCCATCAGGCGCAGCCAGTCGCTGGGCCCGGCGGGCAGAGAGCACAACAGCGAACACGCCGAAGAATTGGTGTCGACCAGCTCGCGATCCTCGAAGAGGAAGACATGAGGCTTCGGGTGGGGGCCTGGATCACTGGCCTGCTGACGGACCCGGCGCCAGTCTTCGAAAAGGATAAGCGTCAGAACAGCCGTAGCAGCTGCCGCAAAGGCGGAAGCCGCCACGATGACCGCGAAAACGAGCGCCGGGGACATGATCCACACCCTCTTCCAACCCCCGGCTGCGAGGGTTCATGCGAATGGGTTAACAGGTGCTTAACCAACCAAGGCTTTTTCGTGGTATTCTCAATGCCTTAAGTTTTCACCGAGCGGACCTGAAGATGGCTGCCCAATGCGTGAAAGCGGCCAAACCACCTCGACGATGGCGCCGCAGCGCTCGGGGCGCTCGGCCTCTGCCAGGAACGGATCGCTCCCGTTGGCGAAGGTGATCTCGGCGCCCGTCCGCTCAAGCAGTGTCTTGGCGATGAACAGGCCCAGCCCCATCCCGTCGTATTCCGGTCGTCCCGGCGCGGGTTCGGCGGGCCGCCGGCGGATGAACGGATCCCCGATCCGTCCCAGAAGATGTGGCGGAAAGCCATTGCCGTCGTCCACGATCCTCAGCACCAGGCGCTCCGCGCTCCATCTTGCCTCGACCCAGACCGTGGCGCGCGCGAAGTCCACGGCGTTCTGGATCAGGTTGCGCAGCCCGTGAATGACTTCAGGACGCCGGCGGATCGTCGGTTCCCGGTCCGAGCCGCCCGCCGCCGGTGAAAGCTCGAACCGGACGTCGCGGCCGCGATCGAGGTGCGGTTCCGCCGCCTCGCGCAGCACGGCGGAAACGGGGGCCGCGCGCAGGTGGAGGTCGTCCTTTCCGGCGCGCCCCATCGACCGAAGGATCTCGGCGCAGCGGTCGGCCTCACGCCGTATCAGAAGCGCGTCGTCGCGCTGCTCGGGACGGTCGTCCAGCTCATCGGCCAGCTCCGCGCTGACGAGCTTGATGGTGGCAAGCGGAGTTCCCAGCTCATGCGCCGCGGCTGCGACGACCCCGCCCAGGTCGGTCAGCTTCTGCTCGCGCGCCAGCGCCATCTGCGTCGCCAGCAGCGCCCGGCTCATCGAGCGTATCTCGGACGCGACGCGGCCCGCGTAGATCGACAGGAAGGTGACGCCGATGACGATCGCCAGCCAGTGGCCGAGGCTCAGCATGGCGGGTGTCGCGATCTCGACCCCTGCGTCGGTGCGCAAGGGAAGGTGGAACCATGCGACCATCGTGACGACCGCGATGGTCACGAGCGCGATAGCGACGCTTGACCTGGCGCCAAGCACGGTGGCGCCAATTGTCGCAGGCGCCAGGATCAGAAAGGCGAACGGGTTCGATAGTCCGCCGGTCAGGGACAGCAGGACAGCAAGCTGCGCGGTATCGAAAAGCAGGCTTGCCAGCGTCTGGCCTTCGGACAGACGCTTCGTTTCGGGGAACACCGTGATGGCGGCCATGTTTGCCGCAATCGCCAAGCCAACCAGCAGAAAACAAGGGCCAAGCGGTATCGCAAGGTTCAGGGGACCCGAGGCGACGGTCAACGCGGCAACCTGTCCCGCGATGGCGGCCCATCGCAGAAGGATCAGCGTTCTCAGGCGGACGCGGACGCCCTGGAATTCGACAGGAACGTCGCGTTCGTCCTGCGGATGTGAACTGGTCATCCTGCCCCCGGCACTGGAAAACGGGTCACGAGCTTGATAGTTGCAGTCGGCAAGCCAATCAACGTAGCCGAGGCGGATAACATGTCCATTTCCCCCAGCCGTATCGCCATAGCGTCAGGGTCAGCCATCGCGATCCTGCTGGTGGGTATCTTCGCCGTGACGCAGCAGCACGGCAGCGATCCCTTCGCGAACTGCCGTCAAAGTGTCATCGCAGGCGGCTCCGGCGCGGTCGGCGGCGCCTTCACGCTGGTGGATGAGGATGGCAGGACGGTCACGGACCGCGACGTCCTGACAAAGCCCAGCCTCGTCTATTTCGGCTACACGTTCTGTCCCGATATCTGCCCGGCCGACATGGGGCGCAATGTCGAAGCGGTCGATGTGCTTGACGAAATGGGCTATGACGTTACGCCTGTCTTCATCTCGGTCGATCCACGCCGCGACACGCCCGAGGTCCTGAAGGAATGGACCGATTACCTTCATCCGCGCCTGATCGGCCTGACCGGGACCGAGGCACAGATCCGCGCCGCGGCCAACGCCTACAAGACCTATTACAAGGCGCCGGAAAACCCGGATGACGACTATTACCTGGTCGATCACATGACACAGACATACCTCATGCTGCCCGGTCAGGGTTTCGTCGAATTCTATTCGCGCGAAACATCGTCCCAGAAGCTGGCCGAAAGCGTCGCATGCTTCGTGGACGCGGCCCGGTAGGGGCATTTGACCGGCGGGGGTATTGCCCCTAGAACGATCTTGTCAGCAGCAACCGAGGGCGGCATGGCCGAAGACGAATTTGCGGAATTGGGCGCGGACCGGACCCTGCTTCTTGTCGATGACGACGCGCCCTTCGTTTCGCGCCTTGCCCGCGCGATGGAAAAGCGGGGCTTCCTGCCCGAGACGGCCGAAAGCGTCGCTGCGGGCAAGGCCGCGGCGATGGCGCGTCCGCCCGCCTACGCGGTGGTGGACCTGCGGCTTGAGGACGGGAACGGGCTGGACGTTGTCGAAGCCCTTCGCGAACGGCGGCCTGATTGCCGCGTCGTGGTGCTGACCGGCTACGGGGCGATCGCCACCGCCGTAGCGGCGGTTAAAATCGGGGCCACCGACTATCTTTCCAAACCCGCCGATGCGAATGACATCACGAACGCGCTTCTGGCCAGGGGGGAAATGCTGCCCCCGCCGCCGGAAAACCCGATGTCTGCCGATCGTGTTCGATGGGAACATATTCAGCGGGTTTACGAACTGTGCGATCGGAACGTATCCGAAACCGCAAGGCGTTTGAACATGCATCGCAGAACGCTTCAAAGAATTCTCGCAAAGCGCAGTCCGAAATAAATTCGCAACGAAAAGGTTGCAATTAATCGGACTTAATGGAAGTTAATTGCACGTCAGTAAAACTGACCTGCGAGGAGGATTGTTTTGTCTGTCGACCTTACCAACATGTCTCTGAAGGAACTCAAGTCGCTTCAAACCCAGGTGGCGCGCGCGATTGACGAGTTCGAGCAGCGCAAGAAGAAAGAAGCCCTTGCCGCTGTTGAGGAAAAGGCGAAATCCCTTGGCTTTTCGCTCAACGAGCTCTTGGGTGCGGCGCCTGTTCGCAAACGCGCGCCTGCGAAACCCAAATATGCCAACCCCGCGAATCCATCTGAAACCTGGACCGGCCGCGGCCGCAAGCCGCGCTGGGCCGAAGCCGCGTTGAAGTCCGGAAAATCTCTGGAAGATCTTGCGATCTGAACACTTGCAACGGCGCCCGTAAAAGGAAGCGCCTTTTCAACTCTCGTCCAGAAGCGCGGTGAATCTTTTCAGGAATTCCGCCCGTACCTCGACCGGGGGCCGTAAGACGATGCGGACCGGTCCGGTCAGCGGCAATTCTGGCTGGCCAAAATACCGTCTTGCCTCGCTCTCGGTAAAACCTGCGATCTTCACGGCTTCGTGCCAGGCAGAGATGCGGTCGGCGCGCTTGATCTGTTTCTTGATCAGCAACGGAAGGACGGCGGGCAGTCCGAAACGCAGATGCACCGCCGCCGTCAGCCGTTCGTCAAGCGCACCGTAGCCGGGGCCGACCGCCGCCTTCACCGGGCTGATCATGTCACCAATCACGTATTCCGGCGCATCGTGCAAAAGCGCCGCAAGCCGCCAGCGTGCGGCAATGCCGGGATTCAGCCGGGTAAAGATCCGCTCGACCAGAAGCGAATGTTCGGCCACCGAATAGGGCCAGTCCCCCAGCGTCTGGCCATTCCATCGCGCGACGAAGGCCAGGCCGTGGGCGATGTCCTCGATCTCGATATCCATCGGCGTCGGATCCAGCAGATCAAGCCTGCGGCCCGAAAGCATCCGTTGCCAGGCGCGGGGCTGTTTCAATTCGCGACCGCCTTGCTCATCGTCAGTTCCGTGACCCGGAATCCAGCCGTTTCATAAAGCGCCACGGCGGCAGGATTGTCGCCGAAGACGTGCAGGCCGAGGCATGTCGCGCCAAGTTTGCCGGCGATTGGATCAAGCGCGGCAAGCACGGCCTGGCCGTATGCTTTGCGACGATGCGGATCGTATATGCCGATATCGTAGATGAAGCACTCCACCCTTCCCCATTCACGCCTGATCGCGATCCACAGCCAGCCCACGACATTGCCTTCGTGGTTCTCTGCGCTGAACACATACGCATCGGGGGTCGCCATGCCGTCAGGCAGAAGCCTGTCGAGGGAAGCGTCCGCAAGCCTCCGCGCCTCGTCCGGCGATATGCCGTGTGCCCGTTGCAGGTCCGCCGCGTAGCCGTCGCGCGACATCACGCTCCAGTCGGCAAATTCGATTTCGGTCATCGGACGAAGGGTCACCATTGCGCATTCCCAGGACTTGTCAGGCTCGACGGCGGCGACTGTCGTTCTGGCGGGCGGGCCTGTCAACACGGGTGGGTGCCGGAAACACGCATGTTGCCCCGTTTGGCTTCGGGTGTTATCTGACCGGTCAAATTCGATCGAAGGAGTATGGCCGATGGCCAAGGACTATGTCGTGCGCGACATCGCGCTGGCGGGCTACGGCCGCAAGGAACTCGACATCGCCGAAACCGAGATGCCGGGCCTGATGGCGCTGCGCGAGGAGTTCGGAACGACGAAGCCGTTGAAGGGCGCGCGCATCGCGGGATCGCTGCACATGACGGTCCAGACGGCGGTCCTGATCGAGACGCTAAGGGCGCTTGGCGCCGATGTCCGCTGGGCATCGTGCAACATCTTTTCCACCCAGGACCACGCCGCGGCGGCGATCGCCGAGGCCGGCATTCCGGTCTTCGCCATCAAGGGCGAAACGCTTGAGGAATACTGGGCCTACACCGACCAGATCTTCCAGTTCCCGGAAGGTGCCTGCAACATGATCCTCGACGACGGCGGGGACGCGACGCTTTACATCCTGCTGGGCGCGAGGGTCGAGGCGGGCGAAACCGGGCTGATCGAGGTGCCCACCTCGGACGAGGAAATCTGCCTCTTCAACCAGATCAAGAAGCGCCTGAAGGAAAGCCCGGGCTGGTTCACCAGGCAGCGCGACGCGATCCGTGGCGTGTCCGAGGAAACCACTACCGGCGTCCATCGCCTTTACGACCTGCACAAGAAGGGCCTTCTGCCCTTCCCGGCGATCAACGTCAACGACAGCGTCACCAAGTCGAAGTTCGACAACAAGTACGGCTGCAAGGAAAGCCTGGTCGATGGCATCCGCCGCGCGACCGACGTGATGATGGCGGGCAAGGTCGCCGTCGTCTGCGGGTACGGCGACGTGGGCAAGGGGTCCGCCGCCAGCCTTCGCGGTGCGGGTGCGCGCGTGAAGGTGACCGAGGTGGATCCGATCTGCGCGCTGCAGGCGGCCATGGATGGGTTCGAAGTCGTGGTGCTGGAAGACGTCGTGCATGACGCCGACATCTTCATCACCACCACCGGCAACAAGGACGTGATCCGCATCGAGCACATGCGCGAGATGAAGAACATGGCCATCGTCGGAAACATCGGCCATTTCGACAACGAGATCCAGGTCGCCGCGCTGAAGAACCACAAGTGGACCAATGTGAAGGACCAGGTGGACATGATCGAGATGCCGTCGGGCAACAAGATCATCCTTCTGTCCGAAGGGCGTCTTCTGAACCTCGGCAACGCGACGGGCCACCCGTCGTTCGTGATGTCGGCCTCCTTTACCAACCAGGTCCTGGCGCAGATCGAGCTGTGGACCAAGGGGGCGGAGTACAAGCCCGGGGTCTACATCCTGCCCAAGCACCTGGATGAAAAGGTCGCGCGGCTGCATCTTGCCAAGATTGGCGTCAAGCTGACCCAGCTTCGCCCCGAGCAGGCCGACTATATCGGCGTGACAGTCGACGGACCCTACAAGTCGGACCACTACCGCTACTGAGCGGATGGAACCCGGAAACCCCTGCTTCGGCGGGGGTTTTTTCTTGCGACGGATGCGATCCGATCTATCCTTCTGGCCGGAGGAACGCCCATGGGCCGAAGGGAGGCTTTGATCGCGCTCTATGCCGCCGAGCTCAGCGGCAAGTGCGGCCTTGACCCCGACATGCCGTTGCTGGAACGGGTGGTGGACGGCTGTGGGCCCACGATCTTCGTGCCTGACGGTGGGATCGTCGATGTGGACAGCCCCGCAGAACTGGCGCGGATACGCCGCAATTTCCTTGTGCGCAAGCTCGCCCTGCCCGATGGGCACGATCTGCCAGAGGCGATCCGGGCGGCGGTCGAGATGTACGGCGCGGCAGGCGACCCGAAGTATCGTGCGGTGCTGTACTACATGCTGGTCGTGCAACTTGGGGCCGAGGCGCGGCATCCCTGACCAAGACGCGATCCTTACGCAAGGGTTAACGCAATCCCTTGATTTCGTTTATCATTGTCCTGAGATTGCGCTTGCCGCGGCGACGGTGCGACCCTACGATCGACCGCAACAGGCCAGTACGGCCGAGACCGATTGTCGCGGATGGTGCAGGGGTGCGCCGGGGTGGCAGGGGTCCCGGACCGTGTGCCCGGGACCCCGCTGAAATTCAGAACAGACCCAGCACCGCGCCAATGATCGCGCAGCCAAGGATGGCGTATCCCCCGTCGATCAGCGTCAGGGAGCCGGGCCGGCGCGCGTAGGCATAGTTGATCAGGATCCAGGGCGCCGCGATAAAGGCGCCAAGGCCCAACCCTGCGACCAGCCCGGCGCCGAACCCGTCGACACCAGCCATTCCGAAAATGTGCCGCATCATGCCCGCAACCAGAAGCATGGCGACGGCCGAGAGGATGAAGGGCGTGATGCTCCGTTGCAGCGGCCTGCCGTTTTCGTCACAAGCGACACCCGCCGCCGTCATCCACTGCCGCGACAGCGACATGTACCACACCGCGCCAAGCGCATAACCCGCCGCCGCCGCGATAAGCACGCTGAGAAGGGACATGATGGAACCTCGTACTGTTTCGTGGCGCCATCATGCCTTGCCGTCGCGCGGCGGTCTACAGACCTGCGAGTTCGCAGATCACCTTCCATTCCGCGTCGGTCACCGGCTGGACCGACAGGCGGGTATTCTTGACAAGCGCCATGTCGGCAAGCCGCGGTTCCGCCTTTGCCTCTTCCAGCGTGATGGCGCGGGGCAAGGGCCGGATGGCGCGGATGTCGACACATTCCCACCGGGGGTCGTCGGTGGATGAGTCCGGGTGGCACTCGGCCGAAACTTCGACGATGCCGACGATCTCCTTGCCGATGTTGGAGTGGTAGAAGAAGCCCTTGTCGCCCAGCTTCATCGCCCGCATGTTGTTGCGCGCCTGGTAGTTGCGCACGCCGGTCCATTCCTCGCCCGCGTCGCCCTTGGCGACTTGCTGGTCCCAGCTCCAGGCGTCGGGTTCGGACTTGAAAAGCCAGTACGCCATCAGCCGATGACCCTTTTCCATTCGGTGACGCTGACGCTGTCGAAAAGGCCCGCGATGCCATAGGGGTCGCCTGCCACCCACGCGTCGGCTGCGGCGCGATCCGCGCAATCGAGGATCACGAGAGAGCCGCACATCTGGCCATCTTCGATCAGCGGGCCGGCCAGCGCGACGATGCCGGTTTGTTCGATATAGGCCAGATGCCCGGCGCGGTTGTCCAGACGTGTCTGCAGGTGGCCGGGCTTGTCACGGCAGATGACGGCGAAGTGCATGGTCATTCCTTCTTCAGGGGACGGGAAAGCAGCGCCTCGACGGCCTGCGGAACGGAAACATGGCCACCGACAAGCGCGGCGACCATCCGGGTGATGGGGATGTCGATGGCCATGCGTCCGGCGACGACGCTTGCGGCCTCGGCGGTCGCCGCGCCCTCGACGGTCGTGGTGGTGTCGAAGGGTTCGCCCGCGCCAAGCGCCTGGCCGAAGCGGAAGTTGCGCGACTGGGCCGAGGTACAGGTCAGCACCAGGTCTCCGAACCCCGACAGTCCCGCAAGGGTTTCGGGCCGCGCGCCAAGGGCAAACGCCAGCCGGCTCATCTCGGCAAAGCCGCGCGTCATCAGGGCCGCACGGGCGCTGTCGCCCAGCCCTGCGCCGCTGACGACGCCTGCGGCGATCGCGATGACGTTCTTCAAGGCGCCACCCAGTTCCGCCCCGGCCGTGTCCTCGGTCCGGTAGAGTCGCAGAACGGGCGTCGAAAGTTCCGCCTGCAGCGCCTCGCCGGCCCTTGGATCGGCGCAGGCCAGAGTCAGTGCGGTCGGCAACCCGCGCGCGATGTCTGCGGCAAAGCTGGGCCCGGTCAGGATCGCCGGGGTCGCCTTGGGGCATGCCGCGGCGATGATCGCCACGGGTCCGCGGCCCGAAGCAAGGTCGATCCCCTTGCAGCAGGCCACGAGCATTCGCCCGTCCAGCGCCCCCGCATGGTCGTGCAGGAATGCGTCAAGCCGCTGCATCGGCACGGCCAGAAGGATCGTGCTGGCCGCCAGAAAATCTGCGATTTCGGCCGAAACAGTGACGTTCTGGGGCAGTTCCGCGCCCGGCAGGCGCCGGTCGTTACGCCGTGTCGCCTGCATTGCGGCGGCATGGCCTGCATCGCGCGCCCACAGGCCAACCGCGTCACCGTTGCGCGCCAGCGCAACCGCAAGCGCCGTGCCGAATGCCCCCGCGCCCAGAACCGCGATTGTCATGCCTTGGCCCCCTTCTTGCCCGCGCCAAGCATCGGCGCGCTGCGACGGTCAAGCGGCCAACGCGGCCGCGCCGACAGACTCAGGTCGTCGCGAAGACCCAGCCGGAACCGTTCGATCCCGGCCCAGGCGATCATCGCCGCGTTGTCGGTGCAAAGCGAAAGCGGCGGTGCCAGGAAGCGCACCCCACGTTCTGCCGCCACCTGCTCAAGCGCCGCGCGGATCGCCCTGTTCGCGGCGACACCGCCCGCGACGGCAAAGGCAGGTTGCGCCGGCGCCTCGTCCAGATAAAGGTCCAGTGCGCGTGCCGATTTTGCCGAAAGGACGTCAACCACCGCCGCCTGAAAGCCCGCGCAAAGGTCGGCGCGGTCCTGCTCGGTCAGGCCGCCCTTTTCCGCCACCACGCCGTCACGCGCGCGCAACAGCGCCGTCTTGAGGCCCGAAAAGGATAGGTCCACCCCAGGACGGTCCAGCAGCGGGCGCGGAAAGGCAAAGCGCGCGGACTTGCCCTCTGCGGCCCTGGCCTCGACCGAGGGGCCGCCCGGCTGCGGCAGCCCCAGAAGCTTTGCCGTCTTGTCGAAAGCTTCGCCCGGCGCGTCGTCGATCGTGCCGCCGAGGCGCGTGAAGTCCTCCACCCCACGGACAAGCAGGAACTGGCAATGCCCGCCGGAGACCAGAAGCATGAGGTAGGGGAAGGACAGCCCGTCCGTCAGGCGCGGCGTCAGCGCGTGCCCTGCCAGGTGATTGACGCCGATCAGGGGAAGACCCGCCGCAGCGGATATCGCCTTGGCGCACATGACCCCGGCCAGGACGCCGCCGATCAGGCCGGGTCCGGCCGTGACGGCCACGGCATCCAGATCGGCCAGCGCCACGCCCGCGTCAGACAGCGCCTGTTCGACGCAGGTGTCTATCTTCTCCGCATGCGCGCGCGCGGCAATCTCGGGAACCACGCCCCCGAAGGCCGCATGCAGGTCGGTCTGGCCCTCGACCACCGAGGACAGGATTTCGGGCTGGTTGCCCACAAGTCGGACGACACCGGCAGCGGTGTCGTCACAGCTGCTTTCAAGCCCTAGAATTGTGATCGTTTCGCCCATGATCCTGCCGGTTGCGCGACCTGCTTCTGGCAGGTAACACCCAGACAGGCTCCATACAATCCCGGGGGCCCGAATGGGGGGCGCGATTATCCGGCCGACGCTGATCCTGACACGGCCCGCCTCGCAGGCCGCGGCCTTCGCCGGCGCCTTTCGGGCCCGCTTTGGCGCCGATTGGCCCATCATCACCTCTCCGCTGACCGAGATCCGCTACCTGACGCCCGCGATGGACCTGACCGGATGCGAGGCGGTGATCTTTACCTCGGCCAATGCGGTCGAGGGGTTTCGGCGCCTTTTTCCAAGCACGAATTTGCCCGCGCTCTGCGTGGGCGCGCGCACCGCGCAGGCGGCGCGCGCGGCGGGGTTTCAGGCCACCGAAGGCCCAGGCGACGCGCAGGGGCTGGCACGGCAGATCATCGCGTCGGCGCAGGCCCGCCGACTGGCATATCCGCATGGCGCCGAGATCGCGTTCGATATCTCGGGTATGCTTGAATCGGCCGGAATAGAGACTGTTTCTGCCGTCGTATACGATCAGACACGCGTGGCGCCGTCGGTCGAGCTGCTTCGCGCGCTAGGGGCGCGTGAACCGCTTCTGCTGCCCCTGTTTTCGCCTGCGTCGGCGCGGCGCGCGTCAGCTGCCATGTGTGATGTGTCCGCCCCCCTTTACATCGCCGCGATGAGCGATCGGGTTGCCCAGGCGGCCCGACCGCTGGCCCATGCTGCGCTTGAGGTGGCGGCGCAGCCGGACGCTGGCGCGATGCTGGACGCGCTGGCCGCGCTTATCGCCGCAGCCGGTTCGGCTTGAGGCGGGCCCAAGTGGTGGCTAGATTGAAGAAAGCGGGCCCTTGGCCGGCGTAGCGATCGGGAGGCACGATTGGCCAGAAAGAAAAGCTCCGAAACCCCGGATGATGCCCAGGCCCCGATCGACACCGAAGCGCCTGAGGTCGCGGAACCTGTTGCAGACACCTCGGTTGCAGACGCCGACGTGATGCCTGAGGCGACGGACGAACCCGTGGAACAGGCTCCCCTGGGCGAAGACATGCCGGACGAAGCGCCTGTCGCGACGGTTGATGAAGCAGCCGAGCGCCCCGCGCGATCCGGTGGCGGATGGTTCGGCACCGTTCTGGGCGGCGCCGTGGCGGCCGGCATCGGGGCGGGCGCCGCCTATTACGTCCTGCCGCAACTGCAGCCCGGGGGCGACATGCAAGGGCAGCTCGCGGTGCTCAAGGCGCAGCTTGGCACGCAGGATGCGGACATCTCGGCACTTGAAACGCGGGTCGGCGCGATGGCTCCGGGTGCGTCGACTGAGGACATGGCGGCGCTTGATGACCGGGTGTCCAGCGCGCTTGCCCAGGCCGAGGCGGAGCGCATCGGCTTTGCCGAAGCGTTGTCGGCCCTGACGCAGCGCGTCGATGCCTTTGACGAACGCCTGACGGCGCTTGAACGCGCCCCGGCATCCGGCGGTGGTGTGTCGACGGCGGCGATCCAGTCGTTCGAGCGCGAGATCGCGACGCTCAGGGCCGAGATCGAAGGCCAGAGGTCCGAAAGTTCCGCCATCGAAAGCAGGGTTGCCCAGATCGCGGAAGAAGCCGAAAGCCGTCTGGGCGCCGCCGAAGAGGAAGCCGCCCGGATTCGCGCCCAGGCCGAGGCAGAGGCAAAGCGCAGCCTTGCACGCGCGGCGCTCAGCCATCTGCGGGCAGCCATGGAAAGCGGCGCGGCGATAGATGGCGCGCTTGCCGATCTTGCCAGCGCGGGCGTGGAGGTTCCTTCTGAGCTTGGCGAACAGGCCAAGGGGGTTCCGACCAGCCAGCTGCTTCTGGCACGCTTCGAAACCGCATCGCGTGACGCCCTGTCGGTGTCCTTGCGCGAAACCGCGGGCGACGGCTGGCTGGACAAGATCACCGCGTTCCTGCGCAGCCAGTCGGGGGCGCGGTCGCTGACCCCGCGTGCGGGGGACGACCCCGATGCCGTGCTTTCGCGGGCCGAAGCGGCCTTGCGGGCCGGGGACATCGCCGGGGCGATAGACGAAATCGGCAATCTGCCTGCGGCGGGCCAGGCGGTCATGGGGGAATGGATCGGACTTGCGCAGCGGCGCATGACGGCGCAGGCTTCGCTTTCCGCGCTGGCGCAGGCCGTCGAGTGAGGGGTGCACGATGATCTGGTCCTTCATCAAGATCGTGGTTTTCGTCGCCGTGGTGGCGGCGCTTACGCTTCTGGCAGGGCACCTAGCCGATCAGGGCAGCGGGTTGCGTCTGATCGTGGCCAATACCGAATTCACGCTGGGCCCGCTTCAGGCCGCGATCGCGGCGGTGCTGCTGGTCATCCTGGTCTGGATCGCGCTGAGGATCCTTGGTCTGCTGATCGCGACGCTGCATTTCCTGAACGGTGACGAAACCGCGATCAGCCGCTATTTCAACCGCAATCGCGAGCGCAAGGGGTTCGAGGCCCTTGCCGAGGGCATGATGGCGATCGCGTCCGGTGACGGGCGGGTGGCGATGGCCAAGGCCGCGCGTGCGGAAAAGTTCCTGGGACGGCCGGAGCTGACGAACCTGCTTACGGCGCAGGCCGCCGAGCTGGCGGGCGATACGCGCCGCGCGACGGCTGTCTACAAGCGTCTGCTGGCCGACGACCGGACCCGGTTCGTCGGTGTGCGTGGCCTGATGATGCAGAAGCTGGGCGAAGGCGACACGGAAACAGCGCTGAAGCTGGCGGAAAAGGCGTTTTCGCTGAACCCCCGAAGCGAAGACGTGCAGGACACGCTTTTCCGGCTTCAGACCGGAACGGGCGACTGGCGTGGCGCGCGAAAGATACTGAGCGCCAAGCACAAGCAGGGGCTTCTGCCCCGCGACGTCCACATTCGCCGCGACGCCGTGCTGGCCCTTCAGGAAGCGCGCGAGGTCTTTGACGAGGAGGCCTCGATCGAGGCGCGCGAAGCCGCCATAGCGGCAAACAAGGCCTCGCCTGACCTCATACCGGCCGCAGCGATGGCGGCGCGCGGCTACATCGAAAAGGGCAAGCCGAAGCTTGCCCACCGGATTCTGGTCAAGGCCTGGTCAGAGCAGCCGCACCCTGATCTGGCGGCGGCCTTCGCGGCGATCGCACCAGACGAGACCCCGCAGGAGCGTCTGAAGCGCTTCGAAGCACTGATTGCCGCGCGGCCGGATCACGAGGAAAGCCGGCTTCTCAAGGCGGAACTGAACATCGCCGCCGAGGACTTCCCGGCAGCGCGCCGCGCGATGGGCGCGCTGGCCCAGGCCCACCCGACCGCGCGGGCGCTGACGATCATGGCGGCGATCGAGCGCGGAGAGGGATCACCCGAATCCGTGGTGCGGGGATGGCTTGCACGGGCGCTGACCGCAAGCCGCGGCCCCCAGTGGGTCTGCGACAAGTGCCACAACATCGAGTCGCAATGGTCCCCCGTCTGCAACAATTGCGGTGGTTTCGACACCTTTACCTGGCGAGAACCCGAGGAAAGGGGTTCCGGCATGACCGCTGGCGCGGCCGTCCTGCCGCTGATCGTCGGCGAACGGGCAAGAAGCGCGCCCGAGCCGCGCGACCGGATCGCCCCCGCCGCGGATTACGTCGTTGATGACGAGGCCGTGGACCAGCTGGAGGCGGAGCAGGAAAAAGACGAAAAATAGGGCTACACACTTTAGTCCGATGGTGCTATCAGCCCGCCCACGGTTCGCCCGAGATACGTCTCAAGGCGGAGCCGCCACCTGCAGGCACGTTCGCCTGCATGGGGAAGTGCCGGTGTAGCTCAGCTGGTAGAGCACGTCATTCGTAATGATGGGGTCGGGGGTTCGAGTCCCTTCACCGGCACCAGTTACCAGAAAGAAGCCATGCAACGCCAAGAGCTTGCATGGCTTCTTGGTTTTGGCCCTGATGCGACTGTCGCGCGCGGCGCCGGTCAGTGCCAGGCCAGCGCGGCGCCGGCCAGAGCCAGGTAGCGGCCGCCTTTCGCCACTGTCACCACGATCAGGAAGCGCCAGAGCGGCTCCCTCATCGCGCCGGCAGCAAGCGTCAGCGGATCGCCTATGATGGGTAGCCAGCTTCCGAACAGGCTTGCCCAGCCCCAGCGGGCATATGACGCCTGTGCCCGCGCTACCTGCGTCGTTGAAAACGGAAACCGTGGATGGCCGGCGAAGCGGGTCAGGAAGCGCCCGAGTCCCCAGTTCACGACCGCGCCAAGGACATTGCCCGCAGTCGCCACCGCCAGCAGGACCCCGACGGGGTGGGAACCGGCCAGCAGCAGTCCAGTCAGGACAGCCTCGGACTGCGCGGGCACAAGCGTGGCTGCGAGGAACGCGGCAAGAAACAATCCGGTGAGTGCGATCACAGTGCGGGACCTGATTTCAAGAATGGCGCGGCCAGCGCGGGTGAAGGTCATCTATGACGATCGGGTGGCTGTGACCTTGGGTGCCGTGCTTCTTCAGATGGGGATGGTCGTCGGGCAGATCGGCGTGGTCATGCGATAGCCTGTCCGGCGCGCGGGGGGGCCAGAGCCTGATCGCCCCGAAGACACCGGCAGCGGCCAGCATCCCCATCAGGATGAAGGTAGGGTCAAGACCGAAACCCGCCCCGAAGCGCCCGGCAAGCGGATAGGTCACAAGCCAGCACGCGTGGCTCAGCGCGAACTGCGCGGCGAAGATGGCGTGCCGGTCCTCTGGCTGCGCGGAGCGCCGCAGAAGCCGGCCGGTCGGAGTCTGGGTCAGGCTGTAGCCAAAGCCGATGACAAGCCATAGGGCCAGGAGCAGCCCGAACGTGCCCGCCAGCGGGCCCGCAAACATGCCCAGCGTCAGGATCGAAGCTCCGGCAAGCATCGCGGGCCGGTCCGGAACGCGTTCAAGCAGCCTGGGCAGGATCAGCGCCGCCGCCATCGACCCCCCGCCGAATGCGGCGAGCGCCAGGGCAACGTCGGCCTCTGCAAGCCCGAAGCGGCCTTTCACGATGAAGACGGTGTTGACGATGATCATCGCGCCGGCCGCCGAGACGGCAAGGCTTAGCGCCAGCAACCCGCGCAGGCGCGGCGTGGCGAGGTAGATGCGAATTCCGCGTGTCGTACGATCCCAGATGCCGCGTGGCGGTGCGGGCTTCGGCGCGGGCAGCGTCACCGACAGAACCAATGCGGCAGAGCCAAGAAAGCCCGCGACGGTGCCGCCGAACAGGACAGGAAAGCTGACCACGGTCAGCAGCGCCGCCGCCAGCACCGGCGAGAGCAGGCTTTCAAGGTCGTAGGCGAGGCGGGAAAGCGACAGCGCGCGGGTATAGTCACGCTCGTCCGGCAGGACATCGGGGATCGTCGCCTGGAAGGTGGGCGTGAATCCCGCCGAAGCGGCCTGAAGCAGGAATATCAGCAGATAGACTTGCCAGACTTCGGTCACGAAGGGCAGCGCCACGGCGACGGTCGCGCGAATCAAGTCGAGCGCGACCAGCATCGCGCGACGCGGCACCCGGTCGGTGAAGGCCGATGCGATCGGGGCAAGCGTCACATAGGCCACCATCTTGATCGCCAGCGCGGTGCCCAGCACCAGGCCCGCGTCTTCACCCGCGATCTGCCACGCAAGCAGG
This sequence comes from Albidovulum marisflavi, assembly GCF_025751435.1. Lineage (GTDB taxonomy): Bacteria > Pseudomonadota > Alphaproteobacteria > Rhodobacterales > Rhodobacteraceae > Albidovulum > Albidovulum marisflavi. The sequence goes on along the minus strand of NZ_JAOWKY010000001.1, from coordinate 229,702 downwards.
CCAAGGGCCACTGTGGCCAGGCCGGTTCCCATCAGCGCAACGATCTGCGCTCCGAAAAGGTGGCGATAGGTCCGGTTGGCGAGAATTGCGAGCATCGTGTTCCTCGGGAAGACTTGCACGGCGCGCAGCGTTGCCGGATCCCCCAAGGCGAGATAGGACAAGATCGCGCGGCATGTCCAGCCGACCGCACCATGGCTGTTTTCTGGGCCTTTCGCGTGATCCGACATCGTGGGCCTATCCGACATTCCGCCGATGGCGCGCCGATGTTATGGCATAACCGTCCGACAGGCCCTAGATAGGGCGCATGATGAAGCACATCCTTGCAGCGATCCTGACCCTGGCCGCCTTTCCCGCGGCGGCTGAAAAGCTGTCTCTTTCAGAGCTGTCGCGTTACCTCAACGGGCTCACGACCGCCGAGGCGGCGTTCACCCAATTCAATGCCGATGGCACGACTTCGGAAGGGCGGGTGATGATCCAGCGTCCGGGCCGCATGAGGTTCGAGTATTCTCCTGACGCCACGCTTGTGCTGGCTTCGGGCGGTCAGCTGGCCATCTTCGATCCCAAGTCGAACCAGCCACCCGAACAGTATCCGCTGTCGAAGACGCCACTGAACCTTATCCTTGGCCGCAACATTGACCTTGGGCGCGCCAGGATGGTGGTGGGCCACGGCGAGCAGGGCCCCCTGACGCTGGTCGTCGCGCAGGATCCCGAGCATCCGGAATATGGTACGCTGACGCTGGCCTTCTCTTCAAACCCGACGGCCCTGCGCCAATGGACGGTGACGGACGAAACCGGGAACCAGACCACTGTCGTTCTTGAAGACCTGAAGACTGGCGTAACCTATCAGCCCTCGACCTTCTCGATCCACTACGAGGTGGAAAGGCGCGGGCTCAACTGAGCCCGCCCTAGAGCTTGCCGCAGCCATAGAGCTGCTGGTGGTACATCTGCGCCCGCGAGCTGACATCGTCGGCCACCCGCAAGAGCCACGCCTTCCGCATGTGCGACCCGCGAGAGTAGCCGTTGCGGCCTTCGTGATAGGCCAGATACTGGTTCTTGGCATCGAACTTCATGATGCCAAGCTTCTGTTCCGACTGATCCATGTACCACCCGATGAAGTCGGTCGCGTCGTCGATGCGCTGACGCTTGGCGCCCCAGCGACCAGTTTCCTTGCGGTACTCGTCCCAGGTTCCGTCAAGCGCCTGGCTATAGCCATAGGCCGAGCTTTGCCGCCCCATCGGGATGATCCCCAGGGCGAATTTGCGCGGCGTCTTGGCGTTGCTGATGAATTTCGACTCCTGGTAGATCGTCGCCATCTGCACGGCGACCGGCACACCCCATTTGGCCTCGGTCCGCTTCATGGCGCGCAGGTAGGCCGGGCGTTCCGCCGTGATCTCGCAGGCGTCGTTCAGGTTGCGTGGCGCCTTGCCGCCGCCGCCACATGCGGCGAGGAGCATCACCAGCGCGATGCACAGATATCTGCTCATACTGCCTCTCGTTCTTTTGTTTTTAGTGATTTTAGCGAAATCGCGCGCCGGTTGGAATCACAATCCCGTCGTGGTCACGCCAGGAAACCGAAAGTCGCCGGGATAGAAACGAGGGCGGCCGTGCCTTGGACGGCGGCAAGAAGAGGCGGCGAAGGCTCCGCCCGCAAGGACTGTCAGGCCACCGTTCACAGACTGTTTCCGCATGATTCGGCTTCAAATATGGACATTTGCGGTGCCGCGGGAGTACCAATAAGGGATGGGGTCAAAATCTATGCTGAAGAGCAATGCGAAATATCACCTGGGTCAGGTGCTGAAACATCGGAAGCACACCTTTCGTGGTGTTGTCTTCGACGTGGACGCGATCTTTTCCAATACCCAGGAGTGGTACGACGCGATCCCCGAGGACAGTCGTCCCGCGAAGAACCAGCCCTTCTATCACCTTCTGGCCGAGAATGACGAAAGCTATTACGTCGCCTATGTCTCGGAACAGAACCTGATCCCGGACGCGTCCGGCGGGCCGGTTGGCCATCCCGATCTGCCCGACCTTTTCGGGGATTTCGAAGATGGCCGTTATCCGCTGCACTTCCAGCTGAACTGAGCTCTAGTAGCCCAGGGCGCAGCCGTCCTTGCGCGGATCGGACGCACCGATCAGAACGCCGCTGTCCTCAATCCGGATCGCCTGACCGCCACCAAGCGGCCGGTCAAGCCGCACCACCTGGTGGCCCAGAGCGGCCAGTTCCGCCGCGACCGCGTCGGAATAACCACGCTCAAGCCCGAGCTTCCCGTTCTCGGCAAAGGCGCGCGGCGCATCCAGCGCCGCTTGCAGGTCCATGCCGTGGTTCAGGTGGTTGGTCAGGAAGCGCACGTGGCCGGTGGGTTGGTAAGCGCCGCCCATCACGCCAAAGGGCATCTGCACGCGACCGTTGTGGCGTAGCATTGCCGGAATGATCGTGTGCATCGGGCGCTTGCCGCCGCCGGCCTCGTTCGGATGTCCCTCGCGAAGCGTGAAGCCCGAGCCACGGTTCTGGAACAGAATGCCGAAGCGGTCCGATGCGATGCCGGACCCGAAGCCCCAGAAGGTGGAGTAGATCAGCGACACCGCCATGCGGTCGCGGTCCACGACGGTGATGTAGACGGTATCGCGATGAATGGCCTCTGTCGCTCGGGAAACCTGCCGGATGGCCTGAGAGGGATCGATCAGGGCCGCGAGGCGCGCCGCCGTTTCCGGCGCGAGCATGTGGTTCAGCCGCCTGGTGTGATCGGGGTCCGCGATGAATCTGTCCCGCGCATCATAGGCAAGTTTCGCGGCCTCTGCCTCAAGATGCGCCCTCTGGGTACCCATCGGGTCCAGGGCGGGCAGATCGAAGTGCGACAGGATGTTCAGCATCAGGATCGCGGTCGCGCCCTGCCCGTTTGGCGGATGTTCCACCAGTTCGTGTCCACGGTAGTCACCGCTTACCGGTTCGGAATAGGTGCAGGCAGTGGCGGCGAAGTCGTCAAGCGTGTGGCTGCCGCCCGCCGCGCGAAGGGATGCGACCATGTCCTCGGCCACATCCCCCTCGTAGAAGCCGGCGCGGCCCTGCCGGGCTATGCGCCTGAGAACCTCGGCTTGCTCCGGCGCGCGGAAAATCTGACCCGTTCGCAGCGCGCGGCCCTGATCCAGGTAGAAGGAACGCGCCGCACCGGTCAGGCGCGACTCTGCCTCGGGCCAGTCGAACGCGACGCGCGGGGCCACCGGTATCCCCGCCTCGGCGTATCGGATCGCGGGTTCCAGACTTGCGGATATGCCTTTGCGGCCCCAGTCCTCGGACAGGCGGCAAAGGGCGTCCATCGCGCCGGGCACGGTAACGGACTCCACCGACTCGGTGCCGATCTCGATCAGGCCGCGATCACGCAGGGCGGCGGCCGATAGCCCGGCCGGTGCCCGCCCGGACCCGTTCAGCGCGATAATGCGCTCTTCCCCCGCAGGTTTCAGAAGGACGAAACAATCCCCGCCGATCCCGCAGGACTGGGGTTCCGCGAAGCCCAGAAGAACCGCCCCCGCGATCGCCGCATCGACCGCGTTGCCGCCGTCTTGCAGGATCCTGACCGCTGCCTGAGCGGCCAGCGGGTGCGAGGTCGCGCACATGCCTTCGGTCGCGAATACGGGGGAACGTCCGGGAAACTGAAAATCGCGCATCTCGCCCTCCAAAATCGCGGGCAGGCTAGGGCGCAATCCTGGCAAAGGAAAGACCTCGGCGCCGCGCTATGGGTGGGGGCTGTTAAACGCGGCGCCGAGGGAAGCTTTGAAGCTACAGGATCAATCTTGCGTGGCAATCGGGCCGAGTTTTGAGCGAAATGCGGCATGATTGCGGCGCGGTTGTTCATTCGAAGCTTAGAGGAAGCACCAGGCTAAGATGGTTGGTGTCACCAGAGCGGCTGTAGGCCAGGTCGCGGGCAAGGGCGCGGATCAAGGTCCAGCCCCAGCCGCCTTCGGGAAGCTGTTCCCGACAGACGTCGATGTCCGGGGGCGGTTTGCGCGGGATGGCGTCGTTCGGCAGGGGTCGCCCCCAGTCCACGACCCGACAGTCAAGCGCGCCGTTTCGCAGCGCGACTTCGACTTCGATATCGCCGGATCGCTCCGCGCCGTAGGCATGTTCGACCACGTTGTTCAGGATCTCGGCCAGAACCAGTTCAAGCGCGCCCGCGTCTGACGTTCCAATCTTGCCTTGGAAGCGGACCAGAACCTCGTGAAGCAGCCGCCGCACATCCATTGGCCGCGCGGCTATGCGCGCCTTGAACCGATGGATCGGGATCGCGGATCTTGCGCGCATGAGCCGCTCTTTCGGTTTCAGCCCGGTCTCAGCCCCCATTGGCCATCCCGCTGCCCGCATTGGCGGCGTGGATCGTGAAGACCTTGTCCATTCGGGTCAGATGAAACACCCTCGCCACGTTCGATGTCAGCCCGGACAGTTCCAGCTGCCGCGCGGGGGCAAGAAACTTCATCACCGCCACGATGGCCCCAAGGCCCGAGCTGTCGACGAAGCGGACGGGCGCCAGATCAAGGATGACGCGGGGCGGGGCGGCAAGGGCGATCTCTCGCATCTGGTCCTTGAACTGGATCGCGCAGGCGGCATCGATCCGTTCTTCTTCGACCCGTACCACCAGGGCTTCGCCCGCCGTCGCCGTTTCAAGCTTCATCGCGCCCTCCGCAGTTCTTCCGCCGCAGGCAGGCTAGACGCCATTCCTTACTTTTCGGTATGTCTTTGCCTGAACCATCGGAAAGGAGTGCCCATGCAGGACGTCGTGATCGCCGGAGCAGCCCGCACGGCAATGGGTGGCTTCCAGGGCGTGTTCGCCGCCACCGAAGCACCGCTTCTGGGAGCAGAGGCCATTCGCGCCGCACTCGCGGACGCGGGCGCGCGGCCCGAGCAGATCGAGGAACTGCTTATGGGGTGCGTCCTGCCCGCAGGGCAAGGACAGGCGCCTGCGCGGCAGGCCGGGTTTCACGCGGGCCTTGGCGAAGGCGTTCCGGCCACCACGCTCAACAAGATGTGCGGATCGGGCATGAAGGCGGCGATGATCGCCTTCGACCAGATCGCGCTGGGCCAGAGCGGCATCATGGTCGCGGGTGGCATGGAAAGCATGACCAACGCCCCCTACCTGTTGCCGAAGATGCGCGGCGGCGCCCGGCTGGGTCACGCCCAGGTCATCGATCACATGTTCCTGGACGGGCTCGAGGACGCCTATGACAAGGGACGCCTGATGGGGACCTTCGCCGAGGACTGCGCCGAGGCTTTCCAGTTCACCCGAACCGATCAGGACGCCTATGCGATGGCCTCGCTGTCGCGGGCGATCGCCGCGCAGGCATCGGGTGCGTTTGACGGAGAAATCGCGCCCGTCGGCGTCACGACGCGCGCCGGAAGCGTCGTCGTGGATTCCGACGAACAACCTTCGACCGCGCGGCCCGACAAGATCCCGACGCTGAAACCGGCGTTTCGAAAGGACGGCACGGTGACGGCGGCGAACTCATCCTCGATCTCGGACGGTGCGGCGGCGCTTGTCATGGCGTCGCGCGCCGCCGCCGAGGCGTCCGGGCTCAGGATCCGCGCGCGCGTCCTTGGCCACGCCTCCCATGCGCAGGCGCCCGCGCTGTTTCCCACCGCGCCCGTTCCCGCGGCCCGCAAGCTTCTGGATCGGCTCGGGTGGCGCGTCGATGACGTCGACCTGTGGGAGGTGAACGAAGCCTTCGCGGTCGTCCCCATGGCCTTCATGCGAGAACTCGGCGTACCGCACGACAAGATGAACGTGAATGGCGGCGCCTGCGCGCTGGGCCATCCGATCGGCGCGTCTGGCGCGCGGATCATCGTGACTCTTCTGAACGCGCTTGAGAAACGCGGCCTGAAACGCGGCCTTGCCGCGATCTGCATCGGGGGCGGTGAAGGCACTGCCATTGCCATCGAGCGTCCCTGAAATCTTCTTTTGATAAATATCCTCGGGGGGTGCCGGGGGGCAGACGGCCCCCCGGCTGCCGGGGACCGGAGCCAGACATGCAAATAGACTACACCGAGATCAGCGCCATCATCGCAAGCCTGACCGAGCACGAAACCGATGAGGTCGCCCTGATGGCGACCGTTGTCTGCGAGCTTCACCATGCCGACGACCGATTCGACTGGACCGGCTTCTACCGCGTCACCGCGCCCGAGGTGCTGAAGATCGGCCCGTATCAGGGTGGGCACGGCTGTCTGGTCATTCCTTTTGCAAGGGGCGTCTGCGGCGCGGCCGCGCGGACCGGAGAAACGCAGCTCGTCGATGATGTCGATGCGTTCCCCGGCCACATCGCCTGCGCGTCTTCCACCCGCTCCGAAATCGTCCTGCCGGTTCGCGGGGGCGATGGCAGGCTTATCGGCGTGCTCGATATAGACAGCGATCAGCCGGCGGCCTTCACCTGGCATGACGCCGAGGGGCTTTCCGCCATCCTGAAGTCGGTTTTCGGCCGGCTCTGACGCTGGCGCGCGCGCACCTTGGGCACGTCCTCATCAGGATTCACGCATGGAAATGCTCCAAATACATGTCGGCGGCTGTCTCTGCGGCGGCGTGACCTTCGAAACCGAGGGTCCGCTGCGCGACGTCGTCGCCTGCCACTGCGGCCAGTGCCGACGCACCAGCGGCCATGTCTGGGCGGCGACCTCGGTTCATCTGGATGGCTTTCGGCTGACCTCGGACGCGACGCTTGGCTGGTACCGAAGCTCACCGGCGGCCCGGCGTGGGTTCTGCCGCCAGTGCGGAGCCAGCCTTTTCTGGAAGCCCGAGGCCGAGCCCCGAATTGCAATAGCTGCCGGCGCGCTAGACAGTCCGACGGGACTTCGGCTTGAACGCCATATTCACACCGAAGACGCGGGCGACTACTACGCGCCGGCCGGCGCGCCGCCCCCGGCGGCCGGCCTGCCCGATCACATTGGCTGCGGATGCCTCTGCGGCGGCGTGTCCTTCGACCTTCCGTCCGCAGCGGGCGACATCACCGCCTGCCACTGCGTTCAGTGCCGCAAGCTTTCGGGGCATTACGCGGCCTCGTTCGACGTGGACGAAGCAACCATCGCCTGGCGTTGCCGTGACACGATCGCGGAATACGAAACCCCGGCAGGGGGGCGGCGCGGTTTCTGCAATCGCTGCGGATCAAGCCTGTGGTTCCGATCGGCCGACGGGGCCTTCTCGGTCGAGGCCGGGTCGGTCATAGGTCCGACGGGCGGGCGTCTGGCCGGCCATATCTTCGTCGGCTCCAAGGGGGATTACTACACCATCGAGGACGGCCTTCCGCAAAGCACGAGTTGGTAGATACGGATCTTGAGGGCGGGTCGGGCGGATCAGAGCCGCCTGCTTGGCACCCAGGCGTAGCCGTTCGGACACAGGATCACGCATTCGCGCAACCCATGCGGCTTGTCGGCGGGGGCCTGAAGAACCACGGCATCCGCGACCTCGGCCGCCCGGGCAGCGGCCGTGTCGGGGTCGGTCTCGTACAGGCGGATCTCGACCCCCGCGCCGCGCGGCCCGGCCTCGGGCAGCAGCCCCAAGAGCGGGTGCGCCCCGAACGTACCGTCAGAATGAAGCTGAAAGACCCCGTCGGCATAGACCATGATTGCGAAATCCCTGCTCAGCCTGTGGGCGTTCATTTCGAAGACGAAGCGCAGGAACTCTGCCTCGGCCAGCACGTCCCGCACCAGCAGGTTCAGTCCCAGCCCCTTCAGCGACCGGCCAAAATCCGCGGCCGAGACGGTTTCGAGATCCATTGCGTTCCTCATCATGCTGCAAGGTCAGAGTCTCAGCGTCGCCGTGCGCGGTCAATCCCGTTGCAGCCGCTTGACGGCGGCCCGAGGATAAGGGACGGCTGAGGGGGCGGAGGCCCCATGTTCGAACTGATCGCAAGCTATCCCCCGACCGAATTCCTGACCTTTCTTGCTGCGGCGCTGGTGCTGAACCTGACACCCGGCGCCGACGTGATCTTCGCCACGGCGTCAGGCCTGTCAGGCGGAGCGCGGGCGGGGATCATGGCGGGGCTTGGCGTGGGGCTGGGCGGGCTCTGGCATGTCGCGCTTGCCTGCCTTGGCATTTCAGCGCTGATCGCGGCGGAACCGGCGGCCCTCGCGGCGCTGAGATATGCCGGCGCCGGATACCTGTTGTGGCTGGCCGTCCGTTCCTGGCGCGGCGGCGGGATCGGTGCCGGCGCGCGCGGGGCACGGAACCCCAGCCGGGCGCTGTGGCGTGGCTTCGTCACCAACGCGCTGAATCCAAAGGTCGCGCTGTTCGTGCTGGCCTTCCTGCCGCAGTTCACGCATCCCGAATACGGTCCTGCCTGGCTGCAGATCCTGGTGCTGGGTGGGGTCTTCACCTTGACCGGAACGGTCGTGACGGCGTCCTATGGCGCGCTCGCGGGCCGCTTCGGCGCGCGGTTCCTACAGGGATCGCGGATATTCGACAGGATCTCCGCGATCGTCTTCGCGGGGCTCGCAGGCAAGTTGTTGACGGATTGAGGGGAATGGGAATGACGAAGATCACGCTTCTGGACGGGGGCATGGGTCAGGAACTGGTGGCGCGGTCGGGCGATGCGCCGACGCCGCTGTGGTCGACCCAAGTGATGATCGATCACCCCGGCCTGGTGCGGCAGGTGCATGAGGATTACTTCCGCGCCGGCGCATCCGTTGCCACCACGAACACCTATGCGATCCATCGCGACCGCCTGGTGAAGGCCGGGATCGAGGACCGCTTTGCCGCGCTTCACACCCAGGCGCTGGCCGAGGCCGCAGCTGCCCGCGCAGCGCACGGATCCGGCCGAATCGCGGCGTCGCTTGGGCCGCTTGTCGCCTCTTACCGGCCCGACACGCATCCTCCGCATGCCGAAGCGGTCGCGAAGTACGACGAGATCGCCATGCTTCTTGCGCCTGCGGTGGACATTCTTCTGGCCGAAACCGTGGCGTCGCTGGACCATGCGCGGGCAATCCTTGAAGGGGCCGCAGGACATGGCCGCCCGGTCTGGCTGTCGGTGACGGTGGATGACGAGGATGGCAGCCGCTTGCGGTCGGGCGAGCAACTGGCCGAGCTTGGCCCATTTCTGAAGGCCGGCGGCGCGGCTGCCGTGCTTGCCAACTGCTCCGCGCCAGAGGCGATGGCGGCCGCGCTAGAGGTTCTTGGGACCTTCGGCCTGCCCTTCGGCGCCTATGCCAACGGGTTCCAGCAGATTACCAAGGAATTCCTGAAGGACAGCCCGACCGTCGACGCGCTGCAAGCCCGGCCAGAGATGACGCCGGCGCTTTACGCGGATTTCGCGATGCGATGGGTGGGCATGGGCGCGACGATCATCGGCGGTTGCTGCGAAACGACGCCCGCCCACATCGCCGAGATCGCCGAACGCCTTCGCGCGGGCGGCCACGCGATCGTCTGACCGGGGCTGGCCAGCGCTTTGCCAACCGTGCTAACGCGCGGGGCATGACCGACAATTCCTATACCCCGCCCGACGATCCCCTCAGCGTGATCCATGCCGATCACGCCATCGTCGTCGTGGACAAGCCTGCGGGGTTGTTGAGCGTGCCGGGGCGCGGCGAACATCTGGCCGATTGCCTGATCACACGGGTGCAGCAGCTTTTCCCCGAGGCGCTTCTGGTGCACAGGCTGGATCGCGACACCTCGGGTGTAATCGTGTTTGCGCTTACCCGGCATGCGCAGCGTGAAATCTGCGCGCAATTCGAAGGGCGCAAGACGAAGAAGGCCTACAGAGCCAGGCTGTGGGGGCATCTCGAGCCGAAGGAAGGCCGGGTCGATCTGCCGCTGATCGTGGACTGGCCGAACCGCCCCCTGCAGCACGTGGACCATGTGAACGGCAAGCCTGCCCAAACGGATTGGAAGGTTCTGGGCCACGACCCCGATGGAACCACGCGGGTGCGTCTGTTTCCCCTGACCGGCCGCAGCCACCAGTTGCGCGTCCACATGAAGGAGCTGGGCCACGCGATCCTGGGCGATCCGTTCTATGCCGAGGGCCCTGCGCGCGATTTTCCCCGCCTGATGCTCCATGCAGAAAGCCTGCGCTTCAATCACCCCGAGACCGGCAAGGGCATGACGTTCACCGCTCCCTGCCCGTTCCGATGATCCTTCGGCGGCACCAAGCGGGCGACGTCCGGTCGAAGGCGCACTATTCCGACTGCGGCAACTACCGGTATCTGCTGTCACGGCGTTGGGCGGACGGCGGGAAGCTTGTCTACGTGCTTCTGAACCCTTCGACCGCGACAGAGGAGCGCAACGATCCGACGGTCGAGCGGTGCGAACGCCGGGCGCGGATCCTGGGGTATGGCGGCTTCGCGGTCGCCAACCTTTTCGCCTGGCGCGCGACTCGGCCCGAGGACCTGAAACGGGCATCGGACCCGGTCGGTCCGGGCAACGACGCGGCCGTGCTGCAGGCAGCTGCAAGCGCCGGGCGGGTCCTGTGCGGCTGGGGCGTGCACGGCAGCTTCATGGATCGTGGCGCCGAGGTGGCGGATCTGTTGCGCGCGGCTGGGTACGAACTGTGGCACCTGGGTCTGACAAAGGCCGGCGCGCCGCGCCATCCCCTGTACGTTCCCTACGCCTGCGCGCCCAGGTCCTGGCTCTGAATCGTGCCCTGGTTCTGAAACTGCCGACAATTCGATCGACCGTCGCGATCTTCGCCAAGCCTTAACACCCCCGGCTGCCCAATGGCGTCGGGTGAAGCGGGCGGCGCCCGCGCTGATGGATGGTGACGGGGATGATGCTGCTGGCAGGCATTATGGGTCTGTTCGCGCTTGGCGCGGTTCTGGACATTTTCGACAATGCGGATTCCCGGGAAGACGGGGCGGGGCCGCCCGAGCCGCGGCTGAATGACGGCGGCACCGAGGACGATGACATCCTGTCCGGAGAGGCGTCGGACGACCTTCTGGCCGGTCTATCGGGTGACGACCAGATCAATGGCTATGCGGGTGATGACACCGTCCGTGGCGGAGAGGGGCGCGACGACCTTCTGGGCGGTGACGGTGCGGATCTGCTGTCGGGCGGTGACGGGGACGATTGGCTGACAGGTGGATACGGCGACGACACTCTTTCAGGCGATCAGGGCGATGACTCTCTTTCGGGTGAGTTCGGCGCGGACCTGCTTCGGGGCGGCGCGGGAATGGATTCGCTGATCGGCGGCGACGGTGACGACACGCTTGAGGGTGGCGACGGGGATGATGCGCTGCATGGGGCAGATGACGATGACAGCCTTGTGGGGGGGATGGGGCACGACTACCTGCAGGGCGGACGCGGCAACGACACGCTTGAGGGGCGCGTCGTTGGGGACGAAGGCGATGACCACGATGACCGCGATTTTCTCAACGGTGGTGCAGGCGACGACTGGATCGTCATCGGCCGCTCGGACTGGGCGAATGGCGGCGCGGGCGCGGATGGCTTCGTCCTGGGCGACTGGCTGACCGGCAACGGCGATGCCGCACGGATCGACGACTACGACCCGGAAGTGGATTCGCTGTACCTGGTTCATGATCCCGTCGCGAATTCCGATCCCTGCATCTCGATCGAATATGTGGGCGGACCCGGCGAACCGGGTGCGGTGACCCGGATCCTTGTGGACGGGCTGCCCGTGGCCGAACTGCTTGGCCAGCCGCTGCTCGAGCGCGACCAGATCCGGCTTGTCGCACCCGATTGGCTTGATGCGGGATGTACGGGCTGATTCCCGCTTTCATTCCCGCGCCGTTTCAACTATATGCGCGCATCCGCTGGAAACGGCGGACCTCCACGGGCCCTGCTGGACGACATCCCGGCTTGCGCCATAACCCCTTGCTGAAAGGAGACCCCGATGTCGATCACCGCTGAAGACAAAGCCCGCCTGATGAAGGAATACGCGACCAAGGAAGGCGACACCGGTTCGCCCGAGGTTCAGGTCGCGATCCTGTCGTCGCGCATCGCCACGCTGACCGAACACTTCAAGACCCACGCGAAGGACAACCATTCGCGTCGCGGTCTTCTGATGATGGTCGCCCAGCGCCGCAAGCTTCTCGACTACCTCAAGAAGAACGACGAAGGCCGCTACCAGACGCTGATCCAGCGCCTTGGCATCCGCCGCTAAGTCATTCCGCTTGCCGGGAATGAAACGCCCGTGCCGAAAGGCGCGGGCGTTTTTCTTTGGAGTGGCCGCTTCGACCTCCCGGGCGAAGGATGCCCGACCGCAAGCTATTGCCGCCAGAAGTCACGGTGCGGAGCGAGAAGCTCATCTTCAATTTCGGGGAAGGGGCCGTGCACCTCGATTGTCTTCTGCCCGGAGCCGAATACGGTGCGCGCAGGCAGGTTCATTGTCGGGTTCTCGGTATGGTCATCGGTCAGCGCGAGGAGCTGCGTTTCCTCGTAACCATAGACCAGACATCCGATATTGGCCCAATACAACGTGCCAGCGCACATGGCACATGGCTCGCCAGTCGTGACCAGTGTGCAAGACCAGAGGAACTCCGGCGCGTATGCAGCTGCGGCTCGGCGCGCGAGTTCCGTTTCGGCGTGATGAACCGTGTCGATATTGCCCTGGCGCATTAGGACCGCGTCGTCGGGGCCGACCAGTACCGCACCGAACGGGTGATGACCGTGTTCGGCCGCGCTGCGGGCAACGGCGTTGGCTTCGAGAAGGTGGGCGATCATCTGGTCGCGGGTCATGTCGGGCCGCCTAACTTGCATGGAATGAGGCAAATCATTCGCCAGGAGGGAATTCATCCCAATCCTGCGCTTGGAGAACATACCATGGAATGTGCAGCTAGAAACTCCAAAGGGTCGGGCCAGCAGGAGGTCCACTCCATTCCGCGGTACTGAGTTGCCAAAGCCTGCCTCCTCCAACCCGCCCCTTCCCAACCCGCCCGTTTTCCTGTATGGCCCCGCTCCATCTGTGACGTGAGCCCATGCCCCCGGGCGCATGCGATAGGATTGGGGGCGGCGGCAATGGGGCCGCCATATGAACGGGGCACCCGGAGGGCCGGGCCGCCCCTTGAGGAACGGATATATGTTCAACGTGACCAAGAAATCGATCCAGTGGGGCCAGGAAACGCTCTCTCTGGAAACGGGGAAAGTCGCCCGCCAGGCCGACGGTTCGGTCATCGCCACTCTGGGCGAGACCTCTGTCATGGCCAACGTGACCTTCGCGAAGGAAGCGAAGCCGGGCCAGGACTTCTTCCCGCTGACCGTACACTACCAGGAAAAGACCTATGCCGCCGGCAAGATCCCGGGCGGCTTCTTCAAGCGTGAAGGGCGTCCTTCGGAAAAGGAAACGCTGACCTCGCGCCTGATCGACCGTCCGATCCGCCCGCTGTTCGTGGATGGCTTCAAGAACGAAGTGCTGATCATCTGCACCGTGCTGAGCCACGACCTTGTCAACGACCCCGACATCGTCGCGATGATCGCGGCCTCGGCGGCGCTGACGATTTCCGGCGTGCCCTTCATGGGTCCGATCGGGGCTGCGCGCGTGGGCTTTGCCAACGGCGAATACGTGCTGAACCCCGAGGTTGCCGACATGGACAACCTGCGCGCCAACCCCGAGCAGCGGCTTGACCTGGTCGTCGCCGGCACCAAGGACGCGGTGATGATGGTGGAATCCGAAGCCTATGAGCTTTCGGAAGCCGAGATGCTGGGCGCGGTCAAGTTCGGCCACGAACAAATGCAGCCGGTCATCGACCTGATCATCGACTTCGCCGAGGACTGCGCGAAAGAGCCCTTCCACTTCACGTCGCCCGACTATTCGGAGCTTTATGCCAAGGTGAAGGCCGCAGGCGAGGCGCAGATGCGCGACGCCTTCGCGATCCTCGACAAGCAGGCGCGCACCAACGCGATCGCCGCCGCCGTCAGCGCCATCAAGGCGTCGCTTTCGGAAGAGGACCTGGCGGACGCGAACCTGGGTTCGGCGATCAAGAAGCTGGAATCCTCGATCCTGCGCGGCGATGTCGTGAAGAACGGCAAGCGCATCGACGGCCGCGACACCAAGACCGTGCGCGCGATCGACTGCGAAGTGGGCCTGTTGCCGCGCACGCATGGCTCGGCGCTGTTCACCCGCGGTGAAACGCAAGGCCTGGTCGTGACCACTCTCGGCACCGGCGAGGATGAACAGATCATCGACTCGCTGCATGGCAACTTCCGTTCGAACTTCCTGCTGCACTACAACTTCCCGCCCTATTCGGTCGGTGAGGTTGGCCGCTTCGGTCCTCCGGGCCGCCGCGAGATCGGCCACGGCAAGCTCGCGTGGCGCGCGCTTCAGGCGGTGCTTCCGGCGCCGACCGACTTCCCCTACACGATCCGTCTCGTGTCCGAGATCACGGAGTCGAACGGTTCGTCCTCGATGGCCACGGTCTGTGGCTCGTCGCTCTCGATGATGGATGCGGGCGTTCCGCTGAAGGCGCCGGTTGCCGGTGTCGCCATGGGCCTGATCCTTGAAGAGGATGGCAACTGGGCCGTCCTGACCGACATCCTGGGTGACGAGGATCATCTGGGCGACATGGACTTCAAGGTCGCGGGCACCTCGAACGGGATCACCTCGCTCCAGATGGACATCAAGGTCGCGGGCATCACGCCGGCGATCATGGAGCAGGCTCTGGCACAGGCCAAGGACGGCCGCATGCACATCCTGGCCGAGATGTCGAAGTCGCTGACCGAGGGCCGGTCGGAGTTTTCCGCCCACGCCCCGCGCATCGAAACGATGACGATCCCCACCGACAAGATCCGCGAAGTGATCGGCTCGGGCGGCAAGGTCATCCGCGAGATCGTTGAAACCTCTGGCGCCAAGGTCGACATCAACGACGACGGCGTGATCAAGATCGCCTCGGCCAACGCCGATTCGATCAAGAAGGCCTACGACATGATCTATTCGATCGTGGCTGAGCCGGAAGAGGGCAAGATCTACACCGGCAAGGTGGTCAAGTTGGTCGACTTCGGCGCCTTCGTGAACTTCTTCGGCAAGCGCGACGGTCTGGTGCACGTGTCCCAGATTGCCAACAAGCGCCTGAACCACCCGAATGAGATCCTGAAGGAAGGCCAGGAGGTCAAGGTCAAGCTTCTGGGCTTCGACGACCGTGGCAAGGTCCGCCTTGGCATGAAGATGGTCGACCAGGAGACCGGCGCCGAGATCGCGCCCGAGAAGAAGGAAAAGGAAGACGCCGCCGAGTGATCTTGGCGCTTCCTAAACAGGTATGCCCGGGGTAAGCTCCGGGCATATTTCTTTTGACACAGCCGGATGGAAGCGATGCGCCACCGGACTTATGTCATCAACCTGGACGGATCAGACGCGCGGATGCAGGCAACGCGTGTCCAGTTGGAGTCCGCCGGCATTTCGTTTGAGCGCGTTTCGGCCTTTGATGGCCGTCATGTCAATCCGGATGAATTTCCCGAGTGCGACCCAGAGGCAGCAAAGTCCTACATGGGGCGCCCGTTGCGCGGTGGCGAGGTGGGTTGCTACCTGAGCCATCTGGACTGCGTGCGGCGATTTCTGCAGTCCGATGCTCAAACCGCGATGGTTCTGGAGGATGACATCACGATTGTACCCGGCGCGAAAGTCGTTCTGGATCAGGCGCTGGCGTGGCTTGAAACCTCCGGGGAGCCGTGGTGGCTGATCAACGTCGGTGCCGCGAAGCGCAAGATCTACACCCCCCTCGCGCAGTTTGCCGCCGGGGGTCGCAGCCATGAACTCGCCAAGGCGCACTACTTTCCGATGACGACCAACGGGCTTGTCTGGTCTCGTGCCGGGGCAGAGGCGTTTCTGCGCGCTCATTCCCGAATCTTTGCGCCGATCGACAACTATTTTCGCCACTGGCTGACGCGCAAGGGCCATGGTCTGAGCCTTTAT
This sequence comes from Albidovulum marisflavi, assembly GCF_025751435.1. Classification (GTDB taxonomy): domain Bacteria; phylum Pseudomonadota; class Alphaproteobacteria; order Rhodobacterales; family Rhodobacteraceae; genus Albidovulum; species Albidovulum marisflavi. Next base: position 213,877 of record NZ_JAOWKY010000001.1, on the reverse strand, counting down.
CCGCCCATCGTTCCACCCTCCGGTACACAGAGCGAGATCGACGAAGGCGGCCGGGCGCGCAAACTCGACGACAGGGTGCCATTCTATGGTTTGCGAAAGCAGCGGAGGCTTTGGCAGGACAAGATGATCGCGATCGCCGACAAGTTCGGCTTGATCGGAGAAAAGGGCGTGAAATGACGGACCTTCAACCACCCGTTCACAGCTTCTATCGCTCGAACATCTCAGACAGGATGTTGCGTGCGCAAAGCGCGGTGTTCGATCATCTGGGCATTTCGCTGAACCAATGCCTGGATGACACGATCTCGCACTCCGATTGGCTGAACGGCGTATTTGAGGGCGCGGCGGCCGATGACATCGTGGTGGTGGCCGATATCGACGCCTTTCCGTTGCGCCGCGATGCGTTCGATCAGCTTGTGGATGCAGCCCGCGACGGCGCGGTTGCCGGGCTGGCCCAGGTGGCTAATCACAAGGATCCCGACAAGATCTACGCGGGTCCCATGTTCATGGCCGTTCGGGCGTCGGTCTGGCGTAACTTGGGCCGACCATCCATGCACCGCAGCGAAACGGCAGATGTGGCACAAGGCCTGACGGACGCCGCTCTGGCCGCCGGCCACCCCATCCACCTGGTTTATCCGCGGTTCGCGATCCAGCCCAAGTGGCCGCTTGCCGGGCGCGGCGTCTTCGGGATCGGCACCTTTTACGGCGAGCTTGAATTCTTCCACCTGTTCCAGTCACGGCTGGACGCCTCTCTTCGGTTGTTCGAGGCGGTCGCGCGGGACACGGTCGCCGGGCGCTTCGACTTTGCCGAGTATATCGAGATCATGAGTTCGCAAGCCGCGCCGCAAAAACGCAAGCGCCGCTTCGGACTGTTCTGACGTTTCGGCGGGCGAAGGATCGCCGGCACCCTCGGCCTCACTCCCCCGCCAGCATCAGCCCTTCGACCAGCAGGCTTGGTACGACGTAGGACAGGTGCCCGCGCGCGTCGTTTGCCGGCGTGATCCGCCGCATCATGTCGCGCAGGTTGCCGGCCAGCGTGCATTCGTTGACCGGGTAGGCGATCTGCCCGCCCTCGATCCAGAACCCCGATGCGCCGCGCGAATAGTCGCCCGTCGTGGGATTGATGGAGGCTCCGATCAGGGAAGTCACCAGCAGCCCGGTTCCCATTTCGGCCAATAGCTCATCCAGGGATCTTTCTCCCTGCGTCAGGGCGATGTTGCTGACGCCTGGCGCGGGCGCGGATCCCGGGCCGCGGACGGCGGATGCGGTCGAACTCTGACCCAGCTTTCGCGCTGTCCCAAGGTCGAGCGTCCAGCCCGTCAGCACACCCTTGTCGACAATGGCGCGGCGGCGCGGAGCCAGCCCTTCCCCGTCAAAAGGGCGGGAGGCGGAAATGCGCGGACGCGCCGGATCCTCGATGATCGAAAGCCCGCTTGGCAGGATTTCATCCCCCATCGCGTCCCTGAGCCATGACGCCCCGCGAACGATCGCGCTGCCGTTGATCGCCGCCAGGACATGGCCTACCAGCCCCGAGGCGACGCGTTCGTCGTAGATCACGGGATAGGCGCCGGTCTTCGGCTTGCGGGCGCCCGACCGGGCGACAGCCCGTTCCCCCGCCAGGCGTCCGATCCCCGCGGCGTCTGGCAGATCAGCCTGGAAGGTTCTGCTTTCGGCCGCCCAGTCGCGTTCCATCTTCAGGCCCGTGCCCGAGATCGCGACCGCCGAAATCGCGCGCGACGTGCGCGCGTAGCCGCCCGAAAAGCCATTGGTGGCGGCAAGATGGATGCGCCGCCGGCTATAGCTGGCCGAGGCGGAATCGGCCTGTGTCACGCCTGCGACGGCAAGTGCGGCGGCTTCGGCGCGGCGGGCGTCGTCTTGCAGGGCCTCGGGGCTTGGATCCGGCGTTTCGTCGCAAAGCTCAAGCGCGCCCAGGTCCCAGTCGCGCGCAAGATCCGCGGGATCGGCAAGACCAAGCGTCGCGTCCTCGGGCGCCTCGCGCGCCATCGCGACCGCGCGCTCGGCCATGTCGGCAATGGTGCGCGGCGAAAGGTCAGAGGCAGACACGACCGCCTGGCGCTTGCCGATCAGCACGCGCAGCCCGATCTCGACCCCTTCCGCGCGCTCTGCCTGTTCAAGCTTGCCGCCGCGGACGTCGACGGACACCGCCGTTCCGTCCACCGCCATGGCGTCGGCGGCGTCTGCGCCCGATTTCTTGGCCGCTTCCAGAAGACGATGGGTCAGGGTTTCAAGGCTTGGTGCAGTCATGGATCTTCCGCCGTGGTTTTCAGCGCAGGTAAGGCTTCGCGGGGTCGCGCGCAAGGAAAGGCCGCCCGGAAGATTTCGGGCGGCCAAGATCGCGCGTCAGGCCATCACTGGATCTGCTGGCCGTTGGCAAAGATGCGCCCGTCTTCCTTGAACTCGATCTTCGAGGCCAGCGCATCCTCGCCATCCGGGACCGCGAAAAGACCAAGCATCATCTGGGCGCCCATCATCTGGTCCTGGGGCATGAGGCCCATGGCTACCAGCTTCTGCATGAGCGCGTTGGCGCCCACCAGCCGCAGGTCGACCGACCCATCGGGTACTGGCACCGGGCCGGTGTTGTCGATCGTGGCGGAACCCGAACCGGTCAGCTCGGCGCCGACAGCGCTGAGCCTGAGTTCGTTGATGGTGACGGCGCTGACTTCGCCCGGCGGTTGGTCCGCGATACTCTGGGCCTGGGCAGGATCGAAGACGTCGATGCCCAGCTTGCCGTTGCCTGCGACGTCGATGATCAACGTGGCCGGGTCGCGCGGCAATTGCTGCGTGGGGTCGAACATGCCCCACAGAGCGTCCGACACTTCCAGGTCGATGAGTTTCAGGACAAGGCCGAAGGGCTGTGGCTCATCGCTTTTCTCGACCGGCATGGCCAGGTCGAACGCGGACTGACCGACGCTGAAGTCCATCGGCACCGGGAATTCGGCCAACTGCATCTGCATCGACATCGGGCCGCTGTCCCCGCCGTAGTTCAGCCCGTCGCTCGACATGGCGAAGCGAAGGGTGCCTGCGCCGCCGCTGAAGCTGACGTTGCCGGCCTCGGGGCCTTCGATCACGGATTGCCCCTCGCCGCTGGTGTAGCCGTAGGAACCGGCCAGCCGCAGCCCGGCCTTCAGCGCCTCTGCGAGGTTCTGCATGTCGACGCCTTCGGGCAAGAAGAACTCACCCGTGCCGCTCAGGCCCTGCGTCGAACCGGTGAAGGTGAACGCGCTGCTGTTCGCAGCGTCCTTGCCGGAAACCTGGTAGCTGACGGACGCGGCGTCGAAGCTGGAGGTTCCGGACTGACCGCCGTCCGTCAGGACGTGATAGGAGCCGCTTGCGTCCGCCATGTCGACCGACAGGTTCAGTGGCGTGTTTTGGGTGCCGTCCTGCGCCTCCATGTTCAACGAGAACATGGGCGCGGAATAGTCATAGGTCACGTCGTCCGCGCTTCCAGATGCGATCAGGGACATGCCGGTTTGCGAGATCGTGCCGTTCATCTGCACGGCGTCGCCGCCCTCGGGGGCGCCCGAGGCGCCGAAGGGGATCGACGGCGACATCGTGACCTCGACCCGGCCGTCGCCCATGTCGCGCAACCGCACCTCGTCGATGGTGACATTGGCGGACATGCCGGCGTTTTCCTGCGCGATGGACACGCCCGACACGACCAGGGTATCGCCCTGCCGCTCGCTCGCCGCGGTCGTGACCGTCTGCCCGAACCCCTGGCCAAGGTCGATCCAGCCCTGCCAGACCTCCTCCGGTGTGATGTCAGCCCAGGCCGCTGTTGTGCACCAAAGGGCGGCAAGCAGGGTTGAGGACCCAAGTCCCGTTGAACGTCTCATCCGAATGTCCTTTTGGTATGAACTCGTTTCCGTCAGCATCCCGCCAGGACGCAGAGAGTCAATAGTACGCGCCATATCTGGACAGTTTTAGGCTCGGGCGGTTACGAAGTCTGGGAATGAAGCGAAAAAGGCGGACGCATGATCGGGCTGGATGTGACGGACGGGCTTTGGACGATCACGATCGACCGGCCCGACAAGGCCAATTCGCTAACCGGCGCCATGCTGGAAGACCTGGCCGGGATCGCGGCGCGCGCTGGCGACGAAGGCGCCCGCGCCCTGGTCCTGACGGGCCGCGGCAGGGTCTTTTCCGCGGGTGCCGACCTGGACGAAGCGCGGGCCGGCCTTGCGACGAACGCGGTGTGGGAACGCCTGTCCGCGACGATCGCGGCGCTTCCCTGCCTGACCATCGCGGCCTTGAACGGAACGCTTGCCGGCGGTGCCTTCGGCATGGTGCTTGCCTGCGACCTGCGCGTGGCGGTGCCCGAGGCCAGATTCTTCTATCCCGTGATGAAGCTTGGCTTTCTGCCGCAGCCTTCCGATCCGGGGCGGCTTGCGCGCCTTGTCGGGCCGGCGCGGGCGAAGATGATCCTGATGTCGGGCGTCAAGGCAACGGCGGCCGAGGCGCTGGCCTGGGGACTTGTCGACCGGATCGTTGCGGCCGACGAACTGGCCGCCGCGTCAAGGGACCTGGCCGCCGATGCCCTCGGTGCGAGCGCGGCACATGTCGCCGCGATCAAGGCCATGATCGCCTGACGATCCGGCTAGCGCCTGCGCGGGCCGGGCGTGCGCGAGCGGAAGGACGGCGGACGGCGCGCGACCCAGTCGATGAACTTCGCAAGCCGCGGGTGGGATCGCAGGGACTCGATCGTTGCGAAGTTGCGGGCCAATTGGGTTTCGCTGAGCGTCGCGTGAATTTCCCGATGGCAGATGTGGTGCAAAAGCACGACCGGCCCGCCCTTGCCGCCGCGCATTTTCGGCACGAGGTGGTGCTGGCTCTGCGGTACATCCGGGGGGATGGGCCGTCCGCAAAGCGGGCAGATCGGGTCTTGCTGCGTTTCGGGCACCTCTCCTCCCTTGCCCTCGGGCGCGGTCCTTGCGACAGGATGAGCGGGTGTTTGGGCCAGGACAAGGGGCGGCGGTGTCGAAAAGCGAACGGATCGACGCGCTGGTGATCGGCGCGGGCCCCGCGGGGCTGATGGCGGCCGAGGCACTGGCGCGTGCCGGCCGTCGCGTGGTGGTGGCCGAGGCCAAGCCCAGCCCCGCGCGCAAGTTCCTGATGGCGGGCAAGTCCGGGCTGAACCTGACCAAGGATGAGTCCGCCGCGGATTTCGTCCGGCATTTCAGCGCGCCTTGGCTGGCGCCGATGCTTGCCGATTTCGGCCCTGAACAGGTGATGGACTGGGCGCGGGGGCTTGGACAGGAGGTCTTTGCCGGATCCTCGGGGCGGGTGTTTCCCGTTTCCATGAAAGGGTCTCCGCTGTTGCGGGACTGGCTGGCGCGGCTCTCGTCGCTGGGGGTGGAGCTTCGCAGAAACTGGCGCTGGCAGGGGTTTCAGGGCGATGCGTTCGACTTCCGGACGCCCGCGGGCCCGGTGCTTGCCACGGCCCAGAACGTCGTGCTGGCACTTGGCGGCGCAAGCTGGCCAAGGCTGGGATCCGATGCGGCCTGGGTGCCGTGGCTCGCGGAAAAGGGCGTCGGCATTGCACCGTTCCGTCCCGCGAACATGGGCCTTTCGGTCCTGTGGTCGGCCCATATGGCGCAGCACTTCGGATCGCCGGTCAAGGGTGTCTGTCTGCAGGCGGGCGGCCTGCGTGAACGGGGGGAATTCGTGATATCCGCCCGCGGGCTTGAGGGTGGCGGAGTTTATGCGGTCTCGGCCGCGGTGCGCGACGGCGCGGACCTGACGATCAACCTGCTGCCCGATCTTGATCCGGACAATGTCGTTTTCCGGCTGGCCCGCGCCAAGGGCAAGGACAGCGTGGCCAACCGGCTGCGAAAATCTCTGGGACTGGATGCGGCCAAGATCGCCCTTGTCATGGAGTGGGGGCGGCCGCTGCCCGAGGGCGCGGCGCTGGCGGCACTGGTGAAGGCCCTGCCGGTGCGCCACGCCGGTCCGCGCCCGATCGACGAGGCGATATCCTCGGCCGGCGGCATCCGGCATGACAGCCTGACCGACGGTCTTGGGCTGAAGGCCATGCCGGGCGTTTTCGCCTGCGGCGAGATGCTGGATTGGGAGGCGCCGACAGGGGGCTACCTGCTGACCGGCTGCCTTGCGACGGGTCTTTGGGCCGGACGCCATGCCGCGCGCCGGCGCTAAGGCGCGCCCAGGTCGATCGCGGCGATCCGTGCCAGAAGCGCCGGCTGGTGCCGGGCCACAAGCGCCTCGTAGGCCCTGACCCGATCGGGGGTGAAGTGGCCCTCCACCTCAAAGATGTTGACGGTTCCGATCACATCCCCGTTGCCGTCGAGGACCGGTATGTTCAGCGCCGAATGGCAGCCCAACGCGTTGATCTGCGCATGATCGGGAAACAGGGGCGCGAATTCGGCCGTCGTATTGGCCACGAAGCTTTGCCTGCCGTCGACCACATGGCGCGTCCAGGCGTCGTCGCCCATCGGCTTGGTGCCGGTCACGGGATAGTCTCTGGGATGAGAGCTATAGGCCCGGCGAAAAAGCCGCGCGGTTGGATCGTGCACCGTCAGTGTGAATAGCCGCGCGCCAAGGGGCGCACATTCCGCGTGAAGCCTGGCGAAGGCGTCGGTCATGCCGCTTCCCCCTGATCAGATCGATACGAGCGTAGACGAGCAGCCGCACGTTGATCTAGCGTCATGTGCATTCAACCGCGGACTGATGCGATCAGGGGGGCGATCATGCGCGATGAGGACCAGGGCCACAGACCGGCGAACCTGCCGGATGACGCTCTTTGCTACATGCCCGCGACCGAGGCGCTGTCGCGCTTCCGCGACCGATCGCTTTCGCCTGTCGAGTTGATGCACGCCGTCATCGCCAGAGCCGAGGCGACCGAGCCGCGGATCAACGCGATCACCTACCGCCACTTCGACGAAGCGATGGATCAGGCCCGCAAGGCCGAAGCGCGATATGCCAGGGGTGGGCGCGTCAGGCCCCTTGAAGGGCTGCCCGTCGCGATCAAGGACGAAAGCTATATCAAGGGCAGGCCCACGTCGAACGGATCGCTGATCCTGAAGGACCATGTGGCGGATCATACGTCTCCGGTAAACGAACGCATCCTGCGGGCGGGCGCGATCGTCCATGCACGGACGGCGACGCCCGAGTTTTCCTGCGCGGGTTATTGCTGGTCACGGCTCTGGGGTGTGACACGCAACCCCTGGAACCCCGATTTTACCCCCGGCGGGTCGTCCGGAGGGTCGGGCGCCGTGCTGGCGGCGGGGTCGGCCATGCTCGCGACCGGGTCCGACATCGGCGGCTCGATCCGCATACCGGCCTCGATCACCGGGACCGTCGGATACAAGCCGCCCTATGGCCGCAACCCGGAAGAGCCGCCGTTCAACCTTGACTTCTACTGCCACAACGGCCCGATGGCCCGAACGGTGCGCGATGCGATCCTGTTGCAGAACGTCATGGCCGGTCCCCACCCGCAGGACATCGCAAGTCTTCGTCCGCGCCTGCGTCTGCCGATGGAGATGAGACCGATCAAGGGCTGGAAGATCGCCTTTTCAATGGACCTGGGCCTGTTCGAGGTCGACCAAGAGGTCCGGCGGAACACCCTTGCCGCGCTCGATGTCTTCCGCAGCCTTGGCGCGATTGTGGAAGAGGTCGACCTGAACTGGCCGCCCGACGCGCTTGAAGCGGGGCTGACCTACTTGCGCCATATCTTCGGCGCCTTCCTGGGGCAGCTTCTGGATGACCATGCCGCGGACCTGACCGATTATGCCCGCGCGTTCGCGGAAGCCGGGGTGAAGTCCAAGGCCACCGACTTCGTGCGCAGCCTTGAGACCGCGGGGCGGATGTACGCCACGCTTGGGCCGATCCTTGAGCGCTACGACCTGTTGATCTGTCCGACGACGGCACTGCCCGCGGTTCCCGCCAGCTACAACCAGTGCGGCGGCGGCGTGACGATCAACGGCAAGGATGTGGACCCGATGCTGGGCTGGGTCATGACGACGCCATTTAACACCCTAAGCCGGTGTCCGGTCCTCTCGGTTCCCTCGGGCCGGGCTTCCAGCGGGGTTCCGACGGGGATCCAGCTTGTGGGCCGGACCTATTGCGACGCGGATGTTTTCCGCGCGGGTCTTGCTTACGAGGCGGCGGTGGGCGGCTGGTTCGGCGGGGCGGCCGCGCGTCCCGCGCTTTAGGTCAGCGCGCCATGGCCCTTTTGAAGGCGGGTCTTTGGCGCATACGCTCAAGGTAGGCCGACAGCTTGTGGTCGACGATCGGGAACCGGGCGGACAACGCCCAGTTTCCACAGTGGGTCAGGATGATGTCGGGCACCGTCATCCCTGCCCCCATCAGGAACGGGCCTTCGCCCATGCGGTGCATCAGCGTCTTCTGGCTGCGCTCGAACTCCCATTTCAGCGAATCCTTGATCGCGCTCTGGCGCAATTCCTCGGGCAGGACGAAGCTGTGGCGCGCAGCCATCCAGAGGGCCGCATCGAATTCATCCAGCAGGAACTGCGTCAGGCTGTCCTGTCGCGCGCGGTCGAGCGTTCCGGCGGCATAGGTGAAGCGACCGTGCTTGTCGGCCAGATACTGGATGATTGCCGTGGAATCGGTGATCGGAGTGCCGTCCTCGATCAGGACCGGGATCTTGCCCGCAGGATTGAACTCGACCACGCCGTCGGATCTGGGTGTCGCGGCGACGTGTTCGAAAGGCACTTCCAGTTCTTCCAGCATCCAAAGAACCCGCGCGGCGCGGCTCTTTGAGGTTCCGATGACGGTATACATGGCATCCCCATTTTTCGGCATATGGAGCCACGCATGGATACGGCGCGCAAGGGCGTTCGCAAGCAAGGCCGTTCGAAAAGATCAGGGCCTACCTGGCGCGCCCAAGCATGGCCAGCCGCAGCAGCGCCCGCTCCATCACCGCCATCGCGGGCGCGCGCGACGAAGAGCGGAGCGTCAGGTCGGTGTCGGTCAGGATTGCCAGCGCCTGTTCCAGCCTGCGCAGGCCCCACGCCTGCGCCTGCCGCTGCATCGCGTCACGATGCTTGTAGATGACGGGCGGGCGCGCTCTTGCGATCCCCGCGGCCGCGCCGCCGGGATCGGCCGCGGCCATGTGCAATACCCGGAAGTGGCGCGTGGCGGCGATGCAAAGCGAGACGGGCGTGACGCCCTGCCCCGAAAGCCGCTGCACCAGGCTTCCGATACGATCCGGACGGGCATCTGCTGTCGCGTGCAGAAGGTCGTCCAGCCCGGCCTCGATCGTGGCGGGTGCGCACAGCTCCACCTCTGCCGGGGTCAGGGGCGAGGGATCGCCATGCTTGTAAAGCGCAACCTTTTCAACGGTCTGGCGGAAATCGCCGGGATCCAGATCGCGGGCCAGACCGACCAGTTCCACCATCGCATCCCGGCTGACGTCGGCAAGACCAGCCCGCGCCAGCGTCGCCTCGATCTCTTCCCGGCTTGGCGGGTCGTCGTAGATGCCGATCGCGTAGGCGTTCTGATGCTTTTCGAACAGCGCGCGCAGCGCGGACTTCGCTGTCAGCGACCCCGCCGTCACGACGACCGCGGCGTCGCCCTCGCGCCAGTCCGACAGCGCCGCGGTGATCACCGGTGCAAGCCCGTCGGCCGCGTCTTCGACCAATGCCACGCGTGGACCCGGAAAGAACCCCTGCGCCTTGATCGCGTCCGACAGAAGCGCGTGGTCCTTGCGAAGGTCGGCCGCGGCGATGCGGGTCAGGCGCATTTCCGCTTCGCCTGCGGGTCCGATAAGCGCGGCCACGACCTCTTGTCGCCTGAGCGCCACGCGCATCGCGTCCGATCCGAAGACAAGGAGCCCGGCTCGATCGGGTTCGGGTCGCGCGAAATACCGCGCCGCCGCCGCCCCGGTCAGCTTCACGCAGCCCCCCATTCGGCCGAGGTGGCCAGAAGCCGGGTCACGATCTGGTCGGCCAGAAGCCGCATCAGCCGCTGATACGCATCGGCCCGCGCCGATTCGGTCGAAACCGCCGTCCCGGTCGCCGAAAAGGCGGTGAAGGTGGAAACCTTGCCGGCCGTCAGTTCGCCGCCGGTGGCCTTGTCGCGCAGCACGAAGGTGACCGTGCCGTTGATGTTGTAGCGCGTCGTCGTGTCGTCCGGCGTGATCCCGAGCCCGGTCTCCGAGGTCTCGATCCGGTAGCCAAGGCTGTAGGTGGGCGTCTTGGTGCGGCCAAGCCGTTCCTCCAGCCGCTCGACCAGGTCAAACCCGTTTCGGTCCAGCGGCGCCTCGACAGTCACGCTGTCAAGAAGCCCTGCTGCGGCACCGCCCGGAGCATAGGCAGGGCGGAATCCGCAGGCCCCGAGCGGAAGCGCGGCAAGAAGACACAGGAACTGGCGGCGGTCAGACGACGACATTGACGATGCGCCCCGGGACGACGATCAGCTTCTTCACCGGCTGGCCGGCAAGGAACTTGATCACAGATTCGTCCGCCAGCGCAATCTTTTCAACCTCTGCCGGCGGCATGTCCTTGGGAACGGTGATTTCCGCGCGGCGCTTGCCGTTGATCTGGATCGGCAGCGTCACCGAATCCTCGACCAGCATCGCGGGATCGGCCTTGGGCCAGGGCGCGCCGGCGACAAGACCCGACCCGCCCAGCATCGACCAGATGTCCTCGGACAGGTGGGGTACCATAGGTGACATGAGTTGCGCCATGGTCAACATCGCAGTTCTTTTTGCCGCTGCCGACGCGTCCGATTTCGCAAAGGTGTTTGTGAATTCGTAAAGTTTCGCAACGGCCTTGTTGAAGGCGAAGCCTTCGATTCCGGTCGTGACCTCGGCAATTGTCTTATGCATGGCGCGCAACAGATCGGTATCGTGGGCAGGATTCCCCTCGCCGCGCGTCGTGACTTCGTGGGCCAGCCGCCAGACCCGCGACAGGTGCTTGTGCGTCGCCTCGGCGCCGGACGCGGTCCACTCGACATCGCGTTCGGGCGGGCTGTCGGACATCACGAACCAGCGCGCGGTGTCCGCGCCGTAGCGCGTTATGATGTCCATCGGGTCGACGACGTTCTTCTTCGACTTCGACATCTTGATCGAGGGGCCGACCTCGACCGGCGTTCCATCCTTCAGGCGCGCGCCGGTTTCGTCCCGGATCACGTCTTCGGGCAATTGCCAGACGGGGCGGCCGTCCGCGCCCCGGGTCGCGTAGGTTTCGTGCGTGACCATCCCTTGGGTGAAAAGCGCGTTGAACGGCTCGATCGCCTTGGCGGGCAGATGGCCGCAGATGTGCATCGCGCGGGCGAAGAACCGGGAATAGAGCAGGTGCAGGATCGCATGCTCGATCCCGCCGATATACTGGTCGACATTCATCCAGTAGTCGACATCAGCCGCATCCGTCGGCGTCGCGGCACGAGGGGATGTGAAGCGCGCGTAGTACCAGGAGGAATCGACGAAGGTGTCCATCGTGTCGGTTTCGCGCCGCGCGGCCTTGCCGCAGGACGGGCAGGCACAATCGCGCCATGTGGGGTGGCGGTCCAGCGGATTTCCCGGAACGTCGAAGCTGACGTCATCGGGCAGGCGGACGGGCAGGTTTTCCTTCTTTTCCGCCACCACGCCGCAGTCGGCACAGTGGACAACCGGGATCGGACAGCCCCAGTAGCGCTGGCGCGAGATGCCCCAGTCGCGCAGGCGGTAGTTGGTGACGCCCTTGCCGTAGCCGTTCGCCTCGGCGTGGTCGATGGCGGCGTTCACCGCCTCGTCCCCGGTCTGCACGCCCTCTCCGGCGAAGCCGCGGACATAGCGGACGCGTTCCGACTTCATCGGTACGAAGGCCTCGGCAAGCGCTGCCTCCTGCGCATCCTCGGCAACGAAGACCGGAGGAATCGGAAGCCCGTATTTCGTGGCGAAGTCGAAGTCGCGCTGATCGTGCGCGGGGCAGCCGAAGATCGCGCCGGTGCCGTAGTCCATCAGGATGAAGTTGGCGATGTAGACCGGCAGTTCCCACGACGAATCCAGTGGATGGCGAACCCGGATGCCGGTGTCCCAGCCCTTCTTCTCGGCCTTTTCAAGGGCCTCTTCCGAGGTGCCGATGCGGCGGCATTCGGCCACGAACTCCGCCACCTTCGGGTCTGTCGCCTCAAGCGCCTTTGCCAGCGGATGATCCGGGCTGATCGCCGCGAAGGACGCGCCCATCAGAGTGTCGGGGCGGGTCGTGTAGACCTCAAGCCGGTCGAATCCCTCGGGCGCGCCGACGGTGTCGAAGGCGAACTGAAGCCCGCGCGACTTGCCGATCCAGTTTGCCTGCATCAGCCGCACCTTTTCAGGCCAGTCCTTCAGCCCGTCCAGGGCCTCAAGCAGCTCGCCCGCGAAGTCCGAGATGCGGAAGAACCACTGCGTCAGCTCGCGCCGTTCGACCACCGCGCCGGACCGCCAGCCCTTGCCGTCGATCACCTGTTCGTTGGCAAGGACCGTCATGTCGACCGGGTCCCAGTTCACCACCGCGTTCTTGCGGTAGACCAGCCCTTTGTCCATGAAGTCGATGAACATCGACTGTTGCTGGCCATAGTATTCCGGGTCGCAGGTCGCGAACTCGCGGCTCCAGTCGATCGACAGGCCAAGCGGCTTCATCTGGTCGCGCATGACCGCGATGTTGCCGTAGGTCCATTCCTTGGGATGACCGCCCTTTTCCATGGCGGCGTTTTCGGCCGGCATTCCGAAAGCGTCCCAGCCCATCGGATGCAGGACCGAAAACCCGCACGACGACTTGTAGCGCGCGACCACGTCGCCCATCGTGTAGTTGCGCACGTGGCCCATGTGGATGCGTCCCGACGGATAGGGGAACATCTCAAGCACGTAGTACTTCGGCTTCGCCTCGTCGCGCCGTGCGGTAAAGACGCCGGCCTCGTCCCAGGCCTGCCGCCAACGGGCTTCGGTGGTTGCGGGATCGTAGCGCGACATGGGACCTTCCTTATGCGACTGCCGCGCGTGGTTATACCCGGCGCGAGGCGAAGGTCCAGTGATTACCGGGGATCGGGCGTCTGTCGGCGCCCGGAACCGCTTAAAGATCGAGGTCGCGGATTCGCAGCTGCCGGGCGCGGGTCATGATCGCGTCCTCGACCGCGCGGGCGACTTCGGGCGACACCGGAGCGCCGCCGCGCGTGACAAGCGCGATCTTGAGCGAGCGGGCGTCAAGCGCGGGATCCTGCACATAGATCGTCGCGCGATAGGCGCGGCCGCCGCCCGGAGGCGTGCCGTAACCCGTGACGATCACGCCGGTGAAGGGGTCGACGGATTCGACGGGCAGGAAGTTCAGAACCTCAAGCGAGGCGCGCCACAGGTACTTGTTCACCCGCACGGTCACGTTCGGGTCGTCTTTCTGGCCGAAAAGGTCCCAGATCCTGCTGCGGTTCGTTTCGGGCTCAAGCGCCGCAAGCGCTGCGCGCTGTTCATCCGCGCGCGCACGCTGATCCAGGACTTCCTGGTCGGTGGTCGGTCCGCGCCGGCTGAACCAGCCGCTGTCGCCGCTACCGATTCCCCCGCATGCCGCCAGGGATACAAGGCAGCCGCCCAGAATCGATTTGCGCACCATGCTCCGGATCGTCATTCCGCCGCCCTCGTCTGCCGTTCACCGCTGTCTATCCGAGCGACCGCGCGCGAACAAGGCTTTTCGGCCAAGGGTGTTAGGGGTGGCGCGGGCTCCGCGCCACGGCACTGTGGCAACTCTGCACCATGACGCCCGATCTTCCCGGACAGCGGGCCGTTTCCGTTGCAATACGAACGGCATGAGGGGAAATAGACGCATACCCAATTCGGATTCCCCTGAGTTGGGCCTACCTTTGACACAACGAGGGAAAACGAAATGAAAAAGGTTCTTCTCGCTTCCACCGCGCTTTTCGCCTTTGCTGGCGCCGCGGCTGCGGAAGTCTCGCTCTCGGGCTACGCCGAAATCGGTGTGTTCGGTGGCGACGACGTGGACACCCAGTTCCACAATGACATCGTCATCAACGTGAACATGTCCGGCTCGACCGACAACGGTCTGGAATTCGGCGCCAAGGTGCAGTTCGACGACACCAACGGCAGCTCGAACATCAACGGCTGGCCGCGCTACGACGACGAAGCCGTCTGGGTTTCGGGTTCGTTCGGCAAAGTGACCCTGGGTGAAACCGACGGCGCCTACGACTGGGCCCTCTCGGAAATCTACATGGGCACCTCGCTGTTCGACGACCACTCGACCCACGCTGGCGCCTACTGGTTCACCGGCGCTGACGGCTGGTACGACAACCAAGTCATGCGCTACGAGTACTCCTTCGGCGACTTCGCGGCCGGCATCTCGGCTGAGATGGACGACACCGGCACCGGCGACACCATCATGGCGATCGGTGTGAAGTGGTCGGGCAACATGGGCGGCGTGGACCTGGGCGTCGGCCTCGGCTACCAGTCGGCCAACAGCATGGACGCGGTCGGTCTGAGCCTTTCGGCAGCGATGGCGAACGGCGTGAACGTGACCGCCGGCTACGCTGACGACGAATTCTGGGGCGGCGAATGGTGGGGCCTCGGCGTTGGCTACACCGCTGGCGCTCTGCTCGTCCAGGCGAACTACGGCGAGTGGGACTACGGCGACAGCGGCTGGGGCCTCGTTGCCAACTACGACCTCGGCGGCGGCGCGGTGGCCATGTTCGGCTACGGCTCGTCCAGCAGCGGTTCGGGCGGCTCGTTCAACGGCAACGGCGACGACACCTGGTCGGCCGGTCTGGGTCTCTCGTTCTAATCGGAACGAAAGCTCTACAAGGGAAGCGGGCCTTCGGGCCCGCTTTTCTTTTTGCCCTGCCGGCTTCGGTCTGGCTGAATCTCGACAATCCCCGTGGGCGCCGATATGGTCCCGCCGGATCAAGAAAACCGGGACGGACGATGGCACCGCTGACAGGCGCACAGATCAAGACGGCTTACGCCGAGGCGATGAAGCTTTATGCGAAGAAGGACGTCGACGCGGCGCTGTCACGGTTGAAGTGGCTTGAAAAGGCCCGCCCAGACCTGCCGGAACCGCCCTACCAGATCGGGCGCATCCTGACAGAGCGGTTTCACACCAACCTGGCGATGCCCTATCTGGAAAAAGCGGCCCAGCTGAAGCCCGCAGAGCCCGCCATCTGGATGGCCTGGGCCGAAGCCGTGGCCGTGGGCGCCGGACCGGACGAGGAACGAAGCTTCCTTGCCGCGCTGAAGAAGGCCCCGGTCCCGGTCAACGCGAAACTGCTGATCCAGAACCGTTTCGGGCCGCTCAGAAAGGCGTCCCATCCCGCGACCGGAGGCGCGGCAAAAACCGACCTGCAGCGCGCAATCGTAGTGCTGGGACGGGGCGATCCCAAGGGCGCGGAAATGATGGCGGGCCGGATCGTGGCGCGGCATCCCAATTCGGCCGCCGGGTTCAGTATCCTTGCGACGGCGCAGGCCACGCTGGGCAATCAATCCGCCGCGCAGCGCAATTACCTGCACGCGATCCGGATCGACCCGAACTATGCCGAGGCGCATGACCACCTGGGACGGCTGTTCATGGGCATGAACCGACAGGACGAGGCACTGCGCCATTTCGCCCGCGCGCTTGCCATCGCGCCTGGGCTGCAATCGGCGCTTATGAACCTGTCCAACGCGCTCATTCAGACCGGAAACCCCGCAGCGGCGCTGCCGCTTCTGACGCGGGTCCTTGCAGAGCAGCCGGACGACGCATTTGCGCTGAGGACCTTGGGCAACGCGCACACCCGCCTTCGCAACTATGCCCAGGCCGAAACCGTCCTGCTGCGGGCGCTGGAGCTGACCGAGGACCCCGAAGCGCGCACGATCGCACTTCTTGCGCAGGCGCAGACACGCCAGGGCAAGGACGATGAGGCGGCTGAAAACTTTGAGCGCGCCCTTGCCATCGATTCCGATGAGCCCGTGGCCGTCGTCGGCAAGGCCGTGCTGCTGCAGACGCTTGGCCGGTTCGACGAGGCACAGGAACTGTTCCGCAAGGGGTTCGAACTGGACCCCCTGAACGGCGACACCTACCGGCAGTTCATGGCGTCCCACAAGGCCCAGCCCGGCGATCCGCTCATCGACAAGATCAAGCAGCATTACCAGGACGACCGTCTGGACGATCTGAACCGCATGAACATGGGCTACGCCCTGGCCAAGGCGATGGAGGATACGAAAGAGGACGAAAGCGTCTTCCGCTATCTCGACGAAGCCAACGCGCTGATGAAAAAGGCCTTCGCCTACGACATCTCCATGCGCCTGCGCGAGGTGGAAAGCACGAAGATCGCCATGAACGACGTCGACTGGCGCGCGCGCAGGATCGAAGGCGCAAGCGCATGTGCGCCGATATTCGTGACGGGTCTGCCGCGGTCGGGCACGACGCTGGTCGAACAGATCATCTCAAGCCATTCGCAAGTCGAAGGCGGGGGCGAGTTGGGCGAGCTGACAAAGCGGGCGCAGCAACTGATCATCCGCAAGGAAGGAATCGAGCATGTCAAGGACATGACCGATGCCACGATCGCGGCCTTGGGCAAGAACTTCGAAGAGTTTCTGGCCCCGCGCTTCCCCGGTGCGCCACATGTCACCGACAAGTCGATCCAAAGCTACATGTACATCGGCCTGTTCAAGCTGGCGCTTCCGAATTCGCGGATGATCGTTGTACGCCGCGATCCGCGCGACAACCTTTACTCGATGTACAAGAACCGCTTCCCGGAGGGTACGCACCTTTATACCTACGACCAGCGCGACCTGGTCACGTTCTACGGAACGTTCCTCGAGATGCTGGACTTCTGGCGTGAACGGGTCCCGGAATGGTTCTACGAAGTCCATTACGAGGATCTCGTTTCCAACCCCGAGGAAGAGACGCGCAAGCTGATCGCTGCCTGTGGACTGGAGTGGGAGGACGCTTGCCTGAATTTCCACGAAAACAAGCGCAAGGTGGAGACCCTTTCGGTTTTCCAGGTCCGGCAGCCGATCACCAAGGCCTCGGTCCAGGGGTGGAAGCGCTACGAAAAGGATCTCAAACCCATGCTCGATGCGCTGCGCGAGGGCGGGTATGTCACTGACTGAGATCACCGCGCGCATCGCCGCGGCTGAAAGGGCGGCGGGGCGTCAGGCAGGGTCGGTGACCCTGATCGCCGTGTCCAAGGTTCAGCCCATCGAGCGTGTGGAAGCGGTGCTTGAGGCCGGACACCGCGTGTTCGGCGAAAACTACGTGCAGGAAGCCGCCGGCAAGTGGCCTGATCTGCGTGACCGCTTCGGGCCGGTCGCGCTTCACATGATCGGCCCTCTGCAGACGAACAAGGCGAAGGTCGCGGTCGATCTTTTCGACGCGATCCACACCCTGGATCGGCCGTCGCTGGCTGAAAAGCTTGCTCGGTTGGCCGAGGCGCGCGGAAGCTGTCCGGAGCTTTTCGTTCAGGTCAACACAGGCGAAGAGCCGCAGAAGGCAGGCGTCCTTCCCCATGATGCCGACGGGTTCATCCGCGACTGCCGTGCCCTTGGCCTGCCGCTTTCGGGGCTCATGTGCATCCCGCCAGAGGGCGAGGACAGTCGACCGCATTTCGCCAAGCTGGCGGATTTGGCAAAGCGAAACGGCCTGACGGGCCTGTCCATGGGCATGAGCGGCGATTTCGAAGCCGCGATCGCTGCGGGCGCGACGCATGTGCGCGTGGGATCTGCCATATTCGGTGCCCGCGACTACGGCTGACGCCGGACCACCACCCGAGTTCCCGGCGCAGCGTTCCGGGCCACGAACAGAAGATCGCGGCGGGAAAGCGCCAGGCAGCCCGCTGTCGGGAAGCCCGGCCTGCGCCATTGGTGGATGAAGATCGCCGAACCCCGGCCCGGCTGCGCATCCGGCCAGTTCCAGTCCAACGGCAGGATCAGGTCATAAAGCGGATCCGCCCGCCTGAGCCTTTCCTGGCTCTTGCCAAAGGGCTTGCGCACCAGATGGTTGTAGTCGGGATGTTCCGGCGCGTCGCACCAGCGATCCTCAAGCCGGATCGGGATGGCCCACGGCGGAAGTCTGTCCACGGGGATCCTGTCGGGCCGGTACAAAAGCCCAAGCGTCCGGTGAACTCCGACCGGCGTTGCGCCGTCACCCTCGCGCTTGTCGCTGCGGATGCCGCCTCGCCCCCAGGTCACTGGAAGAATGCGCCCCAAGAACCGCAGCCCGGTCGGCGTCAAGACAAGTTCGCTCGTCGTGGCGATCACAGCAGATGCCCGGATTTCTTTGCCTTGGTCGCAAGGTAGGCGTCGTTGTGCTGCGTCCGACCCACGTTCAGGGGCACGCGTTCGGTGACCTTGATCCCCATCGCCTCCATCATCCGGATCTTCGCCGGATTGTTGGTCAGGAGCCGGACCGACGAAAAGCCCATGGCCTTCAGCAGCCCCGCGCCCAGCCGGAAGTCGCGCTCGTCATCCTCGAAGCCCAGGCGGTGGTTGGCCTCGACCGTGTCGAAGCCCTGATCCTGAAGCGAATAGGCCCGCATCTTGTTGGCCAGCCCGATCCCGCGCCCCTCCTGGTTGAGGTAAAGCAGAACGCCCGCGCCTTCCTGCCCCATTTGCTGAAGGGCGGCGTTCAGCTGCGGGCCGCAATCGCACTTCAGGCTGCCCAGCAGGTCGCCCGTAAAGCAGGCGGAATGAAGCCGCGCCAGGACCGGCTTGTCGCGGGACGGTTGCCCGATCTCGATGACATAGTGTTCTTCACCGCCGTCCTCGGGGCGGAACACGTGCAGGCGGCCCGCCTCGGCCGCGCGCATCGGCACACGCGCCGCGATCACCGGATGCAGCATGGCGGCGCGCGATACCTCGGGCGCGACGATGTCGAGATCCAGAAAGGTCAGCCCTTCGCGGTCGCCGATATCGCGCCCGTTCGCGACGGTCACGACAACGGCCGCGGGCAGAAGATGCGCGGATTTGGCAAGCTGGATCGCGAACCTGTGCAGGGCCGCATCTCCGCTGCGTTCGCTGTGCAGCGGTCCCTTCATCGGCGCACGAAGATCGTCTGCGGGATCGGCCACGCCGCGGATCCACTCGAGCCCTACATCATCGGGAACCGTGACGCGGGCGATATCGCCGTCGTAGGCCCGCGCCTTGAGCGTTTCGGCCCGCCGCACCGTGATCGCCAGTGTCACATCTCCGAGCGCGCGCAAGGCCTGAAGCCTCGGGGCGCCAAGCGCCTCGGCCGCGACGACAACGGCGAACCGGCCCGCCGCGCCCAGCACGACGGGAACGCCCATCCGCAGGTCGGCGCGGGCGCGGTTCAGCTGTTCAAGGGGTGTCAGGCCAAGTGGCATGTGTCGTCCGATATCACGCCCCCTAGATAATGGCGAGCGAAGCAAATTGAAACATTTCCCCGACTACCCACAACTCCGTGTGAAAACCTGTTGCAAACCTTGCCGATGTTCAGGTCTGGCCGCATCTGAAGGGAAATGAAATGGAGGGCACGCCTTGGTCAACCTCAAGAAAATTCTTCTGGTCGATGATGACGACGACCTGCGGGAAGCTTTGGCAGAACAACTGGTGATGACCGAAGACTTCGATGTCTTCGAAGCCGCCACGGGCGCCGAGGCGATCGACAAGGTCAAGGAGGGAATCTACGACCTGGCGATCCTGGATGTGGGCCTTCCCGACACCGACGGGCGTGAGCTTTGCAAGCGGATGCGCAAGCAGGGGGTGAAGTGCCCGATCGTCATGCTGACGGGGCATGACAGTGACGCCGACACGATCCTGGGACTGGACGCGGGCGCAAACGACTATGTCGCCAAGCCCTTCAAGTTCCCGGTGCTTCTGGCCCGTCTGAGGGCGCAGCTTCGTACCCATGAACAGTCCGAGGACGCCGTGTTTCAGTTGGGGCCCTACACCTTCAAGCCGGCGATGAAGATGCTGATCGACGAAAAGGACCGCAAGATCCGCCTGACCGAGAAGGAAACCAATATCCTGAAGTTTCTTTACCGCGCGTCCGAAGGCGTGGTGCCACGGGATGTGCTTCTGCATGAGGTCTGGGGATACAACGCCGGTGTGACTACACACACTTTGGAAACACACATTTATCGTTTGAGACAAAAAATAGAACCAGATCCGTCAAACGCTCGCCTTCTTGTTACGGAAAGTGGTGGATATAGGCTGGTGGCGTAAACAATCGAATCCCCTCGCCGCTTCGGGGTCATGAGGCGGCATCCTCCCTGTTGGACTGACCCGGGCACTGCCCGGGTCTTTTTTTGACTTTGGGGAATGTCCTCAGGGCGCGGGCCGCACGGTCGACTCCGGCATCGTGACGCCGGCAAGGAACGGATAGGCGATGGCGGCAAGCTGCTGCCGCTCGGGTCCGTCGACGCGCAGGAAGTACCAGGTGCCGTCTTCCTGAACCGCCAGCAGCGGCTGTTCGTTGATCGTGGACGTGCCGTTCGCGGTGGCGGTGAACCGCGTGGGGATCAGCACCCAGGTCACGGTGCTGCCGTCGGGCATCACACCGTCCTCGGCTTTCAGGGTCGATTTCCCGGCGGCCAGGTTGCTGAACCGGGTGCCCTTCATCAGGGACTCGGTCTGTTCGGTCAGAACCTGCGTCAGCTTTGATGTCTCGACCCCTGTCGATCCCGCGAAGACATTCAGGATCCGCGGCGGCATCGAGGCCACGATCTTTTCGGCACTTCCCGCTCCGATCGCCTCGAGGTAGGCGTCGACGGACACGGACAGGGTCTCGGCCTCGGACCCGGTCAGGGGCCGGGCCTGGGCGGGAAGGGCAAGGACAAGCGACAGAAGGATTGCGGCCAGACGCATGAGGCACTCCATTGATTGCCCGTCAGGTCTCGCACGCGATGCCGGGCTCCTTCAAGGCCCGGCGGAAAGGACCGGCGCATTGCCGCCCGCGGGTGGGGCAGCTATGGTCGCGCCGCAAGAACAGGAGATCAAGATGCCCTTCACGCTCGCCACCTGGAACATCAACTCGGTCCGCCTGCGCGAAGGGCTTGTGGCCAAGCTCCTGTCCGAGGAGTTGCCGGACGTGCTTTGCCTTCAGGAATGCAAGAGCCCTGTCGACAAGATCCCGACCGAGGCGTTCGGCGCGTTGGGCTACACCCACATGGTGGCGCGGGGGCAGAAGGGCTACAACGGGGTCGCGATCCTGTCCAAACTGCCGTTGAAAGAGGTCGCGGCCTTTGACTTCGCCGACCTGGGCCATGCCCGCCACGTCGCTGCGCAACTGGAGAACGGAGTCACCATCCACAACTTCTACGTTCCCGCCGGCGGCGACATTCCTGACCGTGCGGCGAACGAGAAGTTCGGGCAGAAGCTCGACTACGTCGCGGCGATGCGGGATTGGGCGCACCGGGACAGGCCCGAGAAATCCATCCTGGTCGGAGACCTGAACATCGCCCCGCGCGAGGATGACGTCTGGAACCACAAGCAGCTTCTCAAGATCGTCAGCCACACACCGGTGGAAACCGCGCTTCTGAACGAGGCGATCGACGCGGGCAAATGGGTGGACGTGACCCGGCAGGACATCCCGGAGGGGTTGCTATACAGCTGGTGGTCCTACCGGTCCCCGGACTGGGACGCCGCCGACAAGGGCCGTCGGCTGGATCATGTCTGGGCCACGCCGGACATATCGAACGCCGCCCACGGCAGCCGCGTCCTGCGTGCCGCGCGGGGGTGGGAACAGCCCTCGGATCACGCGCCGGTCTTCGCGTCCTTCGATCTTTGAGGGCGCTCAAAAGGAAAACGGCCGCCCCTGGGGCGGCCGGTTTGTCTTGAAGGTGCCTCATCAGGCCGCGCGCGCCGCGCGCATCGCCTCTTCCAGCTTGCCAAGCGCTTCCGTGAAGACGTCGTCCTGGATTGTCAGCGGCGACAGAAAGCGGATGACGTTGCCGTGCACGCCGCAGGTCAGCAGCAGAAGCCCGCGCTTCAGCGCCTCGGTCCGTACCTTGTTGGCGAAATCCGCCGAAGGCTTGCCGGTCGTCGCATCGTTGAACTCGACCGCGTTCATGAAACCGGGTCCGCGGATGTCGACGATTTCGGGAATGTCGCCGCGCAGCGATTCAAGGTGCTGCTTCAGGCGCGAGCCCAACTGGTTGGCGCGGTCGCACAGGCCCTCTTCCTCGATCACGTCGAGGACCGCGTTGGCCGCGGCGATCCCCATCGGGCTCCCGCCGTAGGTGCCGCCCAGTCCGCCCGGCGCGGGGGCGTCCATGACCTCGGCGCGGCCGGTGACGGCGGCCAGCGGGAAGCCGCCCGCCAGCGCCTTGGCCATGGTCATCAGGTCGGGTTCCACATCGTGATGTTCCATCGCGAACATCTTGCCGGTGCGGGCAAAGCCGGTCTGCACCTCGTCGGCGATCAGGAGGATGCCGTGTTCGTCGCAGATCGCGCGCAGCGCCTTGAAGAAGTCGCGTGGCGCTTCATAGAAGCCGCCCTCGCCCTGCACGGGCTCGACGATGATCGCGGCCACGCGCTTGGGGTCGACATCGGCCTTGAAGAGGTAGTTCAGCGTGTCAAGCGACTGCTGCACCGAAACACCGTGCAGGCCGACCGGGAACGGGACGTGGAACACATCGTTCGGCATCGCGCCGAAGCCCACCTTGTAGGGCACCACCTTGCCGGTCAGCGCCATCCCCATGAAGGTCCGGCCATGGAAGGCGCCGGTGAAAGCGACGACGGCCTGGCGGCCGGTCGCGGCGCGGGCGATCTTGACGGCGTTTTCAACCGCCTCGGCGCCGGTGGTGACGAAGATCGACTTTTTCTCGCCCGAGATCGGGACGATGGTGTTCAGCCGCTCGGCCAGCCGGACATAGTTTTCATAGGGCACGACCTGGTGACAGGTATGGGTGAAGTGGTCCAGCTGATCCTTCACCGCCTCGATCACCTTGGGATGGCGGTGACCGGTGTTGACCACCGCGATACCAGCGGCGAAGTCGATGTAGCGGTTGCCTTCCTTGTCCCAGATCTCGGCGTTTTCCGCCTTGTCCACGAAAATCTGGGTCATGACGCCGACGCCGCGCGACATGGCGGACTTGCGGCGGGCTTCGATCTCGGCGTTCTGCATTGCAGCCTCCTTGGCGAACTTTGGCGGCATCCTTACAGCGGAGGGCGGCGTTGATCAATATTGCGAATTGATGCCTAATAAATTTATCATTATGAGAAGCGGCCAGCAGGTCGCTGTGTCGCGGAGAAGCGAAATGGACTTTGATACCGGGGCACGGCTGAAGGAAGAGCGCGAGCGCCGCCGGATGTCGCAGCGCCAGCTTGCCGCCGTGACCGGCGTGACAAGCGGCATGATATCGCTGATCGAGCAGAACCGGACCAGCCCGTCGATCGCGACGCTCAAGAAGATACTCGTGGGGCTCGACATCACGCTGAGCGACTTCTTCGCGACGCCCGAGGAAAGCGGACCCAAATGGTACTTCCGCAAGCACGAGCTGCGCGAAATCACGCCCTCGGCCAAGCGCGGGGAAGCCGAAGGCGGCGTGAACTTCCGGCAGATCGGGCGCCCCGGGGCAAGCCCGATCCAGATGCTTCACGAAACCTACGCGCCGGGCGCGGACACGGGCCCCGAGCTTTACAGTCACGATGCCGAAGAGGCGGGGATCGTGTTGTCGGGCCGCATCAGCGTGACCGTCGGATCGGAAACCCAGTTGCTTGAGGCGGGCGATGGCTATCTGTTCAACAGCCGCACCCCGCACCGTTTCCACAATCCGGGTCCCGAGGAATGCGTGGTTGTGTCGGCCTGCACGCCGCCCACGTTCTGAGCCCATCTTGCGTTTCCGCAAATCCGCGAGGCGGTGATCTGATCCCCCTTCCCCCCGCGTTCCGCTGCGGTTAGGTTGCCAGCCATGAAGTGGACGATCCCGAACATATTGACGGTCTTGCGCCTTCTCGCCGCGCCGGGCGTGGCGATCATGTTCCTGTACTTCCACCGGCCGTGGGCCGACTGGTTCGCGCTCGCGCTTTTCGTGACCGCGGCGGTCACCGACTATTTCGACGGCTATCTTGCGCGGCAGTGGAAGCAGGAATCCAAGTTCGGGGCGATGCTGGATCCCATCGCGGACAAGGCGATGGTCGTGATCGCGATCATGGTCATCACCGGCTATTCCGGGATGAACCCCTGGCTCATCCTGCCCGCGACCGTGATCCTGTTCCGCGAGGTCTTCGTGTCTGGTCTGCGAGAGTTCCTGGGCAACCAGGCCGCGCTGCTGAAGGTCACCAAGCTGGCCAAGTGGAAGACGACCGCGCAGATGATCGCGATAGCCATCCTGTTCCTTGGCACGGGTCTGGAGCATCTTGAGGGCATCGCGCGGCGCGGTCTGACCCCCGACCAGTACGCCGAACTTGTCACGCAGGGGCTGGCCGATCCGATCCGCAGTTGCGGGGCGCGTGGCTGTTCCTCGGTCGCGACGATGATCGGGCTTGCGGTGATCTGGGTCGCCGCGCTTCTGACGTTCCTGACCGGCTGGGAATATTTCCGGAAAGCCCTGCCGTTCCTGAAGGACGAGAAATGATCGACGTTCTTTACTTTGCATGGGTGCGCGAACGCATCGGGCTGCCGCGCGAGAGGGTTGAAACGGACGCGGCCACCGTGGCCGAGCTGATCGAAGAGCTGAAGGCGCGCGAAGACCGCTATGCGCTGGCCTTTTCCGACCTGCGCGCCCTTCGCGTGGCGCTGGACCAGGAGCTGTCGGATTTCTCGGCGCCGCTCAAAGGGGTGAGGGAGGTCGCGTTCTTCCCGCCGATGACGGGGGGCTAGAGTGGATATACGCGTTCAGGCTGCACCCTTCGATTTCGGCGCGGAATGCGGGCGCTTTGGCCAGGGCGACGGCCGTGCGGGCGCGGTGGTGACGTTCCTGGGCCTGGTTCGCGGCGCGGACGGGATGTCGCGGATGGAGATCGAGCATTATCCCGGCATGACAGAAAAGGCGCTTGCCAAGATCGCCGAAGATGCACGCGCGCGCTGGTCGCTGTCCGATCTTCTGATCATTCACCGCTACGGACCGTTGGCGCCGGGCGATGCGATCATGATGGTCGCGACGGCCGCGCGGCACCGCAAGGCCGCGTTCGAGGCGGCGGAGTTCCTGATGGACTACCTGAAATCCCGCGCGCCTTTCTGGAAGAAGGAATTCGGCCCGGATGGGGCCGAATGGGTCCAGGCAAAGGATGATGACGAGGCGGCGCTTGATCGCTGGTAGGCTGGCGATTCAGCCTGCGGCGTTGCTCCGTTCGATGTAGTCGCGCAGTTCTTCCGCCTCGGCGCGCGCCATGCGAAGTCCCTCCATCGCGGCGCGCAGTTCGGCCTCGCACTGCGAAAGCTTGCGCGTCAGTTCCAGTTCGCGCTCTTCCATGTAGGCCAGGGATCTGTCCCTGGCTTCCTCTGCCTCGTGAAGTTCGTGCGCCATCTGTTCCAGCTCGCCCATGCCGGCGTGCGTGACCCGCGTCAGGCGATGCAGCAGCCAGGATGCGAACCATCCCAGCAGAAAGGCCAGGAATAGAACAATCGCCGTGGCGATGATGAAGTCTGTCCTGTTCACGTCCCGGGCCTCCCCGCCCTCACTCGCTGGTCTTAGGCGCCGCGTTTCCGGCGCGTTCGGGGCGTTTCCTCGGTCGCGGCGTGTCGGGGCCGGGAACGATCGCCATGGGCACCACCGTACCGTCTTCGGCGACGGTGAGAAGACGGAATTCGATCCGACGGTTCTGTTCGCGCCCTTCTTCGGTGTCGTTCGTCGCGATGGGGATGGTTTCGCCGTACCCCACGGCACTCAGGTTGCCGGTCAGAACCCTGCGCGCCATCAGCGCCTGAACGACCGACTGCGCCCGCGACCGGGACAGGTTCATGTTCATCTCGTCGCTGCCCTGGCTGTCGGTGTGGCCGGCGACCTCTATCTGCGCGTCTGCGCAGTCCCTGAGATGGTCGGCGATCGTGTCGAGCGTGTCGTTCGCCGACGCCGCGATCCGGGCCGAACCCGGTTCGAAGTCGATCTTCTGTTCGCTCAGGGCCGAATTGATGGCCGCCACGCATTCCTCGGGTGAAGGCAGGGTGACCTCGGGCACCACGACGGGCACGTAGGAGATGTCGATCTGGAACTTCTGCGCCTCGCCCAGCTTGTCCGAGAGGATGCGCGCGACGTCGTCGCGGGCATCGGGCTGGTCCGTCGTGCCGGAAATGAAGACCCGATCGGCGCGCACCCGGACCTGACCGGACTGCAGATGGCCAAGCGCCTCAAGCGCGGCAAGGACGCGGATCGACCACCCTTTGGGCAAGCCCGGGTCAAGCCGGGTCGCAGCATAGACCTCGGCAGCGCCGAACCTTGAACGCGCGTAGCTTTCCACAGCTTCGCGTGCCAGCTGGTCGGTGACGCGCCCGCGCAGTTCGACGCCGCCGTCTTCGCTCAGGATCGCAGAGAATTCCTGCACCCCCTCGCTCTGAGAGCTGGCGGCGTCACCCTCGGCCAGCACGGCGTGAAGTGAAAACACTTCGGGAAGGTTGGATTCCAGTTCACCAACGACGCGATCGAACAGCTCCTGCGCGACCGCAGCGTCCGCGACCAGCGAAACGTCGGCGTCCGAAAAGGTGATGACGGCCTTGCCAAGCTTTGCCGTCGCGTCGATCCCCATCGCCACCGCCTGCGCCCAGTCGGGGCTGGGTACCCCCAGACCGATGGTGCAGGTGACCTTGTCGTTGATCCCGGCCCTGGTCGCCGCGGCGATGATGCGATCGCGCGCCCTTTCGCTGTTGGCCGAACAGGCATCGAAGCGCGCCCCGGCCTCGTCTGCGACGAAGCGCAGCGTGAAGGGCGCGATCACCGGCCGCGGCGCCGAGATATCAAGGCTCAGTTGCAGCGCTGCCGGCTTGGCGCGGCGCAGTTCGGCTTCGATCCGCGCCTTTTCCACCGCGCTGGTCGAGATCGCCATCACCGACACGTTGTCGGCCGTGACCGAGATCTTTGAGCGCGAAAGCGACTCCATCGCGCGCAGCCCGAAATCGACGGCGGCCTGCCAGCCCTCGGGTTCCGGATGTTCCGAGGTTTCAAGCATGTCGGTCACCTGGCCATCGCCCGCCATGTCCGACAGCCGCTCGACGATGGCGCCGTGCGCCGCTTCGGAGGGCACAAGGCCGATCAGCGAAATCCCGTCGCCGTTGCGCAGGATCTCGAGCGTAAACTCCGGAAGCCCGAGCGCCGAGGGGTCGACTACGTCCATCCTGTCCACGATGCTGCGGCCGTCGACCACGGTTCCCGCCGCTGACAGGGCGCGGAAGCGCAGGGCCTCGCTTGGCGCCATTCCGGACAGGGTCACCTGCAGACCGTCCACGGACACCTCGGCCCAGTCGTAGCCGCCGTCGTCCAGCGCCGTGCGCACGGCCCGCGCCGCACGGTGCTCGATCGCGAAGGCCGCCCAGACCGCGGCAAGAATCGACAGGGCCGCCGCCGCTGCGAATACGCCCGCGCCGATCGTTTTGGGGGACAACTTCATCCGGCGGAAAACCTCGCTGGGTAATTGAACGCTCTCTCTTACGGCCCGTCGGGGGGCGGATCAATCAGAGGAACCCGGCACAGGCAAGAAACAGCGCAGGCAGCAGTCCGGCATTCCGGTTCGTTCGAAACAGCCTGAGACAGTTTTCGGGATCATCGATGTCAAGGCGCGAAATCTGCCAGAACAGGTGCCATCCAAGCGCCCAGGGCGCCGCCAGGGCGACGATCAGCGCCAGCACGCCCGATCCCGGACCAAGCGCCAGCAGCACCGCAAGGCCCATCAGCGTCACCGCGGCGACCAGGAATCGCGCCAGCCACTTGCCGGTGTCCGCGCCGAAAAGCCGGGCCGTGGACTTCACGCCGATCAGCACGTCGTCCTCCTTGTCCTGATGTGCGTAGATCGTATCGTAGAAAAGCGTCCACGCGATCCCCGAGGCATAGAGCAGCCAGGCGGGAAGGCCGGGCCAGTCGCCCGAATGCGCGGCCCAGGCAACCGGAACGCCCCAGTTGAAGGCCAGCCCCAGGACCGCCTGCGGCCACCAGGTGAAGCGCTTGGCAAAGGGATAAAGCGCCACGATGCCCAGCGACGATACCCCCAGCAGAACCGCGGTCCAGTCGAAGGTCAGAAGGATCAGCCCGGCCAGCGCCATCTGCGCGAACATCCAGGCCACGGCCTGTTTCACCGTGACCTGACCCGATGGAATCGGGCGCGACCGCGTGCGCGCCACGGCCGCGTCGAAGTCGCGGTCGGTGATGTCGTTCCAGGTGCAGCCCGCCCCGCGCATGAGCCAGGCGCCAAGCCCGCAGCCGATCGCGATCCACAGGTCGAAAAGCCGCCAGCCGTCCACCGCGGCAGCAAGTGCCAGCCCCCAAAGACAGGGAAGCAGCAGCAGCCATGTCCCGATCGGGCGGTCGGCCCGGCTGAGCCTCAGGTAGGGCCGGCTGAACTCCGGGGCGAACCGGTCGACCCAGTTTCCCCGAACCGCATCAGAGACCTGCCCGCCGGGCTCTGGCTTTTGCTCGGTCGGGGTCATAAGTTCGGCCTCATGTCGTCAGCTAAGATCAGACTTTGTGTAGACCATCCGCTTGGCCCGGGGCAATCGGTTCCCCTGGACGAGGCGCAGGCGCATTACCTTTTCGGTGTGATGCGGCAGGGCGTTGGCGGTCAGGTCCTGGTCTTCAACGGCCGCGACGGCGAATGGCTGGCCGAAGTCGCAGAGGCGGGAAAGCGCAAGGGTGCGCTGTCCTGCATGGCGCAGACGGCGGCACAGACGCAGGCGCCTGACCTTTGGCTTCTGTTCGCGCCGGTCAAGAAGGCCCGGACCGACTTCATCGTGGAAAAGGCGGTGGAGCTTGGCGCTGCGCGGATCGTGCCGGTTGCGACGGATTTCACAAACGCGGAACGCCTGCGGCGCGACAAGGCCGAAGCCCATGTGCGTGAGGCGGCCGAACAGTGCGGCGCGCTTCACCTGCCCGAGGTCGACGACATCGCACCTTTGGCCAAGGTGCTTGCGCGTTGGGACCCCGCGCGCCGGATCCTCTGGGCTGACGAGGACGCGGCGGGCCGGTCGTCGGCGCTTCAGGCCCTGCTGAACGAAATGCCGGGACCTTGGGCAATCCTGATCGGGCCCGAGGGCGGGTTTTCCGGCGCCGAGCGCACTCGGCTTCGCGCCTTGCCCTTCGTGCGGCCGGTGCCGCTTGGTCCCAGGATACTGCGCGCGGAAACGGCAGCGCTTGCCGCGCTGGTGCTCTGGCAGGCGGCGCTTGGCGACTGGCGGCAGGAATGAGCGGCCCGGCGCAGATGACCCCGCCGCGTCTTCACGTCATCACTGCGCGCGACTGCGCCGCCGCGATTGTCCTCAGGCGCGGGCCAAGCCGCTGGGTCGCCAGCATCGGCTGGAACCGCGACGACGATAGCTTCGAGCTTGGTCAATGGTTTCACGGTCGCATCTACGAACACCGCTGTGACCTGTCGCCGGACGGGCGGCACCTGGTCTGCTTCGCGGGCAAGGGCGGGACGCGTTGGTGGACCGCTGTTTCGCGGGCGCCCTGGCTCACCTCGATCGCGCACATGCCGCAGGACAGCACCTGGGGCGGCGGCGGCGGCTTTCCTGAATCCGGGCAGCTCTGGCTGAACGGAGTTGGACCGGCCGAGTCCCTGCCGACCCGTGAACTGCACCAAGCGCCCGCAAACGCCTTTCCCCATTCGACGGACGGCTTTCACATGGGGGACACCTATGCGGCGCTGATGCAGGCCCGCGGCTGGCGCCGGCTGGACGGCGCGGGCTACGCCGCAATACTGGCCCGCGATGTCCCGGGAGGCGGGCGGTTAGAGCTGTCCTTCGCCCTGGGCGAACCGCGGCGCGCGATCGTTTCCAACCGCTACGCCCTGATCGGCTCTGATGGCGCGCGGGTGGAAACCCGCTGGGAATGGGCCGACATCTGGCAAGACCGCCTGCACTACGCCCAAGGCGGTGCCCTGTGGGAGAGGGGACCGGACGGGGCGGCCCGGCTCATCCGGGCGTTCGATGACATGGCCCCGGCGCGCCGGCAGGCACCCTATCAGGGAGTGTCGCGATGAGCTTCATACGGCCCGAACTGCAAAAGGGCCTGTGGCGCTGGCGCGAGGTCCTGTTTGCCGCGGGCCTGGTGGCCGTCGCGCTCTGGATCACCCGGCTGGGTGGCTATGTCTTTATCCCGCTCGGGCTTGTGCTGGGTGCGCTTGGCCTTGGCTGGGGCGCGGTCGCCGTGCGCCGGCTGCGTTTCGCGCGAACCGTCGATGCGCCCGGCATGGTCGAGATCGACGAAGGCCAGATCGGCTATCTGGGACCGACCTTCGGCGGCTATGTCGCGCTGCGCGAACTGACCGAGATCCGGCTGATCGACATCCACGGCAAGCGCCACTGGCGGCTCAGGCAGGCGGATGGACAGGTTCTGTTGATCCCGATTGCCGCCGCCGGGGCGGATCGGCTGCACGATGCCTTTGCCGCGCTTCCCGGCATTGATCTGGGTGCGCTTTCGCGCGCACTCGATGCGCGCGAGGGCACAGAGATTCTCTGGCAGAGATCCGCGCATGCGGCCTTGACTTGACCCTGCCAACTCGCCCCTCTATGCGCCTTGAGTGCGCAATCAGGCGGAGCCCACCAGATGTCCATTCCTCAGTCCGGCGGCGGTCCGATCGAACGCTTCGAGCAACTGGCCGAATACATGGCCTCGGGCGAAAAGCCCAAGGATGACTGGCGCATCGGGACCGAGCACGAGAAGTTCGGCTACTGCAAGGACACGCTGGCGCCCTTGCCCTACGACGGGCCGCGCTCGATCAAGGCCATGCTGGAAGGGCTGCGCGACCGTTTCGGTTGGGATCCCGTCTACGAACAGGACAACATCATCGGCCTGACCAAGGACGGCGCCAATGTCTCGCTTGAACCCGGCGGGCAGCTTGAGCTTTCGGGCGCGCCGCTCGAAACGATTCACCAGACCTGCGACGAGGTGAACGAACACCTGCGCGAGGTGCACGAGATCGCCGACCGCATCGGCGCCCGGTTCATCGGGCTGGGCGCGGCGCCGGAATGGACGCATGACCAGATGCCGATGATGCCGAAGGGGCGCTACCGGCTGATGACCGACTACATGGGCCGGGTCGGTACCCATGGCACGCAGATGATGTACCGGACCTGCACGGTGCAGGTGAACCTCGACTTCGCGTCCGAGGCAGACATGGTCAAGAAACTTCGCGTGGCGCTGAGCCTTCAGCCCGTCGCGACCGCGCTGTTCGCGAATTCCCCGTTCTTCGAGGGCAAGCCCAACGGCCACAAGTCCTGGCGCAGCCGGATCTGGCGCGACCTGGACGGGGCGCGCACGGGCATGCTGCCCTTCGTGTTCGAGGACGGCATGGGCTATCAGCGCTATGTGGACTACGTTCTCGACGTGCCGATGTATTTCGTCTACCGCGACGGCAAGTACATCAATGCGCTTGGCCAGTCGTTCCGCGACTTCCTGAAGGGCGAACTGCCCGCGCTGCCGGGTGAAAAGCCCACCCTGTCGGACTGGGCAGACCACATGACGACAGTCTTCCCGGAGGCGCGCGTCAAGAAGTATATCGAGATGCGCGGCGCGGACGGCGGCCCCTGGCGCCGCCTTTGCGCGCTGCCCGCGCTGTGGGTCGGCCTGCTTTACGACCAGTCTGCTCTGGATGCCGCCTGGGACCTCTGCAAGAACTGGAACGATGAGACGAGAGAGGCGCTGCGCGTCGCGGCCTCCGTCGACGCGCTTCAGGCGGAAGCGGGCGGCGTTCGGATGCTGGATCTTGCACGGGACGTCGTCGCGATCGCCGAAGCC
The DNA here is from genome assembly GCF_025751435.1 of Albidovulum marisflavi. Taxonomy (GTDB): domain Bacteria; phylum Pseudomonadota; class Alphaproteobacteria; order Rhodobacterales; family Rhodobacteraceae; genus Albidovulum; species Albidovulum marisflavi. Next base: position 182,110 of record NZ_JAOWKY010000001.1, on the reverse strand, counting down.
GGACTCAAGGCGCGGGCGAAGCCCGGCGCAGGCGGCATGGTACCGAATGAGACGCACTTCCTGAACGCGCTTCAGGAAAGCGTCGAAACGGGCAAGGTGCCCGCCGATGAACTTCTGGAAAAGTATCACGGCGAATGGGCGGGCGACCTGTCCCGCGTCTACGCCGAATACAGCTACTGACGGTTCACCCTTGGGATAGACGTTCCCGCGCCGGCTTCGCCCGGGGCGGGGCCAAAGTCGTTTTCCCCTTCCTCGCTGGGCTGGGCAAGGAACCAGATCAGGACAAGGAAGCCCAGGATGGGGATGAAGATCAGCAGCAGCCACCAGCCGCTGCGGCCCGTGTCATGCAGGCGCCGGACGGCGGCGGCCAGGCTGGGCAGGATCGTCACCAGAGAGAAGATCGTCGAAATCGGCTGCATGGACTGCGCATGCATGCCGAAAAGCGCGAAGTCCAGCACGCTCAGAACGATGTTCGCAATGAACAGGAACAGGACGAACCACCAGTACTCGGGCCGCGTGGCGCGCCCCCTGAAGGTTGCGTATTTGTTGAAGCAGGTCTTGACCGCAGTCCAGAAATCCATCGCGCCCTCCTCGTTTCCGCTGCGCCGAGTGTCTGGCAGACGCATTGGCAGCGCAAGGGTGTCGGCGCACCCTTCCAGCCGCTTTCGGCGCCGCGCCCGTTGCCCCGCGCCGGCGAGATTTCCCCGATCACTTGCCCCCGATCACTTGCCCCCGATCCGGGGCTCCTCTCCGGCGATGATCCGGGCGATGTTGGACCGGTGCCGCCAGAAGACAAGCGCGGCAAGGATCACGATCAGCACCACCATGTCGCCATGCCCCAGGACCACCGCCCAGGCCGCCGACAGCGCCGCCGACACCAGCGCGCCCAGGGATGAGCGCCGCGTCAGCAACGCCGCGACCAGCCAGGTGCCACAGGCTGCAAGTCCCACGGGCCAGGCAAGGGCAAGCACCGTGCCCAGAAAGGTCGCAACACCCTTGCCGCCCTTGAATCTCAGCCAGACCGGGTAGAGGTGGCCCAGAAAGGCGGCAAGCCCGGCGATCTGGGCCGCGTCCCCGCCCGCCAGCGCGCGCGCGATCAGCACCGCGACCGCGCCCTTGCCGCCGTCGAGGATCAGCGTGGCAAACGCGGCTGGCTTGCTGCCGGTGCGCAGCACGTTCGTCGCACCGATGTTGCCGGACCCGATCTTGCGCACGTCGCCCAGGCCCAACGCCCTGGTGATCACAAGGCCGAAGGGAACGGAGCCAAGCAGATAGCCCAGAAGCGCCGTCAGGATCAGGACCGTCGCCCCGCTTGTCAGTTCCGGCATCTTACGCCTCCGCGCCGAAGACCTGTCTTCCGGCGACCCATGTCGCCAGCACACGGCCTTCCATCCTCTGCCCGTCAAAGGGCGTGTTCTTCGACTTTGACCTGAGCTTGAAGCGATCCAGCACGAAGGGCGTGTCGGGATCGAAAAGCACGAGGTCCGCTGGCGCGCCCTGGGCCAGCCGCCCCTGCGGCAGGCCCAGACGGCCCGCGGGGTTCAGCGCCATCGCCCGGAACAGCTGCGGCAGCGTCAGATGCCCGGCATGGTAAAGCCGCAGCGCCGCCGGCAGGAAGGTTTCCAGCGCCACCGCGCCGGCCGCCGCGTCCTCATAGGGCAGGCGTTTCGATTCCTCGTCCTGCGGCGTGTGCATCGACGATATGATGTCGATCACGCCCGAGGCCACCGCCTCGACGGTGGCCAGCCTGTCATCCTCGCTTCTCAGCGGCGGCTTGACCTTGAAGAAGGTGCGGTAGTCGCCGACGTCGAATTCGTTCAGCGTCAGGTGGTGGATCGAGGTGCCGGCGGTCACGTCGAAGCCGTTTCTCTTCGCCCGCTCCAGCGGCGGCAGCGCCCTTGCCGTGGTGATCTGGTCAAAGTGGTACCTGACCCCGGTCATCTCGACCAGGCCCATGTCGCGGTCGAAACCGATGCGCTCGGCCATCGGCGACACGCCGGGAAGGCCGCGCAGGCTGGCGAACTTGCCCGAAGTCGTGGCCGCGCCCTTCGAAAGGCCCGGCTCCTGCGGGTGCCCCATCACCAGCGCGCCCAGCGACTTGGCGTAGGTCAGCGCGCGGGACAGGACCTTGGTGTCGGTCACGACATGATCGCAGTCGGTAAAAGCGATGGCGCCCGCGTCCAGAAGAAACCCGATCTCGGTCATCTCGCGCCCTTCGCGGCCCTTGGTCAGGGCGGCCATGTGGCGGATACGGACGGGCGAGGCTTCGGCCGCGCGGCGGGTGACGAACTCCAGCGTTTCTGGGTTGTCGATGGCCGGGTGCGTGTCGGGGCGGGCGATGATCGTCGTGACGCCGCCCGCGGCGGCTGCAAGGCCGGCGGAGCGGAACGACTCCTTGTGCCGCTCGCCCGGCTCGCCGATCTTGACGCCCAGGTCGACGATGCCGGGCGCCAGGCAGCGACCCTCGCAGTCGAAGACGTTCGCGCCCTTCGGGGCATCGCCGTTCAGCGCGGAAATCACGCCGTCTTCGATAGTGACCGAGCCTTCGGACTGGGTCAGCCCTTCGGGGTCGATCAGGCGGGCATTGATCAGGTGCAGGGTCATACCATCACCCCCGCAGCCCTGGCCCCGCGCTCGGCCCTCAGGTTGCGCGCCAGCAGGTCCATGCAGGCCATCCGGACGGCGACGCCCATCTCGACCTGGTGCTGGATGACACTGCGGTTGATGTCATCGGCCAGTTCGCCGTCGATCTCGACCCCTCGGTTCATGGGGCCCGGATGCATGACGATCGCGTCTTCCTTCGCGAAGGCCAGCTTTTCCGCGTCCAGTCCGAAACGGTGGTAGTATTCGCGTTCCGACGGGATGAAGCCGCCGTCCATCCGTTCGCGTTGCAGGCGAAGCATCATCACCACGTCGCAGTCCTTCAGCCCTTCGCGCATGTCCTGGTAGACCTCGCAGCCCAGGTCACCCACGCCCGAGGGCATCAGCGTCGGCGGGCCGATCAGGCGCACCCGGTTTTCCATCTTGCCCAGCAGAATCAGGTTCGACCGGGCGACCCGGCTGTGGGCGATGTCGCCGCAGATGGCGACGGTCAGGCGCTGGATCCGGCCCTTGGCGCGCCGAATCGTCAGCGCGTCCAGAAGCGCCTGTGTCGGGTGTTCGTGCCGCCCGTCGCCCGCGTTCAGCACCGCGCAATTGACCTTCTGCGCCAGAAGGTCCACCGCGCCCGAGGCCGGGTGGCGCACGACCAGGAGGTCGGGGTGCATGGCGTTCAAGGTCATCGCCGTGTCGATAAGGGTTTCCCCCTTCTTCACGCTGGAATGGGCGACCGACATGTTCATCACGTCCGCCCCCAGCCGCTTGCCCGCGAGCTCGAACGACGCCTGGGTGCGCGTCGACGCTTCGAAGAACATGTTGATCTGCGTCATGCCTGCAAGCGCGTCGGAATGCTTCACCGTGCGCCGGTTCAGGTCGACATAGGTCTCTGCCAGGTCAAGGACGGTGCGAATCTCTTCCGGGGCAAGGTGCTCGATCCCCAGAAGATGCCGCGCGCGGAATGTCATCAGGGCCTCCGGTCCATTTCAGGGGCTTATGGCAAAAGGACGCGGTTCGGGCAACGGCGAATACGCGCCTTGTGGTCGCCTTGGCGCCAGCCTAGCTTGGCGGGCATGGACATGACCCTTGCCCAGATGGATTTCGCAACCGCCCGCGCGCTCTATGAGTGGCAGGTGGAGCTTGGCGCTGACGAGGCGGTGGGCGACCTGCCGGTGAACCGCTACGAGCAGGAGCAGCCCGCGGTGAAAGCCTCCAGATCCGCGCCCGGCGCCCCGAATCCCGCGCCGCAGCCTGCGGCGGCCGATCCGGTTGAGGCCGCTGCTGCTGCGGCGGCGCGTGCCGCATCCCTGGAACAGCTCGCCACGGCGCAGTCGGCCTACGACCTGTGCGACCTGAAGAAGGGCGCGCGCAATTTCGTCTTCGCCGACGGCAACCCCGAAGCGCGGGTGATGATCATCGGCGAGGCTCCGGGCCGGGACGAGGATATCGAGGGTCGGCCTTTCGTCGGGCGGGCGGGGCAGCTTCTGGACCGGATGTTCGCGGCGATCGGTCTTGCCCGGACCGCGCACCATCCCGTGGAGGCGATCTACATCACCAATGTCATGCCATGGCGCCCGCCGCAGAACCGGGACCCCGAGCCTGCCGAGATCGCGATGATGCTGCCTTTCCTGAAACGGCATGTGGAGCTTGTGAATCCGAAGCTGGTCATTCTGATGGGCAACACGCCCTGCGCCGCCGCCTTGGGCCAGCGCGGGATCCTGCGCCTGCGGGGGAACTGGACCGCCGCCTTCGGCAAGCCCGCGCTTCCGATGACCCACCCCGCCTATCTCCTGCGCAATCCCGCCGCCAAGCGCGAGGCCTGGGCGGATCTGCTTGAGATCAAGGCAAGGCTTGAGGATCCCGCATGAGCCGCATCGACGAAACCAAGGACTTCATCCCGGTCCGGATCGCCATCCTGACCGTGTCCGACAGCCGCGGACTTGCAGAGGACAGATCGGGCGAGGCGTTGGTCGCGCGGATCGCCGAAGCCGGACACGTGCTGGCGGCGCGCGACATCGTGCGCGACGAACGCGCCGACATCGCGGCACGGCTGCGTGACTGGTGCGCGGATCCCGGGATCGACGTGATCATATCGACCGGCGGCACGGGCCTGACGGGCCGCGACGTGACGGTCGAGGCGCATCGCGACGTCTACGAGAAGGAGATCGAGGCCTTCGCCACGGTCTTCACCATCGTGTCCATGCAGAAGATCGGCACCTCTGCCGTGCAAAGCCGGGCGACGGGCGGGGTGGCGAACGGCACCTACCTGTTCGCGCTGCCGGGCAGCCCCGGCGCCTGCAAGGATGCCTGGGACGAAATCCTCAAGTGGCAACTCGACTACCGTCACCGGCCCTGCAACTTCGTCGAGATCATGCCGCGCCTGGATGAGCACCTGCGTCGCAAGTAGCGCCGCAGGTCACGCCCGCGTGCGCTGAACGCTTTGAGCTTGGAGGCGCGCGGGCGCGGCTATAGGCTTTGTCCGTTCTGCACGGAAGAAAGACCATGCGTTTCCTATTTCGCAGCCTTCTGGGACTGGTGCATCTTGCCGCAGCCGTCGCGCTGCTGGCGCTTGCCGGTCTGTGGCTGCGCGACTCGATCGAAACGCGGCAGGCTGGTCCCGCGCCGTCCGAGGGCGCGCGCGAACGGGTCTTCGCCGCGAATGTCATCCGGCTTGAACCAGATACGATCGCGCCGGTTCTGACCGCCTATGGCACGGTGCGCAGCAGCCGCACCCTGGAATTGCGTGCCGCAGCCGAAGGAACGATCGTCGAGATCCATCCGAACTTCCTGGAAGGCGGCGCGGTCGGGGCGGGCGAGGTGCTTCTGCGGCTCGACCCGCGCGATGCAGAGGCGGCGCGCGACCTGGCGGCGGCGGACCTGACCTCCGCCCGGCTTGAGCGGCAAGAGGCAGAGAACGCGCTGGGTCTTGCCCGCGACGATCTGGCCGCCGCGGACGTCCAGGCGGAACTGCGCGACAAGGCACTGGGGCGGCTTGAGGATCTTGCGACCAGGGGACTGGGGACAGCCGCCGACCGCGAAGCGGCGGCGCTGGCCGCCTCGGCGGCGGTGCAGGGCGTCCTCACCCGCAGGCAGGCGCTGGCCGAGGCCGAGGCGCGGCTTGACCGTGCGATATCGGCCGTTTCGCGTGCCGAAATCGCGCTGGCCGAGGCCGAGCGGCGCGTGGCCGACACGGTGCTTGAGGCCGGGTTTTCCGGTGTCCTGTCCGAAGTCGCCGCGGTCCGGGGCGGGCTTGTCAGCCGCAACGAAAAGCTGGGGGTGCTGATCGATCCCGCCGCACTTGAAGTGGCGTTCCGCCTTTCCACGGCCGAATTTTCGCGGCTTCTTGACGGGAACGGCGCGCTTCTGCCGCTTCCCGTCGCGGCGACCTCGGGCCTTGCGGAGGCGTCAGGCCAGCTGACCCGCGCGGGAGCGGCCGTGGCCGCAGGCGAAAGCGGGCGGCTGCTGTTCGCCGCGCTGGATCGGGCCGATGGTCTCAGACCCGGCGATTTCGTCAGCGTCGAAGTGACCGAACCGGAACTTCACGCGGTCGCGGAAATTCCCGCCGCCGCGCTTGGGCCGGACGGCTCTGTGCTTCTGGTTGCGGCAGGGGACAGGCTCGAGGCGGCTCAGGTGACGCTGCTGCGCCGTCAGGGCGACAAGGCGATCGTCGCGCCGGGCGACCTTGCCGGGCGCGAAATCGTTGCGGGCCGGTCGCCGCTTCTGGGGCCGGGGATCCGCATCCGCCCCGTCCGCGAGGGCGAGCCTGACGAAGCTGCTCTGATCCCGCTGGCGCCGGAACGCCGCGCGGCGCTTGTCGCGCTGGTCGAGGCCAACGAGGGACTGTCCGCCGGGGCCAAGGCGCGGGTGCTGGCCGAACTGGGCAGGGACTTCGTGCCGGCCGATACGGTGCGGCGCATCGAAGCCCGCAGCGGAGGTTAGGATGGCGCGGCGCGGCGACGGGCTGGTGGCGGGCATCCTGTCCTATTTCACGCGCCACGCGACGGCCGCGAACCTGGTTCTGGTCGTGGTGATGATGGCCGGCCTGGCCGCCATCCCGAACATGCGAACACAATATTTTCCCGACGTTGTGGTGCCCGAGGTCGATGTCACCGTCGTCTGGCCCGGCGCCGGGGCCGCCGATGTGGACCGCGGTATCATCGAGGTGATGGAACCCGCTCTGCGCGCGGTCGAAGGTGTCGAGCGCGCAAGCTCGGTGGCCAGCGAAGGCAGGGCCAGCATCGAGCTTGAGTTCGAGCCGGGCTGGGACCTTTCGCGCGGGCTGGCGGATGTGGAAACAGCGCTGGCAGGCATCACGACGCTTCCGGACGATACCGAAACACCCGAGGTGCGGCGAAGCTCGTGGCGCGACCGCGTGACCGACGTCGTCATCTCGGGTCCCGTCACGGTCGATCAGCTGGGGCGCTTTGCCGATGACTTCGTGACCGAACTGTTCGCCCAGGGTGTCACGCGGGCGACGATCCAGGGCCTTGCCGATCCCGAGATCACGGTCGAGGTCTCGATGGCGTCGCTCCTGCGGCACGATCTGACCCTTGCCGAGATCGCGGATGCGATCGGCGCGGAAACCGGGACGAACCCGGCGGGCGAGGTCGAGGGCGCCAACACGCGGCTGCGGACCGGAACCGAGCGTCGCGCGCCCGACGCGCTGGCGCGGATCGTGCTGCGGAGTGACGCGGACGGCACGACGCTGCGGCTGGGCGACGCCGCCCGCATATCCCAGCAGCCGGCCGACCGGTCCCGCGCCTATTTCGCCGGCACCAATCCGGCGGTCGTGGTCCGCGTCGACCGCTCGGCTGCCGGCGACGCCATCGGCATTCAGGCCAAGGTCGAGCAGGTCGCCGCCGAGATGCGCCCGACCCTGCCGCAAGGCGTTTCGATCGACCTTGTCAGGACCCGGTCCGCCGACATTTCCGCGCGCCTGTCGATCCTTGTCGAAAACGGGGCGCTGGGGCTGGGGCTGGTGCTGATCTTCCTGTTCCTGTTCCTGAACGCCCGCACCGCGTTCTGGGTCGCGGCGGGCATTCCCGCCGCGATGCTGGCAGCCGTCGCCTTCATGTACGCGGCGGGCCTGACGCTGAACATGATATCGCTCTTCGCGCTGATCCTGACCCTTGGCATTGTCGTCGACGATGCCATCGTCGTCGGCGAACACGCCGATTTCCGCGCGCGCAGGCTGGCGGAGCCGCCCCTGGTCGCGGCGGAAACGGCGGTGACCCGCATGGCCGCGCCCGTGTTTTCGTCGACCGTCACGACGATCATAGCCTTCTTGGGCCTGACCGCGATCAGCGGCACCTTCGGACGACTGATCTCGGACATCCCTCTGACCGTGACGGCGGTGCTTGCGGCCTCGCTGCTCGAGGCGTTCCTGATCCTTCCCAACCACATGGCCAAGGCGCTGGCGCATGTGGGCGCCGGGCGCTGGTATGACTGGCCCAGCCGCCAGGTCAACCGCGGCTTCGCCTGGCTGCGTGACCGGGTGGTGCGCCCCCTGACGCGGGCCGCCCTGGCGATGCGCTATGCCGTGCTGGCGGGCGCCATCGCGCTTCTGGCGTTCGAGGTTGGGCTGTTTCTCAGAGGCGACATCACCTGGCGCTTCTTCAACTCGCCGGAACAGGGCGCGGTGACGGGCAATTTCTCGATGCTGTCGGGGGCGCGGCGCGACGATACGCTGGCCTTCGCCTACGCGCTGCAGGAGGCGACCGAAAAGGTCGCGCGCGATTACGAGGAAAGGTATGGCACCTACCCGCTCCGCCATGTCCTGGCCGAGGTGGGGGGCAGCACGGGCCGCTACTTCGGCGCCAGCGACACCCGCGATCCCGACCTGGTCGGTGGCATCTCGATCGAGCTGATCGACGCCGACCTGCGGACATGGTCCAGTTTCCAGTTCCTGGCGGACCTGCAGGAGGCCGCGCCGGCACATCCGCTGCTGGAGGAGCTGTCGTTCCGGGGCGCGCGATTCGGTCCGGCCGCCGACGCGCTGACGGTCCAGCTATCGGGCGCATCCGCACAGGCACTGAAATCGGCCGCCGAAACCCTCAAGACGCGACTTTCGCGCTACCCCGAGGTTTCGGCGCTGGAAGACAGCCTGCCCTATGACAAGGACGAACTGGTTCTGGACCTGACGCCGCAGGGGCAGGCACTGGGCTTCCGGACCGAAGATGTCGGCCGCGAGCTGCGCGCCCGCCTGTCCGGGATCGAGGCGGCGACATTCCCTGCGGGCGCCAGATCGGCCTCGATCCGGGTGGAAATGCCGCCCGAAGACGTTCGCGCCGATTTCCTGGACCATACCCTGCTTCGCACCCCAGCCGGCGCCTATGTCCCGCTGGCCGACATCGTCACTGCCTCGGTCCGGGGGGGCTTTTCCGCGATCCGGCGCGAGGATGGCCGCGCCGTGGTCGAAGTGACCGGCGATCTGGCCGACGACGATCCCGCGCGGGCCGCCGCGATCCTGGACGAGGTCCGGACGATCCTGCTGCCCGAACTCGCCCAGGAATTCGACCTGAGCTACAAACTTTCCGGTCTGAGCGAGGACGAGGGCCGCTTTCTGTCCGACGCGCTCGTGGGGCTGGCCGCCGCGCTTGCGGGCATATTCGCCGTGCTGGCCTGGATCTTCGCAAGCTGGTGGCGACCCGTCGTGGTCATGGCGGTCATTCCCTTCGGCCTGATCGGCGCGTTGCACGGCCACTGGGTCTGGGATGTGCCGCTGTCCATGTTCTCGGTCGTGGGGATGATCGGCATGGCCGGCATCATCGTCAACGATGCGATCGTGCTTGTCGTTGCGGTGGGCGAAGAGGCGCGAAAACGCGCGCTGATCCCGGCCATCGTCGACGCCGTCGCGGGTCGCCTGCGTGCGGTGTTTCTGACCACCGCGACAACCGTCGCGGGCCTTGCCCCGCTGCTTTATGAATCGTCCAAGCAGGCGCAGTTTCTCAAGCCCACGGTCATAACCCTGTGCTACGGCTTGGGCTTCGGGATGGTGCTGGTCCTGATCGTGGTGCCGGTCTTTCTGGTAATCCAGGCCGATGTGGCGCAACAGATCCGCGCGCTGCGCCGCGCCTTTGCCGGGCGCGCCGGGCGACTGCGCGTTCTGGTGTCTTCCCTGGCCATTGCCGTGGCTGCGGGTGTGGCCGCGCTGATCGCGTTCGCGCCGACGGGCGGGGATCTCGGAGAGATTGCGCTTGGCATCGCGGCCGCCGCCCTGATCGTGGCGGCGGGGCTTGCAGTTGCGCTGGCGTTTGCGGGGCGCCGCCGGAGCTAGCCGGTGCAGCCGATCTCTTGCACGGCGCGTCCTGGGGCGAGAACCGTCACCACCACGGATGAGCGGTCAAGCGCGAAGGGGCGGGCCGTCGGTGGCACCAGGTCGGCGACGGAGACGAGCGTTCCGCCCTCGCGCCGCGTTTCGGCAGGCGAGACCCAGATGTCGCCCGCGCCCGCCTCAAGCACCGCCACCTCTTCCCGGCCCAGCGGCGGCATGGTCAGCGTTGCGGTCAGCCGCAATCCGTCGCGAATCGGTTCGACCGTGCAGCGAAAGCCGGTCAGGCCCGCATCCCGGGCGTCTTCAGGCATGCTTGCCAGCGCCTGACGGATTCTCGTATCCGCTTCGCTGCCCGACAGTTCTGCGGATATCGTGAAGGCCACCGGAACGCAGATATCCTCGCAGATGCCGAGTTCCACTTCGGCCGAGGCCGTGATCGGCTGGCTGGCGTCCTGCGGCCGGATCTCGATCGGCAGCACCAACTCGTCGTGAAACCCGAAGGTCGTGTAGCCGCTAAGCTCGAACACCTCCGGCGCCGGCCAGTGATAGGTGACCGAGGCGACGTTCTTCGAGCCGGACCAATCGAATACGGGGGGGATCCCGGCCTCGCCCGGCGCGCGCCAGTATGTCTTCCAGCCCTTGGCCATCGAAAGGCGAAGTGCGGCCATCCGCGTGCCCTCGGGCGTCTGCCATCCGGGCAGAAGCTCGGCCCGGTACAGGTCATCGGGCAAGGACTGGGCGCAGGCCGGGCTCGCCAGAATGGCCAACGCGGCCGAGGCCGCAAGATATCTGCGAATGCTGTTCATCATGACCAATCTAGGCATCCTCGCGCGGAAGGAGAAGTCAACTTTCCGCCAATCGGGCGCCAGATTCCCGATGCAGCCTTGTCACCGGGCGGTTCGAGCGCAATCTTTAGCACAGGAGGCCAAGATGAACCTGAGCGGCAAGATGCTAATCGCGATGCCCGGCATGGGCGATCCCCGCTTTGATCGCAGCGTCGTCTTCATGTGCGCCCATTCGGGCGAAGGCGCGATGGGACTGATCGTGAACAAGCCCGCACGCGACCTGCGCTTCGCGGACCTGCTTCAACAACTGGACATCCCCATGTCGTCGCAGTCGCGCGACATACGCGTGCATTTCGGCGGGCCGGTGGAAAACAGCCGGGGTTTCGTCCTGCATTCCGACGATTATCGCAGCGACACAGCGACGCTGAACGTCGACGACCGGTTCGGGATGACTGCGACCCTCGACATACTTGAGGCCTTTGCCAAGGGCGAAGGGCCGCGCCAGTCGATCCTGGCCTTCGGCTATTCCGGCTGGGGTCCCGGTCAGCTTGAGGACGAGATCCTTCAGAACGGCTGGCTGACCTGCGAGGCGACGCCGGAGCTTCTGTTTTCCGACGACAATTCCACCAAGTGGGAAACCGCGCTGCGGTCGCTGGGGATCGACCCGCTGCTGCTGTCAGCGGCGGCCGGTCACGCCTGATCACGGCGCGCGAGCGCAAGCAGGCGATCAACCGCCTCTGAGCGGCGATCCCAGTTGGTCAGGATGTGGTCGTGATGCAGGCCCGCGATCACGTTGGCGCCCAGGCCGGCTTCGGCCAGTGCCCGCGCGAATGCGGCGGTAAGGCCCACGGCCTCAAGATCGGAATGAACCGTCAGCGTGATGCATGCAAAGCCCGCCCGGTGCGCGATTCCGTGCCGGATCAGCGCGGATCTTGGTGCGACGATGGTCAGCCCCTCGGCTTCAAGGACGGTGGCGAAGGGCACCAGTCCTGGCGGGATCCCGCCGCGTCCGGGGATCAGGCCATAGCCGAACTCGTCGGGATGAAGCCTTGGCTCCATCCCGGCGAGCATCCGCGCAAGATCGGTTTCGCCCCTCATTGTCGCGGTGCCGCGGCCCGGCGCAGGCGGTCGTTGATCGCGCGTCCCAGGCCGGTTTCCGGGATTGGGGACACCGCGATGGGCCGGCCGCCAGCCGCGTCGTCGGCTTGCCTGAGGTAGTGAAACAGGTTCGCCGCGGCCTCGATCAGGTCGCCCGAGGCAGACAGGTTCAGGTCGGACCGCGCCGCCTCGGGGCCGAAGCCCAGCCAGAAATCCCCTGACAAGGGCGCGGTTTGGTTCAGGCGTACTGCCGAGCTTGGGGCATAATGCGACAGAAGCTGTCCGGGCGCATTGGGCCGCTCGGCGTCGCCGCCGCTGGAAAGCGAGTGGCCCAGACAGGCTTCCAGCACTTCGGCCGGAACGCCGCCTGGCCGCAGAAGCTTTGCGCCATCGATCAGCCCGAGGATCGTGGATTCGACGCCGACGGCGCAGGCCCCGCCGTCGACGACGGCAGCGATGCGACCCGACAATCCGTCGATGACATGCCGGGCGCGGGTCGGGCTGACCTTGCCGGACGGGTTGGCCGAAGGCGCCGCGACGGGTCCGCCAAAGGCCGCCAGGAGCGCGCGCGCCACGGGATGCGCGGGCACCCTGATGGCAACGCTGTCGAGCCCGGCGGTGACCAGCGGCGACAGGCCTGCTTCTGCCTTCAGCGGAAGAACCAGGGTCAGGGGGCCGGGCCAGAAGGCCGATGCCACCCGTTCCGCGCGGTCGTCGAAATCCGCGAACAGGCGGGCGGTTTCGAGGTCGGGGACATGCACGATCAGAGGGTTGAACCGGGGCCTGCCTTTCGCCTCGAATATCCGCGCGACGGCCTGATCCGACCGGGCGTCGCCGCCAAGGCCGTAGACCGTTTCGGTCGGAAAGGCGACAAGCCCGCCACCCCGCAGCAGTTCGGCCGCCGTGGTCAGTCCCTGGGCATCGGGGGTCAGAACTTGCGTCACCGGACACTCCGCCTTGCGCCGTGACGCAGCGTTCAGGTTGCCCGCAACCTGACGTGACGTCACCATGTCTCAAGCCCAACACACATACGCGCGGCGGCACGCCTTGCCAAGCCGCGCCGGAGGACCTGATGCCCTATCGCGCGCCCGCGGACGAGATCCGCTTTATTCTGGACCAGATCGTGCCGATCGCGCCCGTTGCCGCGACCGAGCGGTTTGCCGAGGCAACACCCGATCTGATCGACGCCATGTTGGGCGAAGCGGCGCGGCTGTGCGACGAGGTCATCGCACCGCTGCAGCGTCCTGGCGACCTGACCCCGGCGCGCCTTGAAAACGGTGTGGTCCGCAGCACGCCGGGCTTCGCGGATGCCTACGCCAAGATCGCCGAGGGCGGATGGATCGGCACCTCTGCCGCGGTCGACTACGGCGGAATGGGCTTGCCGCAGACGCTGAACATGGGTGTGCAGGAGATGATGTCGGGCGCCTGCATCTCGCTTCAGCTGTGTCCGCTGCTGACACAAGGCCAGATCGAGGCGCTTGAGCATCACGCCAGCGACGCGATCCGCGACCTTTATCTGCCCAGACTCATTTCGGGCGAATGGTCGGGCACGATGAACCTGACCGAGCCGCAGGCCGGGTCGGAAGTGGGCGCCGTGCGAACCAAGGCCGAGCCGCTGGACGACGGAACCTATGCGATCACGGGGCAGAAGATCTTCATCACCTGGGGCGATTGCGATTTCGTCGGGAACGTCTGCCATCTTGTGCTGGCGCGCCTGCCGGACGCGCCGTCGGGCACGCGCGGCATCAGCCTGTTCATGGTGCCCAAGTTCCTGCCTGACGCGCAGGGCGACCCCGGCGCGGCCAACGCGCTGCGTGTCGTCAGCCTGGAACACAAGCTGGGCATTCACGGCTCGCCCACCTGCGTGATGGCCTTCGAAGGGGCCACCGGATGGATGGTCGGAGAGCCTAACAAGGGAATGGCGGCGATGTTCACGATGATGAACAACGCACGCCTCGGCGTCGGCATGCAGGGGATCGGGATCGCCGAGGCCGCGTACCAGAAGGCCGCCGAATACGCCCGCGACCGGTCCCAGATGGGGCCGATCCTGGGTCACGCCGACGTGCGGCGGATGCTGGTCACCATGCGGGCCGAAATCTTTGCCGCGCGCGCGATCGCGCTGGCCTGCGCGGTGTCGCTGGACATGGCGGCCGCGACCGGCGCGAAGGAATGGGCCGACCGCGCGGCCTTCCTGACCCCGATCGCCAAGTCCTTCGGGACCGATACCGGGATCCGCACGGCCGAAACCGGCGTGCAGATCCACGGCGGCATGGGCTTCATCGAGGAAACCGGGGCGGCGCAATATTACCGCGACGTGCGTATCACGGCGATCTACGAAGGCACCAACGGGATCCAGGCGATGGACCTGGTCGGCCGCAAGCTGGCCGATGGCGGCGAAGCGGCCTTCCGCATTCTCGAGGAAATCGAGAAGGGCGCGGAAGAAACGCGGGCCGCCTGCCCCGAACTGACCGAAGCCGTCTGGTCTGCCGCCGAAACCCTGCGCGAAGCGACCGAGTGGATGCTGTCGCATGAGCCGCGCGACCGCTTCGCCGGCGCCGTTCCCTACCTGCGCGCCTTCGCGCTGGTTCTGGGGGCGCACTACCACCTGAAGGCCGCGCTTTCCGGCGGAGCGCGTGCCGCCCTGGCCGAGGTCTTCATCCGCCGCATCCTGCCGCAGCACGCCGCCCTTCTGGCCGAGGCGCGCGAAGGCGCCGCGCAGCTTTACGCGCTGACCGACACGGACCTCGTGGCGGAATGACCGTCGCCAGCACCGCCGCCGGAGGAATTCGTTACCCGATCGAGGCACCCCCCGCCGAGGGTGGCGCACATGAGATCGCACCGGGGATCCTGTGGCTGCGCCTGCCGCTTCCGATGGCGCTTGACCACGTGAACGTCTACGCGCTGGACGACGGAGATGGCTGGACGCTCGTCGACACCGGGCTGAACACCCGCCGCGCCCGCGCCATCTGGGAGCGGCTGATCGAGGGGCCCCTGGCGGGCCGGCCCGTCCGCCGAGTCGTCGTGACCCACTACCATCCGGATCACGTGGGCCTTGCCGGCTGGTTCCAGGCACGGGGCGCAGAGCTGGTGACGACACGGACATCGTGGCTTTTCGCGCGGATGCTGACGCTGGACGAGCAGTCTCTGCCGGTCCCCGAAACGCTCGCCTTCTGGAAGGCTGCGGGCATGGCGCCGGATCTTCTGGCGCGGCGGGCGACCGAGCGGCCCTTCAACTTCTGCGATGTCGTGGCGCCGCTGCCTTTGGGCTACACCCGGTTGCGCGATGGCGACCGGATCACGATGGGTGGGCGGGACTGGATCGTGCGCACCGGCGACGGCCACGCGCCGGAGCACGCGACATTTTGGAGCCTGTCCGACCCGCTCGTCCTTGGCGGCGATCAGCTGCTGCCCTCGATCTCGGCAAATCTCGGGGTTTACGCATCCGAACCCGAGGCCGATCCCGTGGCCGAGTGGATTGCCAGCGCCCGGCGTTTCATGCCCTTCGCAAGGCCCGATCACCTGGTGCTGCCCGGTCACAAGCTGCCGTTCACGGGGCTGCCGCTGCGCCTGACCCAGATGATCGACAACCACATCGGCGCGCTTGCGCGACTTGAGGCGCATCTTGCGACGCCCCGCACCGCCGCCGAATGTTTTCCGCCGCTGTTCAAGCGCGATATCGGAGAAGGCGAATACGGCCTTGCGCTGGTTGAAGCCGTCGCGCATCTGAACCATCTTCTGAAGGCGGGCCGCGCCACGCGGTCGCTGGACCAGGAAGGCATCTGGCGATGGAACCGAATCGGATAAGCGACGAAATCCAGACCGCCGCCGAGGCGCACGAAGCCTCGGCCCTGCCGTGCGCGCGCGTCGTCCACACCGCGCCCGACGCGCCCATGACGGCAGAGCTTCAGCCGCTTCCGGACGCGCTGGCCGGAGAACCGGTCGAGGAAAAGAGCCCCGCGCAATGGGCCTATGAGCGCCTGATCCTCTACATCAAGAACTTCGAGGAGCAGTTGGACGACGAACACGAGGTCGCGATGGGCTTTGCCGGCAGCGACGTCGGCGTCATGCGGATCGAGGGGATCGGGTTCTTTGCCCCCGACATCGTGACATTCTACGGACGCGACGACGACGAGGCGCGCACCCAGCTCATCCAGCACGTCAGCCAGTTGAACGTCATGCTGCGCGCGCTTCCCAAGGCGCGTGAGGTCGAGCAACCGCGCCGGATCGGGTTCCGCCTTGCCGCGGATCTGGACCGCAAGTAACACCTGCGCGAAATTAGCCGCGCAGGCGTGACAGAGGCTTTTGAATCGGCTATTCGGGCCGAAATGCTAGGAGGAATACGAACATGGCCGAACACAAGCACGGCAGCATGGACATTAAGGAACACGAGAAGACCTTCGAGGGCTTCATCCGCTTTTCGATATGGGTTGGCGGTATCTCTATCGGCATCCTCATCTTCATGGCTCTTGCCAACGCCTGATCCCGGCCTGGACGCAAGATGCGCCGTCATATCATCGCACTGATCCTGCCGATTTTCCTGGCGGCCTGCGGCGCGGAAAGCGTGTGGGCCCCCGACGAAGCGGTCGCGCGTGCGCGTTACGTGTCGGACGAAGAACCTTCGATCACCCTCTTTACCGTGATACGGAAGAAGGGGGGCGAGGGTGAACACTCTGGCCTGATGATCAATGGCAGCCAACGCGTCCTGTTCGACCCGGCGGGAACCTGGCACCATGCGCTGGTGCCGGAGCGCAATGACCTTTTCTACGGCATCACGCCGCGGATGAAGGCGTTCTACATCGACTACCACGCGCGCGAAACCTATGACGTGGTCGAACAGCGCGTTCCCGTCAGCGCCGAAGTTGCCGAGCTTGCGATCCGCAAGGCCCAGGCTTACGGCGCAGTCAACAAGGCGTTCTGCGGCAACTCCGTCAGTGACATCCTCAAGGGGCTTCCGGGCTTCGACTCGATCCCGAGAAGCTTCTTCCCGACGAAGATCATGAAGCGCTTCGGCGCGCTTCCCGGCGTGACGGAGAAGATCCATCACGACGGCGACCCCGACAACAATCACGGCATCCTTCTGATCCAGAAGGACGCCCAGATTCCCGAAGCGGAAAATTGACCCGGCGGGCGGCGCGACATGCCGCCCGGATCAGTCGAAGACGCCCGCGACCCTGCCAAGCAGCATGAAGGCCCGTGCACTGCGCGTGCACGACAGTTCGGCAAGCTCGGCGTCGGTCGCCGACTTCTCGAAATCGGCCAGTGTCCTGTCGAACTGACGCAGGAAATGGTGCGCGGTATCGCGAAAGATCGTGTCCTGCCGCATCCGGTCGGCGCTGAGCGCAAGGCTTGACCTGTCATGTATCCCACCCAATCCGGACAGGGTCCTGCCGCGCTCTCCCTGTGCGAAACGCCGCCACAGCTCTGGCCGCGCCCGATCCGGGGTCAGATCGTCCATGTAGATGCCGTCCTGGCTGAGCAGGGTCAGGATATCCTGAGCGGCGCGCACGCTTTTTGACAGCCGGTGGTCCTGCAGCGCATGGCGCAGGGCGCGGAACCCTTCACGGTCATCGGGACCATCGGGGAAGTTCAGCGCCCTGATGACCTCGGCGTTGGAAAGGAATTGGGTGGCCGCGTCAGGCGGCGCGCCCAGGGCGAGACCGGGCTGATCGGCCGACTCCGTCGCTGCCGGCGCGGCCGGATCCTGGGCGGCAACCGGCGCAGCGGCGCCGTCCCGGCGCGAAGCGATCGACGCCACCGCTTGCTCGGCCCTGCGCGCCGTGGCGGCGATTTCGTCCAGGCGCTTCTCGAAGGCGGTACCGGCATTGCTCATCTGCGCGTGGGACAGATAGGCTTGACGCATGGTGTCCAGCATCTCATGCAGGTGCTCGGCCTCGCTCCGCATTGACCGGAGCGACCGGAACATCAGAGCCGCAAGCAGGATCAGCGCCACTGGCAGGAAAAGCGCGACAAGAACCATGACGACCTGCGCCACGCCGCCGCCGCCGGCACCCGAATGCCAGAACAGCCAGCCGAAGACCGCCAGCCAGACCGCGCCAAGCCCCAGCGAGATCATCTCGGACGCGCCAAACCCGCCCTTTGGCCGGGATCGCCGAGGCAGAACGGGAAAGGAGCCGGCCTCTTGGGGATGCTGCGGCGTCTTGTTCGGCATGGCCCTGCCCTGCCTTTTCTTCAGATGAACCTGACCGCGACGACTTCGTAGCTTTTCTCGCCGCCGGGCGTGCGAACCTCGACGCTGTCGCCCTCGTCCTTGCCGATCAGGGCACGCGCCAGCGGCGACTTGATGTTGAGCAGCCCGCGTTCGATGTCGGCCTCGGCCTCGCCCACGATCTGGTAGGTGCGTTCCTCGTCGGTGTCCTCGTCGACCAGCGTCACGGTGGCGCCGAACTTGACGCTGCCGGAAAGCCGGGTCGGGTCGATGACCTCGGCAAGCGAAAGGATCGCTTCCAGTTCCTTGATGCGGCCTTCGACAAAGCTCTGGCGCTCACGCGCGGCGTGATATTCGGCGTTTTCCGAAAGGTCGCCATGTTCGCGCGCCTCGGCGATCGCCTTGATGACGGCGGGTCGCTCCACCGTCTTGAGCGCCCTCAATTCCTGGTCAAGCGCGGTATGGCCCGCGCGGGTCATCGGTATCTTTTCCATTCGCGTCTGTTTCCCGGCCTGCCTCTGTCCGATCATTTCCAACCGACAGACGGCTGTAAAGCTGGTATGCGTTGTGAGGTCAAGACGCGACGGGCAAGCTTACGATCAGTCCGATCAATGGCCGGGGTACTGCGATAGTATGGCGATCTTTTTTCGAGCTACGCTGGTCTACGCAATCGTCGCGCTCCTCATAGTCGCCCATTTGCAGTCGATCGACCGGGACTTCGTAGTCCGAAGCCTTGCTTTGATCATGCTGTTTCTAAAATGGCTGGCAGGCAGCTTTCAATGGGGTGTCGCACTGCCATTGGCGGCAGTGCTGACTTTCGGGCTCAGTCGTGCGCCTGCTAGGCTACCACTTCTGTTTATCGCGCTTGTTTCCTGCGTGCTTTTTCAGACGGCTTTCTACATCGTCAAATCGAGTATTCCGCTGGTAGTGCCTTTCTACGCTGACCCTTGGCTGGCAGACTTCGATCGCTGGCTTCATGGAGGTCAAGATCCTTGGGTGCTCGCGCACCGGATCCTCGACTGGATGCCCGCAAGTCTTATCGCCACGCTCTACACGACGATCTGGGCATTTCCCGCATTAGCTTTCGTATTCATCCTCGTCTTGATTGAAGCCGACGATTTGAGGTTTCGCAGATACGTCATCTTGTATCTTTTCTGTTGGCTGGGTCTTGGCAACGTGTTGGCAGCGCTCGGTGCTTCGGTCGGTCCAGTTTTCTACTATGCATTGCTTGGGGACGATCGATTTGCAGACCTTCACCGCGCTCTTGCGGTATCTGGTGTCGCGCAGACAACAGTCGGCGCCCTTCAGGAAAATCTTTGGAAAAACTACATCGAAGGCGGCTTGGTCGTGGGTTCGGGCATTTCAGCCTTTCCAAGTGTGCACGTCGGCTCCACGACACTTGTGGCGCTTTATGTCATCGAGCGTGTCCCGATCGCTGCACCGCCGGCGATCGCGTTCGTGGCGCTGATCCAGATTCTCTCAGTCTATACAGGATATCACTATGCTGTAGATGGGTACGTATCTATCGCGGCTATGGTGGGTGCGTGGGCGCTTGTTTCCCCTGGGAAGCGGCGGCAGATATGGCCGCTGTCACGAAGCGTTCATAAAAGCTGAACACAAACTGTCTCGTGCTGCCGCGATTGGGCCCTATCATGTCGTGTCGTGATTGCTTCGGCCCATCCGGTAAGCTAGGAACTGCGGGACTTTGGGCCCGTGTGCCAGCCGAAGGGATAAGGGAATGACCGACGTGACGCGCGAAGCGATGGAATATGACGTTGTGATCGTGGGCGCCGGGCCTGCAGGCCTTTCGGCTGCGATCCGCCTGAAGCAGCTTGATGCCGACCTGAACGTGGTCGTGCTGGAAAAGGGCTCCGAGGTTGGCGCGCATATCCTGTCGGGCGCGGTGCTGGACACCGCCGGCCTTGACGCGCTGATTCCGGACTGGAAGGCGAAGGGCGCACCGATCAAGACCGAGGTGACGAAGGACAACTTCTATGTGCTGGGCGAGGCCGGGCACATGCGCATCCCGAACTGGCCGATGCCGCCCTTCATGAACAACCACGGCAAGTACATCGTGTCGATGGGCAACGTCTGCCGCTGGATGGCCGAACAGGCCGAAGCGCTTGGCGTCGAGATCTTTCCGGGGATGGCCTGTTCGCAGGTCGTCTACGGCGACAACGGCGAGGTAAAGGGTGTCGTCGCGGGCGAGATGGGCCTGCAGGCGGACGGCACGCCCGGCCCGCAGTACGAGCCGGGGATGGAACTGCACGGCAAGTATGTCTTCCTGTCGGAAGGCGTGCGCGGATCGCTGTCGAAGGAAGTGATGGCGAAGTACGAGCTGTCCAAGGGACATTGCCCGCAGAAGTTCGGCCTTGGCATGAAGGAAATCTGGGAAATCGACCCCGCCAAGCACCGCGAGGGCACCGTGACCCACACCATGGGCTGGCCCCTGGGCTCGAACGCGGGCGGCGGGTCCTTCATCTATCACCTGGAAAACAAACAGGTCTACGTCGGCTTCGTCGTCCACCTGAACTACCAGAACCCGCACCTTTACCCCTACATGGAGTTCCAGCGCTTCAAGCATCACCCGATGGTCGCCGAGCTTCTGAAGGGCGGAAAGCGCGTGGCCTATGGGGCGCGCGCGATTTCCGAAGGCGGATGGCAGTCGATCCCCAAGGTCGTGGCGCCGGGCGTCGCGCTCTTGGGTTGTTCGGCGGGCCTCGTGAACGTGCCGCGCATCAAGGGCAACCACAACGCGATGTGGTCGGGCATCCACGCCGCCGAAGCCGCATACGCGGCGATCCAGGAAGGTCGCGCCAGCGACGAACTGTCCGCGTACGAGACCGCCCTGCGCTCGGGCCCGATTGCCAAGGATCTCAAGCGCGTGCGCAACGTCAAGCCGATGTGGTCGCGCTGGGGCATGCTTGCATCGCTCGCCTTCGGCGGGTTCGACATGTGGACCAACCACCTGTTCGGCCTGTCGCTGTTTGGCACCCTGCGCCATGGCAAGTCCGACGCCGCCGCGACCGGAGAGGCGTCGAAGTTTCCCAAGATCGACTACCCCAAGCCCGATGGCGTGCTGTCTTTCGACCGGCTGACCAACGTCGCCTTCTCGGCCACGAATCACGAGGAAAGCCAGCCCTGCCACCTGAAGCTGAAGGACCCGTCGGTGCCGGTTTCGGTCAACCTGCCGAAATTCGATGAGCCCGCGCAGCGTTATTGTCCGGCCGGCGTCTACGAAGTGATCGAGGGCGAGGAGGGTCCGCGGTTCCAGATCAACTTCCAGAACTGCGTCCACTGCAAGACCTGCGACATCAAGGATCCGAGCCAGAATATCAACTGGACGACACCCCAGGGTGGCGACGGGCCGAACTACCCGAACATGTGATCGCCAAAATCGGCCTGTTCTTGGCTGCGGGGCCGCTCGGCAAGCGGCCCCGCATTGCGTTGGGGGGCAGGGCGCACTAGGCTGGCCGCGAACCTTTCGAGAGGGAGCCCGAAGTTGACCGCCGCCCGCCTTTCACTCGCTCTTGCCCTTGGTCTGCTTGTCCACGGGACGGTGGCCGAAGCGGCCGAAGGGCTGGCCGGGCCGTATCTGGCCGGCCGGCAGGCATTCTCGATGGCCGACTACGACCAGGCGGCGATCTATCTTGCATTGGCCCTGCAACAGGATCCTGAAAACCAGGCGGTGGCCGAAACCGCGATGCTCGCCCAGATCGCGCGCGGCCAGCCGGCAAAGGCAGTGGCGATCGCCCAGAAGCAGCGGGACGGGGGCGCGGACAGCCAGATCGTGACATTGGTGACGCTGGCCGACCTCGCGCAGCGCGGGGACTACGCCGGGGCAATCGCAGACCTGGACGCGGGACACAGTGCGGGTCCGCTTGTCGACGATCTGTTCCGGGCCTGGGCGCTGGTGGGGCAGGGCCAGATGTCCGACGCCCTGACGGTTTTCGACAAGGTTGCGGATCAGTCCGGTCTGAAAAGCTTCGGCCTATACCACAAGGCGCTTGCGCTGGCCTCGGTCGGTGACTTCGAGGGCGCGGACGAAATCTTTTCGGGCGATGCGGGGGGGCCGCTCAGGGCCACGCGTCGGGGCATCATCGCCCACGCCCAGGTTCTCAGCCAGCTCGAACGTAACCCGGCGGCTGTCGAGTTGATCACGCTGGTCGCAGGCAATGCGTCCGACCCCGAGCTTGAGGCCCTTCGCGACCGTCTGGTTGCCGGTGAAAGCGTGCCATTCGACCTGATCGCCACGCCCGCCGACGGAATAGCCGAGGTCTTTGCAACGGTCGCTGGCGTTCTGAACGCCGAGACCGGCGCGCTGGACGCCCTGACGTTCACGCGTCTCGCGGAATTCATGAAGCCGGACTACGTCGACGCGATCCTGATGAGCGCGGGCATCCTTGAACGCCAAAAGCAATACGAGCTTGCCACTGCCGCCTACAACCGGATCGGGCACGACGATCCCTCCTACCTGACCGCCGAATTGGGGCGTGTGGACGCCCTCGTCGCCTCTGACCGCGTCGATGCAGCGATCGAGGCGCTGGAGCAGTTGGCGAAGTCCATGCCAGAGGTTCCCGTCGTCTGGTCCACGCTGGGGGATATCCTGCGTCGCCAGGAACGTTACGCAGAGGCCGCGTCGGCCTACGACAAGGCGATCGCCGTGCTTCCGGCAGAGCAGCCTGGCCAGTGGGTCGTGTATTATACCCGTGGCATCTGCCTTGAGCGCGAGAAGGACTGGGAGGCGGCAGAGCCCGATTTCCGCAAGGCGCTGGAGCTTAGCCCGGATCAGCCGCAGGTGCTGAACTACATGGGCTATTCCTTCCTCGAGATGAAGACGAACCTGGACGAGGCGCTGGCGATGATCGAAAAGGCCGTGGCGGCGAAGCCAGACGACGGTTACATCGTGGACAGCCTTGGTTGGGCGCTCTACCGGCTTGGCCGCTACGAGGACGCAGTCGCGCACATGGAAAAGGCGGTCGGCCTCATGCCGGTCGACAGCATCGTCAACGATCATCTGGGCGACGTCTACTGGGCCGTCGGCCGCAAGCGCGAGGCGGAATTCCAGTGGAAGCGCGCGCTTTCATTCGAACCCGAAACCGAGGAAGAAGCCGCCCGCATCCGCCGCAAGCTCGAGGTCGGGCTGGACGTGGTCTTGGCCGAGGAAGGCGCAGAGCCGTTGGCCGTCAGCAAGAATGACGACTGAGGAATTCGCGCCGGCGAAGGTCAACCTCGCGCTGCATGTGACGGGTCGGCGCCCGGACGGCTATCACCTTCTGGACAGCCTGGTCATCTTTGCCGGGGTCGGTGACACCGTGCGTGTCGCGCAGGGCCGTGGCCTTACGCTTGCGATCGACGGGCCGATGGGGGCCGGGCTTGATCCCTCCGACGACAACCTCGTGATGCGCGCGGCCCGCTTCGTCGGGGCGGCGGAGTCCGCCATCACCCTGACCAAGCGCCTGCCCGTCGCCTCGGGGATCGGAGGCGGGTCGGCCGATGCCGCCGCCACCTTGCGCGCGATCTGCCGGATGACCGGCCGCTCGGTTCCCGATGCGACGACCACCGCCGTTCTGGGGGCGGACGTGCCGGTCTGCTTGATCGGAAGGCCGGCGCGGATGCGCGGCACGGGCGAGATCCTGGACCCGGTTCCGGACCTGCCGCCCTTTCACATGGTCCTTGCCAATCCCGGCGTCTCGGTTTCCACACCCGAGGTGTTCCGCGCGCTCGATCAGCGCGACAATGCTCCGCTTCCGGCGCTGTCCGGGTTGGCTTCGGTCGGCGATCTGTCCGGCTACCTGTCTGTTTGCCGGAACGATCTGGAGAAGGCGGCCCGCGAACTGGTTCCCGCGATCGGCGATGTCATCGATGCGCTTGCCGCACGGCCCGGCTGTCTACTGGCGCGGATGTCAGGCTCTGGCGCCACGTGTTTCGGCATCTTCCCCGACCGGGCTTCTGCCGACGCTGCCGCTGCACAGCTCAGCGCGGCGCGGCCCGGTTGGTGGGTGGTTGCGGCGCCTGCCCTCAGCTGACGCGCGCGACCACGAAATCGGCCAGGTCCGAAAGCATCGTGCGCAGCGGATGGTCTGGCAGCGCCGAAAGCGCGTCCTTCGCATGCGCCGACCAGCGCAGGGCATCGGCGCGCGCGCCCTCCATGGCCCCGTGCCGCGCCAGCAATTCCATCGCGTGTTCCAGGTCGCCCTCGCGCTGGTCGCCTTTTTCGATCACGCGGCGCCAGAACGCGCGTTCTTCGTCCGATGCCTTGGCGACCGCCTTGATCACGGGCAGGGTCAGCTTCCGTTCGCGGAAGTCGTCGCCCACGTTCTTGCCGATGGTTTCGGTCGCGCCGCCATAGTCCAGAAGATCGTCCACGATTTGGAACGCGATGCCCAGGGCGTCGCCATAGGTGAACAACGCGCGGACCTGATCCTCGGGCGCGCCGGCGATCACACCGCCGACCTCGGTCGCGGCCGAGAACAACGCCGCAGTCTTGCCGCGAACGACCTTGAGATAGATGTCCTCGTCCGTCCGCAGGTCCTGCGCCGCCGTCAGCTGCAGCACCTCGCCCTCGGCGATCGTCGCAGAGGCGTTGGCAAGGATGTCGAGCACGCGCAAAGACCCGGTTTCGACCATCAGCTGGAA
Organism: Albidovulum marisflavi; assembly: GCF_025751435.1. Classification (GTDB taxonomy): domain Bacteria; phylum Pseudomonadota; class Alphaproteobacteria; order Rhodobacterales; family Rhodobacteraceae; genus Albidovulum; species Albidovulum marisflavi. The sequence goes on along the minus strand of NZ_JAOWKY010000001.1, from coordinate 157,554 downwards.
GGACCGGGAAAACAGGTAGTCGCCGACCAGGACCGATGACTTGTTGTCCCACAGGAGATTCGCCGTCGGACGGCCGCGCCGCTGCTTGCTTTCGTCCACCACGTCATCATGCAGAAGCGTGGCGGTATGAATGAACTCGACCGTCGCCGCCAGATGCACGTGATAGGGGCCGTCGTAGCCGCACATGCGCGCAGCCGCCAGTGTCAGGAGCGGCCGCAGGCGCTTGCCCCCGGCCTCGACCAGATGAGCGGTCACCTCGGGGATGCGCGGCGCGTGCTCTGACGCCATCCGTTCCCGGATAAGGACGTTGACACGCTCCATATCGCCCGCCAGATGCGCGCTGAGCCGGTCATGCGGTTTCATCACGGTTTCGTCCAAACTCATCCCGGTCCTGTCTGCACTCGACAAACCCCTGGGCTTGTCCTTAAGTCTCGGATCATGAAAGAGCTTGTGCGCACCAACGACCCGACTGTGATCGCGCTCGCAACCGCCCTGCTTGAGGCGGAGGATATAGCGGTGTTTCAACTGGACGTCCACATGAGCGTGCTGGAAGGTTCCATCGGCATGCTGCCGAAACGTCTTATGGTGCGCGAGAAGGATCACTTCATGGCGAATGCGATCCTGCGCGACCATGGAATCGGACCGGAAGGCTGATGTTCGCCGACCCTGACCTGACGTGCGACGGCTTCCTGGGTGGCCGGCTGCGCATCTGGCAACCGAAATCTGGCTACCGCGCGGCGATGGACCCGGTTCTTCTGGCGGCGGCTTGCCCGGCGACTGAAGGTGCAAACGTGCTTGAGCTTGGCTGCGGGGCGGGCACCGCGTCCCTGTGTCTGGCCGCGCGGTTGCCCGGTGTGTCCGTCACGGGGCTGGAGCTTCAGCCGGGCTACGCGGACCTTGCCCGGCGGAATGCGGCGGAAAACCGCGTCGCGTTCAAGGTGATCGAAGGCGATCTGGCCCGTCTGCCTGCAGACCTTCGCGGCAGCGCCTTCGATCATGTCATCGCAAATCCGCCCTACTACCCCGCAAGCGGCGGCACGCCCGCGCGTGACGGTGGCCGCGAACGCGCGATGCGCGAAGAAACGCCGCTTGCGCTATGGCTGGAGGTTGCCCTCCGGCGTCTGCGCCCCGGCGGCTGGCTGACCATGATCCAGTCCGCCGACCGGCTGGCCGACATGCTGGCGGTGAAGGGCGCGGGCAGCTTCGCGATCCTTCCCATAGCGCCGCGAGCCGGGCGCGATGCGAGTCGCGTTATCCTGAGAGCCCGCAAGGGCGGCCGCGCGCCTTTGCGGATTCTGGCGCCGTTCATCCTGCACGAGGGTGGGCATCACGCGCGTGACGGCGACAGCTTTACCCCCGCGGCACAGTCGATCCTGCGCCACGGATCGAGGCTGGAGTTCTAAGCCTCTTAAGCGATCAGCAAACTTTGGCGCGTCATCCTGTCTCATCGTGGCTCCGGCTCTGGTTCCGCGTGACACGACTCACCATATGTGATGGAATCATGACAGAGTTCACAGGAGAGGAGACGCCGATGTCGATGGGTTCGCACCTGCAGGAACTTCGCAAGAAGCACCAGCATCTGTCTGAAGCGGTAGAAGAGGCGCTACGCCATCCCGCTTATGACGATCTGGAAATTGCGGAGATGAAGAAGCAGAAATTGCGACTCAAGGAAGAGATCGCCCGTCTCAGTCAGGTCTGAACGGGGCTTTTCCGGGCGCCAGCCCTGGCAGCCAGGGCGGCGCCCAACGTAATCAGCACGGCAGAGATCGCGATCCGCGGGGTCGCTTCGGCTTTGTTGGCCGCAATCAGAACCAGCGTTGAAAGAAGTGGCGCCGCATAAGATGCGACACCCAGCAGCTGGATGTTTCCGCGCTTGACGCCCACGTCCCAGACGTAGAACGCCAAACCGACCGGCCCGATGCCAAGCGCCGCGCAACTGACCCAGCCCCACAGGCCCACGGGCCAGACGGTGTCCTCTGTCAAAACGTGTGCAAAGGATGAAAGCACCGCGGTCGCAGCGCAGAACACCGCCACGGAAGCCGTGGGCGCGTGTCCGACCAGTCGCGATCCGACCGAATAGGTTGACCAGGTCAGCGCGCAAAGGAATGCCAGGCCAAGACCCGCCATCGCGCCAGCGGGCAGGTCGCCGCCGGCCCCGCGCGCTAGGATCAGCGCGGCGCCGCCAAAGGCCATGATCGCGCCTCCGACATGGCCGCCGGTCAGTCGTTCACCCGGAAGAAGCCCGGACAGCAGCACGATGAACAGAGGCCAGAGATAGGCGATCAGGCTCGCCTCGGCCGGGGGCGCCAGCCGCAGCGCCGAAAAGTAAAGGAAATGGTAGCCGAAAAGTCCGGCGGTCCCGAACAGGTAGACGCGCGCCGGAACACGCCGCAGGTCGGCCCAGCTGCCCGTCACCGCGATCCAGGCAAAGCCCATGGCCCCACCGATCGCAAAAGTGATCGCGGTCAGCAGAAGCGGCGGCGTCGGCACGGTGCCGACCGTCAGCACGGCAAGCAGCGCCCAAAGAAGAACCGCGACGAACCCGGTCGCAGTCGCCTGTCCGCGCGTCATCGACTTCTCCCACGAAAAAGGGGCCGGCCCCCTGAGACCGGCCCCTTATATCGGCTTGCCGCGATCAGGAGAAGAACTGACCGCCGTTTGCGGAAATCGTCGAGCCGGTGATGAAGCCCGCGTTGTCCGAGGCCAGGAAGACCACGCAGCGCGCGATCTCTTCCGGTTCGCCCAGGCGGCCGACAGGGATCTGCGGGATGATGCGCTCGGCCAGCACCTTTTCGTCGATGGCCTTGACCATGTCGGTGCCGATGTAGCCCGGGCAGATCGCGTTCACGGTGATCCCGGCGCGCGCGCCTTCCTGCGCCAGCGCGCGGGTGATGCCGATGTCGCCCGCCTTGGCCGCGGAGTAGTTCGCCTGCCCCGCCTGCCCCTTTTGGCCATTGACCGAGGAAATGTTGATGACGCGCCCGAACTTGCGGTCGCGCATCCCGGACCATACCGGGTGGGTCATGTTGAAGACGCCCGACAGGTTGGTGTCGATGACTTCCTTCCACTGCGCGGGTGTCATCTTGTGGAACATCGCGTCGCGGGTGATGCCGGCGTTGTTGACCAGCACGTCCACGGGGCCGAGGTCGGCCTCGACCTTGGCGATGCCCTCCTTGCAGGCCTCGTAGTCGGCGACCGACCACTTGTAGGTCGGGATGCCGGTTTCCTTGGTGAAGGCGGCTGCGGCCTCGTCATTGCCCGCGTAGTTGGCGGCAACCGAGTAGCCCGCGGCTTTCAGCGCCACCGAAATGGCGGCCCCGATCCCGCGGGACCCACCGGTAACCAGTGCAACTCTAGCCATGATTCCTCCTGCAAAATGCGTTACGTTGAAATCCTGTTAGCCAAATGAACAAACGGGCGCAACATTATTGCGCCCGTTTTTTCGCTTTTGCAGAAAGATTTCGCTGCGGCGTGGCGATCAGGCCCGCTCAAGGCACATCGCGACGCCCATGCCGCCGCCGATGCACAGCGTGGCAAGACCCTTGGCCGCCCCCGACCGCTGCATTTCGAAGAGCAGCGTGTTCAGGATGCGTGCGCCAGAGGCGCCGATCGGGTGCCCGATCGCGATGGCGCCGCCGTTCACGTTGACCCGGGCCGGATCCCAGCCCATGTCCTTGTTCACCGCGCAGGCCTGCGCGGCAAAAGCCTCGTTCGCTTCGACCAGGTCCAGGTCGGCGGCCTTCCAGCCGGCCTTCTCAAGCGCCCTGCGGCTGGCATGGATCGGTCCCACGCCCATGATGGCTGGGTCAAGGCCTGCGGTCGCGTAGGATGCGATGCGGGCGATCGGCTTCAGACCGCGCCTGGCGGCCTCTTCCTCGCTCATCACAAGGACCGCCGCCGCGCCGTCGTTCAGACCCGAGGCGTTGCCCGCCGTCACCGTCCCGTCCTTAGAAAACGCCGGGCGCAGCTTTTGCATCGCCTCGATCGTCGCGCCGTGGCGGATGTATTCGTCCTGGTCGACCGCGATGTCGCCCTTGCGGGTCTTCACGATGAAGGGGATGATCTCGTCCTTGAACTTGCCGGCCTTCTGCGCCGCCTCGGCCTTGTTCTGGCTGGCCAGCGCGAATTCGTCCTGCGTCTCGCGGCTGATCTGCCAGCGGGTTGCGACGTTTTCCGCCGTGGTTCCCATGTGGTAGCCGTTGAAGGCATCCCACAAGCCGTCCTTGATCATCGAGTCGACGAAGTTCAGGTCGCCCATCTTCTGGCCCGCCCGCAGATGCGCGACATGGGGCGACAGCGACATGCTTTCCTGCCCACCGGCCGCGACAATCGCCGCATCGCCAAGCTGAACGTGCTGCGCGGCAAGTGCGACGGAACGCAGGCCCGATCCGCAGACCTGATTGATCGACCAGGCCGCGCTTTCCTGCGGCAGACCGGCCTTGATGTGGGCCTGGCGCGCCGGGTTCTGGCCCTGCCCTGCGGTCAGTACCTGGCCCAGAATGGTTTCGGACACTTCCGCCTTGTCGATTCCGGCGCGCGCCACGACCGCGTCAAGCACGGCGGCGCCCAGGTCGTGGGCAGGTGTGTTGGCGAAAGAGCCGTTGAAACTACCGACGGCTGTGCGCGCAGCCGAAACGATGACGACGTTGGTCATGATGGGTCCCCTCTCATGGCGTGATCCGCATGCGGTCGGCCCGGATGGGTCTCCGCGTCGCAGTGCAGCATGACCAATGCTGCGCCAGCGTCAAGCAAAAGGCGCTAACACCCGGCCATCCGCGGATCGTCAGGCCCGCCGGCGGTCGGTCGATGCCTTGCGCCATGGGGGATGCACGACCGGCGCGCCGAAGTGGAAGCCCTGAAGGCAGTCCATTCCGATCTGCGCCAGGTAGGCCGCGTCATGCGCGCTTTCCACGCATTCCGCGACCGCGAACATGTCGAAATGATGCGCGATCGACAGCAGGGCCTTGGCCAGACACTGGTTGTCGGCGTTGTCGGCGATGCCACTGACGAACTGGCCATCGATCTTCACGATGTCGAAGTAGAAGTTCTTGAGGTAGCGGAATGAGGTGAAACCCGCGCCGAAGTCGTCAAGCGCGAAGGCCAGCCCGCGGTTTTGCAGTTCGCGCATGAACACCATGACCGTGTCGGGCATGACCATAGCGGAGGCTTCGGTGATCTCGAGGATCAGTCGTTCCCCGACCGTCGGGTCGGCCGCCAGGCCCCGCATGAGGGTCTGCATCCATTGCGGGTAGCCGATGGAGCGCGCCGACATGTTCACGGAAAGCCGAAGTTCAGGCACGGATCGCAGCTCTGCCAGGCCCAGTTCCAGCGCCAGGCAGTCTATCCTGCGGCCCAACTCGGTGGTTTCGATCGCATCGATGAAGTCGCGCGCGGGTATGATCCGGCCGGTATCGTCAAGGACGCGGATCAGCGCCTCATGGAAGGCGGGTCGCGCGGGGGCCGCGGCCGGGACGATCGGCTGAAACGCCAGCATCACCTCCCTCCGGTCGACCGCTGCCTGAACCATCAGAACCGCGTCCCGGTCCCGCGCCGCGACCGCGGCGTTCAGCGGGCTTTCGTCCGAGGGGTCCATGCCCAAACGAGTCTTCCTGCCTTTTGTCATGCCAGCCCTCCGCTTCTGGGCCAGCATCGACACAAGCGGCTAAGAAGCGGTAAAAGGATCATCGGATAATAGGAGCGCGAAATGACCGACCGTTGCGCCTGGTGCGGCACCGACCCGATCTACGTGGAGTACCACGACACCGAATGGGGCGTGCCCGAGTGGGACCCGCGCGCGTTGTGGGAAAAACTGATCCTTGACGGTTTTCAGGCAGGGCTGGCCTGGATCACGATCCTGAGGAAGCGCGACGCCTTTCGCGCCGCTTTTCAGGGGTTCGAGCCCGAGGTCATCGCGCATTGGGGGGCGGCGGATGTCGCACGCCTGCTGGCCGACCCCGGAATCGTGCGGTCGCGCGCCAAGATCGAGGCGACGATCGGCAACGCCCGCGCCTACCTGAAGATCTCCGAAATCGAAGGCTTCGACCAGTGGCTCTGGCGTTACGTCGATGGCGCGCCGCTTCAGAACAACTTCCGCTCGATGGCCGATGTCCCCGCCGCCACACCGCTGTCAGAGCGGTTGTCGAAGGATCTGAAGAAAGCGGGCTTCCGTTTCGCCGGCCCGACCATCGTCTATGCCTTCATGCAGGCGGTGGGCATGGTCAACGACCACGTCGTGACCTGCCATCGCCATGCGGACCTGTGCCGCTGATCCCTAGCCCCCGATCAGCGCCGCGATGATCGCCTGCGCCTCGGGGGAATCCCAGACCGCGTCCCCGATCAGCCGCCCGATCTCCCGACCCTCGGGGTCGAGGATGACCGAGATCGGCAACCCGAGAACGCCCATCGAGCGGGCGAACTGCTGACGGGTATCGCGCAGGATCGGCAGGCGCGTGATCCCCTCTTCCTCGAAGAGCTTTCGAATCGCGGGAACGGGGTTGGGACCGGTCGCGACGGTCACGACCGCGAAGCGATCGCCGCCATGTGCCGCCTCCAGCCGGTCGAGCGAGCCGAGTTCAGCCCGGCAGGGCGCGCACCATGTCGCCCAGAAGTTCAAAAGCACATAGCGTCCGGCATATTCGGATAGGTCGTGCTCCGCACCCTCGGCATCCAGCAGGATGGCCTTGGGGACGGGTTGGGGCTCTTCCGAGAACACGAGCTTCTGCATGTCGCCCGACCGCAGCGCCTCAAGCGCGGCCCGGTCCGGCGACGGCATGTCAGCCGTCTGGGCATTTGCACCGAAGGCCAGCGCCGTGTAGAGGACGGCGGAGAAAAGCTTGCGCATGTTGCCTCCGAAAGGCCCGTTGACGATGACCGACAGCACGAAATCCTCAAACGCCATGTGGGGCGGGCGCTTCGCCGCCGGACCGGACGCGATCATGGAGGCGATCAACGCCTCGATCGGCTTCGACCAGCGGCTTTACGCCCAGGATATCCGGGGCAGCCGGGCCCACGCGGCGATGCTTGCGGCGCAGGGTATCATTACCTCTAAGGATGCCGAGGCGATTGGGGAAGGGCTGCTCACGGTCTTGTCAGAGATCGAGGGTGGAAGCTTTGCTTTTTCCACCGCGCTCGAGGACATCCATATGAATGTCGAGGCGCGGTTGAAAGAGGTGATCGGGGAACCCGCTGGCCGCGTGCATACCGCACGGTCGCGCAATGACCAGGTGGCCACCGACTTCCGGCTTTGGGTGCGCGATCAGGCGGATGCGGCCATTGCCGGGCTGGGGGCGCTGGTGCGCGCGCTGCTGGCGCAGGCGGAGGCTGGGGCGGATTGGGTGATGCCAGGCTTCACCCACCTGCAAACCGCGCAGCCGGTCACCTGGGGCCACCACATGATGGCCTATGTCGAGATGTTCGCCCGCGACATCGGCCGCTTTACCGACGCCCGCGCGCGCATGAACGAATGCCCTCTGGGCGCGGCCGCGCTGGCCGGCACGTCTTTCCCCATCGACCGTCACGCGACGGCGGCGGCGCTAGGCTTCGACCGGCCGATGGCAAACTCGCTTGACGCCGTGTCCGACCGCGACTTCGCGCTGGAATTCCTGGCCGCGGCTTCGATCTGCGCGATGCACCTGTCGCGCTTCGCCGAGGAGTTGGTGATCTGGTCCTCGGCGCAGTTCCGCTTCGTGGCGCTGTCGGACCGCTTTTCCACCGGCTCTTCGATCATGCCGCAGAAGAAGAACCCCGACGCGGCAGAACTGATCCGGGCCAAGATCGGGCGGATCATGGGCGCCAATGTCGCGTTGATGATGGTGATGAAGGGGCTGCCGCTGGCCTATTCCAAGGACATGCAGGAAGACAAGGAACAGGTCTTCGACGCCGCCGACAACCTGATGCTGGCGCTGGCCGCGATGGAGGGCATGGTGCGCGACATGAGCGCGAACCGCGCCAACCTGGAACGCGCGGCGGCCTCGGGCTTTTCGACCGCAACGGACCTGGCGGACTGGCTGGTGCGCGAGCTGGGCCTGCCCTTCCGCGAGGCGCACCACGTTACAGGCGCGCTGGTGGCGCTGGCCGAAAAGAAAGGCTGCGACCTGCCGGAGCTGACGCTCGAGGACATGCAGTCCGCCCATGAAGGCATCACCCAGGCGGTCTATTCCGTGTTGGGCGTCCACAACTCGGTCGCCAGCCGGCAAAGCTACGGCGGCACCGCGCCGGACCAGGTCCGCGCGCAGGTCGCCCGCTGGAAGGAGGCGCTGAAATGAAGATCGTTTTCGCCCTTGCGGCTCTTGCGGCCCTTGCCTCCTGCGGTGCTGACGGTCCCCCGCGCGCGCCTGCGTCGACGTTTGATCCGGATCTGACGGTTTCGGGCCAGGTCCAGATCGGGATATAGGCGTCGCCCTTCCGCCCATCTCAGTCCAGGGTGCGGCGGAACCGAAGCAGCGCGAAGGCCGCGAACCCGATCGCGAAAAGCGTGAGCGCCGCCATCGGCTGCGCCACCGCGGCCGTATCGGCCCCCTTCAGCATCACGGCGCGAACGATCCGCAGGAAATGGGTCAGCGGAAACAGCTCGCCCAGGGCCTGTGCCCAACCCGGCATTCCCCGGAACGGGAACATGAACCCCGAAAGAAGCAGCGACGGCAGGAAGTAGAAGAACGTCAGTTGCATGGCCTGCATCTGCGTGCGCGCGACGGTCGAGAAGAGGTATCCGAGGATCACGAGCGACGACACGAAGACGAAGACACCAAGCAGCAGAAGCGGCAGCGGACCAAGGAACGGCACGCCGAAGATCGCCCGGGCCGCGACCAGCACCACGACGACCTGAACCGCGCCCACGCCCAGAAACGGCAGCACCTTGCCCAGCATGATCTCCAGCGGCGTGGCAGGCATCGACAGCAGGTTTTCCATCGTCCCCCGCTCAAGTTCTCGCGTCAGCGCCATGGCGGTCATCATCACCATCGTCATCTGCAGGATCACGCCAAGAAGGCCGGGAACGATGTTGTATTGCGTGACGCCTTCGGGGTTGTAGCGCCGATGCACCACGACCTCGAGCGATTGGGCCGCGCTTTCCCGCGCCTGCGCCTCGATTCCCTTTTCCCGCAATAGCGCCTCTGCCGCGACGGTCGAGAGGGTGGAAACCGCGCCCGAGGCGACGGATGGATCCGTCGCGTCCGCTTCGATCAGCAGGGCCGGGTGGTCGCCCCGGTCAACCCTGCGCCCGAAGTCGGAAGGCAGGGTCACGACAAATGACACGTCGCCCCGCGCGATCAGCGCCTCGGCCTCCGCTGCGGATGCGTGCGGATGGGTGAAGCGGTAGTAGCCCGTCAGCTCCAGCGCGGTGACGATCGCGCGGCTGTAGCGGTCCTGCGTGGGCGCGACCAATGCCGCCGGTAGCCCCTTGGGGTCATTGTTGATCGCGAAGCCGAAAAGCATCAGCTGCATCAGCGGAACGCCCAGCATCATCGCGAAGGTGATCCTGTCGCGCCGCATCTGGATCAGCTCCTTCGACAGAAGCGCGCGCAGTCGGGTGAACGAGAAGAAACGGCTCATTGCATGTTGTCCCGCGCCTTGCCCATGAGCTGGATGAAGACATCCTCTAGGCTGGTTTCGCTTGGGCTGAGATCGCAGCCGGTCTCCTTCGCGACGCGTTCCGCCGCGGCGCGCAGCAAGTCCGCATTCTTGCCGACGACATGCAGCGTGTTGCCGAAGGGCGCAACCTGGTCGACGCCGTCCATGCCTTCCAGACGCTCGGCGGCCCGGGTGACGTTCCTGCCCGACAGGACGAAGGTCGTCAGCCCCGCATCGCGCACCACCTCGGACACCGTGCCCTTCGCCACCAGCTTTCCGTAAGAGATGTAGTTGATGCGGTGGCAGCGCTCCGCCTCGTCCATGTAGTGGGTCGAGACCAGGACGGTCAGCCCCCCCGACGCCAGCTGGTGGATCTCGTTCCAGAAGTCGCGCCGCGCCTTGGGATCGACGCCGGCGGTCGGTTCGTCTAGAAGCAGCAGTTGCGGGCGGTGCATGATGCACGCTGCCAACGCCAGCCTTTGTTTCCAGCCGCCCGACAGCGATCCGGCAAGCTGTCCGCGGCGGGACGTCAGCCCGAGGTCTGCCAGCGTGCCGGACACGGCCCGGCGCGCGTCGTCAAGCCCGTAAAGGCCGGCGACGAAGCGCAGGTTTTCCTCGATCGTGAGGTCTTCGTAGAATGAAAACCGCTGGGTCATGTAGCCGACTTCGCGTTTGATGGCACGGCCTTCGGTCAGGATGTCGTGGCCAAGGACGCGTCCCTCGCCCGCGTCGGGTGTGAGCAGCCCGCACATCAGCCGGATCGTCGTGGTCTTGCCCGATCCGTTCGGCCCCAGGAAACCCGCAATCTCACCCTTGGCCACCGTCAGCGACACGTCGTCGACCACCGCACGTCCGCCAAAGCGCTTGACCAGGCCCCGGACCTCGATTGCAGGTTCGTCGGTCACTGCCGCACTCCGGGCAGGCGGACGTCGACGATCTGGCCGGGCTTCAGTCCCGAACCTACGTCCGGCGCGGCCTCGATCAGATAGACAAGCTTCTGGCGGTTTTCGCGGGAATAGATCACCGGCGGGGTGAACTCCGCCTCGTCCGAGACATAGGTGATCGTTGCCGAGGACGTATCGGGGCACCCGTCGCAGCGAATCTCAAGCCGGTCGCCGGGATGGATCCGCGATACGTCCGTCTCGGGCACGTAAAGGCGCAGCTTCACAGCCCCGTCTGGCAAGAGCGACAGGATCGGGGCGGCGGGGCCGGCGATCTCGCCCGGAGTGCGGATGACATCGGCGACAAGACCCGCCGCCGGTGCGGTCAGCCTGCGTTTCGCAAGCGTCCACTCGGCGCGCGACAGGGCGGCGCGCGCGCCCTCGACGGTCGCCTCCGCGGCCGCGATCACCTGTGGGCGGGCGGGCAAGCGGGCGACGGCCAGGTCGGCCTCGGCCTGGGCCACGCGGGCGCGCGCGACCTCGGCGGCGGTCGCGGCGTCGTCGCGCTGCGCCTCGGTCGCGGCTCCGCGCTCGGCAAGGCTCGCCAGCCGCTCGGCCGCGCGATCGCGCTCGGCCGATTCCGCGAGGGCCGAAGCAAGCGCGGCCTCAAGCACGCGAATTTCCTCTGGCCGGCGGCCTTGCTTCAGGTTCGCAAGTTCACTTTCGGCGCGCGCCAGTGCCGCGCGGGCCTCGGTCAGCGCGATTGCGGCATCCTCGCGCTCCATCTCGGCCAGCAGGGCGCCTGCCTGCACCCGATCGCCGCGCTGGACCGGGATCGCCGCGATCTCGGCTGTGGCGACCGGCGCGACCAGCACGTAGTCGCCTTCGACATAACCGGTCGCAAAGGGTGGCGCAGGCGTGCAGGCGGTGAACAGGGATGCGATCAGGGGGATGGAGCACAGGATCATGGCGCGTGTCTTTCGGCAAGGATGGCCCGCAGGTGCTGGGTCAGTCGGTCCACGATCTTCTGCGCCTCGGCCGGGCCAATGGCGGCCCAGCCCATGCGGCGCTCGACGATCGGGCGTCCGATCCGGAAATAGATCGCCTGGCCGATGAAGGCGAAGACGGAAATGCGAACCTCTTCGCTGTCCGGGTCCTGGCCGGTCGCCCTGGCCCAGAGCGTGCAGACGGCGCGATGACGGGGTTCGATCAGGGTCTGGTAGATCTCGTCCAGCGCGGGCCCGTCCTCGCCGATCTCGCGCAACATGAAGCCCACGAGATCGGCTGCTTCCCGGGCTGTCGTCAGGAAGAAGACGAGCGCGCGCAGCATGGTCTCCAGCTGGCGCGCCGCAGCCTCGGGCGTGTCCGGAACCCTGTCGGCGCCGGATAGCACGCTCTGCATCCGCCGCGCGACCTCGCGCAGGCAGGCGCGGCGCAGCCCTTCCTTGCCGCCGAAGTGATAGGCGATCGAGGCGACGTTGGTTCCGGCGCGTGCCGCAAGGTCTCGGGTCGATGTGGCGGCAAAACCGTGCTGGCCGAAAAGATGCAGGCCGGCGGCGATCAGTGCGGCCTGGGTTCCCTGTGGGGCGTCGTTTTCCATGCGGACCTCCGACTCGGATTTTAATCAATCGTTTGATTGAAATCAAGCTGCGGCAGGGCGCTTTTCTTCGCAACGCGGATCGACTAAGCGTCGCCCCTGAACGGGAGAGAAGGGCGCGCATCCATGGATCATTTCCTTTACCGCGACGGAACGCTTCACGCCGAGGATGTGGCGATCAGCGATATCGCCGCCGCGGTTGGCACGCCGTTCTATGTCTACTCCACCGCCACGCTCGAAAGACACTATCGCCTGTTCGAAGAGGCGCTGTCGCCGCTGCCGCACCTTGTCTGTTTCGCGGTGAAATCGAACGGCAACGTCGCCGTGCTCAAGACACTGGCCAAGCTGGGCGCGGGCATGGACGTGGTATCGGGGGGCGAATACCTGCGCGCCAAGGCCGCAGGCGTGCCGGGTGAGCGCATCGTCTTTTCCGGTGTCGGCAAGACCCGGGCCGAGATGCGCCAGGCGCTGGAAGGCGGCATCCGCCAGTTCAACGTGGAAAGCGAACCCGAGCTTCTGGCCCTGTCCGAGGTCGCTGCGGGCCTTGGCCTGCGCGCGCCCATCGCCATCCGCGTCAACCCGGACGTGGACGCCAAGACCCACGAGAAGATCGCGACCGGAAAGAAGGAAAACAAGTTCGGCATCCCGATCGCGCGTGCCCGCGAAGTCTATGCCGAGGCCGCCCGCCTGCCTGGGATCGAGGTCGTGGGCATCGACGTGCACATCGGCAGCCAGCTGACGGACCTGGAGCCGTTCGAGCTGGCCTATGCCAAGGTGGCCGAACTGACACGTGCGCTGCGTGCCGACGGGCACACGATCACCCGCTTGGACCTGGGCGGCGGGCTGGGCATCCCCTATGAGCGTTCAAACAGCGCCCCGCCGCTGCCGGTGGAATACGGCGCGCTGATCAAGCGCACCGTCGGCGATCTGGGTTGTGAGGTCGAGATCGAGCCCGGGCGGCTGATCTCGGGCAACGCAGGCTTGCTGGTCGCGTCGGTCATCTACCTCAAGCATGGCGAAGGGCGGGACTTTCTGATCCTGGATGCGGCGATGAACGATCTCGTGCGCCCTTCGATGTACGGGGCGCATCATGACATCATCCCGGTGCAGGAACCCACGCCGGGGCTGGAGCCTCAGCCCTACGACATCGTGGGCCCCGTCTGCGAAACCGGCGACACCTTCGCAAAGGCCCGGCCGCTGCCTCCGCTTGGACCCGAAGACCTGGTCGCGTTCCGCTCGGCCGGCGCCTATGGCGCGGTCATGGCATCGGAATACAACACCCGGCCGCTGGTGCCCGAGGTTCTTGTGAGCGGGGATCAATTCGCTGTCATCCGCGCCCGTCCGACCTTTGACGAGATCATAAACCGCGATACCATCCCGTCGTGGCTCTGACGCGCATGCCCGCGCGATCGGGCCGCGGGCAGGGAGCATGACGCAGAAGACACCGACCACAGCCCCGGCGCTACGGGACATCCGCTGGCCACTCCGCATAACGTGGGCGGGCATGGTGGCTGAGCGTGTCACACGGGGCTTCTGGCCGGTTTGGACCATGCTGTCGGCACTGATCGCCGCGCTGTCGTTTGGCCTGCAGGAAAGCCTCTCGGTCGAGGTTTTCTGGATCGGGTTGGTCCTGTCGCTGTCCGTGCTTGTGGGCGGTCTTGCGATCGGCATCCGCCGCTTCCGCGTGCCAAGCCGGCAAGATGCGATGGCGCGGCTGGACGCCTCGCTTCCGGGCCGCCCCATCGCCACGCTGACAGACCAGCAGGCCGTGGGCGGCAAAGATCCGGCAAGCGCCCTTGTCTGGCGCGCCCATCTTGAGCGCATGGCCACACGCCTGGCCGGCGCACAGCCCGTCGCCCCCGACCTTCGGCTTGCCACGCGCGATCCCTACGCCCTGCGCTATGCCGCGCTGACGGCGCTGGTCATGGCGCTGCTGTTCGGATCGGTCTGGAAGGTCGGGACGGTCGCGACCGACATGCCGGGCGCCGGAGCCTCGGCCGCACCCGTCGGTCCGTCGTGGGAGGCCTGGCTTGAGCCGCCCCGTTACACCGGCAAGCCAAGCCTCTATCTGAACACGCTCGAAGACGACGCGGTCACGGTGCCCGAGGGCACCCGAGTGACCATCCGTCTTTACGCGCCGGCATCGGAGCTGTCGTTCTATGAAAGCGTGTCCGGCGATCAGCTTGCAGAAAGCCCCGCCGCATCCGGGGACGCGCCGGTGCGGGCAATGGACTTCGAGGCGGCGCGGTCGGGCACCCTGACGATCGAGGGGGCGGGCGGGCGCGAATGGCTGATTACCGTGCAACCCGATGCCGCTCCAGCAGTGGAATTCGCGGGCACGATCAGCAGACAGGCGGACGGCGTGATGTCACAGCCGTTCACGGCGCGCGATGACTACGCCGTGCTGCGGGGCCGCGCGGAGGTGAGGCTGGATGCCAGTCGGCTGCAAAGACGCCACGGGCTGGCGGCCGAGCCCGAGCCGCAGGAAACGCTGGTCTACGATCTGCCTCTGCCCTTCGCCGGCAGCCGCGCCGACTTCACCGAGACCCTGGTCGAGGACGCGTCGAAGCACGTCTGGTCCAACCTTCCGGTGAAGATAAGGCTTTTCGTCGAGGACGCGCGGGGCCAGTTCGGCCAGAGCGAGCAGCGCGACATCATCCTGCCGGGCCGCCGTTTCTTCGACCCGCTTGCCGCCGCCGTCGCCGAGATGCGCCGCGATCTTCTGTGGTCGCGCGACAACGGCAAGCGCACGGCGCAGATCCTGCGCGCCATCACGCACCGGCCCGAGGGCTTCATTCGCAACGAACGCGCCTATCTCATGCTGCGCGTGGCGATGCGGCGTCTGGACGGAGGGCTGGAGTCCGGATCGCTGGACCCCGATTTGCGCGACGAGGTCGCCGAGGCGCTGTGGGAGGTCGCGATCCTGATCGAGGATGGCGGTCTGGCCGATGCGCTGGAAAAGATGCGCCAGGCGCAGGAACGGCTGGCCGAGGCGATCCGCAACGGCGCAAGCCCCGAGGAAATCCAGAAGCTGATGGACGACCTCAAGCAGGCGACCAACGACTATATCCGGGAACTTGCAGAGAACGCGCAACGCGAGGGCGGGACGGATGAGCCCGATCGCCGCGCCGAGAACGGCCAGACGATGACGGGCGATCAGCTTCAGCAGATGATGGATGAAATCCAGCGCCTGATGGAAGAAGGCCGCATGGCCGAGGCGCAGGAGCTTCTGGACCAGCTCAGCCGGATGATGGAAAACCTTCGTGTGACCCAAGGCGAGGGCGGTAGCGGCGAACAGTCGCCCGGCGGCCAGGCGATGCGAGATCTTCAGCAGACGCTGCGCGGCCAGCAGCAGCTTTCGGATGAGGCATTCCGCAGGCTTCAGCAGGGCGGCCGAGGCGGAAGCGAACAGCAGGAAGGCGAGCCGGGACAGCCGGGCGGAAGCGGCGATGGCAGCGGACTCAGCCAGAACCAACCCGGAGAGGGCGAAGCCCAGGACGGCATCGGGCAGGGCAATGGCGATCAGCCCAGCCTTGCGGAGCGCCAGCAGGCGTTGCGCGACCAGCTTGCCCAGCAGGAAGGCCGCCTGCCCGACACGGGCGGTGGCGACCTGGATGAAGCGGCGCGGCAGGCACTGCGCGACGCGGGCCGCGCCATGCAGGATGCCGAAGGCGCGCTGCGTGACGGTGACATGGCCACCGCTCTTGACCGGCAGGCCGAAGCGATCCGCAACCTGCGCGAAGGACTGCGCAACCTGGGCGAGGCGCTGGCGCAGAACCGGCAGGATCAACCCGGCAACCAGGGCCAGGCGCAGGCCGACGGAACACGCGAGGTCCCGCGCGATCCGTTGGGCCGCACGGCCGGAAATCTCGGCGGCATAGATTCTGACCGGAACATGCTGCAGGGAAGGGATGTCTACCGCCGTGCCATCGACCTTCTGGACGAACTTCGGCGCCGGTCCAATGATCGGACCCGCCCGCAGCTTGAGCTGGACTACCTGAGACGGCTTCTGGACCGCTTCTAGGCCAAGGCCGGCGTGATCCTAATGGTTGGGACCGCCCAGACCTTCGGCCGCTGCCAGGACCATGGTCTCAAGCCATGTGCGCAGTCCGTCGGTGGCTTGCAAATACGAGGACATCGCGGCCTCGCTCCCGGGGAAAAGCGTGACGATTTCCGGCGCGAAAGCATAAAGCAGCACAAGCGTCCCGATCGCCGCGATCGCCGTGATGAAGCCGAAGCGGAAGGACGCACGGTAGCGACGAAGATTCTGCGGCGCGTCGCGCGAAACCGCCTCATCCCCGCGGCTGGACGTCGGGCGCAGGGTCGAATTGATCTGCTCGATATCCGGCAAAAGTTCCTTGCGGGAAGAACGGTCATCGTCCTGCGTCACCGCTTCTGGCGCGGATGCGGGCTCATCGGAGCTGCGCACCTGGAGGCTGCGCTCGGGCGCCTGTTCTTCCTGCGGCTGGATCTGTTCGGTCGCGGTGCCCTCGGCGATCCGCGCTTGTGTTTCGCGTTCCGCTTCCTCTCTGAGGACGGACAGCGTCGTCTCGTCGATGACGCGGCGCTTGAAGGTCAGTTGCGTCTCGGGCTCCGGTTCCGGCTCAGCTTCTTCAGCCGTGCGGGACTCTGGCGTCGGCGGAACCTGAGATACGGCGGGTTCGGGTTCGGGTTCGGGTTCGGGCTCGGGCTCGGGCTGGATGTCCGTAATCTGCTCCGGCTCAGGGGGCGCCGCAGGTGCTTGCGCGGCTTCCTCACGTTCGGTTTCGCCGGCAAGCTGGGACGTCTCGGCCCAACTCATCTCCTGCGCGCGGCTCGCGGTTTCGGCGCGTCGCGCCTCTTCCTCTGCCGCAATCTGGGCTGCGCCCTTCTGGAACCAGGCTGTGCCGCAGTCCGAACACTGAACATCTCGGCCCGCCGCGGGTATGAGGTTATCGTCAATCTCGTACTGCGCGCCGCAATTGGGGCATATCAGCCGCATCTTGTCACCCGATCACCTGCCGAAACCTGAACTCAAAATGCCATTCTGGCCTTTGTTGTTGGCCTGTTGTAGCAAGCATGGCGCCGCGTTCCAAGCATTTGCGACGCGCGGCGGCCAAACGGGCGGGCACCGGGACTGGAATGCCACGCCGCGACAGGGGGAACACGGTGATCGAATTGCGCGACGCAAGCTATGGTTATGCCGGCAGAATGCTGCTTTCCGGCATGACCTTGACGTTGCCGCCCGGTTCGTTCCACTTCCTGACCGGCCCGTCCGGCGCCGGGAAGACGACTTTCCTCAAGCTCTGCTACGGAGAGCTTCGTCCTGTTTCGGGTCACCTTTCCGCCTTCGGCGAGGACCTGGCCAGGCTTTCGCGTGACGGGCTGGCGCGGATGCGCCGCCGGATCGGGATCGTCCACCAGGACTGCGAGTTCCTGGACCATCTTCCGCTTTCGGAAAACCTCGCGCTTCCACTGGTTGTCGCGGGCCGGCCGGTGGTCGACGACGAACTGCGCGAGCTTCTGGCATGGGTCGGGCTGCGGTCGCGCGCCGACGCCATGCCGCCCGAGCTTTCCGGCGGCGAACGGCAGCGCGGCGCCCTGGCCCGAGCGATCGTGACATCCCCCGAAATCATCCTTGCCGACGAGCCGACCGGAAATCTTGACTGGGAGATGTCTCAGCGGCTCCTGTCCCTGCTGATCGAGCTGAACCGAATGGGAAAGACGATCCTGATCGCAACCCACGACCTGAACCTGATTCGCACCGCCAAGGCCCAGGTCGCGGCGCGCGTCCTTAGGATCAAGGACAGGCAGCTTCAGCTTGCGGGGGCGGACCTGTGAAGCAGTTTCTAGTCCAGCTGGCGCAGCGCCCCGTGCTTTCGCTCTGGATCGACCGCATCGTGCCCCCTGCGGGGCAAAGCGCGCAGTTGACGCTCATGACGGCGGCGGCGATGGCCTTCTTGGCGGTCTTTGCGCTTGCGCTGGCCTTTTCGGCCAACCGGCTTGCCGACAGTTGGTCGGCCGCTTTCCTGGACACAGCCACCGTGCGAGTTTCGGCTGCGCCCGAGCAGGCGGAGACGCAGGTAAAGCGCGTGCTTGAGGTGCTGGCGACGACGCCGGGCGTCACGCAGGCGCGCGCGATCCCGGCGGAAGAGACGCAGGCGCTTCTCGCTCCCTGGTTCGGCCCCGATCTGCCGGTTGCATCCCTGCCGATCCCGCGGCTGATCGAGGTTTCGACTACCCGCGACGGCTTCGACGCCGAGGGGCTGGCCCTGCGCCTGCAGGCGGAAGCGCCCGGTGCGAAGCTTGACGACCACCTGCGCTGGCGCAGGCCGCTGGTCGAAACCGCGATCGGCCTGAGACGCCTTGCCATCGTGTCGCTGGCGCTGATCGGGGGGGCGACCGCGGCGATGGTGACGCTCGCGGCTCAGGCGGCGTTGGCGGCGAATGGCCAGGTGATCCGCGTGCTGCACCTGATTGGCGCGCGGGACGTGACGATCGCGCGTGCGTTCGTTCGGCGCTTCACGCTGCGCACGCTGGCTGGCGCGCTGGCCGGAACCGCCCTGGCAGCCCTGGCCGTCGCCTTTCTGCCGGTCGTGGCGGACGGCGAGGTGTTGGCCCATCTCGGATTTTCCGGCCGCGAATGGCTCTGGCCGCTGTGCGTTCCCGCGGTCGCGGCCGTGACGGCGCTGCTTGCGACCCGCGCCGCCGCGCTCAGCCGGTTGAAAAGCGAAGCATGAGGCGCCGACCATGAGACTTGCCCTGCAATACCTGCTTTCCCTGATCTTCATCCTTCAGATGTACCTGGCGATGGCCGTCTACGCGCTGGCCTGGCTGCCGGCGGTCATCTGGCGCAAGGAAAATGCGGTCCGCGCGGTTCATGGCTACACGAAATGGGTCCGATGGTCGGCGGCGGCGATCGTGGGCCTGCGTTCGGAAATCCGCGGTGAGGTCCCCCGGGACGAAGTCGTGATCGCGGCAAAGCATCAGAGCTTTTTCGACATCATCCTGATCATTTCGGTGGTGCCGCGGCCGAAGTTCATCATGAAGAAGGAACTTCTCTGGGCGCCGATCGTGGGCTGGTACGCCAAACGTCTGGGTTGCATCCCCGTCGATCGCGGTCGTGGAGGCGAAGCGATGCGCAAGATGGTGGCCGAGGTCAAGGCCGCGCGCACCGACGTTCCGGGCCAGCTGATCATCTACCCGCAGGGCACACGCGTCGCGGCCGGTGCGCACAAGCCCTACAAGGTCGGGGTCGGCGTGCTCTACGCGCAGCTGAAACGTGATTGCGTGCCGGCGGCCACCAATGTCGGCGTGTTCTGGCCGCGGCATGGCCTGCTGCGCAAGCCGGGACTGGCGGTCGTGGAATTCCTGCCGCGCATCCCGGCAGGCAAGCGTGTCGAAGCCTTCATGAACGAAATCGAACCGGTGGTCGAGGACGCGTCAAACCGCCTGATGGAGGAAGCCGGCTTCAGCTTGCCCGGCTGACCGTTCAGCCCGACGGGCTAGGCCGCCAGGCTTTTCATGCCCATTTCCAGGAACTTCTGCCGCCGGTCCTTGATCAGTTCGGCGGGTTTCTTGCCGGACAGCTCTTTCAGCATCGAGTCAATGGCCTTGCCGACCGCCGCGATCGCCTCCTGCCGGCCGCGCTGCGCACCGCCAAGCGGTTCGGGAACGATCCGGTCGATGACGCCGAGCTTCAGAAGGTCCTGTGCCGTCAGGCGCAGCGCCTCGGCGGCTTCGCGCATCTTCTCGGCGTCCTTCCACAGGATCGAGGCGCAGCCCTCGGGCGAGATCACGGAATAAATGGAATGTTCCAGCATCGCCAGGCGGTTGGCGGTCGCGAAGGCGACGGCGCCACCCGATCCGCCCTCGCCGATGATGATCGAGATCAGCGGCACGCCGATTTCAAGGCATTTCTGCGTGGCGCGGGCGATTGCCTCGGACTGGCCGCGTTCCTCGGCGCCCTTTCCGGGATAGGCGCCCGGCGTGTCGACCAGCGTCACCACCGGCAGGCCGAAGCGATGTGCGATGTCCATCAGCCGGATCGCCTTGCGATACCCCTCGGGTCGCGCCATGCCAAAGTTGCGCTCGATGCGCGTCTTGGTGTCGTGGCCCTTTTCGTGGCCGATCACGACCACGGGCTGGTCGTTGAACCGCGCGATGCCGCCCATGACCGCGTGGTCGTCGGCAAAGTTGCGGTCGCCCGCAAGGGTCGTGAACTCGGTGAAGAGCGCCTCGATGTAGTCCTTGCAATGCGGGCGGTCGGGATGGCGCGCGACCTGACATTTCCGCCAGGGGTCAAGGTTCTTGTACAGGTCCTTCAGGATCTCTGCCGCCTTCTTGTCAAGGGCGGCGGCCTCCTTGTCGACATTCATCTCCTCGTTCTTGCGGGCAAGCGCACGCAATTCCTCGGCCTTGCCTTCGATCTCGGCCAGGGGTTTTTCGAACTCGAGATAGTTCATGTCACACTCCGTTCAGGACCCCGGATATATGAAGCGAGGTCCCGGAAAATGCAACTCGTGAGGCGTGGGGGCCTTCAGCCGGCTATGATTTCGGCCTGCCGCACGATCACCTCGGCCTGCCGCATCGAAGCGATGTCGATCAGACGGCCCTTGTAGGTCGCGGCGCCCTGCCCCGCGGACTTGGCGGCCTCCATCGCCGCCAGGATCTCGCGCGCCTCGCTCACCTGCGCCTCGGAGGGGGTAAAGACCTCATTGGCAAGCGCGATCTGCTTGGGGTGGATCGCCCACTTGCCGACCATGCCCAGCGTGGCCGATCGGCGCGCCTGCGCGAGAAAGCCCTCATCGTCCGAAAAGTCGCCGAAGGGGCCATCCACGGGCAGGACGCCATGCGTGCGGCAGGCGGCGACGATCGCGGCCTGCGCCCAGTGCCAGGGATCGGACCAGTGTTTCACGCCCTCGCGCACCATGTAGTAGTTTTCCTGCGTTCCGCCGATTCCGGTGGTCTGCATCCCCATCGATGCCGCGAAGTCCGCCGCACCCAGGCTCATGGCCTGCAGGCGGGGGGAAGAGGCGGCGATCTCCTCGACATGGGCGATGCCGGCGGCGGTTTCGATGATGACTTCAAGCGCGATGCGCTTCTTGCGCCCCTTCGCGGCCTCGACGGCCGTGACCAGCGCGTCGACGGCATAGACATCCGCCGCGCAGCCGACCTTGGGGATCATGATCTGGTCCAGACGGTCCGAGGATTGTTCCAGCAGGTCCACGACATCGCGATACCAGTATGGCGTGTCGAGCCCGTTGATGCGGACCGAAAGGTGCTTGTTGCCCCAGTCCACGTCGCCGATGGCCTGGATGATGTTGCGGCGCGCCTCGGCCTTGTCGCCGGGGGCAACCGAATCCTCGAGGTCAAGGTTGATCACGTCCGCAGCAGAAGCCGCCATCTTCTCGAACAGCGCGGGGCGGGAACCGGGGCCGAATAGCTGGCAACGGTTCGGGCGGGCGGGTGCTGCGGGCTGAAGACGGAAGCTCATGCTGGTTCCCCTCGCAAGGATGTTTCGCAATTGGTTGAAAGGGGGATATTATATTGCGCTGCAGCATGCAAGAAGGCTTTCGCAGGTGCAGAAAAACCTGCGCAAGCCAAGTTCATGGCAGCGCCAGCCGGTTTCAGAGAGACTGGTCGTATTCCCCGATCTCCGGCTGCTCGCGGATGATCGCGTCAAGGGCCGCAAAGATCGCCTTCATGTCATCACGGCTGTCAGGGCTTTCGCAAACGACCACGAGGTTCGGGGTGTTGGACGACGCCCGCACCAGCGCGAAGCCGCCATGTTCCAGCATGACCCGCGCGCCGTTCACGGTGATGATGCCGGTCATCCTGTGCCCGGCCAGATCGCCGCCCTGCGCGTGCAGCGACTGAAGGCGTTCGATGATCCGGTCCAGCACCCGGTACTTTTCCTCGTCCGGGCAGAACGGCGACATGGTCGGCGTGATGAAACTGGTCGGAAGCGCCTTCTTCAGGTCCGAAAACCGGGCGTCGTGGTTGGCCTCCATCAGCTTGCAGATCTCGACCGCGACGCGCAGGCCGCAGTCGAACCCCCGGCCGACGGGCGGTGCGATGAAGTAGTGGCCCGACTTCTCGAACCCCGCCAGCGCGCCCGTTTCGCGAACACGCCGCTTCATGTAGCTGTGGCCGGTCTTCCAGTATTCGGTCGTGGCCCCCAGTTCCTTCAGCACCGGATCGGCGCTGAACAGACCCGTGGACTTCACGTCGACGACGAACTTCGCGCCGGGATATTCGGCGGCATACTTGCGGGCGAGGATCAGGCCCACCTTGTCCGCAAAGATTTCGTCGCCTTCGTCATCGACGACGCCGCAGCGGTCCCCGTCGCCATCGAAGCCAAGCGCAAGGTCGGCGCCGCTTTCCTTCACGACGAGCGACATGTCGTGCAGCATGTGCATGTCCTCGGGGTTCGGGTTGTAGTTGGGAAACGCGTAATCAAGATCGGTGTGAAGCGGGATGACCTCTGCGCCGATCCGTTTCAGCAGATCGGGTGCGAAGCGTCCCGCCGTCCCGTTCCCGCAGGCGCACACGACCCTCAGGCGGCGGGTCAGCCGGAAGTCGCCCACGAGGTCGTCCATGTAGGCCTGCTCGACGCCCTGCACGAATTCGTAGGAGCCGCCCGGCGCCTCGTCCCATGTGCCGCCCAACACCATGTTGCGCAGCTCCGACATCTCGTCGGGGCCGTGCGTGACCGGATAGTCCAGCCCCATCTTCACACCAGTCCAGCCGTTCGGATTGTGGCTGGCGGTGACCATGGCGACGGCCGAGGTCCCGAGGTGCCCTTGCGCGAAGTAGGTCATCGGGGACAGCGCCGGGCCGATGTCCATGACCCGGATGCCCGCCCGCATCAGGCCCAGCATCAGCGCCTGCTTGATGGCAAGGGAATAGTCGCGATAGTCGTTACCGACCGCGATTGTGGGTTCCAGCCCGCGGCGCTTGATCTGGGTTCCCAGCCCCAGGCCAAGCGCGGTCACGCCCGGAAGGTTGATCTGGTCGGGGTATTTCCAGCGCGCGTCGTATTCCCTAAAGCCCGCGGGATAGACCATCGCGTCGCGCAGGAATTCCCAGGTATTCGGCCGAACGGTCGACATCGGTCGACGAGTCATGTCAGTCCCCCAAACTCAAATCATCACTTTCGGGCATAAATGTCTTCGTAGCGAACGATGTCGTCCTCGCCCAGGTAGGTGCCTGTCTGAACCTCGATCAGCACCATATCTTCCTTTCCGGGATTTTGCATACGGTGAACAGTGTTGGCCGGAATATAGACCGACTGGTTTTCGGGAATCAGCCTGACTTCGTCCCCGACCGTGACGCGCGCGGTGCCTTCGACCACGATCCAGTGTTCGGACCTGTGGGCGTGGCTTTGAAGGCTGAGCGCGCCACCCGGCTTGACGACGATGCGCTTGACCTGAAAGCGTGCGCCCGTCGCCAGGCTTTCATACCAGCCCCATGGGCGGTGGGCGCGTGGATAGTCTTGAGCCTGGGCCTTGCCGCGATCCTTCAGGGCCTCCACGGCTTCTCTCACGCGCTGGTGGTCTGCCATGTTCGCGACCAGAACGGCGTCCGGCATCGTCACGGCGATGATGTTGTCAAGGCCGATGCCCACCAGTTCCTGCCCTTCGCTTTCAGAGCGCAGAAGCGATCCCCTGCAGTCGATCGCGATCGCGTTGCCGGACACCGCATTGCCGTCGTTATCGGGTTGCGATTCCTGCCAGACGGTCTTCCAGTCGCCAAGATCCGACCAGCCCGCGCCGAATGGCATGACCACCAGGTTTTCTTCGCGCTCCATGATCGCGTAGTCGATCGACTCCGGCTGCACCCTGCTCCAAGGCGCTTGCGCAAGCCGAAGGAAGCCCAGATCGCGCTCTGCCCCTGCAACCGCGGCCTCGACACAGGCGACCATCTCGGGCACCTGGCGCCGATAGGCATTCAGGATCGCCGTGACCGAGAACAGGAAGATCCCGGCATTCCAGAGAAACCTGCCGCTTGAAAGCATCTGTTCGGCGAGCGGGCGCGCGGGTTTTTCGACGAAGCGGACCAGGGGCCGGGGGCAACGCGCGGCCTTGTCATCGGGCGAGCGGAGTTCAAGCCAACCGTAGCCCGTCTCGGCGCGCGTCGGCTCGATCCCGAACGTGACCAGCGCGCCGCCGGCGGCCGCGTCTGCGGCGGCTGCCAAGGCCGCGCGGAATGCCGCGTCATCTGCAATCACGTGGTCGGACGGCGCCACCAGGATCAAGGCGTCGGGATCCGTCTTGGCCACCCAGAGCGCGGCGGCAAGAACCGCGGGTGCCGTATTGCGGCTGTCAGGTTCGATCAGGATCGCGCCCGCAGCCTGACTGGCCTCGGCCAGTTGCTCGGTCACGATGAAGCGCAGGTCTTCCCCGGTAACCACGACCGGTTCGGCGAAACCCGGGCCGCGCAGGCGTTCGACCGTCCGGTGGAACAGGCTGGTCCCGCCCAGGATGTCGGCGAACTGCTTGGGATAGCCCCTGCGTGAAATCGGCCAGAGCCGCGTTCCGGAACCTCCGCAAAGCAGGACCGGATGAATTGTCAGGGGCATCATGCGCTTCCTCGTTTTCTTGCACTTGATCACTTCGCCGCCGCGGACGCAAAACCAGTTTCGTTAACAGCGCCGCCGGCGCGGGACATGTGGCCGGCAGACCCCTGCGATCCGTTGCCGAGGGAGTCGAGGGCCGCCAGCGGCCCCTGCTATACCGAAGAAGATCGCAGCAAGACGACCTGTGGGCTTGACCTTGCACCGCCTTGGGCGGATGACACGGCAAACACGCCAATGGAGTCGCGACATGAGCCGCATCGTCTATGTGAACGGGGACTACGTGCCGGAGGAAGAGGCGAAGGTGTCCGTCTTCGACCGCGGGTTCCTGATGGCGGACGCGGTCTACGAGGTGACAAGCGTTCTGGGCGGCAAGCTTCTGGATTTTCCGGGCCACACGGCGCGGCTGCACCGTTCGCTCTCGGAACTGGACATGGGATGTCCGGTGACGGACGCAGAACTCCTGACGATCCACCGCGAGCTGGTGGCGCGGAACGGGATCGAGGACGGGCTGGTCTATCTTCAGGTCACGCGCGGCAACCCGGGCGACCGGGATTTCGTTTTTCCCGATCCGACCGTGGTCAAACCGGGGATCGTGCTGTTCACCCAGTCCAAGCCGGGACTGGCGGACAGCCCGGCCGCGAAGACCGGGTGGCGCGTGATCTCGATCCCCGACATCCGCTGGGGGCGGCGGGACATCAAGACGGTGCAACTGCTGTACCCCTCGATGGGCAAGATGATGGCCAAGAAGGCAGGCGTCGACGATGCCTGGCTGGTGGAAGACGGCGTCGTGACCGAAGGCACATCGAACAATGCCTACATCGTCAAGGACGGACGCATCATCACCCGCGACCTGTCGAGCGACATCCTGCACGGCATCACCCGCGCCGCCGTGCTGCGCTTCGCGCGCGAGGCACAGATGACGGTCGAGGAACGCGCCTTCACGCTGGAAGAGGCGAAGGCGGCGGATGAAGCCTTCATCACCTCCGCCTCGGCCTTCGTCATGCCGGTGGTGGAAATCGATGGAGCGAAGCTCGGGTCCGGTACGCCGGGTTCGGTCGCGACCCGTCTGCGCGAGATCTATCTGGAAGAAAGCCGCAAGGCCGCTGTCTGAAGCGGCGGGCCACCTGATCACGTCTGGCCCGACTCAGAAGCCGAAGCCAGTCCCGAAGAAGCTTGAAATGTCGAAGTAGATCGCTTCGGTCTTTCCACCCTTTTCGATCGTGATCAGATCAAAGGGCTCGTCGGCGTCATTGATCAGCAAACCCTGGGAGACAGGCTTCCAGCCGGGCCTGTGCCTTGCGATCCATTGGTATTCGAACGCGATGCTTTCGGCCTTGATCGCTGTCTGCTCGGAAGACCCGGCGGTCTGGCCCGGCGCAGGAGCCGTGCCGATCTGGCTGGTTTCCGCCGTGCATGCGGCAAGGCCAAGGGTCAATGCGAGGCCGAAGCGGCGAATGAAAGCCAAGGTCGATGATCCCGGGTATGAAGCCAAGGGCAGACTATCTGGTAGCTTCCATCCGCCCAACCTGCTGGTGAGCGCCCTAGCCGTCCTTCGGACCAACGTTTTCGCGGAAAGCTATCTCGAACGCAGCCTTCTTGGCCTCGTCCGCCTCGGTCTGCGACTGCGCCTTCCAGTCGTCGTAGGGCATGCCGTAGTAGATTTCGCGCGCCTCGTCCTTCGACATCTCGATGCCGCGCTCGTTGGCGGCCTCCTGATACCAGCGCGCCAGGCAGTTGCGGCAGAACCCGGCCAGGTTCATCAGGTCGATATTCTGCACGTCCGCGCGCTTTTCCATCAGGTGATGGCGGAGCGTGCGGAACGCGGCGGCCTCGATCTCGATGCGTGTCTGTTCGTCCATTGGCAATCCTCACAGGCCGGATGCGGCCAGTACCTCTTCAAGAATGGGGGCAAGGCGGGCGGCCCACAAGGTTTGGCCCGCCGCATCGCGGATCAGGTCGTTCCTGACCTCGATCAGCACGTTCGGCCTGCCGTGGCGCAGCGCATGGCGGTCGATGGCGTCCCCGTCAAGATGCCCGCTGTAGGGTTCATTGTCGCCGGTCACGTATCCTTCGGCCCTGAGGCGGTCGATCAGTGGCAGCGCGAGCCGGTCGTCCAGGTGGGAATACAGCACCCCGACCTCCCACGGACGGGATGCGCGGCCGTTGAGGCGCGGGGTGAAGCTGTGGACCGCGCAGATCACGGTGTCGGGTCGGCGCGCGGCCAGGTCGGCATAGGCCGCATGGTAGGGGCGGTAGCAGGCTTCAAGCCGCCGCCCCAGCTCATCGGGCCCGGCGTGGCGGTTCGCGGGGATGATCGTGCCGTCGTAAAGCTTCATCAGAAGGGTCGGGTCATCCTCGCCCCGGTTGGGGTCGATCACCAGGCGCGAAAAGGTCGACAGGATCGCGGGGGCGCCCAGGCTTTCGGCAAGGGCCCGCGTCAGGCCGGCCGCGCCCACATCATAGGCGATGTGACGCTCCATGTCGGCTGCGCAGATGCCAAGCGATCCGCCGCCCACCCATTCGGGCACGGCGTTGGTTGCATGATCACAGGTGACCAGCCAGCGTGACGGACGGTCGCGTCCCAGGATGTCGAACGGCTGAAATGTCATGTTCCTGTCACTGAACCTTCGTTTTTGCCGGTTTAGACCCTCTTGCAGCAAAGCACCAGTTGCCCTGAAATGGGGAATAGGTCATAGAAGCCCGCGATGTTACCGCAAACAGGGAGCCAGTGGATGAGACGTCTGCGCAATGTCAAGATCGTGGCAACGCTCGGCCCCGCGTCCAGCGATTACGAGACGATCCGTGCCCTGTTCGAAGCCGGCGCCGACGTGTTCCGATTGAACATGAGCCATGGCAGCCACGAGGAACAGAAGGCCCGTCACGACATCATCCGGCAGATCGAGGCCGATACCGGCCGCCCGATCGCCATCCTGGCGGACCTTCAGGGGCCAAAGCTTCGTGTGGGTGTTTTCGCCAATGGTTCCGAGGAGCTTGAAGAGGGCGCCAGGTTCCGCTTCGACCTTGACCCGGCCGAGGGCGACGCAATCCGAGTCTGCCTGCCGCACAAGGAAATCTTCGACGCGCTCGAGCCTGGAACAACGCTTCTGGTCAACGATGGCAAGATAAGGCTGCGCGTGGAGGACTGCGGTGCGGACTTCGCGGATTGCACGGTGACGACGGGTGGAACGATCTCGAACCGCAAGGGCGTGAACGTTCCCGACGTGGTGCTGCCGGTGGCGGCCCTGTCGGACAAGGACAAGGCCGACCTTGAGTTCGCCTGCGGTCTGGGCGTGGATTGGCTGGCGCTGTCCTTCGTCCAGCGGCCGGAGGACGTGGAAGAGGCGCGCCGTCTTGCAAAGGGCCGCGCCGCGATCCTGTCGAAGATCGAGAAACCGGCGGCGGTCAAGGCCTATGCCGCGATCCTGTCCGCCTCGGACGGGATCATGGTGGCGCGTGGCGACCTGGGCGTGGAGCTGCCCGTGCACTCGGTGCCGCCGATCCAGAAGCGGCTGGTGCGCGGCGCGCGCGCTGCGGCCAAGCCCGTGATCGTCGCCACCCAGATGCTGGAAAGCATGATCGAAAGCCCAATGCCGACGCGGGCCGAAGTGTCCGACGTCGCGACGGCGATCTACGAGGGTGCCGACGCGGTGATGTTGTCGGCGGAATCGGCCGCGGGCCAGTACCCGGTCGAGGCCGTCGCCACCATGGACAGCGTCGCGAAATCGGTCGAGGCAGACCCCACTTACCGCGAGGTGATCGAGGCCAGCCGCAGGGTGGATCGCAAGACCATCGCCGACGGCATCGTCGCCGCCGCGCGCGAGATCGCCGAGGCGACCGACATCCACGCAATCTGCTGCTTCACCCAGTCCGGCACCACCGCAAGCCTTGTCGCGCGGGAACGCCCGAACGTACCGATCATCGCCTTGACGCCGATCCAGGCCACGGCGCGCAGGCTGTGCCTGACCTGGGGCGTTCATTGCGCACTGACGAATGACCCGATCGACCGCTTCAAGATGGCGGTTGTGAACGCGGCCAAGGCCGCGCGCGAATATGGCTTCGCGACCGAGCGTGACCAGATCGTCGTCACCGCCGGCGTCCCCTTCAACGTCAAGGGCACCACCAACATCCTGCGCGTGGCGCCCTGCGACGAACGGCTGATCTACCGCACCGACCCGGAATAGGGCCTGGAAAGGAAAAACTCCGCCCCCAAGGGCGGAGTTTCTGGATCAAGGTTGATGGATCACGCGACTGTCAATCGGGGTTGCCGCCGGGACCGTTCTCCGCGTTATTGTTCGGAAGGGATCCCCCCGGCGCCGGCTGGTCGCCGTTGCCCCAGCCGTTGTTGCCCTTCTTCCTCGGGCAGCCGCCACCGCCTCCGTTGCAAACCACGTCACCTTCGGCAAAGGCAGGACCGGCCGACGTCGCCACAAGGCCGGTCGTCGCAAGCGCGGCCACCGTGAAGGCAGAAAGAAGAATTGTCTTGAACATAAACACCTCCCATTTACAGGTGCCACAATAATGCCACACGGATGCCGACGTTTCGCCGTATTTCCGCCGCGCCCTCTATAACAAGAGTGTTTCCTCTGCGGAAAAAGTAGATCGCGATCCCGCGTTTTCGCGCATAGGTTGTGCGACGGCCACCTTGCGGCCCCCCCTGTAGTTCCCGGCGTTGGCCGCCCCCCTTGCCATATCTGGCCCACCCGGCTATAGGGCGCCTCTCGAATACCCCGTGCGGCCGGCCAAGTGGCATTGCCGAGTCGCACGTTCACGTCTGAGATGGAGATGAAACATGCCCAAGATGAAGACCAAATCGGCCGCGAAGAAGCGGTTCAAGATGACGGCCACGGGCCGTGTGAAAGCAGGTGTCGCCGGCAAGCGTCACGGCATGATCAAGCGTTCGACGGACTTTATCCGCAAGGCCACGGGCACGATGCTCCTGTCCGACTCGGATGCGAAGATCGTCAAGAAATACATGCCGTACAATCGCTGATAGGAGACTGACACATGTCCCGCGTTAAATCCGGCGTCGTCACCCACGCCCGTCACCGCAAGGTCATCAAGAAGGCGAAAGGCTACTACTCGGCCCGTTCGCGCAACTTCCGCACCGCTACCCAGGCCGTCGACAAGGCGCAGCAGTACGCGACCCGCGACCGCAAGGCGCGCAAGCGCAACTTCCGCGCCCTGTGGATCCAGCGCATCAACGCCGCTGTTCGCGCGATCGACGAATCGCTGACCTATTCGCGCTTCATCAACGCGCTGTCCAAGGCCGGCATCGAGGTCGACCGCAAGGTTCTGGCCGATCTGGCCGTGCATGAGCCGGCGGCGTTTGGGGCCATCGTCGAAAAGGCGAAGGCCGCGCTCGCGTAACACCCTTTCAGGGTCAAGTTTTCGGAAGCCGCGGAGCCTTTGGGTTTCGCGGCTTCTTTGCTTACGGATGGCGAAGGATGGCGGAAGCTTTCGATCTGGCGCGCACGACCGCGCCCTGCGCAAGCGACGGGCAAATTCGATCCCGCGCCATGCAGGGAACCGTCCCGAACCGCTTCCGGCGCGCGCGCCGACCGGACGGCGGGGGACTGCACGCCGAATTGGATGCGGACGCTTGCGTCACTGGCCGTTGACCGGTAGCTGACAGCGGGCATGGGAGCTTGGACATGGACGATCTGAGAAACAACTATCTGACCGCTATTGCCGGCGCCGGCGACGAAGCCGCGCTGGAAGAGATTCGGGTCGCCGCGCTTGGCAAGAAGGGCGAAATCAGCCTGAAGATGCGCGAACTGGGGCAAATGGACCCGGCCACCCGCCAGGCGGCGGGCGCGGCGCTGAACCGGCTGAAGGATGAAATCGACGCGGCGTTGCGCGCCAAGAAGTCGGCGCTTGCCGATGCTGCGCTTGACGCCAGGCTCAAGGGCGAATGGCTGGACGTCACGCTGCCGGGCCGCCCGCGCCGGCAGGGCACGATCCATCCCGTCAGCCAGGTGACCGAGGAGGTTACCGCGATCTTCGCCGACATGGGCTTCGCCGTCGCCGAGGGGCCGCAGATCGAGGATGACTGGCACAACTTCGACGCGCTGAACATCCCGCCGGAACACCCCGCGCGCCAGGAACACGACACCTTCTTCATGGCGCGTGCGGAGGGCGACGACCGCCCGCCGCACGTGCTGCGCACCCACACCTCGCCGGTGCAGATCCGCGCCATGGCCGCGCAAGGCGCGCCGATCCGCGTCATCGCGCCGGGACGCGTCTACCGCATGGACATGGACCAGACCCACACGCCCATGTTCCACCAGGTCGAGGGGCTGGCGATCGACCGCGACATCTCCATGGCGAACCTGAAATGGGTGCTGGAGGAGTTCTGCCGGTCGTTCTTCGAGGTCGACAGCGTCGAGCTGCGCTTCCGCGCCAGCCACTTCCCCTTCACCGAACCCTCGGCCGAGGTCGACATCCGCTGTTCCTGGGAAGGCGGCCAGCTGAAGATCGGCGAGGGCGACAAGTGGATGGAGATCCTCGGGAGCGGCATGGTCCACCCCAAGGTCCTTTCCGCGGCGGGCGTCGACCCGAACGAATGGCAGGGCTTCGCCTTCGGCATGGGCATCGACCGTCTGGCGATGCTGAAATACGGCATCCCCGACCTGCGGGCGTTCTTTGAGAGCGACCTGCGCTGGCTGCGCCACTACGGCTTCGCGGCGCTGGACATGCCGACGGTGGCGGGGGGGTTGAGCAGGTGAGCGAGGTCATCGCGAGGGTTCTTGCGAATAGTAGTGTTGAGGCTGCACCCGCATCGCAAAAAGAGATCGCGGAATGGGAGGTATTTTGGAGCATTGAGTGCCCACAGGACCTTCGCGAGTTCTGGACTTTGTACGGTCGTTTCAAAGGCTTTGCCGGTGCGGATCTGAACGGGGAGTACTTTGAACTCTTTACTCCACGAGAGTCATGGGACCTTGCAAGCCTAGAGGCCGTGAGACAGTCGATTCCAACTGAACTCACAATCATCGGTACAAACGGGTCGTCTGAGCATATTGCCTACCAACCAGGTATCGGTTTCGGCCTAATCCAATACGTCAACACGGGCATAGATGACTTCATGCCCGTGGATTCAACGCTAGCCGGTTTTTTCGAAAAGTCCGAGCAGATGGCGTGGTTTCCCGAGGAGCAACAAGCATGAAATTCACCCTCTCCTGGCTGAAAGACCACCTCGACACCACCGCCCCGGTGGAGGCGTGCCAGCCAACCCCCCACTCCTGACGCCTCCCCATCCCCCCGGACTCCCATGACCAAGATCACCATCGTCGAAAGCAACACGCCCGATCTGCCCGCGCAGTCCGAAGGGTTCGCGGCGGCGCTGCTCGCCATCGACCCCGCGCTTCAGATCCGCGTGGTCGAACCCTATGCGGGCGCCGCGGCGGCCGAAACCTTTGGCGATGCCGACGGGATCGTCTTTACCGGGTCGAGCGTCGAGTGGAGCACCGCCGCACCCGAGGCCGAGCCGCTCCGGGTCGCGATGCGCGCGGCCTTCGCGGCGGGGCGTCCGGTCTACGGATCGTGCAACGGGCTCCAGCTTGCCGCCGTCGTGCTGGGCGGCCGGGTCGAAGCCTCGCCCAACGGGCGCGAGGAGGGCACCGCGCGGGCAATCGCGCTGACGAAGGCCGGGCGCACGCATCCGATGATGGCGGGCCGGCAGGACGGCTATGCCGCGCTGTGCATCCACCGCGACGAGGTTTCGGATCTCCCGCCGGGCGCGGTCCTGATCTCCGGCAACGCGCATTCGCCGGTGCAGGCGATGGTCTACGAACAGGATGGCGTCACCTTCTGGGGTTGCCAGTATCACCCCGAATACACGGTGGAGCATCTGTCCGACGTGCTTGAAAGACTGGGGCGCGCGTCCGGCGATTGCGCCGCGCTGCGCGCCTCGACCACCGACGCAGAGGCCGCGGCCCGGTTCGGCACCACGCCGGCCGGATTGTCGCACGAAGTTCACAGGACCGAGCTGAGAAACTGGCTCGCGCTCGTCAGAGATAGGAAAGCGAAATGAAATTCACCCTCTCCTGGCTGAAAGACCACCTGGAAACCGACGCCTCGGTCGAGGCGATCGCCGAGGCGCTGACCGACCTGGGGCTGGAGGTCGAGGAAATCGTCAACCCGGCCGCGAAGCTTGCGACCTTTACCCTGGCCAAGGTGCTGCACGCCGAACAGCATCCCGATGCCGACCGGCTGCGGGTCTGCCGTGTGCTGACGGACGAAGGCGAAAAGCAGATCGTCTGCGGCGCGCCCAACGCGCGCGAAGGGATCACCGTCGTCCTGTGCAAGCCCGGCGACTACGTGCCCGGCATCGACGTGACCTTGGGCGTGGGCAAGATCCGGGGCGTCGAAAGCCACGGCATGATGGCCTCGGAGCGCGAACTTGAGCTGTCGGACGAACATAACGGCATCATCGAATTGCCTTCGGGCGATGTGGGTCAGAAGTTCGTGGACTGGCTGGCGGCGAACCGCCCCGGCGCGGTGGATCCGATGATCCACATCAAGATCACGCCGAACCGCCCCGATGCGCTTGGTGTGCGCGGCATTGCCCGCGATCTGGCCGCGCGGGGACTTGGCACGTTGAAGCCGCTGCCGGTCGAGCCGGTCGCGGGCGCCTTCGACAGCCCCGTGGGCGTCGTCATCGACGACGCGCTGAAGGCCAGGGGCTGCCCCCTGTTTGCGGGCCGCACGATCCGCGGCGTCAGGAACGGCCCCTCGCCCGCCTGGCTGCAGGCGCGGCTCAAGGCCATCGGCTTGCGCCCGATCTCGGCCCTTGTCGACATCACCAACTTCTTCACCTTCGGGCTGAACCGCCCGTTGCACGTCTTTGACGTCGCCAAGGTCAAGGGCGATCTGCGCATCCATCCCGCCAAGGGCGGCGAGGAACTTCTGGCGCTGGACGGCAGGACCTACACGCTGCGCGAAGGCATGATGGTGATCTCGGACGACCAGGGGCCGGAAAGCCTGGCCGGGATCATGGGCGGCGAGCTGTCGGGCTGCACCGAGGATACGGTCGACGTCTTCCTGGAAAGCGCCTACTGGGACCCGATCACCATCGCGGCGACGGGCCGTGCGCTGCGCATCAATTCCGATGCCCGCTACCGCTTCGAACGCGGCGTGGATCCGGAGTTCACCCTGCCGGGCCTGGAACTTGCGACGCGCATGGTTCTGGACATTTGCGGTGGCGAGGCTTCGCAAGTGGTCATGGACGGCGCGGTGCCCGATACCGCCCGGGCCTACCGCCTGGATCCGGCGCGCGTGATCAGCCTTGTCGGCATGGACATCCCCGAGGCGACGCAACGCGCGACGCTTGAGGCGCTTGGTTTCACGCTGAAGGGTGACATGGCCACCCCGCCGTCCTGGCGCCCGGACATCCTGGGCGAGGCCGACCTGATCGAGGAGGTGGCGCGGATCGCGTCGCTGACGAAGCTTGAAGGCAAGCCGATGCGCCGCGCACGGCCCGGCGTGCCGAAGCCGATCCTGACCCCCATGCAGGTCCGCGAAAAGGCCGCGCGCCGCACCCTGGCCGCGCTTGGCTACAACGAATGCGTGACCTATTCCTTCATCGACGGTCCCTCGGCCGCGCTGTTCGGCGGCGGATCCGAGACGACGCGGCTGGAAAACCCGATCTCGTCCGAGATGACGCACATGCGGCCCGACCTCCTGCCCGGGCTGCTGCAGGCCGCCGCCCGAAACCAGGCGCGGGGCTTCATGGACCTTGCGCTGTTCGAGGTGGGTCCGGCCTTTGCCGGCGGTGAGCCGGGCGAGCAGGAAATACAGGCGGCGGGCCTGCTGATCGGCGCCTCGGCGCCGCGCGACCCCTACGGGTCCCGCCGACCGGTCGACCTCTACGATGCCAAGGCCGACGCCGAGGCGGTCCTGGCCGCATTGGGCGCGCCGGTAAAGGTCCAGATCACCCGCAAGGCAGCGGGGTGGTGGCATCCGGGCCGGTCGGGCGTGATCGGCCTGGGGCCGAACGCGCTGTGCACCTTCGGCGAGCTGCATCCCCGGATTCTTCGCCAGATGGACGTCAAGGGGCCTGCGGTCGCCTTCACAATCCACGTCGCGCGCGTGCCCTTCCCCAAGGCCAAGACCGCGACGCGGGCCGCGCTGGCGATTTCCGATCTTCAGGCGGTCGAGCGGGATTTTGCCTTCGTCGTGGACAGCAAGGTCGAGGCCCTGACGCTGGTCAACGCCGCGCAGGGCGCCGACAAGGCCCTGATCGAAGAGGTCCGCGTCTTCGACCAGTTTGCCGGCGACAAGGCCGAGGCGCAGATGGGGGCGGGCAAGAAATCGCTGGCCATCACTGTCCGGCTCCAGCCCCGCGACAGGACGTTGACCGACGAGGAAATCGAAGCGGTCAGCGCCAAGATCGTGGAAAAGGTCGCCAAGGCCACGGGCGGCAGCCTACGGGGCTAGGCCTGAAGGCGGGGCTTCCCCCCCCGCTTTCCTCGACCCTTTGCATGCGGGGACGTAACCCTTGGCGGTGCCGTCCCCGTCTGTCAAACTGTGCCAACGGAGTCGGCCAGACGGGGAGGGCAAGATGTTTGCCGACCGTGCCGAGGCAGGCCGCAGGCTTGCAGAGACCTTGCAGGGAATGACCTTCAAGCGTCCGGTTGTGCTGGCGCTTCCCCGGGGCGGAGTGCCGGTTGCGGCCAAGGTGGCCGAAGCTCTGGATGCGCCCCTGGGGCTGATCCTGGTGCGCAAGATCGGCGTTCCGGGCCATGAGGAACTGGCCGCGGGTGCGGTCGCTGAAGGCGCGGACCCTGTCTTCAATCCCGAGGTCCTGAACCAGATCGGGATGAAGGCCGAAGATTTCGAGGGCAAGGTGACCGAAAAGCGGCGCGAGATCGCCGAGCGGCGGCAGCGCTACCTTGGCGGTGCCAAGGACCCCGATCTGCGGGGTGCGACGGCCATCGTCGTGGATGACGGCATCGCGACCGGTGCGACGGTTCGTGCGGCGCTTTCCGCGCTGCGCGACAGGGGCGCGGACCGGGTCGTCCTGGCCGTGCCAGTTGCACCGCGCGAGGCACGGCAAGACTTCGGCGCGGCCGCAGACAAGATCGTCATCCTGCAGGAGCCGATCGATTTCTACGCCGTTGGCGCGCACTATCAGGTCTTCCCTCAAACTGCGGACAGCGAGGTGAAGGACCTGATCGCCGCCGCCCGCGCCCGCAGCGGCGACAGCGGTTGACGCGAAACCCCGCCATCTACCCAGACGGGAAAAGGGCTCCTCAAATCCCGCATGCGTGATAGTGTCCGTGACATGCGCCGGCCCGCTCTTGCGGCGGCATCAACGTCAGTGGGGACACATATGATCAAGGAATTCAGGGATTTCATAGCACGCGGCAATGTCATGGACATGGCTGTCGGCATCATCATCGGCGCCGCGTTCACGGCGATCGTCACATCGCTCGTATCCGATCTGATAAATCCGGTCATCGGCCTGATCACCGGCGGGATGGATTTCTCGGACCTCTTCGTGAACCTGGGCGAGGGTGACTATGCCAGCCTGGACGCGGCCCGGGAAGCCGGCGCGCCGGTCTTTGCCTATGGGGCGTTCATTTCCGCCGTCATCAACTTCCTGATCATCGCCTTCGTGGTCTTCCTGCTGGTCAAGGGCGTCAACAAGATCAAGGACGCCGCGGAAAGGAAGCAAGAGGAAGCGCCCGCCGCCCCGGCCGGACCCAGCGAACTGGATGTGCTTCTGGAAATCCGCGACGCGC
Organism: Albidovulum marisflavi; assembly: GCF_025751435.1. Taxonomy (GTDB): domain Bacteria; phylum Pseudomonadota; class Alphaproteobacteria; order Rhodobacterales; family Rhodobacteraceae; genus Albidovulum; species Albidovulum marisflavi. Next base: position 121,209 of record NZ_JAOWKY010000001.1, on the reverse strand, counting down.
TGAAGAAGGGCTAAGGAGGGGCGCATGGGCCTGCAGGTCATCGGGACGGGCTTCGGACGTACGGGCACGGAATCGATGCGCCTGGCGCTCAACCGGCTTGGCTTCGGGCCCACCCACCACATGCACGAGGTGAATGCGGACCCGAAGCAGAAGGCGATGTGGCGGGCGCTGATGAAGGGCGCCAAACCCGATTGGGACCTGATCTTCAACGGCTATGGCGCCTGCGTGGACTGGCCGTCGGCCCATTGGTGGCGCGACCTGGTCGCGTATTACCCCGAGGCGAAGGTCATCCTGACGCACCGCAGCGCGGAAAGCTGGTGGAAGAGCTTCGAGCGGACCATCCTTCAGGTCTACCGCACGGCAAGGGACCCGGACTCCTTCGCGGCGTTCCTGCCGACGGTCCTGGGCGGCGATCCGGCGGATCGCGATACCGCCATCGCCGCCTATCGCCGCAATGTGGAAGACGTGCTTTCGGCGGTCCCGAACGGGCGTCTGCTGGTCCACGAACTGGGAAGCGGATGGGAACCGCTGTGCGATTTCCTGGGTGTCGGCGTGCCGGATGAGCCCTACCCGGTCAGCAACAACGCCGAACAGTTTCACAGCTGACAGCGATGCCCGCCGCGAAACGGGAAGGGCCCGCGCAGCCGCGGGCCCTTCGCGCAGGTCATTCGCCGATCACATGTTCAGGGCGTCCGATGCCGAGATGACGGGCAGATTCAGCGCCTCGCCCACGGCGGCGTAGGTCAGCTTGCCCGCGTGGACGTTCAGGCCGTTCAGCAAGTGCACATCTTCGGCGCAGGCCTGTCTCCAGCCCTTGTTGGCAAGCGCCAGCATGAAAGGCATCGTGGCGTTGCCAAGCGCGATGGTCGAGGTGCGGGCCACGGCGCCCGGCATGTTGGCGACGCAATAATGCATGATGCCGTCGACCTCGTAGATCGGGTCCTGGTGGGTCGTCGCGCGCGAGGTTTCGAAGCATCCCCCCTGGTCGATGGCAACGTCGACAAGCGCGGCGCCCGGCTTCAGCTCGGCCAGCTGCGCCCTTGAGATCAGCTTGGGCGCGGCGGCGCCGGGTATCAGAACGGCACCGATGATCATGTCCGCCTGACGCGCCAGTTCGATCGTGTTCCCGGCCGAGGCGAAGGCGTTCTTGAAGGTGCCCCCGAAGACGTCGTCAAGGTACCGCAGGCGCGGGATCGAACGGTCAAGAACGGTCACGTCGGCGCCCATGCCCGCCGCGATCTTGGCTGCGTGGGTGCCGACGACACCCCCGCCGATGACCAGAACCTTTGCCGGGCCGACGCCCGGGACACCGCCCAGCAGCACGCCGCGCCCGCCGTTGGCCTTCTGCAGCGTCCAGGCGCCGACCTGCGGCGCCAGACGGCCCGCGACCTCGGACATCGGAGCCAGAAGGGGAAGGCCGCCGTTGCGGTCGGTCACGGTTTCGTAGGCGATGCAGGTCGCACCCGATGCAAGCAGGTCATGCGTCTGCTCCGGGTCCGGCGCGAGATGAAGGTAGGTGAACAGGATCTGGCCTTCGCGCAGCATCTTGCGTTCGCCGGCTTGGGGTTCCTTGACCTTGACGATCATGTCGGCGGTGTCGAACACCTCTTTCGCGGTTGGCAGGATGCTTACGCCGACCGCGGTGTAGTCGTCGTCGGTGAAGCCCGCGCCCATACCGGCGTTGGTCTCGATGTAGACCGTGTGGCCACTGCGAATGGCCTCCTGCGCGGCGTTCGGCGTCATGCCGACGCGGAATTCCTGGGGTTTGATTTCCTTGGGGCAGCCGATTTTCATGAGGTCCTCCAGAATGAGCTGCCACAAGAATGCATGCAGTGGTGTGCAATTGCTTTGAATTTCCGGCTGGAGACAGGCGCGGTTTTCGAAGATAATTCGAATAAATGCGACAAAGACAAAAGAAGGTAGTGCTGCAATGCAGCTAGACGCAACGGATCGGCGAATCCTGGGGATATTGCAGAAGGAGGGCCGGCTGTCGAACGCCGAGCTTTCGGAACGGGTGAACCTGTCGCCCTCGGCTTGCCACCGCCGGGTGGGACGGCTGGAGGCAGAGGGCTACATCCTGGGTTACGTGGCGCTACTGGATGCGCGGCGGATGAACCGGCCGACGACCGTATTCGTCGAGATCACGCTTTCCGGCCAGGCCGACGAGGTGCTTGAGGCGTTCGAGCGCGCGGTCAAGCTGGTGCCCGACGTTCTGGAATGTCACCTTATGGCTGGATCGGCGGATTACCTGCTGAAGGTCGTGGCGCAGGACACCGACGATTTCGCCCGGATCCACCGCCAATACCTGGCGCGGCTTCCGGGCGTGGCGCAGATGCATTCGTCCTTCGCGCTCAGAACCGTGCGGCAGACGACGGCGATTCCGGTGTGAAGGTGGGGACCGGACGGCCGATCAGGCGCGCAGCCCGGTTTCCCTGAGCAGGCCCATGCGCTTGGCCTCGTAATAGTAGCCGCGCGCATACCACATCACGGCGGCATCGCGGTCGCCGCGCGCCACCAGCCATGCGCCGCGCAGGTATTTGACCCCGAAGCGCAGGTTTGTGTCGGCATCCAGCAAGCCCTCGGGCGCGCCGCGATAGCCCATGGTTGACGCCGTCTGCGGCAAGATCTGCATCAGGCCGTAGTAGGGGCCATTGCGCGCCGCCGGATTGTAGTTGCTTTCCCGGCGCACGACGCGATGCACCAGGTCTTCGGGAACGTCGTAGTCACGCGCATAATGCGCGATCAACCGGTTGACCTCGGCAGGGCCGCTTGGGCCGCGCGACCGTTCGCGGCGCCCGCAGGCGGCAAGCGCCAGGGCTGCCAGACCAAAGCCAAGCGTGGTGCGACGTGTGATCATCTGCCTGTTCCTCTCTGCCCCTCGCCATCCCGTATCATCCGAAGCGCGGCATGAGAATAGCCCGCACCACGGCTGGTGCGCGGTGATGCGCCGCTGGAGCGCGGCCGCTGGCAAAGCAAAACCCCCGGGCCGGGCCGCGGGGGTTCCACTTTTGCGGGTTGCCCCGCCAAACGTTCCAGTCGCTTCTTAAAGCGCGCCTTCACGCTGGGCCTTCTTGCGCGCCAGTTTACGGGCACGGCGGACGGCCTCGGCCTTCTCGCGGGCTTTCTTCACGGACGGCTTCTCGAAATGCTGCTTGAGCTTCATTTCACGAAACACACCCTCGCGCTGAAGTTTCTTCTTGAGCGCGCGAAGCGCCTGTTCGACGTTGTTGTCGCGAACGCTGACCTGCATGTGGTTGTCACCACCTTCCTAAGTTAGAGTTGCAAGAGTTTGCAGGAAGCGGTCGTATAGCAGAGGCGCAGGATTTTGTCCACAGTTGCGCCGAAAGGGGTTTTTTTATGGAAAACAAGGGCCTGGACATGGAGGCGCTCAGGGAATCGCTTCTGGATGCGGCGCTCTTGCATGTCGTTTTCGACGGGTGGGGCGAACGGACCTTCGCGGCGGCCTGCCAGGATGCGGGCGTCGATGCAGCACTTGCGCGGGTGATCTGCCCGGGCGCTGCGGCAGAGCTTGCGGCCGATTACCATAGGCGCGGCGACCGGCTGATGCTGGCGCAGCTTGCGGCAGAGGACCTGTCGGCCCTGCGCTTGCGCGACAGGATCGCGCTGGCGGTCCGCTTCCGGCTTGAGGTTGCGGACCGCGAAATCGTCCGGCGCGGGGCCGCCCTTTTCGCGCTGCCGCAACACGCGGCGACCGGGGCCGCCTTGATCTGGGGAACGGCGGACGCGATCTGGAACGCGCTTGGCGACACCTCCCGCGACATCAACTGGTATTCCAAGCGCGCGACGCTGTCGGCGGTCTATTCCGCGACGGTTCTCTACTGGCTTGGCGATGAAAGCGAAGACTGCGCTGCGACGCGGGACTTCCTGGATCGCCGGATCGAAGACGTCATGCGGTTCGAGAAATTCAAGGCCCAGATCCGCGACAATCCGGTTCTGGGCAAGGCGCTGGCGGGACCGCTGCGTCTGTTGGGTGAGGTCCGGGCGCCGGGCGCGCGCCAGGACCTGCCGGGAAAGATCGGCTGATAGGAGAGAGCATGACCCTGCCAAAGACGATGCGCGCGGTGGAAATCACGAAGCCGGGCGGGCCGGAGGTTCTGGCAATGTCGGAACAGCCCGTGCCGCAACCGGCCGCCGGGCAGATCCTGATCGAGATCGCCTATGCCGGCGTGAACCGGCCTGACGCGCTTCAGCGTGCAGGCGCCTATGCGCCGCCGCCCTCGGCCTCGCCCTTGCCGGGGCTGGAGGCTGCGGGGCGCGTCGCGGCCGTCGGGCCGGACGTGTCGGACTGGAAGGTGGGCGACGAGGTCTGCGCGCTTTTGCCGGGCGGCGGCTATGCCGAATACGCCGTCACGCCCGCCGCGCACGCGCTGCCCGTTCCAAGGGGAATGGGGCTGAAAGAGGCCGCCTGCCTGCCTGAAACCTTCTTCACGGTCTGGACCAACGTGTTCGAGCGCGGCGGCCTGAAAGCCGGCGAGCTGTTCCTGGTGCATGGCGGGTCGTCGGGGATCGGAACGACCGCGATCCAGCTGGCCAGCACGCTTGGTGCGCGCGTCTTCACCACCGCCGGCTCGGACGAGAAATGCGCTGTCTGCAAGGACCTTGGCGCGGAGCGGGCGATCAACTACCGCGACGAGGATTTCGTCGAGATCGTCAGGGATGCCGGTGGGGCCGATCTGATCCTGGACATGGTCGGCGGCGATTACCTCCCGCGGAACGTGCGGGCGCTGGCGGACGACGGCCGGCTGGTTCAGATCGCCTTCCTGTCGGGCCCCAAGGTCGAGCTGAACTTTGCGCAGGTCATGGCGCGGCGGCTGACGATCACCGGATCGACCCTGCGGCCGCAGTCAGACCTTGCCAAGGCCCGCATCGCATCGGCCTTGCGCGAACATGTCTGGCCGCTGATTGAGGCCGGACGGATCGCGCCCGTGATGGATTCGGCGTTCCCGTTGGCCGATGCCGCCGCGGCGCACGCGCGGATCGAAAGCTCGGGTCACGTCGGCAAGATCGTTCTGAAGGTGCGCTAGGCAGCCGGCTGAAACGGCCATCGACGGGAACCACGACGGCAGAACTGAGGTCTTTAATGTCGTTTCCCGAATTGCAAATCCGGCGCGCATGGCACAGGGTCGCGCCGGAACACTGACAAGGAAACGGGAGGATAGTCATGCGAACCCGCGCAGCGGTTGCCGTTCAGGCCGGAAAGCCGCTTGAAATCATGGAAGTCAATCTCGCCGGCCCCAAGGCGGGCGAGGTTCTGGTGGAAATCAAGGCCACCGGCATCTGCCACACCGACGAATTCACCCTTTCGGGCGCCGACCCCGAGGGGCTGTTCCCCGCAATCCTGGGTCACGAGGGCGCGGGCGTGGTGGTCGAGGTCGGCCCCGGCGTGACATCGGTCAAGCCCGGCGATCACGTCATCCCGCTCTACACGCCGGAATGCCGCGCCTGCCCGTCGTGCCTGAGCCAGAAAACCAACCTCTGCACCGCGATCCGCGGCACGCAGGGCCAGGGCCTCATGCCGGATGGAACCTCGCGCTTCTCGACGCTCGATGGCGACCCTATCCTGCACTACATGGGCTGCTCGACCTTCTCGAACTACACGGTTCTGCCGGAAATCGCGGTCGCGAAGGTGCGTGAGGACGCGCCCTTCGACAAGATCTGCTACATCGGCTGCGGCGTGACGACGGGCATCGGCGCCGTGATCAACACCGCCAAGGTGGAAATCGGGGCGAAGGCGGTGGTCTTCGGCCTGGGCGGCATCGGCCTGAACGTGATCCAGGGCCTGCGCCTTGCGGGCGCCGACATGATCATCGGCGTGGACCTGAACCCGGGCAAGAAAGAGATGGCCGAGAAGTTCGGGATGACGCACTTCGTCAACCCGAAGGAATGCGAGAACGTCGTCCAGGAAATCGTCAACCTGACGAAGACGCCCTTCGACAAGATCGGCGGCGCCGACTATTCGTTCGACTGCACCGGCAACGTCAAGGTGATGCGGGACGCGCTGGAATGCACGCACCGCGGCTGGGGCCAGTCGATCATCATCGGCGTGGCGCCGGCGGGCGCCGAAATCTCGACCCGGCCGTTCCAGCTTGTCACCGGGCGGGTCTGGAAAGGCACGGCCTTCGGCGGTGCCCGCGGCCGGACCGACGTTCCGAAGATCGTCGACTGGTACATGGAGGGCAAGATCGAGATCGACTCGATGATCACCCACAAGCTGTCCCTGGACGAAATCAACAAGGGTTTCGACCTGATGCACGCCGGCGAATCGATCCGCTCGGTCGTCGTCTATTGACGCAACCGCCCGCGCCCCCGCACAAATGCGACAGGGCGCGGGCGACACGAAAGGCGGTCGATGGCGGAACGAAGGTTCGAACGGCTGCGGGAACTTTATGAAGGCAATAGCGCGGGCGCGCACCGGTTCCGCTATTGGCTGCTTGTCTTCGACCTTGTCACGATCACCTTCGTGATCGCGACATCCTTCAGCAGTCACGGGAAATGGATAGAGGCGGTGGACGCGCTGTTCGGCGTCGTCATTTTTGCCGATTTCGCGGCTCGCCTTCTTCTGGCCAACCGCCGGCTCAGGTTCCTGATCCTGCCGGCGACGCTGGCGGACATCGTTGCGATCGTTTCGTTCCTGGCGCCGCTGGCGGGCGAGGGCCTTGGCTTCCTGCGCGTGGTGCGGACGCTCAGACTGCTTCACACCTACCAGCTTCTGCACCGGCTCAGGATGGACTTTCCCTTCTTCCGCAAGAACGAGGACGTGATCATCGCTGCGATCAACCTGATCGTGTTCCTGTTCGTGATGACCGGGCTTGTCTACGCGACGCAGTACCAAAGCAATCCGCAGATCGCGAACTACGCCGACGCGCTCTATTTCACCGTGACCGCGCTGACGACGACTGGATTTGGCGACATCACGCTGGCGGGAACCTCGGGGCGGATGATCTCGGTCCTGGTGATGATCTTCGGCGTGACGCTGTTCCTGAGGCTGGCGCAGGTGATGTTCCGGCCGCTGAAGGTCCGCCAGGTCTGCCAGACCTGCGGGCTGAGCCTTCACGATCAGGATGCAATTCATTGCAAGCATTGCGGCGCGCCGATCCGGATCGAGACCGAGGGCCTGAGCTGAATTTCATGGCGTGCGGCGCGGTTATCCGGCCTCGGGAAACTTCTGTCCGATCGCTTCGCGGAATGACCGGGGATAAGCGGGCTTGAGCGTCCCCCAGCTTTCCGCAAAACCGGGAAATGCGATGTAGCGCCCGACTGCGTTCAGATAGGCATCCCAGATCTTATCGCCCATCAGGCCCTCTCCGTGTTGAACGAAGGCGCTGTAGATCAGCGACATCTGCGCGCCGACGATCCTGTCGAAGCGGAACCTTTCTTCGCGCGTCAGGGCCTCGATGGCTTCGCAGCCGCGCAGAAAGAGCTCCGCGTTATCGGCCAAGAGCGCAAAGACATCGCGTTCGAGGCTCATCAGGGATTGGACCGTGGCGCCTTCGATGGCATGGGTATTGTGGCGAACCTCGAAGACCAGAAACCCGACCGAGACAATGCCGCCGATGACACCGACGATGGACGCGATCGCTGTGATCAGATTCCAGTCCATAAAGGGCCCCGCTCGTAGACGCAGCGGGTTCCATAGTCGTGCGACTCGGGTCCGCGGCAAAACGGAATTTGAGGGGTCCCGCGATTGCCCCCGTTTCATTTCATCGCGCGTCAGGCGCTCCCGGTCCGGGTAGTAAGACGCAGGAGGTGACCAATGCATCCCAATCCCGTCTATCGTCAGGAAACAGCTGTTCGGAATCTGGCCTTCGCGAAGGATCGCGGCTTCGGCGTGTTAAGCGTCAACGGCCCCGAAGGCCCCCTGGCCTCTAATGTGCCGTTTGTGCTTCGCGACGGCTTTGCCGAGATGCACCTTGTACGATCGAATCCGATCGCGCGGGCGATCGAGGCGCCAGCTCCGGCGCTGATCGCCGTCTCCGGGCCGGATGGCTATGTCTCTCCGGACTGGTACGGAATGGAGGACCAGGTGCCGACATGGAACTATGTCGCGGTCCATCTCAGGGGAACGCTCCGGCGCCTGTCCGGCGCCGAGCTGCGCGGCCAGCTTGACCGGCTTTCGGCCGAGTTCGAAAACCGGATCGGGGGAAAGAAACCCTGGCGTGTGGACAAGGTGAAACCCGACGTGGTGGAGCGGCTGATGCGCATGATCGTGCCGTGTCGCTTCGACATCGCTTCCGTCGATGGCACCTGGAAGCTGGGACAGAACAAGCCCGTATCGGCGCGCAACGGAGCGGCGTCCGGGATCGAGGCCGCGGGGATCGGGGCAGAGATCGCGGGCCTTGCCGCGCTGATGCGGGCGGTCCAGGTCTGACAGCGCGGCGTTGCGTTCCCGATGGCTGTGGCGCAGGATTGCGACGATTGCATCAGGAGTTTTCATGCAGGTACCGCGACAGACCCCGTTTCTTGCCGTCCTGATCGACGCCGACAACATCCCGGCGAAAAATGCTTCGGCGATCCTCGACGAGATTGCGTCCTTCGGCGAGCCGTCGCTGCGGCGCGTCTACGGCGACTGGTCGAGCCCGGCGCTTTCCCAGTGGAAGCAGGAGGCGCGCGACCTGGGCCTGGTGATGCACCAGCAGTCGGCCAACACTAAGGGCAAGAATGCCTCCGACATCGGGCTGGTGATCGATGCCATGGACATTCTGCACGCGGGCAAGGTGAACGGCTTCGTCCTGGTCAGTTCGGACAGCGACTTCACCCGGCTTGCCAGCCGCATCCGCGAGGACGGGCTGCAGGTCATCGGCATCGGCGAGGCGAAGACGCCGGATTCCCTGCGCAAGGTCTGCAATCGGTTCATCTTCATCGAGAACATCACGAGCGGGGCGGGCGCCGCCTCTGCGCCGTCGGCCAAACCCGAGGCCCCGAAGCCGGCTGAAAGCGCCATCGCCGCGAAAGAAGCGACGCCCAAGCCCGAGAAACCGGCGGAGTCCACCCCGGACAAGAAGCCGCCGCTCGACGCCATCCCTCTCATCCTGGACGCGATGAAGCGGATCGATCCCGATCAGGACTGGTATTCGCTGGGCCAGCTGGGGCAGTTCATGACGCAGCTTGCGCCCGACTTCGACAGCCGCAGCTACGGCAAGCCCAAGCTTTCCGACCTGTTGCGCGCGATTCCGAGATTCGAGGTGAAGCATGGTGCCGGCAATCACCTCAAGGTTCGTGACAAGGCCTGAGAAGCAGGCTCCGCGGCCGGGGCAGGGCCGCGCCAAGAAAGGTCCGCCACAGGCCGCCTTGACACCCGGCATCGTCGGGCGTCTGGTGGCTCGAACATCCAGAGCCGGAGATCGCGATGCAGCTTTTTTGTTCCCCCACAACACCTTTCGGCCGCAAGGTCATGGTGCTGCTGCATGAGACCGGCCAGACGGCCGATTTCGAGATATTCAGCGTCTCGGGCACGCCGCTTGATCCGGGCACGATGCCGCTTGGCGACAACCCGCTGGGCAAGATCCCGGCGCTGGTTACCGGCGACGGTCCGGCGATCTTCGACAGCCGGGTGATCTGCCGCTACCTGGATGCGCGCGCGGGCGGCCGGCTTTATCCCGAGGCGCCGCGCCTTTGGCGCACCCTGACGCTTGAGGCGATGGCCGACGGAATCCTGGAGGCCGCGCTGCTGATGGTCTACGAAGCCCGCCTGCGGCCGGAGGAAAAGCGGTTTGCCGACTGGGTCGAAGGCCAGTGGGGCAAGATCGCACGCGCGCTGGATGCGTTGGAGGCACGCTGGACCGACCATCTGGCCGGTCCGCTGGACATGGGACAGGTCGCTGCGGCCTGCGCGTTGTCCTACCTCGATTTCCGGCATGGCGCGCGCAACTGGCGCGAAGGCCGTCCGAACCTTGCCGCCTGGCATGAGCGTTTTGCCGCGCGCGACAGCATGAAGGCCACGGAGCCGCCCGCCGCATGACGCTTGATCCCGGAGCGTTCTGGGCGGTCTGGGCGTTCCTCGCGATGAATGTCCTGTCGCCGGGGCCGAACGTGGTGAACACGATCTCCACCGCCATGGGCTCGGGGCGGAGCGCCGGGCTGGCGTCGGCCCTGGGCGTCGGATTGGGAATCGGAGGGTGGTGTCTGGCGATGACACTGGGCATGGCCGGGCTTTTCCGCCTGTTCCCATACCTTCAGACGGTGCTGACCCTGGTCGGGATCCTGCTGCTGCTGTGGTTCGCGGTTCGCCACGCCACACGCGCCCGGCAGGATTGGCAATCCGGCGCAAGGCAACTGGCGCAACGGTCGGGGCTGGGCGAGCGTGCCGCATTCCTGCGATCGCTGGGCGTGAACGCGACGAACCCCAAGGCGCTTACGACCTGGGTGGCCGTGCTGTCGCTTTTCCCCGTTGCGATCGCGCGTCCGGGCGACATTGCGGTGCTGAGCGCGGGCGCTGCGATCACCGCAGGGTCGATCCACGCGGTCTACGCCATGCTGTTTTCCAGCGCGCCGGCCGCGCGCTTCTACCTGAAGGCCGCGCCGGCCGTGAACGCTGCCGTCTCCGTCTTCTTTGCAGGATTCGCGGCGAAGCTGGCGATCGGTCTTTCCGCATAGGCGCTTTCAGTGATTGCTGTTGCGGGCGCTGCAAGGCGGCGCCTGGCCCTGGCGGCCCCCGCCGCCGACCCGCTACGGGCTTGCAACGCGTGAAAAGAACGACAGATGCGCTCGATTGTCCGCTGGACGGGCTTGAAATTGACCGCTAATAACCGCCCGGGAAGGTAGCGGGAAACCGCCGCCCTATCGTCGTATGGCCGGGCACCTGGCCGAGGAAGGGAGAATAACTCGTGTCTCACGCAGAAGAACACGCAGGCACCCGGAGGGATTTCCTCTACTATGCCACCGCCGGAGCCGGCGCTGTCGCGGGCGGCGCTGCCGTCTGGACGCTTGTCGATCAGATGAACCCCTCGGCCGACGTCAAGGCGCTGTCGTCGATCTTCGTCGACGTGAGCGGCGTCGCTGTCGGCACCCAGCTGACCGTCAAGTGGCGCGGCAAGCCGGTCTTCATCCGCCGCCGCACGGCCGAAGAGATCGAGGCCGCCCGGTCCGTCAGCATGGCGGACCTGATCGACACCAAGGCCGAGAACGCCAACATCGCGGGCGAGGCTGACGCATCGGACGAGAATCGCGCGCTGGACGAAGCCGGCGAGTGGCTGGTCATGATGGGCGTCTGCACCCACCTCGGGTGCGTTCCGCTCGGCAATGCCGCAGGCGATTTCGGCGGCTGGTTCTGCCCCTGCCACGGCTCGCACTACGACACCGCCGGCCGCATCCGCAAAGGCCCCGCGCCGCGCAACCTCGACGTGCCGATCGCGGCGTTCGTCGACGCCACCACCATCAAACTCGGCTGAGGGGGACGACCATGGCTGGTATTCCGCACGACCATTACGAACCCAAGTCGGGTTTTGAGCAGTGGCTGCACCGGCGTCTGCCGGTCGTCAGCCTGATGTACGACACGCTGATGATCCCGACGCCGAAGAACCTGAACTGGTGGTGGATCTGGGGCATCGTCCTTGCATTCTGCCTTGCGCTTCAGATCGCGACCGGGATCGTGCTGGCGATGCACTACACGCCGCATGTCGACAAGGCCTTCGCTTCGGTCGAACACATCATGCGCGACGTGAACGGCGGCCACATGCTGCGCTACCTGCACGCCAACGGCGCGTCGCTGTTCTTCTTCGCGGTCTACATCCACATCTTCCGCGGCCTGTTCTACGGCAGCTACAAGGCGCCGCGCGAAGTAACCTGGATCGTCGGCATGATCATCTACCTGCTGATGATGGGCACCGCGTTCATGGGCTACGTGCTTCCCTGGGGCCAGATGTCGTTCTGGGGCGCGACCGTGATCACCGGCCTGTTCGGTGCGATCCCGGGCATCGGCGAACCGATCCAGACCTGGCTTCTGGGCGGACCGGCAGTCGACAACGCGACGCTGAACCGCTTCTTCTCGCTGCACTACCTGCTGCCGTTCGTGATTGCGGCGCTTGTTGCGGTCCACATCTGGGCCTTCCACACCACCGGCAACAACAACCCGACGGGTGTCGAAGTGCGGCGCGGTTCGAAGGCCGAGGCCGAGAAGGACACCCTGCCGTTCTGGCCCTACTTCGTGATAAAGGACCTGTTCGCGCTGGCGCTGGTGCTGACCGTCTTCTTCGCGATCGTCGGCTTCATGCCCAACTACCTGGGTCACCCGGACAACTACATCGAGGCGAACCCGCTGGCGACGCCCGCGCACATCGTGCCCGAATGGTACTTCCTGCCCTTCTACGCGATCCTGCGCGCCTTCACCGCGGACGTCTGGCTGGTGCAGCTGGTGAACTTCATCACCTTCGGCATCGTCGATGCGAAGTTCTTCGGCGTGCTCGCCATGTTCGGGGCGATCGCTGTCATGGCGCTTGCTCCGTGGCTGGACACCTCGAGTGTTCGCTCGGGCAAGTACCGGCCGATGTTCCGCTGGTGGTACTACCTGCTGATCGTCGACTTCGTCGTCCTGATGTGGGTCGGGGCCCAGCCGGCGGAAGGGATCTACACCTGGATCTCGCTGATCGCGGCGGCCTACTGGTTTGCCTACTTCCTGGTCCTGCTGCCGCTTCTGGGCATCATCGAGAAGCCCAAGGCTGTGCCGGCGACCATCGAGGAAGATTTCAAGGCGCACTACGGCGCGCATCCGGCCGAGTGAGCGGAAAGGAAAGATTGAGATGCTGAAGAAATTCGCAATCACGGCCGCTTCCGTTCTGGCCCTGTCCACCGGGGCGGCTTTTGCCGCCGAAAGCGGCGCACATATCGAGGACTTCGCCTTTTCGTTCGAAGGGCCGTTCGGCACCTACGACGAGCATCAGCTTCAGCGCGGGCTTCAGGTCTTCACCGAAGTCTGCTCGGCCTGCCACGGCATGAAGCAGGTGCGCATCGGCGAGCTTTCGGAAGAAGGCGGTCCGAACCTGCCGGAAGACCAGGTGCGTGCCTACGCGTCGAACCTTTCGGTGATTGACAGGGAAACCGGCGAAGAGCGTCCGGCGACGCCGGCCGACAAGTTCCCGGCCAACACGGGTGCCGGCGCACCGGACCTGAGCGTGATCGCCAAGGCCCGCGCCGCGTTCCACGGGCCCTACGGACTGGGCATCAACCAGTTCTTCAAGGGCATCGGCGGACCGGAATACATCCACGCGCTCCTGACCGGCTACACCGGCGAGGAGAAGGAAGAGGCTGGCACGACCTTCTACGAGAACCATGCGTTCCCGACCGGCTGGATCGCGATGCCGGCGCCGTTGTCTGACGACCTGGTGACCTACCAGGACGGCACCCCGGCGACGGTCGAGCAGATGTCCGAAGACGTCTCCGCCTTCCTGATGTGGGCGGCGGAACCGAAGATGATGGCGCGCAAGCAGGCGGGCTTCGTGGGCGTCCTGTTCCTGGGACTGCTGACCGTCCTGTTGTACCTGACCAACAAGCGCCTCTGGGCTGGGGTCAAGGGCCGGAAGACCACGGCCTGATCGCCCGGGGAAACCTGACAAACAACAAAACGCGCCCCTTTCGGGGCGCGTCTTCATTTGGTGCCAAGGTAGGCGGAAAGGGCGGGCGGAGGGTTCTCCAGAAGCCCCGGTGTGTCCGCGGGCGGATGCGCCGTGCCCTCGGCCACGAGGATCGTGCGACGCGCAATCCGGCGCGCGTCCTCGGGGTCGTGGCTGACCATCAGCACCGTGGTCCCGTTCTGATCCGCGATTTCGGCGACCAGGTCCAGCATCTCTGCCTTGAGCGCTGGTCCCAGGGCCGAAAACGGTTCGTCCAGAAGCAGAAGCGGCCTTTCGCGCAAAAGCGCACGGGCAAGTGCGACGCGGCTTTGCTGACCGCCTGACAGGGTGCCGGGGCGGCGGCCGCCCATACCGTGCAGGCCCGTACGGTCCAGCGCGGTGGCGATCCGCGCGTGATCCTCTTGGATCAGTCGCAGATCCTTTCTCAGCCCAAGGCCCACGTTTTCAGCCACGGTCAGATGCGGGAACAGGTTCTGATCCTGAAAGAGGATCGAAACCGGCCGGGTGCCGGGGGGCAATGCCGTGATGTCCTGGTCATCCCAAAGGATCCGGCCTCTGGCGGGTGCCAGGAAGCCCGCGATCAGCGCCAGAAGCGTCGACTTTCCGGCACCAGACGGACCAAGGATCGCGACCCTTTCGCCCGCGGCGACGGTCAGGTTGGCGCGCAGGCTGAAATCGGTCTGAAGGATGGTGATGTCATCAAGCACGAGCATCGGGCCGGGCCCCCTTGTCGATGATCCAGAACAGAGCGAAGGACAACCCCAGCAGCAGGACAGCAGCCCCCGCTGCATCCTCCATGCGGTATGCCGCCATAAGTCGGTAGAGCTGAAGCGGCAATGTGGCCGTCTGAGGATCCGCGAACAGGGTGATGACTCCCAGGTCGCCCATCGACAGTGCCGCGGCAAGACCGGCGGAGAAGCGCAGCGGGCCCACCAGGCGCGGAAACGTCAGAAGGCGCAAGCGGCCGATGCCGGTCATGTCCAGACTGTCGGCAAGGCGGCCGTAATCGGCCTCGACCGCGCGTGCGGAAGGCAGCAGGATACGGGTCGCGAAGGGTAGCGCAAGGGTGGCGTTTGCGGCTGCGGTCACGGGCAGGGCAAGTGTTGCGGGATCGGCGTAGTGCCGCAGGACAAGGAACAGCCCGGTCCCCAGAACCAGTGACGATGTCGCAAGCGGGATCATCGCCAGTGTTTCAAGCGCACTGGCGGCCCCGGCGCTGGCCCTTGAGATGGCCATCGCTAGCGGGAGCGCCAGGGAAATCGTCACGGCCGCCGACCCCAGGGCGACCAGCAGCGACCGAAGCGCGGCGGCCCAGACGGCCTCGGGAAGCCCCGGCAGGGCGGCAAGGCCCCGCAAGGTGATGAGCGCTAGCGGAAGCAGCAGGAATACGGCGGTCAGCGCCAGGGCCATGACGTCTTGCGCCTTCAACCACGGGCCCGCGGCATCCCAACGCGCCACCTGGCGATCGAGCCCCGCGCCAAAGGCCGAAGGGTTGGTGATGGCGAGGGCAAGAACGGATGCGGCAAGGCAAAGGCAAACCTGCACAAGCCCCAAGAGCGCGGCGCGGCCAAGGTCGAAGTCGAAGCGGAACGCCTGATAGATCGCAAGTTCGACCGTCGTCGCGCGCGGACCGCCGCCAAGCGTCAGCGCCACGGCAAAACTGGTCAGGCAAATCAGGAAGATCGCAAGGAAGATCCCCGGGAGCGCGGCCCGGAGCATCGGGCGTTCAAGATAGCGCGCGATCTCGGCCGGTCCCATGCCAAGCGAGGCGGCCAGCCTGAACCTTTCCGCCGGAATCTCGACCCAGGACTGAAGCAGTAGCCTCACGGCCAGCGGCAGATTGAAGAAGACATGCGCCAGTACGACGCCCTGCAGGCCGTAGATCGACACGGGTGGCAAGCCAAGCCAGACCAATCCCGCATTCAGCATGCCCGCGCGGCCGAAGACGGCCAACAGGCCCATCACGGCCACGATCACCGGCAGGATGAACGGTGCCCCGAGCAGGGCGATCAAAAGGGCCCGCCCCGGAAAGCTGCGCCGCGAAAGCGCGCGTGCGACCGGGATGGCGAGCACGCAGGAAAACAGGGCCGAAAGGAACGCCTGCCAGATCGTGAAGCGGATCGCGGCCCATTCCGCAGGTCCAAGCGCGCCCACGCCGTCGGCACGCAGGAAGACCGCGACCAGCGTTCCCAAGGTCAGCATGAGAAGGAGCGCCGCCGGCGCTCCTCCCACCGCGAGGGTGCGGATTATCGGCTGAGTGCGGCCTGCCATTCGGCAAGCGCCTCGTCGCGGATCGAGCGGGCTTCATCGGCTGGGTACAAAAGCGATTTGCCAGGAACGACAAGCGTGCCGAAGCCTTCGGGCAGACCTGCCTCCGGCGTCTTGGCGGGATACATCCAGTTGGTCTCGGGGATGACCGACTGGAATGCATCGGTGGTCATGAAGGCAAGAAATCTGTCGGTAAGGTCCGGCTGATCGCTTGCGGCAAGCTTGCCCGCCACCTCGATCTGCATGTAGTGGCCTTCGTCGAATGGCATGGCGGCCTTGGTGTCGTCGCCCTCTGCAATCAGGTGATACGCGGGCGACGTCGTGTAGGACAGCACCGCGTCCGCCTCGCCATTCAGGAACAGGCCATAGGCCTCGGACCATCCCGGCGTGACCGTGACGATGTTGTCGGCAAGTTCGGACCAGATCCCGCCCGCCTTCTCGCCATAGGCCTGCTTCACCCAAAGCAGCAGGCCAAGACCCGGCGTGGAAGAACGCGGATCCTGGATCACGATCTTGAGGTCCGACGCCGCAAGCGCTTCGAAATCGGAGGGAACAGTATCAACTTTCGTCTTGTCGTAGACAAAGGCGAAGTATCCCCAGTCATAGGGCAGGAACAGCGGATCGCTCCATCCGACCGGCAAGTCCAGAGCGGGAGCCTGTCCGTGGGGCGCAAACAGACCGCTTGCGGCCGCCTCGGCGGTCAGGTTCGTGTCCAGGCCCAGCACGATGTCCGCCGGGCTGTCCGCGCCCTCGATCAGCAGGCGTGCCAAAAGCGCCGCGCCGTCGCCGGAGCCCACGAACTGAAGGTCGCAGCCGCAGTCCGCCTCGAAGGCCGCCTTGACGGCCGGGCCCGGGCCCCATTCGGACACGAAGCTGTCGTAGGTGTATATCGTCAGCACGGGCTTGTCCTGCGCCACGGCCGAAAACGGCGTCGTGGTAGCCAGGAGACCCGCGATCATCAGGGATTTTCTCATCTCTCATCCTCCAATGGTCAGGCGGGCGGAGATGGGGGATCTTGTCCGACCTTCCCTCCGCCGGTTCTAACCGGTTCAGGTTCAACGGGTCCGCTTGCGCATCTCAGCCCTGTCGCCAGGGCACCCCGAGGTGGGCAGCACCGTAGCGCCGCGCCCGCGGAACCACAAGGGACCATCGCACAGGGGCGGAAGACCAGGCCGCATCGGCACATGTGCGGCGCATTTCGACAAGATTGAAGGCCAAGGCGCTTGAGTGGCGACGCGCGCTTCGATATGCCCGCCCCAAAGCCGAGGAAGCGCCCCATGAGCCTGAACACGTTCGGACATCTATTCCGTGTCACCACCTGGGGTGAAAGCCATGGGCCCGCTTTGGGCGCGACGGTTGACGGCTGCCCGTCCGGGGTCGCGGTGGACGAGGCCATGCTTCAGAACTGGCTTGACCGCCGCAAGCCGGGGCAGAACAAGTACACGACGCAGCGCCGCGAACCCGACCAGGTCCGCATCCTGTCCGGCGTCTTCGAGGGCCGGACGACGGGCACGCCGGTGCAACTGGTGATCGAGAATACCGATCAGCGCTCGAAAGACTACGGCGACATCGCCGAGAGGTTCAGGCCTGGCCATGCCGATATCACCTATTGGCAGAAGTACGGCATCCGCGACTATCGCGGCGGCGGCCGGTCCTCGGCGCGCGAAACGGCGGCACGGGTTGCGGCGGGCGGCCTTGCGCGGGCCGCACTGGACGCGCTGGCGCCCGAGATCAGGATCACCGGCTACATGGTCCAGATGGGTAGGCTCAAGGCGGATCGCGACCGGTTCGACCTGGATCAGGTGGGGCAGAACCCGTTCTGGTGTCCCGATGCCACCGCGGCGGCGATCTGGGCGGAACATCTGGATGAATTGCGCAAATCCGGCAACTCGGTCGGCGCGGTGGTCGAGGTCGTGGCCTCTGGCGTGCCCGCTGGACTTGGCGCGCCGATCTACGGCAAACTCGACACCGATCTGGCAGCGGCGATGATGTCCATCAACGCCGTCAAGGGCGTCGAGATCGGCGAAGGGATGGCCGCGGCGGAATTGACCGGGGTCGAGAACGCCGACGAGATCTACATGGGCAACGACGGACGGCCGCGGTTTTCCTCGAACCATGCGGGCGGCATTCTGGGCGGGATATCGACCGGTCAGGACGTCGTCGTGCGTTTCGCGGTCAAGCCCACCTCCTCGATCCTGGCGCCGCGCCGGACGATCGGCATTTCCGGCGCCGAGAGCGAGATCATCACGAAGGGCCGCCATGACCCCTGCGTCGGCATCCGCGCCGTGCCCGTGGGCGAGGCGATGATGGCATGCGTGATCCTGGATCACCTGCTTCTGGACCGGGGGCAGACAGGCGGCGTCCGGGGCAAGATCGGCCCGGCCTGAAGCCCGCGCCTCAGCGTGCGGGCGCTTGCGTCAGCGGGCTGGGGGCCTGCTTGGACAGCTGAACCGCAAGGATGCCAGCGGCCACGATCACCACACCCACGATGTCGGCAAGGCCAAGCTGTTCGCCCAGCAGGATCGCCGCAACGGCGACCCCGAAGAACGGATTGAGGAAGTGATAGGTCGCGGCGCGCACCGCGCCGATGCGGTAGACCAGCCGGAACCAGACCCAGGTGGCCAGCAGGCCGGGGACCAGAGTAGTATAGGTGAAGGCCATGACCAGCCTGGGGGTCCAGTTCACGTGCCACGTTTCGGTCAGCATGGCTGCGACGGCAAGGACGGCCGAGCCGACGAACATCTGAAGCCCCACGATCATCAGGACGTTGCCCTGCGACGACGCGCTTCTGACCGTCAGCGTCGCGATGGCCAGCGCCAAGGCGCCCAGAACGCAGAAAATCAGCCCTTCGACGCTGACGCCGCCGGAAAAGCGCGACCCCATGATGATCGTCACGCCGACGACGCCTGCGAACAGTCCGGCAATGCCCAGTGGCCGGACCTTTTGACCCATGAAAAGCCACCCAAGCAGCGCGACCAGCAACGGCATGGTGGACGCGATGATCGCGGCAAGCGAGGCTTCGACCCACTGCATCGCGACGAAGTTCAGCCCAAGATAGAGCGCGTTCTGGCAAAGGCCGAAGATCATGACGGACCGCCACTGGCCGCGGCCCAGCCGCCAGCTTTGCCCGACCGCCGCCGCGATAGATACGCCGATAAGCCCTGAGATGAGAAACCGCAGCGCGAGCGCGCTCAACGGGGGCGCGTCGGCGACGATCATGCGGGCAGAGGTGAAGGCCGATGACCACATGAAGGCAAAGGCCAGCCCCATCAGAATTGCGCGCAGGTCCATCGTTCATCCTTCCCGTACGGGCCAGGGCCCCCGGGGCTGATTGCCATGTTCCACCGGCGAAGGAAAGCACTTCGACCGTCTTCGAAACGCCGCACCGCCCTGCAAGGAAAAGGGCCGCCCCAAGGGCGGCCCCGCAAACCTACCGATTGCCCCACGGGGCGGCCGGTCAGCCGTTGACGCTGTCTTTCAGAGCCTTGGCGACGGAGATCTTCACGATCTTGTCCGCCGGCTTGGTAATGCTTTCGCCGGTGGCGGGGTTGCGCACCTGACGCTCCGGACGGGTGCGGCAAACGACTTTGCCGATGCCCGGCAGGGTCACGGCACCGCCGCCGACGACTTCCGACGTCACCACCGAGGCGATCGCATCAAGAGCGGCCGAAGCGGTCTTCTTGTCAGAGCCCATCGCTTCCGCCACCGCGGCCACGAGCTGGGTCTTGGTCATGGGTTTGGACATGTCTGTCTCCTCTTTGGCCCCGTTCTGTTGGGGGTCATTTGCTTTCGTTCACAGCCTGTTGTGGTCAATCACATCACTTCGCGCGTCAAAGCAAGCGATTTTCGCCCATTTAGGGCGATTTTCGCAGCGTTAAAGAAAGGCTGTTTCCTCGAAACTACGCAGCTTGCGGCTGTGGATGCGCTCGACCGGCATGTCGCGCAGCTTCTCCATCGCGCGCACCCCGATCTGCAGATGGCGGCTGACCTGGGTGCGGTAGAAATCCGTCGCCATGCCGGGCAGCTTCAGTTCGCCGTGCAGCGGCTTGTCCGAAACGCACAGAAGCGTGCCGTACGGAACCCGGAAGCGGAACCCGTTCGCCGCGATCGTTGCGCTTTCCATGTCCAGCGCGATCGCCCGTGACTGCGACAGGCGCTGCACCGGGCCGGACTGGTCGCGCAGTTCCCAGTTGCGGTTGTCGATCGTCGCGACGGTACCGGTTCGCATGATCTTCTTCAGGTCGAACCCGTCCATGTGGGCGACGTCGGCGACCGCCTCCTGCAGGGCGATCTGGATCTCGGCAAGGGCGGGTATCGGCACCCAGACGGGCAGGTCGGCATCAAGGACATGATCTTCGCGCAGATAGGCGTGCGCCAGCACGAAATCGCCCAGCGACTGGGAATTGCGCAGCCCGGCGCAATGGCCGACCATCAGCCAGGCGTGCGGCCGCAAGACCGCGATGTGGTCCGTCGCCGTCTTGGCGTTCGACGGGCCGATGCCGATGTTGACCAGCGTGATGCCCTGGCCGCCGCGGCGCTTCAGGTGGTAGGTCGGCATCTGGGGCATCTTCGCCGGTTCACGCAAATCGCCGTCGGGTGCGGTGATCGCGACATTTCCGGGGCCGACAAGTGCTGTGTAGCCCGACGTCGGGTCGCCCAGGGCCTTGCGGGCGTAGGCCTCGAACTCCTGAAC
This sequence comes from Albidovulum marisflavi, assembly GCF_025751435.1. Taxonomy (GTDB): domain Bacteria; phylum Pseudomonadota; class Alphaproteobacteria; order Rhodobacterales; family Rhodobacteraceae; genus Albidovulum; species Albidovulum marisflavi. The sequence goes on along the minus strand of NZ_JAOWKY010000001.1, from coordinate 100,662 downwards.
ATAGAACTGGTAATTCGTGAACAGGACGAAATTCTGGAAATGCTCCGCATCCGTCGCGGTGTAGTGGCTGAGCCGGGCAAGCGAGTAATCAACCCGCTGCGCGCTGAAGGGCGCCAGGTGGTCGGAGCCGTCGGGATTGCGATTGGCCGTGCCGTTGACGACATCGTCGTTCGTGGTGGCAAGGTCCGGCACGTCAAAGACATCGCGCAGCGAAAAATCCAGCACGCCTTCCTGGGGCACATTGACGTGCGGGTTCGACGCGACCGCGAAATGCACCGGGATCGGCGTGGAACTGGGCCCGACCCGGACCGGTACGCCGTGGTTGCGGATCAGGTGGCCGATCTGCTCGATCAGGTAGTTGCGGAAAAGATCGGGCCGCGTGATGGTCGCCACATAGGTGCCAGGGACGGCGACATGACCGAACGACAGTCGGCTGTCGGCCTTGGCATGGCTGGTCGTCGTGATCCGCACCTCGGGATAGAAGGCGCGGACCCGCGACGGCGGGCGGTGGCCGCCGAGCGCGCGGGTGAACTGGTCGTACAGAAATGCCGTCGACTGTGCATAAAGCGCCTCGAGCCTGGAAACTGCAGCGGTGGCGTCGGTGAACAGTTCGGCCACGGGGGCGTCGGGGGTGAGAACCGGGGCGGTGTTGGTCATGCGAAAAGCTCGGTGAACTCGAACCTGGTGACGTCGACAAGGCCCAGGTCGGAAATCCTGAGTTCGGGGATCACGACGAGGGCGAGGAAGGAATGCTGGATCGAGGCGTTGTTCAGGTCGCAGCCGCAATCGCGCATCCGCGCGACAAGGTTCGAGGCCTTGGTGGCCATCTCGGCGGCGGGCGCGTCGGACATGAGCCCGGCGACCGGAAGCGGGATCTGGGCGATCTCTTCCCCGTCCTTCCACAGCGAAAAGCCGCCGCCCATCTTCGCAATCGCGTTGGCGGACTCTGCCATCATCTCACGATCGGTGCCGACGACGATGATCTGATGACTGTCATGCGCGACGGTCGAGGCCATCGCCATGCGGCCCTTGTAGCGGAACCCGTTGACGAAGCCGTTCACCATCCGGCCCGAACTCTTGTGCCGCTCGATCACCGCGCACTGCGCGACATCCTGGGCCGCGTCGGGCTCGACCGTGCCGTTCCTGACGTTCAGTTCTGCGGTCAGTGCGCGGGTCGGGGCCTGGTTCTCGACGATGCCGATGACCTTGACGCGCACCTTCGACGCGCCCTTCGGCGCCGGGATCGCGAAATCCTCTGCCGTCTTGTCCGCGCCCATCCGGACCGTGTCCCTTGCCTTCGCGGGCCAGTCGTAGTGCGGGCATGTAACGGTCAGGCGACCGTTTTCCGCGACGGTCCGGCCCCGGGCGATGACAAGTTCGCAGGGCAAGGTCCGAAGGTCAGGGGTCAGGATCAGGTCGGCGCGCCGACCGGGGGTGATCGAACCCAGTTCTCGCTCCAGGCCGAAGTGCGTCGCAGTGTTGATCGTCGCCATCTGCAACGCGATCAGGGGATCGCAGCCCTTTTCCACCGCGCGGCGATAGGCGCGGTCCATGTGCCCCTCCTCGACCAGCGTGCCGGGGTGGCAGTCGTCGGTGCACAGGATGAAGTTGCGCGGGTCCAGCCCCTTTTCGGTCACCGCCGTGATCTGGCGGTCCACGTCGAACCAGGCCGAGCCGTGGCGCATCATCGCCCGCATCCCCTGACGCGCGCGCACCACAGGGTCCAACTCGGTCGTGCCCTCATGGTCGTCGGCGGGACCACCCGCGACATAGGCGAGGAAGTTGGGGCCAAGGTCGGGGCTGGCGTAATGCCCGCCCACCGTCTTGCCCGCCCGCTGGGTCGCGGCGATTTCGGCCAGCATCTGCTGGCTGCCCGCGATCACGCCGGGGAAGTTCATCATCTCGCCCAGCCCCACGATGCCGGGCCATCTCATGGCCTCGGTCACCTCGTCCGGGCCGATCTCGTACGGCGTCGTCTCCAGTCCAGGCGCGGATGGTGCGCAGGAGGGCATCTGCATGAACATGTTGACCGGCTGCATCAGCGCCTCGTCATGCATCATTCGGACGCCCTCGATGCCCAGCACGTTCGCGATCTCATGCGGGTCGGCGAACATCGTCGTGGTGCCGTGGGGAATGACCGCGGCAGCGAACTCGGCTGGGGTCAGCATCCCCGATTCCACGTGCATGTGGCCGTCACACAGGCCCGGAACCATGAAACGACCCTGCGCCTCGATCACCTCGGTTTCAGGGCCGATCGCGTAGGTCAGGTCCGGCGCGATCGCGGCAAAGCGCCCCTCGGCGATCGCGATGTCGTGGCCGGGCAGGATTTCGCGGGTATGGACGTTGACCCACTGTCCGCCGCGAATGACAAGTTCGGCAGGCGCACGGCCCGCGGCGACTGCGACAAGGCGGGGGGCGACGTCGGACCAGGGCGAGGGGGTAAGGTTCTGAGTTTTCATGCCAAAACGTGCCAGATCGCCCGCATGCCCGCAAGGGGCTGCACGACCTGCCATTCGCTTCTCCTGCATATGCGAATTTTCGCAGAGATTTCGCGAGGAACCGGCTAGGATCGCCCGGAAGCCGAGGAGAAATAGCTTGCCCCTGCCTGTCGTCACGATCACCTACTGCACCGGATGCAACTGGCTCTTGCGCTCAGCCTGGATGGCGCAGGAACTTCTCTCCACATTTCAGAACGACCTGGGCAGCGTCGCGTTGCAGCCCGGTTCGGGGGGCGCGTTCCAGATCGTGTTGGACGGAGAGGTCATCTGGGAAAGAAAGCGCGACGGCGGCTTTCCCGACATCAAGGCGCTGAAGCAGATGGTACGCGACCGGATCGATCCGGAAAGGTCGCTTGGCCATGTCGACCGCGCCGGAGGAAACCCATGAGCTTTTCGGACGCGCTTTGGCTCTTCATCATTCTTTCGATGCTGCAGCCGGTGATATCGCGCAAGTTCCTGGACATGCGGCGGCTTCAAATGATCGACCGCTTCCAGAAACAGCGCGGCAGCCGCGTGATCCTCATGGTTCACCGGCAAGAGACGATGCGCATCCTGGGCTTTCCGCTCATGCGGTATATCGACATCCAGGACAGCGAGGATGTCCTGCGGGCGATTCGCATGACCGACAAGGACACGCCGCTGGATATCGTTCTGCACACGCCGGGCGGGCTGGTGCTGGCCGCGTTGCAGATCGCCCGCGCGGTCGAGGCGCATCGCGGCAAGGTCACGGTCTTCGTGCCGCATCATGCGATGTCGGGGGGGACGCTGGTTGCGCTGGCGGCCGATGAGATCGTGATGTGCCCGCATTCGGTGCTGGGCCCGATCGACCCGCAGATCGGACAGTTTCCAGCCGCCTCGATCCTGACGGTCGTCAAGGACAAGCCGGTCGCGGAAATCGATGACGAAACGCTGATCCTTGCCGACGTGGGCCGCAAGGCCCTTGATCAGGTGCGCAAGGCCGCGACCGAGATCCTTTCGGCGCGAATGCCGAAGGACAAGGCGGCCGGGATCGCCAAGCTTCTGTCGTCGGGAACCTGGACCCACGACTACCCGATTCCTGCGCACGAGGCGCAGGAGATCGGGCTGAACGTCGTCACGGAAATGCCCGAGGATGTGCTGACGATGATGACGCTTTATCCGCAGCCGGTCCGGCAGTCGGGCGGGGTCGAATTCCTGCCCGGACCGCACCAGCCTGCGCCGCGAAGGGCACGCTGAGCCACGTCAGGCGGGCCGAAGCACCAGCGTGCTCAGAGCGACGCGCGCGACGGTGCGGTCGAACGCGTAGGCGACCGTCAAGTCGCCCGAAGATGTCCTGATGCCCGCGGCCGAGTGGACGCCGTAGTTGCTGTTGCCGGCCGAGGTCGTCAGGGTCTGGCCAAGGTTCACGCTGGACACGGCCGTGCCGCTTGAGGTTCCCGCGGCACAGGCGAAGACGAGGTCACCCTGATCGGCGGCGACCGTAGCCGAAATCGCAGTCGTGTTGCCGACCACCCGAATTGTTGCAAGGCCCCTTGCCGACGCCGGATGCATGCGCGCACCATAGACCGGCAGGACGCAGGCGGCCGCCTGGGCGTTGTAGGGCAATGTGTCGAAGGTGACGTCAAGCGTCGCGCTGGACCCCGTCGGCACCCGCCCGTAGAATAGCGTGACCCCGCAGAGATAGGCGTCGACCTCTGGTGTCCCGGCACGGGTCAGCGGCGTGCCGCCGACACGGACGCCAATCGGCCGGACCGCGGTATCGGCGCGTGCGGTGACCGCGACGATCAGCATTCGTTCGGCCGCGGGGGCGCCGAGTGCGACGCCCTGGACGCTGGAAACAAGAGCACGCGGCAGGGCGTAGTGACCGAGCGCGCCTGTGGTGATCGCGGATGCCGACCCGATCGTGGTGTTCGCTGCCGCCTCGGATAGCCCGTCGAGATAACGCAGCCCAAGAGCGTGAAGCGAAGGTGCGTCGGCATGAAGCCCGTCGAACAGCGAAACCTCGACCGGGTTCGACGGATCGGCATAGCCCGCAAAGGCCACGCTGTTAGGCAGGGACTGGCAGCTGCTCTGGATCGTGGGATGATACAGGCCGGACAGCGGGAAGTGCCCGCCGACGACGAAGGGGGTTGTTGCGCTGGCGGCGTCGATATCCTCACGCAGGTTTCCAACCAGTGCCGCCAGGGCGGTTGCGTGACCATTGCGCGCGGCTTGTGTCTGGCTGTCGGCCTCGCCCTGGTGCCACAGGATCCCTGCCAGGACGGCGTTGTCAGGCAGGGCCGACATCGCAGAATTCACGCGCGCGACTGCGGTCTGATATTCCGCACTGCCTCGGGTCCATTGTGAATTGACAAGACCGGCGCCGTCGCGGGCAATGCCGATGAGATGCACGGGATTGTCCGGGTTCGCAATCTGGTAAGCGGTGGCGAAGGACCGCGCCCAGCCGAAGTTGGCGGATGCGTCTGGGCGCGCGATGGCCCCGGTTTCCCAGGGGCCGTGATACAGCCTGCTTCCGATCGCCGCCCAGCTGTCCCCGGCGGACCAGTGGCGTGCCGTCGTGGGAAACTGCTCTGCGTCGGTTTCCGGCGCGCGGCCCGAGGCATTGCCCGAGCCGGCGATCACGAAGACATGCGGCGCGGGTTGTTTCACGAAACGCGCCACGCGCGGGTTCGCCCGAATGTCGATGCCGATCTGAAACATGCTTTCATCCTTGCCCTGGCGGATGCCGGGCGGCCTGCATCGGCCCGCCCCCGCAAACGCTCTGCCCGATTGCCGAATGGGCCGGACATTAAGCGTGCCCCATGGCCCGTTGCCAACCGGGGTAAACCTGCGGGCTCAGCGTTCACCCTCCGGGGCGATCATCTGGGGGTGTGGATCAGAAGTAGCTGCGCACCAGCGCACCGCTCAGCAGCGCCCATCCGTTCGCGACCACGAAGAATGCCAGCTTGAAGGGAAGTGCCACGACGGCGGGCGGCACCATCATCATGCCCATCGACATCAGCACCGCCGAAACGACCAGGTCGATTATGAGAAAGGGCAGGTAGATCAGAAAGCCGATCTCGAATGCGCGGGACATTTCCGACAACATGAAGGACGGAACAAGCAGGGACAGCGGGGCGTCCTCGGCATTTGAGAAAGCCGTCATCTGAGGGCGCAACGCGCCGAGCTGCGCCAATGTCTCCGGGTCGAGCCTGTGCGCCATGAAGATGCGGAACGGCGCTATCCCGGCGTCAAAGGCGGTCGCCGCGTCGATCCTGCCTTCCATCAGGGGCGAAACCGCGTCGGTCCATGCCTGCAGGAACACCGGCTCCATCACAAACCAGGTCAGGAAAAGCGCAAGCGTCACAATCAGCATGTTCGGCGGGGACTGCTGCAGGCCGATCGCCTGGCGCAGGATCGACAGGACCGTGACGATGAAGGGAAAGCAGGTGATCATCACCGCGAGCCCCGGCGCAAGCCCAAGCAGCGTAACCGCCGCGATCAGGAACAGCGACTGTCCGGTCAACGTGGATCCGTCCAGCGAAAGCGTGACTTGCTGTGCCAGGGCCTGACCCGGCAAGGTTGCGATCATCACTGCAAGGATCAGGCGGCGGCGCATGTCATTCCTCGGTCTGGCGCTCTGCGATCTCGGTCAGTCTGACCGCAAGGCGCCCGGTCCCATCTCCGTCAAGTTCCACCAGCTCGCCACGCGCGATCAGCCGTTCTCCGACGTAAAGTTCCACGGGATCCTCGACCCTGCGATCCAGTGGAAGGACCGCGTCACGCTTGAGCCTGAGAAGATCACGAAGCTGGGTTCTGGCCCGGCCGACCGAGATCGTGACCTCGATCGGGATCGCGGTGAACGGGCTGGCGCCGGGATCCCTGTTATCCATGGGACTGCTCCTGCGATACGCCGGGATGAAAGAACGCCGTCACAGCCTCACCGATCTGCCTGATCACTCGGTCAAGATCGACGCCGATTTCGCTCGGGCCTACAGCCAGATGGACCTGTCCCAGTGAAAGCGAAGGCTCTGGATCGAAGATCACGGGGAAGCCAGCCTGTCGGACGGCGATCTCTTCGATCATCTTCCTGTTGTCCGGATGCGCGCGCAGCCGAACGGGCGCGTCCAACAACTTGTCGGCTTCGGGCCTCAGCAGATCCAGAACCACCTGTCCAAGCGCATCGTGTGCCATCCGAGGCAGAACCTTCGCGACCATTTCGGCCAGGAGGGGTTCAATCGTGCGCAGGACGTGGTCGCGCGCATCGGCGTAGGTCAACGACATTTCGCGCAGGCTTTTGCCGAGGTCGGCGCGCAGGCGCGCAATTTCGCTTTCCTGCGCGTTCACGGCGTCTTCCCAACCCGCCGTGAACCCGGTCTCGTAGGCCAGAAGCCGGGCCTCTTCCAGTTCCCGGACCGAAACATCGCGCGCGTCCGCTTCGTGGGTGTCGTCGAAGGAGTCCAGCTGTAAGGGACGTGTCATTGCGCTTCCTCCTTCTCTGGCTCTTCCAGCCAGCTGCGCAGGATTTCTGCCGTCTCTTCGCGTTTTTCCGCCATCAGCGCCCGCAGTCTTGCGACCGGGTCGGTCGCAGTGTCAGCGGGACTGTGCCTTGGCGCGCCAAGCGTGAGGCTTCGGGATGTGGCGGACCCGGCCGGGTCGACGGAGGGCGATCCATCCTCGATCTCTCCGGTCAGGGCGTCAGGGTCCGGTCTGGCGGATAGCCGCGCCGCGGGCGGCCAGGATGCGGGCGCAACAGCCGGCCTTGCGTTGCCAAGGATGGGACGGAGAACGAAAATCCCCAGCAACAAGGCAATCAGCGCGGCCGCGCCGGCCTGTGCAATCCGCGTCACGTCGATCGACGTGGGTCCGATCCAGTTCGCGCCAGCCGCTTCGGTTCCAGTGACCGCGGGCTCGAACGGAAGGGATCTGATGGATATGACGTCGCCCCTGCCTTCGTCGAAGCCCACTGCGGCGGCCACCAGTTCGCGTAGCGCGGCCAGTTCCTCTTCCGGTCTTGGCGCCGGGGGTTGCCCTTCCTCTGCAGCGGCGGCGTTTACCAGGACGGCGACCGTCTGGCGACGCACGGCCCCGGGTGCGCGCAGCAATTCCCGCGTGGTTTCCGATACCTCGAAATTGACCCTTTCGCGCGACTCGCTGGACTGGTTCGAAGACCCGGCGCCGCGGCCGGTGTCGCCGGAGGGCAGGTTGGATGCGACCGTGACCGGCCCGGCGCCGCCCTCGGATCCTGCCTTGGAACGCTCCTCGCTGTCCGTCGAGATCGCGATCCTGCTGTCCGGGTCGAGCTTGCGTTCGCTGATGGTTTCGCTTTCGGTGACGATTTCTACAGAAACTTCGACGACGACGTTGCCTGGGCCGACGCGGGCTTCCAAAAGGCGCTGTACGGCGCGGCGCAAGTCATCTGATCGTGCGCCGGCGGAGGCGCCAATCGCCGAGTCGTCGGCCACCAGGTTGCCCTTTCCGTCCAGCACTGAAACGTCCGCGGGCTGCATGCCTGCGACCGCAGAGGCGACCAGAAAACGCAGCGCCTTGGCGTGCTCCGCGGTGACGATGCCCTGTGACGTCGCGACCATCACCGACGCCGTCGGCGGTGCCGAGCGCCGGAAGCCGGCCGGCTCGGCACTGGCGATATGGACGCGCGCGAAGCGTACGTCGGGCAGCGCGGCGATCGTTCGCGCGATCTCCCCCTCCTTCGCGCGCAGATAGGCCGCGTCGAACATCTGGGATGTGGTTCCAAAGCCCGAAAGGCCGTCAAGCAGCTCATAGCCCGCACCGCTGTTCGCCGGCAGCCCCTCCGAGGCAAGCACCATCCGCATCTCGTCGCGGCGAACGCTGTCGACATAGATCGCATCGCCACGAATGTCGTAGGGAACCCCATGGCGCTCAAGCGCCGCCAGCACTTCGCCCGCCCGGGCCTGGTCAAGCCCGGAATAAAGCAGGGCCTTCGACGGGTTGCCCGAGGCCCCGGCCAGAAGAAGCACGGCGGCGAACATGGAAACCGCGGCCGCGACGACGATGATCCGATGCTTCGGGCGAAGGGCCTGCCAGAGTGCCAGGAACTGCTGCAAGGGATCTCTCCGTCTTTCGGGCGTTCAGCCCCGCAGCCCGATCAATCCGCAATTCCGCTTAAGAATTGGTTAGCCGTATTCGTCCTACAGATCCCCTGACATCGGGAGAAAGATCATGGCTGACTCGCAGTCGGAGAACGCTGCAGGCAAGGGCGGTAAAACGGGTAGGGGCCTGATCTTTGGCCTGATCCTGGCCCTTGCCGGGGGGGGCGCCGCCTTCTACTCCGTCTACTCCGGCTTGATCCTCGGGCACCACGGGCCTGCAGAGGCCGAGACCGGGGCAAAACCTTCGCAGATGCCGGAAGTCGCCTTCGTGCCGGTTGAGCGGATCGTGCTTCCGCTGGGTTCAGGCGACACCGGGCGCTATCTGCACTTTGCCGCCCAGATCGAGGTGCCCTTGGCCCATGAGCAGGAGACGCTGCACTTCTTGCCGCGCGTGACCGATGTTCTGAACACCTACCTGCGGGCGGTCGAGCCCGAGGATCTCTCCGAAAAGACCGCCCTGATCCGCCTGAGGGCCCAGATGCTGCGGCGGGTTCAGGTCGTACTGGGCGAAGGCCGCGCGCGGGACCTGCTGATCACCGAATTCGTCATCAATTGAGGCAGCCATGGACTTCCTGTCAGATCTGCTGTTGTTCGCCGCGGCTCTTGGCGCGGGGTTCTATTGCCTGATCCTGTCGCGCCGACTCAATCGCTTCAGCCGGCTTGAGACAGGAATGGGCGGGGCGATAGCCGTGCTGTCCGCGCAGGTCGATGATCTGACGCGCCTGCTGGAGGGTGCGCGTGAAGCTGCGCAGGACTCGGCGGACCGGCTTGAGGACCGGACGCGGCGGGCGGAAGCGGCCGCCAGGCAACTGGAACTGATGCTTGCATCTTTGCACGACCTTCCGGCCAAGACCGCAAACGCATCGAACGAACGCCCGCGATTGGTCCGTCGCCGGGCAGCTGCAAAGCCGCAGGCGGACAGATGAGCGTGCAACGCCGATCCGCCCCACGCCGCGCCGGACGACGTGCGCTTGGCCTGATCGCGGGGCTGTTTCTGGGTTCCGCCTTGCTGCGGCTCGTCGGGGCGGTGCCCGCCGCAATGGCCGACGCGCAAGGCGAGCCGGGGGGTCAAACCGCCGCATGCGTGACCGAAGATGGGGTCATGGAGCTTTTTCAGGCAGTGCGCGACCGAGAGGCGGCTGTCGTGGACAAGGAAAGGCGCCTGTCGGAAAGGGAAAGTACTGTCGAGCTCGCCCTGGCGGCCATGAACCAGCAGAAAGAGGCTTTGATCGCCGCGGAGGAACGGCTTTCGGCGACACTGGCGATGGCGGATCAGGCCGCGGAGAAGGATGTGTCGCGCCTTGTGACCGTCTACGAAAGCATGAAGCCGAAGGAGGCAGCGCCGCTTTTCGAGGAGATGGACACGGATTTTGCCGCGGGCTTCATCGCGCGAATGAAGCCTGATGCCGCCGCTGCGGTCCTTTCGGGAATGGATGCGCAGAAGGCCTATCTGGTCAGCCTTGTCCTTGCGGGTCGCAACGCCCGCGCGCCGACCGAATGAGGCGCCTGTCGTGATGACCAAGACGAAATCTTAACCCGCGGGACGCTAGCTTGCCCGGGCAAGCGGACGATTTCGGAATTCGACCATGATCGGCATCATCGGCATCGCCATCATCTTCATCATGGTGTTCGGCGGCTACACGCTGCACGGCGGCAGCATGGGTATCATCCTTGAGGCCCTGCCCTGGGAAATGATCATGATCGGGGGCGCTGCGGCGGGCGCCTTCGTCGTCGCGAACGACACGGCCGCGATCAAACGGACGCTGAAGGATGTCGGCAAGGTCTTCAAGGGCTCGAAATGGAAGGCCGCGGACTATCGCAACCTGCTGTGCCTCTTGTTCGAACTGACTCGACTGGCGCGATCCAATCCCGTCGCCATCGAAGAGCACATCGAAAACCACGGAGCGTCCACGATCTTCGCGAAGTATCCCCGGATACAGGCCGACCACGAGGTTTGCGACCTGATCTGCGACACGATGCGCGCGGCCTTGATGAATTACGACGATCCCCACCAGGTCGAGGAGGTTCTGGAGAAGCAGCTGGAAGCCAACCTGCACCACGCGCTGCATTCCAGCCATGCCCTGCAATCCGTCGCCGACGGGATGCCGGCACTTGGAATTGTCGCCGCGGTCCTGGGTGTCATCAAGACCATGGGGTCGATCGACCAGCCGCCCGAGATTCTGGGCGCGATGATCGGCTCTGCCCTCGTGGGAACCTTCATGGGCGTCTTCATGGCCTACGGCCTGATTGGTCCGTTCGCCGCCAAGGTGAAGGCCGTGGTCGAGGAGGACGCGCATTTCAGCAAGCTCATCCGCGAGGTTCTGGTCGCGGACCTTCACCGTCACCCCCCCAATATCTGCATCGAAGTCGGTCGCCAGAACACTCCGCACCAGTTCCGCCCCAGCTTTGCCGAGCTGGAGCAATCGCTGAAGCAGCTGAAGGCAGAGGCGGCATGATACGCCTTTTAGCGGCCTTGTGGGTGATGACCGCCTCGATCGCCGGTGCCGAGACGGTTGGGGTTCGTTCCGGTGATCACGGTGACTTCACGCGCATCGTGGTCGACCTGCCCGAAGGAGTCGGGTGGGCCCTGGGGCGCGAAACGGACGCCTATGAACTGCGCCTGGACCGCCGGGGTGTGGAGTTCGACATCTCGCGCGTGTACCGGACGATTTCGCGCGAACGGGTCTCGGACGTCACGGCGCTTCCGGGTGGCGGCCGATTGTTGCTGGCGCTGAACTGCGAATGCAGGCCACGGGCTTTCCTGACCGATTCAGGGGCGGTGGTGATCGACATCCGGAATGGTGCGCCTGATTCGACGTCCGAGTTCGAGAAACCCTTGCCGGTCTTCGAACGGTCGGCATCGGGTGTGTCCCGCAACGATATGCCCGTGCAGCCAAAGCCAGATCCGGATCGGGCCGCAAGTCAGGCACCTGCTGGCGACGGGGCAGGCGTTTGGGTTGCGGGGCATTCCGCGCCGGCATCGCAGGTCTTGCCCTTGGGGCCGGACATTCCGCTGGCGCGCCCGCCGCGGCTGGCGACGGTCGATGCAGCATCCGCCGACGAACCCGACAGCAGGCAGGAACAGGCAAGGCAGCTCCTGCTTGAGCAGTTTGCCAAGGCGGCGGCGCAGGGGTTGATCCGGGTCGAAGGCGATCTGCCGTCCGCACCCTTGACTGACCCTGAGCCGGGGCCTGAACGGAGCGCGCCACAGCAATCTGTGGTCGAGCAGGCGCCCAGTTTTCCCGTGCGCGCCAGCACCAGCGTTCAGTCCGCGCAGCCCCTTCCTGCCGAGGACCGTTCGTTTACCGCAGCGGGCGACGACTGCCCGGCGGAACAACGGTTCGCTCTACGGGACTGGACGTCGGATGCACCGGCGGCTGATCAGATTGCAGAGCGTCGCGCGGCGCTTGTGGGAGAGATCGACATACCTGATCCGGATGCCGTCAAGGATCTGGCCAGGCTCTATATTGCGCTGGCGATGGGACCCGAAGCAGAGCTTGTCCAGCGCGCCTTCCGGCAAGAACCGGACGCGGATCTGCTTGCGATCGCACGGATCCTGGATGACCGGCCGCTAGAGCGCCCAGAAGATCTGGTGCGATACGCCGATTGCGCCACATCGGTCGCCCTTTGGGCCGTGCTTGCAGCGCGCGATCCGGCGTCGACGCCGGCCTTTGACGCCGCTGCCATCCTCCGCGGTTTCAAGGCGCTGCCTGATCCGGTGCGCCGTGCGGTCACGCCCCGGTTGGTCGCGTTCTTCATGGCGCACGGGGACCAGGAAAGTGTGCGCATCCTTCGCAACTCGCTGAGTGCATCCCACCCGGAAGATGCGGCGCCGTTGAACCTGGCCGATGCGGAGCTTGCCATGCAGTCGTCTACAGGTGTGATCAATGCCAGGATCGACGCATTGGCGCTGTCGAATGATCCGCTTTCGCCGCAAGCGACACGCGCCGCGATCGAGGCGCGGCTTGCCGCGGGGCAGCCCGTGGCCGAAGCACTTGCCACGCATGCCGAAGCACTGGCCTTCGCCTCGGGCGACGAGGACATCGGCGCGGGTCTTGCGGGCTCAGCGGCGCTCGCCTGGGCGTCGGCCAGTGTTTTCGACCGCGCCAAGGACATACTGGACCGTGTCGAATACGATCTTGACCCGGACTCGCGGTCGCGCGTTGTTGCGCGCTTCGTGCAGATGCTGACGTCAGGTGCCGACGATGCGATGTTCCTTCGCATCGCCTTTGCGCGTTCGCGCTGGCTTTCCGCCGAAGTGATCGGAGACGATGCCAATCTGGGTGCCGCGCTCCGTCTGTCCGAGTTGGGCTTTCACGGACTGGCATCAGATCTGCTTGGTCCGGCTTCCAAGGCCGGCGAAGCGGCCGGGCTGGTCCTTGCCAGCAACGACCTTGAAAACGGAGACATCGACGCCGCAGTGGAACGTCTCTCAGTCCTGGGCGATCCGGCCGAGGCGCTTCTGGCGCAGGCAAGGGAACTGTCCGGCGATCCGCAGGGGGCGGTTGCCGGTCTCTTGCGCGCCGGAGACTCCGAAGGCGCGCTGCAGACCGCCTGGAGCAACGGTCTTTGGCCGGATGCTCAAAGGCTGGCGACCGGTGCAAGGCTGCGCGCAATCGAGCTTTCCCGCCCCGCGATAATGGGCGAAGACCCGCTGCCCTCGCTCGCATCAGCGCGCGGCCTTGTGGATCGCGCGCGAGAAACCCGCGCCGTGTTCGAAGACCTTCTCGCGGTCCCGGATTCCTGATTGCGGTTACGAAATCTCAAGCACCTCTGACTAGCCTTCGCCAAGGCGGCAAGAACTGCGGCGGTAGGCGATGCGGAATAGCAGATTCGTGACATCCGGGATGCGTCCGGGACTCGGGCGACTTCTGTCCCTGGTTTGCGTGATGCTCTGGTCATCGTCCTTGGCGGCAATGCCAGATCCTTCGAACCTGTGCGACCGCGCGGCAGAGGACGCCGCTCGCAGCACAGGGGTACCCGTGACCGTGCTTTACGCGATCACGCGCGCAGAAACCGGGCGCGGGGGGAAGGGCGGGCTTGCGCCTTGGCCCTGGACCGTGAACATGGAAGGTACGGGACGGTGGTTCGACTCGGCATCAGAGGCCCGGGCCTATGTCGAACAAGGCCGGGCAAGGGGCGCACGCAGCTTCGACATCGGCTGCTTTCAGATCAATCACCTGTGGCACGGCCAAGCTTTCGAGTCGGTCGAGGACATGTTCGACCCCGCCCGCAACGCCCGCTACGCCGCCGAGTTCCTGAAGTCGCTTTTCGCCGACACCGGATCCTGGACGGCGGCGGCGGGCGCCTACCATTCCCGCACGCCCGATCTTTCGAAGCGATACGCGGACCGTTTCACGCGTATCCACGATGCCCTGATCGCGAACGGCGCACCCAGCGTGCCCGACACGCCGCCTCGGGTCGCTCGTCAGGGCAGGGACAATCCCCTGCCCCTGCTCGTCGCCGGACAAAAGGCTGGCAACGGGTCGCTCGTGCCTCTGGCGCAAGATGCACCGTCACCGCTGTTTTCCTCGGAACCAAGGGTCTTGTACTGATGTCTTCCGGCGTGCGGCTTCAGCGGGTGCAGACGACCATACTGCTTGCGGCGGCGCTCATGGCGGTCATCGTGATGATGGTCCTGCCGGTGCCTGCCTGGATCGTGGACGTCGGCCTGGCTGCCTCGTTCGCGCTTGCCATCCTGATTTTCACCGTGACCCTGTTCATCGAGACGCCGCTGGATTTCTCCTCCTTTCCCATGGTCCTGCTGGGATCGCTGATGCTTCGCCTCGCGCTCAATGTCTCGTCGACGAAACTGATCATCGGGCAGGGCCACACCGGAACGGCCGCTGCGGGCGAGGTCATCGAAGGATTCGCGATGTTCGTCATGTCGGGCTCGGTCCTGATCGGGCTGGTCGTGTTCGGCGTGCTGATGATCGTCAACTTCATCGTCATCACCAAGGGCGCCGGGCGCATGGCCGAAGTCGGCGCGCGCTTTGCTCTGGACGGCATGCCAGGAAAGCAGATGGCAATCGACGCGGACATGAACGCAGGGGCCATCGGCCATGAGGAAGCCCGCCATCGGCGGGAGCGTGAGCAGGCCGAAACGACGTTCTTCGGTTCGCTCGACGGCGCCTCGAAATTCGTCAAGGGTGACGCGGTTGCGGGTCTGATGATCACGCTTCTCAACCTCGTGATGGGAATGTCGATCGGCATTGGATTTCACGGAATGCCCTTCGCGCGGGCGCTTGAGACCTACGCGATCCTGACCGTGGGCGACGGGCTTGTCAGCCAGATCCCGGCCGTGATCATCTCGATCGCCGCGGCGCTGCTGTTGGCGCGCGGCGGATCCAAGGGCGCGGCTGACCGCGCGCTTATCGACCAGCTTGGCAAGCATCCGGCAGCGCTGGGAACCGTCGCGGGGCTGATGGCGCTTTTCGCGCTTGTTCCGGGCCTGCCCGTCGTTCCCTTCCTGTGTGGGGCCGGCATGCTTGGGCTTGCGGCGTATGGCATCCTCAGGTCTCAGGCCCGCACGCGCACGCTGGATGCCGCACGCCTGCCCGTGCCGGCATCCGGGCCACCCGCCGCCTCTCTGGGTGACATTCTGGACGTGGACGAGATCCATCTGGAGTTTGCGCCCGATCTTGTCGGCATGGTCCTTGATCCGGCGACCGGTCTCGAGGCTCGGATCGGGAACATGCGCAACCATGTGGCGCGCGGATTCGGCCTGATCCTGCCGGAAATTCGGCTCACCGACGACCCGTCGCTGCGCTCGGGCTGCTACCGGATCCGCATCCAGGGGGTGGAAACCGCCCAGGACCGGCTTTTCCCTTCGCAGGCTCTTGTCCTGAAGGGCGACAGCCCCGGCGATCTGCCAGAAGGTATCGACGTGCGCGAACCCGTCTATGGCGCCGCGGCGCGGTGGATCGCCGCAGACCGCAGGGAAGAGGCGGCGCTGGCGGGGCTGACCGTCGTCGGCCCGACAGAGGTTCTTGCCACGCATCTTCTTGAGGTGATCAAGCGAAACTTTGCACGCCTTCTTACGCTCAAGACCCTTCGGCGGCTCCTGGATGAAGGCGTCAACCTGTCCAACCCGCAGCGCGCGGAAGCGAACCGCCGTCTGTACGACGACCTCATCCCCGAACGTGTCCCCCAGGATTTTCTGCTGTCCGTCTTGCGCCTTTTACTGGAGGAACGCGTCTCGATCCGGAATCTGCCGATGATCCTTGAGGCGATCGCGGAACTGCGGGGAACCGCGAACCCGGAAACCGCCTGCGAATACGTGCGGCGAAGGATCGGCTTCCAGCTTGTCGCGGACCTGCGCCGACCGGACGGCACCGCGCCGCTTGTTCAGCTTGCACCTGAATGGGAAAAGATCTTTGCCTCGCACGAAGTTTCCGAGGGTCCGGGGCAGGCGGATGTCGCGCTGCCGCCGGATGTCTTCTCAAGGCTCGCCGCCAATATCACCGAAACCATGGCGCGGGTTTCGGAAAGCGGCACGCATGCCGGGCTGGTCACAACGGGGCGCAGGCGCCGCTTTCTTCGCACGCTCGTGGCGGCAAGGGCTATTCCCGCGCCAGTGCTTTCATACGAAGAAGTTGCATCCGAAGCGCGGCCATCCGTCGTGGGCGTTGTCCCTGCATGACCGAGACCCTGTCCCAACTTCAGGGTATCGGCACCTCGGCGGCGCTGGCCGCTGTCCTGGTCTTTGCAAGGATCGGCGCGGCGATGGTCGCGATGCCGGCCTATGGCCAGGGGTTCGTTCCGATGCGCGTCCGGCTGGCGGCCGCGCTGGCCTTCACCGCGGTTGTACTTCCCGCCGTCTTGCCAACGATCCCGGTGCCCAGGGGCACGATCGCTGCCTTGGGAACCCTGGTCGGAGAGGTGGTGATAGGCGCCGCCCTGGGTGCCTTCCTTCGCCTTATTGTCCAGGCGCTTGAAATCGCCGGGGCGATGATTGCCCAGTCCACATCGCTTGCACAGATGTTTGGCGGGGACGGCGCCGAGCCCATGCCCGCGATCTCGCATCTGCTGCTGATGGCGGGAATCGCCTTGGCCGCGATGTTGGATCTGCACCTGCGCCTGGCCGAAGCGCTGATCCTGTCGTACCAGGCCCTGCCCGTCGGGGTTCTGCCCGATCCTGGCGTATTGAAGGGCTGGGGGCTGCAGGGCGTCATCCAGGCCTTCGCTTTGGCGTTCGGATTGGCGGCTCCGTTCCTGATCGTCGCCACATTGTACAATTTCGCACTGGGCGCGATCAACCGAGCCATGCCGCAGCTCATGGTGATGATGGTGGGCGCCCCGGCGGTGACAGCGGGTACATTGCTCCTTCTGCTGGCTGCAGTTCCGGCGCTGTTGGTGATCTGGCACGATGCTTTCGGCGCGCTCGTGGCTGATCCCTTTGCGGTGCGGCCATGAGCACAGAGGACGAAGACGACAAGCAATACCAACCCACGCCGCAAAAGCTGCGCGAGGCGCGTCGAAGGGGGGATGTTCCACATTCTTCGGAGCTTGTCAGCGCGGCGGTTCTTGCGGCATTCCTGATCGGCGCGAGCGTCCTTGGACCTGCTGCCCTTGATGAGTTCGGAACCCGGGCAGTTTCGATGCTCGCACTTGGGCCTGATCACGCTTTATCAGCGGCGCTTTCGGCCTCTGCCGCGTTTCTTCCCGTGTTCGCGCTTGCCGCGGTGGCCGCTCTTGCCGCCTATGGCGCGCAGGGCGCGATCGTCCTTGCGCCCGACCGCATCGCCCCGAAGCTGTCGCGGATCGACCCCCTTTCGAATGGCCGCCGACGCTTCGGAACGCAGGGCGCTTTCGAGTTCGTCAAGACCCTGGTCAAGTTGCTGCTGTTCTCTGGCGCCCTTGGATTCTTCGTCTGGTTGCGCCTTCCCGATACTCTCGCCCTGATCGGCGCGGATCCCGGGATTGCCGCTGCCGCGCTGGCGGCGGATCTGCGCGACTTCCTTGTGATCGCCGCCCTTGTGCTGGTCTTGACGGGGGCGGCGGATTTTCTGTGGCAACAACTGGATCACGTTCGTCGGAACCGGATGACACGCCAAGAACTGATGGACGAATTCCGGCAGTCCGAGGGCGATCCACATCTCAAGCAGGCCAGGCGCGCCATGGCCCAGGCGATCGCGAACAACCGAATGATGTCGGATGTTTCGAAGGCCGATGTGGTGATCGTGAACCCGACGCATTTTGCTGTCGCACTTCGGTGGAAGCGGGGAAGCCGGGGTGCGCCCGTCTGCGTCGCCAAGGGTGTCGACCACGTCGCGGCCCGCATCCGGGAAGCGGCCGCAATCGCGGGTGTGCCCATGCGATCGGACCCGCCAGTCGCCCGCGCGCTTTACGCAAGCCTGAAGGTCGGCCAAGAGATCAGGCCCGAACACTATGCACCCGTGGCGGCCGCGATCCGTTTTGCAGACGCCATGCGCAGGCGCGCGCGGGGCAGGCGATGAGACGCGGGCAGTCGCTGCAAAGGCTAATCGAGGTCGCCCAGATGTTGCGCGTCCGAGACTTCGGCCACCTTGCGCGGGACGAACAAGCTCTGCTTGCGGCATGGGCGCGTCGCGAGGCAGCGTTTGAAGCGATCGAACGAGCCTCCGAGATGTTTCAGGAGGGAGGCTTCCCGCCGGCGGCGGCCGCCGCCACAATGAAGGCCGCGCAGGGGCGACAGGCAAGCCTTGCGGCAGATCTCGGCGCCCTGGGCCGGCAGGCGGACCAGTCCAGGAAGACCGCCGCGAGATCTCTGGCCCGGCTGCAGATATTGCAGGCGCTTGCACGCCGCTAGACGACCGGCTGTCAGGAACACTTCTGCGCGGTGTCCGCTGAAGCGTCGGGGGCTGGGTTGCCTGGCGGCACGACAGGCCATCCCGGTCACTCCGAAGGTCTACCTACATGAACCAGGAGGTCGACCCTACCCACGGCACGGCAGATGCGCTCCGCGTTCGGCAGGTCATTGCCCGCGGCGCGCGCATGGGCAACTTCAGGTTCGAAGCCGAAGGAAAGCCAGCGCGCCACTAGGCGACGCTCCAGTTCAGCCATCGGCACGTCAAGAAAGATGCAAAGGTCCCAAAGCGGCGCAAGCTGGCGCCAAGGATCTTCGTCTAAAGCCAGATAATTGCCCTCGACCACGACAAGACGCGTGTCAGGCTGGATTTCGGCAGCGCCCGCGATGGCGATCTCGCGGTTGCGGTCAAAGACCGGAAGCACAACCGATGGTTCGTCCCGCACCCGTCGAAGGGCGGAGGCAAAGCCCGGAAAATCAAAGGTTTCGGGGGCGCCCTTGCGGCGCAGAAGCCCGCGCGGCTCAAGCAGGCGGTCATCCAGATGAAAGCCGTCCATCGGCATGAGCGCGGCAGCGACACCAGCCGCGAGCAGATCGTCCACCACCCGCGAGGCAAGTGTCGATTTCCCCGACCCCGGCGGCCCGGCGATGGCGATGATCCTGCGATGGGCGCCGGGTTGGCCGATCAGTTCCGCAATGCGCATGGCAAGAGCAGACGAGACATCCGCAACCGATGCGCCTTCCAAGGCCGCAACCGTGGGGATCACCCCGGAAAGGGTTGGCCTGGCTGTTTGTCCTCGAGCGGGATGCGACATGTCCCAGTTTTGATCATAAGCGCTCGCTCCGCAATAGGCTTGGACGGCGCAGCCTGCCGAAGGCCCGGAACCCAATTCGGAAGTTACTTCACAAGCAACTCAAATTCTGATCCGGTTCGCCGCCATCATCCGACGATGAAGGCGCAACAAGAGCCATCGGCCGCAATTGCGGCCGATGGCTATCTTGTCAAGCGGCATGCGAGGTGATTACGTCGCCATCCCTTCGTCCGGATCTCAGAAGCGGCCGGGCGACCAGAAAAACGTTTCGCCGGAACTGTCATCGACGCCATCGTTGTCGGAGACGACCCAAGCCGTGCCATCGGTCTGAATGGCAAGCCCTTCGATCTTGTCGACGGTGTAGCCGTGCCAGGCCGCCAGGTCCGGGATCATGTCCCGCACAAGTTCCTTTTGCACTACAGGCAACGTCTCACCCAGAGGCGCCGGTGCCAGACCTTCAAGTGCGACGCGGGTGATCTGCTTGACGCGCGCCGCATTACCGATCTGGTTGTCGCGCTCGATCAGGTAAAGATAGCCGCCATGCGCGGTGATCTCGGAAAGCCCGACCCAGCCGTTTTCCGGATCCTCGGTCGGATAGGTCACCGCCCCCCATTCGCCCGTTTCGGGGGCGTAGTTCAGCAGCTTGACGTCATTGCCCGCGTCGTCCCCCCAGTTTCTCTGGATCGCGACCCACAGCGTTCCGTCCTCGGTGCGCGTGATGCCCTCGGCGCCAAAGCGGGTTTCGTGGGCCAGAAGTTCGGCCGGGAAGGCGACCTCCTGCTTGATCTCGCCTTTTGCGTTCACGTGGTACAGCGCGTGCGGGATCAGCCGGTCGATGCGCCCTTCCGAGGCCAGCCAGAATCCGCCGTCGCCATCGGTCGTGATGCCTTCTATGTCCAGTTTCTGGGCTGGGTGGCCGCCGCGCGTGACGTCGATCGCGCGCAGGATGCGGGCGGGGGTCTGGGCCGGATCGATGACGAAGATCCGCGGCTGGAAGCCGTAGAAGCTGTCGTTGACGGCATAGATCAAGCCGTCCTCGCCCGCGACGAGGCCGGAAATCGCGCCCCAGCCGATCAGTTCGTCCCCGCCTTCCGAGGTCAGCGTCGGATAGGCCGCCGGCGCCTCCTGGTATTCGTACAGCATGACATGCGACCGGGCGCCTCCGTCCTCGATCAGGTCAACCTCGTTCGCGGTGGCGAACAGGTTGCGGCCGGGAATCGCGATCACGCCTTCGGGCGAGATGCCCGAGGGCAGAACCTGCTTGAACGCGGGGTTGGCCGGATCGGTGACGTCGTAGACGCTGACCGTTGAAGACCGCTCGGACAGGACAAAGGCGTAGGTCCGATCGCCGAACCGCGCAATCTCCATCCCCTCCGGCTCGACCCCCTTGGCGTCGGAGCGCTTGTCGGGATAGTGGCCCGCCTGGATGATCGGGGTTTCGAAGGCATTCCCGGATTCCCAGACCAGCGTGCCGTCCTTGGCAAAGACGGTGATGCTGCGCGAACCGCCGTCCATGTCGCCCTCGTTCGCGATCATGAAGTGATCGTTGTCGATCCACTGAAGTCCGTCGGGTTCGCGCAGGCGACCCGGCTGCCTTTCGGTGAAGGTCAGCGCGGCACGCTCGTCGGTGGCGTCGATTCCCTCAAGGTCGACGGCGCCGGCCGGGAAATGCGACAGGACCTGCCCGTCGGCGCCGATCACGACGATGTGGTTGTTCTCTTGCAGGGTGCCGGCGATCTCACCCAGGCCATTCACATCGACGAATTCGGGCTCCGGGTCCTCGGGGGCGATTGCGGCCAGGCCGGTCACCTCGATGCGCTCCATCACGGCGCAATCCAGCGAGCCATCCTTCAGCATCGCCTTGATCATGTAGCCCGCGGGCATCTGGCCCAGGCGTCCGTCGCCCGCGTCCTCGTCACGTTCGTTCTCGATCGCGACGGCCACGAAACTGCCTGCATCGTCATGGGCCGTGCTGTCGGGCTGGCCGCCCAGATCGCATTCTGCGATGATGCTGGCCGCACCCAGGTCGATCGCCACGAGTTTGCCCGAGGGTTCGACATAGCTTTTCGAGGTGTTGACCGCGACATAGGCCGTATTGCCGATCACGGTGACCGAGGTCGGCTCTCCGCCCACGTCGATGTTGCCGCGCGGCTGCGGGGTTGTCGCATCGGCGATGTCGATCAGGCCGACGACGCCCAGCGGGCTGTCGGTGTAGATCAGCGTCATCCCGTCGTCCGATGCGGCGATGATCTCGGCCGAGCTGGTCTCGGCGGCACGGTCGCCGTTGTTCAGCGCGGTCGCGAAGCTGGCGATGCGGTTGAAGTTCATCTCGGCATGGGCGGCGGAGCCCACGCTCATCGCAAGCAAGGATGCAAGCGGCAGAAGGCGTCTGGACATTACAAGGCCTCTCTCGTCGTGAAACGGTCAATGGACGAGGTGTTGACCGCTCTGTGTAACAAGACGGCCTTGGTTTGATGAATGTTTGGTGTCACCAGCCTACGTGTACGCCGGCCCACACGTTGGGGCCGGCAAAACGCGGCAGCGACGCCGCATCAGGCTAGAACAGGCCTTGCTTCTTGGCCGTGTCCATCGAGCTCTTGGCCGTGACGTGGCAAAGCTTCACCACCTTGTCGAGCGTGTCCTGACCGTGGCTTTTGTCCGGGAACTTGGCAAGATAGGTCGCAAGCTCCTTGTAGCACGCGCTGGCGGCGTCCGCGTTTTTCTGGAAGTTGCGCCCATAGGCCTTGTGGAACGTATCAAGCGCCTTGCCGACATTCACGGAGCTTACCGCGTTGGACTCGACGCCATGGGTCTTCTTGAACCTCTTCCACTGATCGTGGGTAGGAATGCTGACGACCACTGCTGATCTCCTGTAGCGAACGACTCTCCATCTGCAAAACCGCAGAGAATCTGCGCGCGGTCGCGCCTTCTGTCACGCGATTACTTGCGGCCGTGCCCAGTAAGATCGCCCGGAGAAGTTTCGCCACACGATCGGGTGGGCGGTCTCGCGGACGTTAGTCCGCAAGCCAGGGATCCAGGGTGCGGCCTGGTCCGATTCTCAGACCCGCTCGAGGACAAGAGCCACCCCCTGCCCGACCCCGACGCACATGGTGCACAGGGCGTAGCGCCCTCCGGTTCGGCGAAGCTGCAGTGCGGCGGTCAGCGCAAGGCGCGCACCCGACATTCCCAGCGGATGACCCAACGCGATTGCCCCGCCGTTGGGGTTCACATGCGCTGCGTCATCGGGCAGACCAAGGGCGCGCAGCGTTGCCAGCGCCTGGCTCGCGAAGGCTTCGTTCAGTTCGATCACATCCATCTGGCCGATCGAAAGACCCGTGCGGGCCAGAAGCTTCTGCGTCGCGGGAATCGGGCCGATCCCCATGACGCGCGGCGCCACCCCAGCCGAGGCGATGCCGACGATCCGCGCGATGGGCGTCAATCCCTGCGCCCGCGCAGCCGGCTCGCTGGCAATCAGCAGCGCGGCAGCGCCGTCGTTCACGCCGGACGCATTGCCCGGCGTGACGGTCAGGTCGGGGCCGTTCACGCCCTGAAGTCTTGCCAGCGCCTGCATGGTCGTGCCGGGACGGGGGTGTTCGTCGGTGTCCACGATGATCGGGTCACCCTTGCTCCGAGGTATCGTGACGGGAACGATTTCTTCCGCGAAGACGCCAGCGGCGTGCGCGGCCTGCCAGCGCGACTGGGATCGGGCGGCGAAGGCATCCTGATCGGCCCGGCTGATGTCGTGCTCTGCCGCCACGATATCGGCGGTTTCCGGCATGGCGTGGGTGCCATGGGCCTGCTCCATCCGGGGATTGACGAAGCGCCAGCCGATGGTCGTGTCGTGAATGATGCTGGCGCGGGAGAAGGCCGCTGTCGCCTTTGGCATGACGAAGGGGGCGCGGCTCATGCTTTCGACGCCACCGGCAATCAGAAGGTCCTGGTCGCCGGCGCGGATCGCCCGCGCCGCCATGCCCACCGCATCCAGCCCGCTGGCGCAAAGCCGGTTCACGGTGGTGCCGGGAACCTCGACCGGAAGCCCGGCCAGAAGCGCCGCCATGCGCGCGACGTTTCGGTTGTCCTCGCCCGCCTGGTTGGTCGCTCCCAGGATCACGTCATCGACGGCGGACCAGTCGACCTCGGGGTGGCGCACCATCAGGGCGGCAATCGGGATCGAAGCCAGATCATCCGTCCGCACGCCCGAAAGCGCCCCGCCGTAGCGACCGATCGGCGTCCTGACCCCGTCACAGATGAAAGCGTGCAAAGGATCCTCCCTTGGAAGCGGTCACCGCGTACCGGCGAACGGCTCCGGCGGGGACTCTGGCCCGCGCCAGCTGGCGATTGCAATTCCCCTTTTAGCACAGTTCACGATCAGGGAGTCGGGCGACCACGCTGCCGGGTCCTTCGCCGACAGAGCAGTGAGCTGATCCACAAGGCTTCGGGCGCCGATGCGGTCCGCATGATGCAGAAGCCCGCCGCGCCAACGCGGAAATCCGCAGCCATGCACGCTGATCAGGTCTATGTCGGCTGCCTTGTGCGCGATGCCTTGATGCAGCATCGCCGCCGCCTCGTTGATCATGGCAAGGACAAGGAGGCGGGCGACGTCTTCGTCCGGGTGGACCCGCGGTTGGCGTTGCGCCTGCCGCACGGGATCTTCGGCCTTTGGCGATGTGATCGGATCACCCATCGCGCATCCGAACGCCTTCATGGCAGATTCGACCTGCGATGGCGTGACGCCGTCCGGCAAAAGCGCAGCGGCGGCGGCGTGGCAGCGCTTGAGGATGCGCCCGCTGATCGAGCCGTCGCACGGGCCCTCAAGTACCGGGATCTTGCGCAACTGCCTGGCAAGCGAAAATCCTGCCGCAAGCGCTTCGTCCGATGTTGCCGCGCCGCGCACGATTTCCAGAAGCTTCGTGGCATGGGGCGGTGCCGGGAGGTGAAGCCCGACCAGGCGCGACGGATCATCCAGGCCGCGTGCCAGCTCGTCCAGATCAAGGCGTGCGGTGCTCGTGGCCAGGATCGCCTGCGCGGGCATCACGGCCTGAAGCCGCGCCAGCACCTTCTTCGTGGCCCCCATGTCCGCATCTGCCACCTCGATCGCCAGATCCGCGGCAGCCGCCGCGGAGTAGTCGGTGCTGATGACAAGATCTTCCTGTCCGTCCGCCAGTTCGGGCGTGGCGCGACTGCGGTCCGGGTCTGGCGCGAACAGACGGTCAAGGTTGCGGCCTGCGCGTCCCGCGGCCCTGCGGTCCGTCTCGATGATCGTCACGGCAAGACCCGCGGACAGCACCGCATGGGCGAGTCTCGCCCTCATTGCGCCCCCCCCGACAACGGCGACATGCCTTGCCGGCAAGGGCTCTGCGGTCAGCCAGCCAGGCTTGCGCGCGCCCCGTTCGGCGAAGAACAGGTGCCGCAGGGCCCTGGCCTGATCGGATTGCCTGAGTTGCAGGAAGGCCGCGCGTTCTGCCTGAAGCCCCTGTTCAAGCGGGACCCTCTGGGCCAGTTCGAGAAGATCGATTGCGACCGCAGGGGCGTTCTGGCCCCCCATCTTGCGCTCAGCCGTGGCCCGCGCAGCGGCAAAGCTCTTTGGCGGTGCGGACCCGACAGGTCGTTGCCCGACTGGGATGGCCGCCGCCAACGCGCGGTTCCCGACCTCCAGCGCACGCGCGACGGGGTCTTCGTCCAGAAGATCGACAAGCCCGATCGCGGCAGCCTCCTGTCCCGAAACGCTTCTGCCGCCGGGGATCAGGGCCAGGGCACCCTCCGCGCCGATCAGGCGGGGCAGGCGCTGCGTCCCACCCGCACCCGGTACAACCCCCAGCGTCACCTCTGGAAGGCCGATGGTCGCATCGGGATGCGCGATCCGCCAGCGGCAGGCCAACATGATCTCGGCCCCTCCGCCAAGCGCTGGCCCATGAACGGCGGCGATCCAGGGAACCGGGCTGTTTTCGATACGGTTCAGGACATCGGGCAGATGCGGGGGCTCCGGATCCCGGTCGAATTCACGGGCGTCAGCGCCCGCGGCGAAAGCCCTGCGCGCGCCCGACAGGACCACGCGCTCAAGCCCCTCGGACTCGGCCCAGAACACCGCGTCCAGCAGGCCCTGCCGGATGTCGCGATTGATCGCGTTGACGGGAGGGTTCGCCAACTCGACAAGGCCGCAAGCGCCCTCCCTTCGGCGTCTGACGGTCATTCCCGCCGCCCCTCAGCTTGCGCGCGGCCTTGCGTCTCGCAAGAGAAGGCGGAGTACCCCGCCCTGGGGGATGCTGATCTAGAACGGGCCAAGGTGGGGTTCAAGCAAGGTGCGACACGCGGACCTGGCGTTTAGCAGCGGCATAGAGTCAGGATCGATGGCGTGTTGAATACCCAGACCGTCCAGCAGCGGAATGAGTGTTCGTGCCAGCATTCTCGCATCCACGATCCTGCCGTTCCTTGATGCGACGTCGTCGATCGCGGCCGCCACGTCGCTTACATACACGGCATATTGGGCGCGATGCTCTGCCCTCATCTCCTCATTGATGCAGATCTGTCCCCATAGCGTCAGCCATATGCTGTACGACTCTCGGTTGAACACCTCGGGCGAAAGAAGCGCGTCCAGCAGCGCCGAAAGCTGCGATTCCCCCGGAGCCGGGGCACGCCGCAGGCTTGTCGCGTCGTCATATTTCTTTGCGTAGACCGCTGTCAGAAGCGCGCTCATCGATCCGAAGTGATGTGTGATCAGACCGCGGGAAACCCCGGCCTCGGCACAGATCCGGTCGACGGTGAATTCCTGGATGCCGCCGCGCGCCATGCAAGTGAGCCCCGCCTCGATCAGGTCTGCGCGCCGCTCCGTGCTTGTAAGCCGATTGAATCTCGGCGCCCGAGCATTCGTGTTCATGACGTCTCCACACGCGAAGCAGAGAGCCCGACAAAGGCCTCCGCCAACAATCGTTAATCTTGAATGTAATGTAACGTCCGGGCAGCAGCATGCGCAAGCGCTCCGCGCGAAGGTGCCATGGTTCTCGACCGGAGTCGCCTGATCCGCGGCGTTCAAAGGTGATCCCTCGGGATGCGCTCATCCCAGTTGCGCTCAAACACCGTCGCGCCGTTTTCGGTGACGCGCAGGCGCACCTCGACGCGAAAACTCTGCTCATCGCAAGTCAGGCGCCCGGTGGAATGGTGGCCAAAGCGCCCATCGTCGCGCGCGATCTCGACGTTGCATTCCGTTTCGCATGTCGCCGACAGCGGATCACCGTCGATGATGCGAAAGCGGGTGATCGCGTCTGATGTGACGGTCTGCCCGATGTCGGGCATCCGCTGTGCGTAGGTCCAGCGCGGAAAGTCCACGATCATTTCGCCGCTCAGCAGGTCACGGCGTATGCTGCGGCGTGCCGCAGGCTTCACCGCAAGGTCGACCGCGGGTGTCGGGGCGGCCATCTCTGGCGCATCAAACCTGCGCAGGTTTTCGTCGTCCGCATCGGGCGGGCGCACGGGAAGCGCCAGCCGGCTTTCGCCGGTCGTGACCGTCAGGGTCGCGAGTTCCGGCGAAGGCCAGCAGACCGGCCAGTAGGTCGTGGAAACCGCCAAGGCAATCCTGTGCCCGGCGGGGAAGGAATGGGCGATGTCGTCAAGTTCCACCACCGCCCGATAGGTCTTGCCGGGCTCCAGCAGCGCGGGCCTTTCGTGGCTGTCGCGATGGGTCAGGTTCAGGCAGCCCAGCGACACCCGTGTCGAGCGGCCGTCGGGCATTACGTCGTTCAGGCGCACCGCGACCAGCGCCATCGGCTTGTCGCAACTGAACGTCAGGTGCAGGCTCGGCGCGCCCACAATCTCGGTCCGTTCCTCGAGAGGCTCGGTCATGAAGACCAGCGAGCCGCCGTCGTCCTCCCTCTGATCCGGGGGCCATTCCGCGTCCTTGCCGTAGCGGCCGACCTCACCGGAGGCCTGACCTACCCAAAGGGGCGAGCAGATCGAAACGGATGACGCCGCGTCGGCGGCCTGGTCAAGCCGCCCGCCCGCGTTCAGGCAAAGGTGCCGCCATCCGATGCGGGGCGAGGGCCAAGAGCGTTCGCCAATCCAGCGGCCCGGCCGTTCCAGGTGGCAGGTCGAGGGCGGTACGCTGTCCTGCATCCAGACCCGGTACATCGGTTCGTCCATGATCCCCGAGTCCCGGCCCTTCATCCAATGATCGCACCAGCGCTTCACCTCTTGCAGCCAGCCGATGGCTGGCTCGACGGCCACATCATGTGGAAAGGAATGCGCCCAGGGGCCGACCAGTCCCAGCCGGGGACCGGAAAGCCCGGCAAGCAGCCTGGGCACGCTTTCGGAATAATTGTCGGACCAGCCCGACACCGCATAGACCGGTAAGGCGATGGCGCCGAAATCTTCGCAGACCGAGCCGTGCTTCCAGTAGTCATCCCGCCGTTGGTGGGAAAGCCAATCCAGGATCCAGGGCCGGTTGTGCCTTGTCCGGGCTTGCCACATGTCACGCCAGGATGGCCCCACGATCCGGGGATCGGGCGGCAGGTCGTTTTGGGCGAACATCGTCGCGGACCAGTCGAAATTGTCCTTGGACAGGCATCCGCCGATATAGTGGACATCGGTCGCGTAGCGGTCGTCGGTGAAGCCGACGGTGATGATGGTCTTCAGCGAAGGCGGCCTGCGCGCTGCGATCTGAAGACCGTTGAAACCGCCCCAGGAGATTCCGTACATGGCGACCTGCCCGTCGCACCAGTCCTGCGCGGCGATCCAGGCGATGGCGTCGCAGCCGTCGCGGATCTCCTGCTCGGTGTATTCGCCGTCGATCAGGCCCTCGCTGTCGCCGGTCCCCCGGATGTCGATCCGGACGCAGGCGTAGCCGTGGCCGGCAAGCCAGGCGTGCGCCTTCTGATCCCGACCGCGCGTGCCCTCGCGCTTGCGATAGGGCAGGTATTCGAGGATCGCGGGCACCGGCCCCGTATCCTTCGGCAGCCAGAGCTTGGCCGCAAGGCGCGTGCCGTCCGGCATGGGCACGAATATGTTCTCCACGATCTCGACGGCATTCGGGAAGTCATCTCGGATCGTCGTCATCGCGGGCTCCTCAGTTCATCGGCGCGCCGCCTTCGGCCTTTCGCCGCGCGACATAGTCGTCCAGTTCCTCGGACACGGCGGGGTCCAGCACCGGTTCCTCGTATTGCTCCAGCAACGCCTTCCAGACCGTGTTCGCCCGCGTGCGCGCGTCGATTCCGCCCTTTTCGAGCCAGGTTGGATAGTTGTCCCAGTTGGACAGCAACGGCGCATGAAAGGCGGTTTCATACCGCGCCATTGTGTGGGCGGTACCAAAGAAGTGACCGCCCGGCCCCGCCTCAAGGATCGCATCCAGCGCCATCGCGCCGGGGCCCGTGTCGATCGGCGTGAAATAGGCGTCCATCATCATCAGCAGTTCGGCATCCAGGATCAGCTTCTCGAAGCTCGCGGTCAGCCCGCCATGAAGCCATCCCGCCCCGTGTTCCAGAAGATGCGCGCCGCCCATCAGCGCCCCCCAAAGCGCCATCTGGCTTTCGTAGGCCGCCTGTGCGTCGACCTCGTTCGCCGCCGTGACGTTCGATGACCGGAACGGCACGCCGATATGGCGCGCAAGCTGTCCAGAGGCCTGCGCGGCCTTCGCATATTCCGGGGTGCCGAAGGCGGGGCTGCCAGAGCGCATGTCGACGTTCGAGGTGAAGCCGCCGTAGAGGACCGGAGCACCCGGACGTACGATTTGCGTCAGAACGATGCCGGCCAGGGCCTCGGCGTGCTGCTGTGCAAGCGCGCCGGCCAGCGTCACCGGCGCCATCGCGCCGGCCAGGGTGAAGGGTGTGATCGCCAGCGCCTGACCGTGCTCCGCCATGGCGATCAGCCCTTCGGCCATCGGAATGTCGAGCTGCAGGGGGGAGTTCGTATTGATCACGCCGACCAGAGCCGGACGATCGGCCAGGCCCTCAGGCGTGGTGCCCAATGCCATCGCGGCCATCGCGATGCCGTCCAGCGTCCGCGCCCGGCCCAGGGTCTGTCCCTGCCAGGTCTTCTCAAGCAGTCCGATCTGCGCGCGGTAGATGTCCAGATGCCGGGTGTTCGCCGGAAGGTCCATCGGTTCGAACGGCCCGCCGCCTTCCTGGTGTATCACGTTCAGGATCTGAACCAGCCGAAGGTAGTCGCACATTTCGGCATAGTTGCCGTCGCGGCGGCCGCGATCATTGTCCATCACATAGGCCGGTCCGCCGACCGAGGTGTAGACACAGCGGTTGCCGCCGACGGTCACGTCATAAGCGGGGTTGCGTGCGTGCAGCGTGAAGCTTGGCGGAACCGTTTTCAGCAGTTCGCCCACCTGCGCGGGATCAAGTCGGACGGTGCCGTCCGAAACCTTGGCCCCTGCGGACCGGAACAGGGCCCGGGCACGGTCGTCGAGCACACGCAGGCCGATCCGTGACAGAATCTCAAGCCCGGCCGAATGGATTGCCGCAACCTGATCGGTGCTCAGCACATCCACGGGCGCGTAGGGGCGGGGGCGCTGGCCGAAGGCGGGCTGCGCGAAAGACGCGCCACGGCTTGTGCGCGGACGCCGACGGGTGCTCATCGCGTCACCCTGCGGTCATGGATGATGTTTCCGGGACCTTCGCCCGCCAGAACCCGCAGCAGCGCCAATTCTTCCCCCCGGCCGAACTCCCAGACACCTTGGCGCAGCCGAGGCTGCCGCGGGCACGCATGCCCGGCGCCGCGTGGCTGTCGTCACGCCATGCTAACCCAGAGTTGCGCGACTGGGGAACAGCTATCGCGATCCTGTTCCGGATTGTTCAGTCCTGGCGCACAAGGCGCAGCAGCCTGCCCCCGTCGCCGTCCTCAAGAAGGTATACCTCACCTTGCTCATCGGCGACGACGTCGCGAATACGGTTGCCCATGTCCCAGCGTTCCGCCTCGCGCGCGGACGTGCCGTCAAGCTCGACGCGGACAAGGGCCTGTGACCGGAGCCCGCCGATCAGGAATGACCCCTGCCATTCGGGAAAGACCGCGCCGTCGTAGTAGATCATGCCCGCCGGCGCGATAACTGGGCTCCATTTGATCACCGGCGCCGCGAGATCTGGCCGCGTGTCGTGGTCGGGAATGGCGAAGCCGCTGTACTGGCGCCCCTCCGAAACAAGCGGCCAGCCGTAGTTCCTGCCGGGTTCGATCAGGTTCAGCTCGTCTCCCCCTCGCGGTCCCATTTCATGCGACCAGAGCCTGCCCTGGCCATCGAAGGCAATTCCGTAGGGATTTCTATGACCCAGCGTCCAGACCTCGGGTGCCTCCGCAAAGGGGTTGCCCGGCGCGGCCTGGCCGTCAGAGGCAAGGCGCAGGATCTTGCCGCGGCTGTCGGTCAGATCCTGCGCGGGATCGCCCAGTTGCCGGTCACCGCTGGTCAGGAAAAGCTGTCCGTCATCGGAAAAGGTCATCATCGCGCCCGGATGACCGTTGCCCCCGGACGGCGTCGCCTGCCAGAGCACGCCGAAATCGGACAGTTCCGCTCTGGCCAGGTCAATCCGTCCGCGTCCCAGGTGCAAGGCTCCGCCCGCGGAACCGTCAACCCATGTCAGGTAGATCAGGCCCGAGCTTTCGAAATCCGGCGCCAGGGCGATGTCGTGAAGGCCGACCTGGCCGGAAGCCGTCACACCTGGAACGCCGGATATCGGCTGCTTGTTGCCCGTCCGCGTGACGTGGACCAGCCGTCCGGGCTTCTCCGTCACCAGGAATCCGCCTTGCGGCAGGGTGGCGACTGCCCAGGGCCGGTCGAAGCTTGCCAGCGGTTCGATCGTCAGTACGGGCTGCGCGAAGGCTGCGGCATTGGTTCCAAGGATGATCGCGCAAAGCGCGGCGGCACTGGTCAGGGCATGCATGGGTTTCATGCGGTTAGATGTAAGGCGCCTTCCCGCGGTTTGAAGGCGCGCGGGCTGATGACCTGCATCACGATCTGCCGAGCTGCGCCCGGCCAAGCGGGTCCGAAGCGCCCGCACCGCGGGACGCTGGTCGCCCCCCCCGCGCGCGTTGCGGGACGTCGAACCCTCTACTGCTCGGGCACCAGGATTTCGCGCTTGCCCACGTGGTTCGCGGTGGACACCAGCCCCTGCTCTTCCATTTGCTCCACCAGCCTCGCGGCCTTGTTGTAGCCGATGCCAAGCTTCCGCTGGATGTAGGACGTGGAGACCTTGCGATCGCGCAGCACCACCTGCACCGCCTGATCGTAAAGCGCGTCTTCGCCGTCGGTGTTGCCGCCCAGCCCGAGGACGAGGTCGATGTCGGCCTCTTTCTCCTCGTCCGGGCCCTCGACCACACCGGACATGTATTCGGGCGGGCCGAAGGATTTCAGGTGGGTGACGATTTCCTCGACCTCTTCATCGGAAACGAAGGGGCCGTGGATGCGGGTGATGCGGCTGCCGCCCGCCATGTAGAGCATGTCGCCCATGCCCAGAAGCTGCTCCGCCCCCATCTCGCCAAGGATCGTGCGGCTGTCGATCTTGGAGGTGACCTGGAAGGAGATCCGGGTCGGGAAGTTGGCCTTGATCGTGCCGGTAATGACGTCGACCGAGGGGCGCTGCGTCGCCATGATCAGGTGAATGCCCGACGCGCGGGCCATCTGGGCCAGGCGCTGGATGCAGGCCTCGATCTCTTTCCCCGCCACCATCATCAGGTCGGCCATCTCGTCGACGATGACGACGATGTAGGGGATGGGCTTGGGCTCGATCTCTTCGGTCTCGAAGACCGGATCGCCGGTTTCCTCGTCGAAGCCGGTCTGGATCGTGCGCTTGAACATTTCGCCGTTGGCCAGCGCCTCGCGGACGCGGCCGTTGTAGCCGTCGATGTTGCGCACGCCCATCTTGGACATCTTGCGGTAGCGTTCCTCCATCTCGCCCACGACCCATTTCAGGGCGACGACGGCCTTCTTCGGGTCCGTGACGACGGGGGAAAGAAGGTGGGGGATGCCGTCGTAGACGGACAGTTCCAGCATCTTGGGGTCGATCATGATCAGCCGGCATTCGTCCGGCGTCAGCCGGTAGAGAAGCGACAGGATCATGGTGTTGATCGCCACCGACTTGCCCGAGCCTGTGGTGCCAGCGATCAGCAGGTGGGGCATCTTGGCAAGGTTCGCAACCACCGGTTCGCCGGCGATATCCTTGCCAAGCGCGAGCGGCAGGCGGTGGTTGCCATCGCCGAAATCGCGTGAGGCGAGGATCTCGCGCAGCACCACCTTTTCGCGGTGGGCGTTGGGAAGCTCGATCCCGATGACCGAGCGGCCGGGAACGGTCGACACGCGGGCCGACAGCGCCGACATCGACCGCGCGATGTCATCGGCCAGGCCGATGACGCGGCTGGCCTTCAGCCCCGGCGCGGGCTCAAGCTCGTACATGGTGACGACCGGACCGGGGCGGACGCTGACGATGTCGCCCTTGACCCCGTAGTCATCAAGCACGCTTTCCAGCATCCGCGCGTTTTCTTCCAGCGCCTCATCGGACAGCTGGTGGCGCTGGATGGTGACGGGGTTGGTCAAGAGCGACAGCGGCGGCAGTTCGTAGATCGAGCCGGCGGCGGGCTCGTCGAACCTGAGGCGCGGCTGCGCTTCCGCAATGGCTTGCCTGGACGGCGCTGGCGCCTTGCGCTCGGCGTGCTGAACGACGCGGCGCGGCTCGGCGCGCGGCAGGCCGGGCGCCATGCCCGGTTCGGTCAGATCGAGGTCGCCGAAGATGTTCGCGTCTTCGTCGGCCTCCGCGTCCGCCTCGGCCGCCAGCATCTCGGCCGCTGTCAGCGGCGATTCCCCGAACGCACCATGGTCGGCGCGGGAGAAGCCTGGCTCGATCCGTTCCGGCATTTGCGGCGCGGTGCGCGCGGCGATCTGGCCCGTGCGGGACTTGACCGCGTCTGCGATGCGTTCGCGAATGCGATCCGCGCTGGGCGCCTCGCCGTTCCAGCTCGCGTGCGACGGGCTGCGCTCGACCAGTTCCGGCTCGATCCGCACGTCGGGCGCGGGCGCGCCGCGCAAAAGCGCGCCGACCTTGCCAAAAAGCCCGGGCCGCGCCGGTTCGAGCTCGTCCCGGGGTGCGGCGTATCGCGGCTCGGCGCGAAGCACGCCCGCACGGCGCGGCTCCGGCGCTGGTTCAACCGGTTCCCAAGCCTCTTCCGCTTCGTCCTGGCGCATACGGCGGCGTTCACTGATCGCCTGGGCGCCCTTGAACGAGGCGACGGCACCACGGCCCAGCATCCGCAGCATCCAGTCATAACCGACGATGGTTCCGACCAGCAGGAAGCGTGCGATCTGCGCCAGTTCGCGCCGATCGAAGCCCAGGACGAAGGCAAGCATCGCCAGGGATCCGAAGCCGATCAGCGCCGACACGATCTTTAGCGCAAGGCCCGCGTCAAGCGGGGCGATGCCAAGCACCGCGCCAAGTACGGTATCGCCGAACAGCCCGCCCAGACCGAAGCTGTGCAGCCAGCCCGCCCCCGGCGCATGGGTCGATGCATAGACCGACAGCATCGCGATGCCGATGGGCGCGAAGATGACCCGCGACAGAGCGCGGTCTTCGCCGACATGGGCGATGAAGCGAACGCCCCAGCCCGCAAGAACAAGCGCCAGCCCCCAGGCCCCGTAGCCTGCGATGACATACAGCGGCGAGGCAATGGCCGCGCCGAAGCGCCCCAGAAGATTCTGCGCCGGCTCGTCCGTGGCGGCCAGCCAGCTGGGATCGTCCGGGCTGTAGCTGCCGATCAGAAGCGCCGTGGCGATCCCCATCGCAAACAGGGCGATACCCAGCAGTTCTTTCCCGCGCCGCTCGATCGCGGCCTGGGTGTGCTGATCCAGAAGCGGATCGCGCTGCCGTGCCTGATAGGATGCCATGTTTGCCCGTCCTCAACCGTAGAGGCAGTCGCGAAGCCGGATCAGCCCGCGCTGCATTTCTTCACTGGGGGCCACCATCGCGACACGGATGTAGCCCTTGCCCGGATTTTCGCCCTCGACCTCGCGCGCGAGATAGGCGCCAGGCAGGACCCGCACGCCGGTTTCGCGCCACAGCTTCAGGGCAGCCGCCTCTCCGTCCTCGACCGGGAGCCAGAGGAAGAAGCCGCCGTCCGGGGTGCGGTAGCCCTGCAGGCCCGAAAACACCTGGTCGGCGATGCGGAATTTCTCGTGATAAAGCGCGCGGTTTTCCTCGACATGCGCCTCGTCCGCCCAGACGCGTTCGGACACGCGCTGGATCGGCAGGGGTAGGGGCGCGCCGCCGTAGTTGCGCAGCTGGCGAAAGCGCGCGATCGACTGCGGCCCGCCCGCGACAAAGCCCGAGCGCAGGCCGGGCAGGTTCGACCGTTTCGACAGCGAATGAAAAATGGCGACGCGTTCGGGATCAGCGCCGGTTTCCGCCGCAACCTCAAGCGCGCCGGTGGGCGGGGCGTCCCGCCAGATCTCGGAATAGCATTCGTCCGCCAGCAGCGTGAAACCGTGGCGCTCGGCCAGGCCCAGCAGATCCGCAAGGTAGGCGCGCGGGGCGATGGCGCCCTGCGGGTTCGCAGGCGAACAAAGGTAGGCGACGGCGACGCGGTCCAGCAGATCGGGTGCGAGGCCCGCATAATCGGGCAGGAAGCCCGTCGCGGCCGTCGCGGGCACATAGACGGGCTCTGCCCCCACGCTTAGCGCTGCGGCCGCGTAGACCTGGTAGAACGGATTTGGCATCAGGACGACGGGCGGCTTGCCCCCCTTGGTCTCTGGGCACAGCGCCATGCAGGCATCGAACAACCCCTCCCGCGTTCCGTTCAGCGGCATGATCCGTTCCGGGCCAAGCCTCGGGCCGTAGCGGCGGGCGATCCAGTCCGAAATCGCGGCCAGCAGTTCGGGCGTGCCCTCGTTGGGGGGGTATTGCGCGAAACCGTGCAGGCTCTCGGCCAGAACCTCGCCGACGAATGGTGGCATCGGATGTCGAGGCTCGCCTATGGTCATGGCGATGGGTTCGCCGCCCGGAGCGTGGACGTCGAGAAGCTTCCGCAGACGCGGAAACGCGTAATCAGGCAGGTTCAAGAACCGCTTGGGAAACGCCATTCATGCCTCAGTTTCCGGGGTCATTTCGCCCCGTTTTGCCTGAAGTTTAGCCAATGCCGAGCGCACGGTCCAGAAAAAGCAATGGATTCCCGCCGGTTGTTCCGGTTGATTGTGGCATTTCCGCC
Source organism: Albidovulum marisflavi (assembly GCF_025751435.1). Classification (GTDB taxonomy): domain Bacteria; phylum Pseudomonadota; class Alphaproteobacteria; order Rhodobacterales; family Rhodobacteraceae; genus Albidovulum; species Albidovulum marisflavi. The sequence goes on along the minus strand of NZ_JAOWKY010000001.1, from coordinate 65,306 downwards.
GGGGTCGCGGCCTAGGCCAGCGCGGCCTCGGCGGCCGCACCAAGACGCAGAAGGCGGTCTTCCGACAACGGCGCACCCAGAAGCGTGATACCGCTGGCGGGCACTCCGGTGGGCAGCGTCAGGGCGCATAGTCCCATCAGGTTTGCGATGCGCGTGTTGCGCAGCGCCAGCAGGTTTTCGGTCGTGAAGTAGGCGTCATCGGACAGAAGCCGCTCCGTATCCGGTGGCAGGATCGGCGACGTCGGGGTCAGGACCGCGTCGTAGCCCGCGGTTCGGGCGTGCCAATGGCGCCGCAGATCGCGCAGCCGGCGCCAGGCGGCAACATAGTCGGATCCGGTGAAGCGGCCGCCCAGGCGGAATCGTTCGCGCACTGGCCCGAACATGAGCTCGGGCCGCGCCTCGATCCGGTCGGCCCAGGTCCCGTAGGCTTCGGTCGTGAATAGCACTCCCGAAAGCCCGTGAGCCTCGGCAAGCTCATCCGACGTACCGCGCTCAACGGTGGCACCCGCAGCCTGAAGCCGGGCGACCGCATTGTCGAATGCCGCAAGCGGCGCTTCGCGGCAATCCGGCAGAGCCAGCGTCTCCATCACCAGTAGTCGCGTTGCGCGCAGGCTTGCCCCGCGCAGGTCGGCCGGCTTGGACCCTTCCATCGCCGCCAGAAGCAGCGCCGAGTCCTCGACCGTGCGGGTCAGGGGGCCAACCGTGTCGAAACTTTCGCACAGCGGCACCACACCTGTCAGCGGCAGTCGGCCGTGCGTCGTCTTCAAGCCCACCAGGTTGTTCCACGCGGCGGGCAGGCGGACCGAACCGCCGGTGTCCGATCCGATCCCCGCGGCGGCAAGGCCAAGGGCGACGGAAACCGCCGCGCCGGAGGACGATCCGCCCGGCGCTAGCGCAGGATCGTTCACGTTGGGCGGTGTCGCCGTCGATGGGTTCACCCCCAGGCCCGAAAAGGCAAGCTCGGTCATGTGGGTCTTGCCTAGGCAGACAAGGCCCAGAAGCGTGGCCCGTCGCAGCACCTCTGCGTCCGCCTTGGGCGTCCGCCCCTGTAGCAGACGGGATCCCGCCTCGGTCGCCGTGCCTGCCGTGTCAAAAAGATCCTTCCAGGAAACCGGCACCCCGTCGAGAGGCGACAACCGGTTGCCCGAGCGCGCGCGTGCGAAGGCGGCCTTGGCCTCTGCCAGCGCACGGGTCTCGGTGGTTCTGGCGTAGATGCGCCGATCGGGATCGGTTTCCCGGATCGCTTCAAGGAAGCTGGCGGTCAGCTCGACCGGGTCGATCTTTCCCGCGCCGATGGCGCGGCCCAAATCGCCAGCACTCATCATCCGCCAGTCGCCCATGCCGTCCTCCCCAGCTGTCCTGCGCGAACGGTAGCGGCAAGGCAACGCATGGACAATCCCGGCCCGCAAGGGATACTTGGCAGCATGAAGATTGATGCCGAAGTGATCGTTGTGGGTGGCGGGCTGAACGGGCCTGCCCTGGCGCTTGCCTTGGCGCGGGCTGGACTTTCGGTGATCGTCGTCGATGCCCAGCCTGCGCGCGCGCGAGCCGAGGCACAGTTCGACGGCCGCGCCTACGCGCTGGCAATCGCGTCGAAGCGCCTGCTTGAGGCGATTGGTGTATGGGAACGGGTCGTGGACAAGGTTCAGCCCATCCTCGAGATCAAGGCCAGCGATGGCCGGCCGGGCCAGGGCGCCGCGCCCTTCTTCCTGCATTTCGACAGTGCCGAGATCGAGGAGGGGCCGATGGGCTTCATGCTCGAGGATCGGCATCTTTATTCGGCGTTTCTTCAGGCGATGGGCGAAACCGACGGGATCACCCACATCCCGGCGACGACGGTCACGGGGCAAGGGGCGGATGCGGCCGGCATCACCGTGACGCTTTCCGATGGCCGGACCTTGCGCACGCGGATGATCGCGGGTTGCGACGGGCGCAGGTCTGGCACCGCTGAGCGGGCGCGGATCGGCCGGACGGGGTGGAGCTATGGCCAGACGGCGATTGTCTGCGCGGTGGATCATGACCGCCCGCATGGCGGCATCGCCCAGCAGTTCTTCATGCCGACCGGGCCGCTCGCGATCCTGCCCCTGCAGGGCAACCGCTCTTCCATCGTCTGGAGCGAGAGCGACGAGAACGCCGGCGTGATCGCCGCGCTCGAGGACGACGCCTTCATGCAGGTGCTGCGGCCGCGGTTTGGTGATTACCTGGGCGATCTTCGGCTGGCGGGCGCGCGCTTCACCTATCCGCTGAACCTGACTCTGGCGGATCGCTACTTCGCCCCGCGCGTGGCGCTGGTCGGGGATGCGGCCCATGGCGTCCACCCGATCGCGGGGCAGGGCCTGAACCTGGGTTTCCGCGACGTGGCCGCCCTTGCCGAAGTTCTGGTCGGCGCCAGGCGGCGGGGCGAGGATATCGGGGCCGAAGATGTCCTCGAGCGGTACGAAAGCTGGCGCCGCTTCGATTCCACCGCTCTGGCCCTGGGAATGGACACAGTCAACAGGCTGTTTTCAAACAACAATCCAGCCTTGCGAGCGGCCCGCGATCTGGGCATGGGCGCGGTCAACGCGGTGCCGGCCCTGCGCCGCAGTTTCATCCGTCAGGCGGCGGGATTGTCGGGGACTCTGCCGAAATTGCTGGCAGGGCAACGCTTGTAGGCCCTTCCCTGTGCCTCACGGCAAGGCCATGGGCGCGGGACGAGGACCCCGAATCGCGAAGTCTTGACGCCGTCGCAGTGGCCTTGCAGGCTTGTGGCATGGCAAAGGGCGTCCTGATCGACCTTTCCGGCGTGCTATACGTCGACAGAAAGCTTCTGCCCGGTGCGGCTCAGGCGCTGGAGCGGCTGAACGCGGCGGGAATACCCTACCGGTTCCTGACCAACACGACACGCAAGCCAAAGCGCGCAATCCTGGCGCTTCTCGCGGATCTTGGCGTGAAGGTTCAGGACGACCAGCTTTTCACGCCCGCGCGGGCGGCCTGCGACTGGCTTGCCGACCATGCGCGGGCGCCACATCTGCTGGTGCATCCGGATCTTGAGGAGGATTTCGCGGGTTGCGCCGACCAGAGGCCCAAGGCCGTGGTGTTGGGTGACATGGGACCGTTCTTCACCTACGACGTCCTGAACGCGGCGTTTCGCGCGCTGGACAAAGGCGCGCCGTTCCTGGCGCTGGCGGCCAACCGCGTGTTTCGGGACGACGATGGCGAACTCAGCATGGATGCGGGCGCCTTCGTGCGGGCGCTCGAATTTGCCAGCGGGAAGAAGGCGGATCTGATCGGCAAGCCAGCGCCCGCGTTCTTTGCAGCGGCGGCCGCGAGCATGGGCAGCGATCTGGGCGAAGTCGCGATGATCGGCGACGATGCCGAAGCCGATGTCGCCGGGGCATTGGCCGCCGGGGCGGAACGCGCCATCCTGGTGCGGTCGGGGAAGTATCGTCCAGGTGACGAAGACCGGGTCAAGCCAAGGCCGTCTGCAGTCGTGGAGGGGGTCGCACAGGCCGTTGACGCCGTCCTGGCCGATTCCTGACCCCGAACAAGCCCCGAACCCGATCCGACGCTGCGCCTATTCCAGTTCGCGCGCCTCGTCGACAAGCATGATCGGGATGCCGCCGCGGATCGGAAAGGCCAGCCGGGCCGCCTTGGAAATCAGTTCGTGCGACTCCGCGTCGTAAGTCAGCGTGGCCTGCGTCAAGGGGCAGACGAGCGCCTCCAGCATCCTGCGGTCGACCTTGGTTTCTTCGCTCATTGCATCCGATCCTCTCCACCGCCAAGAAGCGCGTATTCCATCAGCGTCACCAGGGTTTCGCGCCGGGTCTGAAGCGTCGGCGCCTCAAGCAGCGCCTGCTTGTCCTCGGGCTCGAACGGGCAAAGGATGGAAAGCGCGTTGATCAGCATCTCGTCATCGGCCTCCTTCAGGCTGCTCCAGTCCGTCGAAAGACCCTCGGCGGTGAAGTAGCGCGACAGCAGCGAAAGGAAGGTCGAACGGTCGAAGCCGCGGTCGTCTTCGGCAGGGCCCAGATCGCGTTCGAAGGCCGACCAGTCCACCTCGGCACGGCGATAGGGGGTGAAGCCGCCCAGTTCGCTGACGATGCGAAATCGCGAAACGCCCGTCAGCGTAATCATGTAGCGTCCGTCCTCGGTTTCCTGGAAGCCGGTGACGCGACCCGCGCAACCGATGGCGGACAGGGTCTCGCCTCCAGCCGGCGTCGGACGGGGCTGGATCATGCCGATCAGGCGTTCGCGTGTCTTCAGCGCATCGTCCAGCATGGCCAGGTAGCGTGGCTCGAAGATGTGAAGCGGCAGCCGCGCACGGGGCAGAAGCAGCGCCCCCGGCAGGGGGAAGATCGGGATCGTCGTGGGCAGGTCCGCAAGCGCTGGCATCGGTCCCTTCATCCCCCTCGGGCGCGTCAGGCGAAGATCATGGACGACAGCTTGCGCCGCCCTTTCTGAGCGATCGGATCGTTCGGTTTCAGCGAGTCGAAGATCGTGAAAAGCTGGGCCTTGGCGGCGCCGTCGTTCCAGTCCCGGTCGCGCCGGAACAGTTCCAGAAGCTCCTCGACGGCGCCCTCGACCTTGCCGGACGCATGAAGGGCAAGTGCAAGGTCGAAGCGGGCCTGATGATTATCGGGATGAGCAAGAACCTCGTTCAGAAGCTCTGTCACCGGCCCGGCGCTGACGGCCTGACGGGCAAGGTCCAGTTGCGCGCGCGCGGCCTCGACCTCGGCCGAGTGCGCGATCGAGGCGGGCGCGGAAGACAGGAGCGCCTGCGCCTGGTCCTGTTGATCCAGCGCCAGGTGAGCGCGGACAAGGCCACCATAGGCGGCGGCGTTTTCGGGCTCTTCCTCAAGGATCGCGGCAAAGGTCTCTGCGGCGCCTGCCACATCGCCCTCGGCCAGCATCGCCTCGGCCGCTTCGATCGCCTCGCCCAGGCCGCCATCGCCGGCAAGGCCGGACAGCTTGTCGACGAATGCCTTGATCTCTGACCCCTGGATGGCGCCCTGGAACCCGTCAACGGGCCGCCCCTGCCAGAAGGCATAGACGGTCGGGATCGACTGGATGCGCAGCTGCGCCGCTATCATCTGGTTTTCGTCGACGTTGACCTTGACCATCCGGACCTTGCCGCGGGCGGCTGTCACCGCAGCCTCAAGCGCGGGGCCAAGCGTCTTGCAAGGGCCGCACCAGGGTGCCCAGAAGTCGACGATGACCGGCACATCCTTGCTGGCCTCGATCACGTCCTGCATGAAGGTGGCTTCGGTGGTGTCGCGGATCAGATCCGCCTGGTCCGCAGCCGGTTTCTGGCCGAATTCGAGCATGGTTGCCCCCCGTGAAATGCGTGTCGCCCCTTATATGAGGCCACGGGGCCAAAAGGCCAAGGGGTTGCGTCAGCGCAGTCTTCGCAGGATGTCCAGGCTGGCGTAGCCATCGGGGATCATCCCGACCGAACGCTGATAGGCGCGGACGGCGGCAATCGTCATCGGCCCGATCTTTCCGTCCACGCCACCGGTGTCGAAGCCCGCCCTGCTCAGCCGTTGCTGCAGTTCCACCCGTTCGTCGAAGACAAGCGCCCGATCTTCCCGCGGCCAGTTGGCCTGGATGGGTATGCCGCCCTTGAGCCGGTCCGACAGATGGCCGACCGCGATGACGTAGGCGTCGGCGGCGTTGTAGCGTTCGATCGCGTGGAAGTTCGAAAAGATCATGAAGGCCGCGCCGCGCGCACCCGCGGGCATCAGGATCGAGGCCGGGCCATGGTTCGATACCCGCCTGCCTTGAACGTCGCGCACCCCAAGCTTCGCCCAGTCGGCGGCGGACTTCGTGACCCTCTCTCCGGTCAGCCCGAAATCGAAGTCGGCGGGCAGGCGCACTTCGACGCCCCATGGCTGGCCCTGCTTCCAGCCCGAACGCGCGAGGTAGGCCGCGGTCGAGGCCAGCGCGTCGGCGGGATCGTCCGACCAGATGTCGCGCTTGCCGTCGCCGGTGAAGTCCACGGCGAAAGACAGGTAGGAGGTCGGGATGAACTGCGTGTGGCCCATCGCCCCCGCCCAGCTGCCGGTCATGTTGCGCGGCGCGACATCGCCCGACTGCACGATCTTGAGCGCTGCGATGAGCTGGCTTTCAAAGAAGGATCCCCGCCGCCCGTCATAGGCCAGGGTGGCAAGCGCCTCGATCAACGGAATGTCGCCGCGGTTGTCGCCATAGGAACTTTCCAGGCCCCAGATCGCGACGACGACTTCCTTTTCGACGCCGTAGGTCTTTTCGATGCGGTCCAGAAGCTTGCGGTGGCGCTTCAGCGCGCGCTCACCGTTCTCGACGCGCAGGTCCGAAACGGCCCTGTCCAGGTAGTCCCAGATGGCCTTCGTGAACTCGGCCTGGTTGCGGTCCTTCTGGATCACATGCGTGTTGTAGGAAATGCCGCTGAAGGCGCGGTCAAGCGTGGCCTGGGATATGCCGCTGGCCATGGCGCGGGCGCGGAAGCCCGTGATCCAGCGGTCGAAGCCAAGGTTGGCCGAAGCGGGGATGACTTGATCCGGTTCGCCCACGCTGCCCCCTTTCGCATCGCCAGATGACGTCCCGGACGCACCGGCACAGGCCCCTGTCGCACAGAGAGAAGCCGCCAGAACCAGGTTTGTTATTTTCATGGTACCGCTCGCTCTTTGTTTTGGGAAAGCGTAGCGGCATTTGCGGCTTCGGAAAAGGGTCGGGTTCGACTGTGGCGGACCCTTGCCGGGGTCAGCGACGCCGACGCTCGGTCTTGCGCTTCAGCTTTGCATCCTTCGCTCGCGCAGCTCCGGGTCGGCGCATGACGCGCTTGCCGCGCTTGGCCGAGGCGCCGCCGGGGCGGCCCTGTCCTTCGATCTCGAGCAGTTCCAGCATCAGCCCTCCGGTGACGGGCACCGCCTCGGCCAGTCGCACCGTCACGCGCTGGCCTATGCCGATGACCAAGCCGCTGTCCGCGCCGGTCAGCGTCTGCGCACTGGCATCGTAATGAAAGAACTCGCGTCCGATCGTGCGGATCGGGATCAGCCCGTCTGCGCCGGTTTCATCCAGCCGCACGAAGCAGCCGAAGCGGGTGACGCCGCTGATCCGCCCGGCAAATTCGTTGCCGACCCGGTCGGAGAGATATGCGGCCAGGTATCGGTCGGTCGTGTCGCGCTCGGCCGCCATCGAGCGCCGCTCGGTTTCCGAGATATGGGTGGCGGTTTCTTCCAGGTCCTCGATATCCTGCGGTGACAACCCGTCCCTGCCCCAGCCGTGCCCCAGGATCAGCGCCCGGTGCACGATCAGGTCGGAATAGCGTCTGATGGGCGAGGTGAAATGCGCGTAGGACTTCAGCGCCAGGCCAAAGTGCCCGAAGTTTTCCGGGTGGTAATAGGCCTGCGTCATCGACCTGAGCGTTGAGATGTTCAGTAGTTCGTCGAACTCGGTCCCCTCGGCCTGCGACAGCAGTCGGTTCAGATGCGAGGTCTGCAGAACCTGGCCCTTGGCCAGTGTGAAGCCCGATGCCTCGGCCACCTCGCGCAGCGCGTCCAATTTTTCCGGGCTCGGCTCTTCGTGCACGCGGAACAGGAGCGGGCGGCGCAGGCGGATCAGTTCCTCGGCGGCGGCCACATTGGCGAGGATCATGAACTCCTCGATCAGCCGGTGGGCATCGAAGCGGTCGCGGAAGGCCACGGATTTCACATGCCCGTCCTCTCCGATCTCGATCCTGCGCTCCGGCAGGTCAAGGTCCAGCGGTTGACGCATGGCGCGCGCGGTCTTCGTCGCCTCGTAGGCGGAATAGAGCGGCGCGATGACCTCGTCCATCATTTCGACGCAACGCGTGTTCGGGCGGCCATCCCGCGCCTCCTGGACCTCGGCGTAGTTCAGGCTTGCGACCGACTTGATCATGGCGCGGGCGAAGCGGTGGCTGACCTTGCGACCCTTGCCGTCAAGCTTCATCCAGACGGCGATGACCGGGCGCGCGATCCCCTCGTGCAACGAACACAGATCGCCCGACAGCCGTTCGGGCAGCATTGGCACGACGCGGTCGGGAAAATAGGTTGAGTTGCCGCGACGGCGCGCTTCGCGGTCGAGCGCGGACTGGGGCGTCACGTAATGGGCGACATCGGCAATGGCGACCCAGACGATGTGCCCACCCTCATTCTTGGGGTCGTCGTCGGCATGGGCATAGCAGGCGTCGTCGTGGTCGCGCGCATCCGCCGGGTCGATGGTGACGAAGGGCAGGTGCCGAAGGTCCTCGCGGTCGCCCAGCGGTGCAAGCTTGGCGGCGTCGGCCTCGGCGATCGCGGCGTCGGGGAAATCATCGGGAATGCCGTGCTGATGGATCGCGATCAGCGACACGGCGCGCGGCGCGGTCGGGTCGCCCAGCCGGTCGACGATGCGCGCGCGCGGCAGGCCCATGCGCACCTTGGGCCCCGATTGCTCTGCCTCGACCAGTTCGCCGTCCTTGGCGTCCAGAGTCGCGCCGGCGGCGATCATCCATTCCAGGTCGGCGCCCTTGTCGATGGGCACGATGCGCCCGCCCTCGGTTCCCTTGCGGAAGATACCGAGGATGCGGTGCGGGTTGGCACCCAGCTTGCGGATCAGGCGCGCCTCGTAGTCATGATCTTCGCCTGTGACCTCGGTGATCTTTGCCAGGACCCGGTCGCCCTCGCCCACGGCGGCCTCACCCTTTTTCGGAATGAACAGGACACGGGGCGCGGGGCCTTCGCCCTGCCATTCGACCGGGCGGGCAAAGATGTCTCCGTCGCGGTCCGGGGCGAGGATCGTCAGCATCGCGACCGGCGGCAGCTTGGTCGGGTCGCGGAAGCTGCGGCGGCGGCGTTCGATGGCGCCTTCCTCTTCCAGTTCCTTCAGGACCCGCTTCAGATCGATCCGCGCCGCGCCCTTGATGCCAAAGGCCTTGGCGATGTCGCGCTTTGCCGCGGCACCGGGATGTTCGGCGATCCAGGCAAGAATTTCGGCTTTGGTGGGGATCCGGTTCATGTCCGGGCCCTACCACGACGCGCGCGCCGCGTCATGCGGAAAGCGAAGGCGGCGTTGCGGCGTTCAGGCGAAATAGTCGGCAAGAATCCTGGAATAGATCGACTTGAGCTGTCGGATCTGATCCACGCTCACACGTTCGTCGACCTGATGCATGGTGCGCCCGACCAATCCGAACTCCACCACCGGGCAGTGATCCTTGACGAAGCGCGCGTCCGAGGTTCCGCCGGAAGTGGACAGAACCGGCTCGACGCCCGTTTCGGCGGTCACGGCCCCGGTGACCAGCCTGACGAAGTCGCCTGGCGGCGTCAGGAAGCTTTCGCCCGACACATCGACCTGCAATTCGAAGGTCACGCCGGTTTCGGCGGTGACACGATCCGCCTCGTCCCGGAGGCTCTGGGCGATGCTGGCAGAACTGTGGGCGTCGTTGAAACGAATGTTGACCCGCGCCATCGCCCGCGCCGGGATCACGTTGGTGGCGCTGTTTCCGGTGTCGATGGTGGTGATGGCAAGGGTTGAGGCGTCGAAATGGTCCGTTCCATGGTCAAGCGGCTCCGATGCCAGCCGGTCCAGAAGCCGCACCAGCGCGTGAAGCGGGTTCCTGGCGCGGTGGGGATAGGCCGAATGACCCTGGACACCCTGCGCCTGGAAGGTCACGGACATCGACCCGCGCCGCCCGATCTTCATCATCTCGCCCATGCGGTCGGGGCAGGTGGGTTCGCCGACAAGACAGACCGACATCGCTTCGCCCTTGGTGCGCATCCAGTCCAGAAGCGCGATGGTGCCATCCTTGGACGGACCCTCCTCATCCCCCGTGATTGTCAGTACCACGGCGCCGTCGGGCGGAGTTGCGCGCACGAAATCCACGGCAGCGGCGGCAAAGGCCGCGACGCCGGATTTCATGTCCGTCGCGCCCCTTCCCCACAGATAGCCCTCGGCGATCTCGCCTCCGAACGGATCGTGGGTCCAGGCCGCGGCGTCACCCACCGGCACCACGTCGGTGTGGCCATTGAAGCCGAAGGTCCGGTTCGCGCCCTTGCGCCCCCAGCGGGCGAACAGGTTGGGCGTGCCGTTGCGGTCCACGCGCGTGCATTCGAACCCAGCCGGTTCCAGAAGCTCTGTCAGCAGCGTCAGGGCGCCGCCCTCTACGGGGGTGACGGAGGGGCAGCGAACAAGCCGCGCGGTCAGGTCCACGGGATCGACGGGGGTGAAACGACTGTCGTTCAAGGGCGCACTCCTTCGGTTCGCGCCAACGGTTACCGCCTTGGCGCGGGCGGGGCAATCGGTCTGGCCTGTTGCAGAGCGGTCACCATCGGCGTCGGCGGGGTTCGCATGGATTCCCACAGGCGAAATCAAGGGGCATATTTGCAGCAGTCCTATTGGGCAGAAAAGACCCCGAATGGGGGCGCACGCGGAAGGCCGCGCCTAGGCCGCAGCCGCGCAACAGGCGGATGGAACCGATATGAGCTGGCTGGTCGTCGCAGATCATGCGCAGGGCCGAACGGGCGTTCAACCCGTATCCGGTACGCACAAGGCAGGGGTGGGCAGCCTTGTCTGGGAATTCGATTTCGCATCCCTGCCCGCGGCGCCACAGCTTCTTTATCAGGCGCGATCCCGAAATTCCTTGCTGACTCTCAGCCTGATCGGCGGTGACAAGGTCCACCTGATGCTGCGCGCGGGCGACCGCTACTGCCAGATCGCGACGGGGTACGACCGGCCAGCGGCACGCGGCGCCTTGCGTATGACGCTGCGCTGGGATTGCCGCGCCGGGGAAGCCACCCTGACCGCCGAAAACCTTGCGCAGGGCACACTGCGCCAAAGTTCGGCCGAAGCCGTGCCCGCCCTTTCCGGGGATGAAATTGTTGCGCTGTCCAGGCACTGGGGGCATCGCCATCCTGCGCTGCGCTGGCACGCGGCTTCGGATCACCTGCATCCGATCGGTCCGGGGATATGCATGGCGGGCCAGACCCCCATCCCGACGGCGCACGGTGCGGTCCCGCTTTCGAGCCTGCGGGCGGGCGACCGCGTTGCCACGCGGGAAGGCGGTTTCGCGACGGTGTTGTGGTGCGGCGCGGTCGAAGTTCCCGCGCTTGGCTCCTATGCGCCGATCCGGCTGAAGGCGCCTCCCTTCGGCCATGGCGGCGATCTTGTCGTTCAGCCGGGTCACCGTGTGGTTCTGTCGGGTGCGGATATCGAGTATCTGTTCGGAGAAACCGAGATCCTGGTCGAGGCCGGCACCCTGATCGATGGCGAAACGGTCTTGCCGGAACCTGCCGGCCCGCTGTTCACCTATCATGGCCTCTTGCTGGATGACCACCACATCATCGCGCCAGGCGGATGCGCCATTGAAAGCCTGTGCATCGGCCGCCTTGCGCGGGACCGGGACCTGGCGATGACCACTGCGCTTGCCGATCTGGTCACGGAAGGAATGCTGCCCGTCCAGCGCAGAACCGCTCTCCGTGACGCGCAGGGCTACGAAGCGGACGCGCTTGCGATGACGCGCCGGGCAACCCGGTCACTTTTCGCAGCCTAGGGCTTGTCAAAGAACGGCGTCATCTGCGCCACGATGACCGAGTTTTCCGCCAGCGCCCGATCCATCAGTTCGCGCTCGTCGGCTTCGATCTCGTGCCCCTGGGCTATACGTTCCTCCAGTGTGCCATACCCGGTCACATCCAGAGGATTGAGGTCGGCCTGTTTCAGGATCGCCACGGTTTCTCGAACGGCCTCGTCCTCGTCAACGCCGGAGGCGTAGACCATAAGGGCCGCTCCGGTCGCGGCCTTGGGCAAGCCGTCGCCGGTCTTGCGCCCGATCTGGACAAGCAGGGTGTAGACCTGCTGCGGCCGCTTGGGCTTCTGTGGCTTGTCGGACATCGGCGCCTCCCGTCACTGGCGATGGGGTCGCGCGTTGCGGTCGCCATGTCAAGGTGCGCGAACCGCCGCAAGCCCGATTGCGCGGGCCAAATCGTTACCGAAGTCTGGCCGCGGGCGCCAGCGGCCGAGGGATCAGGCCTTCTGGCGGATGATGTCGAGGATGAGCACATCGTGCGCCGAAGGCCCGATGATGTCCTGTGCGGCATCCCTCATCTCTCGCCGCAGTGTTTCGAGCGTGCCGCTTTCGGTGAATGGTCCGTCGAAGCCGCCGCTGTTGGCGTGATCGAAAAGGACGCGCAGCAACGCGTCGCGCAGCCGGGGTTCCCGCGCGTAGACCTGGCTTGCGCCGCCTGCTTCGGTCTCGACGCTCAGGCTCAGTATGACCAGCGACCGGATGTCGCCGCTGTCAATGACCGGCACCACGAACTGGTTGTTCAGCTTGACGTATTCAACCTCATTCGGGGCATGCGCAGGCGTATGCCCGCCCAGCTCCGCCTCCGCATGCGAGGGCGTCGGGCAGGCGGGCTCGCCGGGTTCGGCTAGTTGATCAAAGCCGTGATCGGCGGCGGGGCGCATCAGATAGCCGGCGCCTGCTCCGACGCCAATCCCCAGAACGGCCAGAAACAGCGGGAGGATCCTGCGCATCGTGGTTCTCAGAACGGCAGGATGATATCGGCGACCTGCTGGCCGATGCGGGGCTGCTGGACATCCGTTATCTGGCCGCGCCCGCCGTATGATATGCGGGCACCGGCGATCTTGTCGTAGGTGATGGCGTTCTGGCGCGAAATGTCTTCTGGGCGGACGAAGCCGCTTACCAGCAGTTCGCGAAGTTCGAAGTTCACGCGCACTTCCTGAGTCCCTTCTATTCGGAGAACCCCGTTTGGCATGACCTCGACCACGGTCGCGGCGACTCGCAGCGTCAGCTTTTCCTTTCGCGCAACGGATCCATTTCCCTGATAGGATGAGCGAGAGTTGGTCGAGACGGCATCGGACATGCTCGCCCCTACTGGAAGCGCGCGGTCCACGATTTGCGGAATCCCGAACAGGGACGGGACCCCAAGGCTGTCGGAGCCGGCGCGCGACCGGCCGGAGCTGTTCGTAATCTCGGCGCGGTCGTCGATCTCGATCACCACGGTCAGGATGTCGCCGCGCTGTACGGCGCGCTGGTCGCCCAGAAGTGATCCCCGCTCTCGGGACCACAGCGATGCCTCGGCCTGCCGTCCGTAGGGTAACGGCGAACCTGTCATCGCTTTGAACTCCTCTCCGCGGTCGGACGCGTTGAAGGCCGGCGCGCGGCCGACGTTTTCCATGCGTCCGCAAGCTGACATCGCAATCATGAAAAAAAGGCAGACCTTGCCGCGCATTCTTTGCCCCTAGTCGTTTGCTGAAATCTGTACGCTTCCGTCGCGCAGAACCTGTCCGGTCACGATCGACCTGGAACTGGTCAGGGCGCGCACGGTCTCTCCAAGTGCCGCCCGGTCGAGCGAGCGCCCTTCGGCGGAAATGGTCAGCCCCCCGCTTCGGTAATGCAGCCTGACCGGCTGATTGCGCTGCACGAGGGCGGGGGTGACCAGGTTGGCGATAAGTACTGGCTGACCCCGGAACATCGTCACGCGCGCTTCCTGGCCGATCGCATCATCCGTCTTTGCGCCACCAGGGACGCTGTCCGGGGTTGAAATGACGTCGTCGGCCGAGATCATCGCCCGCGCCGGGATGGTGCGCGCGGCGATGGCGGTTTCGGCAAGCCCCGGCTGCGCCGCAAACATGATGGCAAGCAAGACCCTTCGCATCAGCGCACCTGCGTGGTTGCGCCAAGCATCTGGTCGGCAGCCGAAATGACCTTCGCGTTCAGTTCATAGCCGCGCTGCGCCTTGATCAGCTCGGTGATCTCGCGCACGGGATCGACCGAGCTTTCCTCAAGATAGCCCTGCCGAAGCCTGCCCAGACCGCTTTCCCCGGGGGCCGCGATGGTCGCGGGGCCAGAAGCGCCCGTTTCCAGGAACAGGTTCGAACCTGCCGCCTCCAGGCCCTTCTCGTTCGCGAAGCCCGCGAGGGTCAGCTGGCCCAGCAGTTCTGCTTCGACCTGATCGTTGAAATAGGCATAGACCTCTCCCGCCGGATTGACGGAGATCGTGCGCGCATCGTCGGGGATGGTGAGGCCAGGTGCCACGGGATAGCCGTCGGAGGTCACGACAAGGCCGTCGGCGGAGCGCTTCAGCGCCCCATCGCGCGTGTAGCCAGAAAGGCCGGACGGCAGGGTCACCTCAAGGTATCCAAGGCCGTCGATGGCAAGGTCCAGATCGCCGCCCGTGTTCGCGAGCGCGCCCTGCGCCACATCCACCGTGATGGCCGCCGGGCGCACGCCCAGCCCGATCTGGACCCCGGTCGGGACGATGGTTCCGTCCGAGGCGCTCACCGTGCCGGGACGTGTCATTTGTTGGTAGTGGAGATCGGCGAACTCCGCGCGCCGGGCGTTGTAGGCCGTCGTCGACATGTTGGCGAGGTTGTTTGAAATTACCTCGACGCGAAGTTGCTGTGCACTCATTCCGGTCGCGGCTATGTCAAGTGCGCGCATGATTCACCTCCTATCGTCCGAGAGCTTCGATCACCGCGCGGATGCGGCTGTCTTCACGGTCCAGGAACCCCTGTCCCATTTCGTAAGCTCTCTGAACCTCGATCATCCGGGCGATTTCCTGCACCGGCTCGACATTCGAGCCTTCCAGAAACCCCTGGAACATCCGTGGATCCGAAACCGCTTCCAGCGGCCCTTCGACGGAAAAGCGCGTACCGCCCGCGTGGATCAATGAGGACGGGTCCGTCGGTGCGTAGATGCCGATCTGGGCAACGGGAACTCCGTTCAGTGAAACCGTGCCATCGCGGGCGATGGACGGCCGGCCCCCGTCCGAGGGGATCACGATGGTGGCGGCTCCGGCATCAAGAACCGCGGCGCCGTCTGCGGTAACCAGTTCTCCCTCAGGGGAAAGCGTGAAGCTGCCCGCCCGTGTCAGCCTGTCCCCCTCCGGCGTCGCGAGACGGAAGAAACCTTCGCCTTCGATCGCGATGTCGAGCGCGCCGCCGGTTGGCGCAAGTGTGCCGTTTCGCAGGTCGACCATGCGCGCCACGCCATCGGCCATCGCAAGCGCCGGCTCGTCTTCGCCCAGGCTGGCGACGTATTCCGCAAAGATGACGCCCTCTTTCCGAAAGCCGGTCGTGGAAGCGTTCGCTATATTGTTGGCGATGGCGCGCATTTCCTGCATCAGCCCAGCCTGCCGATTCAGCGTCGCGTAGACCGCGTTGTCCATCTCATGACCTTTCGATCAGTGGCAGGATGCCGGTGACAAAGAATGTGACGATGGCGTTGGACATGAATGTCATGGCGGCCCAGAACATCGCCAGCATCGCGCCCAGTTTGGGCACGAATGTCAGCGTGGTTTCCTGCACCGCCGTAAGAGCCTGCAAGAGGCCTATGGCCACGCCCACGACAAGCGCGACTGCCAGAAGCGGTGCCGAAGTGGTCGTGGCAACCCACAGGCATTCGCGCAGGATGTCGAAAAACTGGGACTCTTGCATTTCACACCGGCATCCTGAGGATTTCCTGATATGCTTCGACGACCTTGTTCCGAAGGGTCACCGCGGTTTCGACGGCCAGTTCGGTCTGGGCGAGCGCCTCGACCAGCGCGTGTGGATCGGCGCCGCCGGTCATTGCCTGCATCGCAACGGATTCATTGGAGGACAGCGCCTCCGCAAAGCTGCCGATCGACCGCGCCATCGGCGAAGGAGAGCCCGCTGCGGAGCTGGCTTCGGGCCGCGTCGCGACATGGGATTGCGAATATCCTCGAAGGGCCGCAAGACTTTGGTTGATCATGTTCAGTCCTAGCGCTTCAGCAGTTCGATAAGGTTTCGTGCCATCTGTCTGGATTGGTCGAACATCCGCAGGTTGGCCTCATAGCTGCGCTGCGCTTCGCGCGCGTCGGCCAGTTCGACGATCAGGTTCACGTTCGATCCGTCGTAATAACCCTGGTCATCCGCCATCGGATGTCCGGGGGAAAATATCCTGGGCAGTTCCGAAGGATCGAGCCTTTCCGGTCCCAGTTGAACACTTGGACCACCATCCGAAGAAGCCGGTTCGAACGTTGTCAACTTGCGCCGGAAGCCCGGAGTATCGATATTTGCCACGTTCTCAGAGACGTGTCGCAATCTCATGGCCTGTGCACGCAGGCCGCTTGCAGCTATGGAAAAGCCCAGCGAAAGGTCCGACATGGCCGCCCCGTCAGTTGCGGCCCAGGCTTGCGCGCAGCACGCCAAGGGACGCGCGGTACACCGAAAGCGCAAGATCCTGGTCCTGCCGTACAGCTGCGGCCCGTATCATTTCCTCTTCCAGAGAGACGTCGTTCCCGTTCGGGGACAGGCTGCCGCCTGCGGCGATGACTTCTGCATCGTGCGCGCCGGCGGCCGCTTGCTGCATGATGTGACCGGGGCGCGCCGCCCGCATGCCAGTGCGCATCCCCGTTTCGAACAGCCGCGAAAACGCCTCCAGATCGCGGCTGCGGTAGCCGGGCGTATCCGCGTTCGCAACGTTTTGCGCGACCAGCGTCTGCCGGGCAGCCGCGTGCCGGGCAAGCGCGAATGCGGTTGAAAGGATATCGGGTTGTTGGAACATCGGGGCTTCTCCTCCGAACTTTCAATCATGCCTTAACCCCGATTCCTTTAGAAACGGTAAGGGCGAACCAAGGGAGAACGGATTGTCTCTTGCAGGGATTGAGGCTCTGCGCGCGGGAATGGCGACCATCATTCCGGCGCGCACGATCGGCCGTATCGTCGCGATTGAACAGGGAACGATCCGGCTGCGCGCCGGTGACGGTCGGCTGGGCATCGGAGACCGGGTCCGCTTTCTGTGCGGGCCAGGTTCCTGCGGCGAGGTCATCGGTTTGAATGATCACGGCGCCTGCGTGCTTGCAGAAGGTCCGATCGAGGGCGCACGCATAGGGGATGCCGCCGAGTGCCTTGGCCCCGCGACCATTTCACCCACAGAAGAGTGGCTGGGTCGTATCGTGGACCCATTGGGACGCCCCATGGACGGGCGCCCGATCTTTCCCGGCCCGTGTCAGCGCGCGCTTTGCGCAGCCCCCCCGGACCCGGTTCGCAGGCGGCGTCTGGGCGCACGTCTTGCGACGGGATCCGCGGCTTTCGATACGCTGCTGCCGCTGGTGCGCGGGCAGCGGATCGGGCTCTTTGCCGGGTCCGGCGTCGGCAAGTCCTCTCTGCTCGGGATGCTCGCGAAGGGAATCGAGGCGGATGTCGTCGTGCTCGCGCTTGTGGGAGAGCGTGGACGGGAGGTGCGCGATTTCGCGGAAGAGGTGATCGGCGCAAACGCTATGGAACGCACCGTCATCGTCGCCGCAACCTCCGATCAATCGCCGCTGATGCGCCGGCGCTGCGCCTGGTCGGCCATGGCGGTTGCCGAGCATTTTCGCGACCGCGGGCTGCAGGTTCTGCTTTTGACCGACTCGGTCACAAGGTTTGCCGATGCGCATCGGGAAATCGCCCTTTCGGCGGGCGAGCCGCCCAGTTTTCGCGGATATCCCCCTTCTCTTGCCCAGACCGTGATGGCGCTGGCGGAACGCGCGGGGCCGGGCGGGCCAGGGCAGGGGGACATAACCGCGATATTCACCGTGCTTGTGGCAGGCGCGGACATGGATGAACCGGTGGCCGATCTCTTGCGCGGCGTGCTGGACGGGCATGTGGTGCTGGATCGCGCGATTGCGGAAAGGGGCCGTTTCCCGGCCATCGATCTTCTTCGTTCGGTCTCGCGTTCGCTGCCCGGGGCGGCTTCGGCGGACGAGAATGCGTTGATCGGGAAAGCGCGGCGCTTGCTGGGCGCCTACGCTCGGGCCGAGCTCATGATCCAGTCCGGGCTCTATGTCTCCGGATCCGACGCCGAGGTCGACGCGGCGATCAGGGCTTGGCCCGCACTTGATGCATTTCTGGGGGAAGCCGCGCCTGAAGGCGTCGTGGCAAGCTTCGATCACCTTGCGAAGATTCTGTCATCCGCCGATCCGGGTCCGGTGTCGGCGCAAGTTGCTTGACCCCTGTTCGGGGTGTCGGAGGTGAGGCCCGTGTCCGTCTCCGACCGATTCTGCCGCTTTGTCAGAACCGCCTTGAAAGCGCGGTGGCCGATGCGGCTTGGCTCAACAAGCTCAATGCACTTGCTTGGAAACCGGCGCGGGGTTCATTTTCGCTGCGGAGAAAGAAGTTGCGCATAAGCTTTTCGACATTTGCGCCGTCGCGAAGATCCGAAACCTCGCCGACGCCGGCAAGGGACCTTAGGCGCGCGCGCAGAGTGTCCACCTGCTTGTCGATATCTACGGCCGAGAACGCTGGTGGCAGACCCAAGGCGGTCAAGAAGAACTGACGCAGTGGCGCCGCACCAAGAACGGCAAACCAGCGGCCGTTGTCGGTCCCCGCTTCGCCGGCGATCCGGGTGATTTCGGATCGTGCATGCAGCGCAAGGCGCATGTTGGCGTCCACCGTGCCCAAGGCTTGCCCAAAGCGCTGTTCCTTCCACTTGCTTACGATCATTTCGACCCGCGGCGGCAATGTGGTCCTCGGACCGCCGGGATCGGCAAAACCGAAGGTGCGGGCGAACTCGCGGTAGCGTTGATCGGCAAGTTTGTTTGCCAGCGCTCCGGGCTCCCCGGAGGGGCTTTCCAGGATCCTGCGGATGAAGGCCCGGTTTTTCAGGTCGTCGCCCAAACCGAAGGCGTCAAGAGCGAAGGACAGCAGCCTACGATCGCCAAGCAGTTGTTCGGCAGACCTGACCTTGGAGATATTCTCACGAAAGTACGACGCCTCACGCTCGAGCACCTTGTCTCCTGCGAAGGCGGCCTGTTGCCGCTCAAGCGTTCGGTTCAGGAAGCGCCAGCCCTGAAGCCCTCCGTAGGGTATGACGGGACGAAAGCTCATGGAGAGTGCACCGCCAAAAGGCGCGCCTCGCGTGGCAGAAGCGTTCGGAGTGTCTTCAGTGCCGCATAGAACTGGCCGGATAGTATGGCCTCGGTCGCAATGGAAAGCTGTGTGCGACTGTCTTCATCCCGAAGCGCCTGGCTCAACTGCTCGATGCCACGCAGAATCTGCTGGCGACCCTTTGCAGGATCTGCATCCCCCGAAAGGACTAGCTGCGCGATATAGCACACGCGGCGCACCGGCGTGTTGGCCTGGTCCGGGTGGATCGCATCGCGCAGTCGAAGGATGTTCGCATTCGGCGAAAGAATGGTGAACCGGGATCGCCGATCCCCGTTCTCGATCACCGCGCCGTTGACAAGAAGACGCTCGTGCGGTGCGAGCTTCAGGACAAGTCCGCTCATTCGTCACCCCTTGCGGCAAGTCCGCGCATCACTGCCGTGTTGATTTCGACCAGCGCACTCGCATCTGCCTGGCCCGCCAGCACGCGTCGCGAATGATGCGCGGTGAACTCGAACAGATAGAAGAGTCTTGCGCGCAACTCGGCGGGGAGGCCGTTCGTCGGCTCGGCGACATCGGCCGCCAAGGCGGTCCAGAGCCGCCGGTTTTCATGCAGCGCGTCGGCGAGCGCGGCGAACCCGTCCGCGCACTTCAGAGCGCGCGTGGTACGGGCAAGCAGATCGTATTCGATTATACGAGGTGTTCGAACGGATGAGGCCGAATCTGCGTATGATCCCTGGGCGAGAATTTGTGCGTTCACTTTGCCACCGACAAGTTTCGCGTTCCGGTTTCAAGGCGCGTGGCGGCATTGGGCCGCCACGCGGCATCATCAGCGGAAGAGTGACAGGATGTTCTGCGGTGCCTGGTTCGCGATCGATAGCGACTGGATGCCCAGTTGCTGCTGCACCTGTAGTGCCTGAAGCCGCGCCGACGCCTCTTCCATGTCCGCGTCCACCATCGATCCGATTCCCGCCCTGAGCGCGTCGGAAAGCTTGCCGACAAAGGTGTTCTGGATCGCGATCCGGCTTTCGGCGGAGCCGAATTCGGACGCGGCGTCGATGCCGGACTGGATCAGGCCCTCGATGTTGGACAATGCCTGCGCAGCCCCCGAGGCCGACGATACGTCAATTGTCGACAGCAGGCCCAGGCCGCCCGAGCCCGCATTCTTGAACTGGCCCGTGACGGCCAGGTCCGCGGCCCCATCATTGGTGAAGACAAGCTGGCCCGGTGTCGCGCTGTCATAGTCGACACTGAATCCTGCGATGCCGAGACCGTCGATGGCGTTCTTCAGCCCGATCGCGACCAGATCGTCCGTAGAGGAGCCGGAAAGCACGTCATTTGCCGTGACCGTGTAGGTGGCGGTCCGCTCGCCGATCGCGACAGACACCTGGTCCCCCGCCGCCCACGTCCCGCCGTTGGAGATCGTCAGGTCATCAGAGCCACCGCTCTTGTCCAGAGCGGTCACGAAGCTGTCGCCGTCCGTGGATATCGTGCCGCCGGTCGATGCGCTGAAGACGTTCGAGGCGGTGTAGCCACCGATCGACAGATCCTGGGCGGTGATCCCGATGGACGAGGTGGTGACCGTTCCGTTCGACTGACGGTCCAGCGAGGCAAGCACATCGACCGTCGACTGGGAGCCGTCGACCAGATTCAGGCCATTGAATTGCGCTGCACCGACAACCGTGGCGATCTGATCGCGCAACGCGACGATGTCGGTCTGTATCTTCGCGCGGTCGACGTTATCTTCCTGAGCTGCGACGATCTTGCCTTTGATCTCGGTCAGAAGGTCGGTGATCGTCTCGGACGCCTGGCGCGCGACCGCGACGGTGGATTCACCCAGGGACAGGCTGTCCGAAATCCCCTTGAAGCCCTTCACGTCCGCTTCCATCACCTTGGAAATGGCCCAGACTGCCGCGTTGTCCTTGGCCGAGGCGACGGACTTGCCGGTGGAAATCTCGTCCTGTGTCTTCATCAGGTTCGCGTTGATGCCCTTCAATGTCTGGAGGGCAACCATTGAGCTGGTGTTCGTCAGAATGCTCGACATTTTCAGTCCTTCGCTGGAACGGCGCTTTGCGCCGAAGTGATTGCCGCAGCAAGCGGCGAGGCTAGGCGTTCTGACCGATGCGGACGCTTGGCGCCGCGCCATTCCCACTCGGGATGCAGGCCCAACTTCTGGCGGAACTGCTAAGACATCGCTAAACCAGACAATTGAATGCGAAGCCTTTTAGGCAAAGTGTCCCTAGCCCCGTCGCTCGATGGAACAAGCGCCACCGGCATGACGTGCGACGTTCCCGCCAGCGTCGTAGATCATCAGGGTGTCTTGCGGATTTCGCAACGATTCCAGGCGGTTTCGCGCTGCTGTCAGGCCCGAGAGCGAAGCCAGAGCCAGTCTGCGAACCTCTTCCAGAGACCGGCGCAGCTTGTCCAGCGTCGGCGTATCGAGCGAACTGGCGCCGGCTGCCAGCTGCGACGAAAGCCGCTCGACTGCGGGCGCGAGGGTTTGCAGCGACGCGTAATCCGCCTTGCGCAAGGCGGCTTTCTGCTTGGCGATCAGCTCGTGCAGCTCTTCGATGGCGGATCGGTCATGTGCCACAGCCGGCCCTTTCGGCAAGGTGTTCGAAGATGCTCTGGGCCAGCCCGATACCGCCGGATTCAACCAGCGCAAGAGCCTGCTCCCGCCGCAGGAACGAGGCGAACTGGGCCTCTCCGACGCCGCCTGTGAAACTGCCGGCTTGTTCACCCAGTCCGGAGTGCTGCAACATTTCCTCGAGAAACGAGGCTTCAAGCTCCCTTGCCGCGCTGCGTAGCGCGGTACAGTTCGGCGCTGTTCGCAGACTTGCGGGGCCTTCGACAGTCATGGCCTACTCCCGATCCGATAAACTGGCGCCATTTTCCGGAGAGGCGGTAAACATGCGGTAAGGACCATCGGGAACAATGCGCGCAACTTAACAGTGATCCGCGCATGGAACCAAGACTTGCCGAAGCGATGCCCGGCGGCACCTCCGCGGTGCCGCAATGCCCCAGGAACCCTTCGGGGGATGAAGCGACCGAGGACTTCGTGCGGGTTTATGCCCGCACCGAAGGCCGATCGACCGAGCGGGGGGCGTCGCCAGAGGAGGCCCGACAAGATGGCGCTTCAGATTCCTCATTCGGCATGCTGATGCCCGATCCTGCGACTTTCAGCGCGGTCCAGCAGTCCGACGGGCGACCGAGGGAGGTGCCGCGCACGCAGAGCGACGAATGCCAACCGGAAGAGGGTGACGAACTCGTCGCCGGCATGGCGGCAGCGCAGTTGTTGATCACCCGTGCTGTCGCCGGCATCGCAGTGACAAGACCGATTGCCGCACCGGAATACCATGACCCTGGTGCGCGATGGCCGTTCTTCGCCGCGGGCGAATCCGTTCCGTCCTCACATTCGCCGACGCCCGGTTGCGGCCTATCCACTGAAGGTTCGCCATCCGATCTGCGCATCGGAGCGATTGAACGTATGCCGGTTGAGCGCCAGCCCGCAGGATTCCTGCCTGAATCAGGGAACCTGTTCGGTGAAGAAACAGAGGCCCAAGGGCTCCCAGAAAACAGGAAGATGCCGGACGGCGCCCGTGCGAGCGGCGCGGCAGACGAATCGGAAGCCGTCACCAGCCCGTTGTCCGGCACGTTCCCCTGGCAAGCGGACAAGCCCATTCGGGACGCCGGTAACGCGGCCGCGCGGGATTGGACGCAGCTTTCAGATCCGGTCGCCATGCGTGGGACCAAGACGCCCGCGCCCAGGCCGTTGCAGGATGGATCCGAGACGACGCCTGATCTTCGTCACCCTCCCGGAACAACGGGCGAAAAAGGTGATGCTGACGCGGCCCCGGCCCAAGCGGCGGGGCAGATGCAGTGGCGCACGTCGGCCGCGCATGGCGGCGGTCAAGGCGGCTTGCGGCCAGATCCTCACCTTGATGGCCGCTCGTCCACATCGAATGCGGATTTGGTGCCTTCGCAGGACGCCGCAGTGCCACAGGTCCCCAATCCCGTCCCCATCGCCGCCCACGTTCCCGCGGCTCACAAACCGACAGTCGACGTCGCTCCTGGCCCTTCGCGGGTAGCCGAACAGCTTGCCGCCGCAGTGAGCTTGCGGGCCGACGGCGCGGATGTTGCCTTGCGGCCAGAGGAGCTTGGTCATGTCCGCATCAGCATTGAGCGGCACGGGGCCGAGGTTAGTGTCACCCTTGTCGCCGAACGTGCCGAAACGGTCGAGCTCATGCGGCGGCATGTCGATCTTCTTGCGTCCGAGTTTCGCGCGGCCGGTTTCGATACCTGCAGTTTCCAATTCGGGCACGGACAGCGAGACGGTCAAACCAGGGCTCTGCCGGCTGATTCCCCTGTTGAAACCGATCAGGTCGAGCCGCCTGCCACAACGTCGGCGGCACCCCCGACGCTTGGTGCTTCGGCCCGCCAAGGCCTGGATATGAGACTGTGAAGGAGTACTCATGCAAATAGCCCCTGTTTCAGGACAGCCATCCACGGGCAACGCGTCGCCACAAGGCAACGGGGGGACGCTGATCGAAAGCGATTTCAACACGTTCCTCGTGATGCTCACCACGCAGCTGCAAAATCAGGATCCCCTCAACCCGATCGAATCCTCGGACTATGCCGCGCAACTGGCGACGTTTTCGGGCGTCGAACAGCAGGTCAGGACCAATCAGCTTCTACAGGCGCTTGCCGATCGGCTGGCTCTGTCGGGATTGGGTGAATATTCTTCCTGGATCGGCCGGCAGGCGTTGACCGACGCGCCGGTCGCCTACGAAGGCCTGCCGGTCGATCTTCACTTCACGACCGCCACGGGGGCCGATGCCGCCCAGCTTGCGATCTTGGATGAATCAGGACGCGAGGTCGGCCGCATGGATCTTGTGCCGGGGCAGACTTCCGTCACCTGGTCTGGGTCGGGATACGGAGGAGCGGTCCTGGGTCGGGGAAACTATACCTTCAAGGTCGAAAGCTTTTCCGCCGGCGCAACGCTGGGTCTGTCACCTGCGGTTGCGTACGCGACGGTGACCGAGGTCAGGGCTGTCGGCCCTGAGCCGGTGCTTGTCCTGCGGGGCGGGGCAGAGGTCGCCCCTGCCAATGTCAGGGCGCTGCGGATTGCAGGCTGACCCTCAGAAAAACGAGACGGCCGTGACAATCGCCAGCGCCACGCCCGCGCCCATCGAGAACAGCCCCACAGCCGTCGTGGCGCCCAGGCGCGCGGGCGGCTGCTGGGGGGTCGTGCGCTCGGTCAACATGGATTCCACAAGACCAGGCAGCTTCGGGCCGAAGCGCCCCAGAACACGTGCCGTCAGCATCATGTCGCGCAAAAGCGCCTGCGGACCGACATTCTCGCGGATGTAGGATTCCACCACGGGACGCGCGACCTGCCAGATGTTGATATGAGGATCGAGCGACCGCGCCACGCCCTCGACGACGACCATCGTGCGTTGCAGCAGGATCAGTTCGGTCCGCGTCTGCATCCCGAACCGCTCTGTCACCTCGAACAGATAGCTCAGAAGCCGCGCCATCGAGATATGGCTTGCCTCCATGCCGAAGATCGGCTCGCCCACCGCGCGCAGCGCCCTGGCGAAGTCGTCGATATTCCGGTCTGACGGAACATAGCCCGCCTCGAAATGCACCTCGGCCACGCGGCGGTAATCCTTGCGTATGAAGCCGATCAGGATCTCGGCATAGACCCGGCGCGTGTACTCGTCGATCTGCCCCATGATCCCGAAGTCAAAGGCTATGATGTCTCCGTTCGGTGCGACCTTCATGTTGCCCTGATGCATATCCGCGTGGAAGAACCCATCGCGCAGCGCATGACTGAGGAACAGTTGCAGCACGCGCTCGGCCAAAGCCACGCAGTCGTGCCCAGCGGCCTTGATGGAATCGACCTCGCCAAGCGGGATGCCCTCGGCCCAGCCCAGCGTCATCACGCGGCGTGAAGACAGCTGCCAATGGGGCTTGGGAACCTGGAAGCCCTTGTCCTTCGCCGTCTTGTCGGCGAACTCCGAGGCCGAGGAGCATTCGAGACGCAGGTCCAGTTCACCGGCAACGACGCTTTCGAAATGCGCGATGACGTCCGACGGGCGCAGGCGGCGCGACGCCGGGGACAGAAGCTCGATCAGTCCGGCCGCGAAGTGAAAGGCGTCGATGTCGCGCCGAAACGCCCGTTCGATGCCGGGCCGCAGCACCTTGACCGCGACCTCCTCACCGGTCGCGACAGTCCGTGCGCGGTGGACCTGCGCGATCGATGCGGCTGCAACGGGTTCCGAGATCTCAGTCAGAAGTTCGGTCCAAGGGCGACCCAGCTCCGTCTCGATCACCCGAATGGCGACGTCGCGCGGAAACGGCGGCAGCTTGTCCTGAAGCACGCGCAACTGGTTCGACAGCTCTACCCCGACCACGTCGGGGCGCGTGGAAAGGACCTGGCCGAACTTGATGTAGGCGGGCCCCAGAGCGGTGATGGCCCGCGTGATGGGCGGCAGCGTGGGGTCGCCCGCATAGCCCAACCACTTGAAAGGCCAGCCAAGGATGCGCGCAAGCGCCCGAAGCCGCGGCGGCGCCTCCATCGCTTCCAGCGCCACCTTCATGGCGCCTGTGCGTTCGAATGTCGCGCCGGTGCGGATCAGCCGCCAAAGGTTGTGGGGACCGCGCACGTCAGATCTTCCAGCCAGAGTGAAGCGCCGCTACGCCCATCGTCAGATTGCGGTACTTGACCTGTTGAAAGCCGGCATCGCGGATCATGCCAGCGAAGGTGTCCTGATCCGGGAAGCGGCGGATGGATTCCACAAGGTACTGATAGCTGTCGCGGTCATTCGCGACGATCTGTCCCATGACCGGGATCACGTTGAAGGAATAGCGGTCGTAGGCCCATTGCATCGCCGGGTTCGGCAGATGGCTGAACTCCAGCACCATGAGCCGGCCACCCGGTTTCAGCACCCGGTAGGCCTCTGACAGCGCGTCGGGAATGCGTGTGACGTTCCGGATTCCGAAGCTGATGGTGTAGACATCGAAGCTGTTGGCCTCGAACGGCAGGGCCATCGCATCGCCGACGATCCAGGACAGGCGGTCGGCCATGTTTTCCGCGTCGGCGCGCTTCTGCCCCTCGACAAGCATCGATTCGGTCATGTCGAGCACCGTTGCCGTCGCCCCGGGCGCGCGCTTCAGGAAACGGAAGGCGATGTCACCGGTGCCGCCCGCCACGTCCAGCAGCCGCTGACCCGGCCGCGGCGCCAGCCAGTCCATCATGGCATCCTTCCAAAGCCGGTGAATCCCTGCACTCATGACATCGTTCATGATGTCATAGCGGTTGGCCACGCGGGTGAAGACCCCATGGACCATCCCGGCCTTCTGGTCTTCCTCGACGGTCTGGAACCCGAAGTGGGTCGTGCGGGTGTCGCTCTCGGTCATGGGCTCTTGCCGTTTGTGCCAACTCGTCCTTCTTATAGAAGCCTTGGCCGCAGAGACAATGCGGCGGAAAGGTTCAAGAACGGAATGCCCGAACTCCCCGAGGTTGAAACCGTGCGGCGCGGCCTGCAGCCGGTGATGGAAGGTCACATGATCGTGCGCGCCGAGGTGAACCGGCCCGACCTGCGGTTCGCGCTGCCCCAACGCATGACCGAAAGGCTGACCGGGGCGCGCGTGCTTGCCCTCAGGCGGCGCTCGAAATACATCCTTGCCGATCTGTCCACGGGCGAGACCCTGCTGATCCATCTGGGAATGTCAGGGCGGATGCTGATCTCGGGCGCGGCGCTTGGCGCGTTCCACCACGAACATCCAGCGCCCGCCAAACACGATCATGTGGTCCTGGACATGGAGGACGGTACGCGGGTCACCTTCAACGATGCGCGCCGGTTCGGGGCGATGGACCTGATGGAGACCGCGCAGGCAGAGCACCACTGGCTACTGCGCGATATCGGGCCGGAGCCGCTGGGCAACATGTTTGACGAAGACTACCTTGTCGCGCGTCTCAGGGGGCGCAATACGCCGATCAAGTCCGCCCTTCTGGACCAGAAGATCGTCGCAGGGCTTGGCAACATTTATGTATGCGAGGCTCTGCATCGCGCCGGGATCGACCCGCGCCGCGCCGCCGGCCGCCTTTCGGCCACGCGGGTGCGGGGGCTGGTGCCGATCATCCGCGCAGTCCTGCAAGAGGCGATCGAGGCGGGCGGATCCTCGCTGCGCGACTACCGCCAGGCCGATGGTGAACTGGGTTACTTCCAGCACACCTTCCGCGTCTACGACCGCGAAGGCGCCACCTGCGTGCGGGACGCCTGTGGCGGCACGGTTGCCCGCGTTGTCCAGTCGGGGCGGTCGACCTACTTCTGTCCGCGATGCCAAAGATGACTTGAACGCGCCGTCCCTGCTGGTAGGGTCCGGCAGCAGGTATCGGGAGGGTTGGGATGGCCTACGAAACGATCGTCGTAGAAGTCGAGGACTCTGTGGCGCTGATCCGGCTCAACAGGCCAGAGGCGCTGAACGCGCTCAACTCCCGCCTTCTCGAAGAACTTGCAGCTGCGGTATCCGCCGCAGATTCGAATGACAAGGTTCGCTGCATCATCCTGACCGGATCGGACAAGGCCTTTGCCGCCGGCGCCGACATCCGCGAGATGGCGGACAAGAGCTTCGTCGATGTCTTTACCGAAGACCTGTTCACGATCAGCACGGAAGCGATCCTTCGTTGCCGAAAGCCGATCGTCGCTGCGGTATCGGGCTATGCGCTGGGCGGCGGCTGCGAGCTTGCGATGATGTGCGATTTCATCATCGCGTCCGACACCGCCAAGTTCGGACAGCCGGAGATCAACCTGGGCACCATGGCCGGAATTGGCGGCAGTCAGCGGCTGACGCGCTTCGTCGGCAAGTCGAAATCGATGGACATGCACCTCACCGGCCGGTTCATGGACGCGTCCGAGGCCGAGCGGTCCGGCCTTGTCAGCCGTGTCGTGCCAAGCGCCAAGCTTCTGCCGGAAGCGATGGCGGCGGCACGCAAGATCGCCGAGAAGTCGGCCATTTCGGTCATGGCGGTCAAGGAAGCGGTGAACCGCAGCTACGAAACGACGCTGCGCGAAGGGCTCCTGTTCGAGCGCAGGCTGTTTCACGCGCTGTTTGCGACCGAAGATCAGAAGGAAGGCATGGGTGCTTTCCTTGAAAAGCGTGAGCCGCAGTTCCGCGACCGCTGAACGCTCTGCGAAAATAGACTTCCCTTCCAGATCGTTTTCCCGTAAGGGGGCGCCCTACATGCGCGTGGAGCCCGCTCAGGCTAGAATCATCCGGTTCTCTGGGAAGACCGGGCTTTGTTGCGCTCAGGAATCGAAACAGACCCGGAAGTTGGAAAAATAAATGGCTAACACGCCCCAGTCCAAAAAGCGCGCCCGCCAGTCCGAGCGCCGCAACGACATCAACAAAGCCCGCCGTTCGCGCATCCGCACCTTCCTTCGCAAGGTCGAAGAGGCGATCGCCTCCGGCAACCAGGAAGCCGCGGTTTCGGCACTTCGCGCCGCGCAGCCCGAATTGGCCCGTGGCGTTACCAAAGGCGTCCTTCACAAGAACACCGTGGCGCGCAAGATGTCGCGGCTGGCTTCCCGCGTGAAGTCGATCGCCCAGTAAATTCCGAGCCGGTTCTTCCGACTTGCAAAGGCGCAGCGCTTCGCTGCGCCTTGTTGTTTTTACGTGCCGGGCAGAATATTTCCTGGCCAGCAACAACTTTTCCATGCCGATTTCTGCACATGTGCCTTCTTTGCACTCAGCCCGGGATTCGGTGCGGCAAAGAGTGAGTCAAGCTAGAAGATAAGTTGCGGGCGCTTCCTCGGCCTTGCTAGCTTGGCCCTGCGATTCACGTCGTCTTGGGGGACATGAAGCGCACCACCGCATTGCTTCGAATTGACCGTTCGAAAAGACGGAAGAAACGTTGGCACACAACGTCTGGTGCGCTTGTTTTGATGCTGGCAACTGCCTGCCGCATCATGCGCCAATAGTTTGAGATAGCTGGATTTTTCCGGCTACGCTTTCTATTGCCATGTCCTGTCGTGCGCTGAGGGGCGCCCGACAAGGATTGACCCGAAACCGTTCGGGGCTTCTGCCGGGATGACAACGGTCGCCGAGTTGGAAACGTCCGCGCCGGGGGGCGGTGTGGGCGATAAATTTTGGGCAAGGCGAGAATGACGAACGATTCCTGGGGGCAAGCACGAAATGATCTCATCAAAGCAGTTGGCAAGAACAACTTCGTCACCTGGATCGAACCCCTTCGCCTGATCGGGCTTGAAGGCGGCATCGCACGTTTCGAGGCCCCGACGAAGTTCATGCGCGACTGGGTGTCGCGCAACTTCGCCGAGCAGATTCGCACGCATCTTTCGCTTGCCGGCAAAGCGGTGGACCGAATCGAGTTCCTTGTCGCCTCGACGCGTCCTGTCCCGATTGCCCAGATTGCCGACCGCCCGACGCGCACCCGTACGGCACTGGCCGCTGCCCGCGTCGCCGACGAGCCAGAGCTTCCCGGCGCGCCGCTGGATTCGCGCTTCACCTTCGATACCTTCGTCGTCGGCAAGCCCAACGAACTGGCCCACGCGGCCGCGCGCCGCGTCGCCGAGGGCGGCCCGACCACCTTCAACCCGCTTTTCCTGTATGGTGGCGTCGGGCTGGGCAAAACCCACCTGATGCACGCGATCGCACATGAGCTTCGGACACGCCGGCCTGAACTGCGCGTTCTGTACCTGTCGGCGGAACAGTTCATGTACCGCTTCATCCAGGCGCTGCGCGAAAAGCAGGTGATGGACTTCAAGGAGATGTTCCGAGCCGTCGACGTGCTGATGGTGGACGACGTTCAGTTCATCGCCGGAAAGGACTCCACCCAGGAAGAGTTCTTTCACACGTTCAACGCACTTGTGGACCAGAACAAGCAGATCGTCATTTCCGCCGACCGCGCGCCCGGCGAGATCAAGGATCTGGAGGAGCGGATCAAGAGCCGCCTTCAGTGCGGCCTGGTCGTTGATTTGCACCCCACGGACTACGAATTGCGGCTGGGGATCCTTCAGCAGAAGGCCGAGGCGTATCGGGCCCAGCACGGAAATCTCAAGATGGCCGATGGGATCCTTGAATTCCTGGCGCATCGGATCACGACGAACGTGCGCGTGCTGGAAGGCGCGCTGACGCGGCTTTTCGCCTTTGCCTCGCTGGTCGGTCGGGAAATCACTCTGGATCTGGCGCAAGATTGCCTTGCCGACATCCTGCGCGCCTCGGAGCGCAAGATCACGATCGAAGAGATCCAGCGGAAGGTGGCCGAACACTACAATATCCGCCTGTCGGACATGATCGGCCCGAAGCGCGTCCGTACGATCGCGCGTCCCCGCCAGATCGCCATGTACCTGGCCAAGAACATGACGACGCGATCCCTGCCTGAAATCGGCCGCAGGTTCGGCGGGCGCGATCACACGACCATCATGCATGGCGTGCGCAAGATCGAAGAGCTCAAGGCCAGCGACAACCAGCTGGATGAGGATCTGAAGCTGCTGCGCCGCCTTCTGGAAGCCTGAGCCGGCACGGGGGTGTCTTGACGCCCCCGACGATCCATCGGACATTCCCGATAAATCTTGAGCCCGGGGCAAAATTTGTTAATTCTGCCCTCCCGGCAAATCAGGGGACGGAAATGAAGATCAGCATCGAACGCGCGACGCTTCTCAAGGCGGTCGGGCAGGCCCAGTCGGTGGTCGAACGTCGGAACACCATTCCGATTCTGGCCAACGTGCTGATCGAGGCCGAGGGCAACACGGTCAGCTTCCGCGCGACGGACCTGGACATCGAGGTCGTCGACAAGGCCAACGCACAGGTCGAGCGCGCGGGGGCGACAACGGTATCCGCCGTGATGCTGCATGAAATCGTGCGCAAGCTGCCAGACGGAGCCTTGGTGCAGCTGACGTCGGATGCAGCCACAGGCCGCCTCACGGTCGAGGCCGGTCGCTCGACATTTTCGCTTGCGACCCTGCCGAAGGAAGATTTCCCGGTCATGGCGTCTTCGGAATACACCGCGAACTTTTCCGCCCCGGCCCCGGTCCTGCGTCGGCTGTTCGACAAGTCAAAGTTCGCCATTTCGACCGAGGAGACGCGCTACTACCTGAACGGCGTCTACATGCATGTGGCGACCGCAGAGGATGGGCAGGTCCTGCGCTGCGTCGCGACCGACGGCCACAGGCTGGCACGAATCGACGCGCCGCTGCCCGATGGCGCGCAGGGCATGCCCGGCGTGATCGTGCCGCGCAAGACCGTGGGCGAACTGCGCAAGCTTCTGGATGACGACGACGCGCAGATCGCGGTTTCGGTTTCCGAGACGAAGGTCCGCTTCGCGACCCCGGCGATCACGCTGACGTCCAAGGTGATCGACGGGACTTTCCCGGACTACACGCGCGTAATACCCGTCGCGAACTCCCGTCGGCTTGAGGTGGACGCGGCCGAGTTCGCCAAGGCGGTGGATCGGGTGGCCACGGTGTCGTCAGAACGCTCGCGGGCGGTGAAGCTGCAACTGGACGAGGACCGCTTGATCCTGTCGGTCAACGCACCCGATGCGGGCGCCGCCGAAGAGGAACTGGCCGTCGCCTACGGAGATGACCGGCTGGAGATCGGCTTCAACGCGAAGTACCTGCTGGAAATCGCGAGCCAGGTCGACCGTGAAAACGCCGTGTTCCTTTTCAATTCCTCGGGCGATCCGACCTTGATGCGCGAAGGAAACGACACCTCGGCCGTCTATGTCGTGATGCCGATGCGCGTCTGACCGACGTCGGAGCAACGATCGAAAGGCACAGCCCGTGCCGCGCCTTGCCGTAACCTCGCTGTTGCTGTCGCATTTCCGTTCGCATCGGCGCACGGAGATGACCTTCGATGGCCGTCCTGTCGCCATTTTCGGTCCGAACGGGGCGGGTAAGACGAACGTCATCGAAGCGGTTTCACTTCTCTCGCCAGGGCGTGGGCTGCGCAGAGCCGCTCCGGACGAGATTGCGCGCCGCCCCGAGGCACTTGGCTGGAAGATCAGGGCCGATGTCGAAAGCGTCCACCAGTTGCACGAGGTCGAAACCCGCGCCGAAGCGGGCGCAAGCCGGTCGGTGATCATAGACGGCAAGTCCGCACCGCAAGCTGCCCTTGGACGCATCGCGCGCATGCTGTGGCTGGTGCCGGCGATGGACCGCCTTTGGATCGAGGGGGCGGAAGGGCGGCGCCGGTTTCTGGATCGCATGACCCTATCGTTCGAACCTGCGCATGCGGAAGCCGTTCTGACTTATGAAAAGGCAATGCGAGAGCGCAATCGCCTGCTGCGCGACGATGTGCACGAACCCCGCTGGTATGAGGCTCTCGAAGCGCAGATGGCAGAGGCTGGCGCGGTGATCCAGCGCAACCGGTCCGAGGCAGTTGCGCGCGTCGCGGCGGCGCAGACCGGGGCCGAAACCGCTTTCCCGGCGGCCGATCTGGTCATCCTCGACACCGAGGGGCCGGAGCGCGCGACCGACGCCGCCGCATTGGCGGGCATGTTGGCCGCTGGACGTGCGCGCGACAGGGCGGCGGGACGCACGCTGAGCGGCCCCCATCGCGCCGATCTGGGCGCCATCTACCAGGCCAAGGGCGTGCCTGCGGCCCAGGCATCGACGGGCGAGCAGAAGGCCCTTCTGATCTCCCTGATCCTTGCGAACGCACGCGCGCTGGCGGATGATTTCGGGGCGCCCCCGATCCTGCTCTTGGATGAAGTCGCGGCCCATCTGGATGCGGGGCGGAGGGCGTCGCTCTATGATGAAATTTGCGCCTTGGGCGCGCAGGCCTTCCTGACCGGAACCGGTGCCGAACTGTTCGACACGCTGGGTTCGCGGGCGCAGGCGTTCGAGGTCGCGGATGCCGGCGGGTTGTCCGTCGTAAGCGAAAGGATCTTGCCATGACACCGCAACGGGTGACGCTGGTAACATTGGGTGTGACCGATCTGGCGCGGTCCCGCGCCTTCTATGAGGCTTTGGGTTGGCGTGCAGCACAGGCGCCGGATGGCGTCGTGTTCTTTCAGATGCACGGCGCGGTCCTGGGCCTGTTCGGGCTTGAAGCTTTGGCGAAGGATCAAGGTAGGCCTGGTGCCGCACTTGGCACCGGCGCGCTGACGCTGGCCCAGAACTTCACGACCGAGGCCGAGGTGGACGCCGCATGGAACGCGGCTGTCAAGGCAGGCGCGGCCCCATTGAAGAAACCCGAAAAGGTCTTCTGGGGCGGCTATTCGGGCTACTATGCCGACCCGGATGGCCATGTGTGGGAAGTCGCCATGAATCCGTTCTGGCCACTTGCGCCTGACGGAAGCCTGACCCTGCCGGACCAGACCGGCTGACGCCTGTGCAATTGAACCGGGTGCTGGAAACCCGTTGAAAGTTTCGGGGCGCCATGTCAGCGTCGCGCCGCGCGTCGGAACGGGCAGGCGGTTTTTCCATGACGATCACGTTCAGCGAACTTTGGCTCTATGCGGGGGCCCTGGCCCTTTTGTGGGTCACGCCGGGGCCGGTGTTCGTAGCTCTCACGGCACGAGCGCTGTCCGGCGGGTTTCGATCTGCTTGGCCCTTGGCCGTCGGCGTGACGCTGGGGGATATCCTGTGGCCCCTCATCGCGATCTTTGGGCTGACCTGGGTCGTCGCTCGTGTCGAGAACCTCCTGCTGATCCTGCACTGGGTCGCGGCGGCCATCTTCCTGATAATGGGTGCGGCGCTGATCCGGACCGCGCACCGGTCGATCCTTGTTTCCGAGGGGCGTCTGACTCGACCCGGGATATGGCCCGCGTTTTCGGCTGGCGTGGCCGCAGTGATCGGCAATCCCAAGGCCGTGCTGTTCTACATGGGCGTGCTTCCCGGCTTTTTCGACCTTTCGCGCGTGACCGGCCATGACATCGCCGCGATCCTGGCGATGTCGGCGCTCATCCCGTTTTCGGGCAACCTGATTGCTGCCTTTGCGGTGGGGCAGGCCCGGCGGCTTTTGCGCTCGCCGCGCGCGCTTTGGTGGATCAATGTGACCGCAGGCGCGCTGCTGGTTTCGGTCGGTGTGTTGATCGCCCTGCTTTGACGCAAAATATTGTGTCTGTGGCGTGACAATGGGTGCCCCCGGCACTATAAGATGCGCAGATAATGAAGGACGGGCGGGCATGACCGACGACGCGCAGAACACGGCCGAATACGGCGCCGAATCCATCAAGGTTCTCAAGGGTTTGGAAGCTGTGCGCAAGCGGCCGGGCATGTATATCGGCGACACCGACGACGGCTCGGGCCTGCACCACATGGTGTACGAGGTCGTGGACAACGGCATCGACGAGGCGCTGGCTGGCCACGCGAACTTCGTGCGCGTGCGCATCCATGCCGACAACTCGGTTTCCGTGCGCGACAACGGTCGCGGGATACCGACCGACATGCACCCGACCGAAGGCGTGTCGGCGGCCGAGGTCATCATGACCCAGCTTCACGCCGGCGGGAAGTTCGACCAGAACAGCTACAAGGTGTCCGGCGGTCTGCACGGGGTCGGCGTTTCGGTCGTGAACGCGCTGTCGGATTGGCTGGAGTTGCGCGTCTGGCGCAACGGCAAGGAACATTTCGCCAAGTTCGAAAAGGGCGAGACGGTGGAACCCCTGCGTGTGGTCGGAGACGCGGCCCCCGGCGAAAAGGGCACCGAGGTTCGCTTCCTTGCCTCTGCCAAGGTCAACCATCCGGACGGCACCTTCTCGAACCTGGAGTATTCGTTCAAGACGCTTGAAACCCGGTTGCGCGAACTGGCCTTCCTGAACTCCGGCGTGAAGATCATCCTTGAGGACAATCGCGGCGCGGAACTGCAGCGCACCGAGCTTTTCTACGAAGGCGGCGTGCGGGAATTCGTGCGGTATCTGGACCGGCACAAGACCTCGGTGATGTCCGATCCGATCTTCATCACAGGCGAACGCGGCGGCATCGGGGTCGAGGTCGCGATGTGGTGGAACGACAGCTATCACGAAACGGTTCTGCCCTTCACCAACAACATTCCCCAGCGTGACGGGGGC
Organism: Albidovulum marisflavi; assembly: GCF_025751435.1. Classification (GTDB taxonomy): domain Bacteria; phylum Pseudomonadota; class Alphaproteobacteria; order Rhodobacterales; family Rhodobacteraceae; genus Albidovulum; species Albidovulum marisflavi. Next base: position 30,469 of record NZ_JAOWKY010000001.1, on the reverse strand, counting down.
ACCCACATGGCGGGCTTCCGCGGCGCGTTGACCCGCACGCTGACGAAATACGCGCAGGACAGCGGCATCGCGAAACGCGAAAAGGTGGACTTCACCGGCGACGACGCGCGCGAGGGGCTGACATGCGTGCTTTCGGTCAAGGTGCCCGACCCGAAGTTTTCGTCCCAGACCAAGGACAAGCTGGTCAGCTCCGAGGTCAGGCCTGCGGTCGAAAACCTGGTGAACGAAAAGCTCTCCGAATGGTTTGAGGAGCATCCCGCCGAGGCCAAGGTTATCGTCGGCAAGATCATCGAGGCAGCGCTGGCGCGAGAAGCCGCGCGGAAGGCCCGCGAGCTGACCCGCCGCAAGACGGCCATGGACGTCGCCTCCCTTCCGGGCAAGCTTGCGGATTGCCAGGAAAAGGATCCCGCGCTGTCGGAACTGTTCCTGGTCGAGGGTGACTCGGCCGGCGGCTCGGCCAAGCAGGGCCGAGAGCGCAAGAACCAGGCGGTGCTGCCGCTTCGGGGCAAGATCCTGAACGTCGAACGGGCGCGCTTCGACCGGATGCTGTCGTCGGACCAGATCGGGACACTGATCACCGCGCTTGGCACCGGGATCGGGCGCGATGAGTTCAATCTTGGCAAGCTGCGCTATCACAAGATCATCATCATGACGGACGCCGACGTGGACGGCGCACACATCCGCACGCTGTTGCTGACCTTCTTCTTCCGCCAGATGCCGGAGTTGATCGAAGCCGGTCACCTGTTCATCGCCGAGCCGCCGCTCTACAAGGTCGCGCGCGGCAAGTCCGAAGTGTACCTGAAGGATCAGGCGGCGCTTGAGGATTACCTGATCCAGCAGGGGATCGACGGCGCGCTGCTGCGTCTGGGCTCGGGCGAAGAAATCTCTGGCGCGGACCTCGCGCGCGTGGTCGAAGAGGCGCGCGTCGTCCGCAAGAGCCTGCTGGCCTTTCCGACGCATTATCCGACCCACATACTTGAACAGTCGGCGATCGCGGGCGCGCTTTTGCCCGGTCGCGTCGACGCGGACGCGCAGGGTGTCGCGAACGAGGTCGCCCGCCGGCTGGACGCGGTGGCGGTGGAGTACGAACGCGGCTGGCAGGGCCGCCCCACCCAGGACCACGGCCTGCGCTTCACCCGCTCGCTGCGCGGGGTCGAGGAGATACGGACGCTGGACGGCCCGATCCTCCGCTCTGGCGAGGCGAGGCGGTTTGCCACGCACACCAAGACGCTGCAAGAGGTGTATGGGTCCCTCGCCAAACTTGTTCGCAAGGACCGCGAACAGCTGATTCACGGCCCGTCCGAATTGCTTGCCGCGATCCTGGCCGAAGGCGAGAAGGGCCTGACGCTTCAGCGCTACAAGGGTCTGGGCGAGATGAACCCCGATCAGCTATGGGAAACCACGCTCGACCCGTCGGCGCGCGTTCTGAACCAGGTGCGGATCGAGGATCTGGCGGATGCCGATGACATCTTCACCAAGTTGATGGGAGATGTCGTGGAACCGCGCCGCGAGTTCATTCAGCAGAACGCGCTTAGCGTGGAGAACCTGGATTTCTGATCGCAGCGAAGCGTGGATTTTGATTTGTTCCGCGCTGAAAGGCATATCCAGTGAAATCCACCGTTCCGTCTTTGATCATGGCAGCGCTTTTGGCTTTGCCTGCCGGCATCGCCATTTCCCAATCGAACCTGCCGTCGTGTCCGATGGCCACGTCTTATGAAACGTCCTACGCCTTCTGGGATAGCTGTATAGGATCGGTGAATACGCTGAACGGAGTTTATACAGGCGAATGGAAAAACGGGCGATTCTCCGGTCATGGCACAATGGTTCTACTGAGCGGCGAAAAGTACGTCGGTCAATGGGTTGACGACAAATACCATGGAAAGGGCGTTTTGACCCATCCTGACGGGTGGCGATATGAGGGCGATTTTCGCGACGGCAACTTCAACGGGCAGGGCAAATACATCTCGGAGGACGGTCGTACTTACGAAGGCCAATGGAAGGACGACCGAAGGGAGGGCTTCGGGAAGGCAACCTGGCCGGACGGAAGGATGCACGTCGGAAACTACAAGAACGGTATGCGCGAAGGCCAAGGGACTTATTCCTGGCCGGACGGTTGGAAATACGTCGGCGACTTTAGGGACGGCACATTTCACGGGGAGGGAGCCATGTATCGCCCCGACGGCACGATTGAACAGCAGGGGCAGTGGGAAAGCGGCGCCTTGGTTGAGGCTGCGGCAAACTAGGTGCTTGGAACAAGGCGTTTAAAACGCCGGATGCTGCGTGGGATTTCGCGCTTTCATGCCACTTCAGACAAGGCTTTCAAGGCCGTAGCCCTAAGGTGCGGCTCTTCGCCCTCGCATTGGGTTCCCATGCGCTTCAAAGCGATCTGTTGCACACAGCGCAACGAATTAACCCCTCCGGCGCCAAAGCCGCGCAATTGCGCAGCCGGTCTTCCGGCGGCACATCGCGATGCCGTGCATTTCCTGCGATTTGCGGGCTGATCACCCTGCGCCTAGCCCTCTCCCAACGCGCTGCGATGTCGTGTTGAGCGGCATATATGTCGTAATAGCGGCACCCTGATGGCGGTGTAGTTGCATGATGCGCCGACACTGCCTAAGGTAAGGACAACTTCGGCGAAGACCGGGGTAGAATGACAGCGGGGAGCATGAATTGACCGACCAGGGTGCTGCGGACGCTTTCGTCCTGTTTGATAGGGTCCAGAAAAGCTACGACGGTGAAACGCTCGTGGTTAAGGACTTGAACCTGTCCATTGCCAAGGGCGAGTTTCTGACGATGTTGGGGCCGTCGGGGTCGGGCAAGACGACTTGCCTCATGATGCTCGCCGGATTCGAGACCGCGACGCACGGTGACATCAAGCTTGCCGGACGTCCGATCAACAACATCCCCCCGCACAAGCGCGGCATCGGGATGGTGTTCCAGAACTACGCACTTTTCCCGCACATGACGATTGCCGAGAACCTCGCCTTCCCGCTTGAGGTTCGCAAGATGGGCAAGTCCGAGCGCGAGGAAAAGGTCAAGCGCGCGCTGGACATGGTGCAGATGGGCACCTTCGGCGGACGCCGTCCCGCCCAGCTTTCGGGTGGCCAGCAGCAGCGTGTCGCCTTGGCGCGCGCGCTGGTGTTCGAGCCCGAGCTTGTCCTGATGGACGAACCGCTGGGCGCTCTGGACAAGCAGCTGCGCGAGCACATGCAATTCGAGATCAAGCGCATCGCCGACGGCCTTGGCATCACCGTGGTCTACGTGACCCACGACCAGACCGAGGCGCTGACCATGTCGGATCGCGTCGCGGTGTTCAACGACGGCGTCATCCAGCAGTTGGCGCCGCCCGATGTGCTGTACGAAGAGCCGGAAAACAGCTTCGTCGCCCAGTTCATCGGCGAAAACAACACCCTTGAAGGCGTGGTCAAGGAAATCAACAACGGCGTTGCGCTGGTTCAGCTCGACGATGGCGAGTTGATCGACTGCAAGCCCGTGAACGTGTCCAAGCCCGGAGAGCGCACACGCGTGTCGATCCGGCCCGAGCGGGTTGAGGTCAACAAGGCCCGCCTTCAGGCAGGGGCCCACACGCTCAAGGCCGAAGTGATGGAGTTCATCTATATGGGCGACATCTTCCGCACGCGGCTTCGTGTCGCCGGAAACGACGAATTCATCGTCAAGACCCGCAACGCGCCCGATCAGCGGCGCATGCAGCCGGGCGAGCAGATCGAGATCGGCTGGTTGCCGACGGACTGCCGCGCGCTTGACGCATGACCCATTGGGCGGGGCTTTTCCCGGGGCCCCGGCTCGGCATCTATATTTCGGGAACCGATAGGGAGAAACCAATGAGAACAACTCACCTTTTGCTCGCCACCAGTGCGCTCGCGATGTCGGCAGGTGCGGCTTCCGCACTCGACCTCACGTTCGTGTCCTGGGGCGGCGCATACCAGGAATCGCAGCTCAAGGCCTATGCAGAGCCCTACATGGCCATGCACCCGGAAGTGAACATCATCTGGGACGAAAGCTCGGCTGAAGCCGTTGCGAAACTGCGCGCCATGAACGAAGCGGGCAACCTGACCTGGGACCTGGTCGACGTGACCGTGTCCGACTCGATGCGCCTGTGCGATGAAGGTTTGGCCCGTCCGATCGATGGCGCGACCGAGCTTGCCGCCGCGCCGGATGGCACCGATGCCGACACCGACTTTGGCGCGACCCGCGTGAACGAATGCTTCGTGCCGCAGATCGTCTACTCGACCACCTGGGGCTATCGCACCGACATGGTCGGCGACACGCCGCCCAGCTCGATCTGCGACATCTTCGATCTTGCCAAGTATCCGGGCAAGCGCTCGATGCAGAAGCGCCCGATCGACAACGTTGAATGGGCTCTTTACTGCGACGGCGTCGCCAAGGAAGAGATCTATGACGTTCTGTCGACCGACGAGGGCGTCGCACGTGCCTTCGCCAAGCTCGACACGATCAAGGATCAGGTTGTGTGGTGGACCGCTGGCGCCGAAACGCCCCAGCTTCTGGCCGACGGCGAAGTTGTTATGGGTTCGACCTTCAACGGCCGTCTGTTCTCGGCGATCGCCGAACAGAACCAGCCCATCGGCATGCTCTGGGACATGCAGTCCTACGACATCGACGGCTGGATCGTTCCGACGGGCCTGTCGCCCGAGCGTGAGGCTGTCGTGATGGACTTCCTCAAGTTCGCGACCGACACCCAGCGTCTTGCCGACCAGGCCAAGTACATCTCGTACGGCCCGGCCCGTGCATCTTCGGCCCCGCTGGTTGGCAAGCATGAAGTGCTTGGCATCGACATGGCGCCGCACATGCCGACCGACCCGGCCAACGCCTCCAACGTGCACATCTACGATTACACCTGGTGGGCGGACAACCGCGACGATCTCGACGCGAAGTTCCAGGCTTGGCTCGCTCAGTGATCTGACTATCGGGACGGGGCCCGCGGGGCCCCGTCCACCTATTCGTTTGTCGCTTTTCAACCAAGAAGAATGAAACGGGGAGAAGATGAGCGAGACCACCCACTCAGGCCCGATGCTCGCTGCGGATGGAACGCCACTGAAGCGGTCCCTGGCGCGTGCTTTGCGGCGGCAGAAACTCCGGGCGCTCGCGCTGATCGCGCCGCTCCTGATCTTCGTCCTCCTGACGTTCGTCATGCCGATCGCCGACATGCTGTCGCGCTCGGTCGAAAACGATATCGTTCCTGATACGCTGCCGAACACGGTTGTCGCCCTGGAAAACTGGGACCCGACGACAGGTGAACTTCCCGGCGAAGACGTATACGCGGCCTTTGCCGTCGATCTGGTTGCCGCAGTCGACGCCAAGGTGCACACGAGGCTGGGAACCCGACTTAACTACGAGAATCCGGGCATTTCGTCATTGTTCCGCTCGACCGGGCGCGACGTGAACAAATGGAACCTGGAAACCGATGGACCCTTCAAGGAAAAGTTCATTGAAGCTGACAAGGACTGGGGCGACATAGAGGTCTGGAAGACCCTCAAGCGCTACAGCGGCCACTACACAAGCGGCTACTTCCTGAACGCGGCGGACCTTGAGAACACGGCGACCGGCATTCAGCTACGCCCCGAAGAGCAGCGCATCTATGCGACCCTGTTCATTCGGACCATGTGGATGTCGCTGCTGATCACTGGTTCCTGCCTTCTGCTGGGCTATCCGGTCGCATGGCTGCTGGCCAACCTGCGCGCCTCGACGTCTAACGTCCTGATGATACTTGTCCTTCTGCCGTTCTGGACATCGTTGCTCGTGCGGACCTCCGCCTGGAAGGTGTTGCTGCAGCAGCAGGGTGTCATCAATGACCTTCTCGTCTGGGTGGGTCTGGTCGACGATGCCAACCGGCTGGTGATGATCAACAACCAGTTCGGCACGATCATCGCCATGACGCACATCCTGCTGCCGTTCATGATCCTGCCGCTATACTCTGTGATGAAGACGGTTCCGCCCAGCTATCTGCGCGCCGCGAAATCGCTTGGCGCGACGAACTGGACGGCGTTCTGGCGCGTCTACTTCCCGCAGTCGGTGCCGGGAATCGGCGCGGGGTCGATCCTCGTCTTCATTCTGGCGATCGGCTACTACATCACGCCGGAACTGGTTGGCGGCACGCAGGGCGTGTTCATTTCGAATCGGATCGCTTTCCATATCTCCTCGTCGTTGAACTGGGGGCTAGCTGCGGCGCTTGGAACGATCCTGCTCGCTGCCGTGCTCCTGCTCTACTACGTCTACGACAAGATCGTGGGCATCGATAACGTGAAACTGGGGTAATCGGCATGAGCATCAAGACCGTCAACATACCGACGCCAAGCCTGACCGGTTTCACCTTGCCGCTCAACGCGGTTGCCGGCGCCCTTCTTGGTTACCTTGTCGGCACTGCGAAGCACAATCCGATGCTGGGCGTCGTGCTGGGGGCGCTGTTCGCTGTCGTCCTTGCCTACCTGCTGATCCGCTTCGCGCCATCGCGTCGTGCCGGACGCGTCACCGGGGCCATCATCACCGGGCTTCTGGGCGCGGCGCTGTCAGGGATCGCGGGTATCGTCTTCGGGGCCATCGTCGGACTGGTGCTCAGCTGGTTTGCCTATTGGCTGCATTCTGGCGACTACCGCGCCAGCGTGCCTGTCTACGCGACCAAAGGCGACGTTCTGTGGCACAACAGCTTTCGGCTGATCTGCGGTCTTATTTTCTTCTTCCTGATCGCGCCGATCGTGGTTGTCATCCCGCTGAGCTTCAACGCAGAGAACTTCTTCACCTTCACGCCGGCGATGCTTTCGCTTGATCCGGCAGGCTACTCTTTGCAGCACTACGAGGATTTCCTCACGAACCCGGACTGGCTGAGGCCGCTGAAGAACTCGTTCATCATCGCACCCTTCGCCACCATCATTTCCGTGTCGCTTGGAACGCTTGCAGCGATCGGCCTGTCGCAAAGCCATGTACCCGGTCGTCGGGCGATCATGGCGGTGCTGATCTCTCCGATGATCGTCCCGCTCATCATCTCGGCTACCGGCATGTTCTTCTTCTACTCCCGTCTGGGCGTTTTTCTTGAAGACACGCTGCACTTCTCCAAGGATCTTTCGGGCTACATCAAGGTGATCCTGGCGCATGCCGTGCTTGGCATTCCCTTTGTGATCATCACCGTGACCGCCACGCTCGTCGGCTTCGACAGGTCGCTCACGCGCGCTGCCGCCAACATGGGCGCGGGTCCGGTACGCACCTTTTTCAAGGTGCAGATGCCGCTGATCCTTCCGGGCGTGATCTCTGGCGGTCTGTTCGCCTTCATCACTTCTTTCGATGAGGTGGTGGTCGTGCTGTTCGTCGGCTCGGCGGTGCAGAAGACGCTGCCCTGGCAGATGTTCATCGGCCTTCGCGAACAGATTTCGCCCACGATCCTCGCGGTCGCGACGATCCTGGTGGCGATCTCGATCGCGCTCCTGGCGACACTGGAATTCCTGCGTCGGCGGTCCGAGCGTCTTCGCGGCATGTCACCGACCTGACGCAACAGGACACCCTGTCTCGATAGGCGGCGCCTTCGTGTGCCGCCTATTTCGTTCCGTGGGTCCGATCGTAGCTGTTGACCGCGGGGGACGACCAATCTTGCAGCGAGCCTGCCTTCGGGCGGAAGACTTCGACCTTCAAAGGAAAGCAGGGCGCGGTATCGCTGGAATGTTCAGACGAACAATCGCCTCCTGGGCATGCCGACAAGGCACCCAAGAGATCGATCTCGGCGAAGAACTCCAAGTAGTCGCCTGGGCGAACCGGGCTTGCCTTCATGAAGTACTGCCCCGTGTCCGCAGTGAACCCGGTGCACATGAAGACATTGAGCACGTCGTGCACGTGCAACTCTGCCTGATCCAAAGGTAGGCCGGTTTCCGCTGCCAGCGCCCGCGTCAGGTTCGAATGGCAGCAATGGTGGTAGGTGCCACCCGACAGAAGCCGATGCGTGTAGGGGTCGCAGCGCGTGCCGATCACATCGTGCACACGTCCGCCATAGGGGTCCGTCCCATACCAGGCCAGGGTATCTGCGACCACCGTTGCGATTGGCCTGAGATAGGGTAGGCAGGACCAAAGACGGTCCCCAACGCCGACATGCGTCCCATGCAGCGCGCGGGTCTTGCCGGAAAAGAAGCGCTCGGCAAGGTTTGCGGCGTTCCACAGGTTAAGATCGCCCACCTGAGGACCCTCTACCGAGGTAATCCGAAAGAAATGGCCTGCCGGCACATGGAATGCGCGCGCATCACGGGCCGGTACGATAACCTCGGACATCTTCGACGCGCTCGCGCGTACGGACCGATACGCTTCGATGTCGACCGGCGGCAGGCCGTCATCCGGGTAGCAGATCACCGGGCGAACGGCCCGACGTGCCGCGGCATCCTCGGGTGTCCGATTGCTTTCTGACATGGCGTGCCCCCTTGTTCCGCCGATTGCGCGCCAACCTAGACCCGCGTCGGGCAAAGGGTCAATCGTCTGCACCCTGGCTTGCCATTGGACCATCTTGCTAATGCACTATGAAGTCCGCATGAAGCGCGCCTGCTGCGTGAATGCTTTTCAGGATGTCGATCATGTCCCTGGTCGACACCCCCAAGGCATTTAACCCCGCCACGACCTGCGACAGGGATGAGCCGGCCGAGACCTCGGCCAACCCTGTTCCGCTTTCTTCCTCGATCGTCGCGCGGGTCCGTGGCACCAGGATTGTCTGACCGTCCGAGAAGGGGTTGGGTTGAACGGCAAGGGGCGATTCTTCGACCCGGAGCGTCAGGCCGCCTTGGCTGACGGCAACCCGGCTGATCCGCACGTCTTCGCCCATGACGATCGTTCCTGAACGCTGATCGACGACAACCCTTGCGCGCTGCTCCGGTTCGACAAGCAGACCTTCGATCCTGCCAAGCGCGTGCGCGGTCGAGTTCAAGCCGGTGGCGGCGACGTCCACGGCAACGGTGCCTGGATCCAGCATTTGCGCGACCCGACGGCCAAAGTTGCCGTTGATCGCGGCTTCGATCCGCTCGGCCGTGGCAAAGTCGGGCGTCCTCAGCGCGATCCGTACGGTGCTGAGCGACCCAAGCTCGAAATCCACCTCGCGCTCCACCCTTGCGCCCATCGGGACCACGCCGGCGGTCGGCACGCCCTGCACGATCTTGGCGCCTTCGCCCTCGGCCGCGGCACCGCCGGCGACGATCGCGCCCTGGGCAACGGCATAGATCTGGCCGTCCGCGGCGTTGAGTGGCGTCATGACCAGTGTCCCGCCCAGCAGACTTTTCGCATCGCCGATGGCCGATACCGAAACGTCGATGCGACTGCCCGCGCGCGCGAAGGGCGGCAAGGCCGCGGTCACGAAGACAGCTGCGACGTTCTTGGGCCGGAACTGTTCGCCCGTCACGTTGACGCCGAGCCGCTCAAGCAGGTTTGACATGATCTCCTCAGTGAAGGGCGCGTTGCGGATCCCGTCGCCGCTGCCATTCAGGCCGACAACAAGGCCATAACCAACCAGATCGTTGCCCCGCACGCCGTCGAACTCGGCCAAGTCCTTGATCCTGACAGGCGCGGCCGCCGCAGCGAGTGGGAAAAGCAGCACAAACAGCAGAGCAAGACGCCTCATCTCAGGAACTCCAGAAGCGAGAGGTTCGACAAACGCGCCGTCAGGGCATAGATCGCTTCCAACTGGTTGCGCGCCTCCTCCAAGGCCGAGGCTGTATCGTAGGGATCCGCAGAAACGATCCTGCCGCGGGCCATCTCCAGAGCCGAAACCTCGGCGTCGTTTCGGATCAAGGCGGAATCGATCGCCGCCTCGACCGTGCCGATCCGACCACGAAGTTCGGCAATGCCTTGGCCCGCCGACATCAAGGTCTCGCTCGCCGCAGCCAGCACCTGCGAGCGTGCCGCGTCGTCCTGATCCAGGATGCCCCGATCGAGCAGAACGGCCATGGCCAACCCCTCAAGCGAGCGGCGCAGACAGGGGTCTGCCCCGGTGACGGCGAAGGTGGCGCCCACTCCGGGCGAAATCGGGAAGCCGCCGCCGGCGTCCGGGCTGCCGCCATAGACGACATCCAGAAAGCCGCCGCCGCCCGGCGGGGCGTCGAACCAGTCCCGAACGGCGCTTTGCAGGCCGCTTGCCGTGCTTGTTCCAGTGGTTGCAGCGATCAGCGATGACAGCATCTCTTCGGCGCCGCCAACTGCCCGCTGATCCGTCGCGATGCCTGAGAACAGATAGCGCTCTCCGACGTTGACGTTCAGCGCAGCCACGACCGCCGCAAGCTGCTGGTCGGCCCCGGATGCAGTGATTCTGACCGCCTGTGCGGCGCCGTTGGTGCCGGCGATCGCGAAATTGTTGGCGGCAGTCTCGACAACGCTCTGGACCTGCTCCAGCGAGACCTGGATGGCGCCCCCTGCCAAGGCGGCTTCCCGTGCTGTCGCGGTATGGCTTTTCAGAAGGCCGAGGGATCGTTCTATTCCTGCCAGAAGCTTGAAATCGCCCCCCGTGGCGGTGGCAAGATCGCTTCTTTTCCCGCTTGCCAGTTCGGCGGCAAGGCGCGCGAGACGCGTTTCCGCTGCGCTGCTGCTGCGCCGAAGAAGTTGCGACTGAGCCAGATCACCAAAGGAAACGCGCGTCATGCTCATAGCCCGATCAGTTGCTGGATCAAGTCGTCAAGGGTCTGAATCACGCGCGCATTGGCGGCAAATGCCTGCTCTACCAGAAGCAAGGTCTGCATCTCTGCATCCGTGTCCACGCCGTCCGCAAGTTCAAGATCGACAAGAGCCGACTGCCGCGCCGCGGCGTGGGCGCCCGAGGACTCGGCCGCGAGCCGTGCACCTGAGATCCGCGAAAGCACATCGGATGCGAGGTCCGAGGCCGAGCGGGCCACACCCGTTGCGCTTCCGCCGGCAGGGATACGCGCCTGGCCCATCACCTCGGTCAACGCCTGAAGACGTGTTGAATCGCCCGAGGGGCCCGGCGCCGTGGAGCCAATACCGTCCCGAATACGCCAAAGCGCGCCGCCCCTCGCGGGATCCACAGCGCCGTTCAGGCTGATCCGTCCGGCAAGCCCTGCCTGGTTCGCAATGACGACGGGCCCGCCGTGATCCGTGAACAGTCCGACCGATCCGGGCGTCAATGTGGGATCGGTGCCCGGATCGGAAAAACGGTCGATAAGGTCGCGGGCAAGCGAGTCAATCTGCGCCTGCGCGTCCGTCGTGATCTGGTCGCGTACGCTAAAGAAGGCAGCGAGACTGCCGCCCCGCAACGGCCCCGTCTCGTCCGATGCGATTGCCATGCCATTGATCGTGAGGCCGGATAGCGCCCCGGACTGAAGCCTCATGTCCGGGGTTATGACGCCCACGGAAGAAAAGCCGATCTCGGCAGGGTTGCCATCCAGAAGCATCGCGCCGCCCGTCGTGAATAGCGCGATCTGGTCGTGGTCCCGCGCGACTTCGCGAAGGGGAACGATCGCGGCGAGGCGATCCACAAGGACCTGACGCTGATCCATCAGCGCGGCCGAATCCCTGCCGGCGCCGCGTTGCGCAAGGATGTTCGCATTGAGCGTGTCGATCTGTCGAAGCGTCGTGTTCAGCAGGTCGACTTGCCGGGCGATCTCCTGATCGGCGTCCATCCGGATGTCCTGCATCTCGCGCGTCAGATCCTGCAGCGTCGAGGCAAGCGCGCCCGCGCTACCTGCGACGGACTGCAGCCGGGCCTCGCTGTCCGGTCGACCTGCGGCAAGCACCAGCGCCCGTTCAAGGTCATCGATTCGCGCGGAAAGGGAATGGGGTTCCGTGGGGTCGCCGATTGCATCCTCGATCCTTTTCAAGGTCTGCGCGCGAACCTCCGCGCTGGATGCGTCGGCGTCGGCCAACCTGCGATCACCAATTAACGTCGTGTTGACGGTGCGCGTAATGCCCTCTACGCGCACCCCCGCACCGTTTCCGCCCAGAGAAAGTGCCGAAAGTCGAACTTCGCGGCGGCCGTAGCCCGGTGTCAGCGCGTTCGCGACATTGGCTGACAGCACGTCCGCCCGGCGCGAGGCCGCCGTCAAGCCACTCAGGGCGTTCGACAGAGCTGATGAGATGCTCATGGTCGTCAGCGCTTGATGTTCGTGGTTTCCTGCAGCATGTCATCGACGGTCTGGATCACCTTCGCGTTCGAAGAATAGGCGCGTTGTGTCTGGATCAGCGCGGTAAGTTCCGCGGCAACGTCGGTGGTCGATCCTTCGCGCGCGTAGCCAACGATCGCACCCGTCGGGCCATCACCCGCGTTCCACAGGAAGAAAGACCCAGACTTGGGAGAGATCTGGTAGGTCTGGTTGTTAAGCGCGATCAGCCCATTGGGGTTGGGCACGCCGACAACGGGAATCTGGTAGATGCGGCGGGTGAAGCCGGTGTCATAGGTCGCGGTGATGTACCCGTTTTCATCAACCTCGACGGCGGTCAGGTTGCCGACGGGCGAGCCGTCCTTGGTGATCGACGTCGGAGCGAAGCTGTCCGATAGCTGCGTCAGACCATTCGGGTCGCCCAGTTTGCCGATGGTCACCGTCATCGGTCCGCCTGCAACCGTCAGGTCAAGCGTACCGGTCGCACCGTCGTAGGCGCCGCCTGCCAAAGTCGTGACCGAGGCCAGCGTGCCGCCGTTGCCGCGCGTATCGTCGAAGACCAGCGTGTATTGACCGATCATCGCCCCTCCCTGGGCGGAATCTCGGATCTCCATTGTCCAGGTGTTCGACATGCCTGAACCGGAAACATCAGGCGTGAAGGTGATGTCGAGCGTCTCTGATGTGCCGAGATTGCCGAAGTATTCGACCGACAGGGGAAGCGGAGCGCCGCCCGCCCCGGCCTCGGTTTCGGTCGTGGGCAGGTTGACGCCAAGATTCATCTGTGTCGTGGGGTCGCCCGCGGTCTGGTTCGCATTGATCACCACGGGTTGAAGACCGGCCATGGTGTCGCGCGGAAGGACCGGAATCGTCCCGTCCGCATTCGCCGGCCATCCCAGAAGGACAAGTCCGGATTCGGTGCGCAGGATTCCGTCCGCGTCGGCGCGGAAGGCGCCGGTCGTGGTCATCATCAGCGGCTGGTCCCCCATGACCGAGCCCAGCGTGACCGAGGCCGTCACGGGCAGCATCCCGCGCCCCGCCACCGCAAGGTCCAGTGCATTCGAGGTGGACACCAGCGCCCCCTGCTCCTCGACCAGCCGGGCGGTCGTCGCGCGGACCCCCCCGGCCGAATAGGTGCCTGACCCAGGCGCCTGCTGGATCACGAAACTTTCAAAGTCGGCGGTCGCGCGCTTGTAGCCGTAGGTGCCCGAATTTGCGATGTTGTCGGAAATCGTCGCAAGCCGGGTGGCGTTTGCGCTAAGCCCGGCCACCCCGGCGTTGAGCGAGGACGAAATGGACATGATGCCGCCTTTCTGCTGCTGCGTCCTGATCGCGGTCAGACTGGCGCGCGATGCTTAAATTCCGCCTAACGGCCGATATTCCCCTGTTTTCACACGTCCGAGCGAATGAGAATCAGCTCGATCCGGTTGTTGCGGATCGCCATGGGGTTGCGATAGGCCCGCTTGCGGTCGGCATGGCCCGTCACCCTCAGAACGCGGTTTCCGGCCAATCCGGCCGCTTCCAGCGAAAGCCGGGCCCGCATGGCCCGGCTCGCGGAAAGCTCCCACGAGGGGTCCTCGATCAGCACTTCGGGCTGGGCCGCGACGTGCCCGTTGACCGCGACCGGATTGTCCACAAGGCCGAACACCTCTGCCACCACGGCGACCAAGGCCGTTGCGGTTGGCGTCGGTTGGTCCGTGCGACCCTCGAAAAGCGGCTCGCCCTCAAGGTCCGACAACTCCACGACAAGCCCTTCGTCCGTCAGGCGCGTCTGGATGTGCCTTAGAAGGTTGTCCATGACAGCGCTTTCACTGCCATGGCCCATCAGCGCCTCTTCGATCATCTGCGCGCGTTCGGCGAACGATCCCGCATCGTCCTCATTCGCCTCGGTGCCGGTCTGGCCTAGCGCTTGCCGCTCATCCGAAGGCTTGAGGCTGGACGCGCCGGTTCCGTTCTGGGCGATCTGATCCTCGGAAAAGACGCTTTCGCCGCCAAAGGATCCGTCGCCGCCGCCGGATATCCGGCTTAGCGGAATCGTCGGGCTGAAATAATCCGCAATTCCCTTGCGCTGCTTTTCCGTCGTCGCGTTCAATAGCCACATCAGCATGAAGAAGGCCATCATGGCAGTAACGAAGTCGGCGTAGGCGACCTTCCACGCCCCGCCATGGTGCCCCTCGCCTCCGACGATCTTCTTGCGCTTGATGATGACCGGCGCGGCATCGTTCCGCCCTGCCATACCACCATTTCCTTTCCTTCACCCGGCATCGACGCTAGCGGCAAAGCCCTAACGGCCCACTAATCGCGCCGGGTTTACTCTGACCCGCCGGCTGCTATGTCTTGTGCAGGGCTTACGGAGAGGGCAATGACGGCGGCACAAGGCGGATTTCCGGCGATCCGGACGCTTGGCCTGACCGGGCTTCTGGTCAGTTTCGCCGATCAGCTGTCCGAACCGGCGAACCGCGCTGCGCTTGCGTTTCGCGCCGCTGTGGAACGCGAAGGCTTGCCGGGGGTCGAGGAAACCTCGACCTCGCTGGCGTCCGTGTTCCTGCGGTTCGACCCGCTCGCCGTCGCCCCCGGCGATCTACGCGAACGGATCGCGGCGCTTCTGGGGACGCGCGACTGGTACTCTGCCCCGCTTCCCGCGAACCGGCGGCGGTGGCGCATTCCAACCGTGTATGGCACCGATCTGGCGCCCCAGCTCGAGGAGGCGGCGGAAGCGGCTGGCATGACCGCCGACGCGGCGGTGGCCGAGCTGTCGCGGACGACCGTCCGGGTGCTGACCATCGGCTTCGCGCCGGGCCAGCCCTACCTGGGCGAGCTTCCCCCGGCCTGGGACCTTCCGCGGCAGGTCGCGCTGACCCGGCGCGTGCCCGAAGGGGCGCTGGTCGTCGCGATTCGTCAGTTCGTGCTGTTTTCCGCGCCCACGCCGACAGGCTGGCGGCACATTGGCCAGACCGCGTTTCGCGCCTTTCGCCCGCAAAGCGAGACCCCCTTCCCGCTTCGGCCCGGGGACGAGCTGATCTTTCCCGCGATCGGGCGGGACGAGTTCGATCAAATCCGCGCCGCCGATACATCCGGCGACGGCGGGGCCACGGTGGAGACGATCGCATGAGGCATCTGGTCGTCACCCGCGCGGGGCCTGCGATGACGGTGCAGGACGGTGGCCGCCTGGGCATGTTGATGGAGGGCCTGTCCCGTGGCGGCGCGGCCGATTCCGTCGCCCTTGCCGAGGGGGCTGCGCTGCTGGGCCAGTCCGTCGATCTGGCGGCACTCGAGATGGCAGGTCATGGCGGCGCGTTCACGGTGTCGGACACCACGCGCATTGCCTTGACCGGTGCCCCGATGCGGGCCGACATCGACGGCAAGAGTTTGCCGTGGAACGCTTCTCATGTGATCGCGCCGGGCCAGACGCTGACCGTCGGCGGTTGTGAAAAGGGGACCTACGGTTATCTTCACCTGGGCGGAGGAATAGCGACCCAACCCATCCTGGGGTCTCGTGCGGCGCATCTCGTGGCGGGGATCGGCGGTCTCGTGCAGGCGGGCGATCGCCTGCCGCTTGGCCCGGATGCGCGGACGGAGCCGGGGCTGGTCCTGGGCGTCGACGACCGCTTTTCGGGGGGCGCCATCCGCATCGTCGAAAGCGCCCAATCGGCGCTTTTCACCGCCTCCGAACGCGCCCGATTCGAGGCGACGGACTTCACCCGCGATGTCCGAGCCAACCGGATGGGCGTGCGTCTGACCATGGAGGGCGAGGGCTTTGCGGCCGACCGCCAGCTTTCGATCCTGTCCGAGGTCATCGTGCCCGGCGACATCCAGGTAACCGGCGACGGCACGCCCTTCGTGCTTTTGCCGGAATGCCAGACCACGGGCGGCTACCCGCGGATCGGGACGGTGATCCCGGCCGACCTTCCCGCAGTCGCACAGGCTGGACCGGGGGCTCTGCTCCGCTTCCGCTTCGTCAGCTTCGAAGAGGCGCTGGAGGCCGAACGCCGCCATCGTACCATGCTGCGCGACCTGCCGCGCCGTCCGCGCCACGCGGTCCGCGATCCGCGCGACATGCCCGACCTTCTGTCCTATCGTCTGATCGACGGCATGATTTCAGCCCACGACACCTGAGGAGCCCTTTCGATGACACGATCCGTCGACCTGAATGCCGACATGGGCGAAAGCTTCGGCCCCTGGAAAATGGGCGAGGACGGGGCGCTTCTTGATATCGTCACCTCGGCCAATATCGCTTGCGGCTTTCATGCGGGTGATCCGGACGTAATGGCGGCGACCATGCGCCTTGCGGTCGACAAGGGCGTGGGGATCGGCGCACATCCGGGGTTTCCCGATCTTCAGGGTTTCGGACGACGGCGGATGCAATTGCCCAAGCAAACGCTTGGAAACCTGGTGCGCTACCAGCTTGGCGCGGCGATCGCGATGGCGCGGGCGGCAGGCGGGCAGGTCCGGCACCTCAAGCTGCACGGCGCCATGGCCAACATGGCGGCCGAGGACGTGGCGATGGCGCGTGCCTGCTACGAAGCTGCGCTCGACATCGCGCCGGACATCATCGTGATGGTGCTGGCCGCCACCGCGCAGCAGCAGGCCGTGCGCGAACTGGGCTGCAATTGGGCGGGTGAGATCTTTGCCGACCGTGCCTACAACGACGATGCGACGCTGGTTGACCGCAGCCTGCCGGGGGCGGTGATCCACGATCCCGATCTCGCCGGCCCGCGCATTGCGAAAATGGTCGCTGCCGGCGCGATCATCACCGAAAGCGGCAAGCATATTCCCACGCGCATCGACACGATCTGCCTGCACGGCGATGGCGCGACAGCGGTCCGGATCGCGCGCTCGGTTCGTGAAAACCTGGTCGCCGAAGGGATTGAGGTTCGCCAGTTCCCCGCCGCGCGATGAGACCTTTCGAGCGCGTTGACGCGATTTGCCGCCCGCTCTAACGTGGCCGGGCAGAGCTTCCCGGCTCTTGCCATTGTGCCCAGGAGCGACCCTTCGCGGCGCCCGCACTGTGCGACGGGACACCGGGACCAACAGGAAGAGAACGATCTGATGCAATACGTTGCGGCGAAAACGGCGGACGAAGCCGTAGCGCTTCTTGCCGGTCATTCCGGCATGGCGCGCGTTCTGGCCGGGGGCACCGACCTTCTGGTCCAGCTCAAGTCCGGCATGGTCGAACCCGACCTTGTCGTGGACATCAAGCGGATACCTGGCATGCGGGACATCACGCCAGAAGCCGGAGGCTTCCGGGTGGGTGCCGCAGTGTCCGGCGCGGAACTCGGGGAACATGCGGGCGTCTGCGCCATGTGGCCGGGCGTGGTCGAGGGCTTCAACCTGATCGGCTCCACGCAAGTCCAGGGCCGCGCCACCATGGCGGGGAACCTATGCAACGCATCGCCCGCGGGCGACGCCGTGCCGTCGCTGGTCGCAGCGGGTGCGACGGTGCGCGTCCAGGGCCCCAACGGGACCCGCGACGTGCCGATCCTGGAGATTCCCGCAGGCCCTGGCCGGACGACGCTGGCGAAGGGGGAGATCGTGACCTCGATCTTTCTGCCCGGCCGTCCGGACCGCGCGTCCGATGCCTACCTGCGTTTCATTCCCCGGACCGAAATGGACATCGCGGTCGCCTCTGCCGGTGTCAGCCTGGTCCTTGGCTCGGACGGCACCGTCGAAAGCGCGCGCGTGGCGCTTGGGGCCGTGGCCCCGACGATCCTTCTGGCCGAGGAAGCCGCGAAGGTGATCACCGGCACCCGGCTTGACGACGAAACGCTTGCTCGTATGGCCACCGCCTGCGAAGCGATCTGCAAACCCATCGATGACAAGCGCGGCACGGTCGAATTCCGCACGCGGACGGCTGGTGTGCTGGCCAAGCGCGCCGCCCGCATCGCCTATGACCGCGCGGGAGCGAAAGCATGAAGACGATTCAGGTTTCCACGACAATCAACGGCGATCCGGTCGAGTTCATCTGTACCCCGGATGAAACCCTTCTGGACGTGCTGCGCAACCGGCTGAGCCTGACCGGCGCCAAGGAAGGCTGCGGCACCGGCGACTGCGGCGCCTGCTCGGTCACCGTGAACGGTCGGCTTGTCTGTTCCTGCCTCGTCCTCGGGGCCGAGGCGCAGGACGCCGAGATATCAACGATCGAGGGCATGGCGGACGGCGATACGCTGCATCCGCTTCAGCGCGCCTTCATCGAACATGCGGCCCTTCAGTGCGGCATCTGCACACCGGGCATCCTGGTCGCGGCCAAGGCGCTGCTGGAAAAGAACCCCGATCCGACGGAAGAGGAATTGCGCTACTGGCTGGCCGGCAATCTTTGCCGCTGCACCGGCTATGACAAGATCATCCGCGCCGTTCAGGTGGCCGCGGCAGAAATGAGGGGGGCTTGAGATGGCGCTGGACGCATATCAGAAACGCGAGTTCAAGCAGGTCGGGACCCGGCCCAACCGTCCCGACGGGGTGGACAAGGTCACGGGCCGCGCCATGTATGGGGCGGACGTCACCGCGCCAGGGATGCTGCACGCCAAGGTGCTGCGCAGCCCCCACGCGCACGCCCGGATCCGGTCGATCGACACCTCAGCGGCCGAGGCGCTGCCGGGCGTCAAGGCGGTCGTGACCTCGGCCGACTTCGGTGTGCCCGAGGACGCCTTCCTGCTGGATGTGCAGGACCACTGCATGGCGCGGGAAAAGGCGCTTTATGACGGTCACGCCGTCGCCGCGGTTGCCGCCACGAGCATTGCCGCCGCCAAGGCAGCGCTGAAACTGATCAAGGTGGACTACGAGGTTCTGCCGCATGTGACCGATCTGGACGAGGCGATGAAGCCCGGCGCCCCGGTCGTCCAGGCGGGCCGGGCGTTCGAGAACGTTCCCGCGGGCATGTCCGAAAACGTGACTCACCACTGCGAGTTCGGCCACGGCGACCTTGAGGCCGGGTTCGCCAAGGCCGATCACGTGATTGAGCGCAGCTTCAAGACCGCCGCGACCCATCAGGGCTATATCGAGCCCAACGCCTGCCTGGCGTCGGTAACCGCGGACGGCAAGGCCGACCTCTGGGTCTGCACGCAGGGGCAGTTCTTCTACCGCACCCTTTGTTCCGCGATCCTGGGCATGGAGGCCAGCCAGCTGCGCGTCACCGCCTCCGAGATCGGCGGCGGGTTCGGCGGCAAGACCATGGTCTACATGGAGCCCGTCGCGCTTGCGCTTTCGAGGAAGGCCGGCCGTCCGGTCAAGCTTGTCCTGACGCGGGACGAGGTCTTCCGGGCCACGGGGCCGACCGTGTCCTCCTCGATGGATATCAAGATCGGGATGACGAAGGACGGGCGGATCACCGCCGCGCAGGCGCGTCTGCGCTATTCGGGCGGCGCCTTCCACTGCGGGACGGTCGACTTCGGCGCCCAGGCAGCCTTTGCAGCCTATGACCTTGATGCGGTCCGGTCGCTGGGCTGGAACGTCATGACCAACCGTCCCAAGGAAAGCGCCTACCGCGCGCCGGGAGCGCCGCTGTCGATCTATGCGGTCGAGAGCGTGGTCGACGAGCTTTGCCAGCATTTCGGTCTTGATCCGCTGGAAGTTCGGCTGAAGAACGCGGCCGACAAGGGCACGAAGTCCTCCTACGGCCCGACCTTCGACCAGATCGGCCTGAAGGCGACGCTGGAGGCCGCGAAGGCGCACCCGCACTACGCGGCGCCGCTGGGGCCGAACCAGGGACGTGGTCTGTCCTGCGGTTTCTGGTTCAACTTCGGCGGCAACACCTGCGTCAGCTTGTCGGTGAACACGGACGGCACCGTGGGCGTGACCGAGGGTAACCCCGACATCGGCGGATCCCGCGCCTCGATCAGCCTCATGGCGGCCGAGGAACTGGGCATCCCCTACGACAAGATCCGCACCATCGTGGCGGACACGTCCTCCCTGGGCTACAACGATGTAACCGACGGCAGCCGCGTGACCTTCGCGGTGGGTCTTGCCACCATCAAGGCCGCCCGTGACGCGATCAAGAAGATGTGTTCGCGCGCGGCAAAGATCTGGGGCATCGACGAGGACGCGGTGGAATGGGTCGACGGCGCCGCGGTACCTGCTGGGCCCAACGCCGGGAAGTTCCCGCCGATGACGCTGGCCGAGATTGCGGCCGTGTCCGCCGAAACCGGCGGCCCGATCTGCGGCCACCACGAGGTCAATGCCGATGGCGCGGGCGTCAGCTTTGGCGTCCACCTGTGCGACATCGAGGTCGACCCGGAGACGGGCGCCACGAAGGTGCTGCGCTACACCGTGTTCCAGGACGCGGGCAAGGCCGTGCATCCCTCTTACGTCGAGGGGCAGATGCAGGGCGGCGCCGTGCAGGGCATCGGCTGGGCGCTGAACGAGGAATACATCTACGGCGCCGACGGCAAGCTGCAGAACCCCGGCTTCCTCGACTATCGCATCCCGGTCGCATCGGACCTGCCGATGATTGACACGGTGATCCTGGAGATTCCCAATCCGGGTCACCCCTACGGCGTGCGCGGTGTCGGCGAGACCGGGATCGTGCCGCCGCTGGCCGCCATCGCGAACGCTGTGTCGCGTGCGGTGGGCGTGCGGATGACCGAACTGCCGATGTCGCCGCCCAAGCTTCAGAAGGCTCTGGCGGAAAAGGGCTGAGCGATGGTCAAGGTCCTGCTTTGGGGCACGCTACGTTCGGCGGCCGATGGGCAGGCAGAGGTGGAAGTGGAGGCGAGGACGTTCAAGGAGCTTCTGGACGAACTCGCCGCCCGCTATCCGGGCCTTGAGCCGCAGATCAAGCGCGGCGTGTCGCTTGCGCTGGACGGCAAGATCTACCGCGAGGCGTGGTTCACGAGGATCGAACCGGACAGCGAAGTCGTGCTGATGCCCTACATGACGGGGGGGTGAATGGCGGGTCAAGACGGGCACTGTTCCGTTTTGCCCGCGAATCCCATATAAGGGCGGACCTTGGATCCCGGGAACGCCCATGAACGAAGCCACAGCCCCCGTCACGCAGGACGTCGTGACCATCGCCCGCAAGCTGCCCGAAGGCGGCCGCGTCAACCTTGTCGGCCTGACGCGCGATCAGTTGCGCGACGCCCTGATCGCCGCCGGCACGCCGGAAAAGCAGGCGAAGATGCGGGTCGGTCAGATCTGGCAATGGATTTACCACTGGGGCGTGCGCGACTTCGCGGGGATGACCAACCTTGCCAAGGACTATCGCGCCATGCTGGCCGACAAGTTCGAGATCGCGCTGCCCGAGGTGGTGACGCGCCAGATCTCGGCGGACGGGACGCGCAAGTACCTGCTGCGCATCGCGGGCGGGCATGAGGTCGAGACCGTCTACATCCCCGAGGAAAACCGCGGCACGCTGTGCATTTCCAGCCAGGTCGGCTGCACGCTGACCTGTTCGTTCTGTCATACCGGCACGCAGAAACTGGTCCGCAACCTGACCGCCGGGGAAATCGTCGGCCAGGTGCTGGTGGCGCGCGACGATCTGGGCGAATGGCCCAAGCCGGGCGACCCCAAGAACGAGACGCGGCTGGTGTCCAACGTCGTGCTGATGGGCATGGGCGAGCCGCTCTACAATTTCGACAATGTCCGCGACGCGATGAAGATCGTGATGGACGGCGAGGGGCTGACGCTGTCGCGTCGGCGGATCACGCTGTCGACCAGCGGGGTCGTGCCCGAGATTGCCAAGACCGCCCAGGAAATCGGCTGCCTTCTGGCGGTCAGCTTCCATGCCACGACCGACGATGTCCGCGACAGGCTGGTCCCGATCAACAAGCGCTGGAACATCGAGACGCTTCTGGGCGCGCTGCGCGAATATCCGCGGCTGTCGAACTCCGAACGCATCACCTTCGAATACGTGATGCTGAAGGGCGTGAACGACAGTGACGAGGACGCCAAGCGGCTTGTGAAGCTGATCCGCGGAATCCCGGCCAAGATCAACCTCATTCCCTTCAACGAATGGCCCGGCAGCCCCTATCAGCGTTCCGACTGGGAACGGATCGAGGCCTTTGCCGACATCATCTACAAGGCCGGCTATGCCTCTCCGATCCGCACGCCCAGGGGCGAGGACATCATGGCGGCCTGCGGCCAGCTCAAGTCCGCGACCGAGCGCGCCCGCAAGAGCCGGGCGCAGATCGAGGCGGAAACCGGGATGCAGACGTCCAGCCAATAGGCTGCGCGTGAGATCGGCGTGAAGCCCCGTGATTAATCCGGGCATCAATCCGGGCGTCCGCGCGCGCGACGGTTGACCCGCGCGCCGCGGCTGCTAACGCTTGGGTCATGTCCCGGAACCTTCCGATCCTGACCAACCGGGCGGCGCGCCGCCTGTTCCTCGACCGCCACGCGCTGGCCGAGCGGCCGGTTGGCACGGCCAAGGGCGATGATCTGCTTGCGCTGATCGAACGGCTTGGCTTCGTCCAGGTCGACAGCATCAACACGGTCGAACGCGCCCATCACATGATCCTGTTCGCGCGGCGGCAGGCCTACCGGCCCGAACACCTATCCCGCCTGCACGATCAGGACCGCAAGCTGTTCGAACACTGGACGCACGACGCCTCGATCATACCCTCGTCGTTCTTCCCGCACTGGCGCCTGCGGTTCGGGCGGGACGAGACGCGCCTGCGCGAACGCTGGGCCAAGTGGCATGGCCAGGGATTCGACGCCAGGTTCGATGAAGTTCTGGCGCATGTCGCGGAAAACGGCCCCGTTTCGACCTCGGAAGTCGGAGAGTCAGAGGCGCGCAGTTCCGGCGGATGGTGGGACTGGAACCCATCCAAGATCGCGCTGGAATACCTTTGGCGGGTCGGCAGGCTTTCGGTGGTCCGGCGCGACGCGTTCCGCAAGATCTACGACCTGACCGAACGGGTCATACCGGACGAATACCTGTGCCACGCGCCCTCGCAGTCGCAGACCATCGACTGGGCCTGCAATGCCGCGCTTGACAGGTTGGGTTTTGCCACGTCGGGCGAAATCGCGGCCTTCTTCGCGAAGGTCACACCGGACGAGGCGAAGGATTGGTGCGCGGCTGCGGTCAAGCGTGGCAGTATCATCGAGGTGGGCATCGAATGCGCCGGGGGGCAGGTCCGCAGATCGTTCGCACGGTCCGACGTGGTCGACGGGGCGGAGGTGCCCGAACCGCCGGGGCGCATCCGCATCCTGAGCCCCTTTGACCCCGCGCTGCGGGACAGGAACCGGGCAGAGCGCCTGTTCGGCTTCCACTACCGGATCGAAGTTTTCGTGCCCGAGGCGAAGCGCAAGTATGGCTACTACGTCTTCCCCGTGCTTGAGGGTGACCGCATCATCGGGCGCATCGACATGAAGGCCGACCGGCAGGCGGACAGGCTGGCGGTCCGGGCCTTCTGGCCCGAACCGGGCGTTTCGATGGGCGCGGGCCGCCGCGCCCGGCTTGAAGCCGAACTTGACCGCATGGCGCGCTTCGCGCAGGTGTCGCGGGCGGACTACGCCGCCGGCTGGCTGCGCGAAACGCTGGGCTGAGGCCTGGGGCGCCGAGTCAGGGCCAGTTCCCGATGATGTCCATCGCCTCTTCCGCCGTTTCGACAAAGTTGAACAGCTCAAGATCCTCGGCCGAGATCGTGCCTGCCTCTGCCAGCGCCTGCCAGTTGATGATCTTTTCCCAGAAGGCCCTGCCGAACAGCAGGAAGGGCACCCGTTTCATCCGGCGTGTCTGGATCAGGGTCAGGGATTCGAACATCTCGTCCAGCGTTCCGAAGCCGCCGGGAAAGATGCAGATGGCCCGGGCGCGCATCAGGAAATGCATCTTGCGAACCGCGAAGTAGTGGAAGTTGAAGCACAGGTCCGGCGTGACATAGCTGTTTGGCGCCTGCTCATGCGGCAGAACGATGTTCAGCCCGATCGAATGTCCGCCAGCCTCGTGCGCGCCACGGTTTCCGGCCTCCATGATGCCGGGCCCGCCGCCGGTGACGATCACGTTTTCGCGCCCGTAGCTTTCCATGCTTTTCTGGGTGATCAGGCGGGCAAGTTCGCGGGCAACCTCGTACCACTCCGCAAGCGCATCGGTCGCGCCGCCCTTTTCCATGCCTTTCGCCGGAATGCGCGCGGACCCCATGAGCACGATGGTGGACTGGATGCCGCGTTCGTCCATGATCATCTGCGGCTTCAGAAGCTCCAACTGAAGACGCACTGGCCGCAGCTCCTCGCGGCACAAGAATTCATTGTCCGTGAAGGCAAGCCGATAGGCGGGCGCGCGCGTTTGCGGCGTGTCCGGAATGCGGTCGGCGGCCTCCACGTCCTGATGACTGTGGCGGAACGGATGTCTGCGCGGATCTTCGGTCATGGCTGGTTCCTTGTGCGGTCTTCTTCACAGCCCTATAGCTTTCACCCTGGTCTTGCCAGCAATGGAGCGTGCCGAATGGATTGGCGCAAGGAAATCGAGGCGGCGGCCGCCCGCATCCGGGACCATGTCCGGCGAACGCCCGTCCTGTCCGTGGACCTCGGACTTGATCGCGAGGTCGAGTTGAAGCTTGAGCAGTTGCAGCACACCGGAAGCTTCAAGGCGCGCGGCGCCTTCAACACGCTTTTGTCCCACGATGTCCCGGCGGCGGGCGTGGTTGCGGCATCGGGGGGCAACCACGGGGCGGCCGTGGCCCATGCCGCGCGCAGGCTTGGGTATCCGGCGCAGATCTTCGTTCCCGAAATCGCAGGTCCATCGAAGATCGCGCTGATCCGTGAGACCGGGGCCAATCTGACGGTGGTGCCCGGCGCCTATCAGAACGCGCTGGACGCGGCGCGCGCGCATCAGGACCTGACCGGGGCCATGCAGATCCATGCCTATGACGCCCCTGCGACGCTTGCCGGGCAGGGCACCCTGATACGGGAATGGGAAGAACAGGGGCTTGAGGCAGACACTATCCTGATCGCTGTCGGCGGCGGCGGGTTGATCGGCGGCGCACTTGGCTGGCTGCAAGGCAGGCGCAAGGTCGTGGCGGTCGAGCCCGAGCTGGCGCCGACGCTGCATCGCGCGCTGTACGATGGTCCGGAAACCGAGGTCGAAGTCGGCGGGGTCGCAGCGAACGCCCTTGGGGCGCGGCGGATCGGCACGCATTGCTACGGGCTTGCCGCCGGGGTCGGCGTGACCTCCGTTCTCGTGCCGGACGACGCGATTCTCGATGCGCGGCGGCTGCTGTGGCGCGGGCTCCGGCAGCTTGTCGAACCGGCCGGGGCGACCGCGCTGGCGGCCGTCCTTTCGGGCGCCTACCGGCCTCTGCCGGGCGAACGGGTCGCGGTTCTGGTCTGCGGCGCCAACACCGCGCCGGATCCGCTTGAAAGCTAGTCGCATTGCGCCCTACGGCGATGCGCCTTATGGACCATACGCAAGTCAACCGATACGCCAGAGGGGAGCCCGCCCATGTCCAACGCCCAGCTAGAAGCCGCCATTGAAGCCGCGTGGGATGCCCGCGACACGATCACGCCCGCGACCAAGGGCGAGACACGCAACGCCATCGAAGCGACGCTGGCCGCGCTCGACTCCGGCAGCCTGCGGGTGGCCGAGCGGGGCGAGGACGGAGCCTGGCACGTCAATCAATGGGCCAAGAAGGCCGTTCTCCTGGGCTTCCGCCTGAAGGACATGGCCCAGCAATCGGGCGGACCGCAAGGCGGTTCCTGGTGGGACAAGGTGGATTCCAAGTTTGCCGGCTGGGGTGACCAGGAATGGAAACAGGCCGGTTTTCGCGCCGTCCCGAACTGCATCGTGCGCCGCTCGGCCTATGTCGCGCCGGGTGTGGTTCTGATGCCGTCGTTCGTGAACCTTGGCGCCTATGTCGACAGCGGCACGATGGTCGACACCTGGGCCACCGTCGGGTCCTGTGCCCAGATCGGCAAGAACGTCCACCTGTCCGGTGGCGTCGGGATCGGCGGCGTGCTTGAACCGATGCAAGCGGGCCCCACGATCATCGAGGACAACTGCTTCATCGGGGCCCGCTCCGAAGTTGTCGAGGGCTGCATCGTGCGCGAAGGCTCCGTGCTTGGCATGGGCGTCTTCATCGGCAAGTCAACCAAGATTGTCGACCGCGAGACCGGTGAAGTGATGTATGGCGAGGTTCCGCCCTATTCAGTGGTGGTTGCCGGGTCGATGCCGTCGAAGGGCGGCGTAAACCTTTACTGCGCGGTGATCGTGAAGAAGGTCGACGCACAGACCCGTTCGAAGACCGGGATCAACGAACTGCTTCGGGACTGATCGCCCTGACTGCACCTTCGGCTTGCAAGCGCCCCCGCAGAGTTCTGCGGGGGCGTTTTCGTCCGAGGTGCGGGCTGATCGGGCAGGTTGAGCTGCACTTCAGAGCAAGACTTGCGCCGGCGATAGAGCGATCATTGTAGACATATGCTGAACGTGGGCTGATGCTTGTCCGATGGGCGAGGAGAATCTGACATGGCACTTGAAGTCATCGGTTCAGGGTTTGGACGGACAGGAACAAAATCCCTCAAGGCGGCACTGGAGCGTCTGGGTTACGGGCGCTGTCACCACATGCACGAAATCGTCGTAGACCCTGGGCAAGTGGTGCATTGGCAGAGGCTGGCAGCCGGAGATCCGGTCGATTGGGAAGCCGTATTCGACGGGTACAAGTCGCAGGTGGACTGGCCGGGCGCGCATGTCTGGCGCGAATTGGCCACCGCGTTTCCCAACGCAAAGGTGGTCCATACAGTGCGGCCCGAAGAAAAATGGTGGGTCAGTTTCGAAAAGACGATCGGCAAGCTGATGGCCAGGTATCAGGATCTGCCGCTGCCGCCCCACATTCGCGACATCCTGTCGGCGTGGAACGATCTGGCGGGAAAGGTCACTTTCGGGGGCGTTCTTGACGACAAGGAGATCGGACTGGCCGCCTATCGTCGCAGGACCAAGGAAGTGCAAGAGGCACTGCCCGCGGACCGCGTGCTCGTCTTCGATGTCGCGGAAGGTTGGGAACCGCTTTGTGATTTCCTTGAGGTCGATGTGCCGGACGAGCCATTTCCTCACCACAACCTGAGGGCCGACTTTTGGGAAGCCCTCGGCGGGGAACCCGCGTGAGCGCGCATCGACGGCTTCCCTGAGTGCAGCATCGGAATGATCCGAGGTTGACCCGGTGCAGATCGTAAGGATTGGCCTCTCTCTGACTGCCCGTCTTCAATGTTCCAATGCTCTGCGCAAGCATGTCGCTCCGCCTGGCCTTCTGCTAGAGCTTGAACGGGAACATTGGGGATAGGGGAGATGGCGAAGATTCTGGTTCTTCACACCGGCGGTACGATCGGTATGGTTTCCGGCCCCGACGGGCTGATGCCGGCGGCCGGGATCGTCGAAGGCGCGCTGGAACGGATCAAGCGGAACGGCACCGAGATCGAGGTGCGCACCTTTGAGCCCCTGGTGGACAGCGCCGAAATCGGACCTCGGCACTGGAACATCATCATAGACGCCGTTGCGGCGTTCGAGGGCGCGGGTGTGATCGTGACCCACGGCACCGATACCATGAGCTTCAGCGGCGCTGCACTGGCGCAAGCCTTGGCGGGCATTGGCGTCCCGATCGTTCTGTGCGGCGCGATGCATCCGCTGAACACCGGCGGCGATGCCGAGGGGAACCTAGCGCTTGCCCTGGACATAGCGCTTGGCGGCAGGCCGGGTGTGTGGCTCGCATTTGCGGGGCGCGTCCTTCCCGCGGGCGGTCTGGTCAAGCACCATTCGCAACAAGCCGACGCGTTCCGGTCCATCCAGCAGTCTCAGCCCGCGGTCCCCTTTCGGCCGCTGCGCTTTCAGGACCGGCAGCTTGCAATACTGACGCTGTCGCCTGGGTTGTCCGCCCCTGCCGTAGCGGCAATGCTGGCCGAACTGGACGGTGCCGTGCTGCGCGTCTTCGGTGCAGGGACGATCATGTCCGACCCCGTACTGGAGTCGGTGCTTCGCGCCGCGGTCGCGCGCGGTTGCCGAATCCGTGCGGTCAGCCAGTGCGAGTCGGGCGGTCTGCTGCCGGGAAGCTACGCTGCGGGTGCGGCCCTCTGGCGCGCGGGCTGCGAAAATGGTGGGGAAGAAACCCCCGAAGCGGCCTTGATCCGGCTTTGGCTGGATCTTTCCAGATAGGCTCTGCCGACTGTCAGCCATCTTGGCCGAGAGCGGCGGCGATCGCCCGCGCGAGCTTGTCGATGATCTCCTCGATCTGCCGATCCTCCAGGATGAACGGCGGCGCCAGAAGCACGTGATCGCCAAGCTTGCCGTCGCGCGTGCCCGACATCGGATAGCAGACAAGCCCCGCATCGAACGCGGCGGCCTTGAGCCGGGCCGCGATCCCCAAGGCAGGATCGAAGGGTGACTTGCGCTCTCTGTCCGCGACGAATTCCATGCCGATGAAAAGCCCGCGGCCCCGGATATCACCCACATGCGGGTGCTGACCGAACGTGTCGCGCAGGGCGAGCGACAGCCTTTCGCCCATCCGCGCCGAGCGCGCGGCCAGATCGGCGTCCAGCAGCTTGCGCAGCACGGCAAGCCCCGCGGCGGTGGCAACCGGGTGGCCCAAGTAGGTGTGTCCGTGCTGGAAGAAGCCGCTGCCCTCTTCGATCGCGCTGTAGATTTCCTTGCTGCAAAGCATTGCGCCGATGGGCTGGTAGCCGGCACCCAGGCCCTTGGCGATGCAAAGTATGTCGGGCGCGACGCCCTCTGCCTCACAGGCGAAGAGGTGGCCGGTGCGCCCCATGCCGCACATCACTTCGTCGAGGATCAGAAGGACCCCGTAGCGGTCGCAGATCTCTCGGATCCGACGAAAATAGCCGGGTACCGGTGGAACGGCGCCGATCGTGGCCCCTCCGACCGGCTCTGCGATGAAGGCCATGACGTTGCCGGGGCCAAGGCGCAGGATCTCATCCTCAAGTTCCTGTGCGGCGCGAAGGCCGTAGTCTTCGGCGCTTTCGCCCGCCTCGCGCAGTACGTATTCGTAGCAGGGCGCGATGTGGCTGACCTCGATCAGAAGCGGCTCGAATGGCTGCCGCCGCCATTGGTTGCCGCCTGCGGCCAGCGCGCCAAGCGTGTTACCGTGATAGCTTTGCCGCCGCGCGATCAGCCGCCGCCGGCCCGGATCGCCGCGTTCAAGATGATACTGGCGCGCAAGCTTGATCGCGGCCTCCACCGCCTCGGATCCGCCAGAGACGAAGTAGACGCGATCAAGCGAACCGGGCGCGTTCGCGATCAGAAGGTCGGCAAGATCCTCGGAGGGACCCGAAGTGAAGAACCCGGTGTGCGCGAAGGCCAGTTGCGCAACCTGGTTCTGCACGGCTGCGATGACGTCCGGGTCGCTGTGACCAAGGCAGGATACCGCCGCACCGCCCGAGGCATCCAGGTAGGCCTTCCCGGTTTCGTCGAAGATGTAGCAGCCCTGACCGCGCACCGCGCGGGGTGGCAGGCGGTGTGTGTGGCGGGGGAAGACATGAGACATGATGAACCCGGGCGTGACGGCCGCGCAGCTCTGGCGCGCCCTTGCCATCCTTCCCGCTTGGCTGGGCAACGGCAAGCCGCCTGACGGCGCGCTGCAAGAAAAAGGCCCGCCAATTGGCGGGCCTTTTGGTTTCATGTCCGGCTTCGCCGCCGGATCACAGCTTTTCGGTCAGTTCCGGGACGGCGGTGAAGAGGTCTGCGACGAGGCCGTAATCGGCGACCTGGAAGATCGGGGCCTCTTCGTCCTTGTTGATGGCGACGATGACCTTGCTGTCCTTCATGCCCGCCAGGTGCTGGATCGCGCCCGAGATGCCGACGGCCACGTACAGCTGCGGCGCCACGACCTTGCCGGTCTGGCCGACCTGCCAGTCGTTCGGCGCGAAGCCCGAGTCGACGGCGGCGCGCGACGCGCCCACGGCGGCGCCGAGCTTGTCGGCGAGCTTCTCGATCAGCGCGAAGTCGGACTGGGAGCCGACGCCGCGGCCACCGGAGACGACGATGCCGGCCGAGGTCAGTTCCGGACGGTCCGAGGTCGCGACCTTGTCCTCGACCCACTCGCTCAGCCCGGGGTTCGCGACGGCCGAGATCGTCTCGACCGAAGCCGAGCCGCCCTGGCCCGCCGGATCGAAGGTCGCGGTGCGGATCGAGACGACCTTCTTGCCGTCCGAGGATTTCACCGTCTGGATCGCGTTGCCGGCGTAGATCGGGCGCTCGAACGTGTCGGCATCGACGACGCCCGAGACATCCGAGATCACCATCACGTCCAGAAGCGCGGCGACGCGCGGCAGCACGTTCTTCGCGTCCGTCGTCGCGGGCGCGACGATGTGCGAATAGTCGCCCGCGAGCGACACGATCAGCGCCGCAGTGGGTTCCGCAAGGCGGTGACCGAGCGACGGATCCTCGGCGCAGAGCACCTTCTTCACGCCGTCAAGCTTGGCCGCTTCCGCCGCCGCCGCCGAGG
>NZ_JAOWKY010000010.1 GCF_025751435.1 Albidovulum marisflavi | reverse complement strand
TTTAGGGGGTGTCCGCAAACCGTGTTGGTGCGCTTCGTTATTTCGCAGAAGGGCCTATATCACTCGGCTTTTACGCGGAGGACACCCATGCTGCACCACGACTTTCGCCGGTTTCTCGATGCCCTCGACCGCCTGAACCCGGCCCAGATCGAGGACGCCCAGTCGAAGATCAGGGATATCCGACGAAAGACCGAGGCGATCTCGGAGATCGAAGCACGGACAATCCAGGATCACAAGTGCTCCTTCTGCGGCGACGAGCGCCGACAGAAGTGGGGCCGCACCCGGACCAAGGTCCAGCGCTACCGCTGCGCTGGCTGCCAGAAAACCTATTCGGGCACAACGGGCAGCGCCATCGGCCGACTCCGTCGCCCGGACCTGTTCATCGTCGCGCTGCGGGATATGCTGGGCACCGCCGCACCCCAGTCGGTGCGCAAGCTCGCGCGGCGGCTGGGACTCAACAAATACACGCTCTGGCGTTGGCGGATGCTGGTGTTTTCCATCATCGGCAGTGGCTCAACCGTGAGCTTCTCTGGGATCGTGGAGGCGGATGAGACCTTCCAGCGGGAATCGCGCAAGGGTTCTCGCGAATGGGTCCGGCACTTCGCAGATCCGAAGAAGGTTGCACCGCCGCCCCGCCCCAGGTGGGAGGACTTCACAACGCGGGGGCTGAAGATGATGCGAGGCCTCTCGAAGTGGCAGCTCCCCATTCTCAACGTCACTAACCGCAGCGGCGCGCGCCTCTTCCGACGCCTGCCGAACCGCAAGAGCGTGACGCTCGAGCGCGCCATGAAGCCGCTGGTTCCGAGCCATGCCGTGCTCTGTTCCGACGGCGCCAACGGCTACAAGAACGTCGCAGCTGCAGGCGGTCTCGAGCACTTCGTCGTGGGCAGCAAGCCAGGCACGCGAGTGGCCTCAGGCTGCCATCACATTCAGAA